>NZ_CP017080.1:300000-1500000 GCF_001645685.2 Peribacillus muralis | reverse complement strand
GTATGCCCCTTTTTCCCCTTTCAGCAGGCGCATCATGATATCGGCATTCTGTTTGGCATCGCCGCCTCTGATTCTATCGTTATCGTATACAGGCAGATCCACCTCTTCGGGGTGGAGCGTAAACGGAATAATATCCCCTTGTTCCAGCAGCACGAGTGAGTTCTCTCCCTGAAGACTTGCTTCATCCATGAAACCAGCGCCATTTATCACGATTGCACGTGTTCTGCCTAATTTATGGAGCACTTCCGCAAAAAGCTCGAGCATATCGCGTCGGTTGATCCCTAATAATTGGGTTTCGAGTTGAACTGGATTCGTCAATGGCCCGATTAGATTGAATATTGTCGGGATTTTCAATTCTTTTCTCACTTTCATGATCCGTGCAATATTAGGATGGACGGATGGAGCAAACAGAAATGCTATCCCATTTTCCTCCAATAGCTCCTTTAACATATCAGGCTCCAAGGACAAATCGACCCCCAGCTCTTCCAATACATCCGCACTGCCCGTTCTGCTTGAAATGCTGCGGTTGCCATGTTTGGCAACCTTGACACCTGCTCCAGCCAGCACGAAGGCCGATGCCGTACTTATATTGAAGCTTTGTGACCCATCTCCCCCTGTACCGCAATTGTCCATTACATTAAGCGAGCTTGTTTGGACACTCCTCGCTTCCTTTCTCATGACTTTAACAAGGCTTGCGATTTCACCTGCCGTTTCCCCTTTCGCTTTCAGGGCAATGATGAATGCCGCCATTTCGCTTTCGGTGATATCTTTAGAAAATAACGCTTGGGCCGCTCTGCTCATCTCATCTTCCGTCAATGCTTGACGCTCTGCTAACTTTGCTAAATATTCCTTCACCGCTAACTCCCCCAGTCGTCTTTTTGAATTTATAAAATGGATTGATTCTTTTCTGATTGAAAGGACCTGGCAATCCCATAAAATTCATGCAATAATTCCTTGCCGATTTTCGTCCCGATGGATTCAGGGTGGAACTGCAGACCGTATAAGGGGAACTCATCATGCTGCAAGGCCATGATCTCCCCATCATCCACCGCTGCGGCCGTGACAATCAATTCTTTTGGCAAACTTGCTCTTTCCACTACTAGGGAGTGGTAACGCATGACAGGAAATTGCACATCCTGATTAACGAATACCCCAGATCCATCATGCTCGATGACCGAGGTTTTCCCGTGCATGATATGTTGTGCCCCAATCACGTTTGCCCCAAAGGCTGCACCAATGGCCTGATGCCCGAGACAAATGCCCAAAAGCGGAATCTCCTTATGAAAATGTCGGATGATTTCCATACTGATACCAGCATCTTCCGGCCGTCCAGGTCCCGGGGATATGACAATTGCCATTGGATTCATTTCCTCGATTTCAGCTATGGTTATTTCGTCATTCCTTTTTACGTTGATGTCTTTCTCCACTTCCCCTATATATTGATAAAGGTTGTATGTGAACGAGTCGTAGTTATCAATCAATAAAATCATTTTCTGTGTACCTCCATTAGAGCACGCGCTTTATTTTGTGTTTCCTCATATTCCGTTTTTGGGTCCGAATCATATACGATTCCTGCACCCGCCTGTACATAGGCGTTGCCATCTTTAATGATCATCGTCCGAATCGCTAAAGCCATATCCATATCCCCTCCGAAGCCCATGAATCCTATCGAGCCGGAATATATCCCGCGTTTGCAATTCTCCAGATCATTGATCAGCTCCATCGCCCGAATCTTCGGGGCACCCGATACAGTCCCTGCTGGAAGGCAGGCGGAAAGTGCATCCAAACTCGTGAACCCTTCTCTAAGCTTACCGCTTACCTTCGAAGCAATATGCATCACATGCTGATATCTTTGAATTTCCATTTCCTCGGTAAGGTGAATTGATCCTATTTCACATACCCTTCCAAGATCATTTCTTCCTAAATCGACAAGCATCCTATGTTCAGCAAGTTCCTTTTCATCCATCAACAAGCTTCTTTCAAAGCCTTCATCTTCTTCATGCGTTTTCCCTCTTGGACGTGTGCCGGCAATCGGGTTAACATGGACAATTCCTGATGAAACACTGATCAAGCTTTCTGGAGAAGATCCTAGGATCGTATACTCACCAAATTCGATATAAAACATATAAGGGGAGGGGTTGGCTAGACGCAGACGGCGGTATGCATCGAAAGGCTTCCCACCGAATCCAGCTTTAAACCTTTGCGATAAAACCACCTGAAACACCTCTCCTGCCACGATCGCTTCTTTGACTTCTCTCACCATATTTTCGAATTCTTCTTGGGTAAAATTCGATTCGAATTCCAAATATTCCGACGATATTTCCTCTGACGGTATATTGGCTTTATTAATTGTTTCCTTCATCTGCGACAAGCTTTTTTCACTGTCTTCCTCAGCAGTCAGCAAGTGAATCTTCTGTATCACATGATCGAATATATACAGTTCCTTAAAAAAAAGAAAATGGGCATCCGGCATTTGCAGAGAGTCAGGGGGCACCGAGCCTATATTTTCAAATAGGCGGATGATATCATATCCCATATACCCGATCGCTCCCCCATTAAATGGCGGAATAGTTACCGGGGCGCCCCTTGTCTCCACCAACAACTCACTTTTCAGAAATTCAATGATGTTAGTGTCCTTTTCCGTTTCCCCACCTGTCTTAAGATCTTTTACAATAACGTTGCCAGCAAGCGATGTAACCTCCAAATACGGATTAGAACCTAAGTATGAGTATCGCCCATTGTCATGATGGGAATTAGAGCTCTCCAATAAAAACCTTTGTTGCCCATCTAATTTCTGAAATATGGCGATGGGTGTATGAATATCACCTTCCATGGTTTCCATCATGAAGCGAAGCATCTTTTTTTCATTCAAGTCGTTCATCGAAAATCCCCTCCATATTCTTAACAAGACATTTATAACTCTATTTCAACCTAATATGCCGACGCTTCTGCCTCAATCGGTTCAAAATCCATAAAAAAATCCCCTGCAAACACAAAATGTGTCTGCAGAGGACGGTATACCGCGGTGCCACCTCAAGTTGGAAAAACGAAGCATTTTTCCCTCTCCAGCAGGAAATCCAAATTTCCTGCCAAACCCTTTAACGGTGGAAGCCGGGTTTCCCTACTACCTTCAAGAAACCACTCATAAGTCCATTCATCCTTTAATATCGTACCGGTTTCCACCTATTCCGGCTCTCTGTGACGAATCTAAAAAGATTACTACTCTTAATCATAGATTTATTTTGATTATCATTTTAAAAAAACGCAAAAAGGCCCCTCATCCAAAGGACGAGGAACCCGTGGTACCACCTTAATTAGCTAATTCAGCTCACTTTACGGCATATCTTCCCATGCCTATCTCCGTTAACGATGAGATAATCGCCAAAGCCTACTCCGTCCATCCGTTTCGGTTTGGGGCTCGGAAGTCCATTCGCTTAAATTCGTCCACCAGTTTTCAGCAACCACTGGTTCTCTGCAGAACTGCATTAAGGTACTCTTCTTCGTCACTGCCTTTATCTTTTTCTTGGTTATTATGTTAAAACAATCTTTTCAGGAAGTCAATAAAGTTTTCAAATAATTATTTCATTTTAACCCAGTCGCCTTCATCGAGCCCCTTTGCCTTCTTTATGACCTGATATGCGGAATAGGTACTGACCGACTCGAACTCGTCCGTATATTTTTTTTCATCCGCCTTACCGGGGACAATTTCCTTGAACCTTCGATAAGCCTTCATGAAAGCTTCCTTTTGGATTTTGTTCTCATAAGCTTTTTCCACCGCTTCAAAAAATTTAATGACATCCACGATTTCATCCGTTGACCAATCAAGGTCCATGGGATATTGATAATCCATATCTTAAACACGCTCCTTCTAGATCGTTTTTTCCTGTTGTCCGGGAGACCATCCATCTGTTAGTCTGCCCACTTCGAGCGAATTGCCTCAGCTTGACCGATAATCCGGCTGAATAACTCAAGCGTCGTCGGAACATCATGTATCAGTCCCATCACTTGCCCAGCCCAGGCGTATCCTTCTTCTTCAACACCATCGTGGATATAGCGCTGATTCGCCTTTCCACTTATGTAATCTTTCAATTGCTCATAGCCGCCGTTTTCTTTTTCAATTTCAAGAATTTTATCCGTCCAGCCATTTGCGATTACCCGGGCTGGTGCACCGATGGACCGCTTAATGATAACGGTATCATTTTCCGTGCCGGAAACCAAGGCATTTTTATATGTTCCATGCGCGTGTACACATTCCTTCACTGCAATGAACCTGGTTCCCATCTCGATCCCCTCTGCTCCAAGTGCCAACGCCGCCATCAAACCGCGTCCATCACCAAAGCCACCAGAGGCAATGACCGGTATCTTCACGGAATCCACGACTTGAGGGATCAAAACAGAGGTTCCGATATCTTCACGCCCCAAATGTCCGCCGCCCTCCTGACCAACCACCATTACCGCATCTGCACCAAGCTGTTCCGCCTTCACTGCCTGCCTTGTCGCTGCAACCAGCACCAGCTTTTTCACCGGAGTGTCCTTGACAAATTCAATAAATGGCCCAGGGTTGCCACCCGTCACGGAAACAGCTGCTACGTCTTCTTTCAAGGCTGCTTCAAGCATATGTTCATAAGGTCTTCCATGCTGCCCAATTGCAAAGTTGACCCCGAATGGTTTATCCGTCAATGCTTTCGTTTTCCTGATTTCATCGACCAATTGCTCTGGACAGTCCAAGGACATCGCCGTTACTTGACCTAGTCCTCCTGCATTTGAGACGGCCGCTGCCAGTTCGGCATAAGCTAAATGAGCCAGACCTCCTTGGACAATCGGGTAATGTATTCCTAGCAAATCGGTGACACGCGTATTCCAATTCAAACTCCCCACTCCCTTTTCATGCCTGGTTTCTATGATATGAAGGCACATTTTCATTATGGCAAATATTGTTTACCCGTTCAATTTTTACACTCCGCACATTCCACCTATATAAAATAAAATCCTGCAACGATCATATTCACATGAGATCCATTGTTCAATTTCATCTTTTCATTCTTGCCATTCACACCAGGAACAAAATGGTTTTTCATGCTACGAAGTAAATTGATGCTAGGCATTTATAATAAGACGTGCTATAATTCATTTGTTTTATGTCTTTCCATGTACTGATTAACTCGTATTGTTTCAAAATCGGATACACATCCGATTCTTATAGAAAGGGAGTCATCCTCCCCCATATTCCGTATCTAATCTATTGAAAAGGGGCCACAAAGAATTGTCACAGAATGAAACACCCTTATACTCTGCGTTATTGCAGCATGCCAAAAAAAATCCCGTTCAATTCCATATTCCCGGTCATAAAAAAGGAAAAGGAATGGATGCCGATTTTCGTGAATTCATTGGAGAAAATGCACTATCCATAGATTTAATCAATATTGCCCCGCTTGATGACCTCCATCAGCCGAAAGGGATCATTAAACAAGCACAGGACTTAGCTGCCAGAGCTTTCGGGGCCGATCACACATTCTTTTCCGTTCAAGGAACAAGCGGAGCCATCATGACGATGGTGATGACGGTTTGCGGTCCAGGGGATAAAATCATCGTACCAAGGAACGTACATAAATCCGTCATGTCTGCGATTGTCTTTTCGGGAGCGGTTCCTGTTTTCATCAATCCTGAAATAGATAAGGATTTAGGCATTTCACACGGAATCACCATCGAGGCCGTTGAAAAGACGTTAAAGGAGCATAGTGATGCAAAAGGATTGCTTGTAATCAACCCTACCTATTTCGGCATTTCAGCTGATTTGCAGAAAATCGTCGAAATTGCTCATTCCTACGAAATTCCTGTTCTCGTTGATGAAGCGCATGGAGTCCACATCCACTTCCATGAAGACCTTCCGATGTCAGCCATGCAGGCCGGGGCTGATATGGCCGCAACTAGTGTTCATAAACTTGGAGGTTCGCTTACGGGAAGTTCGATTTTAAATGTGAGAGATGGATTGGTATCTGCGAATCGGGTTCAAGCGATTTTGAGCATGCTCACTACCACATCAACCTCCTACATCCTTTTAGCTTCCCTGGACACGGCTAGAAGACAGCTTGCGACCGTAGGAAGGCAAATGATCGATGAGGCCATCAATCTTGCAGGATACATCAGGGAGGCCGTAAATGAGATCCCTTATTTATACTGTGTCGGAAGCGAAATTCTCGGAAGTAAGGCTGCTTTTAGTTATGACCCTACAAAGTTGATCATTTCAATCAAGGAATTGAATATTACCGGATACGATGTCGAAAAATGGCTTCGTGAAAAGCATAATATCGAAGTGGAACTTTCCGATTTGTATAATATCCTTTGTTTGATCACTCCTGGGGACTCCAAAACGGAAGCTGACCTGTTGATTGCTGCTCTTAAGGATCTTTCCGATGAGTTTAAGGAAATGGCAGCTGAACATGAAAAAATCGAAGTTCTCCTTCCTGATACACCACCGCTTGCCCTATCTCCAAGGGAGGCTTTTTATGCTGAAACCGAGGTGGTTCCGATCGAGGAATCCGTCGGAAAAATCAGTGCAGAATTCATCATGGTATATCCCCCGGGGATCCCGATCTTTATACCTGGTGAACTGATTACGGAAGATAATATCAGTTATATCCAAAAGAATATCGAGGCCGGCCTGCCTGTCCAAGGCCCAGAGGATCCAGAGATTAAATATTTACGCATCATTAAAAACTGATTGAATCCACAGACCAGAGCGGTTGTCCGCCCTGGTTTTTTTATATATATTAAGTTCTAAAACGCATACCGATTGGATTCTCAAAAAAAAAAATGCCTCAGAGTCAAACTCCTGAAGCACTCTTGAATTCTATTATTCTTATCGAAGATTTTCCATATTATTTCTGAGAGGCAGCTGTATCACAGCTTTGGCAGTTGTGATTGTGTGTATAAAGTACACTTACTTTTTCATCTTCAAAATGTTCAATCGTGCTATTGCAAGTTTGACATACGATAGTTCCCATTTTTACAACCCCTTCCTCTATATTGTATGCAACATTCCACTAATGTAACCGCTTTAAATGAATTATAATATAACACATTTATAATTTCAAGCAAAAAAAGTATAACATATTTAACTTTTCCGTTCATTCATTCAAAGGCAGTTACAAAAGGATCTTTTCCTTCATTTAATCCCATTTCCATTGGACACGGCATCCTTTAGGCAAAAACTTCGCAGGAACATCGATTATGGCTCCCTACCTTAACCAAAAAAGGTAAAAAGTAATTTTACCATTAAATATACATATAGATAAGTATATAAATCAACCAAAAAATGTTAATATATTGTTAAAACCTAGAGATTAAGGGGGATCGCAATGACAGAAAATGCGTATATCAAGCTTGTTCCGGAGTCAGTTAAAGCGACCGTAACCATAGAAGATGTAAAAGAATTGCTGACTTATTATCAAATGATCACGGCAAAAACCGGAAAGCAATTGGATTGGGACTACGATAAGAAAGCATTCCCTTATGAAATGAAGGTTCCTGAAAGAATGAAAGATAAGGTCATATACCTCCAAGCCAAAGAAGATCGTTACCACATGATCTTGATAGGAGTAGACAAGGAAGTCATTAAGGATGAAGACGGACTTGAGCGGATCCAATCTTATATCCAGTTCACCCTTCCCGAAACGGCAACCTTCGGGGACAAAGGCAAAGCAAATGAATTATGCAAGTTCCTTGCAAAGAAATTAAAGGCACAGCTCCATCTCTTTAATAAGCGGGTAATGTACTATTATCCAAGGAAATGAAAAAACCTGCAAAAGCTGATAATCAGCTCATGCAGGAGTTTCAATCGATTCAGGATCAAGCATCTCATAGCCTTTCTTTTGAAAACCTTTCACAATATCCTCTATCGCTTCACTCGTCCATTTACGGTCATGCATAAGGAGGTTCGCACCATTTCCTAAATAAGGACTATTCAACATGATCTCTGTTAATGCATTTTTATCCTGATATTCCTTTTCCCAATCATATCCGTATGTCCAATTCATGACCAACATTTTTTCTTCCTCGGCAATTTTTTTCGAATGATCGGTATTCGACCCAAACGGCGCCCTGAAAAACCTAGGGCGTTCCCCTATAATGCCTTCAACCAAATTATTCAATTTGACGATTTCCCGCTCTTGTTCCTTTTCCGTTAATTCCTTTAAATTCACATGGGAATATGTATGGTTACCTATTGGAAAACCCAGTTCATGAATTTCCTTCAACATCGCTTTATTTTCATCATTTTCAAGAAAATGACCATTGACGAAAAATATTGCCGGGACCTTAAGCCGATGAAGGGTTTTAGCAATCTCTAGGGAATATTTATCCGGAGCATCATCAAATGTCAACAGAACAACCTTTGGATCTGCATCCCCAATCGGTTGAAATGACCACGTATCTTTATTGACCCTGTATTCCGGCTTAACCTTTTCCTCCGTATTTGCTTTGGGTGCTTCTTCCTGCTCTTTTTTCTCTGGCTGGCTTTCATCTTGGACGGATGCTGTCGTTTCCATGCTTTTTTTCTGTTCTTTTTCCGCGTGATCCGAATCTTTGCCATTACAGGCAATTAGTGAAATGGATATACATACTAATAATACTGCTACTTTGTTGATCATGATACCTCCGTGGTTTCGTGTGTCTTTGCCGGCCTTGAAAAATTCAATAAACGGGTACTAACGTCTCTAAAAGGATTTGTAACAGTCCATAGCATAATAAGCTTATCACAGTAACAAGCATAGTTCGCTTATTGGATTTCAAAATCATTTTACCAATGTAAATGGCTAAATATGAAAAAACCAAAAACATGAATACCTTGAAGACAAACCGATCATTAACAGAAAGCCATTCAACCAGTGTATAGCCACTCCATACGATTAGTTGAAAGAGGATTACCAGATAGTTTTTCAAGTGATCCACCCCATTTTCCAATGAATAAACCAGGCCCAATATTGTCAAAAAGCAATCACTCCATGTTCAGCACATTGCTCATCTTATTTTTTATCCTCTTTTGCCATATTCAAACCTTTTGGAGTAAAAAAGTAAAAAGCCTTTATATAGCATATGCCCAATTTGTCCTTTTCATTTAAATAGTATAAAGAAAATCTTAAATCGGTGAACCATCTTTCATTTTTCATGAACCGATCCAATCAAAAAAGCGTGCTGCATGAAGCAGCACGCTAATATTGATTAAATTATTTAATGATATGAATAGGAGTTCCAAGGGCCACTTCAGCAGCTTCCATTGTAATTTCCCCTAGAGTTGGATGCGCATGGATCGTCATCGCGATATCTTCTGCAGTCATTCCCGCTTCGATAGCCAAGCCAAGTTCAGCGATCATATCAGATGCGTTTGGCCCTGCGATTTGTGCTCCAATAACCAATCCATCTTCTTTGCGAGTGATTAGCTTCACAAATCCATCTGTATTGTTTAAAGAAAGAGCGCGTCCATTTGCAGCGAATGGGAACTTGGAAGCAAGCGCTTCGATTCCAGCTTCCTTCGCTTCTTTTTCATTGTAACCGACAGATGCAAGTTCCGGTTCTGAGAATACAACAGCCGGAATGGCAAGGTAGTCGATTTCTGATGAATGTCCAGCAATGGCTTCAGCTGCAATCTTACCTTCGTAAGAAGCTTTATGAGCCAATTGAGGTCCAGAAACGATATCACCGATCGCATAAATGTTTTTTACGCTTGTACGGCATTGTTTATCCGTTTCGATCAAACCGCGGTCCGTCATTTTGATTCCGACTTGCTCAAGACCGATCTCGGCAGTATTAGGACGGCGTCCCACAGTTACCAATACGTAATCAGCTTCGACTTTTTTCTCTTCGCCTTTTGCTTCATAAGTAACGGTTACGCCTGTTTCAGTTTCTTCCACGCCTTTAGCATTTGCTTTTGTAACAATTTCAGCACCTTTGTTCTTGAGGTTGCGTTTAACTAGTGCTGCCATTTGCTTTTCAAAACCAGCTGAAAGAATTTCTTCCGTACCTTCAAGGATGGTCACTTTAGTGCCAAAGCTTGCGAATGCTCCGCCAAGCTCAGTACCAATGTAGCCTCCGCCGATTACCACCATTGATTTTGGAACTTCATCCAAAGCAAGGGCGCCAGTCGAGTTAATTACGCGCTTCGTATATTTAAATGACGGAATCTCGATTGGCGATGAACCAGTTGCGATGATAGCGTTTTTGAATGTATATGTTTGAGCTGAGTCTTCATTCATAACACGGATGCTGTTTTCATCAACGAAATACGCTTCGCCTGTCACGACCTCCACATTATTGCCTTTTAGCAGACCGCTGACGCCGCCTGTTAATTTTTTTACAACAGTACCTTTCCAAGCTTGTACTTTAGAAAAATCAACAGAAACTTTTTCTGCAAAGATCCCCATGTCTTCTGAATGCTGAGCTTCATGGAAACGGTGTCCCGCTGAAATTAAAGCTTTGGATGGGATACAGCCTACATTCAAGCAAACTCCGCCGATCGTTCCTTTTTCAACGACCGTTACTTTCTGTCCAAGCTGTGCTGCACGAATTGCTGCAACATATCCCCCTGGGCCTGAACCGATCACTAAAGTATCTGTTTCGATTGGAAAATCTCCTACAACCATTATTTACGCCTCCATTAACAATAATTCTGGGTCGTTCAATAACTTTTTGATATGATTCAATGCATTTTGAGCTGTTGCTCCATCAATCATGCGGTGATCAAAGCTCAGTGATAATGCCAGAACTGGAGCGGCGATAATTTCCCCGTCGCGTACAATTGCTTTTTCGGCAATGCGTCCAATACCTAGAATGGCAACTTCTGGGTGATTGATTACAGGTGTGAACCATTGGCCGCCTGCGGAACCGATATTCGTGATTGAGCATGAAGCACCCTTCATTTCGTTAGGAGCCAATTTCCCATCACGAGCTTTTGTGGCTAATTCATTAATTTCTTGTGAAATAGCAAAAGGTGATTTACGATCTGCATCTTTAACAACAGGAACGAGCAAGCCTTTGTCTGTATCTGCCGCAATTCCGATATTGTAATAGTGTTTATGGATAATCTCACTAGCCTCATCATCAAATGATGTGTTAAGCATAGGGAATTCACGCAATGCACTTGTTAACGCTTTAACAACATAAGGAAGGAATGTAAGCTTGATTCCTTTTGCAGCAGCAACATCCTTGAATTTCTTGCGATGAGCGACGAGTAGCGTCACATCGATTTCATCCATCAATGTTACATGCGGAGCTGTCTGCTTGGATTTAACCATCGCTTTAGCGATCGCTTTTCTCATGCCGCTCATTTTCTCGCGTGTTTCAGGATATTGCCCTTCTGGAATTGACACTTTAGATTTTTCGGTCGTTTCCTTTTCACTTTGTTGTTGTGAAGCTTCACTTTCAGCTACTGGCTGCTGTGGAGCAGCGGATTTGCCATTTTTGAAAGCATCGATGTCCTCTTTCATGATACGGCCGTTATCCCCAGAACCAGAAACCTCACGAATGTTTACCCCTTGTTCGCGTGCATATTTCCTAACAGAAGGCATGGCGATGATACGTCGCGAAGGATCTACCTCAACCTGTGGTTGTTCTCCCGCGCCCGTTTCTGCACTATTAGCTTGGTCCGGAGCAGCCTCTTTCTTGACTTCTTGTCCAGCTTCAGCCGTAGCTTGAACCTGAGCCTCCGTATCCTTATCGCTTTCGGCCTTCTCTTCGTCTCCATGATCCCCTTTAAACTGAAGGTTTTCATAACCTGGAGCGTCGAATTTCACAAGAACATCACCAACAACGGCAACCGTTCCTTCTTCAACAAGAATTTCTTCCACCGTACCTTCAACAGGTGATGGGATTTCTACAACGGCTTTATCGTTTTGAACCTCGCAAAGCACGTCATCCTCTTGAATCTTATCTCCTGGTTTAACAAACCATTTCACTATTTCACCTTCGTGTATACCTTCTCCGATATCTGGGAGTCTAAATTGGAATGCCACTGAGTTCAACCTCCTATATTAAATCATACTTAGTGCTTCGAATAAAGTCCTTTATCTTGCATTTCATTATTGCTAATTCTTTCTCAAGCAAGCACTTTCATTCGCATTACTTAAGATAAGTTAAAACTTTAAGACTTTAGTCGCCGTTTCCATAATGTCTTTATAATTAGGTAGCCATACCGTTTCAGCTTGAGAGAACGGGAATACCGTATCGGCAGCTGCCACTCTCAATACAGGAGCATCCAAGCTCAAAATGGCACGTTCGTTAATTTCTGCAACAACATTAGCCGCTATACCAGCTTGTTTTTGTGCTTCTTGAACAACGATGGCGCGTCCCGTTTTTTCAACAGAACCAATGATTGTTTCAATATCAAGTGGAGATACAGTCCTTAAATCGACAACCTCAACCGAATGACCATCCTTGGCCAATTCTTCCGCTGCCTTGATGGATTCCTGTACCATCGCACCGTAAGTTATAATGGATAAATCCGTTCCTTCTCTTTTAACATCCGCTTTTCCTAACGGAATTGTATACTCTTCTTCAGGAACTTCCTGACGGAACGAGCGGTACAATTTCATATGCTCTAGGAAAATGACGGGATCGTTGTCGCGAATAGCTGAAATCAATAAGCCTTTTGCATCGTAAGGCGTTGAAGGGATGACTACTTTTAAACCTGGTTGCTGGGCCATTAAACCTTCTAAACTATCCGCATGCATTTCAGGAGTATGCACTCCGCCTCCGAATGGTGAACGAATCGTAACAGGTGCACTGTAGCGTCCGCCTGAACGGTAGCGCATACGGGCAAGCTGACCGCTTACGGAGTCCATTACTTCATATATGAATCCGAAGAATTGAATTTCAGGAACAGCACGGAAACCTTGTAAAGAAAGACCGACCGCTAATCCACCGATTCCAGATTCAGCAAGAGGTGTGTCAAATACACGATCTTCGCCGAATTCTTTTTGAAGATTTTCGGTTGCACGGAATACTCCACCATTAAGACCGACATCTTCTCCAAAAACGAGTACGTTTTCGTCATTTTTAAGTTCTGTACGTAATGCTTCTGTAATTGCTTGGATCATCGTCAATTGAGCCATGGCTTACTTCGACTCCTTCTCTTTATAAATTTCATATTGTTCTTTTAGGTTGTAAGGCATTTCTTCGAACATGTTTTCAATAAGGTCAGTAACTTTTTGCTTAGGTTCTGCATCTGCCTTCTTGATTGCCTCTTTGATATCTTCTTTAGCTTTTTCTATCGTTTCGTTCTCTAATTCTTCATTCCAAAGATTTTTGCTTTCCAAGAACTTACGGAAACGAACCAATGGGTCTTTCAGTTCCCACTCATTATCCATGTCGGAAGTACGGTAGCGTGTCGGATCATCTCCAGCCATCGTATGTGGTCCATAACGGTACGTCAATGTTTCGATCAGTGTAGGGCCCTCGCCATTAATTGCACGTTCACGCGCTTCCTTAACGGCAGTATAAACGGCCAATGCATCCATCCCATCAACTTGAATACCCGGAATACCTGCAGCCACACCCTTTTGTGCTAATGTTTTCGCCGCAGATTGCAAATCAACTGGAGTTGAGATCGCGAAACGGTTATTTTGCACGATGAAGATAGCCGGCGCTTTAAATGCACCCGCAAAGTTGATTCCTTCATAGAAGTCACCTTGTGAAGTACCGCCATCACCTGTATAAGTGATCGCTACCGCTTTTTTACCGCGTTTTTTCAGTCCAAGCGCTACGCCAGCCGCTTGAATATATTGAGCCCCGATAATGATTTGCGGTGAAATGACATTAACATCCTCAGGAATTTGATTACCTTTGAAATGTCCGCGGGAGAATAAGAACGCTTGCCATAATGGCAGGCCATGCCAAACGATTTGCGGAACATCACGATAGCCTGGAAGAATGAAATCCTCTTTCTCCAATGCATATTGGGACGCGATTTGAGAAGCCTCTTGACCGGCAGTCGGTGCATAGAACCCTAACCGTCCTTGGCGATTCAATGAGATTGAACGTTGATCCAAAATACGTGTATAAACCATACGACGCATCAATTCTTGCAACTGGTCATCACTTAGATCAGGCATTGCCGCTTCATTAACGACTTCTCCCTCTTCGTTTATGATTTGAAAAGTTTCAAATTGTTCTTCCACTTTCTTAAGCTGATCCTGAACATTAATTTTAGCTTGTTTCGTTTTTTGAGCCATTTGGCACCTCATCCTTTCATTAAAAAGGTTTGTGATTATTCTTCTACAAAGCAAAGATAGTTTGCTTTTTAGCTTCTTCAACAATCCATTGAATTATTTTTCCCTTAAGACCAATCCCTCAAACGTGGATACGCTTAATATGCTTCAATCTTAATCTGTACCATAAAAAAAATCAAGGAAAATGATACAAGGGATATCTAAATATAAATTTACAAGGTGATTTAGTAACAGTCAATGTCTTGAAGTCGCTAAATATTTTAAACCTATAGAACACCCAACATGGAATTTGTGCCTCTGTACTAGTTTTGGTTTTATAACTGTTCCATTAAAATTGTCCCATCTTTCAATTCACGTATGCCAAAGGATATCATTTGCATTGACTCACGCATCCAAGCGATTCGAAAATCCCTTGAACTAAAGGCATTATTGATAATTGAGGGAATATTCCGAAAAAATATTCAAACGCTTTCATCTCAATCTGCTGTTAGATTTTCCGCATTTGATTTCTTTTAGTACAGGTATTGATTTTTTCACTATTCAGTTTGCTCGAATAGTGATCCCGGAATTTCCGCAGGAACGGATATAGGTTGATCTACAAAAAAGGAGCTGTGAGTTAAAATCACAGCCCATCAATATTTATTCTTTTGTAGAATCAGCCTTTTCTATGCCTGAACTGTCATAAAAACTTTCTTTTTTTTGATTGGATTTTTCCGTTAACGCGTTAAATTGCTTATTAGTTTTCAATACTTTTTCATAAGAGGTATTGATTTTCTTGATTTGACCTTGTAATTCATCCATTTTCAAATCTTCTTTTTTAAACAGCTCATATAACTCACGATCATAAGCAAGGCTTTCCTGGTAGGCTTCATATAATTTGTCATAGGTGTCATATCGTTCAGCCATGACTTTTTTCATTTCAGTCGCTTCTTTTTTAACCTTTTCATCCTCTATTTTGCCGATTTGTACATCTATCTTATCAAATTCTTCTTTTGAGGATTGCATACTGCTTTGTTCCTTATCGATTATTTCTTCCCGTTGGTCAAGATTCTTGGTTGCTTCATCTGAAATTTCCACGATTTGTTTATAATCATCCATTCCAAGCTTTATGATTTTTTCGTACTGTTCTTGTTCTTTTTTCTCCAAGTTATTAAGCGGCTCCTGATGTTGATTGAATTCACTTTCCTTATCTGCCGTTTTTTCTAAAATTTTGTGGACTTTTTCCTCCGGTGATCCATTAAAACAACCGGCCATGATCAGTAAAGTGGAAAAAAGTAAAATAACAATTGCGCCAAAACGCTTCAATATACACAGCTCCTTCTGATATTTCTTCGAAGATTTATAATTCTTTGATTTCCGTTAAAGCAGCAGACACTCGTACCATTCATATTCGTAACAGGATTTTTTCATTACTGGGCGTTAGCCTACACCCTTTAAGCCATACTGCATAGGCTGTATTGACCGTTTCAAATCAGAGTGGTCATCATGTAAAACCAATACAAATACGGAGGTATGAAATTATGTATGGAGGTTACAACCAGGAATGTTGTTATCCAGTTTCAGCTGCACCCAGCTATGGTTATGGTGAGCAATGTGGTGGCGGTGGTGGGGGCTGCGGCTTTGGAAGCGGCTTTGCCCTAATCATCGTCCTTTTCATCCTGCTCATCATCGTCGGCGCTTGCTTATGCTAAACAGATAATTACTATTACCTTTACCCGAATATGTTATCTAGTTACCCTAAATCACAAAAAAAGATGTACTTTTTTCAATCGACCTTAACACGTATATAAAAAACAACGGATGGGAAGGGGATTTATCCACGGATCCTTTCCCTTTCCCATTCTCTTTAATTGTTCTAACCATTCCATTAACTTTCGGCACGTTTTTTGTTAAAATAACCCTATACATATCATTAACAATTTTTATGGGGGTGAAAAAACGATGCTTACTATGGATGATTTTGTTAAAGAAGACGACCCTATATTAAGGAAAGTCGCAGTGGAGGTCCCACTTCCTGCATCGGACGCTGATAAGCAGCTTTTAGCCAGCTTGATGGAATATGTCCAAAACAGCCAGGAACCGGATATCGCCTCTCTATATGGGTTACGGGCAGGAATCGGCTTGGCCGCTCCACAGGTGAACGTTTCTAAAAGGATGATAGCGGTTCATTTGAAAGATAAGGATGATAAACTTTACAGCTATGCGCTTTTCAATCCTAAGCTCCTAAGTCATTCCGTGGAGAAGGCTTATTTGATAAGCGGAGAAGGATGCCTTTCCGTTAACAGGACTGTTTCCGGCTATGTACCACGTTATGCTCGAATAACGGTTGTAGGTACGGACTTGGAAGGAAAATCGATCCAACTCCGGCTGAAGGGCATTCCGGCCATTTGCTTCCAACATGAAATCGACCATCTGAACGGAATCATGTTTTATGATCATATCAGCCAGGAAGACCCTTATGCCGTGCCAGATAATTCAATAGCGGTGGAACGGTGACCCATTCATGAAAAACTCCCGCCTGTTGGGCCGACGGGAGTTTTTATTTTTATATGAGTTCAAGTTCCTTCAAACCGAAATATATGCCATCCTCATCGACATCTTTCGTTACAAAGTCAGCTTCCTGCTTCACAAGTTGCCCGGCATTTCCCATTGCCACGCCATAGCCCGCCACTTTAAGCATTTCAATATCATTTAACCCATCTCCAAAAGCATAGACATCTTCGAGGGCAAACCCGACTTTTTCCATTAATATTTTTATGCCTTCTGCTTTTGAACCTCCAAATGGGAGTACGTCCGTTGAATATGTATGCCATCTAATGAAATGGAAGTCATCATATTTCCCAATATAATTTCCTTCTTCATCTTCCGTACAAAATAATAATGCCTGATATATTTCGTGATCCTCATAAAAATCGGCCACATGCTCAGGGTGAGGGAATTTCAAGGTGCTTAACGCTTCTTCGACTCTGGTATGATGAGGAACACTTGATTTCATCGTTTCTCCATTCATGAAGACGATAGGAATTTCATTTTTTTCAGCATGTTCATGAAGTTTCCTTACCTCAGATGTACTTAGTGGGTTTTTATACACGACTTTCCCTTCAAACACAACATATTGGCCATTGAAGCTTACAAATGTATCGATGCCCAGCTCTTCCCTCAAGGATTCAAACATGAATGGTGCCCTTCCTGTTGCAATCGCAACGAACACCCCGCTGTCCTGCAGTTGCTTAATGGCTTTTTTCGTTGAGGCCGGTAACTTTTTTTCGTGATCCAACAATGTTCCATCAATATCAAAAAATACGATTTTCACTAATCATTCACTTCCAATTCTTTCGATTTGTCCATTACTAATATGTACCCATTTAATAATTGTCATCAAGATAAGTCAAGTAACTCTGCCAAATTCCACTATAAGTCACGTTTTTTATTCAAAAGTGTGCATATACTATCGTTAAGAGTTCATCACTCCTTACTCCATTCACCATTTCTCCCTATTCGCCTCTCAAAATACAGTTACCTGTTATATGAGCCTTTTTTTTCAAAAATGAACCAAGTACTTGTAAAGACATATTTACATTATTGAATAATCCTATACAATAATAACTAAGGGAGTGTGATCGCCATGTTAAAAAAGCTTCGTAAAAAGCTTGTAAAACAGTGGAATGATCTTTTAAGAAAAAAATCCATCGCATGATTTGCCATTCATGTCTTGTCATGGCCGTCATCCATTTGCGAATTTTTTTCGGACAGCCCTTCAAAAACTTGCGGAGGGCTTCTTCCTTGTTGTAAAGTTCTTGTTAAGCATTCTTTCCATTGGTAAAGTTCCGGCCAGTGGTTACTATACATATTTCGTTTTGGATATGAGCCGGTTTTTTTAAAAGGAAGGAAACGTTTATGATTTTCAGTAATTGAGATAAGCTGAATTCGCCAGAAAACGAGCTGTCCAAAACTTTCTTTGCCAATTTAAGTTTTACACCTAGTAAAAACGGATAGGATAGAGGATAGAGGACTAAACGAATCGGTGATCTATTTTTATATACTTTGTCAGACATTAGTATATTTAGTTCAGCAAAACCCCTTCCGTTTTCATGGCGGAGCTGGGTTTATTTTTACATGATGTTGAAAAACATGTAAAAATTGTTGTTTTTATATATAATGAAAAAAGCAATGCATACAAGTGAGGAGAGATTAAAATGGTTTTTAAGGTATACTATCAAGTAACCATATCAGAGGTTCCCATCAGGGAAAATACTAAAACAAT
The DNA here is from genome assembly GCF_001645685.2 of Peribacillus muralis. Classification (NCBI taxonomy): domain Bacteria; kingdom Bacillati; phylum Bacillota; class Bacilli; order Caryophanales; family Bacillaceae; genus Peribacillus; species Peribacillus muralis. The sequence continues at coordinate 1,481,517 of NZ_CP017080.1, read as the reverse complement.
GTTTGTCGAAGGTGAATCCGTTCGTGACGTTCGTCTAAAGTTAAAAAAAGAACCTTATAACGTGGAAATCGTACTACCGGTAACCGGAGCGTATTTAGACTATGAAAAACAAAATGAAGATTACAAAGTATTGGAGCTATAATTTATGAAATTCGTAAAAAATGATCAAACAGCTGTATTCGCCCTGGGCGGTTTAGGCGAAATCGGTAAGAACACATATGCAGTTCAGTTTCAAGATGAGATCATCGTCATTGATGCTGGGATTAAATTTCCGGAAGATGAACTTCTCGGTATTGACTATGTGATTCCAGACTACAGCTATTTAGAGAAAAATGTAGATAAAATTAAAGGTGTCTTCATCACCCACGGCCATGAAGACCATATTGGCGGGATTCCATATTTACTTAGAAAAGTGAACGTCCCTGTATACGGCGGGAAGCTGGCACTTGGCTTGCTTCGCAATAAATTGGAAGAACACGGCCTGTTACGCCAGACGACGATGATTGAAATCAGTGAGGATGAAGTGATTAAGTTCAGGAAGACTTCCGTCTCCTTCTTCCGGACAACCCACAGTATTCCTGATTCCTATGGAATCGTTGTTAAGACGCCACCTGGACAAATTGTCCATACTGGTGACTTCAAATTCGACTTCACTCCAGTTGGTGAACCGGCCAACTTGACCAAGATGGCTGAAATTGGTAAAGAAGGTGTATTGTGCTTACTGTCGGATAGCACGAATAGTGAGGTCCAGAATTTCACGATGTCCGAAAGCCGTGTCGGTGATACCATTCAGGACATTTTCCGTAAGGTTGACGGCAGGATCATTTTTGCAACATTCGCATCAAACATTCACCGGCTTCAGCAAGTGGTGGAGGCAGCAGTTGCAAATGGCCGTAAAATTGCCGTTTTTGGCCGCAGCATGGATTCCGCCATATCAATAGGCCAAGACCTTGGCTATATCGTGGCACCGAAAGATACATTCATTGATGTACAGCAACTAAATCGCATGCCTGCGAACAAAGTGACCATCCTTTGTACAGGGAGTCAAGGTGAACCTATGGCAGCCCTTTCGAGGATTGCCAATGGAACACATCGTCAAATCCAAATCATCCCTGGTGATACGGTCGTATTTTCTTCTTCACCTATTCCTGGCAACACGATCAGTGTTTCCAGAACGATTAATCAATTATATCGCGCAGGTGCAGAAGTCATTTCAGGCCCATTGAGCGATATCCATACATCAGGTCATGGCGGACAACAGGAACAAAAGCTAATGCTGCGTTTAATCAAGCCAAAATTCTTCATGCCGATTCATGGTGAATACCGGATGCAAAAACTTCATGCCCGCCATGCAGTCGACTGCGGGGTTCCAGAGGAAAACTGCTTTATCATGGATAACGGCGAAGTGCTTTCCTTAAGTGAAAATACAGCACAAATCGCTGGTAAAATCCCTTCAGGTTCGGTTTACATCGATGGTAGCGGCATAGGAGATATCGGTAACATCGTTTTGCGCGATCGTCGAATCCTGTCTGAAGAAGGTCTTGTCGTTGTCGTTGTCAGCATCAATATGAAAGAATTCAAGATTGCTTCGGGTCCTGACATCATCTCTCGCGGGTTTGTATACATGAGGGAATCAGGCGACCTGATCAGCGATGCCCAATCCTTGATTACTAAGCATTTGAATAAAGTGATGGATCGCAAGACTACACAATGGTCCGAGATTAAAAATGAAATTACTGATACATTGTCTCCATTCCTTTATGAAAAGACTAAGCGCCGTCCGATGATCCTACCGATCATCATGGAGGTACAATAAACAATAATAACCCCAGCCATTAAACGGCTGGGGTTTTTGTTCTTCCTTAGAGTCAGGCCGGATGATTAAGCCCAGCCCTTTTTCATTCCACGATTTTCTTTTCAAAACGATTGATATCTGAATCAGCACCGATAACGATCAATATATCACCCTTATGGATCATATCGTTTGCCTGCGGGGAGACGTTGATTTCATTCCCCCGTTTTATCGCGACGATATTCAGTCCATAGTGGGCACGGATATCAAGGTCGAATATGGAGTTTCCGTTCATCTTTTGGCTTGCAACTATTTCGACGATGGAATGTTCATCGGACAGCTCCAAATAATCAAGAATATTATTGGAAACGATATTATGGGCAATTCTCCTCCCCATGTCACGTTCGGGATGCACAACATAATCAGCGCCGATTTTCCGAAGTACCTTCTCATGATAATCATTTTGCGCTTTTACCGTAACATTCCCGACTCCCAGCTCCTTCAGCATGAGAGTCGTCAATATACTCGCCTGAATATTCTCGCCAATGGCTACAATGACATGATCGAAATTACGAATCCCTAAATTTCTCAGCACATTTTCATCTGTCGTATCTCCAACTACGGCATGTGAGGCGATCCTTGCAAATTCATTCACTCGATCTTCATCGGCATCGATGGCGAGCACTCCCAATCCTTCTTCCGCCAATGTTTTTACTATACTGCCGCCAAAACGCCCTAGACCAATCACAGCAAATTCTTTTTTCACTATAAACCCTCCAACATCATTACTCTGTGTTCCATATGAACTTTAAGCTTCGTTCCCTTTATACGTTATATAATTGGCAACATGATTGATCGCAATTTCGATTGCCTTTTCATCAGGATTCAACTTGGAATGATGCAACCCGAATTCGGATGAAACACCTAGCCAAAACATGAAACCAGGAATCTCTTTTAGCATATAACCAAAATCCTCACCAGTCATCGCTTCCGTACAGCAATGCAAATGAACCTCAGCTGCCGCCTCAGTGAACTCCATGAATTCCTTGGTCAATCGCTCATCATTATATACTTGATGGTACATGGCGCCATAATCTATCTCTGCAAGGCATTCATAACCAACTTCCAAGCCCTCTACAAGCGCTTTTATCCTCGACTTGACCTTAATCATCGTTTCTGGATTAAGCGTGCGTATTGTGCCTTCTAGACGCGCAGTCTCGGCTATAACATTTTGCACCGTGCCTCCGGTGATTTTGCCAACTGTAATGACGGCTGAATCAAGCGGATTGACATTTCGGGAAACGATCGTTTGTAACTGTCCGACAAGCGAGCAGGCAGCGATGACCATGTCCCTCGTTTCATGAGGGTACGCTGCATGTCCGCCCTTCCCTTTCAAATCGATGAATAATTCGGATGTATTGGCAAATAAAAGCCCTTCCTTAACGGCAATCGTCCCTACTGGATATTCTGGGGCAATATGCAAGGCAAGAATGATGTCCGGTTTCCATTTTAACATCGCATCCGATTTCAGCATTGGCTCCGCACCGCCTGGCCCTTCTTCCGCTGGCTGAAAAATGAATAGTAGATCATCATCGATTGGGTTATTGCTGAAATGGGTCAATAGACCCAAAGCGATGCTCATATGGAAATCATGACCGCATGCATGCATATGCTCCTCATGCGTCGAGGCGAAAGGCAAGCCTGTCTCTTCTTTGATCGGCAGTCCATCTATATCAGCTCTGTAGCCAATCATTTTCCGAGGGTCCCTTCCCTTCACCTTGACGAATATCCCGGTTTTCCAAGTTTTTATTTCCATTCGCTCAGGGGGTAAACCCAATATGTAATCCATTAAGTATTGGTGGGTCTTGAATTCTTTGAATCCAATTTCCGGAATTTGGTGCAATTCACGCCGGATCTCGGCAAAAGGATATATATTCACATGATTTTCCTCCCTATACAGAAAGCGTGGATAAAATTATCCACGCTTTAGACAATATTCTCTTAAAAAAATTAAAGCTGGCGAAGCTCTTGCATAATCTCTGTTTTGGATTTCGTTTTTTCATCGATTTGCTTGATGACCTTTGCCGGGATTCCAGCAGCAACAGAGTATGGAGGAACATCTTTCGTTACGACAGCGCCAGCCGCTACAACTGAACCCTCTCCGATTTTAACGCCTTCAAGAACGACCGCATTGGCTCCAATCAATACATCGTCTTCCAATATGACCGGTTGTGCAGAAGGAGGCTCGATGACGCCTGCCAATACAGCCCCTGCACCGACATGGCAGTTTTTCCCAACGGTAGCCCGACCGCCAAGAATCGCATTCATGTCAATCATCGTACCCTCGCCTATGACGGAGCCAATATTGATTGAAGCCCCCATCATGATGACCGCATTGTCCCCGATCGACACTTGATCACGGATTATCGCACCAGGCTCGATACGGGCTTTGATGCCTTTTAGATCCAATAAAGGAATGGCAGAATTACGGCGATCATTTTCGACTACATAATCCTCGATTTTCGTATCAGCCGCTTTAATTGCATCTTCCACTTCAGACCATTCGCCGAATACGACTCCTGTATTCCCTGTAATGAAGGTTTTGGAAGTTGCACCAAAGTCGATGCCTTCTAAATCCCCTTTGACATAAACCTTGACTGGTGTGGACTTCTTACTATTTGAGATAAAAGAAATGATTTCATTTGCATCCATTTTATTCATTCCGGTTAAAACCTCCTAATTATGTATCAATACTCGTCTTAAATTTACCAGACAACTGCTGGCAAGACAAGTTGAATGTCACTCGATTTTATTAAACTCACCCATCTTACATGTTCTTTAGCGGATTCATATCATGCCTTGTTCGCGAATATGTTCCTTTACCACTTCCGTGAATGCTTGCACCTGCTTTAGCTGAAAAGCGGATTCATATCCGCAAAGCCAGGTATCTCTTTCAATCGAATGGTTATGCCCATCCAAAAGCGGGATCTTGAACACATTCGTATCTTTGTCATGTAACGTAATGGCTGGCAAAATGGCATATCCTATGCCATTGAACACCATTTGCTTACATGTTTCAATTTGGTCGACGACTATTGTATTTTTTGGGGTCGTTTTAAATTGGCGATGCCACCAGTCCTGAATTTCCTGATAATAATTGGAATCACTTTTAAACTGAATGAATGGCCGATCCGTTTCGAACACTTGATTCAATTCCTTCATTTCAGTATCCACCAAATAGAGCATATCGGTAAATAAGTGCTGTTTGATCCCTTTCCAATCAGGTGCTCCCCTGATGATGCCAACATGCACTTGGCCCTCATATAAAGATTTTAAAATCTCACTGCTCCAGCCTGTGATTAGCGAAATTTTGGCATATGGGTATTTTTGGACAAACTTCTTCAAGACTTGAGGCAGCCAATTTTGGCCGACGATCGAGGCGCAGGCTATTTTTAAAGTGCCATATACTTCATGATCCATTGCCTGGATGCTTTCCCTTACCTTCTCTTCTTTTTCGATCACCTCATTTGCCAATCGTATCACCGCTTCTCCTGCAGGCGTCATTGAAAGTCCTTTTTGTGAACGGAGGAACAGTTTCGAGCCCCAATCCTTTTCTATTGATTGTAAACGCTGAGATAAAGCCGGTTGCGAAACAAACAAGCGCTCAGCCGCTTTTCTCATATTCATTTCTTGAGCTAGTACGGATAATAGATGAAATTCTGAAAATGACATACACACCAACCTCTTGATAATTAATTCTTATCACGATGATTTAAATTATTTACATGTAATTATCAACAAAGTCCGCTTATAATACAAGGGAAAAGAAACGGAGTGATTTCCGCTACCGATCATTTTATTGCTGGTCATCCGTTTTGCAAGCCTCCTTCGAAGTCATTTTAGCATGCAGAGAAGGCCTTATTGGCACTCCTATCCTCCTTGAATAGGTTTCCCGATTCACCAAGTCATAAGCTCAGCATTTTCCCCATTATGTTTTCTTTTCGTATTAGCCTTGGTTGGCGGCCTTTTTGCCAATTCTTTTTCTGAAAAGATGATGCACTTATGCCATCAGTCTCTTGACGATTTCCTTGGTGATGAATTTCCACAAGAAGCCCAAACCGGATTCGGGATCAGTGTTCGGTCCAGGATGGGCAACCAATGGCACCACGTACCTTCAATCCCTCGCCTTCACTAGATTCCAAACGTTCATAAGCTTAACAGCTTCAAGCATCACCGTCTTCCTTGCAGGTAACATCGGACGGATATTTACTTTATTTTACAAGCGGTTCCCAGCTAGACGTTCTTGTCGCCCAGAACATCTCTGTGAGACAGCTGAGTTCATCTCGATTGATCATCCGCGTTGGCCCCTCCCTAAGTAAAGGCAACCTCATGAATGAGACTGCCTTTAGCTATTAGGCCTATTTATTCTTCGTTAGTCTCGTAAGCAAAATGAAGCTAACTATAGAAAAAGCGAGGACAATGAGATAAATCGTGTGCAGCGACAATGTGAGACCTTCCTGCAGAACCTTCACGACAGTATCAGGAAGCATTTCCCTTTCTTCACTGTTCAATAATTTATTGGCGGTATCGATCGTCACTTCCGTCCCTGCAGGTTCATGTTCGCTTATATAGGAGTGAAGTTTGGTATTCATGACTCCTCCAAGCAAGGCAGCTCCTACCGTATTGCCTAAATTACGCATGAACATATTGGATGCTGTAGCAATTCCACGCCGTTCCCAGCTGACCGTCTTCTGGATGACGACAATGAATGAAGTGGAAGTCAGCCCCATTCCCACCCCGACGAAGAAAGAGCCAATCGCTGCCAGGAGAGGGCCTGCTTCAGGCTTCATCCAGACCAGGATCAAGCTTCCGATAATCAAGGAACATCCACCTAGGAGAGAAGTCGATTTAAATCCAATCTTCATTAAGAGCCGACCTGAAACCATGGATGCAATCGGCCAGCCAATCGACATGGCAGTCAAGGTAAAACCGGCCACCGTTGGCGAACGTTCCATTACACCTTGAACGAATGTCGGAAGGAAGCTCGACAAACCGATCATCATGACCCCTGTCGTAAGCGATACAAGATTAGCAATCAAGATGGAGCGCTCCTGCCAGATTTCAAAGGGCATCATTGGTTCGGCTGCCCGCTTTTCCTGGAGGATGAACAAGATGAAGGCAAGCAGTGCCACCAATGCCAATGAAATGATCGGAGCCGAAGCCCATGACCAATTTCCACCTTCTACAAGGACCAGCATGAGAGTGGAGATGGACAGGGTCAATAAGGAAGCTCCCAAGTAATCGATATCCCGTTTTTTCTTTTCGATATTTTCATGAAGGAAAAACCATATTCCGATAAAAGATAAAATGCCAAGAGGGATATTCACCCAGAACACAAGCTTCCAGGTTAGGTTTTCAACAAGCAAGCCTCCAAGCGCCGGTCCCATGACCGCCGAAATGCCCCATACACTCGATAGATACCCTTGAACACGTGCCCGCTCGTCATTTTTATAGATATCCCCAATGATCGTTGAAGCTACAGGAGCTACAGCCCCAGCGCCAAAACCTTGAATAAACCGGTAAATGATAAGTTCAGTCATACTATTGGCAAAGCCACAAAGAAATGAGCCAATTAAAAATATAGCAATTCCAAATAATAAAACCGGTTTTCTTCCGAGGATATCGGATAGCTTTCCATAAATCAAGACGGTCACGGCATTCATTAACAAATAACCTGAAAACACCCAGCTGTATAAGGAAAAGCCACCTAAATCACTGACAATGGCCGGCATTGCCGTTGATACGATGGTCCCTTCAATGGCGTTCATGAACATGGCCAGCATGATGGCCAGCAATATGAAGGGACGTTTCAATTTTTCATCCTGTTTTTTTGAAAGACTCGCTGTTTTCATTTTCGCATCCTCTCCAATATGTATTGATGAACCCAACTCGAAGTATATCGGTAGAAACAGGAAAACTCGCCAATTGGCGAGTTTCGAAGGTAACCATAATGTGCAGCCGAAGCATTTATTCAGGTGAATTTTGTTTAAATACTTTTTTCAGTATTGCCCTTCTCGTTAAGATTCCTTCAAATACATGTTCATCATTTTCTACACAAACAAATGGATGATCTATTAACAATTCCACACCCTTGGTCAGTGTATCTTCAATATGCAGGCGAGGTATGTCTATATTCATTATTTCTGAAACTTTTTTATTCTCAAGATTATCGAATTCAATTCGTTCCAGCCCCAAGATTGAATCAAGAATGACTGGTGTGCTAATCAAACCATGCAGCTTATACATCGGATCTAACACAGGAATGGCCGTATAACCGCTCTTTGTCAATACCAGTAGTGCATGTTCTAAATTATTGGTTACCTGCACGTGGGCCACGCGTTCAGAAGAAATCATCAAATCTTTAACGCTGGATTCCAATAAATCCCCATCATGAGTACCGATCATGTTAAAACCCCTTACCATATGTTTTTATATACAGCTCTCCTTTTAGTTTAACATATGTAAGCTGAAAAGGCTCATTCCCAGTGCAATAAAATCCCAAACTGCAGGATTTTCGTTTACAATCCTTAGCCCTTACTTGTTTTAATGTTAACCTTTTTGTAACCGCATTCAGGGCATTGATAAATTACATTTTGGTTGGATTGTGCCGTCAATACATTTTCCATTTCCCGTTCCTCGCCGCAAGCAGGGCAAATTACGATTGGATTTTTCATATACATCCCTCCAATTAATAAGATGTCGATAAAATCACTTCTTCATTCAAAAAGTGAAAAGGACTCGCTTCTATAATAAAACTCCTTTTCTAAACGAAAGTCAGCTTTTGTCAGTTTAATGCTTTTACTCGAGAGTTTGGGCTTTGCATCGAATTTAAGGCAGGTTCTCATAAAAATCGCCTTTTCACATGCTTTTTGTACCTTTTCTCTCCAGCTATATATGGACAATCGGGGGATTCCCTCTTTGTCTTCACGCAAGATGACAAATCAACAAAACTATAGGCAATGGCGTTCAATTTTCGTTTTCACACAGAGTGGAATGAAACGGAAGGTGCGAGACTCCTGCAGGAAATGCGTGTCTACTTGAGACCCCGCAGGCTGAAAGCCGAGGAGGCTCAAGGACCGCCCGCGGAAAGGGAGCGCCTGAAGTGCAATGAAACGCTCGTCGTACAAAACAACAAAAACTATAGGCAACGAAAATTCCCTCTTCGTTTTCACACAGAGTGGAATGAAACGGAAGGCACGACACTCCTGCGGGAAATGCGGTCTAAGGGAGACCGCACAGGCTGAAAGCCGAGGACGCTCCCCGACCACCCTCTGGAAAGCTAGGCATCTGCAGAGAAATGAAACGCTCGTCGTACAAAACAACAAAAACTTATGGCAACGAAAATCCCCTCTTCGTTTTCACACAGAGTGGAATGAAACGGAAAGTGCGAGACTCCTGCGGGAAATGCGTGTCTAAGGGAGACCGCACAGGCTGAAAGCCGAGGACGCTCCCCGACCGCCCTCTGGAAAGCTAGGCACCTGCAGAGAAATGTAACGCTCGTCGTACAAAACAACAAAAACTTATGGCAACGAAAATTCCCTCTTCGTTTTCACACAGAGTGGAATGAAACGGAAGGTGCGAGACTCCTGCAGGAAATGCGTGTCTACTTGAGACCCCGCAGGCTGAAAGCCGAGGAGGCTCCCCGACCGCCCTCTGGAAAGCTAGGCACCTGCAGAGAAATGAAACGCTCATCGTACAAAACAACAAAAACTTATGGCAACGAAAATCCTTCGTTTTCAACGACCACTAGCAAAAAACAAAAAACCGTAGACAAACTCCATTATTACCCGAGTTTGTCTACGGCCTGAAAGCCTATCCAAAATGGAGGTCAGCTTTTACTTGTTTTTTTAAGATTGAAGAAGATCAAAGATTTCAATGGTAATCATATCGATATTATCGAATTGATATTTCGATGATTTCCCTTTATCACTGTATACTTCAAGCTCGAACATTTCTGTTTTGCTGAAATATGTAACCTGGCACTTTTTCACACCATCTATTTCAAAAAAACGTTGAGCAGATTCAGATTCCTTCGCTTGCTCTTGAAGACTTTTCAATCTGGTAAGGATGCCCTGTAATTGAGACATACTCCCTCTCCTTTCTGAATAAAACCTTTTCGATAGGTTTCACTATACCATACTTTTCTATCCAGTAGCCACGCTGAAATAAATTCAGAATAATTTAAAACTTCATTCTTTACATGGCACTATTATCAGCATAAAATAAGGAATGGATTTTGTACATGAAAAATTTTCTGGAGGTAGATTCGATTGCAAAACATTAGTGAACTTGGTTATCGCATTTCTTTAATTGATGGTTTTGATCTGGATAGAAGAAATCGAACGGGAACATATGTAATTGCCGATACGGATATCACTTTAGTAGAAACTTCCGCCAGTCCTTCCATCCCACACTTACTCAAGGGGCTCGCTGAACTTGATATAGCCCCCGAGGATGTTACATATATCATTCTTACCCATATTCATTTGGACCATGCAGGCGGTGCCGGACTTTTTATCCAACATTGCCCCAACGCGAAAGTGATCGTCCATCCAAAAGGTGTACGGCATTTGGAAGACCCAACACGTTTGATAGCCGGCGCTAAAGCGGTTTATGGGGAAGACTTCAATAAGCTTTTCGATCCGATCCTGCCCATTCCCCCTGAAAGGATGATATGTAAACATGATCGGGAAACCTTAAAAACCGGTGCTAACTCCACGCTGACTTTTTATGACACCCCAGGCCATGCAAACCATCATATGAGCATTTTCGATTCCATGTCAAAAGGGATGTTTTCTGGTGACACGATTGGCATCTATTATCGCGAACTCGATGAGGAAGGTTTGGAATTTCACTTACCCTCCACATCACCAAATCAATTTAACCCCGAAGCCATGCTGGCTGCAGCAGAATTGTATGAAAGCGTCGGCGTGGAGCGAATATATTTCGGCCATTACGGGGTCTCTGAAAACCCTAAAGAAGTATATAGACAACTTCAGTACTGGCTGCCTATTTTTGTCGAGACCGCGAAATCGGCATTCATGGAATACGATGACTTAGAGGATCGAGTCGCAGCGACCAGTAAAAATCTTTTCACCGAAGTGGCAGCTCATCTGGAGGAAAAGGGGATAAGCATGAATCATCCTGTTTTTGATATCATAGCCCTGGATCTGAATGTTAGTTCCATGGGATTGATAGACTACCTGCTAAAGCAGGAGCAGAATAAGTAGATTGGTTTTTGAACCATTTTTCTATCCAAATGGCTTGGCGTTGCCTATAATGAAAGAGGAAACCTTACCTAGAGCATACATGGAGGAATGAAATGAAAAATGTCACGCTTTATACCCAACCCGATTGCCCTCCCTGCAAAATCATGAAAATGTTTTTTGATGATCATAATGTCGTTTATATGGAAAAAGATATTAAAGCAGACGGACATGCACGCAAAGAATTAACGAATAAATATGGAGCTTACTCTACACCAACGGTTGTCATCGATGGGAAGGCGATCATCGGCTTCGAACTAGATGCAATTAAAAAGGAACTGAATATATAAAAAAAAGTCTGGGGGGTATCCCATCCCAGACTTTTTCAACGCCTATTTCGATTTTTCACCTTCAAATTTTACATCCTTTACCTTCCAAACGTCATTTTCTTTTATCAATGTAACTGATTCAACATGTTTCCCGCTTGATACCGGTCCGTCCTCTGTGTCCGGGAACTCCTCTTGCACATAAATGACCTCACCGTTAGTCCCGTACACAACTTCTGTATTTTCATCGTAGCTGAAGAACGGAATATAATAAGGGGCGAAGTCAGATCCAAATGCAGTATACCCACCTTCGGCTTCCACTACATTCGCTTGCACAAACTTCTTGATGAAATCATCTGTAAAATGTTTTTGGAGCTTGGCATTAATCGCTTCTTTCGTGCGTACTTCCTCGCTTATCGATCCTTGATTCTCCAAGGCATCCTTTACTAAGTTAAGTGCTTCTTCCCTATGTAAGCCCTCTGCCGATGCTGTGAACCCTCCGCCTAAAAAAAGAAGGATACTGGCAAGACATGCAACTACAAATTTACTCATCCCTATCATCTCCTCATTATAAAATTTCCAATTGGTTCCGACTGATTATTGCCTATGTTCTTTCAATACCCGCCCAGGGCAAAGCGAAACTACAAATTGACAAGGAGTCCACAATTTCCCTTTAACATAAAGAAGAAGATTTCAAGTGATTGAAATCTTCTTCTTATAACTATCGAAAAGCATAGTAGAAAATAAAACCGGCAACCAAAACCGTTCCAACAATAAGAGAAACGAATATTGGATTCTTTAAATAAGGATGCTCTTTAACTGTATCATCGATTGTCGAATCATATCTTGCTTTCACTTTCTGTGCCCTGGCTACAGAATATGTATAATAAAGCAAATATAACGCCATGACTGTAACGACTATGAGTAGAATCCAGATGTACGTGCTCAAAATATGTCTCCTCCAAGCGCATCATTTTGCTTATGGTTACACATATCAAGCTTTTATATACATGAATCGTTTCTATAAAAGGGCATCATTTTCATACAAATAACTATAGGAAAGATCAAAGAAAATGTATTCCTTATTATTAAGGGGATAAGAAAAGGTCCTGATCGTTTCCCCAGTTTCGATATCACTATATAAATCAGATAATATCCCCTTTTTCTCATTGCGCATCTTTACGATGTTTTCAAGGAAATAAGGTCTCCAGCTCCAATTTTTATTGAGATAACTTGGCTGAGCAATCCACTGCCCGTCCTTTTGGAGGATATTAGGTGACTTTTGATAGCCTTCTTCATCACAAATGTATAATCGGAAACATATGGAATCCAACTTTTCTGCCATCACCCCGAGAAATTCTTCATGAGACCCAACTCGCTTTTGCTGCTTTAAGAAGGTGTGCATATACTCGTTAAATTGCAAGGTCTTTTGATATACGGCTTCCAGCTTCTTCGTTTCAAGCGAAATGAACGACTGACATTCCTGATGGAATTTTTCACGAAGTAAATCTTTATTGATGAACTCGCCTTCGGGCTTGGCTAAAAAGAACCCTTGATAATACCGTCCCCCGTTCTTCCAAGCAAAGCGGAGCTGATATTCAGATTCAATGCTCTCAAATAATAAATTGGCACCGATTTTACGCGCAAGCATGCTAAGGGAAAACAAGATGACCTGATAAGCATCCCCACCTGAAATCCGAAGCTGATCCAAGTTAACTTTTAAAATATTCGGAGAAATTTGTGCAATTTGGTCCAATTGCGTATCTTTACCTAAATGATCGAAAGCTATTTTTATTCCGTATGTTTTAAAATAAGCAAGAACATGCTGTAGAGGGGCAAAATTTTCCGGGCTGATCGTATCTGATAACTCTAATACAACCCTATGCATTTCCTCAGGCTGAAAATGACGATGCAAGATTTCCATGAATTCTTCGCCATGATCGAGCATGAGCAAATTCGGGTCTCTATTAATGAAAATCAGAAAATCCTCACCATAATCTTTTATTCTTTCCAAGGCTATCTCAAGTACGTAATTATCCACTTCCACCCTATACTCTTTAGGCACTGAAGAATCGTGAAAGAATGTGCCCAGGCTTTTATATTCCGATTGCTCCTCATAACGCCCTAAAATTTCATATCCGATTACCTGATGTTGATCTGCACTGAAAATCGGTTGAAAGAATGGTGTCACCCTGTCTAAATTTTTTAATATTTTTTCTGTATCCAAGATGCATCTTCCCCCTAATTACGAAAACACCAATATGCAAAAATTATACCATTAGTTTCTAATATTGATAATAAATAATTTCATTTCCATAAGTTAAATCCCATTTCAACCCAATTTCATTCTGCTTTTGCCTTTTCCCTATATTCATAATAAAGGCATTGTCCATAACTAGACAATGCCTCATATCCCATCAAAAAGGGAAAATCCATGGAATCGTGATAACCATTATGACACCGATGAATATCTGTATCGAAATTCCAATCATGATAAAATCCTTATATTTGTAATCCCCTGCCGTCATGACCAGTGCATTGGTAGTAGCCACCCTCGGTGTGGATAATGCCAAACTCCCGGCAACAGCTAGGCATATGAAAACAGGAATCGGGTCGATCCCTTGATTGACGGATGATGTTAGCGCAATGGGTGTCATGATTACGACAGCCGCCCCATATGGGATGAATTGACTCAGGATCAACGTCAAGAGGTAAAACACTGCCAGAATGCCATGTGGACCGATATTGCTGAATAACACGGCCAGCCAATCACTAATCATTCTCACCCCACCCGTATTATTCAACGCCTCCGCTATACCGAACATCGCAGCAATCAAAAGTATAGGCTCCCAGTTAATCTTTTGGTAAGCATCTTCCATCGATCGCACACAGCCAGTAATGACCATCAGCAAGGCTGCCGTCAATATTGCAAGCACAGGTGGTATCGACTCCAACGACAAAAGAAAAACCATCAATGCCGTGATACCTAAGGAAATCCAAGCTTTGACTTTGGAGTAGACATGCGCGCCATCCTCCGAAGTACTCCCGATAACGATGACGTCCTGCAAATCCGTCGAAATCCTCTCAATGTTCTCCCATTCACCATGTATCAGGATGGCATCACCCGGTTTCAGACGTTCCGTACCGACATCCGCTTGAATATATTCACCATTCCGATTGATTGCCAGCACATTACATTGATATTTCTCACGGAAATGGACATCGATCAATGTTTGATTTTCATAATCGGAATTAGGTACAATCAATATTTCCGTCAAACCAAATCTGCTGCTGAGGAAATGTTTTTTTATTTGTTCCGTATTGAAATGTTTGAATTCCAGTTCATAGTTTAGCGCCAATCTCTCAACAGCTTCTTCTTCGCCGAACACCAATATGATATCGTCAGGGTGAAGCACCTCATCCGCCCTGGCCGAAATGGTAAGCTGCCTTTGCAAAAGCGGCAATTGCTTATCCTTCGGCTTCCGCTGAATTTCAATTAGTGTCAATTCATATTGAATCGGAAGCTGTAAGTCTGACAGCCTTTCTCCAACAATATCCGATGTCGGGGGTATATGCAGATAGTGCAATCTGTCATACACCTTGTACATACCGGCAAGTTCGCCTGCCGACAATCCCTTGACACTATTATTGGCCGCAATCGTTTTTTCCGGCAGCAGCAGACGCCCCAGTGTCAGCATGAAGAATAAGCCGGCTGCAAATGCAATTAAGCCAATCGGTGTAAAGTCAAAATATGACAATGTCCCCAATCCGTTTTCCTGCAGGACATCAGCAATGATCATATTGGACGGTGTACCAGTAAGTGTCAATAGCCCGCCAATACTGCTTGCATAGGCAAGAGGCAATAAATATCTTGTCGGGCTTGTTTTTTGTTGTAAAGCCATGCTCATAACGAGCGGCAGCAAAATGGATACAATGCCCGCTCCACTTAAAAACGCACTTAATACCCCTGCCGTCAGCATGACGATAAGCAGGGATTTCCACTCACTTCCCCCGCATAGACCCAATAGCCTATTTCCTGCCTTTTCGACAATACCTGTATTCAAGAGGCCTGCACCGACGATAAATAGCCCAGCCAGCATGATCACCACTTGATTGGCAAAACCTGCGATAAGCTCATCCAACGTAAGTATCCCCAGGAGACCGAGTACGGAAAGTGCACTAAGCGCAATTAAATCCGCGCGAAATTTCCCTTGTATAAAAAGCGCAATTGCGCATAGAAGTATAATCAGTGTTATAAACAATGGTTCGGTCATCTTGTTACCTCCGTATAGATGTTCAATTTCAAACCGTATAGGGTTACATTTTTTCATATGCGCTTCGAAGATATTTTCTTCATATTTTGTATATTGTTTGTTAGTATGAGGAAGTAACATTTTTAAATCAGATAGGTTGATTAATTTGAATAAACCCATATCCAGAAGAACTTTTTTAAAAAAGAGCTTTGGTACACTGGCTGCCATAACCGGTTTTGGCATCGGCGGAAACTATTATGCTCATAATTTGGAGCCAAAATGGTTAGAAACCAAGTATAAGGTCATCAGCCACCCTCTGCTCCCAAGAGGATTTGATGGCATGAGGATGATTCAATTCAGTGATACGCATTTAGGCTTCCAATTTCAGCTTAAGGATCTACAATCAGTTGTCAATAAGATCAATCAACTGAACCCTGATGTTATTTTCTTCACCGGAGATTTAATGGACCACCCTAATGAATACAAGGCGCAGAAGGAAATACCCTCTGTGTTGAATCAACTCAAAGCTCCGCTTGGAAAATTCAGCATCTACGGTAACCATGATCATGGCGGATACGGCTCAACGATTTACAGCAATATCATGAAACAATCCCATTTTACCATGCTGCAAAATACTTCCGCCAAACTTTCCTTATTGTCGGGTGAAGAAATTTTCATAGCCGGGGTCGATGATGCCATGCTGGGGAAACCGGATTTTGAAAAAGCCCTTGCAGGGATTCCAGGTGAAGTTTTCACGATCATGCTCTCGCACGCCCCTGATTTGGCCGATACATCACGTACCTACAACATCCAATATCAAATAAGCGGCCACAGTCATGGAGGTCAAGTCCAGATTCCATTCGCCGGGGCGCTTGTCACTCCTCCGTTCGCTGAAAAGTATCGGGAAGGCACATATGAACTCGATTCATTGACGTTACATGTCAACAGAGGGCTTGGTACCACCCGGCTACCCTACCGTTTCCTTTCGCGACCTGAAATTACGGTTTACGAGTTCAAGGTCGAAAAGGGATAGAAAAAGAACACAGGGGAAAGCCGCCAGACTTATTAACAAAACCTGTGCGACAGAATGACTTGTTGTTGCCAATGTATTCTTTATGAATTATAGCATTAGATATATAAATGAGAAAACTTAGTTTTTTTTTACCAGTCACATCGTTAATCATCATGTATGTTATACATATATCAAATATCCACTTAAGAAGGCGCCGATACAGCCTAAAATCGATACCGTTATATAGATGAGGCTATCTATATAACGGTATTTTCTTATGAGTTCGATCGTTTCCATACTGAATGTGGAAAAGGTCGTGAACGCCCCCAGGAAACCTATTGTCAGGAAAACTTGAACGGAGGAATCCCAAGCTTCTTTCTGAGGGAATGCAATTCCTAAACCGAAAGAACCTACCAGATTAATCAGTAAAATACTAAAGGGTATCGAACCGGAAGGTAATAGCCTATTAAAAATCATCTGCAGAACATATCTTGTGGCTGACCCAAAGAAACCTCCGATAAAAACTGAAAGAACGTGATTCATCTCCATTCACCTCTTCGTTCATTGAAAAGCCCCAGTCCGAGAAAACCGGCAAGCAAGCTTAAAGAAACGCTGGCCCCCATATACACACCTGCATACAACACCGATGTCTGCAGGAAAAT
The DNA here is from genome assembly GCF_001645685.2 of Peribacillus muralis. NCBI lineage: Bacteria > Bacillati > Bacillota > Bacilli > Caryophanales > Bacillaceae > Peribacillus > Peribacillus muralis. The sequence goes on along the minus strand of NZ_CP017080.1, from coordinate 1,464,206 downwards.
AACCGATTCCTGTGAAAATGTGGACATGGTCGTGAAACCGCCACAAAACCCGCTGCCCAAAGTTAAAAAAACGAGCGACTTTTTTTTCGAGGCGAAATAACCATTGATCGTTCCGAGTAAAAAGCTGCCTACTATATTTATTAAGAGGGTTCCCAACGGAAGGAAGGAATGGGCGGTCGCCAAAATTACGCAATAACGCAACAAAGCGCCTGCTGCCCCGCCAAAACCAACTGCTAAAACGCTTTTTAGGAATTCCATTGCAGACACCTCTGTTTTTTTCATAAGTAGATTCATTATAACAGATTGAGGGGAAACAGGCTCTTTTCTAAAAAAAATCCATACTATGTATGGAATTATAGGAAAGGAGGCCAATTATGCAAGCACAGTATTTGCCTTACCACTACTACCCTCAATCCTTCATGCTACAGGATGAATACAGGAATGGATATGGGAATGATTCTGGACCTGAATATTGGGATGACGAGCGATTCTTTCCTTTCTTTCCTCTATTAGCACCAGTTGCTTTTGTAGCGGGATTGGCAGTGGGACCATTGTTATTCAATAACCGTCCACCAGCCTATCCGCCGTATCCTCCCCCCTACCCACCTTACCCGCCAGCTTATGCTTACCCTCCTTATCCTGCTTATCAAGGTTTTCAGGGTTACCCCCTTCAACAATTCGGTGCACAGGCACAGGCTGGAGTTTCTGAAAATATCAACATATACACTCAATAAGAATTTATCAGAAGGCGTCATTGAACGTCTTCTTTTTCTTTGCCCAATCGACGTCAATTTGAAATTTACTTCCTTATCCATTTTGAAGTGGTATAATATGAAATGCATAGATGGTAAAGTGTTGGTAAAATTTGTCCAGTTCTAAAATTGTACATGCATCATTTTTATTTGGTCATGAGCCCAAGTGGCACCGCCTCTTTATTATCTCAATATAAATACAGGTATTTATTGAAGGGCAGATGCATCATTCCTTCTAACCTTATTAAGAAAAGGAGTTTCCATAATGAACGAAACGAAAGGACATTCTGAAGGGGAAGAGTTTTCGATCAACTCCCTTGCCCAAGCCGTGTTTATCGTTAACAAGCATGCGAAGACCGCGTTGGAGCCAAAAAGTCTATATCATTTAAAACGGCTCGCATTAAGTAAACTTATGCAAGAAGGCAAAGCGAAAAAGATTGGCCTGCATTTTTCCGATAACCCCCGCTTTGCAGCGCAGCAATCCGACGTCATTGTCGAATGCGGATCGTATGTTTTTCATTTGCCTCCCACGAAGGAAGATTTGAAAAAACTCCCCCACCTCGGCAGCCGGGCAGCATCCATACGAAACCCTAAAGCCGCTTTGTCCTTATCCAAGGCAAAACTAATCCTGCAATCTTATGTTGGACAAGCAGGTGACAAACAACCTAACCTCGCAACCGAGAAAAAGGCTTACGGCCGGGGAGCGGTCAAGCAGCCTTTTCACAATCCATTCCCATCCTCCTTTTTAGGAAAAGGCTCCAAGTATTAAGGATTGAATAATTCGGGATAAAACGAACGGGCCGTGAGGTGATGCCTCCGGCCCGTTTTCGTGCTTATAAAACGAATCTGTCTATTAATTTTACAAGCTCCGCTATTTCTGGTTTGCTGATTTGAGCATCCGCTCCAACCATTTGCCCTTTATGACGCAGGCTATCCGTAATCAACGAAGAAAAAATGATCACCGGCAATACGGAGAGTTCACTGTTTTCCTTTATTCTCCTAGTCAAGTGATGGCCATCCATCTGGGGCATCTCAATATCGGTTATCACCACTTGCACTTCTTCCGTCACTGCTTTTCCCGATTCAACCAAACTCTCTAAATAACCAATTGCATCAAGCCCATTTTCATAAAACTCCAAGTACTTGAAACCTGCTTCTGACAATGTATCAAACAATAGCTTCCTTAGTAATGGAGAATCTTCTGCAATCAGGATTCTCTTGTCTGAATTTTGTCGGGAACCCAGTTTCTTGACCTGTTGGATGTTGATCCCTGATTCCGGATTGATTTCGACCACTATTTTTTCAAAATCCAGTAACAACAGCATTTCACTATTTAGCTTTATGACTCCGATGATCTGGCTTTCAAGGCCTTGATACATATCCGATGGCTTCTCGATTTGCGACCAGGAAATACGATGTATCTGTGTCACGGTATGTACATGGAAGACCACTTTTTGCTGATTGAATTCCGCGACAATGAACTTGTCCTGTTCAGGAGTTGCAGAAGGCGGGAAACCTAGCGCATCAGCAACATTCACTACTGGAAGCACCTCTCCCCGAAGTTCAATGATCCCCTCAACATTTGCATGGGAATGGGGAACGACCGTGATAGGTACAGGATTAATGATTTCCTTCACCTTGATTACGTTAATGCCGAATTTATTCTTACCGATGCCGAATTCCACTATCTCCAGCTCATTCGTACCGCTTTCCAGTAATATTCCTTTATTTGCTTCCATTGGTTCATCTCGCCCTTCTCTTGCTTTTTCATTTTATCGTTCATAAAACCAGCCCTTTTGAGCAGCAGCAAAAAGCCGCTTTTCTATTCTGGATCTATCATTAATTCAAGCTCTCATACCTAATAATTCGGTTAATAATAGCTTTTGTTTAGAGTATCGATAAAAAAAGAATTCTGAAGGGGAGTTTCCATTGGCGTCTAACGATAAAAGGGCCCTGCTTGAACTCCACAAACTGTAGAAAAGCAGGTTTCGGAATCTTGCATTAGGGTGCGGGACACCTGACCAGGAATGGGAGTCAAGTTGTAGCGGCTGCCGCCGCCTGGAACTGGAGCGTCTGCAGTAGAATGAAACGGTCGAGGTCCAAATTCGCTAAACTTTGTGCAATCGGATGACGAATCAGCAGAGATTTTAGTTCTTTCGTGATTTTTTCCTTGGGTTCAGCCAACCTTTTTTAACGAAGTATAAAAACATCATCAAGGCAATTCCGCCCATCAATCCAAGGATTAGGAAATAGCCATAATGCCAGGCCAATTCGGGCATGTTTTCAAAATTCATTCCATATACACCAACTATGAAGGTCAGCGGCATGAATATCGTCGTGATGACAGTCAAGGTCATCATTGTCGAGTTCATATTATTGGAGTTGACCGATAAGTAACTATCCCTGATATCGGAGGAGAAATCCCGATAAGATTCAAGCATCTCGGTTAATTTCAAAAGATGATCATATACGTCATTGAAATATAGGTGCTGATCTTTTAAATAATTCAAACGCTCCGAAGAAATCATCCTGTACAATAAATCACGCATCGGTAAAATCGTCCGCCGCAGCCTTGACATATCCGTGCGCAAATCGAATAGCTGATCCATCAAATCATTTATTGTTTCATTGTCCGTATTGTCCTCGATGACCCCTAAATCGCTTTCCATTTTATAAACGGGAGGGAAAAACTCATCGACGATCCTGTCGATTATTCTGTGCATCAAGAAAAATGGTCCTTGCTTCAGCATTTTATTTGCCGGTATTTCTCCCCATACTTTTTCCAGTTCTGGCATATCTTCCTTATGAAAAGTGACAATCCATTTTTCCCCGACGAACATGTCCAACTCAACTGCCGTGAATACCTTTTGCTTCAGAGCATGTATCACAAGAAATTGATAGTTTTCATAAAAATCCATCTTGGGACGTTGATTAAAGTCATCTAGGCAGTCTTCTATTGCCAGCGGATGAAAGTGAAAATGCTTGGATAATAGCTCGATTTCCTTATTTGTCGGATTGGAAAAATCCACCCAATACCACTGTATATCCGGATCATTCAATTCGGTTAGCTTTAAATTAAAATTCACTTCATGATTGGACGTTATTGCGCAAGTTCTTATCATATGTATCAGCCCTCAACGTTTTTCTTATTTTTCATTATACCTTTAATTCATGAATCGCAAAAAGTATTTATCCCCATCCAAACTAAATGATAAGATAGAATGAACCAGTCAAACATCGTACATCATTTCATGAAGTATGAAAAGGGAGGATATTCATAGATGGAACACTTAGTTAACCCTTTAGTAAAAGACGTTCAGATATCAGGAATCCGCAAGTTCTACAACATGGTCGCTGATATCGAAGGCACCATATCTTTAACGATAGGTCAGCCTGATTTCCCCACTCCAATGCATATTAAAGAAGCGGCAAAACAAGCCATCGATCAGGATCATACGGTTTACACCCACAATGCCGGTTATTTGGAATTACGGGAAGCTGCATCTGAATATGTATGGGATAAATACAAGCTATCCTACGATCCGGCGAATGAAGTCATCGTCACTTCAGGTGCCAGCGAAGGCATTGACATTACATTTCGGACGATCCTGACTCCTGGAAATGAAGTAATCCTGCCAGGACCGGTATACCCAGGATATGAACCTATCATCAAAATGTGCGGCGCAACACCGGTCTATGCCGATACAACCCAAAATGGATTTCGCCTCACTGCGGATATCATTGAAAAGTACATAACTGATCAGACCCGCTGCATCGTATTGCCCTATCCATCGAACCCGACTGGAGTCACTTTGTCTGCCGATGAGCTGCAAGACATTGCCGAACTTGTACGGGGCAAGGATATATTCATATTAGCCGATGAGATATACAGTGAACTCGTATTTGATCAGGAGCATGTATCGATCGCCACATTCCTCAAGGAACAAACCATCGTCTTGAATGGCCTGTCCAAGTCCCATTCCATGACCGGTTGGAGGATCGGGCTTCTGTTTGCCCCTCTGGCCATCTCTAAGCATATCTTGAAGGTCCATCAATATAATGTGACCTGCGCCGCTTCCATATCGCAGAAGGCGGCATTGGCGGCCTTGACAGCAGGCAAGGAGGATGCCATTCCGATGAAGGAAGAATATGCGAGGAGAAGGGAATACGTATACAGCCGATTGCAATCGATGAAGTTGGATATAGTGAAACCGGATGGGGCCTTTTACTTTTTCATTAAACTTCCTGAAGGGTACCCCTCTTCCCTTGAGTTTTGCCTCAGTCTTGTCAAACAGGAAAAGGTGGCTGTAGTCCCTGGAGATGCCTTCTCTCCACTCGGTGAAGGGTATTTTAGGTTATCTTATGCGTATTCCATGGATACACTGGAGAAGGCTTTGGACCGTATAGAAACTTTTTTAGCTTAACAGTAAATCTTAGAAGCGGGCATAATTAAATCTGATGAAGGAAACGATGAAATCTCCTGCGAAGCTTTAATTGTTTGTCTTAAATGGCTTTTATTCGTCCTGGAACGGGTACAATTCGTCCTTCCCACGCATTAATTCGTCCTGAAACGGGATTTATTCGTCCTTCCCACCCATTTATTCGTCCTAGCACTCGGATGAATCGGGCTTGATCGTGGTTCATCCGTCCGCCCAGCTTTTTTAAATGTAAAATTAAAGCTCCAGAGCCTGATGGTCTCTGGAGCTTTTTGGCATCTTGTTTGGACTGCGAAAACCGATCATTTTCATTACCGGATCTCAGGCTCGTGAAGGTGTCCCCGCGTAGGCAATACCTTGATTAATACAATCTCCGCAAAAAACGCAACTCCCGATATCCCTCTTCCTTATTTGTCGTCGTCAAGCTCACCTCGACAATCGATCCAAGCAAATCAGCCATCACTTCTTCAAATTCCTTTGCAGAACGCGGCTTGGAAAAGCCTAAATTTTTCAATTCACGCATCAGAATCTGAAAACCGGCATTCGTTTCAATATGACTGAACTTGACCGGCAGGATTAATGGACTTTCATTCATTAATTTCAAATCCCAGCGAATGGGCTTTGTTTGATGAACCGTTTTTTCGCGCTTAAAACCTTCAATCCTGACAATATATCGACCATCCTCTAATTCCTGGAATTTCATGTGAATGTCATCGAATTCGCCCATAACGATCACTCCTCTTTGTAAAGGCTGTCGCTATCAGCTTATTCATGAAAAAGAAAAGCTAGCACTTAATTATAGTGTTTATATAATGCTTGCGTACCGCTATTCTCCTCGCCAGCTTCCGCAAGCTCTTCATAGAGGGATTTACTTAAGCTTAATCCCGGTGCGTCCATTCCCATCCTTTCCGCTTCATCCAGGGCAATCTTCATATCTTTTATAAAATGCTTGATATAAAAGCCTGGTTCAAAATCCCCTTTGACCATACGTGGCACCAAATTGGATAGCGACCAGCTCCCGGCAGAGCCTGAGGAAATGCTTTGCAGGACCTTGTCTGGGTCCAAGCCAGCCTTCTTCGCATAAGATATCGCTTCAGTAACTCCGATCATATTGGAAGCAATGGCAATTTGATTGCACATTTTCGTATGCTGTCCAGATCCAGCAGGACCTTGATGGACAACATTGCTGCCTAAACTATCAAAAATGGGCTTTAATGCTTCGAACGCGTCAAGCTCCCCGCCGACCATGATGGTTAGCTTCGCATCACGTGCACCGATATCGCCGCCGGAAACGGGTGCATCCAATGCCGCCATGCCTTTTATCTCGGCTTCCTGTGCAATTTTCATGGCCAAAGAAGGTGTAGAGGTAGTCATATCGATTAGATAGGTACCTTCCACCCCATTCTCGATAAGCCCGTTTTCCCCGAGATAAATTTCTTCCACATCATGAGGGTATCCTACCATGGAAATGATCACATTAGCCTTCCGTGCTATTTCCTTAGGTGCTGCTGCCCATTTGGCTCCCTCAGAGAGCAACTCTGCCGCCTTTTCTTTCGTCCTTGTATACACATGAACCTCGTATCCAGCTTGAAGCAGATTTCGCGCCATGCTTCTTCCCATTACTCCTAAACCGATGAATCCGATTGCTTCTTTCGATTGCGTCACTGCAAATTCCTCCAAATCATTTTGCTCCATGATAATCTTAAATGGATTTCACCAATCCCCCATCAACTAAATAAGACTGGCCCGTTAAATATGTATTCGCACCGGAAACAAGGAATGTAACGAACTTCGCGAATTCCTCGGGTTCCCCATAACGTCCAAGTGGGATTTTACCAATGGATTGTTCTGTAATCTTCTCTTGGGTGACTCCTAGTTTGTCTGCATTCATTTTGTCAAGGTGCTGAATGCGGTCCGTCGCGATCCTGCCAGGACCAACTGTATTGATCAAGATCTTGTCTGGCGCCAACTCCGATGCCAACGTCTTGGACAATCCAACAATTGCAGTCCTGAATGTATTCGATAATATCAATCCTGGAATTGGCTCCTTTATGGATGAAGAAGCGATATTAACGATTTTACCGCCCTGTTTTTTTAGATGTGGCAAACTCTCGCGGATCGTCCTGATGAAGCTTAGTAGATTAAGTTCGAAAGACTGCTGCCAATCTTCATCATTGAAATCGGTAAAGCTCCCCCCTGGAGGACCTCCAGCATTATTGATCAGGATGTCGATTCCCCCAAATTCAAGTGCAGTTTGGCTTACCAAGCTTTTGATAGCTTCGGCATTCGTTATATCCGCAACCACATATCCTACCTTTCCGGCACCAAGCGGAGATAATTCCTTTTGAACGGCGGCGAGCTTTTGTTCATCACGGCTGGCAAGCATGACATTTGCTCCTTCTTTAACCAGCTCTGCAGCTATCGCTTTTCCCAATCCTTGACTTGATGCTAAAATCAACGCATTTTTCCGTTCCAATTTTAAATCCATTTCATATCCTCCATCCTCAATATATAAATATAGTTCCATTATATCGTTATTATTGAAAAGTGAAAAATCTGAATAATCATTTTCATACGTTTTTTTTTCGAATCCTTATATGTATTCATTCAAAATTCAAAAAAACGACCGGTTGGATATTCCAACCGGCGTCAAAGGGGGAAATGAGAATGTCAGCTGCTCTACAAAGAGCTAACAACTGTGCTTGATTCATATATACCCCGATCTTTTTTGCAATAAACACCTTTCGTAAAAAAAGGATAAAGAAAGAGAGAAAATCAGCACACCCTCCTAACGTATCATGGAAGGTGTGCCATTTTTCACTTTTTAAATTATCATTTCAAAGCATTGATAACCGCTTCTTTCACATTATCATTCGTATCAAGCTCCAAAACGTCTTGAGATAGTTTTTTCATATCTTCAAGCGAAAGTTGGCTGATCAACGAACGTGCTTTTAGAATCGAAGTGGCACTCATTGAAAATTCATCAAGTCCAAGACCGATCAGGATCGGGATGGCCACTTCATCTCCAGCCATCTCTCCGCACATTCCTGCCCATTTTCCTTCTTTATGAGCTGCGTCGATGACCATTTTTACGAGACGTAAAATCGCTGGGTTATATGGCTGATATAAATAAGATACTCTCTCATTCATTCTATCGGCAGCCATCGTATATTGGATCAAGTCGTTGGTGCCGATGCTGAAGAAATCGACCTCCTTGGCAAAAACATCTGCCATGACGGCAGTTGAAGGAATCTCAACCATAATGCCGACTTCGATGTTTTCAGCAACTTGAACACCACTTTCAAGCAATTCCTGTCTCACTTCAGCCATAACGGCCTTCGCTTCGCGGAATTCAGCCAATGTGGCTATCATCGGGAACATGATTTTCAAATCTCCATGAACGCTTGCACGAAGAAGGGCACGGAGCTGGGTCCTGAATATCTCCTGTTCATTTAGACAAAGACGAATCGCACGGTATCCAAGGAAAGGATTCATTTCCTTAGGAAGCTCCAAGTAAGGAAGTTCCTTGTCTCCACCAATATCAAGTGTGCGGACGACCACAGGTTTTCCTGCCATTCCTTCGAGCACCGCTTTGTATGCCTCGAATTGTTCTTCTTCACTAGGAAAGTCATTTCTGCCCATATAAAGGAACTCGGTACGGTATAATCCGATACCTTCACCGCCATTTTGATGGACGCCTTCCAAATCTTTCGGCGTCCCGATGTTGGCAGCCAATTCAACATGATGGCCATCTTTTGTAGTTGTTTGTTCATGAACAAGCTTAGCCCACTCAGCCTTTTGCTTTGCATAGGCAACTTGTTCCTCTTCGTATCTTTTCACCAATTCAGGAGTAGGATTGATATGAACTTCACCCTTTAAGCCGTCTATGATGATTAAATCTCCATTTTCAATGGAAGATGTTACTGTTTTTGCGCCAACGATAGCAGGAATCTCCAATGAACGAGCCATAATGGCTGAATGGGATGTACGACCGCCAATATCAGTCGTAAACCCTTTCACGTAAGCTGGATTTAGCTGGGCTGTATCCGAAGGGGTCAAATCCTCGGCAATGATGATCACCTCTTCGGCAATCAAGCTCGGATTTGGAATATGGACACCAAGAAGATGTGATAGTACCCTCTTCGTGACGTCGCGGATATCCGCAGCCCGTTCCTTCATGTATTCATTATCCATTTGTTCAAACATCGTAATGAACATGCTTGCTGTCTCGTTCAAAGAAAACTCAGCGTTGACTTTATCCGATTGTATTTTATCAGAGATCGGATTTATAAGCTCCGGATCTGCCAATACGAGCAGGTGCGCGTCGAAAATGGCTGCTTTATCGGCACCCAAATCTTTTTCGGCTTTATCCCTGATAACCTCTAATTCAACCGTTGACTTCTGAATAGCTTCCTTAAAACGGGATATTTCCGCCTGAACGTCTTCTATGCTTCTTTTTACGATCGTTAAATCTGGCTCTGTAAGTCGATAGGCTTTAGCGATGGCTATCCCGTTTGAAGCTGCTATCCCACTAATCAAAGTGGACATTATTCTGCTAATCCTTCTCTGCTCAAAGTATCAGCTAATGTATTCAATGCATCGTTTTCATCGCTTCCTTCAGCAGAAATCGTGATTTCTGCATCTTTGCCAATACCTAAGGACATTACGCCCATGATCGACTTAAGGTTCACTTTTTTCTCTTTATACGCAAGGTTGATTTCTGAATCGAATTTTCCAGCAGCTTGTACAAGCAATGTAGCGGGACGTGCGTGAATTCCTGTTTCTGCAGTTACTGTGAATGTTTTTTCTACCATATGAATCAATCTCCTTTAAGATAAATTAACAAAAATAGGTTATGTAAGGGAATTTCTCGATCCACTCAAGAAAGAAATGAAACAAGAAAAGCCCTTTTCCTTAACAGAATAGCATTATCATTCCCAACAAACAAACCAAAACTATTCAGTACCTAAAAATAGTACAAAAATATAAAGGGAACTGCAACTATTACTTATTAGAATTTTTCAATGATTAAATGGATAGCTGGGCATTTTTTGTAAAAAAGGCTCTAAAACTCAGCATGATGAAAAGGATAACCGTCAATGAGACACTACCAAGAATTCCGATGAGGATGGCGATTTGGTATTCGATTGCGATAAGCGGGCTTATCCCGGACATGATCTGTCCAGTCATCATTCCGGGAAGGAAAATGATCCCCATCCCCAACATATTGTTCAAGGTCGGAAGCACTGCAGAGTCGAAGGCGGCATCGACATAACTCTTGACAGCCCTCGCTGGAGTGGCTCCAAGCATCAACATCGCTTCCACTTTATCACGATTATCGGTTATTCCGGCATGTAGGTTTTTAAGTGCCAAGGTCACACCAGTCATCGCATTCCCCACAATCATTCCAGCGATTGGAATGAAATACCTAGGCTCATACCAGGGCGTAAAATGAATGACGACTAAGTTAAAATAAAACAAGGCAGCCATAGGCCCTGATAACATACTCAGGACAACCATCCTTTTGATTTTCTTGTTTGGTGTGAATGGAACTTGCTTAAAAATATTATGGATGGAGAACAGGGCCATCGCACATAAAAATGCCAAGGAGAGCAATGGCTGGGGATTTTCAAAGATATAAGTCAATACATAACCGGCAAGAATGAGTTGAACCGTCATCCGCACCGTAGCGAGGATGATTTGCTTTTCCCTTGAAATCCCGCGCCATTTCACGATGATGAGCAGGACTACAACAAAGACGTAAGCTGCACAAAGGCGCCAGAACTCAATATCTATTATTCCATTTCCCTCCATTAATACTCACCCACTTTCGCCTTTTTCAAAATAATCGTCTTTTGGGCACATATTTCCGCAAGCTGCTTGGAATGGGTAATCATGATGACGGTTCCCTTATCCCGCTTCACTTGTTCCAAAAAACGGCTCATCACCTTAAGTTCGGTCTCCTCATCAAGGGCTGCCGTCGGCTCGTCCAGTAAATACACTTCAGGTTTCAACAAAAGTAATCTGGCCAATGCAAGCCTTTGTTTCTCCCCTCCAGAAAGGTTCTCCGCATTATCGGGTAAAGACTTTTGCAGTTGGACCGTTTCCAACGCTTTCAACAATTCGGCTTCTTCCTTCATTTCGCGCTCCGTCATTTCCAGTCCCGCCTGAAGGTTTTCTTCAATCGTTCCCGGTAAAGTGAATGACGTTTGAGACAGCATCGATACTTTACGCCTTAGCTCTATTGGGTTGAGACTATCGAGCAACTGCTCTTGATAAAAAATCGAACCGCTATCCGGTTCATCCATCCTGTTCAATAACCGGAGCAAAGAAGTCTTTCCCGCTCCGCTTTCTCCAGTCAAGCAGGTAACCATCCCAGCTGATATCTCCAAATCATCAATATGCAGGATCCCTTTGTACCTAATATTTTCAAGCCTAAACATCATTATCCAAGCCTTCCTCTCCTGTCCCTCTTCTCATTATAGAAAACTATCAGTATTTCGGGTAGCGAAGAGATGAAAAATTATGTGTTTTTTCATTTTCTTTCCCTTTTTTATAGGTTAGTATTATTCCTGCCGAATATAACCATGACTGACATGGAAAAAACCCTGAAATGGAGGATTATCATGAACAGAAATTCCTTTTTACGAAGTTGCCTGCATGCCCTACTCGTGAGTTCCTTCTGCCTATTCATTTTGACTGGCTGCCAGGGCACATTGCATGACTTGAGCAGTAGTGGTTCGATTCAGAAAGAGTCGACACCCAACAATGACTCACAACCCCATACAGATTCTCCTGACAAAGAAGAAAAAGGCAAGACCTTCACAGCCAAGATCGTCAGGGTTGTTGACGGGGATACAGTAAAAATCAAACTGGCGAATGGAAATGAAGAAACGGTCAGGCTTTTGTTGATCGACACACCTGAAACTGTCCATCCTTCCAAGCCGGTACAACCGTTTGGACCCGAAGCAAGCAAGTTCACCAAGAATCTAATGCCTGCTGGGTCTACAGTGGAAGTAGAAACCGGTATTGGTGAAAGAGATAAATATGGACGGCTGCTGGCCTATTTTTATGTAGATGGAAAAATGGTGAATAAGCTGCTGCTTGAAAAGGGGCTGGCAAGAGTTGCCTATGTTTATGCACCAAACACTAAATATCTAGCTGAATTGGAATCGATTCAGAAACAAGCCCAAAAAGGGAGAATCGGCATTTGGTCAATTGAAGATTATGCCACTTCAAAAGGATTTGATGACTCGAAGACTGATGAGGCACCAAAGGAGGAATCCATTGAGACCACAGGTTGCAGCAATCCCAAAATTAAAGGAAATATAAATTCCAAAGGCTATAAAATCTATCACCTTCCTTCAGGCCAATATTACGAAATAACCAAACCGGAAAAAATGTTTTGTAACGAACAGGACGCTCAAGATGCCGGATTCCGCAAGTCGCAAAGGTAAACAAATAGTGATTTCCTTCATTAGTTCCAATACAGGAAACACCTGCACAAACGATGGGGAAATGTAAGGGGGATACATATATGAAATATAATAGGAATGAAGCTTTTCGATTCAGTTTCTCTCCCCCTCTTCCTGGCTTTTTCAGCATAATTAAAGTGCACAACCAAGATTATGAAAGCCGAATCGGGACCATGTCAGTCCTTGACATTAGCCCCAGGGGAGTTAAGTTTCAGTCCAATCTCGAGCTCCATGAGAACGCAGACTTCGAGTTATTGCTTACGCTAAAGCTTAATGGCCACCTCATTGAATTACAGGGAAAAGTCATCTGGAAACAGGGAGGCAGTTCTTCGTATGTATATGGCTTTACCTTGAATGAAGATGCACGACTCGAAGAGGTGATCGTCCGTGAACTGAAAGCATATAACAAGGGCAACATATGATTGAATCCTGGAATCAAATTAATTTCCTTTATCCTGAATTGACCGATTCAATGGCATGAAGTTTGTTAATTACTTAAATGGAAGCTTACTTTTTAGAGCTGCCATATTTCCATTATGCCATTTCGCTAAAGCCAACCTAATCATATAAGGTAAAAGCACCCGGGAATACATGAAAGTGCACTTTCCAAAGGCAGTTGTGCAATATGACGGATTTTTCGACTTTAACGGCGAAGTTCACCCCGATGATCCATCACATTATCCGGTCTCTTTCCATTTATAAAAATAAGGACGAATATTTCCAAGTGGGGCTGATTGCCCTCTGGGATTCTTATTTGAATTTCAATGCAGACCACGGACAATTCCATAGCTATGCCTATACGTTCATCAAAGGGCGAATCATGAATGAATTGAAAAAACATCATAAATATGAAACCAACACCAAACCATATGATACAAGCATCCTTGAAATCACTGATTCCTTTTCCATACACGAAGAAGCCTTCCGTAGTGAGAATATATTAGCCTACACGGAAGGCTTGACCTTGAATCAGCGACGCTGGCTTTTGCAGACCTATATGGAGAATAAAACAATATCTGAAATTGCGGAGCTTTATCAGGTATCCCCCTCAGCCGTCAAATCATGGAGAAAGTCGGCTATAGTCAAATTAAGAAGGCAAATGAATGTAAGTTGTAAATGATGGGAGGGTGGCTCAAATAATGAGCCACCCTCCCCTATTTCTTTTATCAACTTCTCGCTTCTTCTAAGTACGTATAGATGATCTCACCGTTATGATGTGCATTCCCCCGAAAATGTTTAAAGTCTTCCCTGTTCACAAGCACCTCACGAAACACTAAAAAATCTTCCTTGGATATCCTGAATTCATCAATTTCACGATTGGCCAATTTATTCAGCAATTCATTTGCTTCGTCTGCATTCATCAGATTATCTCCTTTTTTCTCAATAATTTTCCATCCACCGGACAAGAGAAATTCCGTTTCCATTTTATCATAAACTGTGTACCTAATTTAAATCAGAATTTTTTAGGCATACTTGCTACATTATTCTTTACGTATGCTTTAAAATAGTGCAAACTGTATAGTAAAATATCATAATGTAAATTGTTTGGCATTTTTTGTACATAGGAATACATACTGGTCAGAACACCTCCATATACAAGATCTACCAAATAAAGCGTTATCATCTTAATTGCTTCATGACAAGAAAGTCACTTCCTTAGAAAGTTTTGCTTACTGTACCGACAGAAGAGATATTCAATCTCTCACTTGCACTCCCCACGTCAAAATCTAAACGGCAAGATGTTCGAATAATCCAATTACTCCATAATAACTTTTTAATCATTGGAAACGAAATCGGAAAGGATGATTACCATGAAGAAAGCGGAAGTTGGAAATATCATTGAATTTAGAGAAGGCCTAAAAGGAATCGTCGAGAAAGTGAACGAGAACTCAGTAATCGTGGACGTCACATATATGGAAAATTATCGTGATTTGGAACTTGAACAAAAAACCGTCGTCAATCATAAAAATTATAAAATCATAGGATAACTTCATCATAAACTTACGGAATGGTCATTAAAAAGACCATTCCGTTTTAAGTTTTCAGCAATCCTTGTAACCTTTTCCTGTCCATACCGTCTACTCATATGAAGGAATTCCTTTTTTCCATACTTAAATCCAATCAGGAGGATGAGGTACAACACATGATCATTTGGAAAAATCACGCAGGTTATATTACCTTAGCCTGTCTTCTGCTGACGGGCTGCGGAAGCGCAGCAGAAAACAAAGGTCCGATTCAGGAGAATTCAGGTGAAAAAAATAACGAAACCCATTCAGCTCATCAAGAGACTGGAGATCCTGTTAAAACCAACAAAGTAAGATTGATGGAAAAAAATTTGAAATATACGATTAACGGCAGAGCAATCGAAACAACGGCCTTCCTAAAAAGAAGCGACAACCAGCCATTTAGCCTCTATGTTCTGCAGCAGTTTAAGTTAAGTGCCGAAGAACCCGGAAAAGATGTAGTGGTCTTAAATGAAGATGACTCCATTTTCATGCGAATCGAGTTATTGACAGGGGACGTCGACTGGGATGAAGAGGGAAAAAATGTCAAAAACCAACTGAAAAGCCTTTCAGAAACGATTACGGACCCAAGACTTGATGTAGGGAATGGGATTGGATTTGAAGTGAAGGACGGAGATGAAGTCATCACATCCATATTGATCAAAAATGAAAAGGAACCCCTCCTCTTAACCATATTCACGAAAAAAGATAAGGATTACCGGGATGCTTTCCTGGAGATGGCCCAGACGCTTTCGAAAGAGTGACCATCCCTCTGGGACGGAGGCTAAGGTCATGCCCCCGTTCCGCCTTTACTCCTTTCCTCCCTTGCTTTTCCAAACCAACATTAAAAAAAGCAGGCTGATGTATCCAAACACTGGATATATATAACCTAATAACCTTCCGTATCCCAATTCACCTATCCCTAACGCAATGAAGAAAATCAAAGCAATGATCAAGATACTTGGCCATTTGATATAGCGACTGATTTGCCTCTGTAATCCATATATATTTCCAATCACCGAGGTGAAAATCTCCCCGTAAATCACCAAAATGAACATCCAATACAATTGGGAGGCTGCGGTCCTCATGATTACCGCTGAAGGAATTTCAAAGCTATTCACGCCAGGAAGAGTCATGAGTGAAAAATGCCCCGTCAATAAAATGACGGTCAGGAATATTCCTCCAAGAATCGCACCACGCTTTATGACCTTCTCATCCCGTACTTCATACGCAACAGGAACGAGTACCGCCTGTGCCAAAGCAAGATTGAAGGCTGTATAGGCAAATGGGGATAATATCGTTTTTAAGGTGATCACTTCATCCGGCACCTTTGTAAGGTTATGAAAGAACTCACCGTTTCCCAATGTCGAGCAAAAAAGGATGATACTAAAACAAATCATGATCGGTACGACAAAGGAGTTGACCGTGAACACCCCTCGCATCCCCATCATCAAAACCAATGATGCCAGGATGATCGTTGACCAGCTTCCTATACTTTTTGGCACGCCCAGTTGTTCTTCAAACACTGCTCCCGCACCGGAGATCATGACAGCTGTCACGCCCAACAGCATGATGAGGAAAAAAATATTGATGATTCCGGCTATCTTCTTCCCAAAAAGGAATTGATTGAACTCCTCATAGGATGAGGCGTTAATCCTTGCTGAAATGAGCATGATTTTCGTACCGCTAAAAATGAAAATATAACCTGCTATTAAAATCCCAATAAAGCCATAAAAGCCATAACGGGTAAAAAACTCTACGATTTCTTTTCCAGTTGCAAAGCCGGCACCTACCACCGTGCCTACGTAAACGGCTGCAATCTGAAAAACCCCTGACCACCTTGAAAGCATACGCTCCCCTCCTCCCTACATCTATATGTAAGGAAGATGCATTTAAGACAAGCCAAGTGATATTCCAACGGAACAATTCTCTGCTTTTTTTGATAAAACAAAAATAAAAACGCTTAAGGAAAGATCCTCAAGCGTTGTCCTTGGTTGATACTCTATCATTTCATGTAAAATTCATCTTTTATAATGCTTTATCATCGACAGTGGAGAGCCATTCGTCTATCACCTTCACGACGGACTGGACAGTCCCATCAGCAAAAGGAGATTTCAAGTTCGCGGATTCAACGAGACCAAGGAAAGATTGGCTTCCTCCAAGTTGACATAGTTTTAAGTAATCCTGCCACGCCGTTTCATCTTTCTCGGCAGACCTCTTCCAGAATTGAAAAGCACATATTTGGGCCAATGTATAATCAATATAATAAAAGGGTGACTGATAGATATGGCTTTGTCTCTGCCAAAAACCGCCAGTCTCCAAGAATTCATTTCCTTCATAATCACGATGCGGCAAATACTCCCTCTCGATCTTACGCCAGGCCTGCTTTCTTTCTTGCGGAGAGGCTTCTGGGTTTTCATAAACGAAATGCTGAAATTCATCAACAGCCACTCCGTACGGAAGGAATATTAGCGCCCCACTCAAATGGGAAAACTTATATTTTTCCGTATCTTCCTTGAAAAACAATTCCATCCATGGCCACGTAAGAAATTCCATGCTCATGGAATGGATTTCACATGCTTCATATGTAGGCCAGTAATATTCCGGAATATCGAGATTGCGACTGCGATACACTTGGAATGCATGACCTGCCTCATGTGTTAATACATCAATATCCCCCGAAGTCCCGTTGAAATTGGAAAATATGAACGGAGCTTTATAATCTTCTATAAAAGTGCAGTATCCGCCGCTTTCTTTTCCTTTCTTGGCCACAAGGTCCATGAGGTCATTATCAATCATATAATTGAAGAACTCATCCGTTTCAGGCGAAAGTTCTTGATACATCTTTTTCCCATTTGCGATGATCCACTCCGCGTCGCCTTTAGGAACAGCATTTCCCGTCTTGAAATGAAAATTCTCATCATAGTATTTCAAAGTATCCAGACCAAGACGTTCTCGCTGACGATCCTTCAACCTGGTAACAAGCGGGACAACTTCCTCTTTTACCTGCTTGCGAAATGCAGCTGCCATTTTGGCATCATAATCTGTCCTTGTCATTCGATAATAACCGAGTTCAACAAAATTCCCATAGCCTAGCGCAAGCGCAATTTCATGCCTTACCTTGACAAGTTCATCAAATATACGATCTAATTCATTCTGATTTTCTTCGAAGAAACCATAATATGCCTCGCTTGCATTTTTTCTTGATTCACGGTCCGCCGATTCCATAAAGGGCTGAAGCTCAGCCAGAGTCAGCTCATTGCCATCGAAGTCAATTTTTGCGGATGCAATTAATTGTGAATATTGGCTGGATAGTTTATTCTCCCTTTGAAGCTGCGGAATGATATCAGGTGAAAAGGTTTTAAGTTGGGCTTCCGCCAAATCGAACAGCTGACTGCCCCATTTGGCCTCTAGTTCCTGGCGATATGTAGATCGGACAAGTTCACTGTAAAATTTTGAAGTCAACTCTTCCATTTCAGGGGAGAAGTCGTCTATATAATCATTCTCCACTTTATAGAATTCATCATTCGTATCAATGGAATGCCTAATGTATACCAAGTTAAACATCGTATCTACATAGTTTCGAATTTCATTTATTTCTTCAATGGCCGCTATTTGGGCAGACACGTCTTTTGCCTCCGTTAGCTTTTCCAAGGATTTCATGAACCGGGCTTTAATCTCATCCATTTCCGGCCGTTTATATTCATACTCGTTAAATTTCATATGTAGACGCCCCTTTTCACGTTTGACCAGCTTTTGTCCATAACCTAACTTGACTATTTTCAACTGGTTTCTAAAATAAGTGGTTTATCGTAATATAATTACATTCTCCGCAACATCATCAAAACCCTTCAAGGCTTCACAAAAAGCTTTTAAATGGTTGCACCTTCATCATCCGATACCACAAAAAACCAGCACCTATTAAAAAAAGGGCGCTGGTTCATAAGCTAGTTTTGAGCAGAATAACCAATCTTTTTAAGCAGCTCAATCACTGTAGCTTTTTCATTATCTGTAAGGACGCTCATGATATCATCGATTCTCTTCTCATGCTCGGGAAATACCCCTTCAATAAAGGCTTTACCTTTGTCCGTTATTTTGGCAAAGGTTACACGGCGGTCCTCTTTACAAGCTATGCGCTGAAGATATTCCTTTTGTTCAAGTTTATCGACGACATAGGTGATGCTACCGCTCGCTAGCAAGATTTTCCCGCCTATTTGCTGGAGAGGCTGATCGCCTTTGTGATAAAGTAATTCCAGTACGGCAAACTCAGTTGGGTTCAACCCCTCTTCTGCTATATGTTTATTTACCACATCATTAATGGAGCGATGAGCTCTAGACATCACAATGAACAGTTTCAATGACTGTTGGATGTTATTATTCTCCATAAGTTCACAACCTTAAAGTATTTTTAATTAAAATATCTTGAATTAAAAGTTATTATATGACAATATGACATCTTTGTCAATTTGCGACTCGAGAATGTATTGTTTAATCAAACAGTTTGTTATACTTGAAAAAAAAAAAGCTAAAGTAGTGACGAACATGAAAATCAGGCATAAATTCAAAACCTATTTACTCATTGTTATTTTACCATTATTTATTCTATCCATCATTTATTGGCTTCATTTAGAAAACTCCATCCAAAAGGAACGACAGGAACAGGCTGAGTGGGCCGGATCGGTTTATCAAGAATACATAGACCAAGTTATCGGTGAAACAAAAAAAAAGCTTGAACTGCTAAGCCTTAGCAGTTCTGTTCTTTATATGGAAGATGAAAAAACCGAGCATCTCATGGAATGGATCAAGGATACTGATCCGAGATACGCAGGGGTTTACTGGATAAGCATGGATGGCGTCTCTTTATCTGGGACGAATAAGAATCTCTATCATTATTATTTGATTGAACAGGATGATATTAACCGTGCAATTGTAACGCAAAGAGCCGCTGTTGCTGAAGGAAAGGCGTTAAATAATTCCGGTTTCAACTATTTTTCCATCTTCGCTCCCATTCTGGACCATGAGAAAAAGGCGCATGGTTTTTTATTGGCACACATCCGTTTGGACCATATGGAAAAAATACTAAATATCCTCATTCCCGATCAAACCTTAAAACTTGAAACGAGTGATCATATTCAAATTTTAAGTATAAATGCTGAAAGCACTACCAGGGATTCGAAGTGGGTGGAAATTCCTTTAACGGAAGTCGATTGGACCCTTTCCGTCAAGAAGCCCGACACGCTCAACACAAATACCATGAATGCCTTTTTCATGTTTGTCTTTTTCATCTTCTTTTTCACTCACATGGTTTATACCTTCGTTGAAGAACTGCTCGTTCGCAGGGAGGAAAAAAAACAAAAGGCATTGATTGAAAAGCAAAAAATAGATTTTGTCGGCACATTGGCGGCAAGCACCGCACATGAAATAAAGAATCCACTTACCGGCATTAAGGGTCTCATACAATTGCTCGTTGAAAAACACACTGAAGAACAGGATCAGTTTTATTACTCTGTCATCATGAAGGAGATTGAACGGATTAACAGTATCGTCAGCGAGTTTTTAATTTTAGGCAAACCTATGGCCCGGAAATTGACCACCTATGATGTTCGCAGTATCATTGCCGAATTGAGACCAATAATAGAATCAGAAGCGCGTCATTTCAAGATGGAAGTGGCATGGAATGTCGTAAAGGAACCGATATGGGTCCGTTGCACAAAGGACCAGCTTAAACAAATCATCCTCAACACTGCCAAAAACGGATTCGAAGCCATGAAGGATGGTGAATTGTTAAGCATACGGATTTACCATGAAAATGGACATGCGAAAATAGATATCATCGACATTGGACAAGGCCTGAATGAAAAAGATATAGACAAGGTGTTCGAGCCCTTCTACACATCGAAAAAGGAGGGAACAGGGTTAGGGCTTTTTGTATGCAAACGAATAATCGAATCATTTGATGGAACGATCGAGCTTGCAAGCAAACCCCTTATCGGGACCACCGTTACAATCAGTTTACCCTTATTAACCAATCATCCATAAACGTCCATTGCCCCTTCGATGAAGGTGAGAAGCGGCCTGTTCATTAATAAGGCGTATGCACCTACATATATATGGAATGAGTCAAATTTTCTAATAGGAAGAAGGAAATATACAAATGGGAAGTATCACTGTTAAGAAACCACAACCACAGAAACAAGATATGACTCTGAAAATCATGATCATCATCGGGATATGCCATTTGATGAATGATTCTCTTCAGGCTGTTGTTCCGGCGATGTTCCCCATCCTTGAAAAATCCATGTCGCTGACATATACCCAGCTTGGTATGATCGCATTCTGCCTGAATATCGTATCATCACTTTTACAGCCTGCCGTTGGCTTCTATACAGATAAAAAGCCGATTCCCTATGCATTGCCCATTGGCTTGACCAGCACTTTGATCGGGGTCATCATCCTTGCAATTGCACCAAGCTATACCATCATCCTGGGTGCAGTGATCCTGATGGGCTTTGGTTCGGCCATTTTCCATCCGGAGGGATCCAGGGTCGCCTATATGGCCGGAGGACCCAAGAGAGGACTGGCACAATCGATTTATCAGGTTGGTGGGAATAGCGGCCAGGCCCTTGCCCCGCTCATCACAGCAATCGTGCTTGTCCCTTTCGGCCAAAAAGGCGCACTTTGGTTTGCCCTGGTTGCTTTAACAGCGGTTATCTTATTACTTTATATAGCGAAGTGGTATTCGCAAAAACTCGTTTCTTTCCAACCGAAAAAGCTAGCTGCCAAAGTAATCAATAAAGAGCGCTCTAATAAAGTGGCGAAAGCATTGATTTTAATATTGTTCATTATTTTTGCCCGTTCCTGGTATGTATCCTGCATGACAAACTTTTATAGTTTTTATTTAATCGAGCAACATTCATTCACCATTAAATCCGCGCAAATATTCTTGTTTGCCTTTTTGGCAGCTGGAGCTGTAGGGACGTTTTTCGGTGGTCCGCTTGCAGACAGATTCGGGCGCAAAAATGTGATTTTCCTTTCTTTCGCTGCCAGCACCCCTATCACCGCCCTGCTGCCATTCGTGCCTCCTGCTGCCGCTTTTGTCTTGCTATTGATAGCGGGCTTCATCATCATGAGCAGTTTTTCGGTCACCGTCATATATGCACAGGAATTGGTCCCTGGTAAAGTCGGGACGATGGCTGGCTTGACAGTAGGGTTAGCCTTCGGGATGGGAGCCATCGGATCTGTATCTCTGGGAGCCATCGCGGATATAATCGGAATTCAATCCATGATCAAACTGGTCGGATTCTTGCCGTTGCTCGGTATCATCAGCATGATGCTGCCAACGGATTCGACACTAAAAAAATGGTATGCCCAAGAATGATACTCATACGTCATGACTGGCCTGCCTTTGAATCAGGAACCTATTTTTCATCCACTCAATACAATACATTATTGCTTCACCCTTACGGTTCAATAAGAATCGATTAGTATATACAAAGGAGAAATTTATGAGTGGGGTTTTATTAGGCAGCATCCTATCTGCTATGTCCACAGGTTTCGGTGCGTTACCTATTCTATTCATTCAAGGTTCAATCACACACCGATTCAGGGACACTCTTCTGGCATTTACCGCCGGTATCATGATGGCAGCTTCATTATTGAGCCTAATTCCAGAGTCCCTTGCCACGGGAGGCTATATTCAGCTTGTAATTGGCGTTTTCCTCGGGGTCATGACCTTAACGATCATGGAAAGAAATATTCCGCATATCGATCTCGGCCATACGAAAAGCGGCATTCAATTCGATGAAAAGGCTTTGCTTATCATAACTGCCATTACACTCCATAATATTCCTGAGGGGCTTTCTGTTGGGGTGAGTTACGCCTCTGATACCGCTGATACGGGGAACTTGATCGCTTTTGCCATAGGGCTGCAAAATGCTCCCGAGGGCTTACTTGTCGCCCTCTTTTTAATCAATCAAAAAATCGGTAAATTCACAGCTTTCCTCATTGCAACCTTAACTGGCACCATCGAAATAATAACGGGCTTATTGGGTTTTTATCTAACATCATACATCGGGTTCCTGGTTCCATATGGTCTGGCTTTTGCAGCAGGTGCCATGCTTTTCATTGTCTATAAGGAATTGATTCCGGAAAGTCATGGAGATGGCAATGAACGCACCTCTACCTATTCCTTCATCATCGGTCTTTTGTTCATGGTCATCCTATTGGAGATACTGTAAAGTCTTGGCTGGCTCGCTTAAGTGGGTCAGCCCTTCCTTTATACTCATTTAACGATATGATCTTTATGCACCTTTGCGTAAGACCGTAAGTCTTCCATTCCGTTAAGATTAGCCATCACAACAACTGCTGGATCGGTGTTCCCGCCCCATTAAATTACAGAAAATTCAGAATGTGACCTGAACGAGTTTCTCATGATCTTTTCATTAAAGACTCTAAGCCGATTACAGCTGAAATTGAGCATCCGACCATTGAAAAACATTGAATAAGTAGATATTCCATTCCCTTCATTTTCAGAAGGCATGCTTTTTTTCTACCATTTATAGGGCAACATCATCATCGAATGGCTCCTGTACAATCACTACCATGTTTTCCCGCTTATTCCTTACTTCCACTGATGAATGGTGTTGAAGGATTAAATATTCATTTATAAGCTTATCGAGCCGCTCGCTTTGGCGGAGAGTATACTCATGGCCCATACCATACGCATTTGCCAACTCCATCATCTCCATGCGCTTCATGCGAATCTCAGAACATATTTCCATTGCACCCCTAGAATCCATAACTACATTCACTACTCCCTGTCCTTTTAAAGTTACATTATAATAAAGAAGTATTACAAAATATGCCTTATATGTAAATAGATTCGCAAAAAAAGACAAAACTTCTTATATTGCGATAAAGCATGTCTCACCAGCAGACAAGATATGACGGGAATTCCCTATCCGTACACCTTGGATCAATGGAATACCTACCGATAAGCATCCAAATTATGCAAAACATTCTGCTCTGCAAGGCAAAAAAAAAAAAAGGAATCCATTCTACTGATTCCCGTTTCATTGGATTTCACCAGGATTGGCCTAGGATCGTCACAAACATTCATTCATGACTCCAACGGCAAATAAATATGAAAGCTCGTCCCTTTATCCACTTCACTTTCAACATCAATATACCCTTTATGTTCTTCTATTATTTTATAGCTGACCATGAGTCCCAGGCCGGTCCCTCTATCCTTCGTGGTATAAAATGGTTCACCCAGCTTTTTCAGTTTTTCCGATGAGATACCCATTCCCTGATCAGTAATTGAAATACAAACGTATTTTCCTGTACATCGGCTAGTATCGATTCTAACTGCTCCTCCATCCGGCATGACTTCCAAAGCATTTTTTATGATGTTAATGAAAACTTGCTTCAACTGATTTGCCTCACACAAAACAGGAAACTCCACTTCATCGAAGAACGTATCGAATTGAATATTTTCAAGCAAGGCCTGAGCTGCAAGCAATTCGAGTGTTTCCCTCAAAATGGTATGCACATCTTGTTTTACAATTTTGAGCGCCTGCGGCTTCGCCAATACTAGAAATTCCGTAATGATGGTTTCAATCCGCTTGATTTCGGATGTAATGACATGAAAATATGTGGAGAAATCACCTTCTACCCCATCTTCAAGCAGCTGGATGAAACCTTTTAAAGCCGTCATCGGATTCCTGATTTCGTGGGCGATCCCTGCAGCCAATTCTCCGACGACATTCAATGTATCCGATTTGCGTAGTTGCTCTTGCATTTCCAAATTTTTACTAACATCACGAAAAATACTTAAATTCAGACTTGAATAAACATTTTTCCTCGTTAAAAATTCAATATGCTTAACTCGGCCATCCTCGAATATGATCGGTATGATGGATGAGAAAACCTCATGCTTATATACATTTTCGATGTGGGCATTCAAATCAGGGGCGTTTCCGGGAATTTTTTCAATGAATTCCGTAACCGTAAAAGAAAGTAGTTTATCTTTCGTTATTTCCAATATTTCCTGTCCCGCTTCATTAATATCCTTGAACCCTTCGTGATTCCATAAAATCAAGCCGTCCAATGTTCCTTCGAAAATTTTCCTGAATTTTTTCTCACTATCCCGCAATTCCTTTTCAATCAGCCATCGTTCACTGACATTCCGGAAAATCGTGACGTTATACCCATCCCCTTCATGTTTTTTTGCCGTCAATTCAAGTAATTTAATTTGATTATTCGGCATTTTATAAAACAGTTCATCCCTCACTTGGGTGTCCCTTTCAAACGTTTCCAGCATTTTTTCAAAATGTTGATCATTGCTGTATACGTACTTCCAGATATAGCTCCCTATCATTTCCTCCCTCGTTGATTCAAATATTTTACATGCAGAGTGATTGACTCGAAAAATGACACCATCATCATTCCAAAATATGATAGCATCCATTGATTGGTCAAATAATTCGGCAAAAATCCGTTCGCTCGTCTCTAACCTCTTTTCTATTAGATTGGATTCTGTAAGTCTCTGAAGTACTGACATGTATAAGTCATTGCCTACGGTTGGGCTTATAGAAAAAGTGAAATGAGAAGGCTCGTCCCTGATGATCATCTCTACCTCTCCCTTGAAGTTCGATACATTCAGGACTTTACGAATGCTTTGATCCCAATAGCTCTTATAATCCGGTGAAATGAAATCCATCATATTCTTTCCGACAATTCCCTTTTTCGGTATACCCATCACTTGAATGAAGGCATGATTCACTTCCATGATTATTCCCGAGCTGTCAAACAGGATAATGCTCTCTGTGGCAGTGTCGAATAGGTCCAAAAACATTTGCCTTGACATACATTTTTCCCGGGTTGCAGATAGATCCAAAGTCACATCTTCCAGGCGATACATTTGCTCGCCCTCTGTGACCGGACCTACAGGTACAAATTCAATTTGCTTAAGGTCTCCCGTATGAAGCTGGATCATTTGCCTTTCCCTATCCTTCGGTTTTTCCCGTAAGCTGGAGTCTTCCTGAATATGCAAGGGGATTACGTCGAGAAAATCCGTTATCCTCATCAAGGAAAGCTTACCTGCAGTGGTCTCCAGCAGGGCACAGGCGGCATCATTGACAAATGTGAACCTCAAATCCTCATCAACCCTGATATAAGGCTCGGACATTGAATGAAAGATATCCTGCAAGCCTTCAATTTGTATTTTCAATTTTTTAAGTTCATCTTCATATTGCGTTTCTTTTTCCAAGCCGATCTTCATATTATCAACACCCCTTATCAAAACCCATACTTACCACATTTATTCGACATCCATATTGATTTTCCTCGCATTTTTTAAGAAAATACCTGCAATAACCAAAATCCATTATTATCCATTTTGACAAATTATCGTATGTTGAATCCCATAAAATTTAGCGTTAAGCTTAATTTAAGAATGAAATCATAAAATAAATTTAACAAATGATGATTCCACACTACGAACTTTGGGTATAAAAATAACAATGCTTTCTAGCTACCTTAAAATTCAATTAAATGGAGGCAACTATGAAACAACGTGATTTTTTCTTTGATAATGCCAAGTTCATCCTTATGGCATTTGTCGTCTTCGGACATTTGCTTAATACGTATATACATGACAGTGAAACGATTTACGCTTTATATAAAACCATTTATTCCTTCCACATGCCTGCCTTTATCCTTGTTTCGGGGTTCTTTGCAAAAGGATTCTATCAAAAAGGATATTTAGGTAAAATCACCAAAAAGCTGATTTTACCTTATGTCATTTTCCAATTGATATATGCCGTCTATTATTATTTCTTATATCAACGCTCAGCCCTCACTGTAGACTTGCTTGATCCACAATGGTCGCTTTGGTTCTTGATCAGTCTTTTCTGTTGGAACATCATGTTGCTGGGATTCTCAAAGCTAAAACCATACGTCGGGATAGGGTTATCTTTAATAATCGCTTTATTGATCGGTTATATGGATAATATTTCTAATTACCTTAGTCTCTCAAGGACGTTCGTTTTTTTTCCGATGTTTCTGATCGGATACCATTTAAGTAAAGACCAGTTAAAAAAATTATTCACACCAAAATTCCGTTTGGCTTCCCTTGGTGTCATGTTAGTGATATTTATCGGGTTTTATTTAAACACCGATATCAATTATAAATGGCTTCTCGGCTCCAAGCCGTATGCCGAACTCGAAGATGCAACACTCGTGTCGATGTTTAAACGCCTTGGGTTTTATGGATTGAGCCTGATTTCTGTATTCAGCTTCCTATCCTTCATCCCTCGAGGACAATATTTCTTTACCAACTGGGGCAAGCAAACTTTATACGTATATTTGCTGCATGGGTTCTTCATACGTTTCTTCCGTGAGAGCACCATCCAGGACTACTTCAGTAATACAGAAAGTTTCATCATGCTCGCCTGTCTCTCTTTCTTGATCACTGTCCTATTGTCAAGCGAGATGATTGCCACATTGGCCCAGCCAATAATCGAATTAAAGGCCACGAAAACCAAAAGGTTCATGTCCAGAACGAAAGAATATATTAAACAAGCATTTTAAAGGAGTACTGGTAAAGCTATACTCGCTTCTACCTGTAGGTGAACTTTGAACTGCCCCGTGAATGTTAGACATCAAACTAACATTCACGGGGTTTCTTTCATTTTTCACCTCAAAATATAGAAAGTTTTGCACATGGTCCGGCCCTTTCCGCTCCACTTGTATAATTGGAGAAGCTGACAGCAGGAGGCTGCATGTACGACCGATCATTCAAGTATCTAGTTTCCAAGAGAGCTTAGACCTTCAGTAACTCATTTTTCAAATCGAGCGCGCTATGGTAAAATTACTCGTTAGTGTTTACTGTCTTAAAAAGAAATGTACATGAAAGGAGACAGGCGTTTCTTCAAATGAATATTATCATTAGTACTCTTAACGCAAAATATATCCATACATCGCTATCGATACGCTATTTAAAGGCTTATGCGCAGCCGGAATACGAGGCGCATTTAGCCGAATATACAATAAAGGATCCTATCATGAACATAGTCGGTGACCTCCATTCCAAAAAACCCGATGTCATTGGGTTCAGTTGCTACATTTGGAATATAGAGGAAACGATGAAAGTCATCGCCATGCTTAAGAAAATCAATCCAGAATTAGTGATCATCCTCGGAGGGCCTGAAGTTACGTATGATGTCAACGAATGGCTTGATCGAATTCCCGGTGCTGATTTTATCGTAATTGGGGAAGGTGAAGTCACATTCAAATCCCTTTTATCTGAAATTGAAGGATCACATGATTACAAAAGGATAGGCGGCATCGCCTATCGAGAAGAAGGAAAAAAAATCATCCAGCCACAAAACGGTAAGGTTGATCTTAAATCGCTTCCTACTCCCTATCGTTTGGACGAAGACCGCCGTGATCTATCCAAGCGGGTCACCTATATCGAAACTAGTCGCGGCTGCCCTTTCAGCTGCCAATTTTGCCTTTCCTCCATCGAGGTGGGTGTCAGGTATTTTGACCGTGAAAAGATTAAAGAAGATATCAGGTACTTAATGAATAATGGAGCAAAGACCATTAAATTTGTTGACCGGACCTTCAATATCAGTCGAAGTTATGCGATGGAAATGTTCCAATTCTTGATTGATGAGCATCATCCCGGTGTGGTTTTCCAGTTTGAAATCACCGCAGACATCATGCGTCCGGAAGTTATCCAGTTCTTGAATGACAATGCTCCAGCAGGGTTATTCCGTTTCGAAATTGGTGTACAATCAACGAATGACCAGACAAATGACCTAGTCATGCGAAGACAAAACTTCGAAAAACTGACTCGTACCGTTACGATGGTCAAAGATGGGGAGAAAATAGATCAACATTTAGATTTGATTGCCGGTTTACCTGAAGAAGATTATCTTACCTTCAAAAAAACCTTCAATGATGTTTTCGCGCTTAGGCCCGAAGAGATGCAGCTAGGCTTCCTAAAAATGCTCCGTGGGACTGGGTTGCGGATTCGTGCAGATGAACACCAATATATTTATAGTGAGCATGCTCCCTATGAAATTCTCGGCAATAATGTATTATCCTTTGATGATATCGTTCGGATTAAACAAGTTGAGGATGTCCTCGAAAAATATTGGAATGATCATAGGATGGATCATACGACAGAATATCTTGTTACATCGGTCTTTCCATCGCCATTCGACTTCTTTCAAGCTTTCGGTACGTATTGGGATCAACAGGGCTGGTCCCGCATCGGACATCAACTGGAAGACTTATTCAGGCGTCTGCAGCAGTTTCTCGCTTCCCGTGGTTCTGCTGAACTGGCAACCATTACAGGTCTCATGAAATTGGATTATTTCAACAATCAAAAATTCAAGCCACGGAAAGCATGGTGGGAATCATCGTTGGATAAACAAGGACGGAAAGAGATTTATGAAGCCATTCTATCTTATCCCGAGCTGCTCGGAGACTCTTTTACAACACTTGGGCTTAATGAAAAGGAGATCCACAAACATACATTGCTTGAGGCCCTCCCTTTTGATTTGGAAACCTATTTGACTGAAGGAACCATTACTGAAAAGCCTTCGATCATGCTTGCTCATTTCGATCCGGGTGGAAATGGATCAACGGTCTTCACAATGCCAACATCAGGAATTTCTGTATAGTAAGAATAAGGACGGATCCAAAATGGATCCGTCCCTATTTTACTTATCTTCCCGCTTTTTATTTTCTTTTGCCAATATTTCATAAATTTTGGTTGCGTTCATGTCACCGCTGAATTCAATTCCGAATTCAGTCCGTACATGATCTCCCATCTGTTTTTCCTCTTGGGGCCGCATGTCCTTATCCATTAACTTCTTCCTTTTCTGCCTTGCTTTGAATTGCGGTTGGCACCCTTCATTGGGTTTTCCTCTGCTGCAAACTCATTTGAGAAATCATTTTCAGCCTGGTTTCTTTTTGGGGTTTTACTTGCTTTGACAGCACCATCCACATTGGCTTTTCGTTTCATTTTCATCCATCCTTTTTCAATAAAGTTTACGGTTTATGATGGGGTAAATAAGAGGGAAATTATTCAGGGATAATATAGGGACAGCCGAGAAAAATAACCGTAAACAATAAAAAGGGAGAGAGGATATGAAGAATAACAAGAAAATGGATTCACCCATCATCGCGGATACGCAGCCGCATCAAATCAACGCGCCAAGCTTTAAAGGAACGGGCATAAAACCACAAGCTCCATTTGTTAATGATTATGGCGTCGTGATCGGGGACAGTAAATACGCATCAGAAAACTCCCCCCTTGAAAATTGGAGTGAAGATACCGATCCCGAAATCATGGCTGGGGACGAATGGGTCCATCCTACCAATGATATAGGCTGGAATTCCTCGGAAAACCGTGATCTGTTAGAAGCAAAAAAGGAACCCCAGCCGCCTTTTATGCACCCCGATAAAGATGTCAGCACCGAAACGGATTGAGTTTTAAACCTTTAGTGAAAAGGGGTGTACCGCTCCTTCGGTATCACCCCTTTCCATCATTTAACCTGAAGTATCAATTTTCCTGTCGTTTGACGGGTGTTCATTTCTTCATGAGCATTGGCTGCCTTTTCGAACGGATAAACACCGCCGATCGTCAGCTTCAGCTTTCCTGATGCGACGTAAGAAAAAAGGTCTTCAATGCTAGGCAGCAGCAATTCCGGCTTTTTCATGATTTGCGGCAGGAAGAAGCCGACAACGGATTGATTGCGTCTCATTAATTGCTGTGGGTTCATCGTATAACCCTCACGACTGGCATTGCCAAAAACAACAAGACGACCGAATGGGGCCAAGCATTTCAAAGTTTTATTGAAAATGTCTCCCCCGGCCATTTCCAATGCCACATCAACTCCTTTACCACCCGTTGCCTCACGCACCTTCAATTCCCAACCTTCCTCCGTGTAATCGATTAATTCATCAGCCCCCAGTTTTTTAGCCAACTCCAACTTTTCCTTCGTGCTGGCAGTGGCTATCACTTTAGCTGCACCGAAGATTTTCGCAAGCTGGAGGGCGATTGTCCCCACTCCCCCTGCTGCGGCATGTATCAACACCGTTTCTCCTTGCTGCAAGCGTCCCATCGTCTTTAGAATATGATAAGCACTCAGCCCTTGAAGGGGCAATGCTGCAGCTTCATGAAAGGAAATCGCATCCGGGAGCGGAATGACAGAGAATTCATCGGACAGGGCATATTCGGAATATCCCCCCGATTCGATCAAGCTCACCACCCTTGTCCCAGGTTTGATTTTGGTCACTTTCCCGCCAACCTCTACCACAACTCCAGCCACTTCCGCACCCGGGATGAACGGGAGCGGGGTTGGCACGACATATTGCCCTTCCCTTCTGGCAGTATCTGCATAATTGACGCCGACACAATCGATTTCAATGAGCACCTCATGACCAGTTGGAACTGGTCTTTCCGTATCTGTCATTTTCAGGACATCCGGCCCGCCATATTCTTTAAATTGTATCGCTCTCATCATGGTACCCCCTCAATTTCCGGTGAATTCCGGTTTTCTTTTCTCCTTGAAAGCAGCGACTCCCTCTAAGTGATCTTCCGTCGACGCCATCAGCGTTTGGGTAATTCGCTCTTGTTCAAGAATTTCGTCAAGGGACGCCGTAAAGGAATGGCTAACGAGCTTTTTCATCATTCCATATGCTTTTGTCGGGCCATTGGCCAGCTTGTTCGCAAGCCTGAACGTTTCCTCCTCAAGTTGATCTAGTGGACATAGATGATTTAAGATGCCTAACTGATATAAGCGCTCAGCTGAAATCGGTTCAGCTGAGAAGAAGAGTTGCTTTGCAAGATGGGGCCCGACCAGCTTCGGTAAAAAATACGAACCCCCTCCATCTGATATTAAGCCTACTTGGGAAAAACTCATGGCAAATTGACTATCCTCGGAGGCTATGATCAAATCACAGGCAAGGGCCAAATTGAAACCGGCCCCTGCTGCAAATCCATGGACAGCAGCAATCACGGGAACCTCGGAAGCATCAAGAGCCAATATGCATTCATTCATCCTCCCGACATGGTCATATAATTGGCCTGCAGAAGCCCTCCCCATCGATTTCACATCCCCACCAGCAGTGAATGACCGTCCAGACCCTTTAATGACGACTGCCCTTATATGGGGCTTTTCTTTGATTTCCCTAATTTCCTTCGTTAAGTTGGCAATCATCTCCGGACTGAAGGCATTCAAGCTTTCAGGTCGATTCAAAGTCAGGATCAATACATTTCCAGTTACCTCTGTCAATAAATGGTCTTTTAACATTTTCCCAATCTCCTTTGTCATTTGATTAACCAGCCGCCGTCAACAAGAATGTCTGTCCCAGTCATATAGGAGGCCTCGCTTGATGCAGCAAACGATATGACATTGCTTATTTCCTCTGCTTTCCCAACTCTTTCCAACACAGTGTTTCGCTGAATCGATTTAACGAATTTTTCATTTTGCAGCCCATTCTCGGTTAAAGGTGTCTCGATGAATCCGGGTGAAACGGAATTGACCCGAATGCCAGCAGGAGCCAGTTCCAATGCCAAGGATTTCGTTAAGCTGATGACACCTGCTTTAGCCGAGCTATAATGCGGAATGACCGCCCCCGCTTGGTGTCCTGATAGTGAAGCTACATTCACGATTGCCCGGTTTACCAGGTCTCCGATTTCACGGCTCGCTCCCTCCACCATCACTTTCCCCAAATGCTTGGAAACTAGAAAAACACTTTTCAGGTTGACATGTTGAACCATGTCCCAATCATCCTCGGAAGTGTCCAAAAGCTTAGAGGACCTTGATCCGCCTGCGTTATTGATTAAAATGTGAAGGTCTTGATATTTCTCCTTCACATACATTGCAAGCTCCCTTACATCTTCCTCGTCCGTCACATCTGCAGGGAAAATATCGGCCACCGGTCTGGTATGCCTGGCATTGATTTCGGCTGCAGCCTCCTTCAGCTTTGCCTTCGTCCGCCCTACCAACAATACGCTTGCCCCTTCATCCGATAAGCGTTGTGCAGTTGCTTTCCCAATACCGGAACCTGCTCCTGTCACCACTGCTACCGACTGTGAGAATCTCATCACGTTCACCTCGTATTCCGATTTTGATGCTCCATTTGCCCCCTGCTTAATTCAGCTTCGATTCTTCCATTCACCATCTCGGGAACAAGATTGATCGAGCCCTTATTTGCAGCCAACTTCAAATCATCGATCAACCTGTGCCGTTCGAACAGCTGTCCGACATATGATGATTGCAGGATTTCGAAAGCATTTTCCAAATTTGTGCGATAGAGCGCAATTGCAGCCCTTGCGGCGTCATTGAGGATGAACCTCTCCTCTGAGCCAAGCGTCAGGCAATCTATCAAATGTCCTGCCCCATAAAAATCCTCCAGGCTGAATTCACCTGAGTTTCCCGAACATACGATGATGATCGTTTCGGTCTGGTGCTGCTGTTTTATTTTTTCTGCAACTGAAGGATTATTCAATAAAGAAGCGATATACACCTTTTTGGCAGCGGCGGAATTTCTCAAAGCAACCGTTCCGTTAGTTGTGGACAGTATAAGCGTTTTATCACGTACCATCTTGCCTAACCGCGTTGGACTGGGGTAAATTATATTATCCACCGGCGCAGCATTAAGCTCTCCTGCCAATACATATTCACCAAATTCCTCTTCCTGGCTCATTAATAAGCCATCAGATGGGTCCATGACAGGTACCACCCTGCGTGCTCCATCATGAAGTGCAGAAATGATCGTGGTGGTTGCTAATAGTACATCGAGGATGACCGCCACTTTCTCTCCTTCGGAAAGCTTTTCCTTGCTTATCTCTTCTTTTTTTAAAAGTAAATGAATGTTTTGAACATGCTCCATTTCTAAACTTCCTTTGCTGCTACATTTGCAGCATGGGCGAGTAAGCTTTTTACCGTTTTTCCAAGCTGGGAAAAGCGGGGATCATTCGTCTGCCCTTTTTTATATCGAGAATAAATTTGTTGAAGGATGACTGCTAATTTAAAGTAACCAAAGGTTACATAAAAATCGATGTTTGATACATCCCTGCCACTTCTGATTGCATATGTCTCGATAAATTCCTCTCGCGTCAAAAAACCTTTTAAAGTCGTGATGGATGCATGACCAAGACCGATTTTGATTAATTCGGGGTCATCAACTTCCGTCCAATAGCTTAAAGCCACTCCTAAATCGGCAAGCGGATCTCCAACGGTCGCCATCTCCCAATCGAATAATCCCACCATCTCGGTTAGGTCTTGATTGAACATGGCATTGTTGATCTTATAGTCATAATGGATGATTGAAGTCTGGCTATATTTTGGAATACTTTGCTGCAAATACTTTATGAGCGGCATCAATTCTTTAATTTCATCCGTCTTTGCCCTCTCATATCTAGAAATCCATCCGACCACTTGCCTTTCAATGAACCCAGCTGGTCTGGATATTTCCATTAATTTCGTTTTCTCATATGGAATCGAATGAAGATCGGCAAGTTGATTGACCATGACATGAGAAAGCCTGCGGCATCGTTCCACGGTAGGGGCGATGCCTTCGGGAAATTCATTATCTATGACCAACCCGTGCTTCCTTTCCATTAAGAAAAAGGGGGCCCCGACAATCGATTCATCATCTGAAAACAGGATTGGCTCGGGTGCCGATTGGAAATAGGGATGGATGGCAGAAAGAATATGATGTTCACGCTCCATATCATGTGCCTTGGGCGCAACGGGACCTAGTGGCGGTCTTCTAAGGACAGCCTCCCACTCTCCCATTTTCAGCTGATAGGTCAAATTTGAATAGCCATTCGAAAATTGTTGCAGGTTTAACGGCTCATTGGGAAGACCGTTCACATTTTCCCTTAGGAATTTTTCTAAAACGTTAATTTCCAGCTCCTCACCAGGCCGAACCGGAATCGTATCGTCCACCATATATACTTCAATCCTTTCGACTTATAATTCAAGCTAATGAAGTACAATCTCCGAGATGAGCTTTTCTTTCATCTTTTCAGGTATCGGTTCACTTTTTTGAGTGGCAAAATTATAACAGACTAAAACGGCATGTCCCTTGGCAATGATCTCACCCGTTTGGGAACAAAGGATTTCATGACTGATATCACAGCTTTTCGTGCCTACCTTTGTCAATGAAGTTCGTATGGTCAACAGTTGATTGAAGTAACCTTGGGCAGTGAAATTGCAATTGGTCGAGGCTAATAAAAAGCTCCATGGTTGAGCATCCGTTGTTAGATCCAAAGCTTCGAAGAACTTCATTCGAGCTTCTTCCAGATAGATGAAATAACTGGTGTTATTGATAGGACCAAAGGCATCCGTTTCGGAAAAACGGACGTTCACTTCGAATTCATGCATGATACCCCTCCTTGATTAACGGTGTACGAAAGACGGTTTACGCTTATTTAAGAAAGCGGAAACCCCCTCTTTAACATCTTCGGTTTGGAAAATTTCCTCGAATAAATTCGTTTCTAGCTCCAGTCCTTCTTCAAGCTTAGCCTCACTGCCATCATTGATCGCCTTCTTGATTCTCGAAAGCGCCTGCAGGGAGTGCCTTGTAATTCTTGAGGCAAGCAGTTTCGCCTCTGCCAAACCTCTGCCCTGTTCGACGACTTTATTGACGAGCCCGATTTTCTCGGCTTCTTTGGCATCAAGCGGATCACCGGTAAATATTATTTCCTTTGCTTTTGCATTTCCAACAAGCCTGGACAAACGTTGTGTCCCACCGCCTCCAGGAAATAAACCTAATTTAACCTCGGGAAGGCCGATTTGGATTTGAGCCTCTGCAACACGTAAATCACAGGCCAAAGCGAGTTCGCATCCCCCTCCTAAAGTAAGGCCATTCAATACGGCTATCGTCGGTTTAGGAAATTGGTCGATCATCGTCAATACTGCATGCCCTTCCTTTACCGTTTCCTTCATATTTGGATTTCCCATCAAGTTAGGGAATTCCTTTATATCGGCACCGGCTGCAAACGCCATGTCACCTGCACCCGTTATGAGCACTGCTACCGCTTCATTGTCATTGGAAAGTTCCGTGAAGGTGTCCCCCAATTCTTTGAATACTTGTTTGCTAATGACGTTTAACGGTGGATTATCAATGGTGATGATTGCAACCTTGTTTTCCTTCTTCACTTTAATGAATCTTGTCATCAATTCTTCACCCCTTGATTTGGATATTCATACCAGCCCTTACCCGATTTCCTTCCTAAATGCCCTTGCTTCACCTTTTCTTCGATACAGGCATTTGGCTTATCCTCAGGATTTCCCGTTTCATTGTATCGCTGCTGCATGACGAAATAGCCTACGTCAATTCCTGATAAATCCATCAGTTCAAACGGCCCGATCGGATGGCCTAGCGCTTTTCGGCAAATTAAATCGATATCCTCATAATCGACAATTCCTTCCTCGTACAAATATAAGGCCTCACGCTGAAGCGCACCCAAAATCCGATTGGCTACGAACCCCGATATTTCTTTCCTTAATAACACACCAGTCCTATTCATTGTCTGTGTGACTTTCATCGCTTGCTTGGCCGTTTCTTCCGATGTTTGATCACTCATGACCACTTCAACGCAATCCATTACTAAAGGCGGAAAAAAGAAATGCATATTTATGAACTTGTCCGGACGTTTTGTCACGCTGGAAAGGAGACTATTGACAATCGTGGAACTATTCGTCGCGAAAATGGTCTCAGCTGGCGCCAGCTTATCCAGTTTAGCGAAGACATCCTGCTTTACATCCAGCTTTTCCACAACCGCTTCGATGATCAAATCAGCTCCACTAGCCGCCCTCTCCAGGTCGGAAGTATATTGAAGCCGGCTAAAAGCCGCCAATTTCCGATCTTCTGTCAATTTACCTTTTTGAACCCATTTGGTCATGATCGCTTCCAATTTCCCCTTAGCCTCCTGCAATGCTTGTTCCTGGACATCCTGAAGAATCGTTTCATAACCACCCAATGATGCAAGCATCGCGATTTGATGACCCATCTGGCCGGCCCCGATCACGGTTATCGATTGAATTTGCTCGTTTGTCATGTCTTCAATCTCCCTTCTACTAACTAGTCAGTATGTAGCACATACATCATGCTTCAATTCCATGTAAAATCATCCCCATGAAAATATCGGCCACTTCCTGTTCATTTTTTTTCCCATCTGGGTCAAACCAATGATAGCTCCAATTCGCCACTCCCAAAATGGCAAAGGAGATGATGGAAGCATCGAGATTGGCACGCAATTCCCCGCTCTCGATGCCACTATTCAGCACCTGCTCGATTTTGCTGCGAAACTCATCTCGTTTGGGGAGAATTTGTGCCAATTTTTCATCACTAAGATTTTTCATTTCCCGGAAAAAGACCGTTGCGCTCGATTTTTTCGTTTTAATGCTCTTTAAAAGCATATGGACGATATCGAAAAGGATATCCTTGCAGGCTTTCCCTGGGGTCGAAATGATTTTTTCCTGCTCATAGAGCAACTCGTCTATATATGCTAGATGAATATCCATCAGCAACTGCTCTTTGCTCTTGAAGTAATAATAAAATGTACCTTTCGTCACACCAATCGATTCGACGATATCCGTAATCGACGTTTCACTAAAGCCCTTCTTTTCGAATAAGCGTATGCTATGTTCTGTCATTTTTTCCTTCATGTATGCATCCTCGCATTCTGTTAAAATTTCAGTGAATCAATATCATACGCTGTCATACTCCCGAACCCTATTATTTTTTTGATAGTTCTTCCCTTAAAGCCCGCCTCAATATCTTTCCGACATTCGTTTTCGGCAATTCCTCACGAAATTCAACGATATGCGGAGCTTTATAGGCCGCCAGGTTTGCACGGCAGTAATCGATGATTTCCCGTTCACTTGTCATTTTTCCATCTTTCAATACAAGCACCGCTTTAACCGACTCTCCTCTGTATGCATCCGGAACTCCGATGACCACCGCTTCCCGCACCGCAGGATGTTCATAGAGTACTTCTTCCACATCACGCGGATAAATGTTGTAGCCGCTTGCAATGATCAAGTCCTTCTTCCTGTCGACAATATAAAGGTATCCTTCTTCATCGACCTTGGCGATATCCCCGGTATATAACCAGCCTTCCCTGAGGGTGACTGCCGTTTCCTCTGGCATATTCCAGTAACCTTTCATCACTTGGGGACCTTTGACGACCAATTCCCCCATTTCACCTGGTGCGACTTCTTTTGTCCCGTCCCCTAGATCCATGATTTTATATTCGGTAGAAGGGACACCGATCCCGACACTTCCCGGCTTTCTTTCGGCAAATGCCGGGTTGCAATGCGTTGTTGGAGAAGCTTCCGTAAGCCCATAGCCTTCCAAGATCTTTGCACCTGATTTTCTTTCGAACTCCCGTAAAAGCTCGACTGGCATTGGTGCACTTCCGCTGTTACAGAGCCTGATGGAGCCCATTCCGAACTCTTCAGCCTTTGGATGATTCGTCAATGCTACATACATGGTCGGAACACCAGGAAAGGTCGTCGGCCGTTCACGCTTGATCGTTTCAAGCACTTCATCAATTTCGAATCGTGGCAGCATGATTGAATCGCCTGCGATATAGATGGATAAATTCATGGCTGATGTCATGCCAAAAACATGGAAAAGCGGTATGATCGAGAGTGTTCTTTGAGAACCGATACTTAATTCATGCTTGAAGAATTCATAGCACTGAACGACGTTTGCCAGAATATTGCGGTGAGTCAGCATGGCCCCTTTCGAACGTCCCGTCGTTCCACCTGTATATTGAAGAACGGCGATATCATGTTCCGGATCAATGGATATAGGATTGATGTTGCCGTCTCCGCTTTCCATGAATTCATCAAATGACGTATCGGGTGAGAAAACGGCCTTTGATTGCTGCAGACTCACTGCAATGATATTTTTCAAGTTCGTATGCTGCTTCACACTCTTCACTTTCGGATATAAACCATCCATTACCACGATCGTTTCCGCTCCGGAGTCCTGCAAGATATGCTGCAATTCCCTTTCGACCAGCATTGGATTGACTTGGGTGATAATCGCACCTGCGGTCAAGGACCCATAATACGCAATGACATATTGTGGACAGTTTGGAAGCATGATTGCGACACGATCGCCTTTTTTGACTCCTTTTTTTTGAAGGGCTGAAGCAAAGGCTTGCGACATAATGTAAAGCTCCTGATATGTGATCTTTTGATTATAAAAAGTGATGGCAGTATTGCTTGGATAGGATTGACATGCATTTTGAAGAATTTTTTGCATCGGAACATCAGGTACCTTTATTTCTTTTGAAATTGATTCAGGATACACGGACAGCCACTTTTTATCATTCATCATTCCATTCCCTCCAGCCATATATTTACTTGTTCTTACATTGCATGTGAACCCCCATCGACAATCAGAATGTTTCCAGTTACATAATCAGATGCCTTTGAAGCGAGAAAAACGGCTGCACCTTTTAGATCATCATTACTGCCTAATCTATTAAGCGGGGTGGAATCCAAGATGGGATTCTCTCCTTGCGCCAGCACTCCTTTTGTCATTTTTGTCGGAAAGAAGCCAGGTGCGATCGCATTCACATGGATATTGTGCGGGCCCCATTTTACGGCTAAATCCTTCGTTAACGTAATGACCGCCCCTTTGCTCGTATTGTATCCGACCGTATCGAGCACCCTTGGGTCCGTCCCTCCCAATCCAGCAACGGAAGCGATGTTAATGATTTTTCCATATCCTTGCTCTATCATGACCCTGGCCACAGTCTGGCTCATGATGAAGGTCCCGGTTACATTGACATTCATCACCTTATGCCACGCTTCAAGCGGCATATCGATTGCTGGCGCCCCCCAGGATGCACCGCTATTGTTTACGAGGATATCAATGGAGCCGAATTCACGGAATGTTTCATTAACCACTTCTTGTACATCTGAAGGATTCGTGATATCACACTTAAAAGAAAGTGCTCTGACTCCTAGTCCTTCAATTTTCGAAGCCACTTCATCACATGCCTGCTTCTTTCTGGAACAAAGAACGACATTAGCGCCCGCTTCGGCAAAACCGGTCGCCATTTGTTCACCTAGTCCCCTGCCGCCCCCGGTTATGATAGCCGTTTTTCCAGTCAGGTCGAATAGCTCCTTGACGTTCATATTTTCACCTCATGCTTTTGTTGATATTTCCGAAGCTCGATTTTTGCCACTTGAGATCGGTGAACTTCATCCGGCCCATCAGCAAGCCTTAGCGTCCGGGCATTGGCCCAATGTGCGGCAAAAGGGAAATCATCGGAAATTCCCGCTGCACCGAATCCTTGAATGGCTCGATCAAGCACCCGCAATGCCATATTCGGCGCAACCACTTTTATCATGGCTATTTCCGCCTTCGCTTCTTTGTTTCCTACCGTATCCATCATATAAGCGGCTTTTAACGTCAGGAGTCTAGCCTGCTCGATTTCAATCCGCGAATCGGCGACCCACTCCATGATCACGCCTTGTCTCGCCAATGGCTTTCCAAAAGCGACACGACCTTGAATGCGCTTACATAATTCTTCAAGTGCCCTTTCAGCTGCGCCGATCAGCCTCATGCAGTGATGGATCCTTCCAGGACCCAATCTTCCTTGGGCAATTGCAAACCCCTTGCCCTCACCCCATAAAATATTCTCTGCCGGGACCCTCACATTGTCGAAATTGATCTCGGCATGTCCATGAGGAGCATGGTCATAGCCGAATACAGGAAGCATTCTTTCAATTTTGACGCCCGGCGTGTCCAGCGGCACCAGTATCATGGACTGTTGCTCATGCTTCAAAGCTTCAGGGTCGGTCTTTCCCATAACGATGGCAATCTTGCATCGCGGATCTCCTGCCCCGGATGACCACCATTTCCTGCCGTTTATCACATACTCATTACCGGACCTCTCGATTCTGCACTCAATATTGGTCGCATCGGAAGACGCTACATCCGGTTCCGTCATCGAGAAGCATGAGCGAATATCCCCTGCTAACAAAGGCTTCAGCCAACGTTCCTTATGTTCATCGGATCCGTACCTCACCAGAACTTCCATATTTCCTGTATCAGGTGCGTTACAGTTGAAGATTTCAGGACCGATCATCGATCTTCCCATGATTTCGCAGAGCGGTGCATATTCCAGATTTGTTAAACCTGCCCCATAAATGCTATCAGGCAAGAATAAATTCCATAATCCTTCTTCCTTTGCCTTCTCCGTCAGTTCAGATAAAATCGGTGGTATGTCGCTCCAGCGGCTTTGCTGCTCCTCTAGCTGTATTTTGTATACAGCTTCATTCGGATAGACGTACCTTTCCATGAAATCCGTTAACTTGATCTCCAGGTCCTTTACCTTTTGGGTTTGTTCAAAGTTCAAATTGAATTCCTCCTTTTAACCAACTGACCGGTTAGTATGTTCTCGCTCCTACAGTATATACATAATTTTCCGATTTTTTCAACAATTATTTCACGTGTCTCCCTGACTTGACAGTTCCTCCTTTTCAATCCCTCTAATTCCGTTCGATTGAAGGGCTGGGAATACACAGACAATCTTCGTTCCTTTTTTCAATTCACTTGTTATGAAAACCTTCCCTCCATGCTTTTCGATAATCTTGAAACAAACGGAAAGTCCTAGACCTGTTCCTGATGATTTTGTCGTAAAAAACGGTTCCCCCACTTTCTGCAGGGAATTTTCGGGAATGCCTTCACCCTCATCCAAAATGCTAACATAAGCTTCCCCGTTTTTTTCATAGATGCTCAAATATATATTGCCGCCATCCGGCATGGACTCTATTGAATTTTTAATGATATTGATGAGCACTTGCTTGATTTGATTTTCATCATAGTACATGAAAATAGGTTCTGCATCATAATTTTTATGGATCTGTATATTGTTCAAAACGGCGTTTGTCTCGAGCAACGTTACGACATGGTCACAGCTTTTAGTTAAGTCCTTCTCAAGAAAAACCGCACCGCTCGGTTTGGAAAGCAACAGGAGTTCATTCAAGACTTGCTCAATTCGATTTATTTCCGAAAAAATAATATCATAATATTCCTGTTTATCTGAACCTCCGTCCCTGATCAGCTTGACGAATCCCAATATCGCTGTCATCGGGTTTCTTACCTCATGCGCAATTCCTGCAGCAAGCTGGGCAGCTGTAGATAACTTGCTTGACGTGATTGCCAAGTGTTCATTCAAGCTTACAAGTTTTTCTTCTGCATGCTTACGTTCATTAATCTCGGATAATATTCCAGCTGTACCGATAAATTTTCCCGCTTCATCGTATATCAATTTAACGAATGCCTCGACCCAGCTGCTTCCCTTCTTCGCATCACGCAGCTTAATATCAACGCGAAAATATCTATTTCCTTCATGAAAGGATTCCGCAAAAGACTTTAAAACGTCTTGATACGACGCATTATCCACATATTTAGAAAAATGAAGACCGAGTGATTCATTAACGGTTGCACCGCTCATCGACTTCCAAGCCGGGTTTAAATAAAGCCATTTCCCTTTATGATCGGTTTGGAAAATGACCTCATTGAAGCTGTTGATCAATTCCTTGGAATACTTGGAGAAAATGCGATAACGTCCTTCGCTATCCTGCAATAGAGCGATTGTCCTCCGCTTGTCGTCATGAATCGCACCTAAACACCAGGCCAATAATAAAACGACGAAGAAATAAATACCCATTAACGCAGAAAATTCGCCTTCTTCCAGGACGGTGAACCCTAAAATCGGCGAAAATACTAAGATGAATAGCCCAGGAACCATAATTCTTCCAGTATACTTATTTATTTCCTCCGCCCCCTTTACGAAAATGTTAATAATGACATCCGCACGGCCCTTGTCAGATTAGTTTTTTATATAAACTCTCTTGTAGGTAAATTTCAACATTTATTCATTGATTCCTGCCACCAACACAAAAAACCTTTCCTGGAAGGAAAGGTCTACGCTCTTGCCTCGGTTTAGCCGATGATGACACGTTCTTTCGGGTAATGATAATTTTCCGTAATTTCTTTATGACCGATGATATAAAGCAGGGAGGTTATCCCTACACGGCCAATAAACATGATGATCATAATGACAATTTTACCTGTATGACTGAGTTCAGGCGTGATCCCCATTGACAGGCCGACTGAACCAAAAGCCGAACATACTTCAAAAATTATTTGCATCAAAGTAAAATTCTCAGTAATCGACAAAATGAAGACCGCCATTATGCAAAGGAGGGATCCCATGATCATTACGGCTGTCGCCTTTCGAATATCATCAGGATGGATCTCCCGTTTGAATACTTTAATGGAACGCCTTCCCCTCATGAAACTCCATAAAAAAAGGATCATGAGGGCTAGTGTTGTCGTGCGGATTCCCCCTCCGACCGAACTTGGGGAGGCACCAATGAACATCAGGATGCTCATCAATAATAGGGTCGGCTCCGAAAAGTCACTCACATTCATTGTCGCTAAGCCGCCACTTCGAGTATTGGAAGACATGAATAAAGAATAGAAGAATGATTCATGCCAGTTCTTATCTTTAAAGAAACCATTCGCTTCCACCAGGTAAATCATGATCGTGCCGCCAATGATGAGCCAAAAGAATGTAACTGATGTCAATTTTGTGAACAAGGAGAAATGAAACCTATATGTACTGGTTCTATTGGACAGAAATTCTTTTACCTCAATCAATACAGGAAATCCAATGGCTCCAAGGGTAAGCAGGATAATC
This sequence comes from Peribacillus muralis, assembly GCF_001645685.2. Classification (NCBI taxonomy): domain Bacteria; kingdom Bacillati; phylum Bacillota; class Bacilli; order Caryophanales; family Bacillaceae; genus Peribacillus; species Peribacillus muralis. Next base: position 1,420,769 of record NZ_CP017080.1, on the reverse strand, counting down.
GTGATGAACTGTATAAAATAATCGTCTTTAAATGGGATCATTGAAGTTCCGGTGATATCAAATCCAGCATTCGTTGTGGCACTTATGGATAAAAATAATCCATGTAAAAAGGCTTCTTTCCAGTCTGGAAAATAATTCAGAAAGTAAATGCCTAAAACGAGAGCACCAATCATTTCAATTACGACAAATATCTGAATGATCTGGATCAATAATTTAACAAGCCCTGAAAGGTTCGATTGGTTTTGATCCGTCATGATCAATTGTCTTTCCTTCAAGCCGATTTTCTTGCCCAAGATCAACCAAAAAAATGTTCCAAGCGTCATGATGCCTATCCCGCCGAATTGGAGAACGAACATAAGAATGAAATAGCCTACCTCATTATAGACTTCCGGCAAACTGACAACGGTTAAACCTGTCACACTAACTGCACTAACGGCTGTGAATAAAGCGTCCATGAATTCAAATTCTACGCCAGGCTTAAGAGCGACGGGCAGACTTAACAGTAAGGTCGAGATACTTACGGCCAAAAAATAATAACCGACGATAAGCTGAGCAGGTGTTAATTTTGATAAAATTTTTCTGATAGCAATCATTAAGAGTTTCCTTTCTTACTCCTTTATAACTGTATGGTCCACATACCCATTAAAATTATAGTTTACCCTTTTTTCATTCTTTTTTCCATTCTCTTTTAAAACTGACTGCCTTGCAACAATAAGGCAGGTTTACCAAAAAGTTTGATGCCGTCACTGTAAGTAAAACTCCTTATTCTACTTATACTATCATTACAGCGGCAGAAGCCGTTGAAAAAGTAAAGGGGAGATTCAAATGGCAAACAGCAGTAACAACCTTCTTGTTCCTGGAATTGAACAAGCATTAGATCAAATCAAATATGAAATCGCATCAGAATTCGGTGTACAACTAGGTTCCGACACTTCAGCACGTGCCAATGGTTCCGTTGGTGGAGAAATTACAAAACGCCTAGTACAACAAGCTCAATCTCAACTTAAAGGTCAATAATAATTTACCACACAATTGAATATCCATGGCTAAGAGTCCAGCTTCCTGCTGGACTCTTTTTAATGATTCCACTCATGCCGGTTTTCCTCATGATTACCCCGCTTCGGCTTCTCCCTCTCCCGCTTGCCCTTTATTTGATCGTTCCTTTCATGATAGGTATGATTCTTTTCTTTTCCATTTCCTTTTTCTTGGGCAGATGGATGACGATTTTCACCGCGATTCCTGTTTTTATTTTCCTGCTTGTCTTTCGAATGATCGCTTCGGTTGTCACGGCCAACTTGATTCCCTTGAAAACTTTGTTTGCTTTGGTTGTTTCGTTTACGGTCAATGTCCTGACGATGCCGATTGCCTTGATTTTGATCGCTTCTTTTATATTGAATGCTTCGGTTGCTGCCTGGATTATTCTTTGTCTCGTCGCTTTTTTCCTTAAATCGTTTTATCTCCGGGCGTTTTGCACTATTATCACTCCGGATAGTTTTTTCTTTATTTTCGTCTGGCTGAGTAACCAAATTTCCCGGTACTGTTTGCTTGACCTCAGTTGTGTATTTTTGCTTGATAGCATTTGAATCGTTCCCTTTTTTATTTTCACTCTCCGAATGCTTCTCCTTTCCCTGAACGTCACCCTCCTTTTTGGAAGCTTCAATTTTCTCAGCTCTCGGTTTATCTTGTTCAGGTTCAGGATCCCTTTTATTCACTTTTATCTTGTCTTGATTCATTTTCAATTTCTTTTCGACATATTTACCAGTTGAGATTCCTTGCTCCTTCGCTTGCTCCCGATCACCTTTCGTTGCCTGAATCACCTTCATCTTTGTATTTGAAACATTATCCTGCTCGGATATTTCTTTAATCTCTTCTTTTAAATGGTTTTCGAGGTTTTTATCTTTATCCAATAACGTTGTGGACACGACTATTTGTTTTTTACCTTTTAAATATCCTAGTTGCTTTGTCGTTTCAACAATCCTATTTGTAACCGTCTTGATTCCCTTGCCTTTCCAATTTGTCAGCTGTCCGATAACGAGCTTCCCGTCTTCATTCAAGCCGGTAAGCTTAAGCACTTCCAACTGATCGTCAAGCTCCAATTCAATGCTAGGATTCACATCAATTGTCATATATGCCGACACATGCCCAGTGAAATAAGACGGCATGACGGAAAAAAGAATAAGAAAGGTAGTGGCGATACTTAACACCGCCTTTTTCCTGAAGGTGGATTGGAAACTAAGAATGGTGAAAGCTGTCTTATGTTTTACAGGGGAAAAAGTGATTTCCTCCCCCACTTCATATGCCCGTTCGCCTCTTTTTGTTTTCAGGAATTCACCCTCGGGGGTCAAAAGGGTAACGGTACGCTTATTTACTGACAGAATAACTCCTTTTTTCATCCATTGATAGCCCCTTTTATATAATCATTCAAGTACAAAAAATCTCCGTTTATGATGATTGCCACAGCAATGATGTACTTTCGGTTCCGTTCAATCGTTTTTCTGCTCACTTCCACCTTTCCCTCAAGCTGTTTAACTGGCAACCGCTTTTTGGCAAACAGGATTTCTTTCAGTTCATCGTCATCCATTAACAGCTTGGCGATCATGATCGCTCCCTTCCTAGCATCAGCATGTTTTGGAGAGTTTTCAATGAGATCTTCAAATGTCAGTCCAAAATCCTGTAGGTGACTTATATATTGGTGAATTTCTTCTTTTCTTTTTTCTGCTTCCTTTTGCTTTTCGTATTCATGTATGGAATTTTCATTATCGATATATATATGGCTTTGATCATTGTCATCATTAAGAGATATATCCAGAAGAATTTCCTTCCGCTTTGACTGGCTTCTTAAATAATCTATAACCCTTCGTTTAACGAGGGTTTCGGCAAATGCCAATAACGAACGGCCTTTGTCAGGGGAGTATTTGTCGATCGCTTCGTTAAAAGCAATCAGACCAATACTGAATTCATCATCTGATTCATATATGTAACGCCTGCACACTGACGAGACGGTTTTCGCTATAAATGGTTTGAATGATTCTATCGTATCATTGCGAAGGCTTATATCGCCTTGTTGAATTTTCAATACGGTTTCTTCTAAAGAACGCTTTTTTTTGAATGCTGTAAACAACAATCCAAGCATTTGCTCACCTCGCTCCTGTTGATAATAATTATGAATCAACATACTTATCTTAAGCGGAGGGAGTCTAAAAGACAGTACCAAAAGAACTATTTTTGCGGATTTATTGAAATCAGATCAAAACATAACATGACAAAATACTTAGTTTTTTCTCGTTTATTACAGTGCAATTACATTAAAGTAACTTTTTCCATATCTTTGATTAAACCAATGGGACAATTGTCATTTTACTAACCGGAATTTAATATTCACAGCTTTTAACATATCATTCGAAAACGTTCTAGGCGTTATGTGGGTAATGTCAGTAAATCCATTTTATATAAGAAGATATCGAGCTTAGTGGATTCCTGATTTTTGTCCAAAAGAACTGTGAGACGGGGTGTCCTAAAACTCAAGAAGCTGTCTCGCGAGTAAATGAATGTTTCCTGTGACATTAAAAGGGTTTTGGAATGATCACATTCCAAAACCCTTTTTTCCACAAATGAGGCTAGCTTGGTTCACCAGCGTTCTTATGCTTCTTGTATTTGTTTTTCTTTTTTCTCATTTTTCTCTTTTTTGCTTGAGATGATCCACGCACCTACCGCTATTCCAATCAATACCACCCAGAAAATCGATTTCCAAAGGGTTGATTCAGGGAAATGATGGTCGATGACCGCAAGTGAAGGATGTGCGAGTGTGTGTACCGCCAATTTCACTCCAACCCAGCCTACGATCAAAAACGCTGCCGTTTCCAGTGAAGGACGCTGATGAAGCAACTTCACGAATCCATTTGCTGCAAATCGCATAATGATCAATCCAATCAGTCCGCCGAGGAACATAACAGCGAATTGCCCTCCGTCAATACCGCCGACTTTCATCCAGCCTGTTGCAGGAAGTGTAACAGCCAGCGCGACGGCAGCAAGCATTGAATCGATTGCGAAAGCTATATCAGCCGCTTCAACTTTTACAACGGTCATCCAGAAGCCAGATTGCTTTTTAGGCTTTGTGATTTCCTTCTTACCTTTATGAGCGTATTTTTTATAAATGTTCTGAAAAGCAATGAAAAGTAAATAAATCGCACCAATTGCTTGAATTTGCCACACGTCGACCAGAAAGGAAATAAGGAATAAACTTGCAAAGCGGAAAACGAAAGCTCCCATCAGACCATAAAACAAGGCTTTACGCTGTTGTTCTTTCGGTAAATGCTTAACCATGACAGCCATGACGACTGCGTTATCCGCAGCGAGTATTCCTTCCAAACCGACCAAAATGAGAAGGACCCAGCCATATTCCAATAGTAATGATGCTTCCATCCATTCAACCTCCAATAGTTTGTATTTCCTTCCTATCGGCATCGTCAAAAAATAAAAAGACCTTTGCCGTATAGGCAAAGGTCTTGCTGAACATGAAAACATGTCAACAAAGCCGATGAATGTTTCCATTCACGTAATGACGACTTTGTTTTAGGGCGAACCCTAACGCTACTCCCCTTTGAAAAGGAAAATCAGTTATTAAGTATATTAATAGTATACGCCAGGATTACGAAAATAACAATTCTTTTTTATAATAGAATCAGTCTTTCCGTTTCGCTTTGGATATTTTGATCAATTTCAAATAATCTTTACCGAATTCAAACCAGTTCGGTTTAGAAGAAAAATAGTTTTGGAATAATGATAAAAAGCTTGTGTATTTCCCCTCATATGGATACCATTGTATTTCTGTATTTTTGCGGCCGCTGTCTTCCATGATCGCTTTTTCGTGGCAAAAAATCTTCATTCCCTGTTCCCCATGATATCGGCCTATTCCACTTTGTTTGGTGCCCCCAAACGGCAAATGATGATTGGCAACCGTTACGAGAACATCATTGATCGTCACCGCTCCTGTCACTAACTGTGAGGCAATCCGCCTTGCTTTTTCCTTATCGATCGTCCATACGCTTGAATTAAGGCCATATTCACTCCCATTTGCCAGGGCGACCACTTCTTCCTCGGAGTCGAAAGGCACGACAGGCAAAACGGGGCCGAATGTTTCTTCATTCATGATCCTCATGGAATGGTCGACATTGGATAGGATGATCGGTGGAATGAAATGGGTCTCTCCCGTGCCCCACTCTTTAGGCTCCTTTCCTGATTCAAGGATCGCTCCTTTATTCAAGGCATCCTCCAAGTGTCCAGCAACAATATCCACCTGAGCCGGGAAGGTCATTGAACCGATATCATCCTTTAATTCTGTCCCTTGCCTCATGGACCTTGTTTTTTCTTTTAGCAGCGCTAGAAATTCCTGATAAACCGGTCGTTCCACATACACCCTTTCGACACTCATACAGACCTGCCCACTGTTCGTGAATGCTCCCCAGAGCGCTCCGTTCACCGCCCGCTCCAGGTTAGCATCACGCAGGACGATCATCGGATCCTTTCCCCCAAGCTCGAGAGTTGTGGGGATCAATTGTTTTGCAGCCACTTCACCTATCATTTTCCCAGTCCTAACAGAACCAGTAAAAAAGATATAATCCGGTTTTTGCTCCGTTAACGCTGCACCCAATTCTTTCCCTCCGTGGGCAAACTGGATCGTATCCTTAGGGAAACCAGCTTCAACAAACAGATTTTCAATGCACACTCCAACAAGCGGAGTTACCTCCGATGGCTTGGCAATGACCGTATTTCCTGCTGCCAGTGCATTAAGAATGGGGACCATCGCCAATTGCAGCGGATAATTCCACGGTGATATTACAAGCACGGTTCCGCGAGGCATAAATTCAATAAAAGATTTCTTTCCGATCAACAGGAGCGGTGTGCCGACTTTTTTTGTGGAAAGGGCTTTATTCGCATGTTTCTCTATATGCTTGATCGCATCGATTGTTGGCATGATGTCTGCCACCAGTGCTTCAATTTTCACTTTTCCGGTATCTTTTGAAATGACTTCCGCTATCTCATCCATTCTCTTGACCATAAGCAGACGAAGCTGTCTAAAATGATAAAGTCGTTCACTTATGGAAAGCTTCGACCATGATTGAAACGATTGTCTTGATTTTGTATATAAATGGGGAATTGACGACAGTGGAGTCGGTTCGAGATCACCAATCTTCTCACCTGTTGCCGGGGAAAACGCTTCCCACTTTTCTTGTATTTCTTCCATAACCACTCACCTTGCCCTACCTTATTTTAATTTGGTACTCTTCATCATGCTTGTGTTTTAAATAAAAATCGACCATGGCAGGGACACCTTCTTTGAAATCAGGACAAACGATTCCCGAAGCCGTTAAATCCTCTTGCGCTAAAGAGCAGTCAAAGCGCCCTTTCCAAGTGAAATAATCAAGGGCCTCTTTTTCCACCCCTAAAAATGCCCGTACGTGACGAATTGATAAAACCGCCTGGCTTATTGGCAAAGGTATATGCCCTTTTGGCTTTTTCTTATACAGTTCCTCAAAGAATAGCTCATAAATTTCACTAGCCGTAAAAGGGCTAGGATCAGTCAGATGATACGTTTTGCCTGCACCTTCCTTATATAATGCCAGAAATGCCGTAGCCTGTATAATATAATCAATTGGAACCAGGTTCACGACTGTATCCCTCTTTGAAGATATGTACGGTAAAAAAGGCATGAAGCTTAGGCGATCTAGAAAATTCAGGATAAAATACGGTCCATCGAATTTAATCGTTTGCCCCGTCTGGGAATGACCTTTTACGATACCAGGCCTGATTATGGTGATGGGAATTTCTTTTTTAAGCTGCTCGACCAATAATTCAGCCTCGTATTTCGTCCGTTCATAATGGTTCTTGAAGCTTTTCGGAAGCTTCAATTCATGCTCATATAAACACCCTTCCCGCGTTCCAGCTACATAAGCAGTGCTGAAATACGTATACCTCTTGAGTACAGTCGCACCTTTGGCCCATTGGTTTACTTGCTCCGTCCCCACCACATTTACAAGCCTTGCCAATTTTTCCGGGACAGCCAAATCATATATTGCAGCAAGGTGAAACAGGTGCGTGACTTGTTGCTGCAGTTCATGGTATACCTCCAACGAACAATCCAGATGCTTCTTCGTAATATCTCCTATCACGATTTCAAAGGCGATTTTCATACCATCCAAGTCATCTTCAATTTTTTTGATCTCCATTTCCGATTTCTTCCTTTGCTGAGGTAGAACGAGCAAATAAATTTTGTTTATAGCTTCATCTTGCCGGATTAGCTCCCTGATTAATTGATTACTGATGAAACCTGGAAACCCAGTAAAAAAATAAATATGCTCCATCAAATCCACCCTTTCATCATTTCACGTGACTTATATTCTTATAGTCATAATAGTATCATCCATATGGAATATATAGTAAAAATTTTATTTTCATAAAGGATTATTCATATATACCATCGAAGGTAATAGATGTAGGAATCGATATTTATCGAGTAATATGAAAAGCACATCCCTGCCAATTCCATCGGATAAAGTGTTTACTATTGTTTCTTGGAGGATAAATTCCTGTTACAGAATAAAAATTATTATCTATATAGCCGATTTTCCGTTACTATATAAGAAGGCGATTTTTTCGCGCATACATATTCGAGGTGAGCGCACAAGTGAAAAGAATAATTAAAGCATACGACTTTCCTATCTTCATCGCAGTCGTATTACTCTGTTTGTTTGGTTTGGTGATGATTTACAGTTCGAGCATGATTACTGCTGTTTCTCGATACCACCAGCCTGTGGATTTCTTCTTTGAGAAACAAAAAATGGCCTTTATCATTTCATTCTTAGCAATGATCGTGACGATGATTCTTCCTTATAAGATGTACAAAAACAAAAATTTTTTAATTCTTATGATGTTAGGAATGGCCGGAGTGCTTTTACTTCTGTTTATCTTTGGTCATACAGCCGGAAATGCCACAAGCTGGTTCAAGGTAGGAACAAAATCGATTCAGCCAGCAGAATTTTCCAAGCTTGCGATCATCATTTATCTCGCGGCCATATACGGAAAACGGCAGGATCGGATCAACAGTATTGATAAAGCCGTCATTCCCCCGATTTTCTTTCTCGTATTTATTTGTTTTTTAATCGGGATACAACCTGACTACGGAACGGCTGCGGTCATTTTCTTAATTTCAAGTACTATGATCATTTCGTCGGGTATGTCATTCAAGAGCATCTTCAAACTCTCTTTAATTACCTCGATATTCGTTGTCATATTTGTTCTGGGGATAATCGTGACAGGTAATTTCTCCTCCATATTCTCTGAAAATAAAGTGTCCCGTTTTACAGGGTTTGCAGATCCTTTTGGTCAAGAGGGTGGAGATGGGTATCAGCTAGTGAATTCATTGTACGCGATTGGCTCAGGTGGCCTTACTGGTGTCGGGCTTGGAGACAGTGTCCAAAAATACGGATATCTTCCTGAATCACATACGGATTTCATCATAGCCGTCATTGCGGAAGAGCTTGGAATATTCGGAGTCGGCTTCGTTTTGTTGACGTTAGGTTTTATCGTCCTTCGGGGATATATGCTCTCAGCCAAATGTAAGGATCCTTTTGGCAGCCTATTATTGATCGGGATTTCATCCATGATCGGCATTCAGGTCGGCATCAATATTGGAGGGGCGACTGGACTCATTCCCATTACAGGAATCACGCTCCCATTCATCAGCTATGGCGGTTCATCCTTATTGCTGCTCATGCTTTCTATGGGCATATTTCAAAACGTCGTGATGCGAATGAATTTACTGGAACAGAAAGAAAAGGTCATCTCCATTCCAAAAGATGAGATTGCTTCAGCAAAATAAGTGTTTCCATGAAAAAACAGGCAGTCAAAAGCGACCGCCTGTTTTTTTCATTTATAATGGATACCTATTTTCGTAAAGCCACCAATCAAGCTAAGCACAGGGCAAAGTAAGCAGAAGAAGGCAAAAGGTGCATATTCCATGGTAGGCACGCCCAATACCTTTGTCAGGAATACCCCGCAGACTCCCCATGGAACAAGGGGATTCACAACTGTTCCCGCATCTTCAAGCACCCTTCCAAGCGTTTTTGGCTGCAATCCTAAATCATCATATTTCTGCTGAAAGGCTTTCCCGGGCAGTATTACTGACAAATACTGTTCCCCGACTAGGAAATTCACACCGATTCCTGCAAATACGGTGGCTGAAATCACTTTCGCTACACTCGTCAATGAATCCTGGACCGCATATAAAATAGAAGGGATGACTCCCAATTCAAATAATAGTCCACCCATAGCCAATGCCAACAACACCATGGAAACGGAGAACATCATGCTCTCGATTCCGCCCCGAGATAGAATTGTGTCAAGTTGTTCCACCCCACTCTTCAGCACAAATCCACCGTATAAGATATCCGCCAGTTTTACAACCGTCAAGCTTGGGGTTTGTATGAAAGCAATGACCGCCGCCGAAACGATTCCAGCTGACAAAGTCGGAATCGCCGACACTTTTTTCAATGCCATGACCAGAATGATGACAAACGGAATCAAGCTCCATATGCTAATGTTCGTTTCCATTTCCAAGGCTTTGGTCATGGCCTCAATCTCCTCAACACGAGGCACTTTGACATTCGGTGAAAGGAAATAAAAGATGATCAGTGATATGACAAAACCTGGAATCGTTGTCCACAGCATATTATTAATATGTTCAAATAGTGGCACTCCAACCGTTCCCGAAGCAAGGTTGGTCGAGTCGGATAATGGAGACATCTTATCGCCAAGAAATGCACCAGAAATGATTGCACCGGCTGTAATCGCCAGCGATAAATCCAGCGCTGCCGCCATACCAATGAAAGCAACTCCGACCGTGGCTGATGTTGTAAGTGAACTCCCGATACAGAGCCCGATTAGCGAACACACCAGAAATGTGACCGCATAGAAATACTTTCCGGAAATCCAGTCAAACCCATAGTACATGATGGTAGGGATTGTCCCACTTGCCATCCAGATCGAAATGAGCATTCCGATGAAAAAGAATATATAGATGGCTCCCATACCGGAAACCGCACCTTTGACGATAGCCCCTTCCATGATTGAAAATGGGAGCTTCTTTATTTTTCCATAAACGAATAAAAAAAGGATGGCTGCAATAATTGGAATATGAGGAACTAGTTCATAACGGATGATTCCTATTGCAATAATTAAGAACAGCATCGCTAAAACACAAATAGCTTCAAGTAAAGAGAGTTTTAGCTTGGCATCTTCGAGACGCATGATGTATTTTCCCCGCTTTCATTTTGTATGTTTCTTGAGGTAAAAATGTAACGATTATTATCCACTGATACGCTTTTATGCGTTAAAGTACTAGCTAAATATAAAGGAGTTGCTGCAGTTTGTCAACGGAATAATTTAGGGGAATCGTTTTACGTATATTGCTTGGATGGATTTGCCGTGCCAGCCTCATGATTTTTGTGTGATTCATTCTTGAACTCACAAGCTAGAGAAATGATGGAAGCCAGGTGAAGAAAATCCAGGATAATCAAAAAAGCCCGTGTATGTAACACGGACTTTCACGATTATTTCAAATCCATCGGATTATATAATTCCACGTCAGGATTTTTATCTTGGAACCAACGAAGGGCAAACTCATTTTCAAATAAGAATGCGTATTTTTCAAAGCGGTCTTTAACAAGAATGCTTCTTGAGCTATGAAGGTTTTCATCAAGCTTTTCATCCTCGGCCCAGCGTGTGATTTTACTGCCCATCCGCTCCATCAGGACTTCGACATTGTACTCGTTCCTCATTCGATGCTCGAATACTTCGAATTGAAGCTGCCCGACGGCACCAAGCAGGTATTCTTCCATTCGGACCGTCTTGAAGAGCTGTATCGCCCCTTCTTGTACAAGTTGGTTAATTCCTTTATGGAAGTGTTTTTGTTTCATGACGTTCTTAGCCGTTACCCGCATGAATAGCTCCGGAGTGAATTGTGGTAACCTCTCGAATTGGAACATGTCTTTGCTCGTCGTGATCGTATCACCGATTTGGTAATTCCCTGTATCATATAAACCGATGATATCTCCGCTTACCGCCTCGTTTACCGTATTCCGATCATCAGCCATGAATTGGGTTGAAGAAGAAAGGTTGATCGGCTTGCCGGTCCTGCTCAAGTTGACACTCATTCCGCGCTCGAATTTACCCGAACAGATACGCAGGAAAGCGATCCGATCACGGTGTTTTGGATTCATATTCGCTTGGATTTTGAAAATGAAGCCGGAAAAATCATTGCTGACAGGACTCATCTCACCAGACGTTGTCATTCTTGCTTGAGGAGCTGGTGCAAACTGCAGATAAGCATCCAAAAACGTCTGGACGCCGAAAGTAGTCAGGGCACTTCCGAAGAATACAGGACTCAGTTTTCCATTGGCGATGCTTTCTTCAGAGAATTGGTTACCCGCTTCAGTCAACAGCATGATTTCTTCCAAAGTTTGCTCATACAACTGGGAATCCTTAAGTGCATGATCGATTTCAAGTTCACCTTCATCATTCAATGGAAGGAAACGATCCTCGCCTTCCGTCTTGAACTGCTCGATCCGATTGTTGAACCTATCGTAAATGCCGACGAAGTCTTTTCCCATTCCAATTGGCCAGTTCATTGGATATGTTTCGATTCCCAATACCTCTTCCAGTTCAGCCAGCAACTCGAGAGGCATTTTACCTTGACGGTCCATTTTGTTAATGAACGTGAAAATCGGGATTCCTCTCATTCGGCAAACTTTGAATAATTTAACCGTCTGATCCTCGATTCCTTTTGCCGAATCGATGATCATCACGGCACTATCGACAGCCATCAGTGTACGGTAGGTGTCTTCACTGAAGTCTTGGTGACCTGGTGTATCGAGAATATTCACACGGAAATCCTCATAATCAAACTGCATGACGGAGGATGTAACGGAAATTCCCCGTTGTTTTTCAATCTCCATCCAGTCACTTGTTGCATACTTGCCTGTTTTTCTCGCTTTAACTGTTCCCGCATCGCGGATCGCGCCGCCAAACAGCAATAGTTTTTCGGTCAAGGTCGTTTTCCCGGCATCCGGGTGGGAGATGATTGCGAAGGTCCGACGCGATTGGACCTCATCTTTTAATGTAGTCATAAAATGTTCCTTTCATTAGTGGAGTCATCAATTCTAAAAAAGATTTATAGGTGATTTTATTGTATTTTTACATTGGAATGTCAACCCTTCTTTGTATGTAAATTACCTGAACATACACCAGATATGTAAGAAGAAATATATCATAAGGCTAAAGCCTTGGCTACTTGCCATTCATTTCAATCAACCTTACTATTTTAACACGATATGAAGGAAAGATGTAGAGGTGAATGAATCACAGGATGAGGATTTATTCAGGAGGCAAAACAAAAGACGCCTGCTCAGCGCCCCTTCTTATAAATTCTATGGTTTTGTCCATTTCGGAACTTATCTTGCGGTTTTCATCTCTTTTTGATTTCGTTTATTTTTCCAGCGCTTCTTAACCTCTTTAAATATGATCGGCGCAGCAAAAATGATGGCTCTTTTTAAAAGTTTCTTCATTATTCATCAGTCCTTTCTTCCTTATTCCTTACCCTCATTCTTCCTGATAAAAACGTCTTTCTTCGATTGTTTTTTGAAATTTCAATATTAGGCACTTTTTATCCTTCGAATTACAGCCAGTCATGCACATCATTACCGTTATTATTCCTCTTTACTATTATTCCCCTGAAAAAAGGTATAAAATACTTCCATTTGTTTTACCCTCTATAAAGGTGGGTATATATTTAAAAACTTGGAAAACTCCCCATGAGAAATTCTTGTAGCTTTCACGTATTATCAAGCAGCTTCACATATGGATTCCAAGCTTAATTGAGGATTCTTGATAATGTGTGAATTGGATTCTTCCATTAAGGAAAAAATCCTCACCATTAATTTTTTAAATTTTTTAGGAGGATTCATCGAATGACAGTAACTGGCAAGGTAAAATGGTTTAACAGTGACAAAGGATTTGGCTTCATTGAAGTTCCGAACGAAGATGATGTATTCGTCCATTTTTCTGCGATTCAGGGAGACGGTTTCAAAACACTAGATGAAGGACAAGAGGTTGAATTTGAGATCGAAGAAGGAAACCGCGGACCTCAAGCAATAAACGTCGTAAAACTATAAAGTATCGAAACATCAACATAGTTCATATGCATGAGAAGAGGATGCCGCCCATTTTCTAGGACGGCATCCTCTTTATATAATCATTCATTAAAGTGTTCCAAAATGAAATCGGGAACATGATCGCCGGAAAAACTCTTGATATCCACCTCTCTGCTATCTTTATAATAAAAAGCAGCTAAATACTCTCCATCCCAATCAATTTGGGCATTATCGATGAGCGTATCAATGTCTGAAAGGGTGTTAATTTTCAGGCAATTTGGTTTTTTTTCGATTTGGCGTGCAAGCTCCTCTGCCGATATTGAATGATAAATTTGCGAATCTGTTCTGGCAATCAGAATATAAGATATATCCTCAGCCAGCAACCGTGCTTTCCTTGTTTGTTCGGTTTGTTCCATCCATTTGGAGAACTGTGTCAAAGAAGAATCCCAATTCATATATATGATTTTTTTATCCTTTAAGTAAATATCAACCGTGGCATAATCACCGATAGAATTCTTCATTTGGGCGAAAGATTGATTATCCAGGTCCTCTGACAGTGCCTGCACCGCTTCTCGGAGCTGTTGCGCATCCTTGATCGTAACGGATTTATCCACTTGACCGCTCGCTTTTATCCTTATTTTAGAAACATCTTCAGTTGTCACATTCAACAAATCATTCACCGTTTTTTTATATTCCTCAGACTCGTAAATTTTCGCCAATAGCGGAAGGTACGAGTCATAGTTTTGTAAATGGTATTCTCTCGCTAACCGTTTTCCATTTTTAAGTTGATACATGATGAATACGGATTGGGCATCGCTCCATTCACCGACGGAAACCATTTTACCCTTTTCGATAATCTGCTGGTGCATTAACGTGACCGCTTCTATATTTTCCTTCTGTTTAAGAAAAGTGGGGCCCGTATACGGGATTTCTTCTTCGATGAACAAAGGGGAATTGCCAATATAGATTTGGCTGATCTCCCTTTCATCCGGAATTTTGGTCTTAAACTGAATTGGATCCATTTTCATTATGAGCCCAAGCACAATGATTATCATCATAAATGCTAAATAGCCTTTCGGATTGAACTTGATTCTCCATGTTTTTTGCAGGACGATTTCACCTAAATAATATCCGAATAAAGAGCCGATTACATACCCGAAGAAAATCCAGCCAATTTTCCCGGTCGTTTCGCTAAAATAAAATCCTGAAAACAGCAGCATGGATAACGTCAGCCCAAATTTAAATAATGGCTTAATCCTCGGAAAAACAAAGGCTTGCGATACATGCTCCAGCTTTCTCTTCTGATAGATTACTAGCGACAAAAACGAAAAAAGCACGGTAAATACAGCATACGTTAATGTTTGAAAGGAGAAAAATGTGATTTTCTCCATCTCGGTTGCAGCCAATAAGGGAGAAATCCCCTTCAGGTTGGTCCTTAAATAGTAATCTGCAGAAAATCCTACGATTAAAAACTTCATATTCGCCGCCAACAACACAAATAAGCCCACAGGCAATGCAAGAACTATATAAGTCAGCAGGCCTTGCAAGGCCGATAATCCCGTTATCATTCCTATAAAAACGGCAACAGTAAAGATAACCACTTCCAAAAGGAATGTAATTCCCATCCAGGACCATATATCCGTCAGCGTATAAAGGCTTTCGATATCAATTGCCGATTGAAATAACAGTAAAATTGAACCAGTCAATATAATTGGCAAGGCTAGGAATAAAAATCCCATTCCGATCATATGAAAATAAACGGTTCCTCTAGTAATGGGTAAACTATGAATAAAATCCGAGGCTTGTTTAATCTGTAAAAAACGAAAGAGAGAGATTGCAAGTAAGACTGGAATAACGATGACTAAGACAAATTGAATCATTTGCTGACTGGAAAACAGGTTTTCAAATTCCACATATTCATTTTTTTCATTCAAAATACGCGTCAATATTTCTAACGGAAGTGCAAATATGAGGCCGATCAAATAGAGAAAGCCGATCCATCCGGTGCTTCTGAAGGTATAGATGATCAGTTCTCTATTAAGCCAGGTTATTCTGGATGGCATAACCTATATCCCCCATTTCATAGATGAATATCTCCTCTAAAGTAAGGGGGAGCATATCGAAAATGTCAGGTTGAAACTGATTAAAGTGCGCTTTAATACTCGTTTCCTTTCCTTTAACGATGCACACGATCACACTTCCTTGTCTTTGCTTATCAAGAATTTGGATTCCACGGTAAATCCCGTGGGGAATTTTATGCTTAAAGGCAATCTGCACTTTATGTACATCCGCTTTTAAATCAGCCAGATCCTTTTGGATAATAAGCTCGCCTTTATGTAAGATCCCTACATGATCGGCCAAATCTTCAATTTCCCGAAGATTGTGTGAGGAAATCAAAATCGTCATATTCCGGTCCTCTACATCCTGAACTAATAACTGTCTCACATTTTTACGCATGACCGGATCCAGCCCATCAAAAGGTTCATCCAGTATCAGAACTTCAGGCATCGTAGAGAGGGCAAGCCAAAAAGCAACCTGTCTCTGCATCCCCTTTGAAAGCTTATGTATTTTATATTGTAGGGGTATCGAAAATGTTTCCTGTAACTGAAAAAAGCGTTCTTCGTTCCACTTACTGTATACACAGCTGTAAAAAACGGCCATTTGCCAGATCGTATAGTTAGCTAAGAAATAAGGCGTATCAGGAAGGAAGAAACAACGGTTTTTCACTTCACGGTTTTCGAAAACAGGTGATAAGTCAATCAGTACCTCACCCGAATCCTGAATCAGGTTGCCTGAAAGCATTTTTAAAAGCGTCGTTTTTCCTGCCCCATTGGAGCCCAGTAAACCGAATATGCTGCCTTTTTCAATGGACAGCGTGACGTTACTTATCGCTTCTTTCCCTTCATATAATTTACTCACTTGTTTTATTTCAATCATGAATCTCCCTCCTTTGCCAGTGGACTGATATCTTTTACTAATTTATAGATTTCATGTTTATCGATTCCGATATATATAGCTTCAGAAAGCACTTTTGTTAGCTCGTTTCTGATTTTCTCTTCTTTCAAGGGATTTTTAATGGATTCAGGCGGGGCGACGAAATTCCCTTTGCCAGGCAATGTATATATATATCCGTCAGATTCCAGCTGTTTGTAGGCTTTCTGAATAGTATTTGGATTGATTTCCAATTCCTGTGCCAATATTCGAATCGATGGAAGCTGATTGTGTTCCTGTAAAACCTCATTAATCATTAGTTCCTTAAAATTATCCATCAATTGCTCATATATAGGTCTCCGGCTTTGGACATCCAACTCAAACATCATGAGCCTCCTTCTTTTATTGGTGTATTACACATTCTAATACAGTTTATTATAAAACAAATTCTTCCAATTTAAAACCATTTTTGATTCATAAACTCTCTCTCATTTTGTTTAATAAGACTTATAGTGGGGAACTAATGATAGTAACGATAAAAAAAGGAGTTGTTTTCATTGAAACCATTATATACAGCTACAGTAACCGTACACGGAGGACGTGAAGGACATGTTAAGTCAGAGGACGGAATTCTTGACTTCGATGTCAGGTCACCTAAGGAACTAGGCGGTTCCGGTGAAAGTGCAACCAACCCTGAACAATTATTTGCGGCTGGTTATGCTGCCTGTTTTGATAGTGCCTTGAATCTTGTTCTGCAAAAGGAAAAGAAAAAAGTCGATACTTCCGTGACGGCGAATGTCACGATCGGTAAAGATGAGGAAGATGGAGGCTTTAAATTAGCTGTCCGGCTGGATATTTCAATTCCTGATTTGAAGAAGGAAGAAGCCCAAGACTTTGTCAAAAAGGCCCACGCGACATGTCCATATTCAAAAGCAACCCGCGGAAATGTCGATGTTACCCTTAATTTGGTATAAAGTTAGAAATCGGAGGAATGACCCCAGTTTAAAAGGGGGTCATTCCCTTTTTTCATTTAACTTCTTCCAGTTTCTTTAATTTAAACAAAAACCCCAGTCCTATGGCCGTCATGATGATCAGTGACCCAAGTGCCATTCGGCTCGCCAATGTCCCAAGGTCATGAAAAACCAATGTAATCGTTCCATACAAAAGAGGACCGATTATGGACGACACCTTTCCTGAAAAGGCAAATAATCCAAAAAACTGTCCTCTCTTTTCCTCAGGCGTCAGTTCGATGATATACGTCCTTGATGTCACCCACATCGAACCGAGCGAAATGCCAAACATACTCCCTGCAATCCAGAACCAAAGAGCGGTTTGTGCGAAGACTGCGATAAATAAAGCGACCATGAGCAGAACCCCCACATATGTCACGGCAGGCCGAGGTCCCTTCGACTGTGTGATATATCCAAACAGAAACGAGCCGGCGATACTCGATATTGTAGAAACTAAGTAAAGTAAAATGAACCCGCTTGAAGAAAACCCAACGACAGTCTTGGCATATACAGCCATCATGCCAATCGTGGTAGCGATGGCGTCGTTCAAAAAGAAATAGGCGATCATGAAAGTGAATATCAAGCGATGGGACCTCATCTCCTTAAATGTTGCCTTGATTTCCTTATAACCGGATAGGAAGGGTTGTTTCGCTTTTTGCGTTATTGGCGCATCTTTCACTAAAAAGAACAAGGGAAGGGAAAAAACGAGAAATAATATGGCTGTGGGCATAAATGCTTCATGTGAGCTCCCTTTACTGATGAATGGATAGATGGACAGTCCCATTAACGTTCCTAAGTAGCCAACTGCCACGCCGAACCCTGATATTAGCGGCATTTGCTTTTTCGTACCCAAACCGCTCATCATCGTATCATAAAAAACGAGACTTGAATGATAGAAAAACTTAGCTATTACAAATAAAACAATGACGATGGCCAAGGAAATTGGAATGCCAAGAACCATTCCATCAAACGAGACTCCACCAAAAACCCCCATGAGAAATGTACTTAACACAGAAATGAGTGTAAAAATGACGATATATTTTTTCATCCTTCCGGTTCGATCGATCATGACACCAAACAACGGTGAAAACAAAACAAGAAACAAACTGGCCATTGCATTTGCGTAAGAAATGAAGGTACTGGCAATTTGGTCAAGAACAGCATTGTCCCCTATTTGCTCTTGGAGAAAAAATGGGAAGAAAATCGTATTGATATTAGAAGAAAAAATCGTATTGGCAAAATCATATAGTGCCCAAGAGAGAACGGGAACCGAAAAATATAAACCAAGGTTCCCCTTCCACTTTTTAGAATTCTGTTTCATTCGCTTCCCTCCTTATTGTTCCTTCAATTATATGTATTCCATAACTTGTCAATAAATCCTTTTCCTTTCTCCAACAATGGATATCATTGTATCTAGTTGCATGCTTTTTCCTTACCTGACATGTAAAATGGTGAAATGAGGCTGACAATGGAAGGCTTATTTTATTTTTCTTTTAGCTAGGGTATAGATAATGAGGAGTTTATTTTTGTTCCTAAAAGGAGTGTAACGATGAATGAATATTTCCTGATAATCTTGTTAATCGTACTTGTCCTCTTCGTCCTTAAGCTTGGCTCGAAGCGTGCTTTCCAAAAAAACTTCAATATCCAGCATTCCCCCCTCAAAATCGGACATCGCGGCGCCGCTGGATATTGCCCTGAGAATACAATCGCTTCTTACAAAAAAGCGATTGAATTGGGAGCCGAAGTACTTGAGTTGGATATTCATCTTAGTAAGGATGATGTACTCGTGGTTCATCATGACCCAACGCTGGATCGAACGACAAGCGGTAAAGGGAACATACGTGATTTTACAGCTGCCCAATTAAAGGAAATGGATGCCGGGAGCTGGTTTCATGCCCGTTTCATAAACGAACGCATCCCTTTATTGAGTGAAATATTGGAAGGATTCCGGTCCGAAGCTGGCTTCTTGATTGAAATAAAACATCCGTCTCTTTATCCCGGCATTGAAGGAAAACTTGCAGAAGAGTTAAGGAAATTCACCGAATCTGCCTCCATTACTAATCCGATCATGGTTCATTCGTTTGATGCAGAATCCATGAAAAGATTTCATCTATTGATGCCGGACGTGCAAGTGGGGGTTTTAATAAAGCGACGGATTGCTGAAGATAAAATAAAGGAAATAGCAGAGTATGCATCATTTTTAAATCCGAAGCAAACGATCCTGAATCCGAAGTTTCAGCAGCGTATCCAAAAGCATGGATTGAAAGTATATACTTGGACAGTCAACAATAAAAAACGCATGCGCATGTTCGAGCAAATGAGGGTAGATGGCATCATTTCCGATTTCCCTGATTATTTCTCGGATTGATATGTTTGAAGGAATTCCGTTATAAAACAAAATAAAAAGGGTACGGAAGGGCCGTTTTCCGTACCCTTTTTGTCTCATTATTGAAACTTTTGCACAATGATACTTCAACGGGAATACGTTTCCAAGGAGACCGAGCAGGCTCAAGGACCGCCTCCGCAAAGCTAAGCACCTGCAGTGAAATGACATGCTCAAATTATAAATGCTCCCAATACTGTGGGAAATCAAAATTCCTTATGCATTTTTTTTAAAAGCATCGAAAGGCCTGTATTTCACTTGCGTCGGATCCATAATAGGACCATCTTTGTTGGCTTTTTCTCCATCGATATCCTGCTACGGAATTATAGCCGACATAAGTGGGGTAAAACCAAAACGAGCGGCCATTTCTTAGCCAAACATACGTATTTTGGTATAAGCATCTTTTCATTGAGCCTGAATCCATAGCCTTAATCAAATCTCCAGTAAGCTGTGGAATGAATAAAGGCGGTGCCATATGCGGCGGGCCTCCTCCTTGTGGCGGCCGCGGCGGATTTTGCTGCCCTCCGCCTTGGTAAGAACCAGACGGCCCAGGAGGACCAGGCATCCTCTCAACCATTTGTTCATTTTCAACTGGATAAGGTGCTGCCAATAAATCATTTTCGTTCTTCTGTGGTCGTACATACGGATTTACATCGCTTCCAGATTGGTAATAGTTATGATTCTTATCAATTGAATCGTACGGTTCCATACATCTTCACCTCATGATTGAACTTCCTTTTATCCATATGTAGACGTATGACCATGTGTGCAATTCGTCTCCTCCAATACAAACATGCTTCTGGAATATCCACGAGCATTTCTCATCAAATTCATCAAGTGAAAATATTCCCTGTTTATTTTTTGAAAATATCCCTATATTTTTTGGCCTAATTGCATTAGAATTTGATATAGTGTTCTTAATGATTTAAACTCAGTATGACCATTTACTTTAGCAGTCAACTGAACGACATTTTCTTATCTTAGAAAAAATGAGGGATTCCTATGTGGGAATTATTATTAGAATTCGATTATCAAACCGTTCGTCATGCGGTATGGGCAGGTTACTTGTTGACCTTTGTCTTTCCACTGGCTGCGTTTTATTTCTTAAATAAAAAACAATCACACTTGAATGATAAATATCAAGCGTCCGTCCATTCCGATCAAAGTAAATCACCTGTCAATACAGGCAGCACTTTTGACTGGCGCGGTGCTCAACGCTTCTTCACATTTATCCGTCAGAAGGATTCACCCGATGATTCCGATGAACCAAGCCTCCCACTTGTTGTTTAAACAATAATAACAATCGAGGAGGAATTATTTTGAAAAAGAAAAGCGTATTACTTATATCGGTACTGATCCTGGCAACGGTCCTTTTATCAGGTTGCTCCGCAGCCACAAGCGGTCCATTTCATACAGCTTTGGTCAACCCAATGACAAAAATGCTTGAATTCAATGCAAATTTATTTAATGGTAACTATGGGTTGAGCATCATCATGATGACATTTTTCATCCGTCTGGTCCTGCTTCCCTTGACTGCCAAGCAATATAAAACACAGCTCAGCATGAAAACGAAGATGAATGGCCTGAAGCCTGAAATGACAGCCATTCAACAAAAAATTAAAGAGACGAAAGATCCGGCTAAACAAAAGGCACTGCAGCAGGAAATGATGCAGCTTTACCAAAAGCATGGAGTCAACCCCTTAAACATGGGCTGTCTGCCACTTTTGATCCAAATGCCGATCTTGATGGGATTTTATTATGCGATTCAAGGATCCCATGAAATTGCGACACATAACTTCCTTTGGTACAGCCTAGGCCAGCCAAATATCGCCATGGCGATTATCGCAGGAGTCATTTATTATTTCCAATCGGTCATTTCCATGAGACAAATGCCCGAGGAACAGCAGAAACAAATGAAGCTGATGAGCCTACTCTCGCCAGTAATGATTTTATTCATTTCTTTCTCCGCTCCTGCCGCCTTGCCATTGTATTGGTCAATCGGTGGTTTATTCATGATTGCTCAGTCAATCATCCTGCAACGCATATATAAAAAAGATCACATCATCCCTGCCGCCGGGACTGAGACAATTCTCAAAAAAAGCTGATTATAAAGAACGTGCATTCCGCTTGGCGAAATGCACGTTCTTTTATTGTGCCGATAAGCGATTGCTGGAAACCTTTTGAAAAAACTTCTCTACATATTCGAAATCGGTGTAGAAGAAAAGTAACAGGTCCCCTGGCCGAGATGCTTCCCAAGCGTTGACGAATGCATCCAATTCATTCAGAACAATCCTGGTCCGATCCTTATGCAGCCCTGCTTCTACGGCAGCTTCCTGAAGCAGCTCGGCTACTTCGAATGGCTTCCTTCCCCGTAAATCATCATCTTCCTTGATGATGAATAAATCGGAATGGATGGCCGCTGCCTTGGCAAGCCTTATAAGTTCCTCATCGACACGGTCTCCCGGCCCGGCCAATACAGTGATAAGATGTTTTCTGTTATAGGCACTCACTGTTTCGAATATCGCCTTCAATCCGGCCTCATTATGGGCATAGTCGATGATGATCGTTCGTTCATTCAATTTCTTTAAATTGAAACGTCCTTTTGACAAATTTGTATCGGGCATAAATGTGACAGCCTTCTTTCGTAGTTCATCCAACGATATACCTTGTGTATGGGCTGCAGCTAATGCCTGAAGCAAATTGGCAATATTATGACGGGCCATCCCCGAGATCGTGATTGGTATCTCGGTGCATTCCATGAACGGTTGCGTGACACTGTCTGATGAATGTAGAATCATGCCTTGTTCATTAACAAACCAAACCTTTTGACCACCCTTGATCGCTTCCTTCACCAGTGGCTGACTGGGATCCGTCGAGGTATAAATGACTTCCCCATCAGTATATGCCCCCATTTGCGCCACCTTCGGATCATCGGCATTCAGGATACAATACCCCGTATCCATAACGACTTCGGCAATGAGGCGCTTTAATTTCACAAGATCTTCCATCGTATCCATTCCATCACAGCCGAGATGATCCTCACTCACATTTGTAATGATACCCACATTACATTGGCGAAAAGCAAGGCCTTCACGCAATATTCCTCCACGTGCCGTCTCCAAAACCGCAACATCTACTTCTGGATGGGCCAATACCATTCCAGCACTGATCGGTCCGCTGCAATCGCCTTGATCCACTATCTCTTCACCTATATAGACGCCATCGGAATTCGTCATTCCAACCATGGTTTTATCGTTTGAAAGGAAATAATGAATCATTCGGGTCGTCGTCGTTTTTCCATTCGTTCCGGTCACTGCAATGATCGGTATGGCAGCATCTTCCCGGGACGGAAACAAATAATCGATAATGGCTTTGCCTACATCCCTTTTTTTCCCTTCACTCGGGTAATGATGCATCCGGATTCCCGGAGCAGCGTTCACTTCAATGATCGCTGTCCGTGAATGATCAAGCGGCATTGATATATCCTCGCAAATAAAATCGATTCCGGCAATATCCAATCCAATCGCTTTTGCAGCTGCAACCGCCATTTTCTTTATGGTTGGATGGACCTGCTCCGTTACATCGATAGCTTTGCCTCCAGTCGATAGATTCGCGTTACCGGCAACTTGGACCAGCTCTCCTTGTTTAGGGATTGAGCCGAGTGTCCGGTTCGTTTTTTCCAAGTAGCATGTCACGGTATGTGTAAGCGGGATTTTAGACATTGGTTTTTCATGACCATTGCCCCGCAAAGAATTACGATTTTCCTTTTCTATCAATCTGCGTATCGTTTCTTTACCGTTTCCAATCACATAGGGCGGAAGCCTCAAACTTGTGGCTAAGAGCTCCCCATTCACGATAAGCAAACGGTAATCATGTCCTTCTATATGCCGTTCGACAATGAACTTCTCGACGTACGCTTCCAAACAATTGATGACATTGAAAAGTTCATCCTTATTCTTGATATGGGTAATGACCCCCTGTCCCTGCCTGCCGTTATAAGGTTTGATAACGAGCGGAAAACCAAGCCTGTCCGCCGCGTCGAAAATTTCCTCGATGGAGTGGGCTATCGCCCCTTCGGGAACAGGAAGGCCACACCCTTTTAAAATCGATTTGGTCAACGATTTATCACACGCATTCTCGACGGCGATACTGGAAGTTTGACTTGAAATGGTCGCCTGGACATACTTCTGCCTTGAACCTGTTCCTAAACGAAGTAAACTATCCTCGCCAATTCGTTCGACAGGAATGTTTTTTTTCTGTGCAGCCATGAATATCGCTTCTGTACTTGGTCCCAATTTATTTTTATAGTATAAATCTTCTATTTTTTTAACATATGATTGAACATGTACCTCTTTTTCACCTTTCAGGATGGCTTCCGCGATTTCCTTTGCTGCCAAAAAGGCTTGAAGACCCGCTTCCGGCTCTTGATATTCAAAGGTAACTTGATAGTGTCCCTTCTTTTCCATCATGACCGTTTTTCCGCGAATGACATCTATTCCTGCCATATTCTGAAGCTCTATCGCCATATGCTCCAAAATATGCGCCATCCATGTACCTTGTCGCAGCCTCTCGGCGAAACCTCCCCGATAGCCTTTGGAGCATGTATGGTTCCCTAGGTTCGGGAGCGCATTCAACAGTTTTTCATTGAATCCTGAAATGGTATCGGAAGGTTTCTCTTCCAGTTCCTCTAAATCCAATTCAATGCAGATCGTCGGTGTATATGCAAAATAATTGGGTCCTTTTAAATAACGGACTCGATTGATTATCATGGTTGGATCCCCTTTTTCATCAACAATTTCCTGGTCACCAGGTCAAAACGATAGCCCCTTGTAAGTGCATGAAGGCAGAATCCCGTGAGAGTCAGCTCTTCACTGCCATTATCGGAGGCAGTGACGTGGATGTAATCACTTTTGCTGCCATCCAGCACCAAGACTTCATGTTGTCCGAAAACTTCAAAAAGCCCATCTTTAACTAAAATGGCCGTATTTTCATCAATGCCAATGCCCAGTAATTCTTTATTCACCGCAATAGCACTTAATAGACGGTCGAAACGGCCGCGCTGGGAAAAATGTTGATCGATCAAAAGGCCATCCAGAAAGCCGAAACCTATCCCGATCTCGACCTTTAACTTATCATCATTCAGCATCGTATCTGCCGCGACAATCATATGCTTACCGATAATGGAAGCACCCGCACTCGTCCCCGCTATCACCATTCCTTGATGCCACGCTTTCGAAAGGGCTTGGTGGAATTTGGATTGTCCAATCTGTTCAGACAGCCGGCTTTGGTTACCTCCCGTTATGAAAAGGGCGGAAAGCGATTTTAGCTGTTCGCAAATGAGGGGGTTTTCTGCATCTTCCCTTGAATCCAGCTTGATCACTTCAACCCTGTCAACTCCTAAAGCTCTAAAAATCTTGATATACTGTTTGCTCATTTCTTCAGGGATCTCACTCGCTGTGGGGAGTATTCCAATCCCGCCATCGGAATGACGGAGAGCGAGCTGAACAAATTTATTTAACACTTCGCCTTCCAGGCACTTATCCTCGGCGCCGCCAATGATAAGTAATTCACCACAATTCATGCCTTATACTCACCCTTACATAATTAATTGCTCTATACAGAACACATAATGACTAGTATGGCATCATCAATTAGTATTCATTCATTGAATTGGCAAATTGCAGAATTTTGTTTAACTTATTGAAAAAAGAGGAAAAGTAATAGAGTAAAAAATAAAAGGAGTGTGCAGAGATGAGCCAAAACCAATTAAAAGAAAAAATATTGAATATCATCAGTGATTCTAAAACAGGAGTTTTATCATCTGTAGAAAATAACAAACCACATTCACGTTACATGACATTTTTCAACGACGATTTGACTTTATACACCCCATCCAGTTCAAAGACGGAAAAAATTGAAGAAATTGAAAAAAACCCTAATGTCCATATCCTGATCGGTTATGAGAATGAAGGGTTAGGCGATTCATATTTAGAAATATCAGGTACATCAAAAGTGAACGATTCCCAGGAACTAAAGGATAAATTATGGAATGAGTCGTTTGAACATTGGTTTGAAGGGCCAAATGATCCCAACTATATCATTCTGCAAATCAAGCCGGAAAGCATCCGATTGATGAATAACAATGGTGAGCCGCCACAAGAATTATCATTATAGAAATGGACGAGTCTTGACAATATATTTTGTCTACTTAAAAGCCCACACTCGGATTGAAAGAAGTGTGGGCTTTTTACTGTTTACATCATCTCTGATTCGATATAATGCAAGATCAGATTGGCCGTATGTTTCAATGACGAAAGGTGAGTCCGCTCAAAGGCGTGGGAAGCGTCGATTCCCGGTCCGATCAAACCGTGCACAACATCATGGCCTGCCCGGATTGCAGCGGAAGCATCCGAACCGTAATACGGGTAAATATCGACCCTGTAATCGATTGCATTGGCTTGGGACAGGGCGACAAGATGTTGACGCAATTGATAATGATACGGCCCTGAGGAGTCTTTCGCGCAAATGGAGACGCTGTATTCATCCGTCGCTTGGCCATCACCGATCGCCCCCATATCCACCGCCAGATATTCGACTGTTTGCTCAGGGATATTGGAATTGCCTCCATAACCGATTTCTTCGTTATTGGAGATCAGGAAATGGGTCGTACATGCCAATGTGATTTTCCCTGCAGAAATGAGGTCAATGATATGAAGCAGGATGCCGACGCTTGCTTTATCATCCAAATGCCTTGATTTCAAGAATCCTGTATCCGTGACTTCCACTCTTGGCTCAAAAGAGACAAAATCGCCAACGGAAATGCCTATCGCTTCCGTTTCCGCTTTCGTTTTCACGACAGCATCTATCCGGACCTCCATTGTCTCTTCATCACGCTTCGCATCTCCGGCATTTTTATAAACGTGGACAGAGGTTTGGTTGATTAATATCGTCCCTGTGATGATTGCCCCTTCAGCAGTATGGATTTTACAATATTCCCCTTCCACCGAATTCCAGCGAAAACCGCCAATCATCGTCAGTTTAAGGCGGCCATTCGGCTTGATTTCCTTAACCATCGCTCCCAGCGTATCGACATGTGCCGTCAGCAAACGATGTCTGCTGTCATCTTCGCCCTTTAATGAAGCAAGTAACGCACCCTTATTCGTGATTTCGTATGGAATCTTCCTTTTCTCCATGAACTCGGCCGCGTATTTAATCGCTTCCTCTGTATATCCGGAGGGACTAGGTATCGTCACTAACTCTTTTATGTATGATACGATTTCCTTTTCGTTGATCATGCTCATGTATATCTCTCCCTTCCTACTTATTATAGCTTTTCCTGCCAGCTTTTAACATACAAAGGACCGTCAATAGACGGTCCTTCGATCATTTTATCTAAATATGGGCAAGAACGGGCATGATCGCCATCACCAATGTTGCAATCCCGTATATAGCCGTATTCTCCATATTCATTTGCCTTTTCCACTTATCGCGCCAAACTTTATATCGGCTCATTTGTTCACTACTCATTAAGAACCCTCCTTGTAGATGAAAGTTCACCTGACTATTTTAGCTGTCTTTGCTTGTTGGACATTTCCTTCATATATTCCAAGAAGGCTATTCTCTTTTCATCTGGATAGGCTACAATGTCCGCAATGATTTCCTCTTCCAGCGGCTTCAATAATCGGCCAACCGATTCAGTAAACAAAATTTCTAACTCCCTCTTTGTTTCATTAGGATTTCTCACTTCCATCCAAATCACCCTTCCAATTAATTACTATTATCTATATAACCTTAATACAGCCGCTTGAAACACAAAAAAATCGGCCGCCCATTCAGGCAGCCGATTGAATTCATCGCTTATCTTATTTAGTAACGCCTACATTATGCCATTGATATTGGCGTCCTGCCAGAAAATCATAACCAGTGACACGGTCATTCACTCCAGCCAATTCATAACGGAATAATGTCGGAATCACAGGAACCTCATCATGAATCAATTCTTGCCACTCATTATAAGTATCGATCCGAAACTGATCATCAAAGGCTTCCTCTGAGATGCCTTTCGCTAGAAGCTCATCATTTTTATCGTTCACCCAGCGAGTATAGTTGAATTCCGCAGACCTTGACCATAACCCTGATGGATCTGGATCGGAAGCGACGCCCCATGCAGCTTGATACATATCAACATCGTCATTATCTTTTTTCAATAGGTCATAGAAGGAATTGAACTCATGAAGCCTTCCATCCAACAATTCAACGTCTATGCCAACTTGCTCCCATTGTTGGATATAATATCTTGCAAGCGGCTCTGAAACATCGGAACCGCTCATTGATGCAAAATTGATCTTGAATTTTTTCCCATCCGCATCTTCACGAATGCCATCATTATTGGTATCCACAAAACCTGCTTCATCCAAAAGTTTTTTTGCTTTTTCCGGATTATATTCATAGGCTTTTAAATCTTTATTGTTATATTTAAAGTTAGGTGTAATGACGGAGTTGGCAGGGAAACGGAGCCCCTTGAACATCTTTTCGCCGACTTCTTCATTGTTGATGGCATATGCCATTGCCTGACGTAAACGCTTGTCTTTGAATTTCGGATTCTCGTCCATGACATTTTCTTCTTTTTCCTTGTCATATTGACCGAAATTGAAGCCAATATAAGAATAAGCCAATTCAACTTTCCCTAATAATTCGACATTGTCAAGTTCCTTGGCCTGATCATATTGCTCAGCCAGGACTTTCGCTACATCAAGGTCACCATTTTCAAGGGATTTTACGACAACGGAAGGATTCACGACTTTCAAAGTGACACTGTCCAATTTAGGTGCACCGCGATAATAATCCTTGTTCGCTTCGAATTCCACAGCTTCACCTTGAACGATTTTCTTCACTTTGAATGGTCCGAACCCGATTGGATTCTTCCGGATTTTATCCGATGATTCCAAATCTGCAATCGGAACATCTTTTAAGTATTCTTTGTGAAGCGGATATGTCCATAAGCCAGTCGTCACGGATGGATTCCCTTTCTTGAATGTGAAGATGATTTTCTTGCCGTCTACTTTAATACCTGAAATGCTATCCGCTTTTCCAGCATGATATTCTTCCATACCTTCGATTAAAGCCATTTGTTCATCATAGCGCACACCTTTATAATCCTTACTTCCCATTACAAGGTAGGCATATTCCAAGTCGGCACCTGTCACAGGCTTGCCATCCTGCCAATTAACATTGTCTTTAATCGTCAGCGTAACCGTTTTATGATCGTCTGAAATTTCATAGGAAGCGGCGCCGTCATTCGTGAATACATAGTTTTCATCAGTATCCAATAAATCCTCATCAAAGAATGAGATAACTTGGTTATCGGGATCGCCTTGATAGAAAACTTTATTCAGGATTCCTTCAAACGGTGTATCGGATACCAAACCATATGTCAGGTGACCGCCTTTGATTGGCTCTGCCTGATTAGTCGTTTTTGTCGGGAATTTAGAAGCATCGACCTGCTCGACCGCCTTCCCTTTTTTCTCTTTCGTTGACGATTTCTCGGTATCATCCGAACATGCAGCAAGCAGGATGGACGAAATTGCCAATGCACTTAATACTTTCATATAGCCTTTGATCTTCATTTCCAATACACTCCCCTTTTTTATCCTCTTCTTTGCCTTGCATCGGCGGCGCGTTTTAACGCTTGGCCAACAAAATTTATACTCAGCATCAACACCAAAATCATGAGAGATGCGGGTACCCAAATCCACCACTTATTTTCCAGAACATCGGGATTTCGAGCATAACTGATGAGCGTCCCAAGACTCGGGGTGCTCTCCGGAAGGCCGAACCCCAAGAAAGTCAAACTGGATTCCAAGCCAATATTGCCTGCCAGGTTCAAGATGAAGTTAACGATTATCAATGAACTGACATTGGGAAGAAGCTGAAATAGGATGATCTTCCAATGCGGCGTTCCAAGTGTTTGTGAGGCATGGATATAATCCAGCTCACGCTCTGATAAAGCTTTTGAACGGATTAGCCGCGCCTTTCCTGTCCATAAAAACACCGTCATGATCAAGATGAACACATACACATTGAATACAGGTACGATTGTAACTACAACAATGATGAACATCAATTGCGGAAGGGCAATCACGAAATCGATGACTCGCATGATTACATTATCGGTCGCACCGCCGAAATAGCCGGCAAGGAGTCCGAACGAAAGCCCGATGATGGCCGTGAATAAGGTAATGAACAAACTGATCGTGAACGAGTTTCTCGTACCTACGATAAGCTGCCCGTATACATCACGTCCGCCATAATCCGTCCCGAGCCAATAATCAGAAGATGGCTCTAAATAAATCGAGAGGAAATCGACCTTGGCAATTTCCTTTGCATCCATGAAGAAGGCCGCGCCATAAACAAAAATCAATATAGCTGCCAAAGTAATTAATGAGCCCATCGCAAGCTTATCTTTTTTGATTTCCTGCCAAATGATTTTCATGCCTGAGGGGCTCACATCTTGCACTTGTATGTTTTTTCCTGTTTCTACCTTCATTTCCATACGACTCACCCCGCTCCTATTCTATCCGTATGCGCGGGTCGACCGCACTGAGTATGATGTCCGAAAGAAGTGTGCCAAGCAGCGTGGCAAATCCCGTCATCATGACGATGGCCGTGACAACGCTGAAATCCCGAAGACTCACTGAACTAAGGAAAAGCTGCCCAAGACCCGGATAACTGAAAATGGTCTCGATTATGACAGAGCCCCCGATCAAACCGGTAATTTCGTACCCTAAAAATGCCGCAATCGGCAAAAAGGAGTTTCTAAGAATATGCCGCGAATATACATTTGATTCGGGCACTCCCTTAGAGCGTGCCGTCCTGACGAAATCCTTGATTTTATTGTCGATGATTTCATTTCGTAAGTATTGGATCGTACTTGTCGTGGCAATTAATGCCGTACTTAAGGCAGGTAAAATCAAATGATTGATCTTACTGACAACATAGGCGAAAGTCCCTTCCTCCACCTTGGAATCGACACTGCCTCCAGATGGGAACCAATCCAGGGCAAAACCGAAAATGAATAACATGATCAGTGCAAAGATGAAAATCGGTGTGCCAAAGCCCAAATAACTATAGCCTGTAACGGATTTGTCGATCCAGGTATCGTTATACCTGCCGCTCAGTATGCCTAACGGAATAGCCAGCATATATGTAAAAATCAGCGTGACCAACGCCAGGAACACCGTGTTCCACAGCCTGTCCTCGATTACATCCATAACCGGCGTTTTATGCGTATAGGAGATTCCGAAGTCCCCTTGTACAGCATTTCCTGCCCACCTTGCATATTGCTGGTACCATGGATCATTCAATCCCAACTCTTCCCTGATTCTTTCAAGCTCGGCAGGGTTGGCCTTAGGATTGAGCTCCTGGCCTGAGAGAGCATCCCCCGGCATGGCTTTTGCCATCATGAAAACGATAAGGCTCAATAAAAAGAGCTGCGGGATCATAACTAAAAATCGTCTGAGGATAAACTTCCACATATCCTTTCCACCTCCTTATAGTATTGCGACTCTATGTGTCGACGAGATAGGCTTCAAATCATAGGCCCGCCCATCCTCATCGAAGAATTTCGAATAGGAAGACTCGTATTCTGCCGTAAGTTTTTTTCTGAGCTTCACCTTTTCCCCGCGAACTTCCGGCTCTAAATCCGGAATGGCGGCAATCAGGCGTTTCGTGTAAATATGTTGGGGATTTTCATAGATTTCATCGCTTTTCCCTTCTTCTACCAATCTACCGCGATACATGACACCCATCCGGTCACACATATGCCTGATGACACCTAGATCATGCCCAACGAATAAATAAGTCAGATTGAACTCCTGCTGGAGATCCTGAAGAAAATTCAGCACTTGAGCCTGTACGGAAACATCCAGCGCCGATACAGGTTCATCCGCTATGATCAATTTCGGTTTCAATGTCAATGACCGGGCAATCCCAATCCTCTGGCGCTGCCCCCCAGAAAATTCATGAGGATATTTATGAATCGATTCCGGACTGAGTCCGACCTTGTCCAGGAAGTCCTGAACGATTTTCTTTTCCTCTGCAGGTGATTGCCGTTCAAAATTCCTCAACGGTTCGGCAATGATATCGAGCACCCTTTTTTTCGGGTTCAATGATGAATATGGGTCCTGGAAGATCATTTGAATATCTTTTCGGAATGGTTTAATTTCTTTTCTACTTAGACCCGCCAAATCCCTGCCTTCAAACAGGATTTGTCCCGATGTCACATCATTCAGCTTGACAACTGCCTTACCTGTCGTCGACTTGCCGCTTCCAGATTCTCCGACCAAACCGTATGTTTCCCCTTGCTGCAATTCAAAGGAAACGCCGTCGACTGCCTTCACGTGATCGACCACCCGACGAAAAAAACCGCCCCTAATCGGGAAATGCACTTTTAAGTTATCTACTTTGAGTAATGTCATGGGCCGATTCATCCCCTTCACCTTGGAAATAAAATTCTTTATAGCAGGTACACCTTACGAAATGCCCCTTGGCCACTTCGTGAAGCTCAGGCCTCTCTTCATGTGCATGTTTGGAAATCCAAGGAATCCTGTCTTGGAACCGGCATCCAACCCTATCCATTTTCGCGATGGATGGCACGATCCCCTCAATAACATGCAAACGGTTTTTCTCATGAGTTGCCGATGGAATCGAATTCAGTAACGACCTCGTATATGGATGAAGCGGATTGTTGAATATTTCCTTGACGCTCCCCGTCTCCACGACCTGTCCCGCATACATGACAATGATCCTATCTGCAACCTCGGCCACGACGCTCAGGTCATGTGTAATTAAAATGATCCCCATCCTTGTCCTGCTCTGAATGTCTTTAAGTAAATCCAATATTTGTGCTTGAATCGTGACATCCAGTGCTGTAGTAGGTTCATCGGCAATGACCAGGGCAGGATTGCATGCGATGGCAATCGATATCATCGCCCTTTGCCGCATTCCGCCAGAAAGTTCATGCGGAAATTGTTTGTAAGTCCGTTCAGGATAAGGAATTCCCACCTGTGTTAAAAGTTCGATCGTCCTTTTCTTTTTTCCATCCCTGGATAGGTTTGTATGGTAATCAAGGTTCTCCTCGATTTGTTTACCGATCGTCATGAGTGGATTCAAGGCCGTCAAAGGTTCCTGGAAGATCATCCCCAATTCCTTGCCGCGGACTTTATTCATTTGTGTATCATTCAACGTAATCAGGTTTTGCCCGTTATAGTGTATGGTTCCTTCGGATTTTGTCCTCTGTTTATTATGTAGTTGCATTATGGATAAGGCCAATGCACTCTTTCCACAACCCGATTCTCCAACAACGGCCACAATTTCGTTTTCATTCACCGTAAATGATACATCATCAACAGCTGCATGATATTTGTTTCCGATTCGAAATGAAGTCGTCAGATTTTCCACTTCCAGAATAGCTTTATTCATCCTTGCTCCCCCTAAACTATTTTATCGGGAAAATAATTAATCTTCTGATAATTAGTTAAGATTTTAATCAATTTTTTACATTTACACAATAGTTTTTATACAAAATTATGACAATTTTTTCTCTTTTTATAACTTTAGGAATAATTTTCTGGTATAAAAAATCATTTCCTTCATAGCTGTTATACAGTAAAGCTATGAAGCTAGATAAAATGCGACGAACAACCATTTTTAAAATCAATATTTCAGAATAACAAATACACACTCTATTTTTAGCTTTTCGAGAATTCAGGTCCCGTCTGTATGGGTAAACATCCCAGGTGAATATTTTAATATTTCAGAAAAATTAGTCCGAAGGTAGGATAACATAAACTAATTATTTCTTTCATATATATTTCAGTACTCTTAAAAAAAACCTTAATTTTACTGGCAATGAAACCTTTTTGAAGCCAATTCGTATTAAAGTAAAATATAAATGCTGAGGTGAAAAAATGTATTCACAAACCGTACAAACCTATATGCCATCCGTCATGCGGACATTCGCGTTATCGCTGGCCATTTCAGTATTGGGAATGGCCATAGGTACTTTTGTTCCTCCCGCCTTGTTCCTTCCTTTAGCGATCCTAGAGATTGCCATGTTGATTGGAGCATTCATCATGCGGAGGAAAAAAGCAATCGGATATACATTTCTATATAGCTTCACGTTGATTTCCGGTATCACCACCTATCCGATCATCGCACACTACCTAGCCGCTGCCGGTGCGAATGTTGTGATTTTAGCCGGTGTCACGACGACAGTTGTATTTGGCGGTCTAGCCCTATATGCAACAACCACCAAAAGGGATCTTTCTTTCCTTGGAGGGATGCTATTTGCCGCTTTGCTTGCATTAGTGGTCATCAGCATATTCAACATTTTCTTCCCATTAAGCTCTACAGCCATGTTGGTCTTTTCATTTATCGGGATTGTAATTTTCAGCGGATATATCTTATACGACTTCAATCGAATGAAGCACTACGGTGTAACGGCCGAGGAAGTTCCGCTCATGGCCTTAAATTTATATCTTGATTTCATTAACCTTTTCATAAATATCTTACGCTTTTTCGGTATTTTGGCAAGTGATGACTAATTTTGATTGAATGGACGCTTATAAAAAAAATGATCCATCATTTAATCTATTTGCATATAAAAAAGACTGAGGTGAAATCAATAGTGATTTCACCTCAGTCTTTTTGTCCGACAGCCAATTGTCCACAGGAATGAACGTTTTATACATCAGCATCCGAACTTTCCCCTCCAATACGATAAACACGTTTATAATGCCGACAAAAAACCAAAAAGGTTCCTGAAGGGAGACCTTTCTGAAACCTTTTTGTCAAATCACTCAACGCTTTTGTTCATCTTTATATAATCCTGGATTCGATTGATCGGTCCACGGCAGCTTCACGCCAAAGGTGCTTGCGATGAACTGTGTGTCTTCTCTTCTTTTTTTCCTGATTTGCGCCCGTTGTTTGGCCGATTCATTTAAATTGATTTCCATTTCGGTCTCAGGAACCAAATTGGGAACTGGCATAGGCTTTCCTTGTTCATTAATGGCGACAAAGGTCAAAAATGAAATGACACATAAATTGCGATCGCCTGTAACTAAATCCTCCGCAATCACTTTTACAATGACTTCCATGGATGTCCTGCCCGTATAAGTCACGAAGCTTTCCAGACAAACGGCATTTCCTTCGTGAATAGGGTGCAGGAAATCAACCGAGTCAGTCGAGGCGGTAACTACGGTGCTTCTTGCATGACGCATGGCGGATATAGCCGCTACATCATCAATATATGCCATTAACTTGCCTCCGAACATCGTGCCAATATTATTTGTATCGGGAGGGAGGACAAGACTTGTTTTAATGACCAAAGAGTCCCGGCAATGCTTTGTTTCTTCCATGGTGACTGCACTCCTTCATTCATGTCTGATTTCTCACTAGTTCACTTTATCGAATTCTCACCTGTAAAGCAATACAGATGCTTATTTTCCTGCTTTTTGTCTAAATTATCCGGAATGAAAAATAAGCTGATTCCACTTCACTGCCCTTTAGGCTGCCGGCCCTGCTGCAGCTCTCTCAAGCTCAGGCCAAACGTCATTTGCAAATGAGGATAATCCTTGAACCCAGGCCAATCCCCGCCCCATTCGAAACCTAGCCCTTTAGCGATGGTGACGACCTCCATCCAATCAGATTTCCGGTTATCGTTTCCATCATAGTCCATATCCCATATGGCTTCCCCTTGTTTATTGAGGATGGCAAAATCGATCGCCAAGCCGAAATTATGAAGCGATTCACCACCCTTTGCATATGTTACGATATTTCCCGTATTTAAACGGCCTTTTTCATAGAGCTCATTTTGTTCTTCCAAAGAACGGTATCCTGCTGTAATGATTATCGGGATGTCTAATTCATTGGCCCGTTGAATGAGTTCATCTTTTTTTTCTGCGACGATCGGATGCAGCTCATCAGCAAGTTTGATATCGTCCAAGTTAGGGGGCAGCATATACTTGTACAAGACAACCCCCAACAATCCAAACGAAATCAAGACCAGACATGCCTTTATCCAGTTAAATTTCACAGAACGATCCTTCCTGTCTAAAGTGAAAAACTCAACCAAGGAAGGATGAGTTTTTCTTCTTCTTTTATAATTTGGATTTTATCTCTTCGATTTGCAGCAAATGCCTTTTTTCGTGCAATCCTACGAATGGAATCCATTGCTTCAAGCTTAAATCCTTAAATAACGGATGAGGAAATGACTTTTGCTCGAGGTCACTTTCATCTGCATTGTCGACAAGTTGAACGAATGCACTGCGTGATTCTGCCAACTTATCTTTAACCTCTTGCAAAGTTTGGTATGAATCGGACGGAACGAGATACGAAGGTGCTTCTACCTTCATTTCACGATTCACAGTAAGTTCGATCGGTTTATCCACTGCTGGGATCCTTTCATCACTTTGCAATTTATCGCCAATACTCTTTGTAATGGCTCGTTCCATTAAATATAAATGATCCAGTACTTGGATTACGCTCCAGCGGCCTTCTTCAGGATGTGCATTCAATTGTTCATCCGTTAGCCCGTTGACTGCATTCAGAAGTTCTTCCCTTATTTTTTCATTTTCAATCATTTTTAGCATCTCCTCTTATCAGCCTGATTAATCTCCAATAATTATTTCATGTTCTATAGTAGTGTGTAAAATAATAACACTCATGAAAAAGACAGAGCCGATAAAAAGTTGTCTATTTTTTGAAAACCTCTATGATAGTCATGAAGGTTACATTCATATAACACATTGTATAAATAGGAGTGATCATTATGAGCGGGGGACATATTCCATTCAGCCACAAGGGGCGCAGCCCAATCAATGCTGCACCTTCTAAAGGGAGCATATGGATAATGCTTCAACAAATGTTCAATCGGGTCCCATCCAAATGGAAGTTTAGCTTTTTGATAATAAGTTTGATGCTATTGATTTCTTTAATTGAATTTTCCATACCCCAGCTAACCCAGTATACGATCGATGAGGTCATCCCGAAAAAAAAATATGACTCGCTAATCTGGATTGGTGCAGGTATTCTTGGCGCTGCCCTATTATTGGCTTTATTGAACTACTTAAACAGCTACGTCGTTTCCAAGGTTGGACAAAAGGCAATCCTGGATATCAGGAATAGCATGTATGACCATATTCAAAGGCTTGATATGAAATTCTTTGATAAAAACCGGACAGGTGACTTAATGTCCAGGTTGACCAATGATGTTAATTTGCTGCAGCAGCTCATCTCATCCAGCATGCTTCAAGTCGTGACGGACACCGTGACCTTCCTCGCCGTTGCCGTTTATATGCTTTTCATTAATTGGCAGCTAACCGCCGTCCTTCTGGTGACATTCCCTTTCATGTTTTATATCACAAGGGTGTTCGGGAAACGGATAAGACTGTCATTTCGATCTGTGCAAAGCTCAGCAGGAGATGTCAGCAATCAGTTGCAGGATTCGATCTCAGGAATGAGGCTCATTCAATCTTTTACAAATGAAGAATTTGAATCGGCACGGTTTGCCGAGCGGAATCATGAAAATATGGTGGCTAACATTAAATCCGTCCGGCTTCGCTCGATGTTCAGTCCTATAATTGACTTAATGAACAATATTGGTCTTGTCGCTGTGATTGTGTTCGGGGCTTGGCAGGTGATGGAAGGCAAATTTACGATTGGCTTGATAGTCGCCTTCCTCGCCTATTTAAGATTGCTGCAGAGTCCAGTTCGCAACTTCAGTCGGGTAATCAGCATTGTCCAGCAATCTGCTGCAGCCTTTGAGAGGATAACTGAAATATTGGATACAAAACCAGAAATAATCGACAAGGCTGCAGCCACTGAGCTCCCTTCAATAAAAGAGAAAATCGATTTTCAATTGGTGGATTTTGCTTATGACCAAGGTGTGCCTGTGCTATGCAACCTAAATCTAACCATGAAGGCTGGACAAGTAACCGCCCTGGTCGGCTCATCAGGTGCAGGAAAATCGACCATAACGAGCCTTCTGATCCGGTTTTATGACCCACAGCAGGGGAGGATCACAATGGATGGCCACGATATCCGTGATGTGACGTTGAAGTCCTTACGTAGCCAAATGGGGATCGTTTCACAGGATATCATTTTATTTAATGGGACCATCCGCGAAAATATCGTATATGGAATGCTTGATGCTTACGATGAAAAAATCATTGAATCAGCTAAAGCAGCACATGCACATGACTTTATCCGTTCCTTACCGGATGGGTATGATTCTCAAATTGGAGAACGAGGTGTCAAGCTTTCCGGCGGGCAAAAGCAGCGCATCGCCATTGCCAGAGCACTATTGAAAAATCCGCGAATCATCATTCTCGATGAAGCCACGGCGGCATTGGATACTGAATCAGAGCATTTAATTCAGGAAGCACTTTCACGTTTGATGATCAACCGAACTTCAATCGTCATTGCCCATAGATTATCAACCATTCAAAAGGCAGATCAAATCATCGTTCTCGAAAAGGGAAACGTTCAGGAAAAAGGAACACATGAACAGTTATTGCGAAGTAACGGCAGATACAAGCAACTTCATGATCTGCAGTTCCCCCAATTAAAAGCTAAAACTTGATATGCCCCTTATGCAAAAATGCACAGAAAGGCTTCTGTGCATTTTTGTTTCACTTAAAATCGTAACTTGCCAATATCCGATTTGTAATCAGCTTATACCCTTTTTCATTCGGATGAATCGTATCACTGAAATATTCGGCTTTCTTTTTCTTTTTAAATAAATCATCGGTAGGAATGAATACCATCCTTTTATCATGTTGCACTACTTTCTTTATTGATTGGTTATAATCCTGTATGTGTTTTTCAATTTTACGGTTGTCACTTATCGGGTTATACAGACCCACTACCAGTATATCAGCCTGATCATTTCCCTTTAGAAGTGTCGAAGTAATCTGTTTTAGATGCCTGATATATTCTTGCTTGCCCTCATTGATTTTCCGATCGTTTATTTTCTTCAAGTCCCCGCCGTTGCTATTGATGAAGTCATTCGTGCCAATATAAACGATGAAAGTGTCCGCTTTATCCAATTTAGTATGGATGCGGTAATCATCAAGCTGTTTGATGACGCCATCCGTTTCCTGCCCTTTGATGCCATAATTCCAAAAGCTAACCTTCTGTTCTGTCTCAGGATTGTTCAATTCATCCTTTAGGCCTTCTACATAACCTTCCCCATGCTTATCTCCTTTACCATAAGTTAAAGAATCGCCAAAAGCCATGACCCTTTGCATCTTGTCCGACTCCGCAGCTTGAAATTCAAATGCTACAAAACAAATAACTAG
The DNA here is from genome assembly GCF_001645685.2 of Peribacillus muralis. Lineage (NCBI taxonomy): Bacteria > Bacillati > Bacillota > Bacilli > Caryophanales > Bacillaceae > Peribacillus > Peribacillus muralis. The sequence continues at coordinate 1,381,882 of NZ_CP017080.1, read as the reverse complement.
TACAATCATTAGTAGACCTGTTAATTTTTTCATTTATTTCTCCTTTTATCTTTTTCTAAGAAGTGTTTTATATGTTAAATACCCAAAAATCAGCATTCGTAACAATAAAAATGCACTGGCAGATAAAGAGGAGAAAGTGTATGATAATATAAAACTTTCAGATGATTTGGTTATATACACATTTCATTAACAAATTTATGAAATGGGCACTTCTGGATGTTGAAAAAAGTAATGGATTGGAGAGTAGATGATGAACGAGTACATACAATTCAGAGAGGCTGAATTATCGGATTTGCCTAAAATTGTGGAAATATATAATTCGACAATTGCCTCAAGAATGGTCACTGCAGATACGGACCCGATAACTGTACAATCGAGGGTTAATTGGTTTGAGGAGCATAATTCAGAAAGTAGACCGCTATTTGTCATTACTTTAGAAGGAGAAACTGCAGGATGGATGAGCTTTCAATCTTTCTACGGACGGCCTGCCTATAATTCCACAGCAGAGATCAGCATCTATATCGATGATTATTTCCGGGGAAAAGGAATCGGACGGGTTTCGATTCAAAAGGCTATTGAAGTAAGCCCGAAATTAGGGGTAAAGACTCTATTAGGATTCATATTTGCTCACAATATACCTAGCATGAAGCTCTTTTCCAAATTTGGTTTCGAAGAATGGGCACACTTACCTCAAGTTGCCGAGCTGGATGGCATTGAACGGGATTTAGTCATCCTTGGTAAACGCATTGATGGATAATCATTAACTTAAAAGCTATTGCCTTAGGCAATAGTCTTTTTATTTTCACGAAGAAGTCCATCAACCTAATTGAACCAGAGTATTTAAAAATACCTATACACTTTCTGAAGAGAAAAATATTCAGCTTCCCTTGTCTTTGTTAACGCATTTAACAGGGTGTCCAATTCTTGACTTGCTTGAATCGTCAGTAGACTGTTTATACCGAAATTCTCCGCCAATTCAATCATCTCTTGCCTTTTTTCTTCTATTATTTCAGGGGTTATCTTTCGGGAAAACAATTTATATACACCTCCCATAAATTCAATATTTTTACACTATAATCATAATGAAATTCATAGTTAAAATCAACTATTTACTTGTTGCGAAATTGTGTTTCCACACCCGTTAAATGTGACAAATTACTCATGACTTTTTCAAATGTGTATTTTTTGTGACACCCGCTCTTAAGACGTCAAAAAAGCATTCACCCATGTACACTGTGAATGCTTTTGCCATTTATATTTTATTTCATTATGACGAAATGATAGCCTTACCTCTTGCTATGTCATCCACTCTGTAGGAGATTCACTATCAGTCCTATTTATAACGATCTTATATTCATCTTCCAAAACTTTTAAAGGGGCATCATAAAGGTGCCTTTCATCAGAGGTTTTGTATACTCCTTTCGCCAATAGCTCCTCTATCAGCAACGCCTTTCTCTGCTCGATACCCTTGAATATTTCTGCCATGTAAATGGCTCCTTTCCTTGTCCGCTTATAGCCTAAGCTGTCTTTACAAGTCTCATTTTCACCAAATTATATATACCTTTTCTATTATGTCCTTAAACGCTATTTTGCAAAAATAAAAGCCTCTTCAATTAAAGAAGAGGCTGACAGGGTCCGGACGGCTCTTCTTATCTTCCAAGCAAACGCTTGTTGGATGTAGCACAGTTCCCAATACGGGTCTGCTGCCGAGGTTTCATAGGGCCAAGTCCCTCCACCTCTCTGGATAAGAATTCAATTATATAAATGATGTGAACATAATAATATCCCAATAATTCACAAAAGTCAATTACCTGTTTCCCCGCTTTTTTTCTCTCTCCCCCTTCAAAGCCGGGTTGCATTTTCTTGGCTTTCTGATATGATGTCAGTAATTACATACAACACACACCACTAGGGGAGTCTTTTTAAGACTGAGATGGAAGTCATTCCGGACCCTTTGAACCTGAACCGGCTCATACCGGCGGAGGAAAGTGGATGATATAGGTCCATTCCTTATATCCATCTGCCCCGTTCCGTTATTCAGGAACGGGGTTTTATTTTGGCAGTAAACATTTCCATACATTTTAAGGGGGATACGATGAAGCATACTAAATCAAAAACCTTCAGTGACAGACTTCATGAAAGTGCAAAGGAAATCTGGAAAAGGAACCATTCACATCCCTTTGTCCAAGCGATCGGGAACGGAACGCTTCCTGAGCATAAATTCGCTTATTACTTAAAGCAAGACTATATCTATTTGATGGATTATTCCAAGCTTTTCGCTTTAGGAGTCATTAAAGCGCATAATGTTGAAACCATGGCAAAATTTGCGGAAATCTTGAATGAAACGATTCAGATTGAAATGGATATCCATAGGCAATATGCCTTGGAATTCGGAATCACCTCCAAGCAATTGGAGGATACCGAGCCTACTCCCACCACACTTGCCTATTCAGGTTATATGCTAAATGCAGCCCAGCATGGGACACTGGCCGACCTGATTGCCTGTCTCCTTCCATGCGCTTGGGATTATTATGAAATCGGCTTGCTTTTAAAAGAACGAAACGGTAAAGACTTGGACAATAATCGCTATTCGAAATGGATTGAATCCTATTCCTCCCCAGAATTTGGTGAAGCGCACAAGTGGCTGATAACCTTATTGGAGGAATTGACGGAAGGTATGCCCGAAAAGGAACTGCAGCGATTGGAAAAGCACTTCTTGGTTACATCCCGCTATGAATATTTATTCTGGGATATGGTTCAAAATGAGCAGGATTGGCCGTTATAGGTCGTAGACATGATGTTTAGCCCAATTAAAAAAATGACGCTGACGGCAATGATCACGGCCATAACGACTTTAACAAGCTCCTTTCTATTCATCCCGGTAGGATTTGTGAAAGCTTTTCCGATTCAACACCTGGCCAATATCCTGACTGCCGTTTTACTCGGTCCTGCTTATGCGGTAACACAAGCTTTCCTAGTTTCCTTGATTAGAAACATATCTGGCACAGGTTCAATTTTCGCCTTTCCGGGCAGCATGTTCGGTGCCCTCTTGGCTGCTTTCCTTTATCGCAGGACACAACGCTTGACATTCGCATGTATTGGGGAAGTGACGGGGACCGGCATTCTAGGTTCACTTGCCTGCTATCCGATCGCGGCCCTGCTATTGGGCGAAAAGGCGACTCTTTTTGGTATGTTGCCTGCTTTTTTGCTCAGTTCATTTTCAGGTGCCATTTTCGCTTTCATTTTATTGAAAATATTATTAAAAAATGATTATATGAAGGGGTTTTTTCATGAAAAAAGCACTAACCATCGCAGGCTCTGACTCTGGGGGAGGCGCCGGGATACAAGCCGATATCAAAACATTTTCTGCACACGGTGTTTTTGGAATGTCCGTCATCACGGCCGTTACTGCACAAAACACAATGGAAGTACGTTCCGTGCAGGCGATCGACACTGCAATCATCACTGATCAAATTGCAGCCATTTTTGAAGATATACACGTCGATGCAGTAAAAATAGGCATGCTTGGTTCAAAAGAAATCGTCGAAACAGTCGCTGATTCCTTAACTGCCTTTTCACCTGCCATCGCTATCCTAGATCCAGTCATGATTTCCAAAAGCGGCCACCATTTGCTGGACGAACGAGCCGTTACTGCCCTAAAAGCGAAATTACTTCCGCTTGCAACACTTGTCACCCCTAATGTACCAGAGGCCGAGGTTCTTACTGGCTTATCGATCCGAACCGAGCAAGATTTTTACAAGGCATGCCTTTCCTTGACAGAATTAGGGTCAAATGCCGTTTTACTCAAAGGAGGACATGCAGAGGGGAACCCAAACGACCTTTTTTATGACGGGACGAACTTTCACTGGATCAAGGGAGAAAGGATCGATACAAAAAACACTCACGGTACAGGCTGTACCCTCTCCTCCGCGATTACATCCAACATGGCAAATGGACTATCGCTGCGAGAGTCGATTGAACAGGCTAAGCTCTATATTTCTGAAGCGATACGCAATAGCTTTTCAATAGGTGCAGGACATGGGCCTGTCCATCATTTTCATTCATTTTCAAAAAAAGAGCGGAGTGAATCCCTATGAAACTTTCAATAGCTGACTTGTTTGAAAAAGTAAGAGAAAGAAAACCACTTGTTCACCAAATCACCAACTTTGTTACGGTCAACGACTGTGCGAACGCCACGCTCGCCATCGGTGGATCGCCTGTTATGACATCCAGTCCTAAAGAAGTGAAAGATATGGTCAGTTTAGCAGATGCCTTGGTCCTGAACTTCGGGACAATTGATGAAAGATCCCTGGAGGCCATGGAGATAGCCGGCAGGACGGCGAATTCCAGGAATATCCCTGTCATATTGGATCCAGTGGGAGTTGGGGCCACACCCTATCGAACAGAGAAAGCAAATGAGCTACTGAAGAAGGTCTCCTTCCAGGTCATCCGCGGAAATGCGAGCGAGATCCAGCGTTTGATAGGTGGGGAAATCGTAACACGAGGAGTGGACTCAGAGGAACTTGAGATAAGCAATGCAGAGCTTGCCGCATCTGCAGCAAACCTCCTGGATAGCATCATCGTGGTCAGCGGGGCAATCGATGCTGTTAGCAATGGAAAACATACGACCGTTATTGATAATGGAAACATCCTTTTAACGAATGTAACAGGCACTGGTTGCATGGCTACCGCTCTTATCGGCGCTTTTACCGGCGTCACGGATGACTATTATGCTGCAGCTGTTGCCGGGATTTCGACGATGAGCATTTCAGGGGAACTCGCCGCCGAAAACCTCCAACAAAATGACGGGACAGGAACATTTCGGGTGCGATTAATTGATGCCATATCAAGAATGAATAAGGAATTGTGGATGAACGGAGTGAAGATAAGTGAAGAAATCGCAAATTGATTTAAGCCTATATTTAGTGACGGAAGAGTCGTTAGAACTTGAAGATTTGTTCAAAATCATGTCACAATCGATTGCTGGAGGTGTTTCAATTGTACAACTTAGAGAGAAAAACACTTCTTCCCTCTCCTTTTATAAAAAAGCTGCGGCACTAAAACAGGTATTGAACGAATTGTCCACTCCCCTGATCATTAATGACAGAGTCGATATAGCGATTGCTGTAGGAGCGGAAGGAATACATATTGGTCAGGACGACCTCCCCCTTTCCGTCGTCAAACAAATGGTTCCGGGAGAAATGATTATCGGGGTATCCGTTTCCACTTTGGAGGAAGCCCTGGAAGCGGAACGTAATGGAGCGGACTATCTCGGTGTTGGTTCGATATTCCCTACAAAAACAAAGCAGGATGCAACGCTAATGTCGATTCGTGATTTAGAGGAAATCTGCCGAAGCGTGTCGATTCCAGCCGTAGCCATCGGAGGTATCAATGCCGAAAACATTTCCAATCTTTCTGATAAAGGGCTAGCAGGTGCCGCTGTCGTATCAGCCATCATGAATGCGGAAAATCCGAAGATGGCATCCAGATCGCTATTGGACATCATAAAGAATTTTACGTAAACGCAAAGAGGGGACTGAAACTCAAGTCCCCTCTTTGCGTTTATCTCAAAACAGTATTCTTTGTTTCTTTTCCGAAAGCTACCGCTATGGCCCCCACGAGAATGGCGATTGTAAATATAGTGAAGATTGTTGAAATAGGAGTGCTTGAAGCAACCAAATACCCAACAAGGAGTGGTCCGAGGACACCCCCTACCCTGCCAATGCCAGCCGCTAACCCCGTGCCTGTACCACGAACGGCGGTTGGGTACTGCTCAGGTGTATATGCATAAAGCGCACCCCATGCACCCAGGTTGAAGAATGACAGAAGCATTCCTGAAGCGATAAGCAATGCTAACTCATTTGCCGAGCCAAAGAAATAAGCACTGATAGCCGTTCCGATCAAGTATGTAATCAGAACGAATTTACGCCCTACCTTCTCTATCAGCCATGCTGCCGAAAAATAGCCTGGAAGCTGGGCAAGCGTCATGATCAGCACATATTCGAAACTTTGGATCATACTGAACCCCTTTAGAACCATGACACTCGGCAGCCATAAAAACATTCCATAATACGAAAAGACGACACAAAACCATAATATCCACAATACGATCGTCTGGCGTAAATATTCCCTTTTCCAGACAACTTTTACATTACTGAATGCAGATGGCCGCCTCTTCTTTTCAAGCTCCGTATATTTTGGTGAATCCGGCAGGTTCAAGCGCAAATACAACGCATATAGAGCAGGAACGGCGCTTAATAGCAGTGCAACACGCCAGCCATATGCCGGAATGATGAAAAAGGAAATGAGTGCAGCCAGTATCCAGCCAACCGCCCAAAAGCTTTCAAGAAGGACTACGACCCTTCCCCTTTTACTTGCTTCAACACTTTCAGAAACCAATGTCGAGGCAACCGGGAGCTCCCCCCCTAATCCCATTCCTATCAAAAATCGCAAAATCAAGAACATGCTAAGTGTACTGACAGCGGCAGACAAACCGCTTGCGATAGAAAACAATAATAATGTAATGATGAAGACATTCTTCCTTCCAATCCTATCGGCCATCATCCCAAAGAAAACGGCTCCAACGGCCATCCCAATCGAATTTATGCTTCCTATCCAGCCAACCTGTTCACTGGTTAAGCTCCATTCCTGTTTCAATGCAACTATGATGAAGGAAAGCATACCGACATCAAGTGCATCGAACATCCACCCAAGTCCCGCAACACCAAGTAATTTTCGTTGCGAGATCGTTTTCGCATCATTTCCCATATAACCCTCCTGAAAACCTTTAGACGTTCTAGTATTTTATCCTTATTCATTTTACCTATTAACTTTCTTTTTAGCTATAGTAAATACATATGTCATGACAAAAAAAGTTCCGCGACATAAAGTTTGAATATTCCTTCTTTTTCCTTTATCATAATAATTGGCATATATCATAGCGTTAACAAGAAGTCATCATGCTTTGCCCAAGAAATCAAATTTAGGAGGGTAATTAATGACAAATCTAACGTTAGAAGTAAGTGGAAAGCTGCAAAAATTTTTAACAGGGCCAAAAAAGCTCTATATTAATGGTCAGTTCGTGGAAAGTGCTTCAAAAAAAACCTTCTCCACGCCAAATCCCGCCACAGGACAAAAACTTGCCGATGTATATGAAGCAGATAAAGAAGACATTGATTTAGCCGTTAAAGCTGCACGCAAGGCATTCGACGAAGGTCCATGGTCAAGGATGAGCGCAGCCGCCCGCAGCAGGCTTATGTATAAACTAGCAGATTTAATGGAAGAAAATAAAACCGAGCTCGCTCAATTGGAAACATTGGATAATGGAAAGCCAATCAGTGAAACGACCAATGCCGACATTCCTTTAGCGATTGAACATATGAGATATTTCGCCGGCTGGTCCACCAAGATTGTCGGACAGACCATTCCCGTAAGCGGAAACTACTTTAATTACACGAAACATGAGCCCGTCGGTGTTGTCGGCCAAATCATCCCTTGGAACTTCCCGCTTCTGATGGCCATGTGGAAGCTTGGAGCGGCACTGGCTACAGGCTGTACGGTCATTTTGAAGCCAGCGGAGCAAACGCCTCTTTCCGCCCTTTACTTGGCTGAATTATTCGCAGAAGCGGGCTTCCCGGATGGCGTCGTCAATATCGTTCCTGGTTTTGGCGAAACGGCTGGACAAGCACTTGTCGACCATCCTCAAGTAAACAAAATTGCCTTTACCGGATCTACCGAAGTCGGTAAATTGATCATGCGTTCCGCTTCCTATTCGTTGAAACGGGTCACATTGGAGCTTGGAGGCAAATCTCCAAACATCATCCTTCCCGATGCGGATTTCTCAAAAGCAATTCCCGGAGCGCTTAATGGAGTCATGTTCAACCAAGGGCAGGTATGCTGTGCAGGCTCAAGGGTTTATATTCAAAAGAAACATTATGACAATGTTGTGGCCGATATGGCCAGTCATGCCAAAAACATCAAACAAGGAGCAGGCCTAGATCCCAATACACAAATCGGACCGCTTGTTTCAGCGGAACAGCAAAACCGGGTAATGGGATATATCGAAAAGGGTAAAAACGAAGGTGCTGAAGTCTTGGTCGGCGGCAATAAACCAGGTGAACAAGGCTACTTTGTCTCCCCTACCATTTTTGCGGGAGTTGAAGAGGATATGACCATTGCCAAGGAAGAGATCTTCGGGCCTGTCATAGCCGCAATGCCATACGAGGATTTAGACGATGTCATCAATCGTGCGAATGCCAGTGAATATGGCTTGGCTGCCGGCTTATGGACAAGCGACTTGGCGAATGCCCACTATGTCGCAGGAAAACTCCGGGCCGGTACGGTTTGGGTGAACTGTTACAATGCATTCGACGCAGCTTCACCATTCGGAGGTTACAAACAATCCGGTATCGGACGTGAAATGGGATCATATGCACTCGAAAACTATTCGGAAGTGAAAAGTGTCTGGATCAATTTGAGTAAATGATATTCTTGATGACTATTTACAAAGAGGGGCCCAAAAGGGGCCCTCTTTTTGTAATTCAATAATCATATTATTTAGATTATTCGAACCTTATCAATAGTCTTTCCGCCTTTAATTTTGCTAGAATGAAAGATAGGAAAGAAAGAAGTTTTTTCTATGCATGAGTTTACCATTTTTGAAGAGGGATGGCTTGGCGAAGTGTAGGCAGGAAAAAAAGCTCATGTAGGGTTTATCAGCCCCTTTGTGGGAATAGCTATCAATATTTCCCACAGAATGTCGTAAAAAGTTTCTTTTTTTACTGACAATACGTACAATTATAAATGCAGAAAATGGAAAAGGGGTTTTGAAGTGATGAGTGATTTTCAAACGAATTTAGAAAAATATGCTGAACTTGCCGTTAAGGTAGGCGTTAATATCCAACAAGATCAAACGCTGGTCGTAAACACGACGTTAGAAGGAGCGGAACTTGTTCGTCTCATCGTAAAAAAAGCATATGAAAGCGGTGCCCGCAATGTCATCGTTAATTGGAATGATGATATCGTTTCACGCACCAAATTTGAAATGGCGCCGGATGAGGTTTTCAACGAGTATCCGAAGTGGCGGGCAGAAGAAACGATAGAACTTGCCGAAAACGGGGCTGCCTATCTTTCCGTCATCTCTTCAAGTCCGGACTTATTGAAAGGTGTACAGCCTGAGAGGATTGCCAACTTCCAAAAAGCATCCGGGACTGCCTTGAAAAAGTGGCGCCAATATATGCAATCAGATAAAGTAAGCTGGTCAATAGTCGCCGTCCCTTCTGAGGCTTGGGCTGCCAAAGTATTTCCGGAAGAAGCGGAAGATACGCGCGTCGCCAAGCTGTGGGAAGCCATCTTCAAAGCCGTTCGCGTGGATGTGAAAGACCCTGTAGCTGCCTGGAAAAGCCACGATGACACCCTGCATGAAAAGGTGGATTACCTGAATGAAAAGCATTACCAAAAATTGCATTACACAGCTCCTGGCACCGACTTGACCATCGAGCTACCTGACAAGCACCTTTGGGTCGGCGCAGGAAGCGTCAATCAGCACGGGCATGAGTTCATGGCTAACATGCCTACCGAAGAAGTTTTTACCGTCCCATTAAAAACAGGTGTTAACGGCACGGTTTCGAGCACGAAACCGCTTAGTTACAGCGGTAATATCATCGATAAATTCACCGTGACTTTTAAAGAAGGACGAATCGTCGAAGTACAAGCCGAAGAAGGGGAAGAAATCCTAAAGCAATTGGTTGCAACGGATGAAGGTTCACACTATTTAGGTGAAGTGGCACTTGTTCCATTCAACTCACCTATCTCCCAATCCAATGTTTTATTCTTCAATACCCTTTTTGATGAAAACGCATCGAACCATCTCGCCATCGGCAGCTCCTACGCTTTCTGTATTGAAGGCGGGAAAAGCATGAGCCAAGAAGAGCTTGCCGAAAATGGCTTGAATGAAAGCCTTACACACGTTGATTTCATGATTGGCTCACAGCACATGAACATCGACGGCATCAAACAGGACGGCACCTCCGAACCTGTCTTCCGTAATGGGGATTGGGCGTTTTAATTAAAGTGTTGATCTAGAGGGGTTTTGAAGGTCTTAAACCTTGAGTGGTCAAATTTCTTTATAAAACAAATGTTCATCATCAGCCACGTGTTTCTGCATACTGGGAAGCACGTGGCTATACTTGTCTAGCGTAATTTGAATGGATGTATGTCCAACTCGCTCTGAGATGACCAGTAGTTTTTAGCTAGCACCCGTTAGAGAAGTAACTCTTCCTTTAATTTCACTTCGTATCGTCTCATTGCCCTTAAAACCCCTCGATAGTCAAATATTCCTCCTGAAATTAAATCACGGAGTCGATATTCTATCCATTCATCTCCCGTGTATTGCTGCATATGACCAACGACTTCACCAATCAAACGTGCGGCCTTCATATAATCATGCGTATCTAGTACTTTATGTAATCTCTTTGCACAATGAATGATAAAAGCATCACCTCGTTCAATATTTGAATGCCTAAGCTCACCATACTCCCATGTTCTCAGATGATTTTCATTCAGCAATAATTTCTGTCCTTCTTCACTGAGGGCAATGCGTTTTGCAAATTTCATTGGTTTAAGCTCACATTGTTCATATAATTGAAGCAGTTTATCGGGAATCAATTCTCCTGATGAGCGAGGAAACTGTTCCGCTTCTAACATAGGGTATGTATAGCACTCGTGAAATGCTTTAAACGTATTGAGTTCGAACACTTCATTGACTTCATTTTGCAATAAATAAAGGACAATACGCAGACCTGTTTGCTCAGCAGCGTTCTCACATGTCCAAATAATCACCTTTTGATGAGGTGGTATCTCTTTTATTTTCTCGATTGCTTTTAGCATACCCTGTTTATAAACTTCAAGATTATTGAAGTCATCACGATAGCTCTCCTTAAACCATTGAAGACGGCTTTCTATCCCTTCTTTTGTTTGAAGTCTATCAATAGGACCAACCGATAAAATATCAGGTAACACAATGATTTCTTCTGTTTTTGCATAAGTAGTTTTACGAAATGCGAATTTTAAGCAACCTCCAGCCGAATTACCAAATACAATATGTACCATTTGTAGATGCCCTCTTTTCTCTTCATTCCTCGAAACGTGAATCATTGTTCAGAACGTATAAATGTTAAATTTAGAAAAACCTTTACCTCACGTTCATCATGTTTTGATATAACTCGTATCAACTGACTAATATTTTTCATCATCTGTCCACTTATAACCTAACTTTTTTAGTTCCTTACTTTAAACATCGGAAAAACAGGGATCCTATTTGTAACCTTTTTAACCTTTTCAAGATACACGTCCACAATACATCAAGAATATTTGCATGAAAAAATGACTCCTACTATAGTAAAACACAATAGCCTCACGAAATGCATGTGCTTATCATGTTTTCATTGTTTCCCCGCCTAACAAGAACCCATTATGTTCACCTACAATGTTTTATACTGACCTAATGGCAACACTTGATTGATATATACACCCAATACCTTCAAAACCATTACAATATCGGCGCTTGGAATATCTTGGACACATTTTTCATATCCAAATATGTTATACTATTAGTAAAGAGGGTGCATAAATTGAAAAGCAATAAGTATAATACTGGCGAAACGGTAACCATTCAAGAAACTGAAGAATTAGTAACCATTAATAAATGGGCATATGTGAAAAACATGAAAAGATATTCTTATACTGTAAAAGAACATCCTACCACTTTTTTCTTTGAAGAAGAATTAAAGAAGGCCTAATAATGTCGTTAAACCCTACTCGGCTCATGAGAGGGTTTTTTCATGTCCATTATCCTTTTTTTCCATAATAAAAAACAGACCCCAAGGAGGGATCTGTTCATATAGGTTACGATTTAATTATAAAATTAAGCTTTTTGAACGTTAGCAGCTTGAGCTCCACGAGCACCTTGCTCAACGTCGAAAGTTACTTTTTGACCTTCGTCTAAAGATTTGAAGCCTTCGCTTTGGATAGCTGAGAAATGTACGAATACGTCGTCTCCATTTTCACGTTCGATGAATCCAAAACCTTTTTCTGCATTAAACCATTTAACTGTACCTTGTTCCATTATTTGTTGCCTCCTAGTGCATAACACACATTGTATTACTATTTTTAATCGTTTGGAAAATAACTAGTATCTTCTTCTACAATTAAAAACAATTCTTTATTAGATTAACATGAAATGATTAAGATAGCAAATGATCCACTGATTTTTTTAATGTGGCCCATGCTAGAATGTGCTCTGTTATTTCCCTTTATTTTTCCAACCATGATTCAGATATGGATGAACGGGTATATCAGAGTTATAAGAAAAAGTTCTATCACATACTAAAGTAAACATCAGAGGAGGTCAAGCAATGAAATATTACAAAGTTTCCAATAGCGGTTTTGATAATAAGGTCATTGTAGCCAATAGCGAGTATGAAGCCCTTGGATATTATTTGATGGAGATTGATGATCAACTTGGTTTTGTTGATGATATAAATGTGGATGAAGTGGATGCCGATGAACGAGTCGAGATTTCCTATACAGGATATCCGATTTATAAAACACTTCATGAGATTTACCAAGAAAAAGAATTTCGGGAGGTGCCCCATGTTGTTATTGAAGTTGAGTGAAAAAAAGAAAGTCCCGCCCATTTTCTTGAAACGGGGGACTCTGAGTCACGACGAAGCGGAGTTCATTTCCCGGACAACTCGGTCAAATAGTATTTGGTGATCGCCAAATATTCCCGGATGTATGATTTCGGCACTGCCACTTTTGGTGTTTTTGCCGGTAGTCCCTTTATATTGAGCCCTTGTTTGGTCGCTATTGCAACTGCCCGGTAAATATGAAAATCATTACTGACCATCACTCCCTGTGCTGCCGGATCAGGAATGAGTGCTTTAGAGAAAACAATATTCTCATAAGTTGTCGTGGATTTGTCTTCCATAATAATACGTGCTTCTTCAATTCCCTGTTCGATCAGCCCCTGCTGCATTGCTTGTGCTTCCGAAATGTCCTCACCAGGGCCTTTGCCGCCGGATACGATGGCTACTGTCTGCTCATTCTCCTTCAAGTATTCGGCCGCTTTATCTATCCGATATTGTAAAGATAACGTTGGAATGGTGCCTTTGACCCTTGCCCCAAGAATAATCAGGTAATCGGCCTCCTCAGGAATTGCTTGTTGCTTGCCTTCCTGGATTTTCATGTGCAGGAAGCCAAAATACACCATTATCAATACAACCACGATTATTATTAATTTCACTGCCTTGTTCACCGTTTTTCCCCGTTTCGATATGCGTTCATTATTAAACATGATTCTCGATACCCTCCCATTAAGACAGTTCCATCACCATGGAGGAGTCGATAGACAATAACTTCCCAACCTTTTTTCCATAATGGTGATGACGCTGCACTACAGAGAAAATCTATACGGCCAACATATCATCATAAATCAGCTTGCCTATTTTACTGATCACTTGCCGGCTTTCTTCCTCTGACTTTATATTTTCAGTAAGTACGGCGGCATAAACAGTTCGAGACTTCAAGCGAATGATTGCACAATCATGGGAAACGCCCCGGATGCCACCTGTTTTATTTGCGACCTTCACTTCTTTGCCCATCAATGATGGAAGTTTATCTCTTAATTGCTGATTGTCAAAAACACGCAAAATTCTTTCCTGGCTTTCTTTCGTTAAAAAATCCCCTGTATGTATCGATTTTAGGCAAGTAATCGCATCTTCCGCCGTAATCGTATTGTCTCGCCCCTCCTTTAAAGCCTTAAAATCCTGCATTTCCCTTTCAAGGATGGTATTCTTCAAGCCTAGATCCTTCATGCATCGATTTATTTCTTCAAAGCCCAACAAGCTCATCATCATATTCGTTGCTGTATTATCAGAAACCGTTATCATCAAGGTCAATAAATCCTCAACGGTCAAAAATACTTTATTCGACAAAGCATGCAGGACCCCAGATCCCCCAGTCACCGCTTTCGAAGGTATGGTCACTGGTTGATTCAAATAGATTTTCTTCCGTTCACTTTGGCGATAACCTTCGATGATCATTGGTATTTTGATCAAGCTTGCTGATTGAAACAAATCTTCCTCGTGATAACCAATTGTATCCCCAAGATCAGTTTCCAATTTATAAGCGATTTTCCCGTCAAACGCTTCAACTAATGCCAAGATATCATTTTCAATCGTTTGTAATGTCATGGTCCCACTACTCCTCCTTTATCGAAGTCCCTTTAATGACTGCCCTATTCCCTAACTTATTCTACCATGTAAATTGCAGTACATTCTCCTGCAATATTCCAATTTGATTGAATTTATATATGAGAACGAAAAAAGAGCCTTCATTTGAAAGCTCCTTTAGTACCTGTTATTCATCTGGCTTTTACTGGACGGCTCTTTCCTAATGGGAACCGTTTCTTCTCAGTTGTATCCACCTGGGTGATTTCCCCGTCATGGACCGTTATTATCACTGATCCATATTGTAAATCCTCAAGACTTGAAATGATGTGCCTGATTTTCAATTCTTCTTTCTTTTCCATTTTATCTCCCCTTTACTACTGGTAATAAAGATTCGTTTCATACCTAATGTCAAAAAGAGATCATTTTCTTTCCATCGCCCTTTTTCTTGCGGAAATGGCTTACCTACTTGGACTTCATCCATTTATTGCGAATAAAAATAATCCGTTCATCGGCCCTCCCTTGCACTAAAACAACAAAAGGCACCCAGCATCTAATCAATTAGATGAAAGGGTGCCTTTAGTTGACTAATCGGCAATATTTAAAGGAGCATCCAAATAAAGCTCACTATTCTTACAAACTAACTTGGTATTGATTAATATAATCCAATCTCTTCCTTTTGTCAATATCAAAGCTGAATATTCTGATTAATAAGTCTTTAGTGTTTTACTTATTTACCACTTTACCAAACTAAACTGTTTGAGATATACTATATTAGTATAAGTTGTCGGAAATCAAACACACATCGCATTCAAGAAAGGTTCGATTATATATGGTAAATAAAAAATGGGGTTTATTGATCTTAACCACTTTCGTAGTTGGAAATATGGTTGGCGGCGGAATCTTCATGCTACCTGCCCAATTAGCACAGGTATCCAGCCCTTTAGGGGCAACATTGGCCTGGATCGTTACAGGACTTGGGGTATTCTTGATAGCACTCGTATTTGGCAACTTGGCTGTCCGGAAACCGGAATTGAAGGCAGGCCCTCAAAGCTATGCTCAATCATTGTTTAAATCTCCTTCAAAAGGAAGGATCTCGGGATATAGCATGGCTTGGGGATATTGGGCTGCGAATTGGGCTGCGACAGCGTCCGTCATCATTTCATTTGCTGGCTATTTATCGACGTTTTTTCCTGTGATGCATAGTACGAAAGTGATTTATTCAGCGGGTTCATTCCAACTCGAGCTTGGCAGAGCGCTGACGTTTGCAGTATGTACCATCGTCCTTTGGGGGATTCAGGCAATCCTCGTAAGGAGCTTTAACAGCGCTGGTAAACTGAATCTTTTTGCTACCGTTACAAAAGTGCTAGGATTCTTGTTTTTCATCATCATCACGATATTCATCTTTGATTCTTCCAACCTAGGAAACGGCGGAGAATTTTATGATAAGGCTGGTACATCCATTTCTTTAGGCGCTCAGGTTAATGCGGCTGCGATTTCTGCATTATGGGCCTTCATTGGAATCGAAGCGGCCGTCATGCTTTCTAATCGTGCCAAATCGCAAACGGATGTAAAAAAAGCGACTATCATCGGCTTGCTCATCGCCGTTACCATTTATATCGGCATCACCTTATTGACGATGGGTGCCATTTCACAAGATGAACTGAAAGTTTCACAGAAACCGCTCGTAGATGCCTTACAATCCGTAGTTGGCTCAAACGGCACCTATTTGATGGCCGCTCTTGCCGTCATCTCGCTATTCGGATCGACCATCGGATGGATCGTCGTTGCATCTGAGGTTCCATATCAGGCAGCGAAATCCAATCTTTTTCCCGCCTATTTCGGCAAAGCGAACAAAAATGGCACTCCTGTCCGATCCATGACAATAACGAATATCATGACACAAATTTTCTTGTTTTCCACCATTTCGGGCACGATTTTGGAAGCCTATAAATTCTCGATGATCGTCGCAACACTTGCCTACCTGATTCCTTATCTTGCATCTGTCCTGTATCAATTGAAGTTGGTCTTGACTGGGGAAACCTATGATATCATGAAGGGATCAAGGATTCGCGATGGAATCATCACCATCCTCGCACTAGTGTACTCCATCTGGGTCATCAAGACAGGCACAGCTGATATGCATACATTCATACTCGGCATTGCCCTGTATGTACTAGGACTCCTACTATATCCGCTGTGGATGAGAAAGAAAGCATAAAATCGAACACCTTGGCATCTGCCAGGGTGTTTTTCTTATATCTCCTTCAACACCAGTTGCGTTTTCAGCTTGACCGTCTCCCCTGCGCCCAACTCCCTCAATCCGGTAGATTCGGCTGACAAATCGAGATTGGGTGCATTCGTTACCCACGTATAAGGTTCAGGGCACACGAAGCCCTCCTGATTGAATAAAACCCAAAACTTATAGTGCTGGTCACCACGATAAATGACCTGCACACCGGCCTCTTGATCCGTAAGTACGCATTCGTTTTTCAAATCGCTTTCCTCATCATAGCCAAATATATCATCGAACAGCCGGCCTTCCAGGGAGAAGCCATTTTGGATTTCTTTTTTATTGGCAGAATCCTGGATTTTTCCTGTAGGCAAAGACCGTTCATTCAATTCCCAATGCTTGTTGACTGGAAGAGAAATAAGGCAATTTTCGATTTTACTATCCGGACCAAAAGGAAAATTGAATACGGTATGATAACCTGCTCCCCATGGAAAGGGTTCAAGGCCATCATTGAGGATTTCCAATTCAATCCCCAAGGTGTCATCGATTAAAACCAGGGACATATTGACCTTAATATCTTGCGGAAAGCTATTCCTGAGATAAGGAAAATCCCGGCTTGAAAATTCAGTCTTAATGACGATTTGATTTCCGGCTATCTTCGTTTGGATGACTTTCCACGGCTTATCATGTAAGAACCCGTGGATGTGATTGGATTTTCCCCTTTCATTGATGGGAAACCTATAAGTCGTGCACTTATAAGTGAATTGACCGTCTTCAATGCGGTTCGGCGGAAACAAAATGGGCATCCCATATAAAATCGGAAGTTTTTTGTAGCACTCTGAACACTCGGGAGTTCGCAGCACCTCAATATTCTTATTCTTGAACTTCAATGAAAGAAGGTTGCTTCCTAAAGCTGGAACAAGTACCGCTTCCACATGTTCATTGCCGAATTTTATGGCCTGCTCGTTTATGAAAGTTATATCTTCTATATAACCTGCCACATACTCTCCTCCTTAAGCTTTCATATATTCCCATCGTACTTCCACTTTCCTTTTTTTGCAACAAATGGAAGTGATAATGGAATGAATCATGAGCATCAGGGAAATCCAGCAGTCAACTAATCTTCCTTTTAGGTAACCATGCTCGTTTTTTCATAGAATTCTAAACACATAAAAAAGGATGCCTTTCCGGCACCCTTTCTTTTATCGATTGCTTTCACTTACCATGGCCACTATGCCTTCTTCTTCATCCAACACAAGCTCGATGCCAGAATATGGATCTTTATTCATATATTCATCAAGCCATAAACGAAGTGCTTCTATGAGGTTGATGGTAATCAATACCTGTTTACGCCCATCGACAAATGCTTCCGCCGAAAAGCCATAATCATCATCGAACATCAATTCAACTTCCACCTCATTGGGTTGTACCTGCTTTTTACGAGCAATGTAAACGCAAACGGCATTGATGATATCTTGTTCGGAAATCTTTAGCCTCTCCATGGATTTGGATCCTCTTTCTTCTTCTTATCCTTGAAATAAGTGAATATTTTACGGATGACAACCACTAATGCAACGATGGCTAACACATTGACCATTAGGCCAAGAATTGAACCAAGTGCTCCCATATTGGCGAATAGGCCACCAAACAGCAAGCCTGCCAATCCTCCTAGCATGATTCCCTTCATTAAACCGCCTTTAGCAAAAGAACTTCCCGTTTTCGTATTCGTTTTTGCTTTATTGGTAGTCGTAGCATCCGATTTGTTCGTTTGTTTATTTTGGAAATTCGAATTATTATTGTTGTTGCTATTGAAGCTTCTTTTCCCGGATTTGTAGCCCCTTGCATCAACTGACTCCGAGTGGTCCTGGAATACATAAGAACCAACTGGCGAGAATGCTAGTGTAATCGTAAGTAATGCAGCCATTAATTTTTTCATCATCTTTTTTTGCCTCCATTTACTAGTATGAAATGTTGTTTCCTTATATGTTTTCCCAGTTTTACTGAAAGTCCACATCACCTATCCTTGTTTTATCTTATAGTATTTACGTTCGATATCAAAATAAGTTTCATTTTTTTTCGATATTTTATCAAAAAAAACAAAAAAAGCGGGAGAGCCTCTGCCCTCCCTGCTAATTAAGAATGATTAGTTTACACGTACGACACGGCCGTTGAATTTATCTGCCCAATATCCGCTTGACATATTGGCGATTGCAACACCTGTAGAACTTTGCGAACCGATGAATTTGCCGCCGCCGACATAAATGCCGACATGCCCATCCGTTTTATACGTATTGAAGAATACTAAATCCCCAGGCTGCATTTGGCTTTTAGAAACTTGAGCTCCCGCACCTGTCAATGCCCCCGTACTTGCTGGAAGATTTACGCCGGCTTGTTTATAAGCCCAGGCAACGAACGCCGAACAGTCGAATCGACCGTTAGCAATATCTGATGCCGTTCTTCCGCCACCGAATTTATAAGTCGAGTTACCGATATATTTATAGCCTGCTGTAATGGCAGAGCCCGTATTTGCACTGCTTGGCTTGCTTACGTTTTCAGTTTTATTGGCTGCTGGCTTGCTTGCTGCAGGTTTGTCAGCAGAACTGCTCTTAGATGAATTAGAAGAAGCTGGTTCTTTAGTCGAATTGGATGATCCAGCGTTGGAAGAATTGGATGATCCAGCGTTAGAACTTGATGACGACGCTTCTCCTTTAGATGATTCATCACTAGAAGACTTAGAAGTATTCACTTCTTGTGCAGCACGATCAAGATCTGCTTTTTCCGCTGCTTTACGCTCTTCTTCTTTTTTGATATTTTCACGAATCGAAGCAATTTGGGCTTCCAGTCCAGCATCTTTATTCTCTAAAGATTGTTTAAGTGCTTCTGCTTCCGATTCTTTCTTTTCACTCTTTTCCTTCATTTCGACCATTTCCGCTTTTTGGTCTTCAATTTGGGCCTGCATACCTTTAAGTTCCACTTCCATATCCTTCAGGTTTTGCAATTTTTTCTCTACAGAATCTTGCTTTTTCTCTAGGTCAGCTTTATCCGCTTCCTGCTCGCTAAGGATTTGCTGGTCAGCTTCCACGATCGTTGCCACCGCTCCAACACGGTTAACGAACTCACCAAAGCTCTTCGAACCTAAAACGACTTCCAGGTAATCAACGTCCCCGCCGCTTTCTTGGAATGAAACGGCACGTTCCTTCAAGACTTCCTCGCGTTTAGCGATTCTATCTTCCAAAGCTTTAATTTCTTTCTTTAAAGAATCTATCGCTTTTTCCGTATCTTTGATGTCTTGTTTAGTCTCATTGATCTTTTCGTCATTTTCCTTCATTGCCGTTTCAACCTGTGCAATTTGGGATTTCATTTTCGATTGTTCTTTTTTCAATTCATTAATGACTTGCTCTGCCTCTGATATATCCGATTGTATTCCTGTACGCTGTGTTTGTATGTCCGAGATGGACTCAGCTTTCACTGATGGAATGGCAAAAGCGCTTCCTAATCCAAGCATAATTGTCGTGTTCAATACGATAAGTTTTTTCTTCAAGCTCATTTCCCCTGCTTTCCTCCCCGAGCATTTCCATCGACCCACTTCTTTTTCTCTATGAAAAATCATCAGTCAAAATAAATTGCTGGGATATCTTCTCTATTTTTTTTACTCATTATGTAAATTTCCAAGGTTGTAACAATATGAAATATATTTCTGAAACTCTACTATGTTTTTTACCTAAGTCGTAGTATATCATCACATTTTGTCAAATGCGTGATAACAATATTACAATTACATTTCATTTTTAACATAATACGTGAAAAATCGACTTTTTCACGTGATAAAACGTCCATTATTTTACATACCCTAACATAGATATTGATACAAGACTTTTTATCTACTTTTTATAACAAAGGAACCAGTGACCATTGGCAGGTAGGACATGTACGATCAATGACACTTCCAATGAAATACCAAAAAGGCCTCGGAGGACAAGTTCTCCGAAACCTTTTCGTCATTTTTCGACCTTTGCTTAAATTCCAGCCATATAGTCTACAAAAACTTTCAATTCTTTTGGCCTTACATACACTCTTTCACCTTTCCTTAATTCAAGCTGAATATATTGTTCTTTCGTCAGTTCGATTTCAAGTGGCTCGTTCGTATCCTGACGAATCACTTCAATGCGGACGATGGCCCCCATTGCATGGATATGATCAATGATGGATGCTATCGAATCCTTTCCTGCTGCTTCTCTTTCAATGATGAAATTATGTGCCCTTACATATCCTGTACTCACGCCTTCTTCACTATCAGGGGCATTCATTTCCACGTTCCCTGTTACCAATTTGCCTTGTTGGACGTTCCCCTTGAAAAGATTGACACTGCCAAGAAAATCATAAACAAATGGATTTATCGGGTGATCATATACTTCTTCGGGTGTTCCGACCTGTTCAATTTTCCCTTCATTCATGATGACCACCCTATCGGCAACATCCATCGCTTCTTCTTGATCATGCGTAACAAACACACTCGTCACATTGAACTCATCATGAAGCCTCCTTAACCAACGCCTGAGTTCCTTGCGAACCTTGGCATCCAATGCTCCGAATGGTTCATCCAGCAATAGAATGTTCGGCTCAACCGCAAGTGCCCTTGCCAAGGCTACACGCTGGCGCTGACCGCCGGATAATTGGGATGGGTATCGATCCTTATATCCTTCCAGCTTGACGAGCTGAAGCAATTCATTCACTTTTTGTTCAATCTCTTTTTTACCTGGCCTTATTTTCCTCGGACGGACCTTTAATCCGTAAGCGATATTATCAAATATGCTCATATTGCGAAAAAGGGCATAATGCTGGAAAACAAAGCCGACATTTCGATCCTTGACATGCTTATGTGTGTAATTCTCTTCATTAAATAAGATATTTCCAGCCTCTGCCTGCTCCAGCCCGGCAATGATACGCAGTAATGATGTTTTCCCAGACCCGGATGGGCCAAGAAGGGCGATGAGTTCCCCGCTCTTAATTTCCAAATTGATGCTTGAAAGAGCTTGATATGATCCATAATATTTTGTGATGTTTTCAACGATGATACTCATTTCTTCCCCTCCTAGCTCGCTTTTGTCGATTTAAAGTCCGTTTTCCATTCTATGAAGCTTTTGATGATCAAGGTGATGATGGCAAATATGGACATCAGGGATGCAACGGCAAAGGCAGCTGAAAATTGATATTCATTGTATAAGATTTCAATATGAAGCGGCATCGTGTTGGTCATCCCCCTTATATGGCCGGATACGACTGATACCGCCCCAAATTCCCCTATCGTCCTTGCGTTACAGAGGATGACACCATATAAAAGGCCCCATTTAATATTAGGAAGCGTAACATACCAAAAAGTCTTGAACCCGCCTGCACCTAGTGTCAGTGATGCCTCTTCTTCGGAAGTGCCCTGGCTTTGCATGAGCGGGATCAACTCACGCGCAATGAACGGGAAAGTGATGAAAATGGAGGCGATGACAATTCCTGGTATGGAGAAAATCACTTTTAAGCCAAGCGATTGCAGCATCGGACCAAGTGCTCCATGTAAGCCGAAGAGAAGGACAAAAATCAGGCCTGCAATAACAGGTGAAACCGAAAAAGGTAAATCTATCAGCGTTATTAAGAGATTTTTCCCCTTAAAATCATATTTAGTAATCGTCCACGCAGCCACTACTCCAAATATGGCATTGAGTGGCACCGTTATGAGGACAACGATCAATGTTAACTTGATTGCCGCCAATGAATCCGGATGGGCAATAGCCGCCAAATAAGCATCTGCACCTTTTTCAAACGCCTTTACAAAGATTGCAATTAACGGGATAACTAAAAACAAAGTCAAAAATAGTAAAACAATGGAAATTAGGATCCACTGAATCGATTTTGGCTCTTTAGTCGCGTTTTTCGTCACAATGACTGGTCCATTCGTTTTTGCAACAACTGTTTGATCGTGTTCCAATATGTCCCCTCCTACTTCCCTGAGTATCTTTTGCCTGTCCACCACTGTAGGACATTAATGGTGAACAAAATCAGAAATGTAATGACGAGCATGACTGCGGCTACTGCCGTTGCCCCTTCATAATCATACTGTTCGAGTTTTGTCATGATGATAAGGGGCGAAATCTCCGTTTTAAATGGCATGTTTCCGGCAATGAAGACTACGGATCCATACTCTCCCAGTGCCCTCGCAAACGAAAGCGCGAACCCAGTCAAAATCGCTGGAATCAATTCGGGAAAGATTATTTTAATGAATGTTTGCATGCGATTCGCCCCAAGGGAAGCTGAAGCTTCCTCCATCCCTTTTTCGATATTCTCAAGCACCGGCTGAACCATCCTGACCACGAATGGAAGGCCGATGAATATGAGGGCAATGATGATTCCGACAGGGGTGAATGCGATTTTAAAGCTGAAAAATTGTCCGATCCATCCATTCGGTGAATACAATGTGGTCAATGTTATTCCTGCGACAGCAGTCGGGAGGGCAAAGGGCAAATCAACCAATCCATCGATGATCCTTTTACCCGGGAACTCATAGCGAGTAAGCACCCAGGCAATTAAAACACCAAAAACCGCGTTCACGAATGCCGCAGTTAACGCTGTCATAAAACTCAACTTATACGAGGCGACTACCCTTGGTTCTGTAATGGTCGCCCAGAACTCCTGAAAACCCATCGAAAACGTATTTAGAAAAACCATCGATAACGGGATCAAAACGATGATGGTAAGATACAGCAACGTAAAACCCATCGTCAATCCAAAACCGGGAATGGTCCTTTTATTCTTCCGTTTTCCTTCTGTCATTAAAGTCATCGTTTCGCCCCAGTTCTTTCTTATGAATTAGGAGGGAGAAGATAGATCCACCTTCTCCCTCGTGCTTATTTGGGTTGATAAATTTCGTCGAATGTACCGCCGTCATTGAAGTGTGTTTCCTGGGCTTTTTTCCACCCGCCGAACTTGCCATCAACCGTCACCATATCGATATCGGCAAATTGATCTTGATATTTGGCGAGAACCTTCTCATCCCTAGGACGATAGAAGTTTTTCGCGGCAATTTCCTGACCGGCATCTGTATAAAGATATTTCAGATAAGCTTCTGCCACTTTTTTGGTTCCTTTTTTCTTGACCACTTCATCGACAACAGCTACTGGAGGCTCAGCTAGAATACTGATCGAAGGATTGACGATTTCATATTTGTCATCACCGAACTCCTTAAGCGTCAAGTAAGCTTCATTCTCCCAAGCAATCAGGACATCACCGATTCCCCGTTCCACAAAAGTGGTCGTTGCACCGCGTGCTCCCGAATCCAAAACCTCAACATTCTGATATAGTTTCTTCATGAAATCCTTTACTTTTGCTTCATCATTATCGTATTTCTTCTCGGCAAAAGCCCACGCAGCCAAGTAATTCCATCTAGCTCCCCCGCTAGTCTTCGGATTTGGTGTAATGACCGATACGTCTTTTTTGATTAAATCATCCCAGTCCTTAATTCCCTTTGGGTTATCTTTTTTAACCAAAAACACAATCGTTGATGTGTATGGTGTCGAGTTTTCCGGTAAGCGTTTTTGCCAATCCTCCGCTAATAGGTTGCTAGCTTCATGAATGGCATCAATATCATAAGCCAACGCCAATGTAACGACATCCGCTTCCAGTCCGTCAATCACAGCCCTTCCTTGTTTACCGGAACCACCATGGGATTGTTGAATCGTTACATCCTGACCGGATTCCTCCTTCCAATGCTTTGCGAACGCTTCATTGAATTCCTGATACAATTCCCGTGTCGGATCATATGACACATTCAATAGCTCAACCGTTTTTGCTTTCCCGTCTCCCTCCGTTTTTTCCGAATTGCATCCCGCAAGTATTCCGAAGGCTAAAATTACACTTGACCACACCATCAACTTTTTCATGGACTTCCCCCTATTTTTCGCTTTAAGCAACAAAAATGGCATAACATCCCCCTCATTCATTTTATTCAAGGAGATGGTATGCCTTCAGTTTCTCTGATCAGCAAATATTCTGAATTTACGTATAACTACCATAAAGCAAAGTATACCAAGTTGTCAACTGTGTTTTTTTCGTTTCCCTTTCTTCTTTAGTCGGATTGGATTGAAACGAAGGACGCCGCTTCTGCTTAGGATGCGAATCCATGAAAAAACACAGCTCCCTCACGCAACGGGAGCTGACCGCCTCCGGAAAGCTTAGTGCCTGCAGTGTAATGAAACGAGCTATGAACAAATCTCCTAAACTGAGTTCAATTGGATCTCTAATGCTGAATGAATTGGAGGAAAACGTTCAAATATCTTGATATAAGCAAAAGTACCCTACAGGATGGACTCTATTCAAGAGTCCATCCGATAGGGTACCTTTTTAAAGAAACCAAACATTCAAGGCATGGTATCTTTTTGATACAGCTTCTTATC
Source organism: Peribacillus muralis (assembly GCF_001645685.2). Classification (NCBI taxonomy): domain Bacteria; kingdom Bacillati; phylum Bacillota; class Bacilli; order Caryophanales; family Bacillaceae; genus Peribacillus; species Peribacillus muralis. The sequence continues at coordinate 1,356,983 of NZ_CP017080.1, read as the reverse complement.
CAAAATATATTGATAACAACGATCAGGCAACAAATATCTCGGCTCACCCCCCACGGAAAATTCATCCCTTATATAAGTAGAACTGATTTCCATGGAAAGGCCTTTATCAATAAGGTGAAAGGTATTTCCATCATCATAATTCCTAAGCAACGGGCTTTTGGAAATGATCTTCAACATGTCTATCCCATCACGTGCCATGACGATGAATTTATGATTGGCAATCAATTTTTCCCTGAATTTCCATCGTAAGTGTACCGGCTGATCCTGATTATCCATATCATCCAGTAAATCGGCTCCCATTATGAAATACACTTCGTCACTAGGGTACCGTGTCTTAAAGTATTCCATCGTATACCAAGTATATTGTTTCCCTGTACCTGCCCGTTCATTGATTTCATAATCACTAACTTCGAACAGAGGATTATCCTCTATTGCCATTACGAGCATTTCCCAACGATGTTCATTGCTCGTTTTCATCTTTTTATCGATGCGCCCATTTGCGCAAGGCAAAAAAATCACCTTGTCCAGCTTTGCACGATGCGCTATCGTGGATGCTGTCCATAAATGAACATTTGTGACTGGATCGAAGGAAGAACCATAAATCCCAATCTTACCCATCCATATATCCCTCCTTTCATTCTATCTTTCTTTCAAAAGCTGTTTATCCGTACGGTCGCTATCCATCATCACTTTCTCTTGATTTTGACCATGAATGCGTAAACGATGCAAAGGAAAATCAACCAAGGTATCCCGAACTGGAGAACGATTTTAAATGGGCCAGTGAACCAAGTCGATGCCGTCAAAGCTAGTAAAAGTAAGGCACCCAAAATCGTTAAATACGGAAAACCATGCATTTTCACGGGTAATTTACGTCCCCCTGATTTTTCCCAGCTCTTCCTGAAATAAAAATGTGAGATGAACACCATGAACCAGGTTAAAATGGCTCCGAACATCGATATTCCCATCATGAAGGCATAGGAAGTATCAGGCAGCAGGACTTTGACGCCTGCAGCAAGGAAAATGCCTAAAGTGGAAATAAGCAGGGCCCTTATCGGGACTCCATTTCTGTTCACTTTCTGAAAAATTGCCGGAGCCTGCCTTTGCTCGGATAATGAAAATATCATCCTTGTCGAGGCATACAATTGACTATTCATGGCAGATAAAGCTGCCGTTAAAATAATGAAATTCATGATTCCGGATGCACCAGGAATATTCAGGGTTTCCATCACCCTGACAAAGGGACTTTTATCAATTCCGGCGTCTTGCCATGGTACAATCATTAACATGAGCCCGATTGTCAGAACATAAAATGTCGCAAGCCTGAAAACAGTAGCCTTTAAAGCTTTCGGTACGGCAATATCAGGGTCCTTTGCCTCTCCTGCCGTGACGGCAATCAGTTCCGTTCCTAAGAAGCTGAAGAGAGAAATGAAGATGGCGACCCAAAGCCCCCAGAACCCGAATGGCATAAACCCTTCGTGTCCGGTATAATTCTCCACTCCGATTCCGCTTGCAGGCTCGGCACCGACGACCACGTAAGCTCCTAATAAAATGAAGATGACGATGGCACTTATTTTAATCATTGAAAACAGGTATTCGAAATTCCCGAATGTATTGACACTTGTAGCATTTACATAAATTAGCACGGCCGCAAAAAGAAAGATCCAAATGCTTCCTGGAACATCAGGAAACCAATATTTCATATATACTGCGATTGCACTCACTTCGACCCCAATCGCTAGGACATTCGCGATCCAATACGAATACCTCACAACAAATCCCGCAAATGGACTGATATACTTTTCGGCAATCGTTCCAAAGGATCCCGATGTTGGATGGGCTACCGTCATTTCTGCCAAACAGCCCATCAAGAGCAGGACGATGAAGGCACCTATTGCATAGCTGATCAGGACACTGGGGCCTGCTGTTGAAATCGCAAGGCCACTACCCAGAAATAAACCGGTGCCTATTGCACAACCCATGGCAATCATGGTGATTTGATTTGATGATAATTCACGACGCAGCTTATTCTTCTCCATATGTTGCTCCTATCTCACGCAATAATTTACCTCTTATTCCATTTTTTGTACTACCGAGGCTCGGTTGCATTAGGCCAGTGAAGAAATTGCTGCAAAAGTCGAATTTGTTCACTGAGCCGCTTTTTCAAAAAACGACATCTATCACTTGTAGGTTCCTCCCCCTATCCCTTCCCATGCCAACCTTATCATTCTATTAGGATCTTTTTCAATATAATCTCTTTTATTAAAAATCATCGTGTAACGATTGGCTTCATTGTATTTCGGCCAAATTTCCCCTAATGGCGGATTTGGGTTTCCGTATTTCGCAAAATTCACCCAATGATTCTTTATCCTGTTTGAAACCTTATGCGCTGCTGACCTGAAACGAATGGAATGGATCCGTTCCACAAGCGTGGCACTGAAATTTTGTAAAGCAAAAGAGTTTTCCACAATAGACGCTCCTCCCCCATTTTCTAAGCAAATGGACGCCGTTTTGCGATCATAGTGATACATCCAGGTTCTTTCAATTTTACTGTATGCCTCCGCATATCTGATTGAAGATATATGGTTTACTGCATCACTGCCTATTCCAAATGCCGCTTCTCTTTCAGGGAAGAACCAATAAGCATTGTTAATCCGTTCTTTCGCCCCTGGGTCAGTGTTTTCGAACATCATCTCGGCATTTGACGGGATTAGATGAGGGTCAAGTTGACCGAGTGATGATGCCTCGTCTCGATTTATTCCTATAAGCAAGGGTATTCCCTCTGTTTTTTTCGAACGAATTGAATCAAGTGGATAATCTGGCAAAAAATCACCATCGACGACAGGTCCAAACGGCAGCAGCAAACCGGGGAACGCTTGTGCATTCTCCTGTTGTAATCGCGAGGAAGCCGCTATGATGTCTGCAACTGAAATTGTTTTTAACCGGTGTATTTCATCCATTCCGATCCCCAAGATCTGAAGGAACCTTTCACTGACTTGCCGTGCGCTTCCTTTTCCGGCTATACATGCCGGGGAAGGGCTTTCGGCTATAGCCTTGTGAAATAGTCCTCTTGCGGAAGGGACAGTCAGTAAGGTCGTTACGGCACTCCCCCCAGACAAATCGCCGAAAATCGTTACATTTTCAGGGTCACCGCCAAAAACCTCTATATTTTCCTGCACCCATTTTAAGGATGCCACTTGGTCACGTAAACCTAAATTGGTTTCGAATTCTTCAGTCTCTCCAGCCAAATCGGTAAAATCCAAAAATCCCAGGGCCCCTAACCGATATTGGATGCTTACAACGACAACATCTCCATTTTTTGCCAAGGAATGTCCGTTAAACTGACCAGTGGATCCAGCACCGGATATGTATGTCCCACCTGGTACCCACACCATGACGGGCCGCTTTTTATCATCAGCTCTCGGTGACCATATATTAAGATACAAGCAATCTTCATCCATATTCCCCTTGCCTGCCCCATCGTTTGGCTGTGGCTGGAAGGCACCGAATTCCACCGCATCCAATACACCGCTCCATTTCTCGACCGGCTCCGGTGAGCGGAAACGCAGGGCATCAATTGGTGCCTTTGCATACCTGACTCCACGCCAAACGCATATATCATTCTCCATCGTACCCTGAAGATGTCCTTTTGCCGTCGTTACGATTGATCCTATCATCCACTCTCACCTCTTTAAAAAAGTTTCGAATACTTAAGTTCTTCTTTTTCAATTCCTTCATATCCTTCATCTTTACAAAAAAAAAAAGAAATATGAAGAATAAAAAATCAGCTATTGATCGTCACAAAAAAAGACCCGATCGGGTCTTTTTTTGTTGAATGTCAACTGCTTAAGCCGAGCATGGCAATGATGCTCAATAAAGAGCTGCTTCTAACGGAAAGCTGCTTCACAGCAAACTTTACCTGCTGTTCATCAAGTTGGTCGAGTAAAGGCTTTAATTCCATCAATTCATTTTCCAGCTCTTTAAGATCCATTGCTATCTTGTCCATCTTAAAGAGCACTTGTTCAGAGTCGACGGTGGTTGCCTTCCAGACCTGTAATCGATCCTTGATTTCATTCAAAGGCATATTTTGTTCTTTATACCGATTGATCATTCGAAGGCGGTTTAGCGCATCTTCCGTATAGTATCGGTACCTGGACCCAGTTTTTTCATAGTTCAGCATTCCTAGTTGTGTGTAATAATCAATGGTTCTCCTTGAGACATTTGCAAGTTCAGCGAGCTGGCCAATTCGATAAATATTCACCCAGATAGTCACCTTCTTTTAAAATCTACTGTTAACGATACTATAACATAAGATTTCAAAAAGGGACTTCCAGGATGAATCAATTAGACTACTTTATCCGCACTTCCATTCAACTGTTTTTTAGCAAAATATAAGGCATCTTCCTTGGATTTGAAAAAATGCTGTTTTTCGATTTTATGATACAACCCCGTGCTGAGAAGCAATTCCTTCGGTTGTTGCTGGATTCCAGAAATGATCAGTTTTCCTTTGTATTTCCTGATGCGATTGACAATTGCCAATAGTGCAGCCTCTGCTGACGTATCCATATAGGTTACCCGGCGCATGCTTAAAACCAATATTTTCGTCTTATTATCCAAGTTCGCCAGTATCGAAGACTCTAGTACATCTATCGAACCAAAGAATAACGGCCCTTCCAAGTTATACACATTGATTTTCGAACTCGAATCATCGGTCGGGATGATTTCGGTTATATCGTTCCTTTCTCTGACCTTTAATGTATGGCTCATTTTTTTTATGAAAGTGACGAACGCAATCATTAGGCCAATACCGACCCCCATGATTAAATCAGTGAAGACCGTGACGAGGAAAGTCACTACTAACACCGCTGAATCGGTCGTCTTCGTTTTCAATACATGAGCGAACTCCTTTCTTTCACTCATATTCCAGGCAACAACCATCAATATCGGAGCCATGCTGGCTAAAGGTATATGCTCTGCAAAAGGAGCAAGTACGAGTAAAACCAGCAAAACGACAATTCCGTGAATGACTCCGGACATGGGGGAAACTGCCCCGCTTTTTATGTTGGTCGCTGTCCTTGCAATGGCACCCGTTGCCGGTATCCCTCCAAAAAATGGAGTCGCCATATTCGCAATTCCTTGGCCGACTAATTCCTTGTTGCTATCGTGCTTGGTTCCTCCCAGGTTATCGGCCACGGTGGCGGATAACAATGATTCGACTCCGCCCAACAAGGCAATCGTAAAAGCAACTGGTAGGAGCGTGATGATGGTTTCCAATGATAAGTCCGGCACATTGAATTCCGGGAAACCTTTCGGAATCGCCCCATACGTCGAGCCAATGGTGGCTACCTTATCCGGAAATAAAAAGAAGGCAGCCAATGTCGAAACAAGGAGGCCCAGCAATGCCCCCGGCACTCGCGGCAGGACTTTTGGCGCCAGCAGGATGACGATGAAGCATATACACGCAACAACGATACTATATAAATTGATCGTGTCCGCTTTAATCACCAATTCCTTCATGTTATCGATAAACGCTTCATGCTTTTCCACCTTCATGCCCAGAAAACTGGCAATCTGTCCCGAAAAGATAATGATGGCAATGCCTGTCGTAAAGCCGATGATGACTGGGCGGGGGATGAACTTCATCAAATTGCCCAGCTTTAGCACACCCATCAACACTAATATCACTCCCGCCAAAAATCCGGCAATCAGCAAGCTTTCATAACCATATTGCATGACAATGCCGAATAATAAGGGTACGAATGCACCAGTAGGCCCACCAATTTGATATTTGGATCCGCCCAAAATGGAAATGAGAATTCCTGCGATGATCGTCGTATATAATCCGTATATCGGTTCCACGCCTGAAGCAATTGCGAATGCCAATCCTAAAGGAATGGCCACGACGCCTACAACCAACCCAGCCGTTACGTCTTTTTGAAAACCCTTCATGTTATACCCTCGAAATCTAGTATCTTTTATCATCTTTATCATTCTCACATCCTTGGTCTTTTTGATTAACATCCACCATCGACAGAGGAGGTATTTGAAAAGCATCAAACTTGCTTAATGGAAGAACTTCTCAGGGGGAAACGATGTTTCTTACTGACTGCAGGAGCATTGGGTTTAAGGAATGGACGTCATGTGCACTCTCCTTTGTTAAGTTATTTGACATGCTTCAACATTATACAGTAAAACGTAAAACTGTACATTATTAGAAATGTAAACATTTGTTTACAACTTCTCCGCTACTTTTACACTTATATTACAAACCAGGACAATACTTCCAGACTGGTTATTTTGAAATCGGAAAGATAGACTATGAATCAGGAAGATTGAACTTCCGGCTATTTCCCCATCCAGATCACCCTGCCAGAAAAAAGATCATGATTGTGGAAATTGCCGTTCAAAACGTACTTCTTCCTCATGAATATAAAAAAAAACCCCGTCCTCCGATGAAGGGGGCGGGGTTGGAACCAGCCTTTAGCTCGTTATATTTATGGACTGCATATTTCTCCAAGTTTGATATTCAGACTTGATATTTTCCCACTTGAGTCCTTTTGTTGCAGCCACTTGATAATCGGATTTGTAAAGGGTATTCCCCACACCTACGGCAAACATTTTGCTTGCCTTGATCGAATCGATGCCGGCAGCGGCATCTTCAATACCGATCGAACGCTCCGGGTCTGCCTCAAGCCGATTACATGCAGTGAGGAAGATTTCCGGATCGGGTTTTGTTTTTTTAACTTTTGAAGCATCGACAATATAATCAAAAGTATTATCCAACTGCAGTGCCCGCAAAACTGTCAGTGCATTTTTGGAAACGGATGCAAGACCAATCGGAACACCTTCACTTTTAATGGCGGAAATCAGCTCCACTATTCCCGGCAGGATATCTTGAGGCGTCAAATGGTTCAGAAACTGGCAATAATGTTGATTCTTTTTTTCCGCCATGGTTTCTTTTTCATGTAACGTGAAGTCGTTTTGTCGATTGCCTTCTTCTAAGATAAGCTCGAGTGAAGCCATGCGGCTTACACCCTTTAGCCTTTCGTTAAATACTTCGTCAATTTCGATGTTCATCTCACGAGCCATTTCGCGCCAAGCCAGGAAATGATAATGCGCTGTATCCGTTATGACACCATCAAGGTCAAATACTACAGCATCTATAAATTTTTCATCCATTAAATCCGTCCCTCTCATTTCGAAGCAGTGCTGCAACATTACGAGATGTTCTCTCAATATTCGCGAATGCACCGCTTAGAATGTGTTCAATTGGCAGCATGGCAGGAATGGTGGGGAAAATCGCAGTAAAGCCATGATTGTAAAGGGCTTCAGAACCTTCACCCACACTGCCGCAAATCGCTATTACCTTTGCTTTTCGCGGCGCACATTTAGCTACGCCTGCAGGAGCTTTTCCAAAAATTGTTTGGCCATCTATTTTTCCTTCACCGACGATCACGATATCCGCGTCTTGGCAAATCTCTTTCACCTTTAGCTGCTCCAGCACGAGATCAATACCTTTCTTTAGTTGAGCTCCTGTGAATAAAAGCAGACCTGCCCCCATCCCTCCGCCTGCACCGCTTCCCGGCAAGGAGGAGACATCCACCTTCATAAAGCTGCCTGCGATTTGATAAAACCTTCCCATGGCATGATCCATTTCATTCAACATTTCTTTCGGCAGCCCTTTTTGCGGTCCATAAATATACGTTGCACCATTATTGCCCGTCAGGGGGTTATCGACATCTGCCGCCACTGTTATTTTCACGGAGTCCAAACGCCGATTACGATTGCGATCAGACATTGAAGTTATTCGAAATAGATCCTTGCCATTACCCTTCACCGTCTTTCCTTGTTCATCAAAAAATTCATAACCAAGCGCGGAAGCCATGCCCACACCTCCATCATTCGTTGAGCTGCCGCCCACTCCAATGATTAGTTCCGCGGCCCCCTGATTCAGCGCATGAAGCATCAGCTCCCCCACACCAAAGGAAGTGGTATGCAAAGGATTTCGCCGATCAATCGGTACAAGATGTAAGCCGCAAGCCTCCGCCATTTCGATAAAAGCGGTCTTGCCTTCATTCGAGAATGCTATTTTCGCTTCTACCGGAATTCCAAGCGGACCTGTAACGAATATGCTCTCCATCCTTCCCTTATGCGCGGATACCAAAGCTTTGACGGTACCTTCACCGCCGTCTGCAATTGGAAGCAAATGATACTCCGCTTGCGGGAAAATGGATTGAAATCCAGCTTGAATGGCCCTTGCCACTTCGTCTGCTGGTAAACTCTCTTTAAATGAATCTGGTGCAATGACAACTTTCATGTTTGCCTCCCATTTTATGAATGAACGCTTGCAAGAATGAACGCCTCTTCTAGTACTGAAATGGATAATTATATATATTGAAGTTCCACTTCGAGTTTGTTGGATACGAGAAATTCAGCCCCATTTAGTTCTATGCATACATCATCACCCGAAACCTTGGTAATCTCGACTTGTTTATGGGTTAGGGAAATATGTAATCGAGATCCTTGGAAAATGAACGGAAAGGTAAGTTCTGACCATTCTGAAGGAAGCTTAGGGTCCAAACTTAACCGCTGATCCTTAATGGATATATTAGCAAAGCCAAACATTGCCGCCATCCAGATGGCACCAAGGGATGCTGCATGAAGCCCCTCATCAGAGGAAAGGGGATTCGGTCCCAAATCGATTAAACAGCTTTCCTGGAAAAAACCGTATGCCTTATCGATATCCCCAGCCCGCGCGGCAACTATGGCATGAATCGCTTTACTAAGGGAAGAATCGTGAATGGTATGCTCCTCATAATAATGCAGATTTTCAGAGATTATATCCTTTGGAAATAAATCCGGTAACAAGTAGAGCAGCATGACGACATCCGCCTGTTTCAGGATTTGCATCTCATTCACTTCTTGACGTGAATAATCCATAAGGATGCCCTGACTGCCCTGAGCTTGTTTGTACCGCGATAAGTCGATCTCGGGCTTGCTCAAAAACGTATCATCTTGGGGGATGATTTTATCATCATTGGCCTTGGGCAAATATAAGCGTTTCAAAAACTCATGGCCCCGATCCTTTAATTGATGATCAACATCTCCAAATTTACCCATGAAAAACAGCGCCTGCTCGACATTGTACCAAGCCATATAATTGGTAAAGGCATTATTGTTGACGTGCTCCGTGTACTCATCCGGTCCTATGACATCCTTGATAACAAGTTGGCCATTTTCTTCCGCGGCCCGGCTGATCCAAAACCGGCTCGTTTCCTTTAGAAGCTCCAGCCCCTCTTTTTTCATGAATGCATCATCCAATGTATTTTGGTAATATTCCACCACTGTATAGGCAATGTCTGCAACAATATGGTGCTCCGCCAAGGCTGAGGCCACCTTTTGCCGCTTACCGGTTTTAATGTTAATAGCAGCAAATTCAGGTGTTTCTTCTTCACCTGTAAAAGCACTTTCCCAAGGGAATAAAGCACCTTCATATCCATTGGATGCAGCTTTCCCCATCGCCTGCTTCAGATGCAGATAACGGTAACGCAAAAGCTTTTTCGCTTTTTTGGGCTCAGTGAACAGATGGAAGGGTGTTATGAATATTTCCGTATCCCAAAAAACATGACCTTTATACCCTTCTCCCGTCAAACCCTTTGCACCTACGCTAAACCGTTCATCATGGGCAGGTGTCATGACCTCCAGCTGATAGACGGAAAAATCGAGTGCCAGTTGGTCAAAAACCCTCGCGGATGACACTTTGATGCGCTTTTCCATCCAAAATTGCGCCCACTCTCCTGCCGATTTATGCAGCAACGCATCATATCCAGCAGCAGAGCAGCTTCTAAGGGCGGCTTCACTTGCTTCTTCAGGGCTTTCCCCCCTTAAATCACCATCCAGCGAGGTATAAATGACGCCCATTTTTTCAAGAACGAAAGGAGTTTCAGCGAGGAGATCCTGCTTAATGGTCGTAAGCAGCTGCCTATTTTTTGCCGCGTGGCCTACCTCTCCTTGCAATGAACAAGTGCAACATGCGGCAAGGGCGATCATATGCCCTGATTCGGTCGTTTTATAGATTCCCTGGAGCAGGTCCCCTTCCACAACACGAACCTTTTCTTCAATCAAATGCTGTCTCCCGAAATTCGTTTGCTGTGCATTGATTCCAGTCACGATCTTCATTTGGGCAGGTTTGTCCAAAGAAGTTACCGTCAATTTAGTCGCAAGAACATGGAGGTCGTTTTTTGCTGCAAAACGCTGAAATGTAAGGCGGAACCGTGAACCGGTTCTACTTTTCCATAAAATATCACGTCGCAATTCGCCGTTTTCAAGGTTCAGCTGGCGTTTATAGGACAGGATTTCTCCTGTTAATAAGGAAAAATTCTCTCCATCAAGCTCAATATTCATGCCCACCATATCTGGCAAATTGACTAAATCGGACGGTTCATTGGCTGTAGCTTTATTATATATCCCTGCAACATACATTCCTCTTGTTTGATCTACATAATTTTCTTCATGAGAAGCACGCAGACCGAAATATCCGTTGCCTACAGTCATTAAACTTGCAAATTTATTTATATAACGCGTATCGAATCTATTTTCATCTAATTTTTTCATATGGTTATGCTTTCACCTTTTTCAGCAGATTGATAGAGAGCTTCGACGAGTTGCATGATCAAGTAACCTTCTCTTCCATCAGCCACCATGACCTCTTTGCCTAGACATTTATCAACAAAGGCAGCCATTCCTTTCTGTAGCCTGTCTGGATCGGCTGTCTCCCTATTCAAGATCGTCACCAATTCCCCTTTTCGATCAGAATGAATATGGGCAGGAAACAGGGTTGCACCCGCCTCATCCCCATGGAATTCCACATTCATGATGGATGTTTCTTTTATATTCAGAGCAAATGAAGTCTCGATTTGCAGCAAGCACCCGCCTTCAAGCTCTATGAACCCAAACAGGGAATCCTCCACTTCATACTTGTTTGGATCCCATTCACCAAAAGTTCCGTGCGATTTTTTCGTGCCGATTTTTTGAAACATTTTTGCTGTTACCTTTTCGACTTTCGGATAACCTAAAACATGGAGGGCAGCATCGAGCATGTGGATGCCCAAATCGATCAAGGGCCCGCCGCCCTGCGCATCTTTGTTAGTGAAATTCCCCCAACCAGGTACACCGCTTCGGCGCAGCGCTTTTGCTTTTACGACATAAACCTCTCCAAGTAAGCCTTCCGCCACTTTTTGCTGCATGATTTTAACATCTTCTGCAAAGCGATGGTGAAAATTATAAGCGAGAATGAGGTTATTTCCTTCAGCCACTTCCTGCATCTGCCTTGCTTCCTGGCTTGAAATGGAAGGCGGCTTCTCGCACAGAACATGACAGCCATGCTCCAAAGCCTTCATGACATGTTCATGATGGTACTTATTTGGCGTGCAGACACTGACGATGTCCGGCTTTTCCGCTTGAAACATTTCCTCTACATCCGTATAGTATCGGGCGATTTCGTTCCGTTTTGCAAAATCCTTTGTCCGTTCGAAATTTGGGCCGACAACTGCGACAATTTCAACCTCATTCCTGGTACGGTAGTATGAAACATGGACCTTTTCTGCCATTTGCCCTCCACCAATTATCGCAATTTTCTTCTTCATCTCTAATCAGCCCCTTTAGCCCAATGATTCCTTTAGGTAATGTAATGCCTTCATATACTCCGCTTTCGGATCATTTCCCCTTATACGGCATTCGATGGTTAAAAAGCCAACATACCCGTCTTCTTTAAGCTGATTAAAGTGACGCTTGAAGTCCAATGAACCGCTGCCTGGCTGAAAACGGTGGTTATCAGCCAGATGAACATGCCGCACCAAATCCTGATTCATATGCAGTGCCTCGGATATATCATCTTCTTCAATGTTCATATGATAGAAATCCGCGATGATTTTCACGTTGTTCAACTCGTTTTCTTCTATATAACTCCTTGCATCTGCGAGCGTATTGATCATATGATCTTGATAGCGATTCAAAGGTTCAAGGAATATCGTTGTCCCGGTTTCTTTCGCGATTCTTTCCAAGTAAATCAGGGAATCTGTTACGGCCCTCCTATCTGCCTCCATGCTTCTAGGAGAATGCATTGGCGGCAAGCGGTATGTGAACATGCCCCAGGCAGCTGGAACGACAATCCCCTTCCCTCCCACTTCTTTGAGCGCCTCAAGAATTTTTTTGATTTCAGCCAATCCGTTGAGCCTGCGTTCCTCGTTGAAGTCACCGATCCAGCCAGTGTAGCCCCCGCAGGCAGTCGTTACTGGAATCCCTGTCTCCGCAACGGCGTCCTTCACTTCTTCCACATTATCGACAAGTAGTTTGCCATCGATTTCAAATCCTTCAAAGCCTGCCTCTTTTAAGTAACGGAATTTTTCTTTCAAATCCCTCGGAAAAAACGCCTGATCCTGTGTACCGATTTTCATTAACATATCCCCCATTCACAAGTATTCCAACATGGATCTTCACCCGATAAAGATTCATTTTTTATAGTCAATTCCCATTTTGATACTTAATTCCGGGTGCTGATCGATATATTCCATGTAAGCTTCTGCACTCTGGTCAAATGTAACGATTGGTTCGATGATATCCTCACAATTTAAATAGCCATTCATCAGCAGCTCCCAGCAGGTTTCTTCAATGCGCTTTCTGTTCCAGCGTGGATAATCTGGATTAGGCTCGCTTGCTGCGCGGGAGAACACAATTTTCGCATTATTGAAATGGGCCTCCCTCCCAAAATTCAAACCTGCAGGAAAGGCCTTCCCAAAGGCCACGTAGGAAATGGTGCCGCCATACGCAATGCCCTTCAGAGCTGCTTGAAGCGCTGCCGCATTTCCACTTGTCTCAATGATGGAATCCGCCCCTATTTTATTAGTCAGCTTTTTCACTTCAAGCCCTATATCATCATTGGTCGGATCAAAACAAACATCCGCCCCGTTACGCCGAGCGATTTCCCTGCGTTGATTCAAGGGATCAACACCGACAACGATACTCGCACCCGCTTTTTTTGCCAGCTGGATTGCCAATTGGCCGATTGCACCAAGCCCAACCACAACGACGTAATCACCTGCGCGTACATTGGCATCGCGTACACCGCTCATGGCAAATTGTGCAGGGTCATAGCAAACCGCATTTTGCCATTTTGCCCCCTCTGGCATTTTGCGTAATCGGTGGTTATCCACCGCATTCACAATGACCGTCTCCATGATGGGTCCATATGTACAAACCGTATCTCCCAACTGGTATTCCGTTACATCCGTTCCCATTTCGATGATTCGACCTACAACCATATTCCCAAGCTGGAATTCCCCAAATACGATCCCTTTAGTCGAGCCTTCTTCCCTCGGCATGAACATCCGCCACTCTTCAGAAAAATCCTCATCCATGAAAGGTGTCATTCCGCGAAAGTCGATGACTTCAGTGCCATGTTTAGGTGAGGCGAACTGCACATCTATTTTCACTTCATTCGGCTTGACGGCACTTTCTTCATAACTGATCAATGCTGCAACCCTTGGTTTTATCGCAACTAGTTTTTTCATCATGTATACCTTCTCTCGTTTATTTGATTGTTTTCGATTATCCCTTCACTCCGCCCTCGGTCATGTTTCCTTTTATGAAGTGCTCAGAGATTGCATACATTGCTACAACAGGAAGTGCGGTTATAAGTGAGGCTGCCATCATTCTTCCCCATATATAATCTGGTGTACTGAACAAGGCATTCAAGCCGATTGGGAGCGTGAAGTTGACAGAATCCGACAGGAATATTGATGCGAACAAGTAATCATTCCAGGCGACCATGAATGAATAGACAAAAACGGATATGATCCCTGATAGAGCTAGAGGGATGATGATATAGAAAATGATCTGGACACGGTTCAACCCATCGATCATCGCGGCTTCCTCCAAGTCATCCGGAATGGTGTCAAAATAACTTTTCAACATGAAAATTGAAGTCGGAAGCGTTTGGACGATCATTGTGATGATCAACGCTGTTTTCGTATCATACAAACCGAGACCGGATATGATCTTGAATAGAGGCACGACAAGCAAAATCCCAGACAGCATATACACGGTATAGAAACTTGCATTAATGGTCGTTTTTCCGATAAAATTCAGTTTCGAAAGGGCGTAGGCCCCGAAAATGCCAATTAAAACTGACAGCAACGCCGCTGTGAGGGCCACTGTTAAACTATTTTTAAAATAAGCTAGGAAAGGAAAGATATCCGGATTGAAAATATCTAAATAATGCTGAAATGTCCAATCCTTCGGAAAAAAAGTTGGGTCAGTGGCAACCGCTTCCTTGGAGTTCTTGAAGGAAGTCATCAACATGATGAAAAATGGAAATAAGGAAACGACCAATAAGGCGATCAGCCCGGTATAAAACCCGATCTTCCTTGCTGCTTTATTCTTCTTACTGCTAGCCATTGCCATTGAATTTCACCCGCTTTCTTGATGCTATTATTACGATGGAAAGGATAATGAAAAGAATGACAGAGATGGATGCGGCCTTGCCAAGATCATTAAAGGCAAATGCCGTTTCGTACAAGTAAATGCCGATGATGTTCACTTTGTTCGTCAACAGATATACATCTGTGAACATATAGAATAACCAGATGGAACGAAGTGTTATTATCGTTATCAGTACAGGCATGATCGCCGGGATGGTCACATTCTTGAACTTCTCCCAGGTCGAAGCCCCATCGATCTCCGCTGCTTCATATAAACTGGAATCCACTGTCTGCAGGATTGCCAGGAACGAGATGAATGCATATGGGAAGTATCTCCATATTGCAAAAAGCACGACTAGTATGAAGCTGCTGACAGGATTGTCAAACCATAGGGGCGCCTTATCAAATAAATGAAAAACGTCCACCCCTAAATGATTTATGACGCCATATCCGTTATTGAACATGTACTTCCAGGCAAAAACCAAGGAAATCGAAGGGGTTACATAAGACAGGATAATTAATGACCGGGCTGCTTTGCGGAATTTGAAGGGGCGGTTAAAGAAGATTGCCACGGCCAATCCCAATGCCGTACTCCCTGCCACTGCCAGGATCATGTATAAAACGGTAATTCCTAATGATTTAATGAATTCGACATCTGTCAGTATGTCCGTATAGTTTTTCAACCCGACAAAGGTTGCATCTAGCCTTGGATTGATTGGTAGATCAAAAAAACTAATCTTTATATTGGATATCATTGGATATGCCACAAGCAAAAGCACTAAAAAGACACTTGGAAAAAGCAGTACCCATGCCAGCTTCAAATCCGATTTCCCTCTGTTTTTCATGTTCACGCCCCCCTGAATACATACCTTTTTTCCCCTATGAGATGCCCCAAAACCATATGACCCATGAGGGATCATGGAATCTTCCTGGCCTTGGACTTAATAAATGAAATAGAGGGTCTTGCCGTATGTTAACTTTCCTTGAACCTCATTTGCTTAAGACATCTTTGATTTTCTTTTCAGCGGTTTTTAGTTCTCCATCAACGCTTTTCCCGCCAACTGTAATATCATTCACTAATGTGGAAATGGCGCCTGAGCTCGTAATATCACCCATCTTCAAGTAGTTTTTCCCACCTGCCAGACCGAAGACTTGGATGTCGTTAAAAGATGTCGCAATTTCCGTCGATAAATCCCCAAAGGATTTCACCACTTCATTTTCTTGATAGGCAGCGTTTTCTGTAACCGCTTTATTAACTGGCTGTGCACCGCCTGGCGACATCAATACCCAATTTGTCATATTTTCCGGCTCAGACAAAAACGCCGTGAATTTCTCTGCCGCTTCTTTTTGTGCATCTTCCAAACCCGATGAAATGGTGATTGCAGAAACCGTTCCATACACCGCTTTTGTTTTTTGTTGCGGAATAGCAAAACCGATATTGTCTGCATCACCTTCCGCATGAACGGAAGGCAGGATATAAGTCGAATATACAGCCATCGGCGTCGTTCCATTCATGAAAGCATCTTTAACCTCGGTGGTATCATTTGAACCTGGCATCGTGTATCGCGCTAGTTCTTTATAATAAGTTAGCGCTTCTTTCATCGATTTTTTATTCATATCCAGCTTTCCTTTGCCATCAAGTACATTTGCATCGTTCGATAGCGCAAATTGAGAGAATGCTTGCTCGGAGAATCCACCTTCAACGGTTGGCAAAGCGATGCCGTACTTTTTACTGCCACTGTCCGTAAATGCCTTTGCGACCTTCAATACGTCATCCCAGGTTTTTGGCTCTTCAAAACCTTTGGAGGCCAGCATTTCTTTATTGAACCAAATTCCTTGCACCCAGCCACTTATCGGAATTCCGGTATAACCCTTTCCATCTTCTGGAGTCACTAATTTTAAAGCGCCGTCATAGAAGTCCGTTTTACCCGATTTCTCAAGCGTTTTGGTGACGGCCTCTTTATCAATGAGCTGCTCCTTATCCATTACCTTTGCATAATCCTGTCCAACTTCAAGGACTGCAGGAAGTTTTCCTGCGCTTGCTAACGTGATGATCTTCGTATTATATGAATCTTCCTGAACTGGAACTTGCTTAATTTTAATAGCCGGGTTTTCTTTCTCGAATTTATCGACCAGCTTGTTGATCACCGCCAGGCGCTCCTGTTCAACGGAGGAATGCATGAACTCGATTGTTATGTTCTCATCTGTGCCTGCCTTGTCGCTTCCGCCGCTGCAGGCTGATAACGCAATGCTTAAACCAAAGATCAACGCTACACCCATGATTTTGAATTTCATCATTTTGCCTCCTAGTTACTTGATTTCAACCATAGGAATTGATAAGGATCCAGTGTTACAGTATTGATGAAAATCAGGTCTTCCCCAGTCATTAAATTGATAAATTCCCCCGATAATTCGACATCAACCGGTTCATTTGCAATATTATGAATAATGGTAAGGCTTTCACGGGAGTCAGTGCCCCTCGTTAGCGCAAATATCTTTTCTCCTTTTTCCAACACTTCCATTGGCACATCCGGGTGGAATAGGTGTTCCGCTTTTCTTATCTGAATGATGTTCGTTAATTCCCGATATATCTTGCTTCGCAACGTACTAGGTTTTGTCAGCTCAGCTTCAATTTCTTCCAATCTATACTTTTGACGGTTAATGGAACGGTTCATTCCTGTTTTGGCCACACCATCATAATCATTTCTGGACCCCAATATACTTTGGATGTATATCGCTGGTACTCCCTGAAGTGATAATAAAATGGAATGTGCCGATAAAAACCGTTTCATCCTTAAGTCATCATCATCCGACCGTTTATTCAATGCGTCCAAGTATGTCACATTTATCTCATATGGACTTTGTGTGTTATCCGGATTTTTTTTATAGTTCACCTTAGCCCCTTCTTCTTTTAGTTCAGATACCAGTGCAAGAATTTCTTCTTCCGGGATGATGCCGCGAATAGGATTCAAGCCAATCCCATCGTGGGATGCAAGGAAATTGAAGAAGGTTGTTTCATCGCCCGCTGGCTGTATGTTTCTTGCCCACTGCGTAAGAGCGCTCCCATTGCCGCGATTGATCGTATATAGCACAAGCGGCGGTAGGGGAAATTGATAAACCATATGTGCTTCATCGCTTCCATTGCCGAAATATGAAATATTGTCTTCATGAGGTACATTTGTTTCCGTGATGATGACCGTTCCTTTAGCTACTTCCTCAACAATATCACGGAATAGTTTGATGATTTGGTGTGTTTTTTCAAGATGGATGCACGTACTTCCAACTTCCTTCCACATGAATCCGACCGCATCTAGCCTGATGTATTCCGCACCATGCTCAACATAGAATAATAGGACATCGATCATTTTCAATAATACAAATGGATTTTTGAAGTTCAAATCTATTTGGTCTTCACTGAACGTTGTCCAAATATATTTTTCTGTACCATCCTCCAGTTTAAACTTGGTGAGGACTGGAGTGGGTCTTGGTCTCGTTACTGCACTCAGATCTGTATCCTGGTCCATCTCCGTAAAAAAGTCAGCATATTCGGGGTTGCCTTTTATGTATTCTTTAAACCAATCACTCTTTGCCGAAATATGATTGCACACATAATCAAACATGATTCTCGTTTTCTTGGATAGTTTTTCTATATCTCCCCAATCTCCTGCTATCGGATTGACCTTTTTATAATCCATGACCGAAAAACCATCGTCTGACGAATAGGGATAAAAAGGAAGAAGATGGACAATTTCGAAATTGTCTGCCAAATAACGATCGAATACCTTCTCAAAAGTCGCCAATGTAGGCTTTCCTTCCTCTTGAAATTGATCCGAATAAGTAATTAATACAACATCTTTTTCATCCCATCTTTGTTTTCGTTCTTTATGATGTGTTTGTTTTGCTTTTAGAAGCTTCCCTCTCAGGCCAGTCCATATCTTTTGTGCTTCAGATTCCCCATATATTGCAGACAGCCTTTGTTTGATATATTCCATATACGCCTCCTCCTTGGAACCGTTTCCATAAATTGATAGATTGATATTTTGTTCGTGGTACCGCTCCCACAAACAAAATATAATACAGTAAGCGCTTTCTGTCAACGAAAACCAAAGCAGCAATTCCTGCTTTATTTATGAGTTTCGCATACAAGCTAAATCAGCTTTCTTCGCCCGCTTGCCTATCGGTTATAAAATTACTATTGCCAGCATCACGTTTCACCCATATAATTTACCCTATGAAACCGCTCTCTTTCACGTTCATGAACCAAATGTACTATGAACCTTAAAAATCAAGAAGAAAAGATCATACAGAACCATACCAGGAGGGGGGGAACATTATTGGGACACACCATTTACGATATCGCCCGTGTTGCAATGGTTTCAAAATCCACCGTATCACGAGTACTCAACAATCAAAGCAATATCTCTGAAGAATCGCGTGAGCGCGTGTTGAAAGCAATTGAGCAATTGAATTATCATCCCAGTAAATTAGCCAGGGCCCTATCCTCAGGATTTGATGCCATCATGGTGCTATCTCGTTCTACCAAGACTACCGCCAATAACCCTTTTTTCTCTGAAATTATCCATGCCATATCAACCAATGCCGAAGAACTAAACTTCGATGTGATTTTACAGACTGCAAAAAACAGCCAGGACGAGCTTCAAAAATGCATTAGAAAAATAAAAGAGAAATTCATAAAAGGGATAATTATGCTAAGTTCCCCTGCTAATGAGAACTTTTTCCAACAAATTGACCCATTCAATATTCCTATAGTGGTCATTGGCAAGGTTGAGGGAGATTATAAAAATGTTTTTTCTGTAGACACGAATAACTACATTGACAGTTATGACTTGACGCAATACTTGATCGATAAAGGACACCGTGATATTGCCTGCCTGCATTCTCCACTCGATTATCATGTATCCATCGACCGATTGGAAGGATATAAATCATGCATGAAAGCAAATGGGCTCCCACTAAAGGATGAATGGACCTTAAATAGTGGCTATACCATTGATGCCGCTTATCAGTCAGCCAAAAAAATACTGGGAAATAACCGACCTACGGCCATTTTTGCCACTGATGATCTTAAAGTGATGAGTATTTATAAGATGGCAGCGGAAAATGGAATCTCCATTCCAAAAGACCTATCGATTGTTGGTTACAGCAATTCACATTTACATCCATTCCTTTCCCCATCTCTGACTTGTAAGGAAATTCCCGTGAGGAAGCTAGGAGATGTTGCGACACAGATCCTTTTTGCAAAGATCCAGAACGCTTCGAGCCCGAACCAGCATACGATCATTCCAACTGAAAACATCATCCAAAATTCCGTAGCCGAGATGTGAATTATGGAGAGTTCAGGACGAATCTTCACAAAATGTGTTTACATCCAAAAAACCGTCCTCCATTCATTGGAGGACGGTTTTTTCACTCTTGATTTTCACGTTCAATCCACGACCGGGAGCCACCCTTTCACCCCAATTAGCTTTTCCCAAAGCGGATCGGGAATGACCAGTTCAGCTTGATCTTTTTTGGAAAGCGTCGTTCGGATTTCCATTTCTTTTCCTGACCTGATTTTTTCGATCCAATGCGGTTCCATCAGTAGTTCACGGCCAAGGGCGATAAAGGGTACACCCGTTTCCATAGCTTCAGCCACTTCATCCGGAGTGTGCAGGGCACCTACACCGACGACCGGGATACGGTTTCCCACTTTGTCGTAAATTTTAACGATTCGTGACTTGGTCCTGTCACTCTCACGGAAGGAACCATTCCAGAAATGGCCTACCGAAATATGCAGGTAATCAAGATTTTGATTCGCCAATCTATCAACAAGCTGCAGCGTATCATCCAATGTAATTCCTGGATTGCTGCCTTCTTCCGGAGATAAGCGGTAGCCGATGATAAATGGCTTGTTGGCATGCTCAGCAACTGTTTTCTCCACTTCATTCACGACTGTGAGCGGGAAAATCAACCGTTTGCCTAATGTCCCTCCCCATTTATCGGTACGTCGATTCGAGTGTGGAGAGAAGAACTGTTGGAGCAAGTATGTATTGGCGCCATGGATTTCCACACCATCAAACCCTGCTTCAATCGCCCTTCTTGTCGCTTCTCCAAATGCCCTAATAACGTCTTGTATGTCTTCTTCACTCATTTCCCTCGGTACCGGTGCATCCTCTTTCGAAGCAACGGAACTGGCTGAAACCGGTTGGTTATCAGGCAGTAATTCCGGAGGGCTTTGGCGACCGCCATGATATATTTGTAAAATCGCTTTTGACCCATTAGATTGAATCGTTTCCGCCAATTTTCTTAACGATGGAATGAAGGAATCGTCCTCTGCACTTAATTGGCCCGGAAACCCTTTGCCGCCGGCGATGACAAAAGCACACGCGGTAATCACTGCGCCAACACCTGCAGAGCGATCGGCGTAGTATGCAAGTTCCGCATCGGTCACTACCCCTTGATCATCTGAAGAATAGGTGGTCATCGGGGCCATCATGATACGGTTTTTCACTTCGACCCCTGATGAAAATTTATATGGTTGAAAGATCTTTTCGTATTTTTGATTCATGCTAATCGTCCCCCTTCAAGTTCTAATGTTGTTCTATTGTTAATGGTGATGATGATGCCCTTGCGGTTCTTTAGAAGGATTGGTGATTTCAAAGCCTTCTTCAGGTACGTAAAAATATTTAATCCAGACACCATCAAGGAATTCCTCACGTGAGTCCAGCAAAATATCAATATCTTTATCTGTTTTGACGATTTCGTCATGCTCTGTGGGTGTATCCAGCTTCATCTCATAATGAGCATGGTCTCCATGCATATGGGTGATATACACACGGACCATTTTTCCATTCGCTTCATCCGTGTTCAGCATATTATGTAAAACCTTTGCTGCATTCCGATTAATTTTGCATTTCATGTCCATTCCTCCAGCAATAAAATTGTCCATGTACTCAATTGTACCCAACTTAAGGTAATCCGTAACATCCATTTATACCCTAACTGCTTTAGTCAGTTCCGATTAGATGCTCATAATCGGTCTGCAGGGAAGACGATACCGATTTGGCGTCTTGCTTCATCCATGATTTCCATCGTTGCTAGTGAGTGGGAGAAAGAATTTATATCGGACTGCTTTTTCCCCTGCTGTATCAATTCAACGAATTCTTTCGCTTCATAATACATCGACGGCATATCCTGATTTACCGTGATATTTTCAGCCGTTCCATCGCGGTACTGGATACTTGCTGCAACAGGCCCTGAAATTTTTTGTATCAGGATACTTCCAAGTTCTCCCTGGATTTCAGTTGGCTGATCTGATTGGGTTATCTTCGAATACATGACGACTGCTTCCATATCATCGTAAGAAAGCAAGATCGAGCCCTGTCCATCAACACCTGATTCTAGCATCGTTCCTGTTGCCTGCACCTTATTAGGTTTACCGAATAGTACAACAAGTGGATACAGGACATAGATGCCCAAATCCATTAACGAACCACTTGAAAATTCGGGATTGAATGCATTCAGCACTGTGCCCTGTTTATACGAGTCATAGCGCGAGGAATATTGACAAAAGCTTGCAGTAAAGCGGCGGACTTCGCCTATTTTTCCGATATTTTCCTGGACACTTCGGAAATTAGGCATGATCGTTGATTTCATCGCTTCCATCAACAGGACCCCATTTTGTTGGGCTGCCTCGATCATTTGCTTCACTTCTCTGACATTCGAAGCCATTGGTTTTTCACATAATACATGCTTCTTACCTTGTAAAAATAATACAGCCTGCCGGCAATGATGAGAGTTGGGGCTGGCTATATAAACAGCATCGATCTCATCGCTTGCGGCCATTTCCTCCAAATTCGTAAAAATTCTCGACACTCTGTACTTCCCGGCAAATTCCTTTGCCTTCTCTTCCGTCCGTGAATATACCGCCGTCAACGATAGATCCGCTACATGCTTTGCCCCCTCCAAAAATCGTTCCGTGATCCAATTCGTACCTATTACCCCTAGTCGTATCAAAATCCTATCCCCTTTCAAGCTAACTTATTATGTACTCAATATACCGACAATTCATAAAAAAATAAAACATAATGTCCAACGACAACGGTTCAAATTGGATTTTTCAGGCAATATTCGTTTATAATTTCCTATATTACTACTGCCATGAGGTTTCTACATACTCCCTGAAGGGGAAAGAAAACTAAAAAAGGAGCGTGTGAAGTTTATGTCAGATTTAATGAAAGATAAAGTGGCCATCATTACCGGCGGAGGATCGGGAATTGGCCGGGGGGCAGCATTGAAGCTAGCTGAAAACGGCGCGAACATCATCTTTTTTGATCGAACCGTGGAAAAGGCTGAAAAGGTGAAGGCAGAGGTAGAACATCTAGGCCGGGAAGCTTTCATCATTAAAACCGATGTATCGATGCCTGAGCAAGTTGAACATGCATTCAAGGTTGCCTATGACCATTTCGGAAAAATTGACTTCGTTTTTGCCAACGCAGGCATCAACGGGGTGATTGCCCCCATTGAAGACATCAAGCCGGAAGATTGGGATCAGACGCACACCATCAACCTTAAAGGAACCTTTCTCACCATCAAATACGCCATTCCATACATGAAGGAAACGGGCGGCAGCATCGTCATCAACAGCTCCATCAATGGGAACCGTTTTTTCAAGAACTTTGGTTTTTCCGCCTATAGCTCCTCCAAAGCTGGGCAGGTCGCGTTCGGTAAAATGGCTGCCCTCGAACTGGCAAAATACAAAATCAGGGTCAATATGATTTGTCCAGGCTCAATAGATACGAATATCCACGACAACACTTTCCCTGAAGATGAAAGCTTAAAGAAAATCAGGATTCCCATCGAATATCCTCAGGGCTCTCAGCCTTTAGCCAATAAAGCCGGAACCACAGAGCAGGCTGGAGACCTTGTATTGTTTTTAGCCTCGGATATGTCGTCACACATCACCGGTACGGAGGTTTATATCGACGGGGCAGAATCCCTTTTATGATTTATGCAGCCTAAACAAAAAAAAGCTGAAATCCCATCATCGGGACTTCAGCTTTTTCCTTATCCTTCCACCTGACTTAAACCATGGCGTGCAAGCAATAAGTATGCGAGCAGGGCAATCGCATGACAACTCACCATCACAATTCCCATCGGCAGGGACGAAGCGCCTGAACCCAAGCCCACCAATGGAGCCATGAGTGACCCCAGTATGAAAGGCAGCAATCCGATCAAGGCCGATGCACTGCCTGCCGTTTTTTTCTGATTTTGCATCGCTAACGAAAAGCTCGTCGTACCGACGATGCCGACACTTGAAACCGAGAGAAATAGAGCGATTAAAATGCCTGCTAACCCGATCTCGAAAAGGACTGAGGCAATAAGGAATACCCCGCCAAACAGAGCAAGACATAATCCAATTTGAAGCAATTTTTCTTCTTTCACCCTCCCGGCCAGCTTTCCTGCCACTTGGGAAGCAATGATGATTCCCACTCCATTTATGGCAAAAATCAAGCTGAACGTCTGTGGAGAAACGCCATATATGTTCTGGAGGACAAAAGGAGAACCGGAAATATAAGCGAACATGGCAGCACTTATGAAGCCTTGAGAAAAAGCATAGCCCATAAATACACGGTCACCCACTAAATTCCCAAAAGTCCTGATTGTGTCGTTTATCCCCCCGGTACTCCTAAGATTAGGTGATAAAGTTTCCTTTATCCCGAAAAAGGCAGCAGCAACCATCAGGATACCCAATATCGCAATGACGATGAAAACGCCCCGCCAAGATGTGAACTGTAAAAGCTGTCCCCCAAACACCGGAGCCAAAATCGGCGCCGCTCCATTCACCAGCATTAACATGGAAAAGAATTTGGTCAAGTCCGTTCCCGAAAATAAATCACGGACGATCGCCCTTGATATCACAATGCCCCCCGCTCCTGCAATCCCTTGTATGAATCGTAATAATAAAAGCAATTCAATGTTTGGAGCAAAAGCACATAATAGGGATGAAAGGCCATAAACCGATAAAGATATGATTAACGGTGTGCGTCTCCCTTTCGCATCGCTTAGAGGCCCCAAATAAATTTGACCAAGTGCCAACCCTAACAAACAGGCAGTCAAACTTAGTTGTGCCAAGGACGTACTGCTTTTCAGATCGTCCGCCAGTGTGGGCAGACCAGGTAAATACATATCCAATGACAGCGGTCCAATCGCTGCAAAAGAACCTAGCATAAGAGCCAAAAGCAGTCTGTTGGATTTAGTCATTTCGTTTCCTGATGATATCGTTTCCTTCATTTCGATCATTCTTTAACCTATCCCTTCCAACTAATCGTTTTTCGCTTTCTTCATTTTACAGAAAATCGATACAATTTACGATAAGTATGCCTCCCTTGATTTCGAACCCTAAATGTGGTTCCCTCTCTCTGCCTGCATATGCAGCAAAACTACGATATTCATGACCTAAATCAAGGCTTGGGATATACTCCATTCACACATATTTTTCAGTTTCGGCCATAAAAAATGACCCCATTCGGAGTCATTTTTTATGATAACTGCCTACACTGGATTTTTCCGTCTTTCATCGCTCTTTTTACGGCCGTCTTCCGATTTTTCCGTCCATCATCGCTCCTTTTCCGGCCGTCCGCGGATTTTTCCGTCCTTCACCGCACTTTTTCCGACCTTCATGTATTATGTTTTATTCAACAATACTAAATTACGGGGGGTGTCTCCCGCCAATCCATCCGCCAGATTTTGCACGGCTAGGGCTGCCATTTTCATTCTTGTGGCTATGCTGGCACTCCCGATATGCGGTAATGTAACGACATTGGGTAATGTTAGCAGCGGGTGATCGACAGAAACGGGCTCTTCTTCAAATACGTCCAACCCTGCTGCCCAGATGTCACGATCCTTCAAGGCCTGATATAACGCTTTTTCATCGATGATTCCGCCTCTTGCCGTATTTATGAGTACACTCGTCCTCTTCATTAATTTCAGCTGCTCCTTGCCAATCATATAGGCGGTATCCGGTGTAAGCGGGAGCAAGATACACACAAAATCCGATACTTGTAGCAGCTTTTCAATGGGCAGATAATCGATGCCTAATTCCTTTTCCTGTTCATATTTACGGCTTCGATTAAAATAAACCAAGTTCATATCGAAGCCCTTCGCTCTTTTGGCAAGTGCTTCCCCTATCCTTCCCAAGCCGATGATCCCCAGCGTCGCACCGTGTACATCTTGCCCAGTCAGCTGCATCGGAGACCATGTTTCCCATTTTCCGCTTTTTAAATAATCCGCTGCCTCCATCATCCTTCTGGCCGTTGCCAGCAGTAAGCCAAAGGTTAAGTCAGCTGTCGTTTCCGTCAAAACTCCAGGTGTGTTCGTTACCATGATGCCCCGCTCCGTGGCACTGTGAACATCGATATTATTATGGCCAACTGCCATATTGGCGATGATTTTCAGGTTAACCGCCCGATTGATCAGTGACTCATCAATTTGTTCCGTCAACAAGCAAAGCAGCCCATCAACTTCCTTCACTTCTTCTTCAAGGACTTCTCTAGGTACCGGTATCTCCTCTTCGTCCCACATCCTGATATCAAAATTCCCTCTTAAACCTTCGATGATTTGTTCCGGCAATTTCCTTGTAATATAGATTTTTGGCCTCATTTAATAACCTCCTATACCGATTTATTCGTATGCCCCATAAAAAACATAATCGGACAGTTCATCCATTCATATGGGAGCTTCTTCTTGACAGTTTCCTTTCAATCAACTAATCATAGAATAACAAAGTCTCAATATTTCGTCATTTCACTAGTTTTCCAATATGTTTATCTTTAGGAGGATCCGGGACGTTCATGATAACGAATTCAGATTTTGAAATTTATCCAATCATCGCTCCAAGTGCTTTACCTTTAAAAAGCATAAACTTTTACTTAGTGAAAAGGGAAGAAGCTTTAACATTAATTGATGCAGGCATGAATGATGAAACTTGCTGGTATGCATTGCAGCGCACATTGAAGGAAAATGCTTTGAGCATCGGGGATATCACGGATATTTGGTTAACACACCATCATGGAGATCATGTTGGATTGGTCAATAAGATCACTGCGCTCCACCCGGTTCCCATATATGCCCACCCTAAAGCCGCTCCTCGCCTAAAACGCGATTCCGACTTCTTGAAGATGCGAATTGAATTTTATAAACAGCTTTACCTGGAGATGGGCTGTGGTGACCTTGGAGATAAACAGATCGCCTACCTTTTTAACGCGGTCGACCATAATAAAGATCAAAAGTTAAATGGCGACATCATCGAAATCACGGAAAAACACTTGTTTGACTTTGATGTGATTGAATTTCCCGGGCACGCTCCTGACCAAATCGCGTTCATGGACCAAAAAGGAAGGCGACTGCTTTCAGGCGATTTATTGATTGAGCATATTTCAAGTAACGCCTTGATCGAACCTGATGATGACGGCAATAGAATGCTGACTCTTGTCGATCATATTGATTCTTTGCAGCGATGTTTGGCATTACAGGTCGATCTCCTTCTGCCTGGCCACGGGAATATCATCGAACAACCAAGTCGTTTGATTGAAAAAAGGCTCAAGGGCATCGAAAGGAAATCACAAAAGATCTTGTCCATGATAGAAAGCGGTATAACTTCAGGAAATGAGCTGGCAAAGGCATTCTATAGGCAAAAGTATGTATCCCAGTTCCCGCTTGTCATGTCTGAAATCATCGGGCATTTGGATTACTTGGAGTATCAGGGAAAGGTCACGAAGAAAATCATCGGAAAAGTGGTTCATTATGAAGCGATGTAATCATCAAGAAGGCTGAAATCCTTAATGGATTTCAGCCTTCTTTTTCGGCACTCTCACACGCACAATACAACCTGTCTCGAGAAAACCCCTTTCCTCGCTACACATCGATCGGCAATTTCAAACCCTGCTTCATAAATCATTTCATCCATCGTATCAATCGTCACGACAACGACTTTGTCAGCGAACCGTCTTGCATGTTTAAGGATCGAGAGCTGATCCTCCGGAGTCGCATGGGTATATAAATTGTAGGGCATATCGATTATCGCCACATCATAATTATTCGCGACCTCTGAAATCGGGCCTGTCGTTACATCGCCTTCAAGACCAAAGTAGGCAATGTTCTCCCTTGAGCCGTCCGTAACGAGTGGATTTATATCTCGGCCAACAATATTTATCCCCATTGATAGCGCTTCTACCAATACCGTCCCAATTCCGCAGCATGGATCAATCGCCTTCACTCCATCAGGGTGCGGTACGGCTATGTTCGCAATCGCCCTCGCCACCCGTGTACTTAGGGCCGTTGAATATTCCCGCGGCTTCTTCAGATGATGGAGCCAAACTGCATCTGGCTTGACATACTCCCCAAAATACCAACGTCCGCCGAGGGGTACGATACCGAAGACCTGATCAGGATTGCGTACATCAGCCTCCGCTTGGATGTGCCAGCCAATTTCTCGTTCAATTTCTCGCTGCCCATCATAATCTATTTTTTCTTCTTCATTCAAATCATTGATTTTTACGAATAGCACTTTGAACGTTGAATCCGGCAAATGAACACCCTTTACTTGCTCAACGATATCTGGAATGCTTTCCCCTTCAAACATAATATCCACACGTCCCTTAATAAAAGGACTTCTGCTCGGATCAATTTTAATATCACTTTTCAAAATGCTTCCTGCCGTTTCAAAGCCAAAGAACGAGCGCATCTCCATTTTGGATAATGAACGTTCGTCAGGGCTGCACGTAAACGTATATATATATGCCGGTATTCGGCTATGATTAGTCAATCCATTCCCATCCTTCATTTTCTTAAGATTATATCTTTCTATCAAACATAGCCGTAATGGTATAGAAAAGCAAATGGAATCGCGCAAAAAAAATAACAGAAATGCAATTCTTCAGCACTCCTGTCGTTTTTTTCTTTGCCCAATTACACTCAACTTCTAAAGAAAATGAAATGTTCAATCCAATTTATATAATTGGCCCTTAATATACTTGGCCCGTTCTTCTATGAATTTCAGGATGGAATCAGGTTCATCATCAAAAATTGCCTTATTGTCTTTGATATATGGATCTTTTGATACATAAGGACTTATTTGATCATGCAACCCGATGATGATCGGCTTCATATGACCAACGTTAAAACGTAAGTCCATAATCTCTTTTAGCAGGCTTTGGTAACGAAGGCGAAACGCCCTTATATCAAGGATTCTCGCAGTCAATGTATTAAATCCCTCGATGCCAACATAATCCTCCTCCATCACTTCCCCATTAACATCCCTCCCCCATGTCGCATCATAATCCCACGGGATGATTTCAAACAGTCCCGTATCACCATTCCGGTACAAGGCATAGTTATGAACGAATCCATCATAGTTTTGTGTGAGAATTACGCCAGCCAGCCAGCGCAAGTACTTTTCCACATCGATATATTTTACGATTTCCCCTTCAAAATCGCCTTTGGAAATGGTATTGATTTGGATGAGCAATTGTTGTAAATACCATTCGTCTTTCACAGTTCCGCATTTTTTTTCATAGCCCATCTCCAATGACTTTTTAATCCCCTGATCCAAATCGCTCATTAAGGAAAAATTCGCATCGCCGTCCACCGCATAGAAAATGGAGCCTTCCGGAAGATTTCTTCGCTTCAAGTAATATTCATCCACGGACTCCAGCTCCAGGTATATCCCCTCATCCTTCCCGTTCAGATTCAGGCTTACGAATTGGGATTTGGGCGCCAAGGTGCCAATATCAGCAAAAAAGTCCAGCGATAATTTATTTCTCAATAACGATTTATCCTTATATTCAGCATTCAAATGAATTTCTTTGGCTCCCTTGAAGGTATGGGGTTTATAAAAAACAACATGATAGGATTTTTTCCGAAATTCCCGGATATGCGAGCCACGGTAAACAATATCAATATCGAGCTTCTTTTTGTTGATGGTTAATTTAGCAGGCAGCGGATCATTGCACCATATATCCTTGCGAAGCTCCATTAAATTTACAGGTGGAATAAACAGCTGATACAAAGGCAGCTTCTTGTCAGCATTCATATAACCCTTCCCTTTCACTTTCCTATTAAAATATGGAAAAAAAGCGAAGGATGTCACCAAAATGCACCTATTTTTTTACCGGCTGTGCGATTATCTTTAGCACATTACGTACAAGCCGCATAGTTTATCGTATGGAAAGGGGGATTATCATTATGTCAAACTTCATTCGTGATATACAAAATGCTGTGGATAAGGCGAATTCTATGGGATTGGGCGATTTCATGTTCAATGATCCACGCTCAAAAGGGCGCTCTTCACGTAAAAACAATAAAAGACGTTCTTCTGGCAGCACGAAGCGTTGCTGTAGCAAGAAACGGTCCACTTGCGGCACGAAGCGGCGCACTAGCAGGAAACAGTCAACACGGGGCACGCAAAGACGATCAAGCGGCAACAGGAAATCAACATGCTGCAAAAAAAGGAACACTTGCAGGAAACGGTGTTCATGCCACAAGCGTGGGTGCCACGGCAGCGGCAGCATTCATTTCAAGAAGAAATGGAAATGGAGCTTCTAGTTCCATGCCTTCTCATGTAATTGTGCATGAAATAGGTTGAAAGGCGAAGAGGTGCGTTCTTTAACACCTCTTTTTTTGTCACGCTTTAGCAATAAAAAAAGGATCCTGCCGACTTCATGTTTCGGCAGGATCCTTCCATTTTCCCTAATTATCGGAGACCAGTTCGAACTGTGCATACACATCCTTCAATCCTGCTTGGATGGCTTGGCCAGCCTTCCCGCGATAATGCATTTGTACACGATCGATCAATTCCCCGATACCATCTTTCAGGCAATGACCGCGCAGCAGCTGCCGAATGAATTCCCTGCCATGCTCTGTAGCGAGCGTACAGGAAGCCTCGACGATCACACCATATTTAAAGTCCAGCTCCAATGTGATCGTCAAGGAATCATATAAATTTCTCGCTGCCATCCCTTGTGGAAGTTTGGCATGCCCTGCAATAAAATAAGTGTTCATCTCTGGTCTCCTCTATCTATATTTAATATACGGATGCTTGCTCGAAAGGCCATGCAGGCAATTGCCTACGGAGCTCTTTATCCTCTCTGTAGCCAAGTGCATACTCGCCCTGCATCATCGTATGGATTTCACGGGTTCCCTCGTAAATGACCGGAGCTTTTGAATTCCGCAGAAAACGTTCGACCGGATATTCATCTGAATAGCCATAGGCACCATGGATTTGAACGGCATCATTGGCTGCTTCATTAGCTGCATTGCAGGAAATCCACTTGGCAAGGGACGTTTCCTTCGTATTCCGTTTTCCTTGATTTTTCAACGTGCCCGCTTTAAAGACCAGCAATCGGGAAATTTCCAAATTTGCCGTCATTTTGGCAATCATCTGTTGGACGAGCTGATGCCTTCCTATCTCCTTGCCGAAAGTACTGCGTTCATGGCAATACTTCAAGCTGGCTTCTAGGCTCGCTTCAATTAACCCTACAGCACCGGCGGCCACCGTAAACCGGCCGCTGTCCAAAGCCGACATGGAAATTTTAAAGCCCTCCCCTTCTTCACCAAGCCTATTCGCTGCCGGAACTTTTACATCCGTCAAAAAGACTTCCCCTGTATTTCCCGCACGAATCCCCAACTTCCCCTTAATGGCCTTGGACTCCACTCCCTCAAAAGTCCTTTCCACGATAAATGCCGTAATGCCCTTTGAGCCAAGATCATGATCAGTCTTGGCAAAAATGAGGAAATGATCGGCATAATCACAGAGGGAAATCCATGTTTTCGATCCATTTAAAATATAATGATCGCCTACACGCCTTGCTGTAGATTTCATTGCTGCTACATCAGACCCCGCATTCGGTTCAGTCAGCCCGAAAGCGCCGATCTTCGTCCCTTTGGCCTGCGGCACTAAATATTTCAATTTTTGTTCTTCCGTACCCCATTGCAGCAGGGTCATGCTATTCAGCCCTGTATGTACCGATACGGCAGTTCTGTAGGCCGTATCACCCCGCTCCAGCTCTTCGCAAACGATGGCCAAAGTATTATAATCCATTCCGACCCCGCCATACTCTTCGGGGATGCAAACGCCCATCAACTGTAATTCCGCCAGTCGTTTCAGGATATGTGGCTGAAATTGACCTTGCCTATCCCACTCTTGGATATAAGGGATGATTTCCTTATCCACGAATTTCCTGACCACTTTTTTCACACTTTGCTGTTCCTCTGTTAATTCGAAATTCATCATCCATATTCCTCCTAGATAATTTTATTTTGCTTGAATTTCTCGATTTGAACGGGATCGTATCCCATTTCAACCAAAATGGCATCGGTATGCTCCCCATACAGAGGCGGGTGCTTCCTCATCGTGACCGGCGTTTTTGATAGGTTCAATGGCGATCCGACCATTCTCAAGTCCGCAATGGTCGGATGGTCCATTGCCATAAGCATGCCTCTGGCGCTGATTTGTGGATCCTCGAACATCTCTGCTATATCATTAATTGGACCGTTCGGTATCCCAGCATCATCCAACAGCACTTTCCACTCTTTTTTTGTCTTTCTTTTCAATGAATCTTCCAAAATCGGGATTAATTCTTCCTTGTTCAGTAAACGCTTCTCATTATGCTTAAACCGTTGCTGTTCCGCTAACTCAGGACTGCCAATAACAGCCGCGAACCGACTGAATTGCTCATCATTCCCTACCGCCACGACTAGCTCTCCATCGCTTGTACGAAACGTTTGATATGGAACGATATTAGAATGCTGGTTTCCCATACGCTCTGGTGGCAGGCCATTGAATAAATAGTTACTAGCCACATTCACTAGCGAAGAAACCTGACAGTCCATTAACGAAATATCAATTTCCTGCCCTTGCCCCGATTCATTCCGATGATGCAGGGCTGATAAAATGCCGATGCATGTATACAAGCCCGTCAAGATATCGGCTATGGCCACACCGACTTTCACGGGCTCTCCACCCTTCTCTCCGGTGATGCTCATCAACCCGCTCATCGCCTGAATGATATAATCATAGCCCGGCAAATCTTTATAAGGGCCTGTTAAGCCAAACCCCGTAATCGAGGCCATGATCAGTTGTGGATTGAATTCCTTTAAATCTTCATAACCTAACCCCATTTTTTCCAACGTACCGGTCTTGAAATTTTGAATCACTATGTCCCCGGATGAGACCAACTCTCGAAATATCTCTTTTCCTTGCTCAGACTTTAAATTCAATGTCATGCTTTGCTTATTTCGATTGGCGCATAAATAGTAGGCACTTTCCCCCTGGGCGAACGGAGGGCCCCAGCCTCTCGTTTCATCACCTGATTGATGATGTTCAATTTTAATCACTTCCGCTCCCAAATCACCCAGAATCATCGAACAAAACGGCCCTGCCAAAACCCGGGATACATCGATGATCCTGACTCCTTCCAAAGCTCCGCTCATACCTTCACCCCTTTCAAATACCGAAATACACAAAAAGAGCCAGTAAAACAAACAATGTCATCACATTGAACGTTTCACTGACTCTTATCCACGCACTGTCCTCCTGCAAAGGAAGATCAAGTGAACCAAGTCAATTTTTATGAATTCCAGTTTTATGTCAAGCCGGCCATGCAGCAAGGTATGCAGCTTGCTGTCCTCGGTTTGGTAAATTAAGTATAAGCTAATTATTCGAATCTTTCAACAATAATGTTTTCTAATATTTCCGGAAGACGCATGGTGAAGCTTATTCGAATTGCCTTTATCCTTGATGCATGTGATGATACTGATAGGAACGAAAGCATTATAGGGAGATGGTAAAATGGAAAAGATAAAAAAAGAAATAGTGGAAACCATCAAGAAATATTCGACCATCATCATTCATCGCCATGTCAATCCGGACCCGGATGCCCTCGGTTCACAAGTCGGATTACAGCACTTTCTGAAACAGTCCTTCCCGTCAAAGGAAATCTTTGCAGTAGGTGAGGAGGTCGATAAACTTAATTTCATCGGTAAAATGGATGTCATCCCCGATAAAAAATATCAAGGCTCCTTAGTGATAGTTTGTGACACTGCCAATCTTTCAAGAATTAGTGATTCCCGCTTTTGTTTAGGTGAAAAGCTGATTAAAATCGACCATCACCACGATTACGAGCCATTTGGCGACCTCTCTTGGGTTGACGCTTCCTATAGTTCTGCAAGTGAAATGCTTACGGATTTGTGCTTGGAATTTCCAGATGATTTTGCGATGAATAAAGAAACGGCTAAATCCTTTTATACAGGGATACTTAGTGATACTGGTAATTTCATGAATGGAAATATCACTCCACGGACATTAAAAGTGGTTTCACGCTTACGAGCTTATGATTTTCAACCGGAGCGCATCCATAACTTCCTCCAGGTAAAGTCGAAAAACTCTTCCAGGCTTCAAAAAGACATTCTCATGAGCTTCAAGGTAACGGATAAAGGAGTTGCTTACTTCATCATTACCGAGGATTTGCTGAAATTATATAACATAGACCGAAACGAAGCTTCGAATTTGATTAATACGCTATCAACTGTCAGAGCGAACAAGATCTGGGCTTTTTTCATTGAATATCCTGCCAACATCCGTGTCAGGATTCGTTCACGGAATACCCCCATCGACTCAGTGGCACGCCAATTCAATGGCGGAGGGCATCCATTTGCTTCCGGTGCTTCCATCTATTCGTGGGAAGAGGTAGATCAGGTAATCCAAGCATTGGACAAAGTCTGTCCATAACAGGGAGCCCCTACCACGTCGTGCTTGTATATTCCTTGGACTGGATTAATTCGGCCTATACTGGGATTCATTCATCCCACGTTGGATTTTTCCGACCTGGATTCGATTAATCCGGTCTGAACTGCTATTAATTCGACCTACATTGGAGTATTTCGTCCTTGTTTCGATTTATCCGGCCTCGACTGCTATTAATTCGACCTACATTGAATTTTCCCGACCTTGTTTCGATTAATCCGGCCTTGACTGCTATTAATTCGGCCTACATTGGAGTATTTCGTCCTTGTTTCGATTATTTCGGCCTTGACTGGTATTATTCGGCCTACATTGAATTTTCCCGACCTTGTTTCGATTAATCCGGCCTTGACTGCTATTAATTCGACCTACATTGGATTTTTTCGTCCTTGTTTCGATTAATTCGGCCTATACTGGGATTAATTCGACCTACATTGAATTTTCCCGACCTTGTTTCGATTAATCCGGCCTTGACTGCTATTAATTCATCCCACGTTGGATTTTTTCGTCCTTGTTTCGATTATTTCGGCCTATACTGGGATTAATTCGGCCTACATTGAATTTTCCCGACCTTGTTTCGATTAATCCGGCCTTGACTGCTATTAATTCGGCCTACATTGGAGTATTTCGTCCTTGTTTCGATTATTTCGGCCTTGACTGGTATTATTCGGCCTACATTGGAGTATTTCGTCCTTGTTTCGATTATTTCGGCCTTGACTGCTATTAATTCGGCCTACATTGGAGTATTTCGTCCTTGTTTCGATTAATCCGGCCTTGACTGCTATTAATTCGGCCTACATTGGAGTATTTCGTCCTTGTTTCGATTAATCCGGCCTTGACTGCTATTAATTCGGCCTACATTGGAGTATTTCGTCCTTGTTTCGATTAATCCGGCCTTGACTGCTATTAATTCGGCCTACATTGGAGTATTTCGTCCTTGTTTCGATTATTTCGGCCTTGACTGGTATTATTCGGCCTTTACATTGGTCGAGAAAATTCTTTACAAGCCTGCACCTTTCAATGCACCTAGAAAATCCTGCTTCCATATAGTTTATCCTTCATCTTTTGCGTTCTTTCGTGCAATGGCTTTTTCAAAATGATGCCGAAGCCGATCGTCAGTAATAAATAGATGAATAAGATGAATATATCCTTGCCAGCTACACTCCAGGTTATCCCCCCAACCGATTCACGAAGTAAGCTGACGGCATAGGTGAAAGGCAGAAAAGGGTTGATATGTTGAAAAAACGGCGGTGTTACTTGAATGGGGAAAGTGCCTCCCGAACCTGATATTTGAAGCACCATCAGGACTACGCTAATCCCTTTCCCGACATTCCCCAGAACCGAGACGAAGGTATAGACCATCAATGTAAATACCGTACTTATCAAGATGGAAAACATGACGTACTCGAATTTATCCACTGCATATACATCAATCAGGAAAAGGTTTCCGATGGAAACGGCTAAAGACTGCATCAAACCAATGATGAAGAATATGAGGTATCTGCCGATATAAATTTGATATGGACTGTAGTTTTTTTGCGAGACGCTCACGCTAAGCATGGAAATCAGTATGGTCCCGCCCACCCATAAGGACAGTGCCGTGAAGAAGGGGGACATGGCAGACCCATAATTCGGAATGGGAAATAAACTATGTTTATTGAGCAGTACCGGCTCCGAGAAAAATTCACTTTCTTGTTCAATATCATTCCTTAGGAAATTAATGACTTCCTTCATATTGTAAGACTTATCGATTTCTCTCATTTTAGAAGCGAGCGCCTTGATTTTTGCTTGGATTTCCGGAAACTTTTCCTGTAACTTATCGATATCTCCCTTGTGGTCCGCCAACTTTCCATTGGTCTCATTCAATAATCCCTTCACTTCAGGAAGAACCTGACTGCCTTCCTCAAGCGTAAGTTTGGCTTTTTGTAAAATGGAATTCGCTTCCATCCAGATTTCATCGATTTTTGATCCTGTATCATTGGAAAAGGTAGCCTGGAGGCTTTCCAAGACTTGATCATTATTATCACCAAGAACTCTAAGTGAATCGAAAGAATGGTCATTCAGCGCTTGAAGCTGGCCGGAAGCATTATCACGTAAACCATCCACTAGCTTTATTTCTGGCTGAAGCCGGTCTTTTTCGCTAAATTGATTAACACTCACCAATAAGTCAAACATGCTGTCCAAAAGGTAGAGTTCTTTATTTATTTGCGTTCTGCCTTGTTCAACTAACTGATTTACCTCATCGCTAGTCAAATCCTGATCTGTTACCCTACTCGCAAGCACTAAGATCGTTTCATTATCGCTCCTCATTTTCGCAATATCATTTTTCAAGAGTGGATGGATTTCTTCGAACGCCTGCTTGGTTGAGTCTACATAACCAGAAACGCCAGATACCAATTCATCTTTCTGCGATGTTATCCCTTGTATCGATTCCAAGCCTTCATTGACCTTGTTAATGATTTCTTCTGCCCTCTTTACGTGTGTTTGTACGATTTTCAGATTTTGTTCAAGCTCTGGAAGTTCTCCCTCCAATAAATACACCATATTCTTCATCTTCTGAATGGTCGGCAATTCATTTTGCAACGTGATGCCCAATTCATTAAAGATTTCCAGGATACTGCCACTAGCCGACTTAACAAAGCTTTTGCTTACATTATCGACGATGGTGTTAGCTCCTGCTGCTGTAATTTTAGGGGCGATGGAATTGATTTTTTCATTAACATAGTAATCAATCTCCGCTTTCATAGGTTCATCGGTCATGATGGTCGCAATATGCTCGGAAAAATTTTCAGGGATGACGATCGTTGCGTAATAATCCCCTTTCTTCACCTTTGCAACGGCATTCTTTTCCGATGTGAATCTCCAGCCTAAATCCTTATTCCCCTTTAACCCCTCTATGACTTCATTGCCTAAGTTAACCGATTTACCATTCAACTCGGCACCTTTATCATTATTGGAAACCCCTACAAGAATTCCTTCCGTGTTTCCATAAGGATCCCAAGAGGCGACAATATTGAACCACGCATAAATGGACGGGATGAGCATCAGGAAAACAAGCACGATGCAAACAAAGAAATTTTTATAAATGCTTTTTAAATCGTCCACGAATATCTCCCGAATATTTCTCAAAATATACCCCCGTGCATAAGTATTTTGATACTATTATTCGGAAAACCTTCATATTCGATACTAAGTAAACATATCCATGTATTTTCATTTCACGTATGTTGGTCGTTGCATGAACATTAGGACTTTTCATAAAGAAAAAAACTGAAGGCAAACCCCCTTTTCCTCGGGTTTGCCTTCAGTTTGAATTCGATCAACGTTGTTCTATCACGGTTATCAATTCCCTTAAGTAATCCGGCAGATCAGGCGGGCGTCTGCTTGATACAAGGTTTCCATCGACGACGACAGCTTCGTCAATCCATGTAGCTCCGGCATTTTCCATATCATCCTTGATGCCAGGCGTACTTGTTACTTTCTTGCCAGCTAAGATTTTTGCTGAGATTAACACCCAGCCCGCATGACAAATTTGCCCGATCGGTTTTTTCGTTTCTTCCATGCTTTGGATAAGTGAAATCACTTCAGGGAACCGGCGAATTTTGTCAGGGGCCCAACCGCCCGGTACGAGAATCGCATCATAATCTTCCGCTTTAATGCTCCCATACGCATAATCGGATACGGCGGGTACACCATATTTCCCCATGTATGTTTCATTCGCCTTCTCTCCAGCAAGATGAACGGTCGCACCCTCTTCTTTCAATCGTAGGATCGGGTACCAAAGCTCTAAATCCTCAAAATCATGGTGCACAAGACTGATAATTTTCTTTCCAGCTAATCTCATGAAAACCTCCCCTTCCTTCGTGCTGTTCAACTTTATCATTCTTCCCTGTTTCTTCGATTTTTTAACAACGTATTCGGTCTAAAAATCAACCTTCACCAAATACAACCCGGCTGCATCAGCCATACGGCCCGTTTGGATTCTTTCTTTCGACTCCAGAATGCCCGGGATTTGCTCAGCGTCAATTTCACCCAGCCCGACCTCTATCAGCGTCCCGACCATTTTCCTAACCATATTATAAAGAAAACCATCCCCACGCACACTAATTTCGATGAAGCCGGCATTTTCCTCGATATCAATAACATATATTTCACGCACCATTGATTTCTTCTTGGACTTTGCATTCGAAAAAGCAGTAAAATCATGCGCACCGATAAAATATTGACACGCTCTTTTCATTTTTTCTATATCCAGCTTTTCCTCAACATGCATACTGTACTTCCTCATGAACGGATTCGTATATCGCTCGTTCCAGATCTTATACAAATAGGTCTTGTCCTTAGCATTATAACGGGCATGAAAACGATCAGGAACTAACATAACCTCTGTGATGCTGATATCTTGGGGCAAATATCTATTCAAATAGTTCATAATTTCAGCTTCCGTCAACTTTCCATCAATCTTGAAATTGGCAATCTGGGCAAAAGCATGGACACCGGCATCCGTTCTGCTGCATCCGATGATTTCTATCTTCTTCCCTGCCATTTCCGTCAATACATTTTCTATTTTCCCCTGAATCGTATCATCACTATCGCCGAGCCGTTGCCAGCCTCTATAGCGTCCGCCATCATATTGAATGGTCAGCTTGTAATTGTTCATCGGTTCCTCCTACTGTAAAGCTATCCAGACAAAAAACCTATAAAATATAAGCCCCCCATACACGCCTGCTGTATGAGGGAACATATGATTTTTCCTTAGAAACGCTTTTTTACATATTTAATTTGTCATAAAAATCAAAATCAAAAGTCCAAGAACACTTATAAAACTGGGACATGATGTGCTCCCCATCAAAGTGACATGCACTTCTGCATAGTGTACCAAAGTGGCTGAAGTCATGCAACGAACGACATCATCACCTACTGTCTTTGTGCGTCTTTACAGAAAACCAAATATACAAAAAAAGAGCCCAAATCCAGCCTATAGTCCTTCTTTTACAGGGACTAATTCATTACCTTCCGAATCATCAACAGCTTTGAAAATAATGTATAGCTTGAAAGCTGATATTTTAGAAAAAATCGCCAAAAAGGTAAAGAAACAATACGATAAAATAAAGATATTAAAAGAGGTTGAATCAATAAAGGTGGCACCTGTTTCCCCTTTACTATCAGGAGGGCATTTTGGAAGAATCCAAATCGATTAAGGATGGTTAAGTTTTGGGGCGATCGGGTTATTTTTCCTAGGAAGTTGTTTGCACTATTGAAAATAGCAAAGGTGGGATCCCAGATTTCTATTTTCGTTTCATTAGGAGCGTATGCCTACATCCATGAAATGGGACATTTATTTGCTGCTAGGAGAATAGGCATCAAAACAGCCAATGCCATTTTCATCCCGTTTGTCGGAGCATTAATTATCCTTAAAGAAGAACGCTAACCAAGAAGCTTACCTTGCTTTCGGAGGTCCTTTATTGGGTACGTTACCCCTTTTCCTCCTATTATTGCTTCAGTATAACAAGCTTGTATGCAGGTGATTTCATGGAACAATATAAACTACATAACCGTAATACATCATAAAAGGGGACTTCATTTATGACTGTCCCCTTACACTGTCCAGTTAAAAGATTGAATCCTTGGCAGTTGCTGCCCTGTGAGGGATTTCATGTTACTCAAACGTTAACTGTATAGAATAAAGGTAAAGAAAAGCTGATTGCTCAAAAAAGGAAAAAGGACGAAGGCCTCCATCCTGTTTCCTTCGGTTCCATTATACGACCCGTTCTCTATTGTCTAGATATTTCCCAAGTTTCTTTTTCGTTCTTTGCAGGGCATTATCTATAGATTTAACATGAATGTCCAGTTTCAATGAAATTTCTTGATACGTTTCACCATCCATATAAAGAGCTAATACGGTCTTTTCTAAATCGCTAAGGATTTCCGACATTTTCAAGTCGATATCAATGGCTTTTTCCCTGTCGATGAGTAAGGTTATCGGGTCCATTACTTTGCTTGGTAGTTTATCAATCAGTGTATATTCCGAATCATCATCATAAATAGGTTTGTCCAAAGAGATATAGGAGTTTAAGGGAGTGTGTTTCTGGCGGGAGGCTGTTTTAATTGCTGTTATGATTTGTCTTTTTATACAAAGCTCGGCAAAGCTCTTGAATGAATTCTGTTTGTCCGATTTAAAATCACGGATGGCTTTGTAAAGACCAATCATACCTTCCTGAAAAATATCCTCTTTTTCCGCTCCAACCAAAAAATATTGCCTGGCTTTAGCTTGAACTAAACCTCGGTATTTTCTTATCAAATATTCATATGAATCGATATCACCCTTACGCACTAATTCCAGTATGGATATGTCATCATATAATGAAAATCCGCTCATTTTGTCTAAAGTCTGTCTCACTTATATCCCTCCATCTCATGCTTAGCCTTCAAAGTTGTCCCAAATGGTTCTAAATATATACTATCCTATATTTCCCACTAAAGATATTAACAATTTCCGACGATTCTCAACATTTAAATTATAAATGAAAACAAAACCTATCAGATTAGAGCAAGGATTAAGAGAAAATGTTGTGGTTTGTAATATAATTGCTAGTTTTGGAGCTTTATTGTTAGCTGCTATATACCTTTTAATAAAATACAAAAAAAAGAAAGGAGATGCCCCCGAAATCATTGAAAATGA
Organism: Peribacillus muralis; assembly: GCF_001645685.2. Taxonomy (NCBI): domain Bacteria; kingdom Bacillati; phylum Bacillota; class Bacilli; order Caryophanales; family Bacillaceae; genus Peribacillus; species Peribacillus muralis. The sequence continues at coordinate 1,316,029 of NZ_CP017080.1, read as the reverse complement.
CTTTGGGGGCACCTCTTTAATTCTGTATAGATTCTCGCTGGACACTGGAATTTGTTATCTGTTTTTATTGAGTGCCCTCATCGCTTGTGTACTCCAAAATATCACCCGGCTGACAATCCAAATGCTTACAAATCGCATCTAATGTTGAAAAACGAACCGCTTTCGCTTTCCCATTTTTCAGGATGGACAGATTCGCCATGGTGATTCCAACCCTCTCAGAAAGCTCCGTTACGCTCATTTTCCGTTTCGCTAGCATCACATCAATATTAATGATAATTGCCATATACTCCACCTCAGACCGTCAAATCATTTTCTGATTTAATGTTAATCGCTTCTTGTAAGAGCCGTTGGAGGATAGCAGCAAAAACAGCAATGACCAGCGAAGCAAAAATGATGATGAATCCCATTAATCCAATGGGAGGATCAACCTTCTTCGCTATAAAATGAAAGAGTGGCAAACCTAATACATACAAACCACAGATTGTAATCGCACAGCACTTTATCTTCTTTAACGCCTTTACAGATAATTCCGAGAACGCTGTGTTCTGGTCAATGTAGCGTAAAAGATTGAAAGCCTGATAAAGAGCAAAATAAAAAGGCACAGCTGCTCCATACATCACGATGAAAACGAGATATTTCATCAAGGAAATATCGGGATACAATTTTGCTGCGAAATTGCCTATATGGGGCGCTAAAAATATGCACAATGCAAGAACCGGGATTGCTATCATAAAAACAGCTAGCTTTAAAAAGAGTGTCGTAACTTGTTTCATAAAAAATACCTCTTTAAATAATTTTCTTCAAACCGTTAATCATTTTTCCACTTTAATATTCGAGACTTTTTTAAATGGATTTAGAAGTGCATCCACAATGGCTGCGATGATACTTGCTGCTAAAATACCTTGATATAGGACCTGCTGGATCGTATGGTAACAATCTCCTTTAAGCTTTGCATCTTTGATGGCTTCCTCAACCATTAGATACATAAAGCAAGCCTCGCAATTCCAACAATCATTTAATTTCATAATAAGTGACTTTACCACGAAGTTTATTGTTTTACAATAAATTAATATTGTTCTTAACAATATTTTTATTGCTATACCCTTTTAGTTAACACAAAAATAAGAACATTTCTCATAATATAGAAATGCTCTTATTTCATATAGTAAAATTACTACTTATTCAACAAAACTTCCCCATGGTTTAATAAAGGATGTATGAAATTTTATAATGAATTTTATGGCAAATAAATCGTCTTGAAAGCAATCCTTAACATAGCACATGAGCGTTTATTTCATCGTTAGCTGAATAAGCATAAGCTTTACCTACGTTTTTGAAATATTAATCATTGACCTAGTACGTTTAAATCCTTCTCTATCCGCCACCGATTAAGTAAATAATGACCTATATCTTTAAATACAAAAAAAGGCCCAAATCCTTGTGATATCAAGAATTTGAGCCTTTGTTAGTTGATGACCTGTGAGGGATTCGAACCCACGACCCCTTCCCTGTCAAGGAAGTGCTCTCCCACTGAGCTAACAAGTCGTATGTATATGCTTGCGTGTGAATTACTTAAGCACATAACTTATTATAAGTTTTTTTGGCAAAAAGTCAACGCATTATATTAAAAAAGTTTTAATTTTATTTCTTTTTCGGCGAAAGCGAACGAACGTTCTTTTTTAACTTGCATAAAAAACATACGTTCGCATATAATGATAAAAACCAAGTAAGTCAGCAAAGGGGCGATCGAGAGTGAAATATATACTTCGTAAGCATATGGAAGAAAAAGTTCCTCTGGAGATCATTTACCTCTCCGAGCAAGGTAAGATTACGCAGCGAAAGATCCAGGTGCTTGAAATATATCCTGGCCATATTCACGCTTTCTGTTTTCTGAGGCAGACAAAACGGACGTTTAAAATGAATAATATCCTTTCTGCCCGCCTCATCAAGGCCAAATATGATCAATCCGGATGAGTCTTTATGACCAATAAGATATTTTCATCCGATTAACTCTTCTTCTTCCTGAATGTCCTTTTCCCGTTCTGTCAATGATTCTTCATCATCCCTCAGGCGATGGGCCAATCTTGAGGCGGCACTCGCAGCAATGCTTGCTACGATATCATCCAGGAAGGTGTGGACCACGCCTTCCTGCTTCTTATCAAGCTCGTGGATGACGCCTATTTTATTTTTATCCAGATGGCCGAAGGTCGTGACAGCAATGCTTCCATATCCGAGTACTGCACCAAAGGCGATGGTTTCATCGACTCCGAATAAGCCTTCATCGGATTCGACAATAGATTGAAGAGGTTCGGAGAGCTTCTTTTGCTCTGCAAGTTTATCAAGCTCCACACCGACTAAAATGGCATGCTGAATTTCCCGCTTCAATAGGACACGCTCGACGCTGCGGATGCATTCCTCCAATTTCAGGTCAGCTTTGTAAGGAATCTGCAATTCGTAAACGATCTTTGCAATATCCTCCACACTGACGCCGCGCTCCAATAAAAGCCGCTTGGCCGCCTTTGTTACTTCCCTGCTGTGCACTTGTACATCTGCCATTTAATTCGCCACCTTTTTTATAGTATGATGAATGTATATCCTTGTATTATAGCATCCTATTTTTTAAATTTTTAGAAAATATATTGAAAATTTTCTATTCCAAATTCTTGGGACGGGAAAAACTCGCAAGGACATGCTAAAATGACTAAGTAAGAAGTATTTCATTATTAATGATCATCGAGGTGCGGGAAATGAGTGTACGTAAAGGAACGATCAAAGAGTATATGTTTAAAAGTGAAGCGCTGGCGGAGGAATTGGAACTGCTTGTTTACTTGCCTGCGAATTATTCACCCTTGTATAAATATTCGCTTGTGATTGCTCAGGATGGGCGTGATTATTTTCAAATGGGCCGTATCGGCCGCGTAGCCGATGAACTGTTGGGTAACGATGAGATCGAGAATATAATCGTTGTAGGCATTCCCTATAAAGATCGTTTTGACCGCAGACGCAAATATCATCCCGATGGGGAACAGCACCTTGCATACATACGTTTTCTTGCCCATGAACTTGTGCCGTTTTTGGATGATGAATTTCCGACCTATCAAATGGGACATGGCCGCGCCCTGATAGGTGATTCTCTTGGCGGTACTGTCTCTTTATTGACAGCCCTGCAGTATCCGCACACATTCGGGAAGTGCATCATGCAGTCGCCCCTGGCCAATGAAGCGGTGATGGATGCTGTACGTAATTTTGAGGATCCGCATCTCCTCGAACTTTACCATGTAATCGGGACTGAGGAAACGGACGTACCCACGACTGATGGGAACCGTGCGAACTTCATAGAGCCCAACAGGAAATTGCATGAATTATTGAACCAAAAAGGATTTCCATGCTTCTATGAAGAATTTGAAGGTAATCACACCTGGAAATATTGGCAGGCAGATTTAAGAAGAGCACTATTGGAAATGTTCTAACCTAGATTAAAACCAATGATAGGTTTCTCACAAACATATCCAACCATAATACAACCATTTAAAATATCAGGAGGTTTTATTTATGAAATACGGTGTTGCCATTTTCCCTACAAAGAAACTTCAAGATTTAGCTAACTCCTATCGCAAGAGATATGATACGAAATACGCTTTCATTCCGCCGCACTTAACGCTTAAGCCAACATTTGAAGCGACGGACATGGAAATTTCGACGATTGCAGAACAGCTAAAAGGCATTGCCCAAAAGTGCAGACCATTTACGATGAATGTAACGAAGGCTAAATCCTTCCAGCCGGTAAGCAATACGATCTATTTCAAGGTGGAACTGTCCGAAGGGCTTCAAGAGCTACATGATGCACTGAATGATGAGAGCTTCATTATAAGTGAAAATGAACATGCTTTTGTCCCGCACATTACCATCGCCCAAGATTTATCCGATAATGAGCATTCTGATGTTTTAGGTCAATTAAGCATGCTTGATGTCAGCCATGAAGAAGAAGTGAAGCGTATTCACCTATTGTATCAGCTGGAGGATGGTGCTTGGACCGTATACGAAACATTTAGGTTAGGAGCTGAATAATAAGTGTTTGTAAAAATTGCCGAAAACAGCCAAGAGCGTGAAAAAGCGTATATGATTCGAAGGCAAGTATTCGTTCAAGAACAAAATGTCCCGCTTGAAGAAGAAATTGATGAATACGAAGACGTTTCCACGCATTTCGTCTTATATAATGATCAAGAACACCCAATCGGTGCAGGCCGTTTCAGGGTCATTGATAACATTGGAAAAGTCCAGCGCATTTGTGTCCTCGCAGCTGGCCGAAAAAGTGGGGCCGGTGCCAAGATCATGAACGCAATTGAGGAATATGCCATCCAGCAGGGAATTCCTAAACTGAAGCTTGATGCACAGGTGCACGCAATCCCGTTTTATTCGAAATTAGGATATGAGATTGTGTCCGATGAATTCATGGATGCAGGCATTCCTCATAGAACGATGATAAAAACTGTATTATGATCCTGATAACGCTGTCCCTTCAGTCATCTGATGGTACAGCGTTTTTTTGGTCGTTCATATTCCTTGATTAGCGTTTTATAAAAAACCCTTTCCGTTCAATGGCAATCTCCGCAAAAATACATAGTCTATATATAGAAAGCAAGAAGGAGGGATAATTTTATGGGTAATAATGAATTTAACCTGGAGGAGTCGCAAAAAAGATTAATGGAATTGTTGGTTTCAAGGACAATGAGAAAACATGGTTTCAAAAAGGAGCATGTCGATCTTACTGAAAAAGAGAGAAACAACCTAAAAGAAACCATTCGGTATTTACAGGAGCAATCACAAATCCTCATAAACCAGGAAAAGAACATCACGGAACATGATGTTAATCCGATTACGAATTCCATTCATAATAAATTCACGGATTCCAAAGATAAATGATTCACCCTATCAGCTAATCAACCTTACTTGCTGGCAAAATAAAATAAGACATAGCAGCACTTTCATTTCATTCCATTCCTAAAACTCCAGCTTCTTTATCATTCATCCCCGCACATCGTTACTTTTCCAAAGTATTTTAAAAAATAGACGAATGAATTGATTTATTCGTCCAACCAGAATAATCATCGAAGCATATTTTAATAGGGAATAAAACCTAAGGAGGAAAAAACGACATGAACCAAAATGTATACCGTAGCAACTGTAACACACATGAAAGCTGTGACAGAACTTGGTCAGCTCTAGATTCCGCTTCCAACCATCCCCTGACAGGATTCTGTAACGGCAATGACAACACTCGGATTGACCAAGAGGCTAGACAGGATAATTCCCAGGTCCAGCTTTCTGAAGAACTTATTTACATTAAAGATTCTTGTAATGTAAATATCACTTCTACAGATGTTAAAGCTGCTCTTTCTCTTCAAGCTGCACTGCAAGCTGCCATTGCGGTCATCGTAAGCATTTCCATCGCTGATGCAGATAATGCAGAAAGAATCACTCAAGAATTGATTCAATCTTCTAATGTCAAACAAATCACGCGTCAAAAAACAATTGTTGAAAACAGCCGGGATATCGACATTACGACAACTGATGCACAAATCGCTCTTAACATCCAACTATTACTACAACTATTGTTAGCTCTAATCGTTGAGATAGACATCCTCTAAGAATTCAACACAAAAAAAGGACACTCACGTGTCCTCTTTTGTATTTCAATTCATTCTAAACCATTTCGTTGAAATATAATCCCTTCCCCGTCATTTCAGCCGTCAGTTGATTGTTGGCCCTCATGCCCATATGCGTTTTATACGTGCCCGCTCCAGCCGTTCCTTCAAAAGTGCGATTGGAAACGTAATCGAATTCTTCGAAACTGCCCATTTTCTCCTCCAATACTTGATCAAATCGGATAGGTTGAATGGGTGTCGTTCCTTTAACAATTCTTACTTTCTCTGCAGCTTCGACCGTCCTGTTGGCATATTGAATATAATCAAATTGTGTTACCGGCGCTATGTATCCCATCGTTAACCCTCCTTTTCATGTACGTATGCTGTCATTTAAATACCCGCCCAGGATGATAAGTAAACACCATTTCCAGATTCTTTTTTCTTCATCTTCTGGTATGATGGGTATTGCCGATATTTTTAATAGATTAGAGGTATCCAATTATATGAATCAAGCAAAATCTGGCGATGAAATCGTACATATACATACCGTTTCAGCTGGTGAGCTGCAGACACTATTCGAAAAAGGGAAACGTGATCAGCTTTCTTGCATCGTTTGTCGGAAGCCGGTGAAATTATTCATTGGCATCCATGAAACGCCCTATTTTTATCACAGTGATCCATCGCAGGCACCCTGTATAATGCCACATTCCGAACCAGCAAATCAGGACGAGCCATTAGAATATAGGGAGCAGAATGGATTTAAGATTCCCAAGTCCCGAACCATTACCGAAACAAAAACCATTACGGAGCCTTTCCTGAAAAGCCGACAGATAACAGGCAATCCGCAATATTCAAATAAAACCACTACCATGGCACAATTAGAGGAACCTTATTTTCAGGAATTGTCCTCATGCGGGGTCGTTCTGGATGCAGAGCAGCTTAAAGCCGTAAAAACGATCGATGGACCCATTCTTGTCCTTTCAGGAGCAGGCAGCGGGAAAACCCGGGTATTAACGGTCCGTACTGCCTATATGCTTACGGTGAAAAAAATCGATCCGAGAAGCATCATGCTCGTAACATTTACCGCAAAGTCAGCTAAAGAGATGCAGCAGCGTCTGCTCAGTTATCCTAATATGACGCCTTCCCTCGTTTCCCAAGTTGTGAGCGGGACCTTTCATAGCATTTTTTATAAAATCCTGATCTTTCATGAACCATCCAAATGGCAGCGCGACTTGCTTTTGAAATGGGATTGGGAAAAAGAAAAGATCTTGAAACAGGCTGGTCGGGAAATAGAACTTGATGATAAGGATTTCGCATACGATCAAGCACTACAGCAAATCGGGCTTTGGAAAAACTCATTGGCTTTTCCTGAAGATATTCAACCTGATGACGAGTGGGAGAAATCCTGTATATTCTTATATAAGAAATATGAAGAGTATAAAAAGCAAACAGGAAAGTATGATTTTGACGATATGCTTGTCGGCTGCTATGTCTTCTTAAAAAATCACCCCGATTTTTTAAAGAAATACCAGCAGCGATTTCAGTATTTCTTGGTGGATGAATTTCAGGATATCAATAAAGTTCAATACGAATTGATAAAACTCCTTTCTTACGAATCAAAAAATGTGTGTGCGGTTGGGGATGATGATCAGTCGATCTATTCATTCAGGGGGAGCGATCCGAAATATATCCTCAATTTCAACCATGACTTCCCTCGATCACAAGTTGTAAAGTTAACCGAAAATTATCGCTCTTCTCATGAAATCGTCGCTACGGCAAATCGATTGATCAAGCGCAACCAGAATCGGATGGAAAAGAAAATGCGGGCACAGCATGATTCAGGTAATCCGCCTGTATTATTTTATCCATATGATGAGGAATTGGAAGCAACGATGATCGTGGCTGATATTCAAGAAAAGATCTCCAAAGGAGCAAATCCTGGGGACTTTGCCGTATTATACAGAACACACACTATGTCCCGGGCCATATTTGAAAGGCTGGCAGCTTCAAACCTGCCATTTGTGATTGAGAAGGATGCAGATTCCTTTTATCAGCGCAGGGTCATACGCGGCATGCTTGCCTTCATGCGCTTAAGTCTGTTTCCTCATGATAGCAAGGCTGCTGCGGATGTTCTTTCCTCATTATTTTTAAGGCAAAGTATTTTGCAGGAATTAAAAGCACAAACCATATTACAGGACTGTGATTTTATTGATGCATTTGCTTACATTAAGACAGGTCATGCTTTTCAAGAAAAAAAATTAAAAACAATACCAGGACAGATTCGCTCTTTAAAAAACATGTCGCCGCTTGTCGCTTTGGAAATCATCGAAAAGGACTTGGGCTACCAGGATTATGTAAAAAAGCGAGGTAACGAAGCGAATCTGGAAAAAGGCTCCGATGACATCCGCGACCTAAAGGTGGCAGCCAACCGCTTTCCTACAATCGCCGCTTTCCTTGACCATGTCGACCATATGACAGCCATGATCCAAGAAATAAAAAAATTATCGAAACATTTTAAAGATGCCATACAGCTTACCACCATACACCGTTCCAAAGGGCTTGAATATGATACCGTTTATGTACTGGCTGCAGTGGATGGGAGCCTGCCCCATGATTTCGCTCTTGAATCTTATCGAAAAGGGGAACTTGCTCCTCTTGAGGAGGAAAGACGGCTGCTTTATGTCGCAGCGACAAGGGCTAAAAAGGATCTTTATCTTTCCATCCTGCAAACAAGACGCGGACGGACCGCATATCCATCACGCTTCCTTAAGCTTTGAACTAACCGCGATCGGATGGAATCAAATGTAAAAGGCCTGCAGCTGAAGCAGGCCCTTGGTTCATTATTTTTTATTTATCATATTGGAAATCGTTCCAAAGTCTAGTTTATTGCCTTCCGCTACGATGGAATGGACGATTTTATCTTCCGTTTCCTTATTGACCGGTTTATTCGCTATTTTTGAAACGCGTTTAATGACGTTTCTGACGGTTGTTTCATCTTTGAAATTGGCCCCTTGTAGAGAGTTTGCCAATTCTAATACGTCTTTCATATTCACGCCCGTTTTACCTTCTATGTTTTTAAAAAAGTTATTATCCATACCTAAGCCCCTCCCTTTTCTGTACCTATCCTATGGCTTTAACAGAAAAATGGTGCTTGGCCCTTAAATAAAAATAAATGGAATAGGCTTCTTCTGCCTATTCCATTTACTTTAGCAGAAAGAAGCCCCTACAATGATCAATAGGATAAACAACACAACAATTATCGCGAATGTAGAACCGCCACCACCGTAGCCTCCGCCATAACCGCCGCCATATCCATAACCGCTGTTGCCGCAGCAACCGTAGCCTCCGAAACCAAACATACTATATCACCTCGCTTTCGCTAAAAGCTTACTGATAACATATGTAGGTCTGGACAAATATGTATAGGCCATGTCCTAGTCCAGGCTGCCTATTTCCGATGATCTATCCTTTTGGCCTGAAAACCAAAGCCCCGATAAACCCAAAGATGATCGCTGCCGAGATACCGGAGCTCGTAATTTCAAACATCCCTGTCAGCACGCCTACGATACCATGTTTTTCGGATTCCATCATGGCACCGTTCACTAGGGAGTTCCCAAATGAAACGATCGGTATCGTCGCTCCCGCACCGGCAAAGTCAACAAGCGGTTCATATAAATCAAACCCGCCAAGAACAGCGCCTATCACAACGAACAAACTTAACGTATGTGCTGGTGTCAGCTTAGCAACATCGAAAAGAAGCTGCCCGACTACACAAATCAGGCCACCGATGACAAAGGCCCAAAAAAACATTGCTAACATCCAAATCTCTCCTTTTTCATGAATTCATCCCATACTCGATGGCCACCGCATGAGCAATGCACGGAATCGTCTCCTTTTGCTGGACCGATAATGGGGATAATAATGCTCCAGTTGCAACTAACAGGATTTTTTGATATTTATCTGAAATCATTTGATTGAGGATATGGCCATATAAAACCACAGCTGAACATCCCGCGCCGCTCCCGCCCGCTAAAACGGGCTGATCCTTTTTAAATATCATCAAGCCGCAATCGTTGAACTTTTCCCGATTGATTTCGCAACCTTTTTGCTTCAATAACTCCATGGCGGTTTCCCTGCCTATTTGCCCTAGATCACCCGTTATGATCAAATCATAATCATCCGGACCCAAGCCTGTGTCATTGAAATGCGCAAGGATCGTATCGACGGCTGCCGGTGCCATCGCTCCCCCCATATTGAACGGATCCTTCAGGCCCATGTCGATCACCTTGCCTATCGTGGCCGAAACAACATGGGGGTATTCACCTTCCCTGCTTCCGTTCGGAGCAACCAGCGCCACCCCTGCACCCGTTATCGTCCACTGAGCTGTGGGAGGTTTTTGGCCACCATATTCAGTAGGATAGCGAAATTGCTTTTCAACAGCTGCATTATGGCTCGAGGCGCCTGTCAGCACGTAATTCGCCCCGCCATAATTGGTGATGAAGGCTGCCAGTGCAAGTCCTTCCATTGAAGTGGAGCATGCCCCAAACAAACCGAAGTAGGGAATGCCATTCGTTCTTGCTGCAAAACTCGTTGGGCTAATCTGATTGATTAAATCACCCGCCAAGAAAAACTGCACCTGCTCCTTTTCAATATCTCCCTTTTCCAATGCAAGCTCCACCGCTTTCTCCAGCAAATGGCGATGGGCCTTCTCATACGATTCCTGCTCCATCCACAAATCTTCATATAGAATATCGAAATCACCCGCGATTTCCCCATTTGCTTCGAATGGACCGCCTGTTACTCCTGTTTCCAAAATGACTGGTTTATTGGCGAACATCCATGTTTGTTTTCCTTTTAACACTGCTTAGCCCCCAATCGTTAAATAAATCGTTTTAATCAATGCCACGACAAAGGCTGAAAATACACCAAATAATATGACTGAACCTGCCAATTTGAACATATTAGACCCGACACCCAGTACAAACCCTTCAGTCCTGTGTTCGATAGCTGCTGAGATGACTGCATTACCAAATCCGGTAACCGGAACGGCACTCCCTGCCCCGGCGAACTGGCCAATGCGATCGTAGAAGCCGAAGCCTGTCATCAACAGGGCAAGAAAAACCATGGTCGCGGTGGTTGGACTTCCGGCTGTCTGCTCCGTAAAGTTGAAAAAGTAAATGTAAAAGTAAGAAATCGCTTGTCCCACTATGCAGAAAATCCCGCCTACCAAAAATGCCTTTAAACAATTCTTCACTATCGGTCTTTTAATTTCATGCTTTCCTTGTAGCTGCTTATACGCGTCCTGCTGGGGAGTCGTTTTTTCCTTGTTGCTCATAGCTTTGAACCTCGCTTTCTAAATCAATTCTTTTTGAAGTTCTTCAATTTCCTTGAACTTCTTCCTTGCCTTTTTCTCAGGAACGTCTTCTTTCTTGAGGAACTCATTCAACCTTAAAGCTTCCAAAAAGATTTTATAATCACTGGAAACGATGAAGTCATATTTAGGGAACCTTTCTTCAAGATTTTGCGTCACGTTCTTTTCTATCTTCTTCATATGGAAACGTTGTAAATGCTTAACTTTGTAAGCGACAATAATCTTTTTTTCATTTTTCACCACGATCACGTCATAAATCGTATCTTCATTCGCAACAGTTTCCTTGACCTTTGTGATCAGGCCTTTTTCATCTTCTTCATCCATCCCATTAATAATATCCATCGGTTTGGGATTCGTACGCTTAATCAGAGCCATATTCTCCGTTTTCCCGTCTCCTTGGCTGCTACAGGCTGTCAGTAAACATAAAACAGCCAATAATACCATCCAGCTGCGATACACATAATTTTTTTTTCTGAACAAAAGAATCACATCCTAATTAATCGTTCTATTAGTATTTTCTTGTTTAACTGCTTTTTTATGAATGGTAGGATTAGGAAATAAAAAAACCTTCCCTAAAACGGAAAGGTTTTCTACTCAATAATAGCCTTTATTTTTATTATTATTATTACAGCCACAGTCTTTCTTGATTTTGATCGGCTGATCCTTTTTCATCGGCTTGGCATAAGTCCATGGATTCTGTTTCTTGTTCAATGCATGACGCCTCCTTTACTATCTATAACTTACTATATGATTTAAGAGACAAGTTGTTTCCAATCAATTGTCCATAATTTTACTGATTATGACCTCAATAATCGCTCCCACAGCTGCTACGGCAAGAATCAGCACCACTGCGTCCCCCACAAACCATTGTTGCACGTGCAGGAAAACCAAAAAAATGCTCACCCAGACACCCACGCACCAAAAGCAGCTAAGCAATTGCCCGCCCCAACCAAGTAATCCCTTTTCTTTCGGCATTAAATATATTTCCACTTCGCCTTCTTCATTCTTTTCCTCTATCTCTTTAAAAAAAGGGCGGCGCAGCGGCTCCGTGATCTTATCGAACACAATCAATCGGGTCAGCCTGAAGGAGGCCAACCCTAATATTATAAACAAGGTCAACTCATTTTGTGGGAGAAACATTCACTATTGCTCCCTTCACTTGGATTCTTCGATGATTTTGGCATTGATGATATCGGGAAGAGCAACAAAGTGTATGCGGTTTCCCCTTTTGATCTTCACTGATTCCCCCTTCATCCCCAATACGTGGAACCGAAGCGATTCTCCGTTAATGACCGCCTCACATAACGGCTTTGGAAAACCTTGTTGATTGGATAATCGGGTTATGATCTCACGAGTAGATTCTTTTTTTTCGATTTTTTTCCGTTTTTTCTTCGGTGGCTTCACCGTTTCCTTTTCAGCTTGTTCTGGAGGTTCCGCCTGTTTCGATGGGGTTTGCTCGGGAACATATTGATCGGTTATTTTCCTGATGGCCGTCATTTCCGTTTCAATTTCCTTCATGACATCAAATACACCGAATTCACGTTTAACTTCTTCTATTTTTTCTTCCTTTTTCTCTTCCTCCTTATGGTGCTCTTCTTCATTATGCGCAGGTTCGACGGTATCAGGAGCTGTATTTTTTTTCGTTCTAAAATCCGTTTGCATATTTCCTCGCTGCTCGGAAATCTTTGATGAATTTACATATAAAATTGGTTTGGATTCTTTATCACCATTACTCTCTGGCATGCAACTTCCTCCTTAATATTTCAAGATATCGACAGCCTGCAGCTGCTTCATATCGTATTGAACAACCTTTTTCCCAAATTTATGCCTTATATACAAATTCGATTCTTTTTTATGTTCCAATTTCCCAAATAATGTACGTCCATTGATGGTGAATTTGCATACTGGCTTAGGTGCAAAGGCTGGGAGTCGGGACAATAGCTCCACCAATTCCTCGGCACTATAAGACCGACTGATACTTTTATCAGGAAATGGCACATGGCCCTTCATGTCATAGACGGTTCGTTTCCCAACAGCACAAGGCAGATTTACTTTTTTTACGTCCATATGATGTCCCCCCTCCTTTTTCATTGGCCCGGTTAAGGCTGAAACAGGTTTAAGCTGATTGTAACTACACAATGGAATATCTGCTCTATGTATCATTTATATGAAATTAAGGTTTTTTTATGCCGAAGATGTCCCCCGCGAGAAAAAAATGGATGTCAACCAAGCTTCGGATATCGGAGAAAAATAATTTTTTTCAACATTGACTTAATTGAAAAATAAGTCTAATATTTAATTGTTGTTGATTATCATTCTCAACTATATTTATAGAAAGGAAAAATCCACCTTAGGCAATGTCCTTTTTACCATGTTGAATCAAAATGAAAAAAAATCTTTTTATTATAAGGGGAACTTAATCTTGAAAAAACTACTTTTACCAATCGTTTTCATTTTTATGCTTTTAGTTAGCGCATGCGGCAATGCAGCCACTGAAAAAACAACGAGCGAAAAAAATAAAAAAGATACGATTACCTATCAGTCGGAAAATGGTGCGGTTGAGGTTCCTGCAAACCCAAAACGGGTCATCGTTTTAGCTTCTTATGCGGGAGATGTCTTGTCACTTGGAGTGAATTTGGTCGGTGTTGAACCATGGTCTAAAAAGAACCCACGATTCGAAAAAAAATTAAAGGATGTACAATCGGTTTCGGAAGATGAATTAGAAAAAATAATCGAATTGGATCCGGATTTGATCATCGGCGCAAGCACTACAAAGAATTTGGATAAGTTGAAAGAAATTGCCCCTACTGTAACTTATACATACGGTAAAGTGGACTATTTAACACAGCATTTGGAAATCGGGAAGCTGCTGAACAAGGAAAAAAAGGCACAAGCTTGGATTGATGATTATAAATCACGCTCAGCGGCAGCCGGAAAGCAAATTAAAGAAAAGATCGGCGAAGATGCCACCGTTACAGTAGTGGAAAGCTATGATAAGCAGCTAGCTGTGTTTGGAGATAATTGGGGCAGGGGCACCGAAGTCCTCTATCAAGAAATGGGATTAAAAATGCCCGACAAAGTAAAGGAGATGGTTCATAAGGAAGGCTATTATTCCATTTCGTTGGAAGTATTGCCTCAATATGTTGGTGACTATTTAGTCATTAGCAAATATCGAGATCAAGATAACTCTTTTCAAAACACCGAGGTTTATAAACAGATGCCGGCTGTGAAAAATGCTCATGTATTTGAGGCAAATGGTAACGAGTTTATATTTAATGACCCTTTAACATTGGATTATCAATTGGAATTTTTCAAATCACATTTCTTGGATTAAATAAAACGTTGCGCAGGGAGAATGCATCTTCCTGCTTTTTTATAGTGGAGCATCCTGCTCACATATGGCGGAAATGGCAGCCCCTCCCTCGTCTCTCTTGCGGCTGTGTCTTCACCTATGCTCGCACCTTCCTTTCGTTTTTACTCTGCATGAAAACGAACATTGCATCTTGATTGCCAATGAATGAATGGGGTAAATATGAATCATGACCATTCCTTGCCGCGACAGGGACTCTTTCAGCGGCATGTTTCCTCCTTTGCTCCTTTTGCGCCTCCTCCTTACTCTACACTCGCAAGCTGGATTACCCAGCCCAGCTTCCTTACTTTTTAGTAGAACTCTTTTTAGCTTCTTGAGCAATATTCAAGGGAAAAGGAAAAGGTTCGGAATGTTTGCATTCCGAACCCTCAGCCATCATTTTGGTTGTTACCCCATTATATGATATCCAGAATCGACATGGATATTTTCTCCGGTAATACCGCGGGACATATCACTTAATAAAAAGAGAGCCGTATCGCCCACTTCTTCAGGAGTCGTTGTGCGGCGAAGAGGTGCCTCTTCCTCAATCTTCTTCAGGATACTATTGAAATCGCGGACTCCTTTTGCCGATAACGTACGTATCGGTCCTGCTGAAATGGCGTTCACCCGGATGTTATCTTTGCCAAGGTCGCTGGACAGATAACGGACATTTGCTTCAAGCGAAGCCTTTGCCACACCCATCACATTATAATTCGGCATGACGCGTTCTCCGCCAAGATACGTCATCGTGACGATGCTGCCACCTTCAGGCATAAGTTCCTTCGCTGCTTTGGCCACAGCCGTTAAAGAGAAAGAACTGATATTGTGGGCAAGCAAGAATCCTTCACGGCTTGTGTTGACGAACTCTCCATCAAGTTCTTCCTTGTTCGCAAAAGCGACGGAATGGGCAACACCGTGGATGATGCCTACCTTTTCCTTAATGGTTGCAAAGCATTCCTCGATTGCCTCGTCCTTAGTTACATCGCATTGCAAGATGATGGAAGGCTCGCCGTCCAACGTGGAGGATAGTTCAATTATGCTTTTTTCCGTACGATCTTTACCATACGTGAATATCAGTTTTGCACCTGCTTTATGTAAGGAACGGGCAACTCCCCAAGCTATACTTCTTTTATTCGCTACACCCATTATGACAAACGTTTTTCCTTCTAGTGAAAAAGTCATCTTGTGACCTCCTATTTTTAATACAAGTTATTAGTACCTGCTACTAATAATAGTATATCAAATTTTCTTCAATAAAAACACCGTTTTCTGAACAGGTTTGCATCATGCAAGGTTACAGTAAATATCCCATGAACAATGTCGCCAGCCCGAAATAAATCAGAATGCTGATCAGGTCGTTGATTGTAGTAATGAAAGGTCCGGAAGCTACCGCAGGGTCGATCTTCATTTTATGCATGAGTAGCGGGACGATCGAACCTGCAAGCGTGGCTACGATCAGCGTGATGAAAATAGAGATGCCGACCAGTAATCCGAGCATTAAGTCATGCTGCCAAAAATAGACGATGAAAATGATGGCGATCCCGCATGTAAGTCCGATGATGAGGCCGGTTCCAGCCTCTCGGAGAACTAGCTTCCATTTGCTTTCCTGTTCCAAATCCCCCGTTGCGATCCCTCTGACGGCTACTGCCAATGCTTGTGTTCCAGTATTGCCAGCCATACCGCCGATTAATGGTATAAACACGGCCAATATTGCTTTTTGGCTGAGTGTCTCTTCGAAACGGCCAATTAAACTTGCAGTCAACAATCCTAAAAACAAAAGAATCACTAACCATGGCAGCCGTTTTTTCGCAGCCGAGAACGGACTCTTATCAACATGGTCGATATCTGATATACCCGCCAATTTAGAATAATCATCGGATGCTTCTTCATCCATTACATCAATGATGTCATCGACTGTAATGATTCCCAACAGATGATTTTGAAAATCGACGACAGGGACGGCGAGGAAATTATAATCCCGAATTTTTCGGGCTACCTCTTCTTGGTCCTCCGAGACAGGGACCGATACTACCCGGTCATCCATTAAATCACTAATTAAAGCTTCTTCATCCGCGATAATCAATGTGCGGAGTGACAATACCCCCAGCAGTTTCTTTTCCTCATCAATGACGAATACATAATAGATCGTTTCCGCTTGCGGTGCTTCCCTTTTTAAGATTTGCAGAGCTGATTTGGCGGTTTCATTAGCCTCAATAGCGATGAACTCCGTCGTCATTATGCTTCCTGCCGTTGATTCCTCATAATTCAGAAGCTCCTGGATTTCACTGGCTGCCTCATCATCCATGATCGTCAAATAGCTGACGGCCTGTTCATCATTAATCTCATTCAACACATCTGCCGCGTCATCCGCATACATATGCGATAGCATATCGGCTACATAGGAAGGATTCATTTCTGCAAGCAGGCTTTCGTAACCTTCTTCCTCTATTTCGATATTTTCAAAAAGGTCCGCCATCTCTTCAGGTGACAAGTACCTGTAAACGACAGACCTTGATTCGTCTGACAAGCTTGTATAAAATTGAGCCTGATCATATGGATGCATTTCAAGGAACTCCGTACGGAACTGATCCAAATCCTCCGTTTTAAGAGCTTCATGCAAAAGATCATGATTCGTTTGTTTACTTTCTTTTTCCAGTTCCTTCATCTCCTCCATACCCATACACCTCCTAAACGCACTTTTTTATTTCTTCGTTTATATTTTATTTTTTTAAATAATACTATACTAATACCATAAACATATACAAAACAAACAAAGGGTGTGACTAATGAACATCGATATCATCGGGGACATCCACGGATGCTTCCCTGAATTCAAGCAGCTGACAAAAAAAATGGGCTATACTTGGGAGACCGGGATACCGCTCCATCCTTCCGGAAGGATTCTTGGCTTTGTTGGGGATTTGACCGACCGCGGTCCAAACTCCCTCCAAGTAATCGAGGTTGTCCATGAATTAGTCATAAATCAAAAACTGGCAAAGTATGCACCAGGTAATCATTGCAATAAGCTGTACCGTTATTTTTCAGGCAATAAAGTCCAAGTATCGCACGGATTAGAGACTACAGTAGCTGAATACGAAACCCTGAGCATCAGGGAGCAAAAGAAGATCCGCAAAAAATTCATGGAATTGTATGAACGTTCCCCACTCTATCAACACCTGGATGAGGGCCGTTTGATCATTGCACACGCCGGCATTCGCAGGGATTATATTGGCCAATATGGCAATAAAGTAAAAACCTTTGTTCTTTACGGTGATATCAATGGCTCCAAACATCCAGACGGTTCTCCAATCAGGAAGGATTGGGCCGGGTCCTACGAAGGGAATGCCTGGATCGTGTATGGACATACACCGGTTCCACATGCCAGAAAAGTCAATCGTACATACAACATTGATACCGGCTGCGTCTTCGGTGGCAAATTGACCGCCATTCGATATCCTGAAATGGAACTACAAGACGTTCCTTCGTCCATGCCCTATCTAGCAGAAAAATTCAGGACTTCTTTCGATTAATCAAAAAAACTCGCCAACTTGGTGAGTTTTTTGTTCTATGGATTTTTTTTGCTTGTATTCGTTTTTTTGATTACAGGTTCTTTATGTATGAGATCACTTCTCTTACTTCCCTTTGAGCAAATTCTTCATATCTTCAGGAAGCTCTTGCTGAAACAGCATCATCTTCTTCGTGAAGGGATGCAGAAATTTCAATTCAAAGCAATGAAGGGCTTGGCGATCGATCTCCTCCCTTCTTCCCCCATATAAATCATCACCTGCCAAAGGATGACCGATATGAGCCATGTGAACCCTTATTTGGTGCGTCCTCCCCGTTAGGAGTTCCAATTTAAGAGATGTATGGGAATCAGTGTGTGCCGATACCTCGAATAAGGTGCATGCATACCTGCCATCTTTACGAACTTCCCGTTCAATGATGCTCGTGGATTTCCTCCCGATAGGCGCTTCAATGACTCCTCCAGGGCCAGCAACAAATCCTTCTGCAACGGCTTGGTATCTCCGTTTCACTTGACCCATTTTTTGCTGTTCACTCAATAGGTGATGGATGTGCCGGTGCTTGGCAATTAAAACCAAGCCTGAAGTATCCCTATCCAGCCTTGTAACGATATGGATCGTTGCCTGTATTCCCGTTTTCTTATAATAACCAGCTAAGCCATTTGCAAGACTGCCGTTTGGATGCTCCCGGGACGGGATGGTATTCATGGACGGCGGCTTGACGACCACCAAAACGAATTCATCTTCATACTTGACATCCAGGGGAATCCGTTCCGGCAAAAGCCCTCCGCTTGCCTGCTCTGGAGGAAAAATGACCGTCACGACATCTCCAGCTTCAATGCGTTCCCTGACGGTGACGTTATTGCCGTTTACCAAGATAAATCCACCTTTAAACTTAATATCCGTTAATGCCCGCTTTGAAATATCACATTTGCTGAGAAACTCTCGTAATAAAGAACCGGAATCCTCTTCAAAAACCGACCAAGTCATAGAAAAGTTTTGATTTGACATGTGGTGAATGTATCTCCTTAATTAGCAATGAATGAATCATGCACTCTTTTCCAGAAAGGAAAAGGGCGAAATCTGGCAAAGCGTATCTTTTCATCAGCCACCCGGCACTGAATCGACTTTACATCCTCTTGAAGAAGAGTTAAATGATCGATCGTAATTTGGAAATTGACTGCATTTACAGGCCTGAACATACACGTATGATGCGCGGGCAGCAAAAGTGGCGAACCAACCGTCCTAAACACACGGTTATTGATGGATGCCAATTCGGTTATCTGGATGGCATCGATGGAAGGGTGGACGATGGCCCCCCCAAGAGCCTTATTATATGCCGTGCTGCCCGATGGGGTGGCAATGCATAGACCATCACCGCGGAACGTCTCGAAATGCTGCCCTCGTATTTCGACATCCATGACGAGCGTGCCCTCGACGCTCTTGACTGTCGATTCATTTAAAGCCAAAAATCTGGCTTCACGCCCTCCATGCTGATAGCGGACGATCGTTTCCAACAACGGATATTCCACAATCTGAAAGGGGGTTTTCGCCAGAGCTATCACCAATTTTTCGATTTCATCCGGGGTCCAATCTGCATAAAAACCAAGATGTCCAGTATGCACACCAACAAAGGCCGTTTTATCTAAACGATTCTTATAACGGTGGAAAGCATATAATAATGTGCCATCACCGCCGACCGAAATGACGATATCCGGCTGGTCCTCGTCGTATTCCAACTGAAAGTCCTGGAGGTACGTTCGCATCCTTTGCATCAAAGTATTCGATTTTGCATCTCCTTTTGACGTAATCGCGAATTTCATGTAATCCCACCTTACCTTTAAATTTCTTCTTAATTACCCATTCAAGCGTTCAAGAATCCTTCTTCCTTGAAAAGAGGCGCTGTGCTTCCTGGATTTCCGTCCGGATTTGCGACATCTCTGCATCAAGCAGAAAAGCAGCTTCCGCCGCACGTTTCAGCCGCAGTTGAATATCTTCCGGAAAAATGCCTTTATATTTATAATTTAACGAATGTTCAATCGTAGCCCAAAAATTCATCGCGAGCGTCCTGATTTGAATTTCGGCAAGGATATTTTTTTCGCCATGGATCGTCTGGACCGGATACCTGATGACGACATGGTAAGAACGATAGCCGCTTGCTTTCTTATGGGAAATATAATTCCTTTCCTCGACGATTTCGAAATCATTGCGGCCCCGTAAAAGTTCAACTACTTGCTCAATATCATCCACAAACTGGCACATCATCCTAAGACCAGCAATGTCCTGCATCCCCGTTCCCAATTTATCAATCCGAATGTCCTTCTGACTCGCCTTATCCAAAATGCTGACAATCGGCTTTACCCTGCCCGTAACAAATTCGATCGGGGAGTGAATGTTCTCCCTCTCAAACTGCTTCCTCAATCCCTTTAGCTTAACCTTCAATTCTTCGACAGCCTGTGTATACGGTGCCAAGAAATCGTCCCAACTCTCCATTGCCACACCACCTATATCTATCTAAAAAGCGCCTGTTCAACTCTGGTATGGGCAGAACGCTCTCTCCTTATCCAGCGGTCCTATGACACACTGCTTTCACTTCTTTATTTGGTAAAGTTCTTCAATGACAAAAAAATATGTATGATTTCTTCTCATATGTTCAACGTTTATATTTTATCATAACCTGCAAATGATTCCTAAATATTCAAGTATAATAGTAAAAAATTATTGCCTTCCATTTGACAGCTGAATTGGTTCTTATATAGTTAATTTAATTGGAAGATCAGAAAGGAAGAAATACATGAACCAGCATATTGAAATCGAGTTTAAAAACCTTTTGGATGAAAAAGAATTTCGGAAGCTGATTGATCACTTCGAGATCGAAGCGGCGCGTTTCACATCTCAGCAAAATCATTATTTCGATACATCTGATTTCGAATTGAAAAATCGAAGTTCTGCGCTTCGGATCCGAAAAAAAAACGATCGTTATGAACTGACATTAAAGCAGCCAGCCAAAGAGGGATTGTTGGAAACGAATCAAGCCATCACGGCCGAAGCAGCCATCGCATTTTTGAAGGATGGCACATTCCCTGAAGGGTCGATTCTAAGCCTCCTCACTGCAGATGGGTTGGATACGGATGCCTTCACTTGTTTTGGGACGCTGGAGACGGACAGGTTTGAATTTCCTTACAAGGAAGGGTTGCTTGTGTTAGATCATAGTTCTTATTTGGATCAAGAGGACTATGAGCTTGAATATGAAGTGACGGACGCAAAAGCCGGAAAAAATATTTTCATAAACCTGCTTGAAACCCTTCAAATTCCTGAAAGAAAAACCGAAAATAAAGTTAAACGGTTTTATCGTGCCAAATTCAAGGATTGACCCTGATTGAACCATATTCGGAGGTGGAGAGTCTGAAGATCCAGGATTTCAAAACATTTATGGAATTGCAAGCCATCCAGCAATTCACAAATAGAAGCAACTCAAGTACGGATTCATCGCATTCGGTTTTTCAGGACATGCTGTCTGAACTGGTTTCCGGTGAAACGCTAGACGGAACCTCGCAAAAATTGGGCTCCTTATTGGCCACTGTGGAAACGGAAGCGAAGTCCATCCTTCAATCAAGGAATGCAGCATCGATGACTCCTGTCACTCCTGCTCCCCCCACTGAAAAGGTGACGGGGGAATCCGGAACAAATTTTGACGAAATCATCAGCCAGGCAGCCACTTTATATAAGCTGCCGGAAAAACTGATAAAGTCGGTCATTAAACAAGAGTCGGACTTTAACCCTAAAGCGGTCAGTTATGCGGGAGCGGCGGGGCTTATGCAATTAATGCCGGCAACCGCCAGAAGCCTTGGAGTGCATGATGCCACAGATCCGGAACAAAACATCATGGGAGGGAGTAAATATTTAAGTCAGATGATGACCCGGTATGACGGAGACATCCAGCTCGCCCTTGCGGCTTATAATGCAGGGCCGGGAAATGTGGATAAATATAACGGCATTCCCCCCTTCAAAGAAACACGCAATTATGTTCAAAGTGTTTACGGAACATTTTTAAGCTAACGATAACTGACCCCATTCTTCGGGGTCAGTTTTTTCGCGGTCCATCTCTCCTGCAAGGGATCCCAGGTTCGACTTTCCCTCTTTACCCTCTGTGTCATACTACAGATGTAAAATTTTCTTCAAGCTATATATTTGTTATATCACGACGTCATTGATAAAATATGAATAAATATCAACCATTTTTCTTTTAAAGGAGTAATCAACATGATGCAAGGGAACCCTACACCATATGAAACAATTGGAGAAGGGCAATTACACAGGTTAATTGATGTGTTTTACTCCAACGTTAGTCAACACCCTGATCTGAAGCCGATTTTCCCTGACGATTTAACAGATACGGTCCGTAAACAAAAACAATTCATGACGCAATATCTAGGCGGTCCGTCTTTATATACCGAAGAACATGGCCACCCCATGTTGCGGGCTCGACATATACCTTTTGAAATTACACCAGAACGTGCGAAGGCATGGCTATCATGCATGTACCATGCCATGGACGAAGTGGGCCTTGAGGGTGAAATTAGGGAATTCTTCTATCATCGCCTTTATTTGACGGCACAGCATATGATCAATACATCCGGTACGGACGGGAAAGGAGAAGAAAGTTGAGCGCACATAAACCAGTTTTCAACATTTCCGATTGGATTAAAACACAGCATTGCTACGATATAGGAAAAAAGCCAATTGAAATTTATGTTTTTGTTGATCCGCTTTGTCCCGAATGCTGGGGCTTAGAACCAATTATTAGAAAATTACAGATAGAATATGGTCAGTTATTCAGCTTACGCCATGTTTTAAGCGGTAAGATTGATTCTCTTAATATGGGGAAAAATAAAAATTTTGAAAACCTTGCTCATGTTTGGGAAAAGACAGCCAGTCGCTCGGGAATGTCCTGTGACGGAAGCCTTTGGTCCGAAAACCCAATCTCTTCTCCATATACAGCTTCCATCGCCATAAAAGCAGCTGAATTGCAGGGCCGAAAATTGGCCATTCGCTTTTTAAGGCAGCTTCAAGAATATGTATTCATCGGGAAAAAGGATATTTCCGATATTGGTATTCTAACGGAGTGTGCCGAGAAGGTTGGGTTGGATGTCGAGGAATTCCTATACGACATCAATTCTTCAAGTGCAGCAAGGGGCTTTCAATGTGATATGAAAATCACGAGTGAAATGGAAGTGACGGAAATCCCTTCTCTTGTCTTCTTCAATCAAAACATTGAAGAAGAAGGAATAAAGGTTTCGGGTGTTTATTCTTACGAGGTATATGTTCAGATTCTAGAAGATATGCTGAACGGTCTCCCCGCACCTGCCAAACCACCCTCCCTTGAAGATTTCTTAAGCTGTTTCAAACTGGTCGCAACCAAGGAAATCGAAACGGTTTACAATATGAACAGAACTACTGTCGAGCTGGAAATGAAAAAACTTGTATTAAAACAGCTGGCTGAGAAAATCCCGGCTAAATATGGGACGTTTTGGAGATACACAAAAAAGCAGTCATGAAAATGACTGCTTTTTTGTTTCATATAAGAAATAAGGGGATGGGAGAAATTTTTCACGATCAAACAAAGGGGTATAAGTTTGTATGTGATTCACTTCACAATAATAACTATAACAGATGACGCATCCATCCATCAACCCTTTGTTCAACATTTCACAATTTGTTCACAAAATAGATCTTATAATCACATATCCCTTTGCAATCACAAACTACAAGCAATTTTATTTTACTTACATGGCGTTAACGATTAAGGAAATACAATATTACATGCTTGAAATTGTTAATCATTTTACCCCTTCATACTCCAGCTTGCCCCTTGCGGCCGTTTGTTTGCCAGATAGAAGAAAAACCCCGACAAATCGTGAAATCCGTCAGGGTTTTTCCTATTTATACGAACAAAGGGGATGGGAGAAATTTCACGACGTTCAAACAAAGGGGTATAAGTTTGGGATGTGAGAACTTCTATATCTGTACTATATCAAGTTATGCACTATCATTGCAAGAACTTTGTGCGATATTTCACATTTTTGTCATATTCTTAGAATACTGCTTATTCCATAACATAAAATCTAACATAGGAGCAAGTCATCCTTTTCAGGTTGGAGGTGCCAAATTGAAAGGCGTCATTTTATCGATACTCTTGATAGGCTCGTTATTTGTCCAGCTGCTCGGAATCATGGACCTCATTCCTTTGTATTTTTCTTCCCCGATTTTATTTTTCGTTTTTTTCATCATACTTCATAGCAGGAATCAGAGGAATCGGTTTAAAGGCTTATAAGGAGACATTACAAAAAAAGACCCGGAGCTGCCCGGGTCCCTTCCGTATCTTATTTATTCAATAGCTCTTCCAATTCATTTAACTTCTCTTCGAATACATTCATGGCTTCTTGGACAGGCTCGGCTTTTGTCATATCGACCCCAGCCTTTTTGAGTACTTCGATTGGATAATCGGAACTTCCCGATTTCAAGAATTCCAAATATCTTTTGACTGCAGGTTCGCCTTCTTCGAGAATTTGCTTGCTCAAAGCTGTAGCTGCACTGATTCCTGTCGCATATTGATAAACATAATAATTGTAGTAGAAATGTGGTATCCGTGCCCATTCCAACCCGATTTCCTCATCTATGGTCACATTCTCGCCAAAGTATTTCTTATTCAGCTCATAATATTCCTTCGTGAGCATATCGGCTGTCAGCGCTTCCCCATTTTGCGCCTTTAGATGGATTGCATGTTCAAACTCTGCAAACATCGTTTGGCGGAATAATGTTCCACGGAAGCCTTCCAGGTAATGATTCAATAAATAAATACGCTTTTTTTCATCTTCGATTGTATTCAATAAATAATCATTCAATAAGTTTTCATTACAAGTCGAGGCGACCTCAGCAACAAATATCGAGTAGTTTCCATATGGATATGGCTGACATTTGCGTGTATAGTAGCTATGGACCGAATGCCCAAACTCATGAACGAGCGTGAATAGGTTATTGACGTTATTTTGCCAGTTCATTAAAATGTATGGATTCGTGCCATATGTACCGGAGGAATAGGCGCCGCTTCGTTTCCCCTTATTTTCATGTACATCGACCCAGCGATTTTCAAATCCTTCTTTCAACACATTTAAATAGTCCTCGCCAAGCGGGGCAAGACCCTTAAGGACATAATCTTTTGCCTCAGCATATGTCACTTCCATCTTCACTTCTTTTACGAGCGGAGTGAATAAATCATACATATGAAGTTCATCCAAAGCGAGTACCCTCTTACGCAATTCAAGGTAACGGTGCAGCAAAGGCAGATTGTCATTAACCGTTTTGACAAGGTTATCGTATACCGTCTCCGGGATGTTATTGCTGCTTAAAGCCGCATGTCTTGCTGAATCATATTTGCGAACCGTCGCATTGAAGTTATGATTCTTCACTTCTCCGGACAAGGTGGAGGCAAAGGTATTGCGGAACTCTCCATACTTGCTGTATACCCCTTTGAACGCCTCCTCACGTACACGACGGTCTTCACTTTCAAGAAAACGAATATACCGTCCGTGAGTGATCTCCACTTCATTTCCTTCTTCATCCTTGATGGTCGGGAATTTCAAGTCGGCATTGTTAAGCATGCCGAACGTATTGCCTGATGCATCGAGTACCTCTGATGCCTGTGCCAATAATTCTTCTTGCTCAGCAGTTAAGATATGGGGCCTTTGAAGACTTATTTCCTCCAAGGAATGTTTATAGAGTTTCAGCTCTTCTTTTTCTTC
The DNA here is from genome assembly GCF_001645685.2 of Peribacillus muralis. Taxonomy (NCBI): domain Bacteria; kingdom Bacillati; phylum Bacillota; class Bacilli; order Caryophanales; family Bacillaceae; genus Peribacillus; species Peribacillus muralis. The sequence continues at coordinate 1,290,341 of NZ_CP017080.1, read as the reverse complement.
CAAAAATCCAGCCACTTTGCTTTCATCAATACTCAAAAGTTCAGGTACCATATAAGAAAATGCGGCAGCTGCTTGAGCAAATAAAGCTTTTGCCCGATCTTCCTTCCCTTGATAAAAAGCGTTCGTCGTATCTTGATCATTGCGCATATGTGAATATGAATACACTTTTCCTAGGTTTTCAAATACTTCATCTTGAAGTTGAAGAGCTGAAAATAACTTTTCCGCACTCTCACCAAGCGTTCCTTTGTGTGCATCCGCTTTTTTGAGATCTTCTTTCACCGCTTTAAAGGCGGCTTCCCAATCTTCCTCGGTTGCGAAAATATCTTCAAGTCTCCAAGTATCCTCGGCTGCTATTTCGTTTCTCTCCGGTAAAGTATTCACTTTTGTTTCCTGCACCATAAAAACCCTCTCCATTCTATAGAAAACTTGCCAATCAGCCAATCGACATCAAACTGGATTAAACGCTTCAATCATTACCAGGGAATTGATGCTTTTTCAGTTTAAATCCCCATTCCTATTACTATTTCTCCATTAACAAAAATAATCCTGCCCTTTCTCGTCAATTCAAGGACAAATGAATATCACCCTTGATTATACTGGATATTTCCCTGTTCAATCAGCAATTTATGCTCATGATAAAATTTTCTTTCCATTTTTTGACCTTCTTCACCATTGGAGGGAACGGACATACGCTTTTCAACTGTGAACGCCCCTTCTGTCACCTGCGCTATGTACCCCATCTTCTCCAACAGTTGAAGATATTGCATTAATGGATATTCGGCGGACTTTTCATGCAGCATGGGTAACATTCTGAATTTTATTTCTCCATTTTTTACATGCTTCCAAAAATGTCGGAGAACATCCGTCATGTAAATCATTTCCCCAGGTTTTTGCTTTCCAAACACATCCATGTAAAACCAACCTTGCCACTCCATTGCAGGGGTCTTGATCAATAGCATCCCCTTAACAGGTATCCCAAACTCAGCAGGAATGGTTGCAGCTGCCATCCTTTCTAGGTACAGTCTTTTAAAAAAAGGATCTCCTCTACGTGCCGTTTTCACAACGTGCAGGCACCAATTCTTTCGTTTTTGTCTCCAAGCAGGAAGAAAAGGGAAACTGGAGCATTCTTGAGGTAATAGTTTATGAGGGGGCAGAAGCTCCAAAGGAGCGGTCGTCAATTCGGCAAAGACGGTTCTGGGGGAAAAGGGAGTGAGATTCTTTAACACTGATAATTGGTTCGATTCCGGACAAAACATCCAAAGAAATGGGTGCTGGCAACTGCCGGTGGCGAAGAGCCATTCAAAATCGGATATATGGAATTCATGCTTGTTTTTTCTTTTCAGGCGCTTTGCAGCAAGAATCCATAGTGGCTTGATGCCTATGCTTCGATAAGCTTTTGTACGTTCAATGAATTCGTTTTCCGGTATGGTGGAGCATTGAAATTCTATGGCATAGCGATTGCCTCCTATCGTTGCCAAAATATCTGCCCTTTTCTCAATTTCAGGAAGGTAGGCTTCAAGTTCGACATGATAATCATGTGACGAAAACCAGTGAAATAATTTTCTTTTTCCAGCTAAGTGATAAGCGGATTCCGGTTCCGAGGATGCACGGCACGAATGATTATTTTTATGGGCGAAATGAGGAATCCTGACACTGCCAGCTTTTATCGACATTTCCATCTTGCAGCATGGACAGTAATATTTCCCCGATTCCTTTAATCGCATCAGTAGAGTGGTTGACAGCTTTTCAGGAAGGGTAATCCATGTCCCATCTTTTTTTTTCGCAGTTAGCATAATTCTCCTCCTCTCCCATAACATTCGCTTGAATCGCCATCGATTCCTTTCATTTCAAAAAAAAAATGCCTGATCGGCATAAAACGGAAGATGGATCTTTAAAGAAGTGGTGAAAGTAATCGGCAGGTGGATTCAAGTACTTTCAATCTAAAACTACGATTGGAAAATTCATCCATCTCCACCTCTTGAGACACCTTTAAATCGTTCACAAAGTCATTCACAAGCTGTTGGGTGCTTTCCGTTCTGTAAAGAAAGGCATTGACCTCGAAATTTAAATGAAAGCTTCTCATATCCATATTGGTTGTCCCTATCGAAGCCAACTGATCATCAACAATGATGATTTTGCTATGCATGAAGCCTTCTTTATATTGGAATATGCGCACCCCCGAAGCAAGCATTTCGGGAAAATAGGTTCTCGAAGCATGGTAAACAATCTTTTTATCAGGGTTCTTCGGAACTAGCAGCCTGACATCCAAACCACTTAAAGCAGCTACCTTCAGCGCTTGAAGGATATCATCATCAGGAACGAAATATGGAGAAGCAATCCAGACGGATTTTTCTGCAGCAGTGATCATCTTGAAGAAAATGCTCTTTATGACTGTCCATTCACTGTCCGGACCGCCAGCAATCAATTGGACCCCCCCATGATCACTAGGGGGCGAAACGTCAGTCATTAGATATTCATCCGTTAAGAAGCTACGATTGGTGCTGTAATACCAATCCTGTAAAAAAATGAGCTGTAACGTCCGGACCGCTTCCCCTTTTACGATAAGATGAGTATCACGCCAATAACCGAATTTTGAATCGAGGCCCAAATATTCATCTCCGATATTAAGACCGCCCACGAACCCGACACAACCATCTATCACAATGATTTTTCGGTGGTTACGAAAATTGAACGTATTGTTTAAAAACGGTAGCTGCAAAGGTCCAAAAGCCACCATCTCAACTCCTGCCCGTTTCAAGTCATCGATATAAGAACGAGCCAGCTTCCAGGAGCCAACCGCATCATAGAGAAACCGGATCTCTACCCCTTCACTAGCCTTTTCCATCAAGACATCCTTTAACGCACAGCCAATGCCGTCATCCCTCACAATATAATATTCCAAATGAATATGATGTCTCGCCCTTTTTAATTGCTCGATGATATTGAAAAATGTCTCCTGGCCATTCCGTAAAATCCGCGTTTCAGTTGTAAATGAAACAGGACTATTCCCCAGCCTATTTGCAAGCGTGATTAACTGCTGTGAGCTTTCGCCCATTTCCTTTATTCGTTCGTTATATTCCGCTTCGCCGCTTATTTTCACAAAAGATTGCTTACCCAAAAAATACTTCTTGCGAAAAATCCTTTCTTTTCTGAAATTATGGCCAAACAAAAAGTAAAAAATGCATCCGATGAAGGGAAAAGCGCCAAAAACAACAAGCCAAGTAATCGTTTGAATGGGATTCCTGTTTTCCAGGAAAATGACAAACCCAATTATCGTCAAGAAAAGGGTTAGTATAAGACTTGAATAAAAAACAAATCCTCCTTCGGCTTCTTTTATAAGGAAAAACCAAGGGCCGATCAACAAGAGGAAAAACAGGCTGATGCCAACTATATTCTTCACATAAGCTACCTCCAATTAACAAACGCAGGCACATAGGTCGAAAAGGCCGATTTCTACTGAAATCGGCCTCAACATTTATGCGAAATATTTATCGACCGTTGAGAATACATCATTTTCTATAACTATTTTCCCGTACTCTTCAAGCATGTGCACCGTTATAGGAGACTCTTGGCTGTATTCCAATAAAAGACTTAGAACATTATCGATTTCTTCCTCGTCGATTTCCGTCTCGGAAAATTCAATGTAAAGATAATATTTATTTTGATAAACATAAAGTTTAGTCGTCCAATCATCCAAGCCATGACGCTTGCTTAATGAAATGACGTCTTCGAAATCCTCAAAAGTTGTAATGAACTCAATCATACCGTCTTCGAATGTAATGCCGCTTTCCTCATCCTTACCTTGAAAATGCTGATCAAGGAGCGTATCCATCTTATCCGCTACATTCAAATCCTTTAACTTATCATCTGAAAGAGGCAGCTCGAGCTTCTGACCATCCTTGGCAAGCTGGGCTTTCGTGACCAAGACTTCCAAGCCTTTTTCAAGAGCTTGAACCTGAATCCATAATGGTCCTTCAATCATGAATTCTTCTTCTTGGTGCACTTCATCCATCATTTCCCAAAAAAGTTCCTCACTTCTCTCACGGCTGTACCAAATTTCTTCGCGATCGAAGCCTCTTTCCTCAATATCTATATAGGAAATATAAAATTTAACTGTATCGTCATTAATGCGTTCGATTTCCATGATTCCCCTCTCCCTTCCTTTCTCATTTTGAAGGGATAATAACCCCCAAGCGAAAATTGCCCTTAAAAGCTCTTTACCCGTAAGTGAATACTGTAAATCATGTTAGTCGGTAGAACAGACTATTTTACATCATTTTATGACAAAACCTTGAAGAAGGGAAATAAAAAACATTACTTATCTAAAAAACAATTGTTTGCCTAATATTCCATTCATTCTATAAAAAAATTCATCCGCATGCAACTATCACCATGCGTCCTGTCATTTGCCCCGCACTGCCTCATCATGCCTAATTAAATGCGTCCTTTAACTTTAAATGAAGGCTGACTATAGGATATGCCTGGAAACACCAAACATCCACTCTTGCCTAAGAATCGATAAATGTACCCGATTTTAAAAGGAAAAAGCGAAAAAGAATGCAATATGTATAAAGAAAAAGCCCTGCACAATTCCTGGCAGAGCTTGAAAGACCTTTTAATTAGTTGACCATGCGTTGTGCTTCCCTCAACTGGAAAGTACGAACTTTACGCGGTAAAAAGCGTCTTATCTCATCTTCATTGTAACCGACTTGAAGCCTTTTTTCGTCAAGGATAATTGGACGCCTCAGCAACCCAGGATTTTCCTTAATCAATTTATATAATTCTTGAAGAGGCAGGCTCTCTAAATTTACGTTTAACTTTTGAAAAGTTTTTGACCGTGTTGAAATGATTTCATCAGTGCCATCTTCAGTCATTCGAAGTATTTCCTTTATTTCATCAATCGTTAACGGTTCTGAAAAGATATTTCGTTCTTTATATCCAATCTCATGCTCTTCTAACCATGCTTTTGCTTTTCTGCATGAAGTACAACTAGGTGATGTATATAATGTTACCATGTTTACTCACACTCCCTAAATATAGAATCGGTGATCTATGAGGGGAAATCTACTATTAGTATTCATAAGTACCACTCTAATTTGAAATAATTTTAAATAAGTATTTCATAAACCTTATTATACACTAATTTATTTAAAATGAATACCCTTTTTGATATTTGAAAAAATCCTCTAAAGCTTCTTGTTTTCCCTGTACTATAGCTTTTTCTAATTTTTATGTAATACATTATAAATCCCTTTTCCTAATTGAAAATACCTGGCTATCATTCTCATTTAACTCTCAAATGGACCCTCATATTCCTTTGATTGGCTCGTTACTTTTATGTACCCCCTTTCACTGTCGATAAACAAAGCATATACCTATATTTTCTTTAATGTTAATCGAATTCCTGCTTTCACAAAAAAAACGATGCTTTTAGCATACACTCTTCAAAAAGTAAAAAAAAGGAAACCAAAAGCCCCAGAACGCATTGAACATCTCCCCTCCCGAGAAGTTATACCTATTCATATCCCTATTGAAAGATGACAGTTGTTCTCAGAGAAATCCGCTCCCCTTCCTCTGATCATTGAACCTTTTTTATCGCCTAACTCCCCGAGAGAATGCACCATTTATATCTGCTGAAGCTGTTTTTTCAGCTTTCTTGTACTTTTTCGGCAAACGATGCTGTTTTTTCAGCCTTTCGTGAATTTATTCGTCCTGCTTCCCTCTTTTTCCGTCCGTCCGCGAATTTATTCGTCCTGCTTCCCTCTTTTTCCGTCCGTCCGCGAATTTATTCGTCCTGCTTCCCTTTTTTTCCGTCCGTCCGCGAATTTATTCGTCCTGCTTCCCTCTTTTTCCGTCCGTCCGCGAATTTATTCGTCCTGCTTCCCTTTTTGAAACGGCATACCTTTCTTTTTTTGACAAACCAAAAGGCCGGTATATGACCGGCCCTTTATCTTCATACTTCCATCTTTTTAAAAATATCCGTTTCCTGATTAGCATCCAAGCTTAGCACATCCTCGACGTCCTGATAAGATTTGCCATAAAGATCATCATCTTTGTAAGTATGGATTTCCGAATAAATCTCTTTCATGTAATCGAATACTTCTTCGTCTTCAACTGAAGGGGCAGACGGCCAATATAGAATTTCCATCGGGGTATTCTCCTTGGTGGCAAGCGACTTCCTGCTGTAGGTGATGGAAGAAGCGTGCTTGAAGCCTTCCCTTTTATAAAACCGCAGCCTTTTAAAGGAATCGTCGTCATTTTCTTGGATAGGCTCCACTTCCAATAAAATTGTTTTTTGTTTCTTTTGCAGTTTTTGAATCAATTTCCTTCCTAGTCCTTGCCCTCTTGAGTTTTTGGATACGAATAGATAATCGATGAAAATAAACTCTTCTCCCTCTACATATAATAAAACATGGTCAGGTCCTTCATCTTTTAAATATATTTCTTTCTTATCCTCCAGCAAGACATTTATATGCTCTTTGGACTTCATTTCTTCAATAGGGAAATATTGATTCAATTTTTCATACCAGCTCATGATTCCATCTCCTTTTTAACCATTTTTTCTTTCCATATATTTTCTAATCGTCTAAAATAGAACTAATATATTTTCAAAATATTGGGAGGGTTTTGATGATCAGCTACTTTACGGACTTTGTTTTGGTCGCTGCTTGCGTTATTGGGATTACAGCCGTTAATGGTGTCGTGACGAATGCCATCGGCGAAAAATGGTTCGGCGGGAAACGTCACTCTCATATTTTCGATCAATCCAAACGAATTCAGTCAGGATGGAATCAAGTTGGCGGAAAAAAAAAGCGGTAATTGAGAGAGAATAAGGATGACCGAAACTTTTGCCTCCCGGTCATCCTTTTTTTCACGGGGTATAGTCGACTCCCTTAGTATAGCGATTCGCTGCATTCCACAATAGATATTCATCAATTCCGTTATCGTTCAACGCTTTTATTTGGGCTTCCACTTCTTCCTTGCCATACCTTTGATAATTTCCATCTCCTAAATACGAGGCTGTGAAATCTTGAAGCCACGGCCTGGAAGTTGGTGGGGTTTTCAATTCCTTCAGCTTCTCATTTTCCAATTTGGCATATTCTTTTACGAGATCATAAGGCTCTAAATCAGGTTTATCAATACCAAAATAAGATGTCCAATGGCTTGGATAGATCATTGACGATATAACATCGACATTCTCGGAAATTTTCGTGAAGTTTTGCCCTATACCCGGTGCTTCGGGGAGGGTAGCTGTATACCCGAAAATATCAACCGATACCTTCACGCCGTATGGCTCCAGTCGCTTCTTCGCATAACTTACGAAATCCGTCACTGCCTGAACACGTTTAGCTGTATGACTCACTTTCGCCTCGTCATATTCACCCATATCATATTTCAAGTCGTCTTCCTTATTTTCGAACCCTTCAGGAAACCGGACATAGTCGAATTGGATTTCCTTAAAGCCCATCTTTGCTGCTTCAATGGCAATCCCGACATTATAATCCCATACCTCTTTTAAGAATGGATTAACAAAGGCCTCACCCCGGCCATTCTTCCAAATCTCTTCCCCATCTTGAAAGGACCATTCGGGCTTCTCTTTAGCCAGAAGGGAATCCTTGAAAACAACCACCCTGGCAATCGGATATATTTTTTTATCCTCGAATTTCTTCAGCATTGCCTTTGGATCTTTTATGTAGTCTTTACCAATACCAGCATATGGAGAATCGGAATCTTTGGCTTTATAGGTAATGTTACCCCAGTCATCCTTAATATCGACGACCATCGCATTCAAATCGGTTTCATCTACATATTTAATAAGTTCGTTCAGTTTACTCCCTCCAGCTGCGGGACCGGTGACATATATCCCTCGCACTGCATCCGGATAATCGAATTTCAAACCCGAATCAAAAACAAAACGCGGTGCATTCACAGGCAGTTCTTTAGCTTCTAATGCTACCTGCCTCGTTTCATTCATGCTTTGTGCATGAACAGGCTGTTGAACAAGGAATATGCACACACCTGTCATCAACCATTTACTCATTGGTTTCATTTCCTCCACCTCATTCGCCATCAGTCTTCAATTTTCAACAAAAAAACAATAGACCCCTTTCTTTAATACCACAATGAATCGACATTACTCCTCTATATTACAAAAAATTAATCAAACTCTGCCATACAAAAATTTTATCCATCAAAACATAACCTCCACTTGATGGATAACTTTACATGAAGTGTTCCTTTTAGTGTAGCTTTCCCTAAAATCATCCGAGCATTGTGAAATATAGAAAACGGTTTGATTTTCCTCTAATTCTGCATCCCCAAATTCAAATTTTTTTGATTTGAGGCTTCTTCCCGATTGGATTATACATTTACTATGAATAAATGCTAAAATACAGATATAGTGGACATTTCGTATTCTCAGAAATAGCAACGATCCAGGCCAATTTGACCCTCCACGAGAATTAAATGAGCGTTTACCTTAATGGACGGCCATTTCTTTCAAAGAAAAGTGGATTCATTATCTATTTATCCTTACAATAATGAAGAACGGATATCCATTTATCAAAAACGCAATTAAAGGAGTGACTAGCAGTTGAAAAGGATTTTCTCCGGCATACAGCCATCCGGTTCCGTTACGTTAGGAAACTATATCGGGGCCATGAAACAATTCGTGAATTTACAAAATGAGTATGATTGTTTCTTTTGTATAGTTGACCAGCATGCCATAACCGTTCCACAAGATCGCCTTAAATTAAGGAAAAACATTAAAACATTAGCTGCCCTATATTTAGCCATAGGCCTTGACCCTGAAAAGAATACGATATTCATCCAATCAGAGGTGCCCGCTCATGCTCAGGCAGGTTGGATATTGCAAAGCATTTCCTATATCGGGGAACTTGAGAGAATGACACAATTCAAAGATAAATCAACTGGTAAGGAAGGGGTATCGGCTGCACTGCTTACATATCCGCCGCTGATGGCTGCTGACATTCTCCTTTACGGTACAGATGTAGTTCCTGTTGGGGAGGATCAAAAACAGCACCTTGAATTGACACGGGATTTGGCTGAAAGATTCAACAAAAAGCATAACGACATATTTAAAATCCCGGAAATCAGCTTGCCTACAGAAGGCGCACGTATCATGTCGCTTCAAGAGCCATCAAAGAAAATGAGCAAATCCGATCCCAATAAAAAGGCTACAATTGCCCTGCTGGATGATCCGAAGCAAATTGAAAAAAATATCAAGAGCGCAGTTACCGATTCCGAAGGTATTGTCCGCTATGATAAAGAAAACAAAGCAGGTGTTTCCAACTTGATGGCGATTTACTCCATCTTCAGCGGGAAAACCTATAAGGAGATTGAAGAGTTGTACGAAGGAAAGGGGTATGGCGACTTCAAAAGCGATTTGGCTGAAGTGGTTCTCGCCGAGATCCTTCCTATCCAAGAACGCTATAATGAATTGATCGATTCACCTGAATTGGATGAAATTTTGGATCGCGGAGCAGAAAAAGCTAACAAGGAAGCCAATAAAATGATCAAAAAAATGTATAATGGCATGGGTCTTGGCAGAAAAAGCTAACAGATAAAGACCATTTTTCTCCAATCCTCACGATTTGCAGATAAAAGGGTTTCGGAATGATATCATTCCGAAACCCTTTTTTTATTTTGTGGATTTAGAACCATTATCGAATTTGTCCAATCTTTTCGCTTTGCAACGAGGGGAGTGGCTGATATTCATCCAAGAGACCGCAGGCGCTAAAGCGAAAAGGGCGGGCCCTGCCTCTTTGAAAGGTTAGTGCCCACAAGTGGAAAACGGGATATAGTATAAAAAAAGACGACCCGCACCGGATCGTCTTTTCTTGAAGTATTTCTATAAAATCGATGGGCTATCTCCTGCCTCCACTTGCCAAAGCTTTTCAAAAAAAGGCTGACCCTTCACCAAATTTTCACAAAGTTGAAGGTGCTTATCCGACCAGCCTTCCTTCATTTCCTCATACAACTCGAGCCATGCTATTTGAAAATCCATCTCTTGGATGCTCTCATATTTTTCCGGAGCCCATTCTGTATACCAATAACGGATTTCAGCCGTGTTTTTCGCCGTGAATAACTGATCCATCGCCATGAATAGTAATTGCTTCAGCTGTCTTTCCTTTCTAGTCAAACCATTCATGAATAAGGGTGACGGCGATAAAATGTGATATTCTTTTTCAGATGTAGGTTTTTCAGTAAATGTGTAATCCAGGACATCATGATTTTCTATCATGTCATAAACAATTTGTTCCTGGCGGGGAATAATTCTGCTTTTCCTGATTGGAATATGATAACCTATCGTATCAACAGCTAGAATTCCATTTCCATCAGTTACGATAAAACAATAATCAAGCTGGATTCGTTCATGGTTTTTCCTAGCATATGCTTTTTGATACACATCATTCAGCAGCGGCTTAGGTAATTCTGACAAGTCATTTTCTATGTAGTCGAACAATGTTGCAGACACTTTCAACAAAGGAACTTGATCTAATAGTTCAATCCCATCATCCTTTCGCCATTCGTGAAAATGGCAAATATTATAGCCGTTTTCTTCTCCTTCAAACCAGTTAACCCATACATCATGAAGATATAGCATCATTCATCCCTCACTTAAACAAATTCTGTTTGTCACTCAGTATAGGCAGGAACCATACAATTTATTCCTATTCCAGAAAAGAGATCAAGAAAAAAAAGAAAGTATAAATTAGTTCTTTATAAGAATTCTTCGGATTGGATGATGAAAGATTTTTTTACCGAAATCTTTTCGGATTTCCCTACTAAATAAAAGCCACAGCAGTATCCTAGCATATGTGGATATCCTTTTTGTCCACGCAAAAGGATATCATGAAGGGGTTCCGTACGCTTTATCGAGTGTTGCCCTTCTATATGCTTGCTCCAAAACTCTTGCAGTTTATCCTCCTGATATAACTTGGTCCATCTAGCTAAATACTTTGCACCTAAATATCTCTCGACAGTTCGCTCAGCCAATCCTTCCATGACCATCGTATCCAATAGCGTAAATTCCTTTTGTTCCTTCTCTAAATGATGCAAACGGCACACATGGTGATATTCATGGATCAGCACGGCCTCCATTTCCTTGTCATCTATGTCTTTATCATAAAAAAGGAACAGTTTATCTTCAAATGCCAACCCTGATTTCATTTCATTCGTTTTCTTCCGCATCCCGGAAGACATCAGCGGAAAAATATAAATAGGCACATCTGGCCCGCCCCACAATTTCTTATAAGCCATAAATAGAGCTTGTGTTTTTTTCCACGCATCATTATCACGTAAATGTTCCCAGGTCAGCTTCGTTCTTTGAGTCGGGGAATACATGCCGTGCTTCATTAAATGCTGATAGATCACATCTCCATCAAGAGTATTGCGGAACGCACCTTTAAGTTTTTCCATCATCTGTACCGGACGATCGAAATCCTTCTTCAGCCATTCATCAGTAGAAATAACTCCCATTTTCCTGCCCCCGTTTTTTGACTATCTTATGTTTTCAAAAAGGCAGTTGACACATTTTTTCCCCTTCGGATTCACGACAGCATACAAAAAGGGCAGGTCTAAAAAGACCTGCCCATCTTCATTATTGATATTTCTTGAAAAGAATCGTTGCGTTATGTCCACCAAATCCAAGGGAATTACTGATGGCGGCATTAATCTCGCCTTTCCTTGCTTGATTCGGGATATAGTCCAAATCACATTCAGGGTCTGGGGTTACAATATTGATGGTTGGCGGGAGGATGCTATCCCTGATCGCTTGAATCGTGAATATCGCCTCCACTCCTCCTGCTGCCCCTAACATATGGCCCGTCATGGACTTTGTTGAGCTGATCGCAAGCTTATTAGCGTGATCCCCAAACACTTCCTTGACTGCCATCGTTTCATATTTATCATTATAAGGCGTACTTGTGCCATGGGCGTTTACGTATTGGATATCTTCCGGGTTTAAACCTGCATCTTCAATTGCAATTTTCATCGCTCTTGCTCCGCCTTCTCCACCAGGCGCAGGAGCCGTAATGTGGAAGGCGTCCCCTGTTGAACCATAGCCAGCTATCTCGGCATAAATTTTCGCCCCTCTATTCAAGGCATGTTCCAGATCTTCCAGAACGATAATACCGGCTCCTTCTCCGATTACGAATCCATCACGATTCGCATCGAATGGACGGCTAGCCGTTTGCGGATCTGGATTAGTCGATAACGCTGTGTTTGCACAGAAGCCCGCAACCGACATCTTGGTGATTGGCGCTTCCGCTCCACCGGTGATCATTACATCTGCATCGCCTCGCTGGATGGCCTTAAATGCGTCACCAATCGAATTCGTACCGGTTGCACAGGCTGTTACCGTACATGAATTGATTCCTTTGGCACCAAGCAGGATGGATACCTGGCCTGCTGCCATATCAGGTATCATCATTGGTACGAAGAATGGGCTGACACGCTTGTATCCTCTATTTAAAAAGTTTTCGTGCTGTGTTTCCAATGTTTCCAGTCCGCCTATGCCAGAACCGATCCACACCCCTACACGTGCAGCATTTTCATCCGTTATTTCCAGCTTGCTATCATTATAAGCCATTACTGATGCTGCAATGGCATAGTGAGTGAACCGATCCATTTTGCGCGCTTCTTTACGGTTAATATATGTCTCGATATCAAAGTCCTTGATTTCCGCTGCCACTTTAACGGGGTACTCATCAGCATTCAAGCGTGTTAACGGCCCAATACCCGATTTCCCCTCAATTATATTCTTCCAGCCTGTTTCTGCATCATTACCAACTGGAGAAATGGCTCCAATACCTGTTACTACTACACGACGATTAGTCATTCGAAATGGCTCCTTCCAATATTAAAAAGTTCGTACGTTTATTTGTCTTTTATTTACCCCATCTAAGGGCAATCGCTCCCCAAGTAAGGCCTCCGCCAAAACCGACCATTATAATCAGGTCATTGTCCTTGATTCTTCCCGCTTCCATTTCTTCCACTAGAGCAATCGGAATGGACGCTGAAGAGGTATTTCCATATTTATGAACCGTTTTTGTCATTTTTTCAACAGGAAGTCCCAGACGTTCCCTTGAAGCTTCCATAATGCGGATATTCGCTTGATGCGGGACAAGTAAATCGACATCCTCTTTTGTCAATCCCGCTTTATCAAGTACATTCAGGCTGGATTCCCCCATTTGACGCACTGCGAATTTAAACACTTCACGTCCATTCATGCTAAGGAATTCCCCTTCCTGCATTAGGTACTTCCCGCCAGATCCATCTGCCCCTAATTCGAAGGAAAGGATCCCTTTACCATCTGCCACAGGTCCCACCACAGCTGCACCTGCACCGTCACCAAAGAGAACGGCCGTATTGCGGTCTTCCCAGTTGGTTATTTTCGAAAGTTTCTCGACGCCCACAATCAGCACATACTTGTATGCACCTGTTTGAATGAATTGCTGAGCCGTAATCATCCCATACATAAAGCCTGCACATGCAGCACTTACATCCATGGCAGCTGCCTTTTTCGCTCCTAATTTCTCTTGGATCATGCAAGCGACAGTTGGAAAGGATTGATCCGGCGTCACTGTAGCTACAAGAATCATATCTATGTCTTCAGCAGAAATTTCGGCATTTTCCAAGGCAGCTTTTGCCGCTTCATAAGCCATATCAGAAGTATTTATTTCATCATTGGCGATTCTTCTTTCCTCGATGCCCGTCCTTGTCCGGATCCACTCGTCAGAAGTATCCATCATTTTTTCCAAATCCGCATTTGTTAAGATTTTTTCGGGTAAGTAGCGGCCAAGCCCTAATATTCCAGCGTTCATATTGCCATCCCCTTATATTTAATGAGTTATTATAATCATCTATTATTACCTGGTACTAATTTTATATAAAAAATCACTTCCTTGCAAGGACTAACAGTTTGAAAGTATAAGAAACTGCTTCAGAAGTCGGTTAAGAGCCTATTCCAAGGCAATTTAGGGACATACATTAATAATAAAAGTGATAAGGAGGAAATGATTATGGATATCTTCAACCGCAATAATCGCAGAACCGAGGATGATCATTTTTCGAATTTGATGTTCGGCAGCAGAAAAGTTGAAACGGAGAAAGACGAATTCAAAGAAGGCGAATCCAATGTAGATTACATGAAATTGATGGAGAGCGTCGAAACTTTGATGGGCTTATACGGGCAATACAAGCCAGCCATCGATAAACTGAATTTGAGCCCAATGATCGACAAGTTCTTGAAAAAGGAATAAAAAAAGCAAGGCTGCCCATATATCCGGACAGCCTGCATTTTTATTAACGTTGGGCATCTTGCTTGCCAAGCTCATAGGCTTCTTGCATGACGCTTTTGAAAAGCTCCATGAACGGCTCAGCCATCTCCATTGAGAAGGGAATCCCACTCGCTTCAAGTTTCGCTTTAGCTTCAGGGAAGTACTTCATTGCAATCCCCATAAATTCAAGTGTTTTATCTGAACTCATTTTCGTTTCCTCCTTACTATTGAAAATTCATCATTGATCGATGTAATGCTTAAAGAAAGCTCAATATCATCATAAATCGCCATGTCCCTTTCGTAAAGGGCGTAAATTAAATATCAGGTACCTCTATGGTACTAGACAAAAAGCCGCGAGGCAAATTGTATAATTTTTGGTATTATTTTACACCTCATCAAACTTTTCTCCATTTCTTAAGTAAGCTTAATCGTTTATTATGTTTTCTTTGTGAGGCAACACCTTCCTGCGGATCTGTGTTGCAATGCACCTGAACTATGCTGGCTTTATTGATTTTAGGTGTTGATGGTGAAAGCGATGAAACGATTTCTTCATCAAAAACACACTCGGCACATTTATTCCAGTGATCAGCTATGTTGCTGGAAAGTTGAATGCTTCTATCGGAAGAAGCTACTACATCTTCCAAAGCATTCACGAAATCGGTAACGAAGAGAGCATCCCCTGTATATTCGGTAGCGATGGCCGCTTCGATGACAGACGGTCCTTGTTGATTGATTCCAGCTTCGAAACTCATTCCTTCCGATTGCCAAGGTCCATAAACCGTTGGTAAATATATGATTTTTGCACATTCTACAACTTCAATCGCGGATAATATGGATTGAAACACCCTCTCTTCTTCTATCGGCATGAGTAGAACAATATTTGGAGCTTCGCTCAAACCATTCTTTTTGCATTTCTCAATAAACGAACCGATCTCCCTTAACACAATATCGGTTTTATCCATTTTTCCGTTATACAAATCGTAACAAGATATGAATACCGTGTCCTGACGAGAAATATCCAATAATTTAAGTTTATTTATAGGAAAGTATATATAATTGGCACTTCTACCTATTTCAAGTTCCTTTTCTTCCATAATATGAGGGCTGCCTTCCTTTTCCGTCCAGTCTATTCCGATAACCTCTTCACCTTGGTTCAAAAAATGTTGAGTCACATAAAAACCTATAAATTGATAAGTGCCAATGACAATGAATGTTTGCATCAATACAGCCTCCTCGTATGCCATCAAGCCTGCTTCATCCGGCACATCTAGTTTTTTTAGATGCTGTATCGTATGCAAACCATTGAGGAAATATATCCAAACTCATAAAGACTCTTCATTTTCATTGAAAAATTTCTGGATTTGATATGGGATTTTATAACGTTTTTCGGGAAGTAAATAGGTCAGCTGTAAGTCTGCCTTTCTGGCAAGCTGGATTTGTCTGTATAGGGAGGCTTGCTCTTTCCGCATGCTTCCAAAAATCTGGATCACCTTCATCGGGATTTTCTCCGCAATAACCGAATCTTCGGATTCCAAAATATAACGTTCACATTCTGCTGGCTCGAGCTCATATGCAGCCGCAACCTCGGATAGCCATTTTTTATAGAAAAATTTATTTTCCTTTTCCTTTTCAAGCTGCGCTTTCAAGGAAAAAACCGGATCGATCAGCACGACTGACCGTATATTATTGCCAAGTTCATTCATTAGCTTCAGGGCGAGGAGCGCGCCTGCCCCCTCTGCCAATACATGAACCCTTTTATTGACTATTTCCTTTTTCATGAAGAGAATATATAGATTAAGGGAAAGTTCCATTGCTTTAGGGCTGCCCCAGTTGGCGCCATATAAATTGGAGGAAAATAACGTATAACCGTATCCCTTTAGATGCTCCAATATTTGCATCCTGCCGGGGTGCTGAAGCCAAAAGCTGCTGTCTTTTTCGACAAAATGACTGCGGTCTCCAATAACCAAAACGGAAAAACCACTTGGCCGCTCTGGATAATAGATGATATTCCACTGGTCGTCAATTTGAAAAGTTCGCTGTTCCATCGGTCTAACTCCTTTAAGGAATATTACTACTACTATTTTAATTTATGACGAAAAATAGAAAGGGTCAGTGGAAATGCCTAACTTCGTATCTTAAATTAACCTAGCAGGGATGATTTTTTCATCAATGGACCGCAATGACTCCATAATGACCTTCGATATCGACTGGATTAAGTGTAAGGGTCCCTCTCGGTGAATGGATTGAATTATTTAAAGGGTATTATTAAAAAGCCGTTTTAACTGTATATTAATTATGGTAAGATAAAAAATGAATGTAGTGGAATGAGGTGAAATTCGATGCGTTATGCTTGGACAATTTTTTGGACATTCTTATTAGTGCATATGACTGTATATGTTGTTTCTTCCATGATGGGAGTTTCATACGATGCTGCACAGGGGTCGATTCTAGGAATAGCAGCTTCTATCCTGATTTTGATCATCCCTGCCGTTTTGCCTGCTGGGCCAACAGAAGACTCCCAACAGCATTAAGAAGCAAAAGAGGACATCCTTTTCGGATGTCCTTTTTGTTATACCGCCCTTTTCTTTCAACTAAACTACATATAATTTAAAGGAGAACCAATTCATCCTCATTATAATCAATCGTGATCCCATCTTTTAGACCGTCTGTCCCAGCTATGATTTTTCGGGCGATTTTTGTTTCCAGATGCTTTTGGATGAATCGTTTCAACGGTCTTGCACCATATACAGGATCATAGCCTTGTTCGGCAATGAATTCCTTAGCGGCTTCAGTAACATCCAATCGAATATTTTGCTCAGTTAACCTCACTTGTAATTGCTGAACCATTTTTTCTACGATTTCAACGGTTTCCTGTTTCGTAAGAGGTTTGAATAAAACGATATCATCTACACGATTCAAAAATTCTGGCCGGAAATGCCCTCTCAATTCTTTAAAGACTTGATCTTTTATTTCATCTTCGATACCGCCATCCTTCCTATCTGACTGCAGCAAGAAATGGGAGCCTATATTTGAAGTCATGATGATCACCGTATTTTTACAATTGATGGTCCTACCTTGGGAATCAGTGATCCTTCCGTCATCTAGCAATTGCAGCAAGATATTGAAGACCTCTGGATGAGCTTTTTCAATTTCGTCCAATAATACGACGGAATATGGATTTCTCCTGATAGCCTCCGTTAGCTGTCCGCCTTCCTCAAAACCAACATACCCAGGGGGGGCACCAACAAGACGGGAAACGGAATGCTTCTCCATATATTCCGACATATCGATTCGAATCATATGTTCTTCACTATCAAATAAAGTTTCTGCCAGCGCTTTTACCAGTTCGGTTTTCCCCACACCGGTCGGCCCCAGGAAAATGAACGAGCCAATTGGTCTGTTTGGATCCTTGATTCCTGCCCTAGCCCTTAGAACTGCATCAGAAACAAGTTCAACCGCTTCTCCTTGACCAATTACACGTTCATGGAGAATATCGGATAGCCGAAGTAATTTTTCCCGTTCACTTTCCACCAGTTTGCTAACAGGAATCCCCGTCCACCTAGCCACGATCGAAGCAATTTCTTCTTCCGTCACTTCTTGCCTAAGTAATCGTGAATCCTGCTTTTCTTGTTCCAATTCATCTTCCATCGCTTGCAATTCTTTTTCAAGCTCAGGAATCCTTCCATGCCGGAGCTCAGCTGCCCGGTTAAGGTCATAATCATTTTCAGCCTGCTCCAATTCATGACGGAGTTGCTCTAGCTCTTCACGTTGATCCTGAACTTTTTGAAGCGCTGCCTTCTCCATTTGCCACTTCGATTTCATTCCATTCGCTTGATCTTGAAGTTCTGAAAGTTCTTTTTGCAGCACTTCGAGCCTCGCTATACTTTGAGGGTCCTCCTCATTCTTCAAGGCAGCTTCTTCAATTTCAAGTTGCATGATCTTTCTTGTGATTTCATCCAACTCTGAAGGCATCGAATCGATTTCCATCCGGATCATTGCACAAGCTTCGTCAACAAGATCTATCGCTTTATCGGGCAGGAAGCGTTCCGTTATATATCGGTTGGAGAGGACAGAGGCTGCGACGATCGCCCGGTCATGAATCCTGACGCCATGGTGAATTTCAAACCGCTCCTTCAGCCCTCGCAAAATCGAGATCGTATCTTCCACATCCGGTTCAGGTACGAGGACCTGCTGGAACCGTCGCTCCAAAGCCGGATCCTTTTCAATGTATTTTCGGTACTCGTCTAATGTAGTTGCCCCGATGCAATGGAGCTCGCCACGTGCAAGCATTGGCTTCAGCATATTTCCGGCATCCAAAGCCCCATCCGTTCTGCCTGCACCGACGATGGTATGCAACTCATCAATGAATAACAATATTTTACCGTCACTTTTCTTGATTTCATTCAATACGGCTTTAAGACGTTCCTCAAACTCGCCACGGAATTTTGCGCCTGCGACAAGCGCACTCATGTCCAGTGAAAAAACGGTCTTGTCCTTCAATCCTTCCGGGACATCCTTCCTGACAATTCTTTGGGCCAGCCCTTCGACAATTGCAGTTTTTCCAACGCCTGGCTCGCCAATCAATACGGGATTGTTTTTTGTTTTACGTGAAAGGATCCGAATGACGTTCCGGATTTCCGTATCACGTCCGATGACTGGATCGACCTTCCCGGTTTTAACTTCGGCAACGAGGTCTCTCCCGTATTTTTTCAGGACTTCATATGTGCTTTCAGGATTTTGATTAGTCACTCGCTGATTCCCCCTTATATCTTGTATGATCTTCTTTGCTCTATCGTAATCCATTCCAATTGATGAAAAAAGTTTATAACCACTCGCTTTACTTCCTTTTAATGTTGCAAGCAGGATATGTTCGACAGATAAATATTCATCATCCCACATCTGCATTTCCTTTTCGGCAGCTGTTATTATTTGCTGCAGTGATGGTGACATGTAAATCTGGGAACCACCCCCGCTCACTTCCGGCAAATGATCGAGTGCCTTATTCAGTTCTAATTCAAAATGATCAAGTGATTTATCGGATTCCGATAATAGCCTGACCAATAAACTATCATCCTGTTCCAGTAGATTTCCTAATAAATGGAGCTCCGTCAGCTCCGGATTCCCTTTATTGAGAGCTAACTCTTGTCCGCCAATGAATGCCTGCTGGGTTTTCTCGGTCATTTTATTCATATCCATCCTAAAAACCTCCCATTCTTTGTCATGAATATTTTAAGTTTGACCAATTTTGACCTTTATATTTTTATTATACTTCTAATTTTCCCCATGTAAAGAAAAGTTAACATAAATACGAGATGCAATCCGGAAAAAAGACAAAAACCTTTCTTCATGAAGAAAGGTTCAGTCCCATATAAATTACCTGATATCATTCAGCACAATTGAGCAAAACGTATAAGACTCATACGGCGGCTAGTGGAACTCAGCAAAGCATTAGAAATCCTCATCAGTAACACCTGGATAAAATCGTATGGAGTTGTGTCCCGAATTTCCTGAAAAGCGATTCTCAGTACTCCTCACCCGCACGTCTCACACGGTTTTCAAGGTAGCCGATTTTATCGATCTCGATTTTGACCACATCACCATCTTTCAGGAACACTTGCGGGCTGCGTGCAAACCCCACTCCACCAGGTGTCCCAGTGAGCACGATGTCACCTGGTTCAAGGGTCATTAAATTCGATAAAAATTCAATCAAATATTTCACATCGAATACGAAGTTGGATGTATTCGTATTTTGCCGTTCTTCCCCATTAACAGTCAATCGGACATTTAGACCAGTTGGATCTGTTAGCTCATCGGAAGTAACAATCCAAGGTCCCATCGGAGCACTTCCTTCAACCGTTTTTCCTTGAAGCCATTCGATTGTACGCCTCTGGATGTCGCGATACGTAACATCATTCGCAATGGTATAACCTGCTACATAATCAAGAGCATCTTCTTGTGGCACCTGACGTGTCCTTTTTCCGACGACAAAAGCGAATTCCGCTTCATAATCAAGCTGCTCAGAGATGGGGAAGAAGGGAATGTCGTCCTGAGGACCGATCACCGCATTGGTGAACTTGGCGAATACAACGGGGAATAGCGGCAATTCGCGGCCCATTTCAGCAATGTGCTCACGATAGTTTTGACCTACACAAATAATTTTCCCAGGGTTTTGGACAGGTGCCTCAAGTTTTATATCCCGAACAGCATGTATCAATTTATGTCTGAAAGAATCACGATTTCCGATTGCATAGTCAGCAGCCTTCTTGGCAATGTCAAGGCTTTCCTTCCCACCCTGCAGAAAATCGACCATCGTTGCGGGGACGTATGCGTTTGCAATTTGTTCACTGCGCAGTTTCCCTTCACTTTCAAGAAATGCTTGATAAGCATAGTTCAGGTCCACGATTTCATCATTCGGGTAAAGTGCTCCAATACGCTTAAACCCTTCATAACTGAAAGTCACTAATTTCATATGCCATTCTCCTTTACTATACTTGTTTTAGTGTTAGTAGCTATGGGCCGATCCCGGCTCCACTTATCCGTTATGTATATAATTAACTATTCAGTTAATCATTTTTTCTATATCATTATAAAACTCCAAGATTCCATTTGGCAAATCTATGAAATACAGTAAAGGACTATTAACCGCCTCGGTCATAAAAACCTGCATATTTATGCAAATCAGGGAAATAGCTATATAGAGAAATATTATCCGTTAAATGATAATGATTGAGATGAAGAATGCTATTAATTTCCTAAATAATGGAAAAATCAGGAAAAGGAGTGATTGCTCCTGTTCCTGATTTAGCTTTTTTCAAGGCTTCCGCTGATAAGTCCAAATTCGGTTATGATTGGATGTTTCAGGAAAGGCATCCCCTGCATCGAGCTTTATCATTTTAGGATTGACGACCGTACTGCCCGTTTCACCAATTTCTACGTAGGTCCCATTATTAGGTGCCTTTTGACCTGGCTTGAATTGACGATTTTGCCCCATGAATTTCACCCCTTTACATGCTTTCCTTGTTATTATTGCCCGTTTCTTATCTTTCATGTCTGAAAAATAAAGGACAAAAAGGAAATTAGGATGTAAAAAAGACGTCTGCTAAAGTGAGCGGACGCCTCCTTGATTAAGACATTAAATCCACTAAAACCGCCTTTTGTGCATGAAGACGATTTCCAGCTTGATGAAAAACGACGGAATTGGGTCCATCGATGACTTCACCGGTTACCTCCTCTCCCCTATGCGCAGGAAGGCAATGCATGAATAAATAGTCGCTTTTAGCCTGCTTGACCAGCTCATTGTTTATTTGATAATCTTTAAACGCTTCTAAGCGGACTCCATTCTCGATTTCCTGGCCCATGGACGTCCATACATCGGAATAGACGATGTCGGCATTATGTATCGCATCCTGGGCTGATGTCGTCACGACAATATTGCTTCCCGTCGATTCTGCCACTTTTTGTGCATAATTGACGACTTTTTCGTCAGGTTTGTAGTCCTCTGGACATCCAATGGAAAAGTCCATACCCATTTTTGCACAGCCGACCATCAATGAGTTGGCAACGTTATTGCCATCGCCGATATAACTCATCTTCAGCCCTTTTAGCTGTCCTTTAATCTCGATGACGGTCAAGAAATCTGCCAGCACCTGACATGGATGTGCAAGGTCTGTTAGTCCATTGATGACAGGAATGGACGCATTCTCCGCCAATTCCATGATTTTTTCATGCTCGAAGGTACGAATCATGATGCCATCAATATATTCCGAAAGGACCTTTGCCGTATCGGAAATGGATTCCCCACGACCTATTTGCAGATCATTTCCACTTAAGAACAAGGCGTGCCCACCCAGCTGCATCATGCCGACTTCAAAAGACACACGAGTTCTGGTAGACGATTTTTCAAAGATCATCCCCAGCGTCTTTCCTTTTAATGGTGTATATTCCTCGCCAGCCTGTAATTTCCCTTTAATCGTCTGTGCTAGTTTTAATAAATCTGCTATGGCTGCAGGTGTAGACTCCTTCATTGTCAAAAAATCTTTCCCATTTAAAATCTTCGCCTGTGCCGGCACTGTAATTGAGCTCATGCGTGTGACACTCCTTTCGAATATGTTACAAGCCATTTCTGTAGCGAGGTAACATCTAGCTCAGTATCGCTTATTGATTGCAAATATGCCTTAAAGGTTTCTTCTTCCGTAAATGCCAGCAACCGGTATTTTGCTGCCATAAGCCTTAGCTTCTTATCTTCTGGCGTTGTTCCATATGCCAAAACGACAGCGGCATTCCCGTCCTTCAGCCACTTATCAAATCCCGAATCACACAATGTCAAACCGGCACCCTTGATTTGCACAAGCAATTCCTCACTTAATTGGACTGATCCGGATTGGTAAATGCCTGTAGCATTTCTAGACTTTTGGGCATGGAATACTTTTGCCAAAGCTTCTTTTACCGTTTTACCGATTGCAATTCCCTCACCTGTCGATCTCATCTCCGGACCTACTTTGGAATCAAGCCCGCTTAGGGCGAACGTTGAGAAAACTGGGTATTTGACGACTGCATACGGAATGTCTTCCATCAATCCCGTTTTATCGAATACATTCGACAAAAAATATTTCCCAAGCAATATTTTTGTCGCGACTTGCACTAAGGGTATATCAGTGACTTTACTGATGATCGGAATTGTCCGGCTGGCACGCGGGTTTACTTCCAATACATATACGTTATTTCCTTCAATCACGTATTGGATATTCATAAGTCCTTTATAGCCTAGCTCTGTTACAAGCTTTTGAGCATAATGGTTCATCTTAGCTTTCATATCATCCTTTAAAGTTCGTGCCGGCAATAATGCCATGCTATCGCCTGAATGTACGCCTGCTTTTTCTATATGTTCGGCAATGATTGGGATAAATATATCTTTTCCATCCGCAATCAAATCGATTTCAGCTTCTTTTCCTGGTATATAGGAATCTATCAGCACAGGGTAAACGAGGGACGTCCCCTTTTTCACTCTATCGTTCAGGTCTTCCTTCGAACGGATGATTTCCATGCCCTGGCCGCCAATGACATAGGATGGACGCAATAGGACTGGAAAGCCAATGGACTCCGAACGTTCAATTAACTGCCGTTCACTATTCGCCATTGAACCTGGCACATGTGGAATATCCAATTTTTTCAATAGCTGATAAAAACGATCGCGATCCTCCAGCTGATCAAGTGTATCAAAGGTCGTTCCCAACAAATTCACACCGTAATCTTCAAGGCCCTTTGCCAAATTGATCGCGGTCTGTCCTCCGAATTGGACGATGACGTCGTCGATATCCTCCGCCTCAATCACATTCAGGACATACTCCAATGTTAATGGCTCGAAGTAAAGGCGATCTGCCGTAGCAAAGTCGGTGCTTACCGTTTCTGGATTATTGTTGATCATGATTGTTTCAACATTTTCGTCCTGGAGTGCATAAACCCCATGAACGGAACAGTAATCGAATTCAATTCCCTGCCCGATCCGGATAGGGCCGCTGCCAATCATCAATACCTTCTTCTTATTCGTTTTCTTCTGTTCATTTTCACCGAAATATGTGGAATAATGATAGTTCGTATGTGAGCTGAATTCGGCTGCACAAGTATCAACCGTTTTATATACAGCAGTAATGCCGAGCGCTTTCCGATGTTTCCTCACCTCGAACTCACTTACATTCCATGCGGACGCTAAGTAATGATCGGCAAACCCCTTTTCTTTGTATAGCTGAAGTTCTTCTTTTGTGACCGATTCGATGGACTTGGCTGCGATCTCCGTTTCCTTCCCGATAAGCGAAGCGAAGGAATGAAGAAAGAAATCATCTATGATCGTCGCCTCATGGATTTCTTCAACTGTCACGCCTTTACGAAGCATCTCGAATATGATGAAAATTCGTTCGTCCGATTTTTCGGCAAGTTTTCCCCATAGCTCTGGAACGGATTTGTCACGCAACGATAAAAGTTGCAGTCCATTCGTTTTTAATTCCAATGAATCGACGGCCTTTTGGACCCCGCCCTCAAAGCTGCGGTGTAAAGCCATCACTTCACCCGTTGCCTTCATCTGTGTTCCTAATTTTCGGTTTGCGCCCGTGAATTTATCGAATGGCCATCTTGGGAACTTTACTGCTACATAGTCTAGGGCGGGCTCGAAGCTTGAATAGGTACTTTTCGTTACAGGATTTATCAATTCAGATAGATGGTAGCCGACGGCAAGCTTTGCGGCGATGCGGGCAATCGGATATCCCGTTGCCTTTGAGGCCAATGCCGATGAACGGCTCACCCGTGGGTTCACTTCTATTAGATAATATTGCTTGCTATTTGGATCAAGTGCAAATTGAATGTTACAGCCGCCGATGATACCTAAAGCGGAAATGATTTTGATGGAAGCAGCGCGCAGCATTTGAAACTCATCATCCGATAAGGTCTGCGATGGTGCCACGACGATCGAATCGCCTGTATGGATGCCGACCGGATCTATATTTTCCATATTACAGATGGTGATGCACGTATTGTTGCCATCACGCATGACTTCATATTCGACTTCTTTATATCCAGCTATGCTTCTTTCAATCAAGCATTGTGTAATCGGGCTTTCTTGGAGTCCGCCCCGGACGAGTTCAATGAACGTCTCCAATGAATCGGCAATCCCTCCACCAGTACCGCCCAGTGTATAGGCAGGTCGAACGATGATGGGGAAACCGATTTTTTCTGCAAAAGCTTGCGCCTCTTCCAATGTATGGACGATTGCACTATCCGGTACAGGCTCATCGATTTCAAGCATAAGTTCACGGAACAGTTGACGATCTTCTCCTTTTTTGATCGAGTCAATCGGTGTACCTAATAGTTTCACATCATACTTTTCAAGTATGCCAGCATCATCCAATTGATAGGCAAGATTCAAGCCTGTTTGACCACCTAATGTAGCGAGCAGGCCGTCTGGCTTTTCTTTGGAAATGATTTTTTCCAGCACATCCACTGTCAAAGGTTCGAAATAGACAGCATCGGCATTCATCTCATCTGTCATGATCGTTGCCGGGTTATTGTTAACAAGAATGACCTTATATCCTTCTTCTTTTAAAGCGAGGCATGCTTGTGTTCCCGCATAATCGAATTCGGCAGCCTGACCGATGACAATCGGCCCCGAACCAATCACTAAAATTGTCTGTATCGTGTTGTCCTTAGGCATAGGCTTTTTCTCTCCCGCTATAATCATTTATCATTTGTAAAAAGTCATTGAACAGCTGTGAACTCTCGATTGGTCCAGGATTTGCCTCGGGGTGATACTGGGTAGTGAAAATCGGCAGGTCTTCATGCATGAGACCCTCGACCGTGCTATCATTCACATTTCTGAAGCGAACTTGAAGCGATGTCCCCTGTAAACTTGGTTCATCGACTTCATAACTATGATTTTGAGAACTCATATACACCTTTTTCGTTTTCAAATCGACCACGGGCTGATTCGCACCGCGATGTCCAAACAGCATTTTTTTCGTGTTTCCCCCGAAAGCAAGGGCCGTTAATTGATGACCGAGACAGATGCCCATCGTCGGAAATTTCGAAATGATTTTTTTTAAGTTCCCTAAAAGATATTCCAGCTGTTTGGGATCCCCAGGCCCATTTGAAAGCAAAATTCCATCAGGCTGTAACTCCTTGATCTGTTCGAATCCAGTATCGAATGGAACGATCGAGACCCTGCAGCCTTGTTGAACCAATGAATCCAAAATCGATTTCTTATACCCAAAGTCCATCAACACTATGTGCTTGTCACCTTCTCCAAAACTCTCTATCACCTTTGTCGATACTTCGGCAACATGGGCTGTTAAACCACCTTGACTCGGTTTCACCGTGCATCCTTCTTCCGAAGTGATGACGGCCTGCATCGAGCCTTCCTGTCTAATATTCTTAACGACCGCTCTTGTATCCACATGGCTTAACAGGGGAATGTTCCACTTGTCTAAATACTCACCAAGTGAATTTTTTGCCTGATAATGAGAATGGCTCATATTTCCTTCATATACAACCACGCCGGCCACATGCGGCTTTTTACTTTCAAAATCATTTTCATTGACCCCGTAGTTTCCGATAAGAGGATATGTGAAAACAACTATTTGGTCCTTATAGGAAGGATCTGTCAACACTTCCTGATATCCAGTCATTCCGGTAAAAAAGACAATCTCTCCATTGGCTGCTTTTTCAGTCGATTTAGTCAGCAGGTCCCCTTCAAAGACGGAACCATTCTCTAAGTATAGATAGTTTTTCACGTTCTTCACCTCAGTAATAGACGACGTATATTTATTTATAGAATAGCATAATTATTCATTTTTATCCATGAAAATTCAATAAATTTAGATAGTTTGCTTTATTGAGAATATTTTTTCTATTTTCCTTACCGCCCTATCGATCTCCGATTCAGTGACTGTAAGGGAGGGAAGTAACCGAATAACCTTGGGTCCAGCGCTCAATACAAGTATGCCTTCTTCTTGAAGCTCAGCCAGGAACTCCTGGACATCTTGTTCACATTCAATCCCGATCATCATTCCAAGACCGCGAATCTCCTTCACTTCTTCTGCGTCCTTCAATGCGTTTGCCAATGCATTTTTAAGATATTCTGCTTTATTCACGGTTTCTTTTAAAAAAACAGGGTTGAAAATTTCCGTTAAAACAGCCTCTGCTGCGGACACACTAACAGGGTTGCCGCCAAAAGTGGAGCCATGGCTTCCAGGGTTGAAATGCTCCGAAAGCTTTTCACGTCCGATCATCGCCCCGATTGGCAGTCCATTTCCCAATCCCTTTGCCGAAGTGATGATATCCGGTTGTACATTATAATGCTGGAAGGCAAATGGCTTGCCGGTACGCCCTATTCCAGTTTGGATTTCATCGATGATCAGTAGCGTTCCATATTTTTTGCAGTGGCTTTGGATCGTGTCCAAATACGATTGATGTATGACATGGATACCACCCTCTCCCTGAACGATTTCGATCATGACAGCGGCTGTACTCTCATCAATCGCTGCCATCATGGCATCATCGTCATTAAACGGAACATATTCAAAGCACTCAAGCATTGGTCCGAACCCAGATTTTATTTTTTCTTGTCCCGTTGCTGCCATCGTAGCAAATGTCCGTCCGTGGAATGACTGCTGGCATGTGACGATTTTACTTTTTCCCGTAGCTTTACGTGCCAGTTTGATGGCAGCCTCATTCGCTTCCGCACCGCTGTTGGCAAAAAACACCTGACTCAAACCGGAGGCATCCGCCAGCATTTTTGCCGTGCGTTCCTGAATCGAACTCTGAAACATATTCGATACGTGCCAATATTTATTTAGCTGTTCCGTGACGGCCATTTTTACCGTCTCATGGCAATGTCCAAGATTCAAAACCCCAATTCCCGATGTGAAATCCAGGTACTCTTTACCTGCCGTACTTGTAACCTTCATTCCAATAGCTGTATCCGGCTCAATGCCCCACCTCGCATATGTAGGAAATAAGTAACTCATTGAATGACCCCCTCTTCCTGAAAAAATTTCGTGCCGATGAATTGCCCGGCTTCATAGAAATGACCTTTCCCGCTAACGATCATCACTTCTCCAACCCCCTTATTGAGCACCGACAGTGCTGTATTGACCTTTGGGATCATTCCCCCGTGGATACTGCCATCCGAGATTAAGCCCAATGTTTCCGCTTCAGTCAAACGCTCAATGATTTGCTCATCCTTCAAAACCCCTTTAACATCCGTTACGAATAAACACATGTCAGCACAGAGTGCCTTCGCTACAGAGCCTGCTGCCATATCAGCATTCACATTTAATTTAGTTCCCGCTCCCGTTATCGAGATTGGTGTCAATACCGGACAATATCCCTTTTCCAATAAAAGCCCAAGTAATTCTGTATTGACTTGCTGTATCTCGCCAACAGCTCCGAGTTTTTGTTCATCGATATACTCTCCTGTAAGAATTCCGCCATCAGAGCCATTTAAACCAACTGCCTTGATTCCGTGCGCTTCCAATTTATGAACGAGACTGCGGTTTGATCTGCCAGCAAGCATGAGCTCGACAATTCCCAACACTTCTGAGGTCGTCTTTCTTAACCCGCCTTCAAAGATTGGTTCAATTTCGAATTTTTCCATCATCGAATTGATATCTGGACCGCCTCCATGAACAAAAACTATATGGTACCCACGATTTTGCAACTGCTTAATACTATGAAAAAAAAACTCCGATAATTCGTTAATGATACTGCCGCCACACTTGATGACCAATATATCCATTCTTGTCATCACCCCTTAAGAACGATAGCTTCCGTTTATTTTTACGTAATCGTAAGTTAAATCACAGCCCCATGCCGTTCCTGTTTCCTTACCTTCCTTCAAATAAACATGAATGATGATGCTTTCATTTTCGAGGTAGGCTTTGGCTTTTTCCTCGGAAAATCGGATTGGTTCTCCATCATTGAGTACGACGATATCACAGAACATAATCGTTGCTTGATCAGGCTGGAACTTCACTCCGCTCCTTCCCATTGCAGCTATGATCCTTCCCCAGTTTGCATCAGCGCCAAAAGCTGCCGTCTTCACTAGATTCGAACCCACGATCGTCTTTGCCATCATCTGGGCATCTTCCTTCAACTGCATCCCATGAACATTCACTTCTATCAGTTTTGTGGCCCCTTCCCCATCTTTGGCGATTTGTTTGGCAAGATTTTCGGAAGTTTGTTTCAATAATTCCAAGAAAACGGACCATTCCGAATGTGTAGGCGTCAAAGGTTCGTTATCCGCCTCACCATTCGCGAGCACCAATACCATGTCATTCGTTGAACAATCACCATCAACCGTGATTTGATTGAATGTATCATTGGTAATGGCGGATAAGGCAAGATGTAAGTCTACCGGTTCGATGGCAGCATCCGTTGTTATGAAACCGAGCATGGTGGCCATGTTTGGATGAATCATTCCAGATCCTTTCGCTGCTCCGCCCATTTTCACGATTTTGCCGTCAATGACCGTTTCATAACCACAACTCTTCGTGACGATATCTGTTGTTAAAATGGCGGCCTCAAAATCTTCAGCAGCCTGTCTTGTATTTTCTGGCTTCAACGCTTCTATGCCTTTTTTGACTTTTTCCATTTCCATGTATTCTCCAATGACACCTGTGGAAGCTACTGCAAATGCATGATCCTTCAAGCCGAATTTTCTCGCGGCAAGCTTTCTCATTTCATATGCATCCTTCATACCTTGCTCCCCTGTACAAGCATTTGCACATGCACTATTTACCACGATGCCTTGTAGTTTCCCCGAAACTGCCATGCTATCCTTCGTTACATTGATGGGAGCCGCTTGAACTAAATTTTGGGTATAAACGGCAGCGGCTGAAGCTGGATTCTCGGTAAAAATGATGCCCACATCTTTTTTCGAGTAACGTAATCCTGCATGGACACCCGCCGCTTTGAAACCTTGAGGCATTAAAATGTTTCCGTCCTTAATCTGTTTGATTTCTTCAACTGTCTGTAGTGTATTCATTATTTCCCTCCAAAATTTATGGATAAAGCGGACTGTTCCATAATCCTGCCGTCTCTTCCAATCCCATTAATATATTTGCATTCTGAATCGCCTGGCCTGCAGCGCCCTTCACTAAATTATCGATGACCGAAACCACCGTTACTTTACCTGTTCTTTCATCATAGGTGACACCGATATCACAAAAGTTTGAACCAAATACTTGTTTGGTGGATGGAAATTGGTTGTGCGGCTGTACCCTCACAAATGGATGATCCTCGTAAACTGTCTTGTATAAGTCGACCAATTCTGCCGACGAGGTTTGACGATCGACCTTTATATACATCGTAGCCATTATGCCCCTAGTCATCGGGACGAGATGGGTATTGAAGGTAATGGGGTGTATTGGAAGCATATTTTGCGACCATCGTCCAAGCTGCTGTTCGATTTCCGGTATATGTTGATGCTGGTTCACTTTATATATCTTGAAGTTCTCATTCATTTCGCTAAAATGTGTTACGGCTGAAGGCGATTTACCCGCTCCGGAAACTCCGGATTTCGCGTCGATGATCACATCTGAGGCTGCTTCAGCCAACCCTTCCGTATACAAAGGAGCAAGACCCAATAGTGATGCAGTCGGGTAACATCCTGGGTTGGCAACAATGGTCGATTGCTTTATCGCATTTGCATTCCATTCAGACAATCCATAAACGGCTTTCTCAATAATAGGCTGTGGCGCTGCCGGTTTCTTATACCAGTACTCATATTCACCCGGGGTTTGAAGCCTAAGATCTCCGGATAAATCAATCACCTTAATATCAAGGTCTGAAAATTGCGAAATCAAATCCGAGGATACACCTGAAGGGGTGGCAAGAAATACAATATCCGAATTTTTTGCAATCGCCTCCGGGTCCATAATTTCCAATTTATCTTTCATATGCATTAGATGTGCATTTTCATCATGTAAACTTCGGCCGATTTGAGAAGAAGTATGTAATGATTTTATTTTTAAATGTGGATGATTATTCAAAAGCCTGATTAATTCCAGCCCTCCATAACCTGTTGCGCCTACAATCGATACAAACACTTTAACCATCTCCTGTATTTTTAGTCCCTGTCATTCTTTGATTCTATTATTATATGACTGAATAAAAATAAAATCAAATGTATTTTTATAAAATTTCAGACTTTAATTTCATCAACGGATGTCCATCCGGAAAGCTTCTACATTTATCCAAATATGTTGACCACTAGCTATTTTTCCGTTTAAATCAAAGGTAGTAATTGGATATTCCTGCACTTGAAAGGTGGATATTAACATGAATGGATTATCGTTATCAAATCGGTTGCACGCCCTTTTAGATAATAGACGGCACATTAAACATATGGAAAAAGGGTGCTTCCTTTTTCAGGAAAGCACCCCCGCAGATGATTTATATTACATAGTGAGCGGCAAAGTAGAGCTGAGCAAGGTTGTTCCAGATGGACGGGATCTAACTTTGCGCATTTGCTCGGAAAATGATTTGGTTGGAGAAACCGTCCTTTTTTCTCAACATCCGAAATATATGATGAATGCAAAAATGTTGGAAGATGGCAGTGTGGCAGTTATATCAAGAGAAGCATTGGAAAAGAAAATCGCCTCCGATAGCAGTCTTGCAGTCGAAATGATCACATGGCTATCCGCTCAAAATCGCAGAAATCAGGCTAAGTTCCGCGATATGCTCCTGCACGGTAAAAAAGGGGCATTTTACTCCACCCTCATCCGCTTATCAAATAGTTATGGTAAGGAAGTTGAAGAAGGCAAAGTCATCAATTTCCCCTTTACTAACCAAGAACTCGCCAATTTTTGCGGCACATCACGTGAGGTGGTCAATCGATTGCTTGCTCATCTTAGGAAAAAGGGTGTCGTCTCGATAAATAAAGGAATCATTACGATTCTTGACATTGATTATTTGAAACAAGAGATCGATTGTGAAAACTGTCCTATTGAAATTTGCACGATCGATTGAAATCGCCTCTTAAAAATATTGATTAGTGATGCTTTACTCATGATTTTCAACTGGGACCATTGCATTATTTTCTTAGTCGTGGTTTCTTCACCTGAAATTCATCAGCCAAAAAAAGATGCATAAAAATCGTATAAAAAAAGATGAATGCTACTGGCATTCATCCTCGGCTTTTACACGGATACAGATTTAATTCGGGATGGCGTTCGGTTAACCGCCAATAAATGACATCTCGATTTTTTCCTGTTCTTTTACCGTTCCCGCTGAACGCTCATCTGAATATCTGTCATCCCTTTCATTCCACATTGATATGATGAAATGAGTCAATTCCCCATCTGTCATGTCAGAACGGAGCATGGACTTCAAATCGTGACCCTTGCCATTGAATAGGCAAGTATACAGACTTCCATTGGCAGAAAGACGGGCCCTCGTACAACTGGAACAAAAAGACTCGGATACGGATGTAATGAAGCCCACTTCAGCAGTCGTCCCCTTATATTGGAAGCGTTTTGCCACTTCCCCATAATACTCTTCTTTCACAGGCTCAAGGTCGAATTCAGCCAGGAGCACCTCAAGCAATTCTTTTTTCGTCATGACATTCTTCAGCTGCCAGCCATTTGTATGTCCGACATCCATGAATTCTATAAACCTTAATGGCATATTCTCTTCTTTACAGAAACGGGCCATGGGAAGAACTTGGGATTCATTGGTTCCTTTTTTCACTACCATATTCACTTTAACGCCAAGACCGGCGTCTTTGGCAGCTCTTATACCACAGAGAACCGGCTCAATCCCAATATCCCTGCCATTCATCTTCTTAAAAAGATCATCATCCAGGCTGTCCAAGCTGATATTCACTCTCTGTAACCCAGCTGCCTTCAATTTCTCGGCATGTTTTTTCAAATACACGCCATTTGTGGTCAATCCAATATCCTCTACTCCCTCAATGTTTACGAGCGATTCTATCAGTATGGCAAGATCTTTCCGCAACAGTGGTTCCCCGCCCGTCAACCTGAGCTTCTTAACTCCAAGATCAGCGAATATCTTCGAAACCCTCACGATTTCCTCATAAGATAAAAGTTCACTTTTTGGCAGAAATTGAAACGTATCATCAAATATTTCTGCTGGCATGCAATATTGACAGCGGAAGTTACACCGATCGATGACGGAGATTCTTAAATCCCTCAGTGGCCTGCTTAATGAATCTTTTACTTGTCTATTCAATTAACCACTCCTAACCCCAACGTATCAGAAAAAACCAGAACACAAACAGTTTCACCCTATAAGGACTCACTGATATGCGACTGGCTCTTCATTGTTATTACTTGGTGATTATTTGATTCCCAATGCGATCTTGGCATATCTGGACATTTTGTCTCTGGTCCATGGTGGGCTCCAGACGATTTTCACATCTGTTTCCTTGACCTCCGGGATATCTTCAAGGACCAACTTCACTTGATCGACAATTGTCCCAGCCAGCGGACATCCCATTGCGGTCAACGTCATCGTAACTGTAGTCAGACCTGCTTCATCCATATCCACATCATACACCAAACCTAAATTCACGATATCTATACCAAGCTCCGGGTCAATGACCTGCTCCAATGCTCCTAGAATAACGTCTTTTGTATCTTGATCCACTTCAATCACTCCTTTTATGAAGAAACTAAACTCTTCGTTTTTAGATATAGTCGGTTTCATCGTAAATTTCACGATTTAGACTTTACACTATGTCTGTATTAGAATCATAACAGATTTTGCTTAGGTACTTAAGCTTTTTGCACAGTTGACAGCAAATGTTTCCCGAACCAATCCGCAGTCATGAGCACGCCTTCTCGGCTGACCTTATGGCCCGCCTTGGGATCGAGGATGAATTCGATTCTTTCATTTACCCCATCATACCCTGGTTTGACACCTTCATAAAATCGATACGCATGTTGATAAGGTACGATCGGGTCTTTAGCTCCATGCCAAAAAAGAAGCGGGCGATTGGCTAGCCTATCTTGATTTAGACTCAAGTCAAATGGTTTCAGTTGCTCAATCACTCGGCCGACTTCCTCGTCCGTAACAGGGAATTGTAATTTCCTTTTTTTAATCTCTTCCATTTGGAGCTCTGCATAGGCGACATATGATGGATTTCCCATTAGACTCACTCCTGCCGTTATCCAATCATAAGTGGCAAGCGCCCCATTCGTCACGATTCCTCCCATCGACGTACCCGCTACGCCAATTCTGTCAGGATCGGTTAGTTTTCTCGATAATAAATCATCCTTCAGAAAAGATAATTCCTTTATCGTCTGTAAAACCATTTCCCAAAAAAGGGGCATCATTTCGGAATCACTTAAACCAGAATCCCTTTCCCCATGATGGATCACATCGGGCAAAAGAACACGAAACCCCTTTTCAGCCAATAAATAAGCATAATGAAGATTATGTTCCTTAGCACTTTGAAAACCATGTATGAATATGATAAGCGGCAATTCCTGATGAAATGCTGCCTGCTCACTCAAGTGTAAAACAGGAATTTGTCCGATTTGCTCTTTTTCAATAATTATCAAGTTTAACCCCTCCGAATATTCTCACTCTGAAATAATTCCAGAAGCGACGCCATTATACCTGTACTTCCCTCTAATTATTATAATCCTGGATATAGTAATATCATACAGGAATGCATAAAGAATGAAAAAGATTTACATTTCCTTTAAAATAGCCTTAACAATATTTGCATATAATGAAATTAAAAAGAACAGAAGGTGTGTACATGGCTGAAAAACATTTAATCGTTTTGGATCTTGATGGTACTTTACTTACAGATAAAAAAACCATTTCTACAAGGACTAAACGAACATTGCTCAAACTAAAAGAAGACGGACACGAGATTATGATCGCAACCGGTCGTCCGTTTCGTTCAAGCGAACTGTATTATCGCGAATTGGGCTTGACTACACCAATCGTCAACTTCAATGGAGCTTTCGTCCATCATCCATTACAGACAAGCTGGGGGGTGTACCACTCTCCGCTGGATATAAGTGTTGCAAAGGATATTGTCGAGGCTTGTGATCACTTTAAATACCATAACATCATCGCTGAAGTCCGTGATGACGTTTACGTCCATCATCATGATCAAAAGTTGATGGACATGTTCAATGTAGGTAATCCAACCATGAAAACCGGCGATTTACGCAATTTCCTTCAGGATTCCCCTACATCAATGCTCATTCATACAGATAGTGATTATGTTGGCCAGATTCGTCAGCATTTATCGGACGTTCATGCAGAATTGGTCGATCATCGCCGCTGGGCAGAGCCTTTCCATATAATCGAAATCATTAAAAGCGGATTGAGCAAGGCCGTAGGTCTAAAACGAGTTTCCAACTATTTGGAAATACCTCAAGATCGAATCATTGCATTCGGGGACGAAGACAACGATTTGGAAATGCTTGATTACGCAGGAACCGGCGTTGCTATGGGCAATGCCATATCACCTGTAAAAACCGTGGCAAATATGACGACATTGACGAATGAAGAAGATGGAATAGCTATCTTCCTTGAAGAAAAATTCAATTTAAAGTCCTATTGAGACATTTTTTACCTTCATAAAATCTCCTATTGAAGCCAAACTAATATCGATAACAGATTTGGTTTCTGTTGTCCACAACGCTCAGAATCGGAGGAGATAAGCATGGGTAGTAAATCCAAAAGATTTGTACAGCAGGGCAAAGAAAGTGTTGCCAAGCATGCCGAAAGAATTCCTTATCACACCACGTTTGAACAAGCGGAAAAAGACAGGTTGAGAATTATGTCTGAACAAAGCTACGGTGGCTTCTAATGGCAAACAAATTATTCCAAAAAGCTAGGGAATTTGTTGAAGAAGCCCTCCACTCTGAGCATGAGGGTGACCAGCACAATACTGAGGAAATTGCTAAAAATGCTCTTTCATCTGCCTTTGCCAACACGACGGAGGCCGAGAAAGAGCAACTGAGGGAATTCCAGGAAGAGCTGGAAAACCACTCGAAATAAGGAAAAGCCTCCAGAAATCCTGGAGGCTTTTCCTTATTCAATTAACTCTTTTGGGCCTTTCCGCCCTTTTCCCCGATTTCCTTATAAAATTCCTTGCCATGGGTATCGGAAGTGGCCTCTCCGCCTTTCTGTCCAATTTCCTGATAAAACTCCTTATCATGATTATTGGATGTCGCTTTTCCGCCCTTTTGACCAATTTCCCTGAAAAAATCCTTGTCGTGATTTTTTGAAGTGGCTTCCCCGCCTTTACGTCCCGCTTCCTGTCTGCTCATTTTTTCAACTTTAGCCATTACTATCACTCCTTCGGTAGATTTTTAAATTGGCGCTACACTATAAGAGTTAGCCGCTTTGAACGAGCAATAAACTAGATACGCCGACAAATCCCCATTTGTAACGGAAGTGTAATGGTCTTAATTTGCCTTTAATATTATTCCCTCCTGAATGTGCCGACGATTCCCGAAGTTTCAATAATGTTCGTAAAGGCTTGCGGATCGACTTCTTTGATGATTCGTTCCAAGTCATAAAGTTCATACCTTGTAATGACTATCAATAACATTTCTTTGTTTTCATTGGTGAATGCACCTTTGGCCGGAACCCTTGTAATCCCACGAACCAGCTGGGCGTGGATTGCCTGTTTAAGTTCTTCGCTTTTCTTTGTGATGATCATGGCTGTAAGCTTTTCATGGCGTGTATGTATTGCATCCACAACACGGGTCGATGTATATAAGGTAACCAATGTATACAAAGCTTTTTCCGGTCCGTACACAGCTCCGGCCGTTACGATGATCACACCATTGAGCAGGAATAAATAAGTGCCTACAGGTTTATCCTTCTTGCGTGACAACAACATGGCGATAATATCCATTCCACCTGTGGAAGCACCGTACTTCAAAGTGATTCCCACACCTACTGCAGCTATGACTCCTCCAAACACGGCATTCAGTAATATGTCTGGAGACCATCGTGTAATGGGGATCACTTCCATGAAAAGTGACATCAAAGCAACGCTTAAAAAACTATAAAAGGTAAAAGACTTCCCAACTTTTCGCCAAGCGATGATCGTTACGGGAATATTCAATAACAGCAATAAAATCCCGGTCGAAACATTAAAAGGAGCAAAGGACCCTATCATACGTGATAAAAGCTGGGCCACCCCCGTAAATCCGCTTGCATAAACATTTGCCGGTATTAGAAAAAAGTTCATCGCGATCGCATTCAAGAATGCCCCGACCACTACTATGATGATTTTCTTCATTTCGCCACTATACATTCTAAAAACCTCCATTTCACCCTTATCCTATTATCTTTTTAGCTAATATTATTTATTCTGTTTACGTAGAGATTGAAATTTTATCGTTACGTGCTACACTAAAAAGTGGAGTGAACGCTCATTTTCTAAAAAATGTAAAACGAAAGCAGGTGTATTATGGCTATCACGATTCTTGCAGATAGTGCATGTGATTTGCCATTGTCTTTCTATAAGGAAAACAATGTATCCTTGATCCCCTTACAAGTTCATCTTGACGGGAAAAACTATGAAGATTTGCTTACCATTAATTCTCACGAAGTCTATCAGGCGATGATTGACGGGAAAGCGCCGAAAACATCGCAAGCTTCCCCAGAATACTTAATAGAACTTTTCAGGCAATTTGCCAAGGAGCAAAAACAAGGGATTTATATAGCTTTTTCCTCTGAGTTATCCGGAACCTACCAAACAGCTGTAATGATTCTTAATCAGGTGAAGGAAGAATACCCTGACGTCGATATTGAAATCGTCAACACGAAATGCGCTTCGATGGGTGTCGGCTTAATCGTTAAGAAAGCCGCGGAATTAGCAGCAAGCGGTGCTTCCAAAGAAGAAATTTTAGCTGATATCGACTTTCGTACCCGCCATATGGAGCATCTGTTCACGGTGGATAATCTAGAATATTTAGCACGTGGTGGCCGCATCTCCAAAACTTCTGCCCTTGTTGGCGGATTATTAAACATAAAACCGTTATTACACGTAGAAGATGGGAAGCTGGTCCCACTTGAAAAGATTCGCGGCAAAAAGAAATTGATTAAACGGGTCATTGAATTAATGCATGAAAGAGGCAAAAACTTAACAACTCAAACGATTGCCATCAGTCATGGCGATGACGAAGAAACGGCACTGGAGTGGAAAGAAGCCATCCAAAATGAATTCGGGACGAGTGATTTCATGATTCACACGATC
The DNA here is from genome assembly GCF_001645685.2 of Peribacillus muralis. Taxonomy (NCBI): domain Bacteria; kingdom Bacillati; phylum Bacillota; class Bacilli; order Caryophanales; family Bacillaceae; genus Peribacillus; species Peribacillus muralis. The sequence goes on along the minus strand of NZ_CP017080.1, from coordinate 1,252,292 downwards.
GGCTCCGTCATCGGTGCACATGCAGGCCCTGGGACAATTGCCCTCTTCTTCTTAAACGATACCCCTGAGAAATCATAAACATACATACTTCCTTCCATCATTGTGAACCATAATATTGATCATGATTATGGAAGGGAGTTTTCATTATGTCCAAAACTGCGGACAACAATAAAAGACCGAAAGACAATCAGGCGATCAATGCCGAAAAAAACATCGCTTACCAGGAAAACCTTACAGCAGGTAAACACTCCTATTCGAAAAAAACGGACCATAAATGAAGCGCGGGGCCTGTCCCCCTCGCTTTTTTTCATGCATTAACCCATTAGCCATAAGGTTAATATGGTTGTCTTCCTTGCACACTTTCACTATAATAAAGGAAATAAACCCGCTGGAGGTAAGTGATGGCAAAGGAAAATTCATTTGATATTGTATCCAAAGTAGACTTTTCAGAAGTAACGAATGCAGTGACAATGGCTATGAAGGAAATTCAGACACGCTATGATTTTAAAGGGAGTGTTAGCAGCGTCTCCCTAGAAAAGGAAGACCTCGTTTTAGTGTCTGACGATGAATATAAGCTTGAACAATTAAAGGATGTCCTTATCAGCAAATTGATTAAACGTGATGTACCCATCAAGAATTTGGACTATGGTAAATTAGAAGGTGCATCCGGCGGTACCGTTCGCCAAAGGGCCAAGCTCATTCAAGGTATCGATAAAGAACAAGCAAAAAAAATCAACACGATCATCAAAAATAGCGGCCTTAAGGTGAAAAGCCAAATTCAAGAAGACCAAATTCGTGTAACTGGGAAAAACAGGGATGATTTACAAGGGATTATTTCCGCAATCAGGGGCGCCGATCTCTCGATTGATGTACAATTCTTGAATTACCGCTAATAAACTGGAAGGCCTTACCCATTGGGTTGGTCTTTTTTTGTCTTCATTTCTACACCGTCACATGTCTCCCAGCATGAATCCGCTTTGCTGAACATGGTAAGACTAAAGATGTTGCATTGTTGAATTTCGAAGAAAATTCAAGATATTTAATGTGGTTTTTTTTACCATGTTTTCTTTTCCCAAGAACAAGGAATAGAAATAGCGTAGATCAATAATAGGAGGCGTTTTAACATTGGCTAATCAAAACGAAAGCAAACAAGGATTCCCCCCCCAACATCAGCAACACCAACCTGGCTTGGAAACGAAGATGAAACCGAATCCAGAATCGGTCAAATCGTCATATAAAGGCAGTGGCAAATTGAAAGGCAAAACGGCAATCATCACGGGAGGTGACAGCGGAATCGGTAAATCAGTGGCCATCTACTATGCAAAAGAAGGAGCAAATGTAACAGTCGCTTACTTGGATGAACATGAGGATGCCAAACAAACAAAAGAATTGATAGAAAAAGAAGGCCAAAGATGCTTACTCATCTCTGGAGATATAGGTGATGAGGACTTCTGCCAGGATGTCGTCAATAAAACGGTAGATGAATTCGGTGGTTTGGATATTCTAGTGAACAATGCCGGGGAGCAGCATGTACAAACAAGTATCCTTGACATTTCTGCAGAACAGTTGGAAAAAACGTTCCGCACCAATATCTTTTCGATGTTCCACTTAACAAAGGCTGCATTAAAGCATCTAAAAAAAGGCAGCAGCATCATTAATACAACCTCTATCACCGCCTATCAGGGCAACCCTAAGCTAATCGATTACTCCTCTACAAAAGGTGCCATTTTAGCCTTTACAAGAGCTCTTTCAAACTCCATTTCAAAAGATGGCATCAGAGTGAACGGTGTTGCACCTGGTCCAATCTGGACTCCCCTGATTCCTGCCTCATTCGGTGAAGATGATGTTGCCAAATTTGGTCAGGATACGCCAATGGGGCGCGCAGGACAGCCCGAAGAGTTAGCACCAGCCTATGTCTATTTGGCCAGTGATGATTCATCCTATGTAAGCGGACAAGTCATTCATGTAAACGGCGGAACTGTGGTAAACGGGTAAATCATGATATCAGCTGCAGTGGATTTCATTTTGGAATCCACTATTTTTGTTTTTTCATGAAGGAAATGACCATTCCGTACCGGAAATATATACATGGAAAGGAGTGATGTGTTATGAAGAACATTGTCGATCCCTGGTTCACCGTTCAGCAATTGGACGACATGACTTTTGCGATAAGTGAATATGAACATTGGGAGAAGGTGCATTCATTTTTACTCATTGGCACGATCACGGCTGCATTGATTGATACCGGACTTGGCATCGATTCGATCAAGCGAATTACGAACCAGCTAACGGACCTGCCGATCATCGTATTGACCACACACGTGCATGCGGATCATATTGGCGGGCATGGGGAATTCGATAAGATTTATGTTCATGCCGATGATGCCGATTGGCTCATTAATGGCATAGAGGGCTTGTCCTTGAACCAAATAAGGAAAGACATGTCCAGGGATATAACAATAGCATGGCCTGTATCATTCGATCCTTCAACATATACCCCATATTCAGGAATCCCTGACGGAATCCTTGCGGATGGGGATTCGATCGACCTTGGAAATCGGAGTTTAAGCATCTATCATACCCCTGGCCATTCTCCTGGGCACATCTCCATATTGGATTGTGATAGAGGCTATTTATTTACAGGTGATTTGCTTTACTCGGATACTCCCATTTACGCATTTTATCCTTCGACAAATCCTGTAGATCTTGTGAAGTCATTAGAAAGAATCGCCAAAATCAAGAAAGTTTCCAATATATTTGGAAGTCATAACCAGCTGGGACTTGTATCAAATATCCAGGAGGAAGTGTTGAAAGCTACCCAATACCTAAAGGACAATGATTTGATCAAACATGGTACAGGCATACATACGTTTAAAGGCTTCAGTGTCCATTTCTAACAAAAGGGCATTGCTTGGAAGCAATGCCCTTTTGCTATTAATAGTTCATGGCTACCATCGCGCCCTCCTTGATTGATCTGCAAGAGTGCCTTTCCACGAAATGATGTGGAATGATGGCACCAGCCGGAGCATCTCCAGTTTGCAGCATCTGAATGATGCCCTTTGCCGCCTGATAGCCTAAATCGAAAATATTGATATCCACTGAGGTTAGGGCAGGTAACGATAATTCAGAGAAAAGCACATTATTGAAGCTGACAATGGACATTTCCTCCGGTGTGCGAATCCCCATCTCCCGAAGTGACTGCACGACGCCAAGAGCCATAAGATCATCACTGACCACCAAAGCAGTTGGAGGCTCGTCGATGGATAGCAGCCGCCTTGCCGCTGCTTGTCCACCTTCATGCAAAAAATCTTCATGTAAGATATATTCATTCCGTGGAATGATGCCTGCCCTTTTCAGCGCTCCTTCAAACCCTGATAATCGATCTAGCGTCATCACAAGGGTTACATCTCCTCCGATGAAACCGATCCTTTCATGTCCAAGTTGAATGAGATAATCCGTTGCTTGTTCCGCAGCGAGGATATTATCATTATCCACATACGTTATCTCCTCCATAAAATCATATGGTTTCCCAATGATGACAAAAGGAAAGCCCCTCGCTCTTAAATAGGTCAATATATGGTCGTTCAACCTCGAATACATTAAGATGATTCCGTCAACCATCCCCCCTTGCACCATATTTACGACTCCATTGTAGATTTCGTCTTCTGTTTTTCCCGTACTGAGCAATAACGAATAGTGGTTTTCCTGAGCACCCTCACTCAAACCTTGCAGTATCGTCGGAAAAAATGGATTTTGATAAAATTCAATAGATGAACTTGGCAGGACCAAGCCAATGATCTTCGTTGACTGATTAGCAAGGCTGCGTGCAATGAAGTTTGGATGGTAGCCTAATTTTTTCATTGCCTTTCGTACCCGTACTTTTGTTTTTTCACTTATCCTAGGGTTGTTTGCGATTACTCGGGATACCGTTGAAGGTGCAACCTTCGCTAGCTGTGCCACATCTTTTATCGTGATGGCCATGTATTTCCCCTCTCCTCTCTTTAGCTTTGATTGACTACATAAATCGATATTTTTATATTTATACATTAGTATGTATTCATAATACACTCAGTCCAGTAGGTATATCCATACTTTTTTTATCGTCCTTTGCCTTTTTTTCAGAAAATACTAACTATTCCTTTTGATCTTTACTTAAAATAAAAAGAAGCTGACTTTTGGATCAGCTTCTTAAAAAAAAGAAAGGTCATTAAGGGAATATGAGGTCAGACGACTGACCACATATAGATTTCAAGCTGAATTCAATGATATTCCATTTGCTCAATAACGGTAAACCCTCGTTTCATATGGTCGTAAATCAATAATGGGCCCTCCTGAACAATCATTATAGTTAGCCAGCAAAAGCTCCATTTCACCCCAATGCGAAAGATCGATTTGATGGTGATTCGTACTGAAATTACAGACAATCTTGACTGAATCACCATTCATGCTTCTTGTATAAATATAAAGCTCCGGGTGATCTTCCCATAGTAAATCATATTCTCCGTAAACAAGGACCTGATGTTTTTTTCTAAGCTGAATCATTTTTTTATAAAAATGGTAAATGGATGAGGGGTCATTTTTCTGTTGTTCTACATTAATCGCCCGATAATTGGAATTAACCCTCATCCAAGGCGTTCCATTCGTGAACCCTCCATTTTCCTGTTCACTCCATTGCATCGGGGTTCTTGAATTATCACGGCCGCTATGCCATATGATGTGCATGATTTCTTCATGCGGACGCCCTTTGGTTGTCTCGATCCGATAGAAATTTTTCATTCCGACATCATCATAATCATCTATCGAGTCAAATTGAACATTCGTCATTCCTATTTCTTGACCTTGATAAATGAAAGGGGTCCCTTGCATGAAAAAATACAGAGCTCCAATCATTTTTGCGCTCTCCAACCAATATTGATGATCGTTTCCCCATGTCGATACGCTTCTCGGTTGATCATGGTTTTCAAAAAACAAAGCATTCCAGCCTTTGTCCGTAAGTCCTTTTTGCCATTTGGTCATGGTACGTTTTAGCCCGATTACATCCACATGCTGATTTTGTCCTCGATTCCAAAGTCCAAGGTGTTCAAATTGAAAAATCATATTGAATTTCCCACTCGGTTCCCCAACCCACTCTTCCGCTTGCTCGATCCTGACGCCATTGGCCTCTCCGACCGTCATGATGTCATATTTAGAGAACGTTTCCTCCTTGAGCTCCTGCAAGTAATCGAGGATCCCATCCTGATTCGTATGCATTTCAAACGCAGGTACATACTGATGCCAATAAGGGTTTGGCATATCCGGCAGACCATCTCGCTTATGGATGTGCGTAATTGCATCTATCCGGAAACCATCAATTCCCTTATCAAGCCACCAATTGACCATTTTATAGAGCGCCTTCCGTACATCAGCATTTTTCCAGTTTAAGTCTGGCTGCTTTTCGGCAAAGAGATGTAAGTAATATTGATGGGTACCTTCATCGAACTTCCAGGCGCTTCCTGAAAAGATACTTTCCCAATTATTCGGCTCGCGACCGTCCTGTCCATCCCTCCATATATACCAATCACGTTTAGGATCATCACGGGACGACCGTGACTCAATGAACCAAGGATGCTCATCACTCGTATGGTTCAACACAAGATCGAGGATCACCTTCATACCACGCTGATGGACATTCTTCAATAAGAGTGCAATATCTTCCATTGATCCGAACTCCTCTGAAACTGCCTGATAATCGCTGATGTCATAGCCATTATCAGCATTGGGAGACTTATAAAATGGGCAAATCCAAATAACGTCGATGCCTAAATCCTGCAGGTAATCGAGTTTGGAAATCACTCCTTTTAAATCTCCCACCCCATCACCATTACTATCCATGAAGCTGCGCGGGTATATTTGATAACAAACGGCTTCCTTCCACCAAGTCTCATTCATGATGAATCCCCCCGATCCTGTTTTCACAAAGCCTTAGGGACGATATTCAGCATCCAACCGCAATAAGTGATCATTTTCGTTCGTTCCTCTTTGAGCGTTTCATGATCAACGCAATGAATATACCAAAAATGAGAAGAACCAATCCGATAACGAACATGTATGGTATATTAATGATCGACTTAGGTGACAGTGTGTAGACCTCCGTTGACTCCCTATCAATTACAATCGTGTAGCTGTTGTCCTTGCTGCGGACCAAATCGCCATTCAGCATGCCTCGCAGTTCTTTATTGTTATCAAGTTCCTTATCTGTAATTTTTATCGTTTGGGTTTCAGACGTATTGTTCATGGCGACGACCATCGTCTCTTCACCATAAACTCGTTTGAATACAGAGGTCCCCCCTTTTTCATATAAAAGCTCCATATCGCCCTTTGTCAAAGCAGGATGCATATCTCTGAGGTCGGATAGCTTCGTGATGTATTCCACCAACTCCTGCTCTGTCTTAAAATTCATCAATTTATGATTGTCAGGGGCCACATTTCCATTTAGTGCAATTTCTGAGCCGTAAAATACGATTGGCACTCCTGGCATCGTATAAAGATAGGACAACGCCATTCTCCATCTGGAGCCTGGGTTTTCATTATGATCGGCAGCATCCTTTGTAAAACGGGGCATCCCCTGCGTATCCATGAACAATGCTTGGGGAGCTTTACCCCCGAACTTCGATTCACTCTCTTCGAACCCATTAAAAACCGGCTTCAAATCTTTGTCGGGAGCAGAAAATGCTTCCCTTAACTCATCATTTTGTGGGTAGGCCATAAAAGCATCCATGCCGGTCTCCTTGTAGCTTGAAATCATATCGGCATCACCTTGTATATCGCCGATCGTATAGAAATTTGATTTTTCAGATTTGACTGTATCCACAAATTCCTTCCAAAAATCTTTTGCCACGAATTGAACTTTATTTAAACGGTATCCATCAATATCAGTTTCCGTTATCCACCATTTTGCAGCATCAAGTAAATATTCCCTTGTTTCCTCATTGTCCTGATTCAAATCGGGAAGACCGTCAAGCCACCCTGTTTCCAATAGCTTTTGATCGCCACCATTGGAGATTTCTTTTTCTTCATGAAACCAATCTTGTTTATCGGTGTCATTCACCCAAGATGAATGAGGACCCACATTATTGGCCTGGAAATCAAGGATCACTTTCATGTCAAGATCATGTGCTTCGTTCACGAGCTTCTTAAATTCTTTCATGGACCCATAGTGTTGATCCGTTTTATAAAAATCAGTCACCCAATCCCCATGGTAGCCCTTATCTTCATTAGCGAAAACTGGTGAAAGGATGATAGCGGTAAAACCCATGTCCTTTAAATAATTCAGTTTCTTCGTGACACCTTCAAAATCCCCGCCATTAAACGCCGAAGGATCATTTACATTAGCATCTCCATTATTCTTGGTATTGCCATCGAAAAATCGGTCAACCATTAGTGAATATACGATTTCATCCGTCCAAGTTCGTTGTTCTTTTTCAGCTGCCCCTACTGGAATGGCGTAAAAAAGAAGCAACGGAATTAAAGCGAGTGTTAACACTCCATTTCTCATATCCGCTCTCCTCCTAGCTATCTCTTTACGCCTTTAAGATTAGCCTTTTGACCACATCCCGTCAAATCCAAATTATAAAAAACTTTACACTTAAGGGACAAATTGGACATAATACCTGAACTCCATGTAATCGAACATTCAGAACAAGAAAATCATTCTATTTTTATCGCTTTCACCGCTTCATCCAATGCCCTTTTCGGTTTAGCCTTATCCATCGTTATCCTTTTCATGGCTGAGTTCATCGGTCTCCATACTTTATTCATTTCCGGAATATTCGGCACAGGTTCAGCGTATTGTAATTGTATGCTTAAGGCTTGTGCCCTTTCATTTTCTTTGATTAATTTATTATTCCTGATCGCTTTGTTCGGAGGGAAATCACCTGTTGTTTCATAGCGTTGGATTGCCTGTTCGTCGTTTGTCAAATACTCGATCAATTTTGTGGACCAGTAAGGATTTTTTGTGAATGCCGTTACATGCCAGCCCTTGACTTCCAGGAACGATTTCATCCGCTTACCATTCGGCAATTCAGGCAAAGGCGCCATTCCTGTATCTTTTTTCTCGGTAAATGAGTTAGCATCACTTGATAATGAAGCCAAATCACCTTGGCGAAACATCTTATCGATCGCATCCCTATCACCTTCTGGAATCAAATCTGCTTTATACCATTTTTGAATGTATGCAGCGGCTTTTATGGCATGCTTGTCATTTAAACCAATGTCCGAAGGATCGAAATTGCCTTTTTGATCCTTAAATACATAACTTCCCATTCCAGCCATTACGCCATATGCATCATGAAAACGAGTCCATTCGGCATGGTAACCATAGATGTTGTTCTTTCTTAATTTTTTCGAGATTTTATATAAGTCATTCATCGTTTCGGGAGCCTTAGGCATCATTTTTTTATTGTAAATTAAAACGGAGGTGTTCACCGATTTCGGCAAACCAAATACCTTATCTTGATACATCTCCGCCCTGACCGAAGATTCATTGAAGGAATTCAATACATCATTCTTCACCTTCACTTCCTGAATCAGGCCTTCCTTCACGAGCTGGCCGACTTTTTGATGAGAAAATGTTACGACATCCGGGGTTTTTCCGTTTCCAATTGGCCCATCACGACGAAGGCGGTCATGCATTTCTTCGTCAATTTCCAGCTCTTCATGCTCAACATCGATACCATATTTTTTTTCAAACCCTTCAATTAATGGCTTAAGAGCTTCCGCTTTACCTTTTTCTTCCCAGATGAACATTTTTTCCGGTTTCGCTTCATCGGTGGCTTCTTCCACAGTCTTCTTATCATCCTTAACTATTTTATTTTCCTTATCTGAAGTTGGCTCACAAGCACTTGCCATCATGATCAAGAATATGGACATGAACAAATGGAAAATCAGCTTTTTCAATTTCATTCTCCTTTTTTAAATGTTTATTTTATCATGTCCAAAAGCGCCGAATTGTTTACAGTGCTTGTTTTACAGATAAAATATCGTACAAATTCGGAGAATGAAAGCGATGCCAACTCTTTTGTTATTATTATATGAACGCCCTTACGTTTTACAACTTTTCCTGGATGTATTTATTTCCTTGTAGTAATGAATAATTTTTGTTATTTTTTAGTTAATTCCCGCTTTTTTCAATTATTATTGGGTATATAACCATAGTGAAAAAAATATGTTCATTACGGCTGGACACAACTCCATGAAGCTTTTCTCATTCACAGCCTGTGGTTTCCAATTTCAATTTACTTCCTCAAAAACGCATATAGAATTGGAGTGATTACCAATGGAATTTTCAGCCATACACCATAGACCTACAGATAATTTCGCTTACACAATTGACACGGAAACCTTACATATCCGCTTACGTACGAAAAAACACGATATCTCCTCAGTTGAATTGATATTTGGGGATCCATACATATCCGATAAAGGAAAATGGCTTTACGAGGAGCAGGCGATGAGCTTATCCGGCCGTGATGCCCACTATGACTATTGGGATGTTTATGTATTGCCTCCCTACCGAAGAATTCGCTATGGCTTCCAGATCAGCTCAGGAGATGAAACGGCCATTTATACCGAAAAGGGTTTTTTCAATGAAGTTCCAAGGGATCCAGGTAGCTATTTCGCCATTCCTTACTTGCATCAAAATGAAATATTCGGTGCACCTGAATGGGTCAAAGATACTATTTGGTATCAAATTTTCCCAGAAAGATTTGCGAACGGCAACCATGATAACGACCCTGAAGGTGTAAAGCCTTGGGGGAGCGAAGAACCGACAGTGGATAATTTTTTTGGAGGTGATTTTGAAGGGATCATTGAACATTTGGATCATCTTGAAGACCTTGGCATAAACGGCATTTATTTCACACCGATCTTCGAGGCCCATTCCAATCACAAGTACGATACAATCGATTACCGAAAAATCGATCCCCAATTCGGTTCGAAGGAAATATTGAAAACACTTATACGAGAGTGCCACTCCCGTGGTATCCGTGTTATGCTGGATGCCGTTTTTAATCATAGCGGGTATTACTTTCCCCCGTTTCAGGATTTGCTCGAGAAGGGAGAGGATTCCAAATATAAGGACTGGTTCCATCCTCACGGATTCCCTCTTAAAGGAGGGGAAAGACCGAATTATGAAACTTTCGGCTTCTTCGAATCGATGCCGAAATTGAATACAGCGAATCCGGAGGTGAAGCAATATTTACTCGAGGTTTCGACCTATTGGATCAAAGAATTTGATATAGATGCCTGGCGACTGGATGTCGCCAATGAAGTTGACCATCCTTTCTGGCGTGAATTCAGGACAGCGGTCAAAGAAATCAAGCCAGACCTTTATATTCTTGGTGAAATCTGGCATGACTCCATGCCCTGGCTGCGCGGCGACCAGTTTGATGCTGTGATGAATTACCCGTTCACCAACCAAGTTTTTCGCCTGGTCGCTTCACAAACCATCAATGCCCGTGAATTCATTGAAGAGATGACTGCAATCTATCATAGCTATCCGACCAATGTTTTTGACGTGACGTTCAATCTGCTCGGAAGCCATGATACGCCGCGGATCTTTACTGATTGTGGGGAGGACTTGGCACGAGCCAAACTTATCCATGCCATCCTGCTGACCTTCAATGGGAGCCCCTGCATCTATTATGGAGATGAGATAGGCTTAACCGGCAGCATGGATCCAGGATGCCGTAAATGCATGGTCTGGGAAGAAGAAAAACAAAATGGCGAGCTTTTAAATGAAGTGAAGGAATTGATTCGGTTAAGGAAAGAAGAACGGTTACTGGCCAATGACGGGATGTTCAAATTTTTGGATACAAGCGAAAATGCAAACATCGTTGCCTACTTGAAATATAATCAAAACCGTTCCGTGGTCATACTCATAAATCCGACCGAAAATTTACAATCTTTCACGCTTCCTTTTGACTTGAAAGGACGGACTGTAACGGATTTAAGGACGAAAGCAGCCGTTAAGGAACGGCAAATCGATTTGGATGGCTATCAATATAAAATCCTGACATTCAATCATTGATGCAAGAAAAGGAGCAAGGATATAGATCCTTGCCCCTTTATTCATTCAATGATTTGGATGTCGTATTCTTTGAACCATACATGTGTTTGTGCCAAGTGGGCCAGCAACTGAGGACCCGACATCAATTGACCGAACCATGGCACCTTAAATGCGGCACCTTTGGAGTCGACAATGTCATTCAACTTTTGTTTATCGAAAAACTCGTGCAGGACGGAATTTTTGTCCCTCAGCAATTCTTTCAACCACCCCTGTACCCGGTCTGTATACAGAGGGTTATGAGTTTTAGGATAGGGACTTTTTTTACGGTACAGTACCTCATCCGGCAACAGTCCCTCCAACGCTTTCCTAAGGATGCCCTTTTCACGGTTACCCACCATTTTCATATCCCATGGGATGTTCCACGCATATTCGACAAGGCGATGATCGGCAAATGGCACCCGGACCTCCAGGCTCGCTCCCATGCTCATCCGGTCCTTGCGGTCAAGAAGCGTGGTCATGAACCATAATAAGTTCACATAAAATAGCTCTCTACGCTTTGCCGCCAGACCGTTTTCGCCATCCAATCTAGGCGTTTCGGCGAGGGTGGTCAAGTATGCCTCATGCGCGTATTCCTCCAGCTTCAGTTTCTCGCGCCATCCCCCCTTCAATAATAACACTCGCTCATCCGTGGACCTCATCCAAGGAAACCCAGCCCGATTTAAATCATCCTCGCGATGAAACCATGGATAACCTCCGAAAATTTCGTCCGCACACTCGCCTGATAGTCCTACTACAAAATCCTGCTTGATTTCCTTGCAAAACCAAAGTAAGGAAGAGTCGACGTCCGCCATACCCGGGAGATCCCTTACAAGCACCGCTTCCGTCAGGTGATTCGTTAACTGTTCTTGGGTGATGATAGATGAATGATGAACCGTATTGAATGTATCCGTCATTTTTTTTATCCAATATCCATCGGAATTAGGTTGGAAATCATTTGCCTTGAAATACCGCTCATTATCTTCATAATCAATGGAATACGTATGAAGCTGCCCTTTTCCTTCTTTTTGATAAGAGTTGGCTGCAATGGCCGTGATGGCGCTGGAATCAAGCCCTCCTGAAAGGAAGGTACACAGCGGAACATCGGATACAAGCTGCCTCGTCACTGCATCCTCGACGAGAAAGCGGACCTTCTCGGCCGTCTCATCGAGGGTATCCCGATGCTCTTCGCTCTTCACATTCCAATAGCGCCAAATCCGGACCCCCTTCCTTGATAATGTGAGCGCATGGGCGGGCCTCAGCTCATGAATATTACGGAACACACCGGAACCTGGTTTTCGGGATGGACCTACACCGAAAACTTCAGACAGCCCTTCCCGATCAATCTCTGTCCTCACATCAGGGTGGGCTAAAATCGCCTTCAGCTCCGACCCAAAAATGAACCCGCCGTCCTTTTCCGTGTAAAATAATGGTTTTACTCCCATCCGATCTCTTGCAATGAATAATTTTTGCTCCTTTTCATCCCATATTGCAAACGCAAAAATCCCATTGAACAAGTCAATGCATTTTTCTTTCCATTCAATATAAGAAGTTAGTAAAACTTCTGTATCAGAATGACCTTTAAAGGAATATCCTTTTAATAATAGCTGTTTACGAATATCTTCGGTGTTATATAGCTCACCATTGTAGCTAAGTGTATATCTGCCGTCTTGTTGATTTTTCGTCATCGGCTGTTTTCCGCCTTCCGCATCAACAACCGTCAATCGTTTATGGCCAAAGGCAACATGGGCTTCGCTCCAGACATTATCCTCGTCAGGTCCCCGCTTTGCCAATGTTTTCGTCATGCTTTCCAGTGTTCTCGTTTCAGTCCGTAAATCTTTTTGAAAATGTACCCAGCCTGTTATCCCACACATTCTACAATTCTTCCTTTCCATCGGGACTATTACAGAATATTGGCTCCTGTCTTAAAAAGATTTATCGTCCCTTATTTCCAAATTCGAAGACATGCATAACAATGTTTAAGTATCGATCAGCATCATCCGTAGGATCCTCCTATACGCCCCCCTGAGTGATTACGAAGTGTTGAGCAAAGCATCCCGTGTTTAAACATAGCCTATGCGAAGACGGAAAGATGGTTATTTGTCCATAATATTTTAAAATATACCGTTATATTTTCATTGGATTTTGACTAAAAAGTAGGTGAGGATTCCACTATTGGAGGTATATGTATGAGTCAGCAACAACGAACAAAACTAATGAACAGGCAAACGAGAGCTTTTACCGAAGGAACAGTGGAAAATATCAATCAACAATGGATTTTCTTCGATGATGAAACAGATGAGGCCTGCTCCATCGAAGATTATGTTGAAAGTGTTATCGAAGTATACAGGGGTGGACGTTGGCAGCAGGGAGTGGTCGAGGAAGAAGGGAAAATCCTGCTTCATCGGGAAATCACCTTTTTAAGGGAAAATGAGCCCATTCGAATTCGCAAAAAACTGCTCTACTCTTTTGAACGTTTATTGGAGGAATTGAACGACGATTCATTTTTCCAATTTATAACCACCTTGAACTCTCTTGATTTCTCGATTTATGATTGTATATATAGCTATAATCAGCTCACTTTTTTAAGAACCGTCCCTAACCAGTCTGGTGTGAATTTCTTTACCTTCGATAATGAAAATCAAATATGTCTCGTCCAGCACCATTTTTCTTATGGGAAAAAGGATCATGACCGCTTCGAGTTCACCTTGAACACTGGAAAAAGGATCGTCATTGAAAAAGTTAATTCACAATAGCATGAAAAAAGCGGGTAAATGAGGTCTGCTCATTTACCCGCTTTTCCATTCTTTATTTAAAGAAGTAAAGTCCTTGTGGCAGGGAAAGTCCCAAATAAACCACGAATACCAACGCAACGATAAATAGGATCCACATGGCACTAGTGCTTTTCCTTTTTTTCGTACGAACCAAGACCATTTCCATCGCAGCAATTACGATGATGCCGACAATCATTTTAACGGCATAGGCACCAAAATCCGTAATCAGCATTCCGCCAGTCAAGAAAATCAGTAGATAGAATAACCGTGTTATCATATGTAGCATTTTCGCTTTCGGATTTCCGCTTTTAAGCATCGAATATGTGACAAAGAAAAGGATGATTCCGATTACCCATGCTGTAATATGCAAGTGTGTAGTCATTTTATTGCCCCCTCGTTCAGTTTCCCTCTCATCATATCATAGGCTTTTACATAAAAACAAAACTAAGGTGTCACCTTAATGGGGAAAAATCAACAATTTAATGATCATCATGTGCATTTCTTCCTTACTAGTCCTTCCTTGCGCATGACCGGCTTTTTTCCATATGTAGCACATCGCCAGACATATTCAACCGGGCCGTATCTATACAAACTCATCCATAAGCGGGATAGAGGGATTTGCAGGCAAAACAACGCAATCAGGATAATGAACCCTGTCGTGTAAGAAACGGATCCGTATAAGCCAAAGCCATATGAATAAAAAATCGAGGTACAGACTATCGATTGGAATAAATAATTGCTCATGGACATCCTGCCTACATAGGAAAGAGGCATTAACAGTCGACATGCTCCAGTTTTTTCTGCAAGTAACGTGATGGCTGTAATATAGAATACCGTCAGTAATGGTCCGCCAAAATAATCCTGCATGAACATTGTGCCAAAATCATATACCCCCACATAGGGGAGACTCTTTATCATCAAGCCCAGTAGCAGGCTTACGATCATGATTACCTTCAATTTCCGCCTATATGGCATCGGGTTTTGCAAATAGCCTTGCTTAGCCACACCAGCCCCAATCAAAAAAAACGGGAAAATCGACAAAAAAAGGATACCGGCATTAAAGAGGTTATTCACCATATACCAATCTTGTGCTCTCTGATTCATGATTTCCGCTAATGTGCCAGATTGATAAATTTCCAAAGACTGCTCCATCATCTTCGAATCTTCCGTTATTGACATCGCCTCGCTATCGATGCTGCCCATAACCAGGAAAAGCGCACCCAATAAGGCAAATGGCAGAACGTAACACACGGTACCTAGCAAGATCAACGCCTTACCCCTCATCTTATAAAAAAACAATAATGCAAACCCAAAAACAGCGTAATTAATAAGGATATCCCCATGCCAGATGAAAAAAGCATGCATGCATCCAAGTATAAGCAGGAAAGATAGCCTTTTCGTAAACAGGAAAGGAAAGGATATCCCCTTTTCTGTGCTCCCAAGGGCCAGGGTGATTGCACCGAAACCGAATAAAAACGCAAATAACGGATAAAAGCTGGCCTGTGCCACAACATCACTGAACCTGTATAATATCCCGTCCCAGCCTTTGGACCATTGTCCAGCACCGTCCATGTACAAGAGCGGAGAGTGGAATGAAGGCATATTCACGAAAAAAATCCCTAAAATGGACAGCCCCCGTAATATATCGATGCTTACTATCCGTTTATTTTCCTGCAATGTCATCATCGTCCCGTTCATGATTTTCACCCTCTTTCTTTCACAGGAATTCACAATGCTTCTATAGCTTTACTGTATCATCGTTCATGATGGAAGCCGTTCTTTCCCTTTTTATCAATATGACAAACAAGCTCCCCAGCAAGCAAAAGATCCCCGCTAGGAAAAATCCCCATGTATAGGAATTAAAAACCTTGAAGATCAGACCACCGCCATATGCCGCCACTGCTGCACCAGCTTGATGCGAAGCGAATATCCACCCGTAGATAATCCCGCTTCTCTCCAATCCAAAGACTTGCCTTGAAATGCTGATGGTCGGGGGAACCGTCGCTATCCAATCCAACCCATAAAATACGGAGAAGATGATCAACAACGTGATCGTACCTTCCTTCAGCGCAAAAGGAAGCAATACGAGGGACGCTCCCCTTAGACCGTAATACCAAAACAACAGCCAGCGATTATCAAAACGGTCGGATAACCAGCCGGATAAAGTAGTACCAATCAAATCAAAGATCCCCATGAAAGATAGCAATGATGCCGCCGTAACGACAGGCAAACCAAAACTGATGCAATAAGAAATGAAATGTGTCCCGATTAATCCGCTCGTTGACAGTCCACATATAAAAAAGCTTGCTGCCAGTAACCAGAATTCCTTAACTCCCGCCGCTTCTTTTAATGATCGAAAAGCCATGCCAATGGGGTTTTTCTTTTGAACTGCAGCCGATTCCCGGATTTTCCCTTCCGCCCCATATGGAAGCGCGCCAACCTCCTTCGGTGTATTTTTCATGAATAAAAGGATGATCAGCAGCATGATCAAGCTAAGAACCATGACCAAACCAATTGCCCATCTAAAAGAGTAGTTCTCGATGATGATAGCTAAAACTGGAAGTAAAATGAGCTGACCTGTAGCCGTACTTGCCGTTAATATCCCAACTGCCAGCCCTCGCCGCTTATCGAACCAACGATTCGCCACATATGGGCTCAACACCGTCAAAAACACGCCACAACCCAATCCGATGATAACACCCCAGATAAGCATCAGCTGCCACTCATGTTTCATGAAAAAAGTAAGGGAAATCCCTGTCAATAGGGTGGACATGCCCAATACCATCATTTTCTTTAATCCAAGCACTTCAATCAGGGCAGCCATGAAGGGGCCTGATAATCCATAAAGAAATAGACTAATGGCGAATGCCAAAGAAATGACGGAACGATCCCATCCAAACTCATCTTCCAATGGTACGATGAATACGCCGGATGATGATCTAACGATTCCTGCTACAATAATTGAGAAAAATGTGATGATTAAAATGATCCAGCTATAATGAATCCGTTTCATTGCCCTCCCCCACAATCCAAAACTCTTAAAGTCAACATGAAGAAAAATTAAAATTATAATAATTCTAAATATTTTATAATCGTAACACTTTATCGTCAAACCGGAAGCTTTTTTTCGAAACAAATTCGATTGCTCCTGAATGACCGCCCTTGTTTAAGAATGGCTTGAGTTACTTTTCATAGCTTAATAAGAAACTTCATTTAAGGTTAAGAGATACAAAAAAAAATAGCTGATCATTTCTGAACAGCGATAGCGAGGCTACAATTAACGAAACCCATCTTATCTTCCCTTGAATTTCCAGTAACCATTACGGAGATAAATCACCATTTGAAAGCTGTTTACACGACCGTTCAGCTCTATGTAAGTTAAAACCTTCTCATCTCCTATGATCGCTTTCTAATCGCCATGTAGTAAAGCTGCTCAATCTAAGAAATGCGTTAATACTTGGTACATTCATTTAATCACCTCTTGTTTAAATTGAAGTAGATATTCACTCCCTTCGTTGAAATCAGTATTATTACTACATCCGTTATCATCATTTTATTAATACTACCAATTTTTAACATAACAGAATTTCGATAGGCAGATGAATCACATCAACCATGAGTGAACATACAATACATTGAAACTCCCTTCAATTCTGGGCTCACGGCCAAAGATTCCAGGGAAAAACCGAATGAAAAAAGGGTGATTTTCTTGCCGGCCATTGTAGGAATCGTTCAAGTCATTAACGTCGGTAGCAGTGGCGTTGTCCATATTGGTGACGTCTTTAAAATTAATCCATACTCCACTTCAAAAACGTTTGCAGGTGCTGGCTCGTTCAATACTGGTGAATCCATTTCACTTTATAATGCCTATAGCACCACAAACACAAATGATACAGATGGCGTCGACCAGCCAATGGTCTTAAATCTCTAATGGTTTTATAGAAAGGAGTCATCATGATTTTCAATATTCACCAAACCATCCAAATCAATATGATAAAAATTGAAAGCATCGCCAACTCCTCCGTTTTTCAAATTGGAAGTGCAGGCGTGATCAAACCATATTCTACATTGGCCAATACCGGCGGCTTCACTGAGCCTGCACCGGAAATCGAAGCTGATATAGCACCATTGACCACCTTCGTACCATTTACACCTCCTAGTTCATAGGCATTCACCTACCGTAAACTTTTTCATATACTGTCATATATGAAAACATATCTTGGTGAAGGTGAGGTGTTGAATCGTGAATCAGGATCTTTATTCGTACTCCATACAAATGCAGCGTTTTTTAGAAGCCCAGGATAAACGGATCATGAAACTTGAACACGAACTCAAACGCCTGACAGATGAACTTGCCGAGCTGAAAAATAGACCGCCAATCCATGTTGATAGGATTGAATATAAATTCGATCAATTAAAAGTCGAATCACTGGACGGTACGTTGAATATCGGTTTAAATCCTAATGATCTAAACAACATAGATGAATTTTCCGTTAATAACCAACCCGTTCAGCCTGCTCCAAATTTATTTCCAGGCCGGGAAATCGTTGTTCAGGAAATTCATAACGATATTCTTTCAGACTTGGAAAATATGATCGAGGATACGGAAAGCCAGCTAAAAATAACTTTGGAGCCTTCTTATCATGACTTCATTAAACAAGACGTCGAACGTCAGCTCCATCAACGAATCAATATGTATTACGATAACTTGTCTTTCCCCGAACGTGCACCGCAGCAACGTGATAACGTCAAGGAAAAGATCAGGGAAAAGGTAAAGTCCGATATTCAAGCGGCATTGTTTCAATTCATCACACATTCACAAGCCGAAACAGGAGGAAATGTAAATGGAGTTTAATGTAACGAATCATCAGCTTTGTGTAGGTGATATAAAAATCACTGGTGTAGCAAGCTCTGCTTTATTTCTCATTGGGGATGTCCAAACGGTTCAACTATCTTCCGCATTCGATACTCCGCCTGAATCCCTTATAATCGGACCATTCGTACCGGTTACCCCGGAAGGGTAAACAACATGTTTTCGAGAATATCAAAAGTGAAATCCATATTATCCGATACGGTCTCATTCTGTTCGACCATGCAAATAGGGGACACTTCCTATATAGATGGAAATGCCCTTGCATTAGCCGTTCAGAAGAAAAGTGAAACTTTCGGTTCAATTGACATTCAATTCAAAGACTATAACGTTTTCAAGAGGCCCATTTATCTCCCGAGATTGTATGAACCGGTCTACTCAAGCTTTTCAAATCCAAATCCCTTCATACGTGTCGGCAACATCAATATCATCGGGATATCATCCTCTTCCGTGGTTGGCGTGGGCAATGTCGGCCATATACGTATGGAATCCAGGGTGAAACACATACGGCAGGTCCCTAAAAAGGTCGAAGGGCAATCCATTGAGGTTTCACCCAACAATACTTGATTTTTTAAGAAGGAGGCATTCATATGCCAGCCATAGTCGGCCCTATTCAAATATTTAATGTAGGGGAAGGAAATCTATTATTCGGGGATGCAGCGGTGATTTCCCCAAAGTCATCCTCCAAATCGGTCACAGGTTCAGGTTCAGCAAATACTGGTGCCATCGTCTTTACCGCCAATGGTTTGAATGGAAGCAATGTGCTTGATATCAATGGGATCGACCAGCCCATTGCAGGGAATAATTAACGAAGGAAAAGGCTCCCTCTTCCAATATGTGCCCTATAGAGTGGACACGAAAAAAGTCTACCTATAGGGCACATATGTTTATGATAAGAAAAAACGGTTTCTGTTCACTCTCGGTATGAAAACGCAAATGGATTTTCTTTTGCCTACAGTTTTGGAATGGTTGGACTTAGACCATCGCTTTTCAAGCACTTCCCTTCCGCGGAATTTTACCCACATTCCAAGCGGGAGTCACTCCTACCGCTCCAATCCATTTTGATTTTACGACTCAAATATTCTAGCTTGTGAAGATGGATGAGGCATCCTTACAATTAAACAGGTTGATGAATGAGTCAGGGAAATCCAAGTCACATGGGCAAACCATTGAGATATGACCGCTAAGATTTACACAGATCATTGATTCCCCCCACTATCGAGGGCAGTAAAACCTAAAAAATGCCGCCTGCAAAATACAGGCGGCACCTCCTTCGAGTTGCCTAGCTTTTTATAGAAAATCATTTAAAAAAGTTACACCTTATTCTAACGAACTTTAAAATTCGGCAGATTTACCCGGCAGGCTTGCTCGTTTATTCCTCCTGACGGCTGTCTTATACTTCCAATAAATGCGCCCCATCAAAGAAAAACAAGTATCGATTGGTTACCTTCTTATTGAGTATCCCTTCAACAGCCCTCGTATAAAGCTGGAGCTGCACCCGGTATCGATCGGCAAGGATTTCTTTAGCTCCTTCAAACCCGCTAGCAAATCGGCCGGTAATCGCATCCGTTTTATAATCGAGCAGGACAAGGCCCTGTTCATCCTCAAAGATACAATCAATCACACCTTGAATAAGAATTTCCTCTTCCCCGGAATCCCAATCGAGATAAGCATCTTTTGCTGGCAACGACATCGTGAATGGCACTTCTCGGCGAATGTTCACGGACCTTTGCATCCTTTGCCCGATTTCACTATCAAAGAAAACGACAATCGTCTCCGGTTCCACTGCTTCCTTCTGCTCCTCTGTCAACAATTCACGTTGAATCAAGTCATCCACCAATTTCTGGACCGCTTGAAAGGTAACCTCCTTGGATAGATCGATATGCTGCATCACTAAATGTGTAATCGTACCCCTTTCAGCAGGAGTTAGTGATTTTTCCTGCATGAAAGTCGGGCGCTTTGTGATGGGACGCTTAAATTTACGCAACAATTCAGTCGAGCCAGTCTCGTCCCTCAATTCGTATTGCCGCTTAAGTTCAGAAACGGATTGCTTCGAACGGTGCAAGGACGCCTCATGTTCCGGATACTCCCATTGAAGCTGTCCTTTGATTTCATCGTAAAACTCAGATACCATCGCGACCTTCTCCGATTTCTGGACATGCTCAAGTAATTGCTCCTGTCCAAGTGCCTCTTCCTCATCAAGAACGGCAAGCTCCTCACTTGGAACGATCGTAATCGACCAGTTCGATGGATGCGACTCCATTTCAAACCCTTGACCTTCCACAAGCGAATCGCGATGACGGACAAGGGCTGGACCGATCCAATCAAGATAGCTTTTTGCACCTGCCCTTACATAATCCTTTAATAGCCATTCTCCATGTGCTGCATTACTTGCCCAGTTTTGCTGCGTTTTTTCTGCATCACTGATGCTGGCAATCAAATACAGCTTTTCCTTAGCTCTTGTAAGGGCAACATAGAGGACCCGCATCTCCTCAGCAATTAATTCAAGCTGCTTCTTTTTCTTAAATGCCATTTGAGGTAAGGATGGATAAGTGATACGTAATTCAGGATTGACATACTTTGCAGCGAATCCATAATCCTTATCAAGTAAATACGGTTTGCGGATATCCATCATATTGAATTGTTTGGATAGACCGGCAATAAACACGATCGGGAATTCCAAGCCCTTTGAAGAGTGGATCGTCATCAGGCGGACTACATCTTCCTGTTCCCCTAACGCCCGGGCCGCACCTAAATCATCACCCCGCTCCTGCATCCTTTCAATGAAGCGCAGGAAACGGAACAATCCGCGAAAAGAGCTTGCCTCATATTGCCTCGCCCTGTCATACAATGCCCTTAAATTAGCCTGACGCTGTTTGCCCCCAGGCATCCCCCCTGCAAAATCATAGAACTGGGTTTCTCGGTACAACAGCCAAATTACATCTGACAATGCTTCCTGTCTGGCAAGCTTCCTCCAACTGACCAGTTTTTTATAAAAAGCCGAAGCTTTTTCATAAAGCCCCGGATACTCCTCCCGATCACTCTTCCTGTAAAAATCAGCTAATGCTTCGAAATAGCTCCCGGTATGGAATAAACGCACCTGTGACATTTCTTCCTCATCCATCCCGACGATGGGAGAACGAAGCACCGATGCCAAGGGAATATCCTGTTGCGGATTATCGATCACCTTCAATAGGGAAATCATGATCGCGACTTCTGTCGCTTCAAAATACCCTGTCGATAAGTTGGCATAGACGGGAATGCCTTGCTTTTTAAACTCCTCCATGATTTGCGGTGCCCATGGCATCGAACGCAGCAGGATGACCATATCACGATAAGTTGCCGATCGGTATTGTTTGGTTTTCGTATCATATATCGGATGCTTATCGCTTATGGCCTTCTTAATGAGCTTGGCCATCTGCCTTGCTTCGAGCTGCGCTTTTTCAAGCTCCTCTGTCTCAAATCCGTCCTCCGCCGCCGTTTCCTCATGAGCATTGGGATCGGCTGCCCCATCAATTAAATGGAGTTCAATCGGGTTTGGGGCGTCTTCGGGATATGGTGCTCCTTTTTTCAATTGAGCATCCTCATCATAATCAATTTCGCCGACTGTGATGCCCATCAGCTGCTGAAATAAGAAATTCGTTCCATCAAGAACTTCCTTGCGGCTTCGGAAATTGCGGTTTAAATCAATTTTCAGGCCTGTTTCAACCCCATCTCGGGTAAAGCGGTTGTACTTTCCAAGGAAGAGATTCGGCTCTGCAAGCCTGAACCGGTAAATGGACTGCTTGACATCACCCACCATGAAAAGATTTCCATCATATTCACCATCGGCCGTCACCAATTTTAAAATCGATTCCTGAACAAGGTTCGTATCCTGGTATTCATCGACAAGCACCTCTTTGAACTGGTTCCTGTATTCGATGGCAGCCTCCGATGGTTTTCGTTCACCTTCCACGGTTTCACCAGTCAGGATTTGCAGGCAATAATGCTCCAAATCAGCGAAATCAACCAAGTTCTTTTCTGCTTTGGCCGTGAAGAAACGCGCGTCGAACTGTTTAACAAGCATGATGAGCGTATCGACATATCCCTTGAGCTCCCTTATATCACGCAGGTAGCTTTCTGGCTTACGGGAAAATAACTCTTCCTGTAACGCTTTAATGATTTTCTTCGCCTTATCACGATATTTGGTGGCCTCATCCGTTATTTCCTTGATGAAATCAGTTCCTGTGCAGCGTTTCGCCGTTCCAAACTTCACGTTTTGGATTTCTTCGTAAAGCGCATTCCAGGATTGTTCTTTCACTTCCGACAGTTTGGCAACCATGGCAAGGTCAGCCAAATAGTTTTCAGCCCTTGGTGCCGGTCCCCCCGGCACTTTTGTCAACGCGAGCGAACGTTCCAATAGATCCCTTGCGGTGTCCAGCTGCAAACCAATATCGAATTTCAATGATGCGATGAATGAAAGGTCGTCAATCCCCTCATCATCAGCCAGCTCATACATGCTGGCTGCCCCATCGAGCCATTGATCGGGATCAGGGTTCGATTGCGAAAAATCGTGGAGCGATCGAACGATATCCTGTAGTGCATCATCGTTTCGATCGCTTGTAAAGGCATCAACCAATTGAAAGAACGTTTCATTATCACTTTGTCCGTACTGCTCCTCGAAAAGCTCTTCCATTACTTCATCACGAAGCAGCTGGACTTCTGTGGAATCGGCAATCCTGAAAGCCGGGTCGATATCCGTCAGATAATAATACTTCCGGATCACCTCTAAACAAAAGGAATGAAGTGTCGATATCGAGGCCCGATTAATCAAGCTCAGCTGCTTTCGCAAATGTTGTGACTGCGGATTATCATGGATCGCTTTTTCCAATGCCTCTCCTACCCTATGACGCATTTCGGCAGCCGAAGCATTAGTGAATGTAACGACGAGCAGTTCATCCACATCGATCGGTTCTTCTTCCGATATCACTTTTTGAATGATCCGATTGACCAGCACTGCCGTTTTCCCGGAACCGGCAGCGGCCGCAACCAAAATATCCTGATCCTTGGCCCATATCGCCTTCCATTGATCTTCGGTCCAGGTCACATCTCCAGGCAGAGCAGGTATATTCGTTTTACTCATCGCTCTCACCCTCCCCTCTCAATAGATCAAGAACATCATTTTGTTTCTTTTGTGCTAAGTTCCTAAATTGATTTTCCTCCAGGGACTGGTCGAATTGGCATACCGATT
This sequence comes from Peribacillus muralis, assembly GCF_001645685.2. NCBI lineage: Bacteria > Bacillati > Bacillota > Bacilli > Caryophanales > Bacillaceae > Peribacillus > Peribacillus muralis. The sequence goes on along the minus strand of NZ_CP017080.1, from coordinate 1,228,338 downwards.
TAAAGGAACAGAAGGTACATGGCGTTTTTTCCTTTAATTTAAATGGCGTTATATTCACGTCACCATCGACCATTCGATCACCCGACTCCTGATAAACGCGGCGAACATGGCGATTCAGCATTGAAAAGTCTTCCCTGCTGGCAACTTTGGAAGCGGCAAGGAGCGATCCATCCTTTTTGAAGCCTGCCGGGATGATATCCGACTTACCCGAACTTTCAATATCAAGCGACTGATCCATCATCTGGATGACATTCGAGTGATCCAGAACAAGGCCACTCATTTTAAAGCTTTTATATATTTCTTCTTCAATTTTATCCAGACTGAGCATTCCTTTTGATTTGACGACAGGGTTATGGACATGAAAATATAAAACGCCGGCCGGAATCGCTTCCTTGCCGATAAGTGAATTCGAATGAGTCACGACGATATCAAGGTATGTCAGCATTTGCAAGGCAAGTCCATAATACACTTCACTCATGTTCAGTTCCTTTTCACTCGACTTATAATCGAGCACACGCAAATAGACTCCTTCGCCTTCTTCCGCTTTATCCACTCGATCGATGCGCCCAATCAATTCCATCTTCGTACCATTTTTCAATGTGAAAGTCAGCGGCGGCAGCTCACCATTTTTTCCGAACCCAAGCTCCAAACCAACCGGAGCAAAACCGCTCACCTTGGCATGCTCGCTTAATACCATCGAGGCACGTCCGATCACGTGCTCCAATTTCCTGCGTAAATAGTGATGCCTGTTCGTACTTAACAAAATTTGGTTTTGCAATTTGGGTGCCAGTCTTTCCACAGCAATCCTGGCAAGTTCCAAGCATTGTTCGTTCGTTAATGCAGACCAAGGAATATCGTGCTCCTTCAAATAATCCGAAATCATTTTCAATGCTCCATGGAACATCTCACCGATATCCGGCGCATCCAAACGGAAAATTTGCCTTTCCCTCAGTTTCAAGCCATGAGCCGCATAATGGGAAAACGGGCAGCTATTGAACATTTCCATCCGCGAAACACTTGTAAGGATGCTGTCGCCATATAATCGCTTACTCGTTTCTTCTGATAATTTCTTTGTTTTGTTCTGATAAAAAAGGCTTGATAACACCTTAGTTGCCAAAGGTCCAGCCATTTCATCCTCTATGATGACATTATATACATCCCACCATAGAGAATGGATTGGATAGTTCCTTTTTTTGAGCTGTAATTGGGCAGCCAAATAAGAGAGGGCCACATCATTATTCGCGGCATATTTCAGCTGTTCCTCAGCAGACAGATCGGATGGATCATTCATGTAATGCACATCGGAAACGTTGGGCAGCACATCCCTTACCCGCTTCAAGTAAGAGGATGGCAACAGTGCCTTTCCTTCCTCATCGGCAAGCGGGTACGATAAATACAGGGACTCTGCAGGTGTAGTGAAGGCTTTATACGCCGTAAACTCCTCATCAAGGAGGCGCACCTTCGAGCCTGGTGCGACGTTAAGTCCCCCAGCCAAAAGAACGTCGCGATCACTATCTGAAAAAACTCCTTCAGATACTGCCTTGCCTGGCAGGACCCCCTCATTCAGGCCGATAACAAAAGCCGTCTTCACATCGTCAAGACGGGATAAATCGAGGTTGGCGACAAGGACTTGGTCAATGGCCGGCGGCACTAAAGAGAACTCAAGAGATTCCAGGCCGGCTTCTATGATTGCCGCAAATTGCTTCATGGAAAGCTTTTCCCCGCTTAAAAGCTCTACGAATTGGTCAAATAGATCGACAACAGCATTCCATGTTTGTTCATGCTCTCTTGCCGAAACCAAATCCCCAGCATCTTCCGCCTCCTGCTTCAGCTTTTCCAATTTTTCCGGGACATGCAATTCTTCAAGATATAGATAAAGGGCTTCGCATAATTCCCTTCCATTATCAGCCTTCTTAACACGCTTCGAAAGCTTCAAGATGGGCTCGGTAAATAAGTGCTTCATCTCATTCAGCTCTTGCTCAAGCTTCATTTCCTTATCCGTTTGATTCCGGTCCTCCAGTTCAAGACCGCGGAAACGCTTGTACGTCCAACGATCTTTTGAAGTCCACCTGGTCCCTTTAATCCCACGGGACAGTACATAGTTCTCCAGTTTATCCACCTGTTCGCGCATCCTGTCATGATCATTTTGCAGTGGAAAGAGCAGCTCCGTCTTGATTGCACGAAATACCGGTTCATAACGCCAATATCCATTGATGATCTCCAAAGTGGATCGAATCAGTTCGATTAAAGGATGATTCAGCATCGTCCGTTTTGAATCGACGAACAAGGGAATTTGATAATCGCGGAACACGGTTTGCAAAATATCGGAGTACGCTTCACCGTTCCGAACTAAAATCGCAATATCACGGAAACGGTGCCCCTTTTGCCTGACAAGCATCAAGATATCCCGGGCAACTCCTTCAATTTCTGCCCTGCGGTTAACGGCCTGCGCAATCGTTACATCAGGTGAGCGGTCGAACGCCCGTACAGGACGAATCGCAAAATAAGTTTCGAGATGATGCAGCCCTGGACTCTTCCCGAACCTTTCCGTTCCCGATAAAATCCGATCGTCTGAAATTGGGATGTTATTCCTCAATCCTGCTTGATAAAGATGGTGATACAAGTTTCCCGTTTGCCTGAACAATTGCAGGTCATCCGGTGCATATTGCCTATATGGGCGATCCAAGGTCAGGGAAACCGTCACGTTTTTGCATAGCTTCATCATTTCTTCGACAATCAATAATTCCTGTGGCGTCAAGCTATAAAAGCCATCGATATAGATTTCTGCATTCCTTATATATGAAGACTCAGCCATTTTCTCGATCAGTAAAGTGAAATAGTCTTCGGAATCCAAATATTTGCCGACCATTTCATCCTCAAAAGCTTGATAAATCAACTCTAGGTCATGTAACTTATCCCCAATGCCGCTTGCTGCCTTTGATGCCTCGGTCAAGTAGCTTTGAATGTCCCCTGGCTCGATGCAATACTGCTTGAACTCAGCAAGCATCAGTTCCATCTGGGCAATGAAGCCCTGCTTATCTGCAGAACGGCGAAACAATTTGAATTCCTCTTTTTTATCATCCATGATTTTCCGGATCAGCATATTCACGCCGACACTGTCCAAATGGAGGCGGCTCATTCCCCCGGTTTCCTGTAGAACCCGCCAAGCCAGCCTGCTGAAACTGAAAACCTGCGTCCGGATCATGCCTGCAAGACCTGGCGTTTTAATTAATTTATATTCAGATAGAAACGTCATCTGATCTGGAACGAGATAGATAATTGGATTGCCTTCGGGATCCTCTGCCAATTTGGAGCGAATTTCGTCCAATACATTCGAGGTTTTCCCTGCACCCGATCTTCCCAGTAAAAAACGGAGTGACATCTCTTTTCCCCCTTATACAACATTATGTCTCCATCTATCATACCAGAAAAACCTTCACAATTTTGATTAGGATTCTGTTTCCAATCAAGATCCACTATCTATCATTTTAACGTTCCTCCCCAAAAAACACCAATCATACGTTCGCTTTTTTCCCTAAAGAAAAAGCCCTCTGTTTCCCGGGCTTTGCAATCATTCATTCACCTGTAAATCTATAATTGAATTCTTTGAGCGGCCAATACCTTACATCCACCTTACCGACGACATTTTGCACCGGTATGAAACCAAAATGGCGGCTGTCCGCACTCTCAAGGCGATTGTCACCCATGACAAAAAGCTTTCCCTCCGGAACTGTGGTCCCGCCGGTCAATTCCTTTAATGTGAAATCTCCTGTGAAATCCTGATCTGGAAACCCTTCCTTCCATTTCTCGAGATAAGGCTCATCCACTTTCTTGCCATTTACGTATAGCCAATCATTCTTGTAACGGATGCGGTCCCCTGCAATCCCGATCACTCGTTTAACATAATCTTCCTTTGTATTCGCATGAAAAACAATAATGTCAAAACGGTGAATATCGTGAATCTGATAAGTGATTTTATTCACAACAAGTTTGTTGCCATCTTCAAGGGTTGGCTGCATGGACTTCCCTTCAACATCATAGCTTGAAAAGAAAAATGTACGGATCAAGATGTAAATAACAAAAGCTATCACTGCTGCTTTTATCCAATCGGATAAAGAATTCTTGTTTGTTTTTCCCATCTCGTCAACCCCTACTACATTTATAATCTAACTTATTGTCCTTCTTCTCTCTTCATGCTTTTATTTAACCGGACTTCCAGTCTTTTTCCCACATACCATAGGATGAAAATGACGAACCCAATAATGATCGTGCGTACGGGCTTATGTATTAAGGATACTAAATCGTAGCCCACGAAGCTAATCGTGAAAATCATCACCGCTTTCCCGCCTACGACTGCCAGTCCATATTGCAACGGACTGACTTTTGAAAGGCCAGCCACGATATTGACGATGGCTGAGGGTGTAAAAGGGAAGCAGAGCAAAATGAATAAAGGCCCGAACCCGTGACTTTCCACCCAAACCATCAAACGCTGAACCTGCTTATGTTTTTGCAAAAATCGAAAAAACCTCATTTGACCGTATCTTCTAATGACCAAGAAGACCAAAAATGATCCCGCTACCGCACCAATCCAGGAAAATAAAAATCCCCACCATAGGCCAAATGCGGTTGCATTAGCCAGAACGAATACCACTAAAGGTAAGAAGGGTAAAAATGCTTCCAGCATCGGCATCAGGATTCCAGGAATTGGACCGAATGAGCGATATTGCTGAATAAGCCCCGATATATTATCAAGTGTAAACCACTCACGTATTGTCTCCAAGTCCATAACTATCTCCCTCGACATGCTGCCGTCAAAGCAGCATAAACTTATTAAAAAGCTGTTTATTTTAGATATATCACTTTCCTCTGAAATTGCAAGAATTATTATCCATATGTCTTCATACTTTCCCTATCTCGGGAAAACATAATCTTGTTAACAAAAATTTCACCATTTTTCAAAACAACTTGCATATAGAAAGAAAATACTTTAGGATAATTAAACAGGAACAAACGTTCCGTTCGTTTTAAAGGATACATATCCATAGTAGAAAGTGCTGATTCAGAAAGGGGCGGTCATGATGACCCGCATTCCAGAGGATGACCGGAATATGATCGAAAAAGCCATCTACCTACCGATGGTGATTACAGTCTTACACCGGGATCTCAAAGTCATCGAAATTAGTCCGTTTAAATTAAGAAGGCCCTATTCCGAGCTAGTCGAGCATATACTGAAAATCGTTCAGGCTGATTTTACCGAGGTTCGCCGCTATCTGCGCAAGGAAAATATTAAGGTGAGTGAAATCAAACGCGATGAATCCTTTACGATGTATTGTTTTTTATATAAAGGATACGAGGAGCATCACAATTATTTCAATCCACGCCTTCGTAATAAAACCGAAGACCTGTTGTGTTATTACTTTTTTGAACGAAGTAGGTAAGGGGGAACTTGAGCGGAATAGCCATGTCGCAAACGACTGCAGGCAAATTCGAAAATGTTGCTTTCCTGTAGCTGAATGATGCTTGTTGTCGACTGCCCAGGGAAGATTCAGTTGGCCTTGGGCCATAAATCCGTCGCTTAGCGGTTCAGAGAGTGAGTTGAATTCAACACGCAGCTATTTTTCCCGCTCCCTTAGCTTTACTTTTTCAACTATGATAGGAGCATAATATGGTATTCCCTCTCAATTTCGACCAAGACAAACCCTATGTATCTTTAAACAATAATGAAGCGGGCTCGCATGATCATCAGTCTTTTCCATATCATCCCCTCTTATTTACAATATATATACCTATCATTCCAAAAACTACCATTCGAGCGTCTTTAAATGGTTTTCGCAAAAATTTGTTATGCTCCTAAATACTATCCGCAACCTTCATGGGTCCTGATTACATGGCAATACTTGTATCTGAAAGATGAATGAAGCAATAGCTTCGTTGCAATTGTGCAATATTAAACATAAAGGTCGACAGGTACACTATTTTGACAGCTTACCCTAACACAAAAGCTATAGAATGCGAGGTATATCCATCTCCCTCTCATCTATAGCTTTTATAATATCAAATACGGTATGTCACGGGCTCTATTCTAGTACGTAGACCTTCACATATGAAATGCTCCATCCCTTCCTTTTTCCATCTTCAAAAGTATGGGTACTTCGGTAAAAAAGCCTTGGTCCGTTCTTCTTCACTCTTATCTCAAATTAAGTGTCTTTTTTTGAATCTCTAACGCGGTAAATATTTTGACATTACCTCTGAAGCCTTGGCTCCACTTGCATCGTTGAATAAATAGAAAGACTTCCTCTTTGTTTCCTCAATCCTTTGAATCAGTTTCGTTTTTAAAAAGGATGTCCGGTGCAGCTGATTTTCGAACGAGCTGTATGATACCTCCATATCGATGGTTTGTTTATTCCTGAATGTGACGGTCGTATGTTTGGGATCCAGGCGATCATAGGCAACAACATGCTCATGTGATAACCAGATGCATTGAGGCCGGAGCGGGGATGTAGTTGGAAAGAAAAAAATCGAACTGGTCGGATCGATCGCGATTGGCGCTTTATGTGTGATGTTTATGAGCTGCCGTGTTCCTTGTCTGCGACCTTCGTAACTCGACCCAAAGAACTCACAGCTTTTCTTGATAATTTCCAAAGGTTTGAACGGTGATATGAACTCGTCTTCCATTTCTATGATACGGGCATAGATTTTACTGCCATAGTTAAGCGGTGCAACCATAAGTGTATGGGGCGTAATTTCATATTCCTCAATAATTCCCTGGTTGTTTTGCATCAATGTTAACCCACCTCTTCCTCATTACATTAAAATTAGGCATTTTCACTATATAGGTAATCTTACCCCATTCACCATAAAACGAGTGAAGAGAGCTAGCCCAAATAAGTAAATTTCCTCATTATAATAGCACAATAAGTTACTAAAAAAATAAAGTTCACAAAAAATTAAAAATTCTTACAAGAAGCGCTCCTTCCGTCATCTTTAAGACACATTCTCTATTAATATTTGAATTTTTAAAATTTTCAGTTGATTTTATCCACGCAAATCCATATACTAATAAAAAGGGTCAGGGGTGGTAACTTTGAAAAATGAAAAATCTTATTCAGAGTCAGTGAAGTCCTTATCAATGAGCGAAATGAAAAACGATGCCGTGGTTCAAGAAATGTTGATTGATATGATTATTCTGGAAGCCGTCCTTACTACCAAAAAGAATATCCTTTCGAAGCAAATTGATGAAGCCTTGGATATAAAAAACAAACCTTTATTCCTGAAACTTAGTTCTGAAATGAACGTTTTACTAAAACAGTTCGGAAGTTAGATTTTACGCCTCAAGAACAGCTTTATCGTATGAAAAGCCTCCCATAATGCCGGGAGGCTTTTCTTTATTTATAATCATTCCTTATGGAACATTCCCATGACCTCTGCTGTTTCGGTAATATTGACAAAGGCATTCGGGTCCACTTCTTTTATCATCGTTTTGACGTCGGTTAATTGGTAGCGAGTGATGACCGTCATCATCACTTTACTCTTTTCCCCGGAGTATGCACCTTCACCATCCATGACCGTAATCCCGCGATATAAGTTGGTTAGAAGCTTCGCTTTCATCTCGTCACTCTTTTTCGTAACGATCATCAAGGTCAGTTTAATGTGGTTGGAATGAATCGTATCAATCACTTTTCCGGCAGCATATATGGAAATCAATGTATATAATGCGGCGTCCCAGCCAAAGATGAAGCCTGAAATGACCACCACGACGGCATTCATCACAGATAGTAATGAACCAAGCGGGAAGTCGCTCTTCTTAGCCAAAAGCATGGCGATGATATCAAACCCGCCGGAAGATCCTGAAGCACGAAAGATGATCCCGATACCGAAACCGGAAATGATCCCGCCGAATAAAGAGGACAAAATCGGTTCAGTGGATACACCATGGATTGGAATCAGGTATAAACTGACGGAAATTACGACAACTGACAATATCGTATACGTAATGAATCGCCTTCCCAATTTTAAGTATCCAAGGATCAGCAATGGCAGGTTCAACAGAAAATTCAATATTCCAGTGTTCACTGGAGTAATGATACCAAGCATGATCGCTATTCCACTAAGTCCGCTGCTTAAAATTAAATGAGGTATCAAAAATAAGTTATAGGCAACTGCAACGAGCACAGATCCTATAGTGATGAAAAGTACATTATACATAACTGATCTCCTTAAACGAGCTGACAATTTAATTAATTATAGTGGAGAACGTCCGCTTTTATAAAATAAAAGTTTTTTCTGATAAATCCCCGGCCATCCATATCCACAGATCTCAAAAAAGTAAAAAACCAGCTCTTTTTCAGCTGGCTTTCAATCATCCTTTGTATCTGCCTTTTCAATCGTGGAGATCCGTTCGAGCATGGTGGGATGTGAATACCGAAGCCATTTCACCAAAAATGGCGGATTCACCTGACTTAGCCCAGACCTCGTGAGTTCCTGAAATGTGGTAATTGCCGATTCTTTATCCCCGGTCATTTCGATGGCATATCGGTCAGCCCTCGTCTCTTCGTATCTGGAAACAACATTCGAGAGTGGGCTGGATGCAAACAGCAGCATTGCCGTAATCAAAAGAAATAATGGCAAAGAAGAGATGCTGCCTACCGAATGCACCTTTAACAGATGGCCCCAGCGCTTGATGATATAATTCATGATTTTTGATGTTAGCCATAGTCCGATCAAGGTCAAGCCTAAATAGCCGGCAATGCCGAAATAGATGTGCTTTTCGACATAATGAGCCATTTCATGTGCCATGATGAAAAGGATTTCGTCTTCCTTCAGCTTGTTCAAGGTCGTATCCCAAAGGACAATCCTAGAATTGGAACCTATCCCTGTCACATATGCGTTCAAGGAATTCGTCTTTTCTGCCATATTAACTTCATATACGTGTTCAGCTGGAATTTGCGCCTGCGAGGCAAGTGATAAAATTTCCGTTTCCAACTCTTTATTTTTGAGCGGATAAAATTCATTATACAGTGGATCGATTAGTACAGGCTGAACGAACATCATGAACAGTGTAAAAGGGATCGACAGCATCCATGCATAGAGCCACCACTTCTTCACACTTTTCTTCATTAACCAATATAGGACGGATACAATGATAAACATCATCCCGAAATTCACCCAGAATTCAATGATTCCATCCTTCATCCATGATGTGAAGCTTTGCGTACTAATATGGTAGCTCTTACTAAGTCGGTAGCCGATGAAGCTTATTGGAAAAAGTGCCATATAAGAGATGATGGAAAGCCAGAATAAGTAAATACCCGTTTGGATCACTTTTCGCCTTGAAACGGCCAATGCCGACTTTTCAATTGCCCTAGATATGCCAAATAATAAAATGAAAAAATACAGCAGCCATTCAAACGGTGTAGAAACGAAGAATATGAAATTGCGCAATCCCGAATACTCTTCGCTAAGCTTTAATTCCCTGGCATTCAAGAATGTAGCAGGATCTGCTGCAGTTCCACGCAATGCGTCGGGAATGCCGGTATCGGCCCCATAAAAAATATACCAATACATCACTGCTACATACAGGATATATACTAGAATAGCTCTCCCAGCCCATTTTCTAACCATGATGCCCCTCCTTCGGAATTTCCCTCATAATAGTTTAATCCAAAATGGACAGGTTAGAACCGCATTTCCTGCTAATATTATTCTTTCCTTCAAGCCCTTTTGCTCCTACACATCTCCGATTGCAATAAATTCATCAATGACATACGGTTTTTATAACAATACAGTCGCCAACTAACGAGCACGTAAAGCCCCTTGTTTTTCGACAGTTTTTTAATGGTTAAAGAAGAGATGACCAGTCATCCCTTCATACTCCTATTTTGGTAATTATACAAAAGAGCCAAAAGCTCCGGGCGATTACTCACATTCATTTTTTTGTAAAGCCGGCTAATATAATTTTTCACAGTGCCTATGGATAAATATAGTTTTTTTGAAATCTGCTGGTTCGTTTGTCCTTCAGTGAGGAGAATGAGCAGTTCATACTCACGCTTGGAAAAAGACCCCAAGCTTTCTATTGCCTTATCCAAAGCGACGTTCTCCTGCCCTATCCCTTCCGGTTGAAACTTCCTCATCAGAAAGCCTTTAATAGATGCAGGATAGATGATTTGCCCGTTGGCGCATTGGCGGATTGCTGCCACAACTTGTTCGATTCCGCCTTTTTGTAACACGTAACCCGAAGCCCCATGAGCTATCGCTTCAATGAGATAGTGATCCTCTGGATAGACAGTAAGGATAACTATCGGGATGGAAGGATGTTTTTCCTTTAGCATCAGCATCATTTCGTGTCCATGCGTCCAGGATATCCGGACATCGAAAAGAATGACATCAGGCATGGTTGCCGTTGAAACAGCAAGGCTGCTCAATTCCCTTACACTTCCAATGGCCCCGATGACCGTAATATCTTCCTCCTTTTCGAAGATTGCCTCAACCCCCCCTTGTTTACTAACTATCAATAGCTTAATCACCTTCATATCTTCACCTGTTCTTTTCATTATTTACTACATTTTTCTCATGGCATTCACATAGTTCCTTCGAACTACATTTTACTTCTTCTTTCACTTGATAACAATATAAGTGAAATATATGTAAAATCAAAATTTAAACTGTAAGAACACATTAAAAAATGAGAGTTTCCGAATATAAAAAATGCTATCAACCCGTTTGCCTTCAGGATGATAGCCTTTTTCTTTGTTCTTCATCAATGAGTTTATCAAGGTTCATGATACTTTCCTTTGCCCGGAGAAAATCAATTTTGCGGTAATGGTGCTTCCCGCCCTCTTCTTCATCTTTTTCGTCTGCCCATTTGACGACCTGCTGTAGTGGGGTACGGATAATATCATTAGAAGGTAAGAATGAATCGGTGTGAAATAAAATGGCGAGGGAAATGGTTTTTGCCTTGATCGGATTTTCCCCTAGGCGGATTAACAGTTTATGTGCTCTTTCCGCACCTTTAATCGGATGGATATCATTTTGCTTGTACAGGTCATAATCCCATTTTCCATTACGGTACCAGGTGAAGTGCCCCATATCATGCAAAAGTCCAGCCTTGGCAGCTATATCAGGATCTATGTTATATTCGTTGGCTAGGTGAAACGAATGGTATGCTACCGCAATCGCATGGGCAAGACCTGAGCGGTTCAAGTATTTTTGAGCAATGGGATGTGTAAAAATATCTAATAGCTTTACATCTCTCATCTAACCCCTCCTTACAATTATGTGGAAATTTTTAAAGACAATCATAACTCTTTTAGAACAAAGAATCAAGGCTTAAAGCTTACCTTAAATATATTATGCATCGCATTACGCTTTGTTTGTACAAAAAGACGACCATTGCAGTTTTGACAATGGTCGCCTTTGATCATTCATTTTCAGTTGTGGGTGACTTGCGTTTTTAATGAACGCCTTAAAATTTTTCCGGTTGTGTTTTTTGGAAGTTCATCCAAAAATTCAATCTTTGCCGGCACCTTATATTTAGCCAAGTGCTCCAAGCAATAATCCAGCAGATCTTCTTCGGTCAATGCTTCGTTTTTCCTGACCACGAAGCATTGAACCACCTCTCCCTGATTTGGATCTGGCGCGCCTATCGCTGCTGCTTCAACTACTTCAGGGTGGGCATAAAGGATTTCTTCGACTTCCCGTGGATATACATTATAACCACCTACAATGATCAGTTCCTTCTTGCGATCTACAATGAAAAAGTACCCTTCATCATCCATGCGGGCTAAATCACCTGTGTATAACCAGCCATCTTTCAATACAGCTGCCGACTCTTCGGGCATCTTATAATACCCCTTCATGACATTAGGTCCTCTGACAATCAATTCTCCTACCCCGTTCATTGGGACTTCTTCACCAAGCTCATTGACGACCTTGTTTTCCACCCTAAGGATGGATGTTCCGATCGATCCCGCCTTCCTAGGCCTATCAAGAGGATTGAAGCATGTAACAGGAGATGCTTCGGAGAGGCCATACCCCTCTGAAACTCTAACATTGAATTTTTGTTCGAATGATTCAAGCAAAGAAATTGGCATGGCAGATCCGCCTGAAATGCAGATCCGCAATGACCTTAAATCGTCTTTTTGCCCTTCTGGATATTGGAAAAGAAAATTATACATGGTTGGTACGCCAGCAAAGACGGTTGCATCATATTTTTTGATTTGCCTGAAAATTTCCTTCGGACTGAATTGCGGAACAATTAATAGCGTACCTCCTTGCAGCAATGGTGCATTCACTACGACCGTCAAACTGAAAACATGGAACATGGGCAATGTCGTGATGACTCGATCATTTTCCGTGATTTTCAAATATTCGCCCACATCAAGTGCATTCGAGAAAATATTGGTGTGAGTAAGCATTGCCCCTTTAGGCTTGCCTGTTGTTCCGGACGTATAGAGGATGATGGCCGTATCATCGGGATCCAATTCCGGGCCTTCAAAGCGTGCATCCCCATTTAAAATCATGTTTGTAAACGATTTCATTTTTGGGTATATGCTTAATTCGCTTCTATCCCCGTTATCAGGCTCTGTTTCACAAATAACATAGGAATCTACATGTGAAAGGATGGGGTTCATTTTCTCAAATAAGGGTAACAGCTTATCCAATGCCACGACGACCTTAACATCGCCGTTATTCAGGATGTATCCAATCTCATCAGGTGTGTAAATCGGATTTACGGGTATTACGGTAGCTCCAGCTCGTATGGCTCCATACAATGAAATAATGAAATGTGGTGAATTCCCTAAAACCAGGGCAACATTATCACCTTTCGAAACACCAAGCTTATGTAGTTCATCAGCAAACCTTGTAACGGCTTTATCCAATTCCCCATACGAGGTGGATTGATCCATAAAATAATAAGCTGGTTTGTCAGCCTGTCTTAAAGCTGTTTGATGAAGCTTTTCGGATAAATTCATCGTTCTCCCTCCCCTGTAAGCACCATGAATGAATAATCATTCATTTTTTAATTAAACTAAATACCTTTTTATTATATTAAAAGAAAATGATTACAGCAACAATTTTATCCATATTCAAGAAATTACTGTCATTATCAGACACAAAAGCCGTCCTATCAGGTTAGGACGGCTTTATCGTACTTAATAGATTAAAGTCAATATTTCCTCTTTCGTTACATTGCCAAAATAATGTTGAACGTCTATCTGATCTAAGGCATTGCTGATAGCGTCTTTTTCATAGCGTATTCCAGTAAGTTTTAATTCTATATCCGCAACCTCCCCGACCCCAAAGAAGTCACCGTAGATTTTACAATTTTCGATGATCCCCTTGTTCACTTCCAGACGAATATCCACTGACCCTACCGGAAACCTGTGCGAATTCTGCAAATTGAACTTAGGCGATTTTCCATAATTCCATTCCCAGCTTTGATATCTTTCTTCAGAAATCTTGTGGATTTGCGTCCAATCTTCCTCCGTCAATACATATTCAGTGACCTCACCGCTCTCCTTGAATATATTTTGCAGAAGGAAAGAACGGAATTCCTCGACAGACATTGGTTCTTTTAGGAAATCGGCAATATTTCCGACTCGGCTTCTTATCGATTTAATTCCTTTAGATTCAATTTTATCTTTTTTCACTTTTAAAGCGGATACAATATGGTCCATTTCGGATTGAAACAACAATGTTCCATGACTGAACATTCTGCCCTTCGTCGAAAACATCGCGTTCCCCGAAATTTTCTTTCCTTCAGCCAGGATGTCATTACGGCCGCTCAATTCAGCCTGAATTCCCAGTTTCTCGAGGGTTTCCACGACAGGCTGGGTGAATTTCTTGAAATTATGGAAACTATCACCGTCATCTTTCGTGATGAAACTGAAGTTGAGATTTCCCAGGTCATGATAAACCGCTCCGCCACCGGAAAGCCTTCGAACCACAGTTATGCCATTTCCATCTACGTAGTCGGCATTGATTTCTTCGATCGTATTTTGATTTCTGCCAATGATGATCGAAGGACGATTAATGTAGAATAGAAGATAGGTTTCATCTATATTTAAATGTTTAAGAGCAAATTCTTCAATGGCAAGGTTAATTCTCGGATCCGTAATTCCCTTATTATCAATAAAAAGCACAGTTGTTCCTCCTAGTATGATTCATTCGCATCACTTATTTTTTTTATAATTGGAATTCAAGATTTGTTTTCGCCAAAGCTATTTCCCTTTTGAATACCTCTGAGGCCTCTTTTTTCAGTTGATCAAGATCTCCATAATGAGGGAGATGAGTTAACAGCAATAGCTGTACATCTGCCCTTTCTGCTAACATCCCAGCCTCCCTGGCCGTCATATGCCCCGCATTTGAGCCATCCATATCACTGTAAAAATTACATTCACATAATAGAACATTGGCATCTTTAGCGAAATCCGCCAGCTCATCCATATAAGAACTGTCACCTGTGTAAACAATCGAATGATTCTCAGCTTCTATCCTCATTGCAAAACAAGGTACTGGATGCTTCGTTTTCATGAATGTGAATGTACACGGTCCAATGGTTAGCGGTTCATTTGCAGAATAAGCGATCCCCTTTGTCACGTCTTTATACGTTAACTTCCCAAATTCAGCTTCATCCAAATCATGTCCATAAATCGGGATTGTCCCTTTTCCACTGCCCAATATTTTCTGAATTAGTGCAGCGTGCTGCAGTACACCGACATCCGCTACATGATCCGGATGATAGTGCGACAAGACGACCGCACCCAAGTCTTCGGGCTTCATATGATTTTGCAGCTGTGATAGTACACCGCTGCCACAATCAAGCAGAATACGAAAATCTTCATATTCAAGCAAATAGCCTGAGCTTGCCTCATTTTTAGCTGGATATCCGCCCCAGCAGCCAATTACGGTGATTTTCATGCTAGGCACTCCTTTATTATCTGTCTATGACTTCCCCATTAATATAAACTATTCTTGCCCCTATTTCACCTTTTTTACTTATGTTATAAAACATTATTGACATGATAAATCTGTTATAATACAATAAAGGCACAGAATAAGAATCCAAAAATTTCAGGAGATGATGATCATGATTCAAAGTAGCGTTGAGTTCTTCAAAAACCTGCCTCCTAAACAATGCACGGATTGCGGAAAAAAAATTGATGAACAGCACGAATGTTATGGAAACCACTGTGACCATTGCCTTGCTGGAGAGTAATCAGTAGTACGAGTTGCACCATTTGCTTCCCAAAAAGAAGCATGATTGTATATTACGTTCAGTTTCTCAGCTGACCGTCCCCACATACAAGAAGAGATACCACTAACGAGTGGTATCTCTTCTTTGTATGTGCAAGTCAAGAAAATAGAATGATTATGGAGCGGATAATCCCTTGAACAAATATATCTTGAATAGTTCGGCAATTTCTTCTTTTCCTAATGGATCATGATTCCTCTCCCAATCAAAGATAAGGGCAAGGTACATTTTTAGCATCAGGAAAGCCGTTATTTCTGGATCACAAGGCTGAATATATCCCTTGTCGATCGCTATTTTTATTTTTTCCTTAATGTAGGATATGACTGCTTCTTCCATTTCATTGACCATTTCCTGAACGGCCGGGGTACCAATTTCGCGCTCTTCCTGAAGAAGCTTTAAAGATAATTGATGTTCCTGCCTGAACTCCAGAATTCGAAAAACGGCCCGGTGCAGATTTTCAAAAAAGGAAAGTTGCTCGTCCAAAGCTTGTTCAGCCTCATATTTCATTTCCTCTATCATTCGCTGAACGATTTCTTTGAATAGCTCTTCCTTATTTTTATAAAACGTATAAATGGTCCCTTTTCCCACATTGGCAATTTTAGCGACTTGGTCCATGGTCGTCGCCTTGTAACCAAAAAGGGAAAACGACTTGGTCGCGGCTTCCAAAATTAATTTTTTACGATCAACAGACATCTCCCACCCCAATTCTGACCAAATGAACAAAATAGTCAATAATATCTTATCAAAAGTATTCAGTTTTTTCAATCATTTTTTTATTACCTGCAGAAAAGATGGCTGTCCAGTATATAACGGGACAGCCATCTTTCAAAACAAATATACACTTTAAGCGGTTAAAACATGCTGTTGGCAAGTAAGAACAGTAATCAATTTTCCTGAAGTCGATTTAAGATGATTGTCGCCAATGCATCGATGAACTCCGGCTTTACGTTAGGCATATCCGGACGGTAGTATGCCGCACCGACTTCATCCGTCACCACTTTACATTCATAATCATTATCATAAAGGACTTCAAGATGCTCAGCTACAAATCCAACCGGAATATAGATGAAGGCTTCATAGCCCTTCGCTTGATGAAGTTCCCTCGTTAAATCCTGCACATCTGGTCCTAACCAAGGTTCTGGCGTTTGTCCCGCGCTTTGCCAGCCCACTGCATAATGGGTAACTCCTGCACCTTTTGCAATCATTTCAGCCGTTTCCTTCAGTTGATCTGGATAAGGATCCCCCAGCTGCAATATCTTCTCTGGGAGGCTATGCGCCGACACGATCAAAGCATAATTATCGCGTTCTTCAGAAGTCATCCTTCCAATCACCGATTTCACTTGATCCACCCAATATTGAATGAATTTTGGCTCATCGTACCAGCTCTCCACCGAAGTGATCGTCATATCACCGAATTTAGCGGCCTCGTCCTGTGCACGTCCATTATAAGACTTGACACTGAAGGTTGAAAAATGCGGAGCCAATACAATACTGACCGCTTCCTTGATGCCATCATCATGCATTTGTTTCACTGCATCTTCAACAAAGGGTTCAATATGCTTCAATCCTAGGTATGCTTTGAATTCGATTTCTTCTTGAATCGAATTCAATTGCTTTTCAAGGTCTTCAGCTTGTCCAGCCGTTATTTTGGCAAGCGGGGACAATCCGCCTATCGCTTCGTACCGCCCTTTCAGATCCGCAATCAATTCGTCGCTCGGTCTTCTTCCATGACGAATATGTGTATAATACCTTTCAATATCCGCTTCAGTATATGGAGTTCCATAAGCCATGACTAAAAGGCCCATTTTTTTTCTTGACATGAAATTACACCTCATTTAAGAATTTTTATATTGTCTACCCGTTAAGGATTTTCACTTTCGTTTTGATGAATATTCATGTATGAAGGAAGTTAGCCTCTTCAGTGTTTCCGGATTTACGGAAGGGAAAACCCCATGTCCAAGATTAAAAATGTATCCATCCTTTTCCATGCCTTGATCAAGGATTCGTTTCGCCCGCTCTTCAATGACATCCCAAGATGATAATAGCAGGGCAGGATCTAGATTACCTTGAACCGTCTTATGTATACCCATCTGTCTTGCTTCTGTGATCGGCAGTCTCCAGTCCAATCCGACTACATCTATCGGAAGGTCATTCCATTCAAGCGCCAAATGACTTGCACCGACACCGAACATGATTAGCGGAACATTTTCTTCACGTAATGAAGAAAAGATGCGATTCATGATTGGCTTGATGAAAACACGATAATCTTCCACGTTCAATGCCCCGACCCATGAATCAAAGATTTGGATGGCCTTGACGCCTGCTTTAATTTGGGACTTAACATAGACAATGATCATATCCGCTAATTTATCCATCAATGCAAACCAGGCCACAGGCTCGGAGTACATGAAGGCTTTTGTCCGATTGTAATTTTTGGAAGGACCTCCTTCGATCATATATGAAGCGATCGTAAATGGTGCGCCAGAAAAACCAATCAAAGGCACGGACAATTGCTCCGTGGTCAATAATTTGATTGTGTCTAATACGTATGGAATGTCCTCCTCCGGGTTCAATTCCCCTAATCGCTCAACATCTTTGACAGATTGGATCGGATTGGAGATGACAGGACCGATTCCCGACTTAATCTCTACATCCACTCCTAGGGCTGGTAGCGGTGTCATTATATCTTTATACAAAATGGCTGCATCAACATCATATTGCTCGACGGGCAATCTAGTCACATAAGCGCATAATTCAGGCTGATGGGTAATTTCAAAAAGGGAGTATTTCTCCTTCAACTTACGATATTCCGGCTGTGAACGGCCAGCCTGACGCATATACCAAACAGGCACATGATCTGTTTTTTCTCCTCTAGCAGCTTTTAGAAATGTATCATTCGTAATTTCCTTAGACATTATTATCCACCTTTCAAGCAATCACGTTTCTATTTTCATTCATTCCTTACATAGAATATCAGAAGGATGTTGAATTTCAAATTGAATTACCTTCAACTATAGCTTTTTCTATAATGGAAGTATAGCTAACGTATATATTTGTCAAAAATTCGACGTTTTTGTCTTGTTGCTAAAGCGAATTGACTTGAAAATATTCAGTAAAATGAAAATGGTAAAAGCGCTATTCATTGGGTAAAATGGGTATACAGGTACTATATAGGAATTGGAGGGGAAATAAATGAACGTATACATTACGTCCGGCACTTACGAATTCATGAAAAACAAGAAAGATAAACATCCGGATGAAAACATATTACTGATGCAAAATCTTGAATCCGCCATCCTTTTACACGAAACTACAGGTAAAACGCTTTTTAGCTCCCCACGGAAGTATGAAGTCGTCGATGGGAAGGGTAATCTTCAGGATCATGGTTATGTAGTCATGAACAATATCCCTGTCAGTGAAGAAGGACAGCCAGTATTTGAACATCGGTTCAAAAATCGGGCAGGGCTAATTGAAAATGAACCAGGCTTCGTCGCCCTGCGCATCCTGCGGCCGCTAAATTCCGAAACGTATGTCATTTTGACGATTTGGGAGAAACAGGCTGATTTTATGAACTGGAAGAAGTCCTCTTCCTTCCAGAAAGCGCATGACAATGGTACTAAAGCTGCTGTAACGAACTCCAGTCAGAAGATGTTTACTGGTGAAGCCTATGTAACACAATATACATTGGTACAGGATTCAGAGGAATAATCCGTTGCGATTGAAGCTAAAGCCCGTTCTATTAAGAACGGGCTCTTGTCTGTCGACATACTTAAGAAAAATCGATGTTGAACTTCCGTTTTTCTGGTTCTGGATTTAATCGTTTCTTTTCATTATGGGCATTGAATTATCAAGGGCTGCAGCTACAGGCGCTTTTGCAGCTGTTGGGATTCCATAGGACGTAAATGAAAACGGGAAACTTGCATCCCCTTCAATCAACTTTGTTCTAAATCATTAAGATTACTGCTGCCAGTATCAACGTACAATACATTTTGACAAAACCCTTGTTTATTTCCAGGGAAATCAACAATTATTAACATATATTTCATCTTGGAGCGTCTTTATTGCACCAGCACCCTATATAAGTTGAACAAGATTATAGTGATTGCGCCACCTAAAGCATAAACTGCCAAAACATCTGTTGGATAATGGACATTCATGGCGATCCTGCTGAGCCAGATTAAAAGGATGAGGAAAAAGGATCCGGTCCCCGCCACCCATTTCAAAGAGGTTCGCTTAACTTCTTTTATGACCAAATAAGCCAAGATACTGAAGAATATTAGGCCAACCATAGCATGCCCGCTTGGAAAACTGAAGCCCGATGCCTCCACAAGCTGATGGTCAGGTCGTTGTCTTTGGATTTGATTTTTGATCATACCATTCATTAAATCGGTTCCACCCATTCCGATTGAGAATAAGGCCACCAATGGGTAATCCCTCTTTATGATCCATACTTCATGTCCTAGTAATAAGAATAACAATAAACACAGCAAAACTGCAGCGATCCAAAAAGGTTTAATCATGTGAAAAATCCCTTCAGCGACTAATCGACTCTGATTATTCAGAATATGATATACTATTTAACATTAATCCAATCATTGGGAGGTGCAACATGATACATCAATTACACACTCTTTTGGAAGGTTCTTACGAGGAAATGGTTTCCATCAGGAGGTATCTACATCAACATCCCGAGCTCTCGTTTCATGAAGTGCAAACCGCGGCCTTCATAGCTGATTATTATGAAAAACTGGGAATCGAACATATAACCAATGTAGGCGGAAATGGTGTCATTGCCACGATTACAGGAAGTAAACCCGGTAAAACGGTGGCTTTGCGTGCCGATTTCGACGCTTTACCCATCCAAGATGAAAAAGAGGTTCCCTATAAATCCACTGTACCAGGCGTCATGCATGCATGTGGACATGATGGCCATACGGCTGCTTTGCTGGTCCTTGCGAAGAACCTTAATGAGCTGAAGGATGAGCTCGAAGGTCGTTACCTTTTTATCCATCAGCATGCTGAAGAATATGCTCCAGGTGGTGCCAAGCCAATGATTGAGGCAGGCTGCCTTGATGGGGTGGATGTCATTTTCGGCACCCATTTATGGGCTACAGTCCCTACCGGAACTGTTCAATACACCTACGGGCCACTAATGGCTGCTGCTGACCGTTTCGAAATCATCATTCAAGGACAAGGCGGACATGGAGCACAGCCTCATAAAACCCGTGATGCAATCGTCGCCGGCTCCCAGCTAGTAACGAACTTACAGCAAATCGTAAGCCGCCGCCTTAACCCGATAGATTCTGCTGTCATCACCATCGGTTCATTCGTAGCCGATAATGCCTTTAATGTCATTGCAGATAAAGCCAAACTGATCGGAACAGTCCGAACCTTTAAGGAGGAAATCCGTTCATTCATAAGCGAAGAGATCGAGCGGGTTGTGAAAGGAACCTGCATAGCTGCTGACTGCACCTATGATTATCAATACTTCCAAGGCTATCCGCCGGTTATCCCGCATGACGCCGAAACGGAATTCCTTATCGGGAGCACAAAGTCGATCAAGGAAGTTTTGGTTACAGAGGAAATCGATCCGGATATGACAGGGGAAGACTTTTCTTATTATTTACAAAAGGTGAAAGGGACATTCTTTTTTACAGGTGCCAGGCCAAAAAATGCACAAGCTTACCCTCACCATCATCCTTTGTTTGATATCGATGAAAAGGCAATGCTCATTGCCGCAAAAATCCTAGGCACTGCTGCGATAACCTATCATAATAAGGAACAATCACAGCTCAAGGCGAACGAATCTTTATTACGATAATGGAAAAGGGAAGGGGTAATCCCCGTCCCTTCATCCTTTAAGCAGTCTGATTCGATAACAATTTACAGCCGTCTCCCCTAGCTGCTCCAGTAATTGATGGTTTGCATATGCACCGACAGCAGCCCCCAACCCTGGGACGAGCTGGAATAGCTTGATGACATCAATGTAATCGCGATATTCCTGCTGAAATTCTTGCCAGTTAATCTCAGGGACATTTCCTACGTGCCATTCTTCTATCACCTTTAATGTCTCCTGCCTTTTCTCCTCGCTTGAGAACGCCATCTGAAAAATATGAAGGATGAACAGCCGTTCCTCATATTTATTAGGATCGAAACCATATAAACGGGAAATTTCAAACAATAACCTCATCTTGATGCTTAGCAATAAAGGGAAATCAGCCAAACCAATCAATAGCCCTGCCGCACCTGTCCCCGCCCCTTCCATAATAGCCGTTTTGCGATATGCCGCTACGGTTTCCGTAACCCACTCTTCTTTTTGCTGTAAGGAAAGAAGCATTACGTTCTTCTCTTTGGACATATATTTAGATCCTGATAATACTGCCTGGATCATCGCTTTAATGCTATCGGTGATCATTTTATGGACACGTTCCGGGATGTAACCATTCACTTTCGTTTGCGCCTTTTTTGACATCCGCTCAAATTTGCCTGATTTCTTGGCCATCTTTTTTTTCCATGTTACTAGCTCCGCTAATGCATCTTGTTCATACTCATTCATTTACGCACCCCCGTTATGTATGTATATACTTATCTCAAGTCTTTTAGATTTCCTTCATGAAAAGAAAAAGCTGATTTCATGAAAAAATCAGCTTTCCGTTCAAAAGTTTTTAATTTTCTTTGTTGCGTAATTTTTAAACCCGACCAAGAAAGCAAGACCCAGCACCAGGGTGGCCAAAGCTGACATCCATTCCCCTTTTACAAGCAGGACGATACAAAAGACGAAGTCCTCAAAGAATAAGAAATATGAAATAAGCTTAATAACTGCAGATTCTCTCATTTTTGCCGGCAGTGGGTACAGAGAGACCCACACTTTCCATTCATGTATCTTCCATACCGGCAGCAGCTGCAGGGCTGTCATGAATAAGAATAAAAAAGTGACGATCAAATGAGCCCACATATTAGTGAATACGCTTAATATGACCGACCCTATGATGGTTAAACGAAGACAAAGTCCCACATAGTCATTGGACCGCAGCAAGGTGCGGGCATACAAAAAGGTATAAGTGGATTTTTCACCATATGGAATGAACGACAAGAGCCAGTCCATCCATTTCCTTCTTGATACCTTCCCTTTTAGATGGGGGACATCCGTAAACATGTTCGCAATTCGATAGAACGAATTCATTCGCTTATTTTCCAGTTCAACAAGGCGCTCCCACTTCAAGACAAAATCTTTGGCTGCACTCCGGTAATACAGGTAAAGCCCTATCAATATGAACATCGTAATGATGGCAAAGAAGATATTTGCCCCTGAACAGACGAAATAGAGCATCACTCCATTAAGGATGAAGCGGATGAGGGAGTCCCAATGGCTGACTGAGGGATCCTGATATTTCAATACGTTCCAGCGCATGATTAAATTCACAAACTTCAAAATCAGCAATACAACGAGAATGATCCCAAAATCCCTGCCGCCAGCACCCGTGACCTTCGTATACATTGGTATGAATGCAATAAGTACAGCAAGCAGGATAAAGCCTTGCATAACCCAACTCAACAACAGCGAATTGTTAAAATAACTTTTCAGCTTCGTTTCAAGCGGTAGCAAAAATACGGTATCAGGTTCCTTCAAAAAGGTATTTATCGGACTTCTTGTGACAAGAAGTGATAAAACAACGGCCATGATCCATTCGGCCGGGAAGTCAACGTCCAGCGTCTTCACCCAATCACTGTAATAATAAGCGAGACCACCAAGAACTAATACCATCACAAAAACCAAATGTCCGTTAAAAATGTAACGAAGGTATTTTTGCGTTTCATTTATATACCCCAAATATCTTTCCTTCCAGAGATTTTGACTATTCATGCCCAATTTCTTCTTTCGTCAATTGAATATACAAATCGTCCAGCGTCGCTCCCGGCATCGCAAATTGCTCCCGGAGCTGCTCAAGATTGCCCTTTGCACGAATTTCACCATTGTGCAGGATGATAAAGGAATCACAATACCTCTCTGCCGTTGCCAAAATGTGAGTCGACATTAAAATTCCCGCTCCGCTTTCCTTCATTTTCCTCATTAAATCAAGCAATGATTGAATGCCCAATGGATCAAGACCCACGAATGGTTCATCAACGATATATAAAGAAGGCTGCACCAAAAAGGCGCACATGATCATGACCTTTTGCTTCATCCCTTTGGAGAAATGGGCCGGAAACCATTTAAGCCTTTTCTCCATATGGAACTCCTTAAGGAGGGCATCCATTCTTTCTTTATATGTGGCTTCCGCCAATCCATGCGCCATGGCCGTCAGCTTTAAATGCTCCTCAAGCGTCAGCTCATCATATAAGATAGGCGTTTCGGGAACATATGTGAATTGTTTTCGATATGTATCGGGATCCTGCGCAAGCGTCTTGCCGTGTATCGATACACTGCCGCCCTTTGGCTCCATAAGTCCGATGATATGCTTGATCGTCGTACTTTTCCCAGCACCATTGAGCCCGATCAAACCCACCAGCTCATTTGGTTGAATGTCAAAACTTATCCCTTTTAAAACGGGCGTTTTCGTGTATCCGCCGACTAGTTGCTTTATTTCCAATAAGGACATATTAACGATCCTTTCTTTTGTAGAGGTTCTTATTCCCATTTTAACAAATTCTCCTGGATTTATATAGTCGAGTGTTCTCGGAGAAAAATTTCCAAAAATAACTAATTATATTTTTTCGGCTCACTGGCCATCATAAATAAGGAAGAAGGGGTTAGTCATTACGTGTGATTCACATCATATTGTAAATGAGGTGTCAGTTAAAGACGTATTACACTGAAATGCCCAAAGGTTTTATTACAAATGATTCACATCATCTTGTAAATGAGGTGTCAGTTAAAGACGTATAACTGAATTAAACCAGAAGCTTCATAATAAAAAAATCGTTTCGAGCAAGGAGATGGTTCTCTTGCACGTAAAAGCAGAAAAATCATTCAATGATTATCAATTATGCTTTATAAGTTGATGAAACTTTAAAGATATAGGAGATGGTTGCTTTGAATGGAAAAACTCTAACCAGATAACCGTATTTTACTTTATTGTAGATGAGGTGTTTGTCGCAGAGAATTTATGCTAATGCGAATTTTTGAAGCAAAACCCCCTTTTTCCAGGACAGGGTGCAACTCAATGTTGCATCCTGTTTTTATGATTTTTTCTTTTCGCAACGATCGATGCTATGGTACGATTAACCAAATACTCTAACTTTTAAGGGAGCGGTTTTGATGAGCGATTGCATTTTTTGTAAAATAATCAATGGAGAAATTCCCAGCACCAAAGTATTTGAGAATGAGCATGTATTGGCCTTTCTCGATATCAGTCAAGTAACAAAAGGACATACGCTGGTAATTCCGAAAGTACATAAGGAAAATCTTTATGAGTTAACACCTGAAATTGCCAAGAATTTATTCGAAGTCGTTCCGGAGATCTCCCGCGCGATGAAACAGGAATTCAACCCAGTTGGACTTAATCTCTTGAATAACAACGGGGAGGCTGCCGGACAATCCGTTTTCCATTTTCATATGCATCTAATTCCGCGACATGGAGAAGGTGACGGCTTCGGGGCAGTCTGGAAAACGAATGCAAGTGCTTATACACCTGATGACCTGAAGCAGATCGCTGATTCCATTGCCCAGCATATTGAATGATACCGGCTTGTCCGCATTTGAAGGCACCCAGCGCTTGATGTATCAAAAAAATGAATGCCGACTTGGTCCACACTAAAATGGTGCTGGACCATTTTAGTGTGGACCAAGTCGGCATTCATTTCACAAGGAGAACGACTTAAAAATTCTAAATTTTCCTCCAATTGAATTTCGATTTCTGTTAGGATAGACAAATAGGCGCAAACACTTTAATACACTATCGTATAGGAGGAAAAAAATTGAAACGAACACGCAATTTTAATGCTGGGCCGGCTGCCCTGCCCTTGGAAGTTTTACAAAGAGCACAAAACGAATGGTTGAATATCGAGGATTCCGGCATGTCCGTCATGGAGCTAAGCCACCGGAGTGCAGAGTTCGAAAAAATCCATAACCGTGCCATACAATCATTAAAAGAGCTTATGGACATTCCCGAAAATTATGAGGTCCTTCTGCTGCAGGGCGGGGCAAGTCTTCAATTCTCCATGATTCCGATGAACCTTTTGCCTGAGGGAAAAAGGGCAGATTATATCCTCACTGGCTCTTGGTCGGAAAAAGCATTAAAAGAAGCCAAAAAAGTTGGTGAAACGGCAGTGGTGGCTTCATCAAAAGATGATAAGTACACATTCATCCCCAAAGTTGAAGACATCAAATTGAATGAGGATGCAGCTTATCTTCACATTACAAGCAATAATACGATTTACGGAACACAATGGAAAGATTTCCCTCAAACGGGTCGCGTTCCTTTAGTGGCGGATATGTCCAGTGATATACTCAGCAAGAAAATTGATGTAAGTAAATTCGGCATCATTTATGCAGGCGCACAAAAAAACCTAGGTCCTTCCGGAATCACCGTTGTTATCATCCGTAAAGATTTGATAACGGACAACGACAGCATTCCATCCATGTTGAACTATTCCATCCATGCAAAAAATAATTCTTTATACAATACTCCACCTACATTGGCTATTTATTTATTATCGCTAGTATTGGAATGGGCAAAAGAACAAGGTGGAGTCGGGAAGATCGCTGAAAACAATGAAGAAAAAGCAAAAGTCATTTACGATGCCATCGACGGCAGCGATGGTTTTTATAAAGGGCATGCCCAGCCTGACAGCCGCTCTCTCATGAACATTACGTTTACACTTCCGTCAGAAGAAGCCGAATCACAATTTCTTAAAGAAGTGAAGCAAGCAGGATTCGTCGGACTGAACGGTCACCGTTCCATCGGTGGCTGCAGGGCATCGATCTATAACGCTGTCCCTCTATCCCATTGCCAGGAACTTGCCGATTTCATGAAAAAATTCCAGGAAGCTTTTAAGGCTAAGGAAGCTCAAATTTCTTAATCTCAAAAAAATCCACTTCTAAAAAAATAGGTCTTATGATATAATATTTTAACCTTCTTGCAACAAGCAATAGTGCATTGTTGAAGAAAAGATGTTAGTCGAGATGAGAATAGGAGAGATGAGTAAATGAAAACGAAAACCCTTGTGTCGCTGTCGCTATTAATCGGGATTGGGGCTGCCCTGCATTTTATCGTTCCAGGCTTCTTCCTTGGTATGAAACCGGATATGATGCTGCTGATGATGTTTCTGGCAATTATCCTGTTTCCTGAAAAAAGGAATGTGTTCATTGTCGCCTTGGCTGCTGGAGCCATCTCTGCCATGACAACTACATTTCCTGGCGGACAGATCCCGAATATTATAGACAAATTGGTAACAGCCTTTCTGTTTTACCTTTTATTCATCAGTCTTAAGAAGCTTACAACATCCGTTGTGACGGTTAGTATCTTGACTGCCGTAGGAACAATCATTTCCGGCGCTGTCTTCCTCGGATCGGCATATTATATCGTGTCCCTTCCAGGACCTTTCGTTGCCCTTTTCGGAGCAGTTGTACTTCCTGCCGTACTGCTGAATACAGTTGCGATGGTCATCATTTTTCCAATTGTGAACGGCATCGTCAGAAAATCGAATGTTTCCATCAATGCTTAACATAAATAAAAAGTGAACTGCACCCCAATCGTTAGACATCTAACAATTGGGGTGCAGTTTTTATATGGCTGAAATTACAGAACAACAGAAATACAAAGCATAACTAAATCCGTTGGAGTATGACATGCTTGGTTTCGCCAGAATGAATATCGACGTGCTTTTGAAAAACGCTATACAACTTAAAGGACAGAAGATGAACTGAATACACGAACAATGGTCGTCAATCCGCCAAACCGCTCCCGTTTTCAAATATTCCAGCACGTTCTGCCCTATTACTTTGGCAAAACAATGCAAGCGCGAAAGTAGTGCACGAACCAAGGGGAAAATGCACTTTACAGCTACTTCTATTCGTCGCGAATATCGTACGGAGCAGCTATTATTATTGGAAAAACGCCTTCGGGTATCAGGATAAATACGTGGAGATCAAGGCTGGCATGGAAACCTTCTCTCGGTTATTACAATCTGAATTACTTTACTACATGAATTTGACAGTATGAAGCATTTCAAGCAGGAAGTAGAAGAGATATCCATTATTGCAGTCATCAACGAATTAATGTGAAGTTAAAAGGCATGAGCCCGGTTGATTTCCGGATTCATGCCCACAAGCTGCCCAATTAAATATAACATCTAACTTTTCGGGTTCACTTCAAGTGTCAGGCGCTTTTTTACACTTATCAAACTGGAGTCAGCAGGGCCATCCTCTATAATCAGTGAATGAATAGCCACATCAACCAAATGAGAAGCAGCAAGACCCCGGGCAAACCCATAGCGTAAGCCCTGGCCTGGAGCACCCTCCTGGGAGGATAGATGCCGGGTATTTTTGCTTTCCTTAGAAAGTACCCCATCCCGCACAGGCAAATCAGGCCTAATAAAAAAATGATTTTCATTATTAACCCACCAGTGCCATCTATGTTCCGACAGCTTGTTTTTACTATCTATATGCTCATCCTTCCTTTATATGAAGCGTTTTCGCCAAAACTTCAAGTTATTTTTAAATATTATATATTTACTATCTAAGTTTAAGAAAATATTTTTGTGATATAAAGATAAAATGGTAGATACTCTTCCAAAGGAAAGAAAATTATGGTATTTTGTTATCAATAGCATTTCCAACCCTATTTTCAAAATTTCCAATTGAATTATATTTCGGCAGGGAATCAGACCATGTACCGCGAAAACAATATTATTGAATGAGGTGATCCTAATGAAAGCAAAATCATTACTAATTGGCTTTTTAACCGGAACAGTCGTAGCGGGTGCCGCAACCTTGCTTGCAGCACCAAGCTCTGGCAAGGACTTTCGAAATCGCATCAAAACGAATGCGGAAGAAATGAAGACTACCATTGATGAACTGAAGGTAAAAATGCAAAATATTAAAGATGACTCGTTGGAAGCCACTCAAATCAGCAAAGAAACGGTAAAAACATTCATTTCGGACGTTCAGGTGGTCATCGAGAATTGGAAACAGGAAATCGAACCGAATAAGAATGAATTATTGAAGAATGTTCAAGAAATTGAAACTTCTTTAAAACAATTGGAAACGTCCATCCCTACTTCAAAAAATAACAGCTAGCATCGTTACACAAACCGGATTCTCCATTTTTCCTAATAATTACATTTTTAACAAAGGAAAAATGGAGAATTCCTTAAAAAAACTAAAATTTTCTAAAAATTTTGCAAATATTATCTTTATTAATTTTTATTTTATTGTCATAATAAATATACAGAATCTTATAAGTAGGTGAGTCTATAATATGCAGAATAAAAATTATTCTATGAAAGAAGCAATGATTTTTAGTCAAAGAATTGCACAATTAAGCAAAGCATTATGGAAATCGATTGAAAAAGATTGGCAGCAATGGATTAAGCCCTATGATTTAAACATCAACGAGCACCATATTCTTTGGATTGCCTACCATCTTAATGGCTCTTCCATTTCAGACGTTGCAAAATTTGGGGTCATGCATGTTTCTACGGCATTTAACTTTTCCAAGAAAGAAAATGACAAGAGGAATACTTATATTGAGATCACATCTGAAGGCGAAAAGATTCTGCTTGATCTAATGGAGACTTATGACCCCAGTAAGAATTCTGCTTTCTCAGGTGCACTTCCACTGCGCGAGCTTTATGGTAAGTTCCCCGATATGATTGAAATGATGGCTGTCATCCGTAATATATACGGTGAAGATTTCATGCAAATCTTTGAACGGTCCTTCGATAATATTGATCAGGAGTTTACTGATGTCGAGGGTAAAATCACAAAAAAAAAGATAGAGAAAGAAACTGAACCAGTCTAGACTCACACTCTATCCATTTCCCTCATGAAGGATACATATAAACCTTGTGAGAGGCATGCGTCAATGCACTCCTTTATCGTTATTTTTGGATTGACCTTTCTTTCAAATTGGTTAAAAAGCGGTCGAAAGTTCATGTATCCTTCCGCTTTTTCTATTTCATAGCGTTTGCTCAGAATATCACATAATTCCAATAGATCATCCGCCTCCTTCTTCGTGAAATTTTTTTCCACAAGCAAAAAGTCCAATCTTGCCTTTGGGTTCCGTATCAGGTTCAATAAAAGCCCCTGATGAAAACGGAGTATGTCTATTTCTTCATTTAAGTTTCTCATACATCATTAATCCCCAATCAATCATTCATATTTAACTGCAAGCCGACCGTACCCGCCAATCATCAACTTTACCCTTATCCATTCTGTGGCAATTATTATCTTTATACTAAATCCAAGAATTCTATTGCTTTTTCCACCCATTCATCGTAATGTATGTAAGTAAATTCAACGGTCTTTGGAGGGCTGATTTCGAAATGAACTCGTGGAAAACAATTGACATGGCAAAACAATATGGGAATTGCCGTCTGTTCTTATTTTCCGTTTTTACTATATTGATGTCATTTGTTTTGATCTATACATTATTAAGTGCCGTTTCATCCCGGGTCGTTTTGTATGACGATCAAACAATATTATTTTTTGGCCTATTAGTCTTATTATATCCTGTTCACAAACTATTACACTATTTACCTTTACGATTATTATGTAAAAGAGTAAAAACTTCTTGGTCCATTAAGTGGAAGCTCGTCCTTACATGCAATGTGAATGTACATTATCCGATTCGAAAGCATCTCTATCTCTTGACACTTGTCTTACCTTTCTTCATTATGTCGGTATTATTAATTGGTTGTGCACTTAGATTTC
This sequence comes from Peribacillus muralis, assembly GCF_001645685.2. Lineage (NCBI taxonomy): Bacteria > Bacillati > Bacillota > Bacilli > Caryophanales > Bacillaceae > Peribacillus > Peribacillus muralis. The sequence continues at coordinate 1,198,210 of NZ_CP017080.1, read as the reverse complement.
CGCATTACATCCATTATTTCACCATTTTATTATCCCTGCACACCGGATTATGTGTATCGGATTTCATTTATATAAAAAACCTGGTTGGTTCACCAGGACATTCATTTATCGAAGAACATCGAGAAGGATACGACATCCTTATCCAAAAGTGATTTCATTTCTTTTCGCAAAAGATTTTTAAGTATCTTTTTTCATTATAATTTGGTATCGTATTTATACATGATGTTTTGCAAGGAGGGATTTTAGGTTTTGATCTCGTTCTGGTTTATTGTTGTTGCCATTTTGATCCTTTATAATATTAATAGAATGACCAACTCTTTATGTATCCAAAAAGAAATTGCTGAAGACCGTCAGCCTAAAGTATTCAGGACCATTAATGTATTAATTACTATTATGTTATTATCCTCCTATATTGAAATTTTGTATACGTAGAGATGAGCAACAAATGATGAAGCATTATTTGTTACATACATTGGTGATACCCGGTGCATTTTCAAAAATTATAAAGAAAAGGGGCGAAGCGATATGCTTCGCCTTTTGTTTATGCATTTATAACCAAGAAGCTCCAATGATGACTAACAGGATGAAAAGAACGACAATTAGAGCAAAGCCTCCACCTATTCCTCCAGACATTGATCTTCCTCCTTTCCATTCTTAAGTAATAACAGTTTCTTGCACACTCTTATATCCGCCAAAAGGAATCCAACCCTTTCGTTGCTTGATAACATTTTATTCTTTTTCTGTTGAGCGGCTACCCTATCCTATTCAACTCCACGGCAAAAGGAGTGGGCACTTTCCATTATTAATTTTGCAATCGTTTAGCAATAGGCTGCCCCTACAATTATTAATAAAATGAATAACACCACTAACAAGGCGAAACCTCCGTTAAATCCATTACTCATTATGCTACCTCCTTTTGATGTCCTCGATTTATCATATGTAGTTGTTCATGATCTGGGTAGGCATTCACCCATTTTTCCAAAAATTCTTATTCATACATCAATATATTATTTTTTGTAAAGTAACCATAATATGTTATAGTTATTTTTGTGGAAATACGAAGAATAGTAAACAAGAAACTTAAAATTAGGAGATGTTCTCAATGAAGAAATGGGCATTATCGATTGCTGTTACTGCAGGGCTGATTGGACTTACAGCATGCAACAGCGACAAAGAGGCAGTCGTGGAAACTAAAGCGGGGGATATTTCGAAAGAAGAATTTTACAATGTCATGAAGGACCGTTATGGTGACACTGTCCTACAGGAACTTGTTTATGAAAAAGTTCTTTCAGAAAAATATACAGTAACGGATAAAGAAGTTAAAGCCAAAACGGCAGAACTCAAAGAGCAAATGGGTGATAATTTCCAAACGGCCCTAGCCTCTTCCGGATATAAGAGCGAAGAAGATCTTAAACGTGCACTTAAGATCGGCATGCTTCAAGAAAAAGCCGCCGTTGCTGATATCACAGTAAAAGAAGCTGACGTGAAAAAAGCTTATGAAGACTATAAACCACAAATCAAGGCTAGACATATTCTTGTAAAAGACCAAAAAACGGCTGACGAAGTGAAGGCTAAATTGGATAAAGGCGAAGACTTCGCCAAACTTGCCAAAGAATATTCAACAGACACAGGGACAGCTGAAAAAGGCGGGGAACTAGGCTGGTTCGGTCAAGGCGAAATGGTTCCTGCATTTGAAGAGCAAGCATACAAGATGAAGAAAGATGAAATCAGTAAGCCGGTTAAATCGGATTATGGCTACCACATCATCCAACTTCAAGATATAAAAGAAAAAAAATCGTACAAGGATATGAAAAAAGATCTAGAGTATGATTTGAAAGTCGCACAAATCGACCAAACCAAGGTTCAAGATATCTTGAATGCCGAAGTGAAAAAAGCTGACGTAAAAATCAAAGATAAAGACCTTAAAGACGCCATCACTTCCGGAGACGCAGCAAAAGCCGAAAAATAATTGGATAAGCTAAAGCGGCAGGACTTTGTCCTGCCGCTTTTTTTCGGCTATGCTCCCTGATTTATATCCTTTTTACGCCTCTCACGCTCTTCTTCCATACGTTCAATGTACTTCTGACCTTCCTTCTCTATCCAAGCATCATCTATAAGCCGCTCCTGCCTTGCTGTCCAGATTGACATGACTGCACTGACAATAATTCCAATAAACACGAACCAGATCCAAATCGGCATGTCCATTCCCTCCCAAAAAATCTACTATCCATTTACTAGAAAATATGCGGGAACAAAAAAAATATGCTTCTTTCTCCATCGGAAAGAAGCATATTTCTTTAAAATGTAGGTTTATAAAATGAGCGATTATCGAGCGCGAAGACTCTTTCCGTGAATTCACCCGGTTTCACTTTTTCCAGGGCCCGGTCCATCATATTGATCTTTGCATCCATGTTATCGATGTAATGCAGCACTTCAGCCTCCCTCACCATTGGCGGTTTCGGGCTGCCCCACTCCGCTTTGCCATGGTGGCTCAAGATCAAGTGTTTGAGAATCATGATTTCTTCAGCTTCTATCCCTAACTCCTCTGCTGCTTTACCAACCTCATTCACCATGATGGTTATATGACCTAATAAGTTCCCTTCCACCGTGTAAACGGTCGACACAGGCCCGGATAGCTCATGTACCTTTCCAAGGTCATGCAGTATCACTCCTGCATACAAAAGGTCGCGATCGAGCGAAGGGTAAAGGGTTGATATGGCTTTGGCCAAACCTAGCATCGATACGACATGATAAGCGAGACCAGACATATACTCATGATGGTTTTTAGTCGCTGCGGGAAACGTCAGGAATTCATTCTGATACTTCTTAATAAGGTGTCTAGTGACTCTTTGGATATTCGGATTCCTCATTTCAAAAATGAACTGAGTGATCGTTTCCATCATTTCTTCCTGACTTAAAGGTGCCGTTTGAATCAAATCGGCCTTCGTTATGCCATCAGCATCCGACGTGACTCTTAAATTGCGGATTTTCAATTGGCTTCGGCCTCGATAATTCTGGACCTCCCCTTGAACTTTCACCGTTGCTTCAGCACAGTACGTTTTTTCATCAGCCTCGGAAACATCCCATAACTTTGCCTCAATCTCTCCTGTTTTATCACATAAAATCAATGTTAAAAACGGCTTTCCATTACTTGCAACCGCCTTTGTACTCGTTTTTATATACATATATATATCTACAACTTCACCAATTCCATAGTGAATGATCCCATTTCCCATGCGACTGCCCCCGTTCAATTAAATATCAACATTATAACATATGAACCTAGAAAAAGTCCGTTTAGTTTTGTCAATAAGTACTGGACATATTGTTACGGATGGACGCTTTGCCATCCATTTCCACATAAAAAAAGGCTCAAAACCATAGCCTTTTCATTCCAATCCTATTACCATTTTTCTCATCACATGAAATTTCTTTTTTAAAACGCCAAACAGCAAAAATGAAACAATAAAAAACATTTAGGGAATAAACTAGTCTTTATCGGTAGACTCCAGAGGAACACGATTTTGAGTCGGATAAAACGATTATTCTTTCAACGAATTCTTATTTGCATTACGGATATTAGATTTATATACGTAACACTTATATTGAGGAGTCAACTTTCAAGACCCTTCCATTTTTAAAATTTTCACTTCATTGATTGTCCTGAAACGCAGTTTGACAACCGCCTCTACCTCCAATTATTACTGAATCTTAATTTCTTACCTTTTTTCAAGAGCGAGGTTAATGTCACAGACAGAGGAAACTCTTCCGTAATTATCCTTGTGTATGATGTGTTTTCGTTCAAATTTAATTGGCGTATCAATACCTGCTGCAGCCGCAAGATTAAATAGTCCTTCACGGAGGGAAATTACGTAATTGGCAACTCGGTATTGTTTTTCCTCAATAACTAAACCTTCCTGTAACTTTGAATCAGTAGTCGCTACACCCGCCGGGCAGTGATTTGTATGGCACTTTTCTGCCATGATGCAACCGATGCTAATCATAAAGCCGCGAGCAATATTTACTAAATCCGCCCCCATCGCTAAAGCAATTGCAACTTTATCTGGCGATATCAACTTGCCAGATGCAATGAGTTTGATCCTGTTACGTACACCATATTTTTTCAGAATCTCATCTACAAGTGGCAAGGCTGACATAATTGGAAGGCCGACAGCGTCTGCAAGCTCCTGATAGGTTGCCCCAGTTCCTCCCTCTCCCCCATCCACTGTAATAAAATCTGGCCCTTCACCTGTATCTCTCATGGTTTTTGCCATTTCCTCAAGAGCTTCAAGATCCCCCACGACAATTTTAATACCTATTGGCTTTCCGCTTACATCTCTCATTTTTTGTACAAAATCGAACAGTTCGCTAAAATTAGTAAATTCATAGAATCGGTTTGGACTGTTAATTGTTTTTCCTGGTTCTACCATACGAATTTTGGCAACTTCCATGGTCACCTTCTGCCCCTCAACGTGTCCACCTCTGATTTTAGCACCTTGTGCTAATTTAATTTCAAATGCCTTTACCTGTTCAATATCACTTTTCTTTTTAAATTCTTCCCAGGAGAATTTCCCATCCGGTGTCTTTACTCCAAACAGTCCTGGACCTATCTGCATTATAATGTCGACGTTTCCAGCAAGATGGTATTTAGTAATACCACCTTCACCAGTATTCATCCAAGTCCCACCTGCCAGCCCCAACCCTTTCGAGAGTGCAGTGATGGCATTCTTCCCAAGTGCACCATAGCTCATGGCAGATTGCCCGACAAGTCCTTTTAGTTTAAATGGCTTCTGGCATGTATTTTCTCCTATGATGACAGCATCCTCCTGTCGTAAGAAATATGGTTCCGCTTGGTTGTTTTTCAAAATTTCTTTTCGAGTCAATAGACCTTCCTTCATATCTCCATAAACCTTTGTATCAATTTTCTGGGAATTATCTAATCTTAATTCTTCTCGGAGCTTTGGAAACATACTATTCCGAATGTAGTAACCAGCTTCATCGAAGTTACGTTCCGATCCAAATCCTATTACTCGACTCTTATATTTCCCTGATTTTACTACATCTTCGAATTGCTTTCTTGAAAAAGGGGTGCCCTCATTATTATTATCAAATAAATATTGCCTAAGTTCCGGCCCAACTTGCTCAGTCAAATATCTAAGTCTTCCAATTAAGGGGAAATTCCTCAATATCGAATGCTCTTTTTGTGTGTCATCCTTACGGTATAAATACGTTGCTGCTGCCACTGACCCCAAAATGGCGCATCCCTTTAAAAATGTTGGAAGGTTTTTTTTGATCTTTGACATACTATCACCCTTTCTCTTATTTGATCTTTCTTGCATATTTAAAATGCATCTTAAACTAATCCCTTTTTTTGTAATAAAACATAAACTACCCATTTCCTATTATTTTTACTTGAACCATATTACCATTTTTATCCTCACGTGAAATTTCTTTTTTAAAACGCCAGATATCAAAAATGAAACATAAAAGAAAAACATTTAAGTTACGCAATAAAACGCGCAGCTTAAATGTTAATTTTTATACATTATATTTAGAATAAAATAATCCTTTTGTTGTGAAAATCTGTTTAATCACATTCACACCACTAATTTCAACACATCCTGGAATTAAATCGTCTAACTTTTTAGCTCGTCGCTGATACGATGGGAAGATTATCATAACTAGAATCTGTAAGGAAATAAGATAACTCTTGTTTACATCAGCGGCTAGGGGCGAACCGGCGCTCCAAAGACATGTTTTGGTTGGTCAATCCTTGATAGGCTTACTTCTTGTCTTTTTTAAGTAATTTCTCTTTCCACTTGCGATCAGCATTTTTAATTTTATTTTTTGTCAATAATTTTCTCACTCGAATAATAATGTCCTTTTCAGTCACATATTCTTCTTTAATGATTTTTTTTTGGAAGTCCATCTGTTTTTTGTTTTTCATTAGCTTCCTCTCAATATAAAGGTAAATGATACGGCTTAACCAAACAAAACACTTTCTTTTCCCTATACTGCAAAAACATAATGGTTCCTACTCAATAAGATTTCATACAAATTCAGTAATCCTTCTGATTCCTTCTTTTTGAAATGCAGTCTTACAGGCTTTCATGTAGCATGTCTTTTTTCTTTATGTTTATCAATAATTATTTATTAAGCAGCTAAAGAACCTTTTTTATTTTTTTTCGTTCCATTTTTCAATAGTTTTCTAAAATAGGGAATTGCATATCTATCCAATCCATATTTACCAGAATTTTCTCCCGCAACCACTACGAAAATACCGAGAAGCACCATTTGTGCATTTGTACTTACAGTACCGCTAAATAAGAAGGAGAAGTTCATGAGCATACCCATTAATACTGCGAAGTTAGTGAATAAACCTAGAATTAAAGCAATACCTACAAGTAATTCTCCCCATTGTACTAAGAAAGTAAATAACTCGGAATTTGGTAATGCTACGTTTTTTAAAAATAACGCCCACCATCCTTGAACTGCTGGATGCTCTCCAGTGCTGGAGGCAATTGCTCCTTGAAGAAAACCAGTTGCATCAAAGCTACCCCCCACTATTTTTCCAAAACCTGCGTGTAGAAATTGATAACCTAAATAAATTCGAAATATTGCTAGTATTCCTGCTACAATTTTATTTTTTCTTAGTAAGTCTAACATGTCCCCATCTCCTCTTGTTGTTAATATATTCACAATCTTTATCAAGTTTTACTACACTTTTATACTACCATTTATTTTTTTATAGAATAAAAATCAGTATAATGTTCATAATTTCACAAACTTTTCTTGTCTTTTTTGTGAATTATAATTTTCCGGCTTCATTTTCGCCGTCTTTTGTCGATGTTTGGAAGATTCACCTCGCCTATTATAGGATAAGTTTTGTTTAATAAGTAAAGCAAAAGCGACACCTGAAAAGATGCCGCTACCCTATAAAAGGTTTCAGAAACGACTCAACCATTGCTCCCCTGACGAGAACAAAATAACACGGACTTCATCATCTTTTTCATGATTGCTACTCGACAGGAGTGATTCCAAAGTGTTCTGCCAGGTGGAATGCGCCTTTTGTTAGCTACTAAAAAGTAGCAGCAAGTTTTTTTGCTTTCCGCATATCCGTATTTATGATTTCATTGGCTCTCTGAGGTTCCATTTCATGTCCTTCTACATAGAGGGCGGACACATCATCAATACCTACAATATTAAGAACTTGCTTTAAATTAGGGTGGCTTTGTGTAAGTCTCTCGTGAATAAGTGCCCCCACTCCTCTCCTTTCTTTAATCATTTGAAATATTACTCTTCTATTGTTCGAGATTTTTATCAATATAGGAAATACCAGACGCTTTTGCTTCCCCTCCTACGATTGAGTCTTCCATCTAGAAATTTGCAAATATATTGAACGCAAAAACGGCATCTTCCATTGTGTATTACAATGAGAGATGCCATCCATTCACATATTCGTATCTCTAAAAGTCAGTGCGTACCTTTTATTTGCCGATACACCAATTAAACATTTATGCTATATTTTCTTTGTTTTTTCTTCACGAGTGAATCCAAACTGTACGGAATATCACGGAAGCAAACCAATAGAAGAGAGGCTGCAGATGCAGAAAAGACAGAATAATCAAGAGTAGCTTTAAAACCAACTCCTACAGTTAAACCTAACGCAAATAGAAGTAACATGAGGCTACTCAGTAAGGCTACTATCCTTGTTTGAAAACCAAGGATCAATAAAATTCCAAAAATGATTTCACCAATGGTCGCAATCCATGCGATTGTTGGTATAAACACATCAGGTACAACAGGATTTAGCACGTTTACGTAGTCCATAAAACCCTTCATGTTGCCCCATGCCACATTTGAAGCCCCCGGCTTTCCCCATAATCCAAATCGATCGGCCACAGCTGATAAAAAGCTAACACCTAAGGCTAACCTTATGTATAACGCAATCCATCCAATTTGCTTCCCTTGCATTTTTCACCCTCCAGATTATCATAAGTATTTAAGTAAACATTTTCTCCTTCGTTTAATTGTATTTTAATTACCAATATTTTATAATAATACCATATAAATGATAAAAAATTACTGTGAAATGTAAAAACCACGCCACTATATAAATAAAAAGTACCATTTGATGTGATTGTAAATACAAAAAAATCTAAAATTGATTGTTCTTCTTATTGTTGGAAGTATAATCTACAATAATTTTTTTAAAATAAGAAGGAAGTTAAATAAGGTATTATTTTTAATTAGTTTAATCTTTTTGTTTCGAAAATTTCTCAGGAAAAATAGTTAACATTAAGTATTTTATGAACTGTAAATGTAGGTTTATCTCCTCTGAAAAGATAAATCGCTCATTATTCAAAACATGGTTTCCACATCCAGATTTTGTTCAGGAACTTTCAAAAACGATTATTCAAAATAAAATACTTTCCAATACAAATAAAAATTTCTCTGGAGCGATGGCAGAAAAGATAGCAATGATGTTTAGTGCGAGCAATTACGGTCATACGCTAGACGTTATCAAGACGTTAAGGGTAGAATCATAGCGTTGAGTATTACGACAAATTAAAAACGCACCCCTATAACAAATGTCATAAAGTTGCGTCCATCACCTGTGTAAATAAACTCTTGAAGAACATCTTCTTTCTTATATCACACAGTATGAATTATGAATACGGGTTGGCTTCCAAATCATAATTAATGATCTAGTAAAAAATACAAGTATACTAGGTCCATTTTGCATGAAGTTATCCAAAGTTCGTCACCAAATTATCATCAGTAGACTGAATACTCCGTACATTCTGAATATTAGTCATAAGAAGGGCATGAGCCCGGTAGATTACCGGATTCATGCCCTCAAGACTTCCGAAGTAAATAAAGTGTCTAACTTTTTGGGTTCACTTGAGTTTATCCATTGGCCATCGCCTTAATCCTACTTCGAGCATAACGCCCCTTCCCAAACGGGATGCACATGGGACTGCCGAAAATTGGATCGAAGGCAATTTGGCACTCCATCCCAAATACTTCCCGGACCAACCCTGGCGTGATGATTTCCTCAGGCCGTCCTTCTGCATGTATCGACCCGTCTTTAACGGCAACTAAATTATCCGCATAACGGCATGCCAAATTCAAATCATGAAGCACCATTACGATCGTCCGATTCTCAAGCTCATTCAAGTCGTACAATAAGTCAAGAATCTCGATTTGATGGGTCATATCAAGATATGTAGTCGGTTCATCCAGCAATATGATGTCCGTATCCTGAGCCAGCGTCATCGCAATCCATGCCCGTTGCCTCTGTCCACCTGATAATTCATCTACTGCACGGTCCTTCAACTCTGACAAGTTCGTTGCTTCGATTGCCTTTTGAACTTGCTCTTCATCCTCGGCGCTCCACTGTTTCAACCAACTTTGATACGGATACCTCCCTTGTTTCACGAGCTGATAGACTGTAAGACCTTCAGGAGCTGTCGGCGATTGCGGAAGAATCGCCATTTTTCTTGCTACCTCCTTCGATGACATGGAGGAAATCTCCTTGCCTTCCAAGGCTATCGAACCACCTTGCGGCTTCAACAAGCGGGCCACCGATCGCAGCAAAGTTGATTTCCCACAGCCATTGGCACCAATGAAAACAGTGATCTCCCCTTTGGGAATTTCTAAATCCATATCATTTATAATTAATTTATCACCATAACCAAGCGATAAAGACTGGGTGTTAATAACTGGTCGCATAAAAATACTCCCCTTATTATTCTAATAATTTCAGTTTAATGAAAATGATTATCACTGTCAAACTAAATAAGCATAATGAACCAAAAACATCGAGGTCCATCTCCATGGATGATTCATTCGTCTATCCTTCAAATATATGACGATTACCCGTATTTCATATTCAAAGTGCAGTGTAAAGCCACGTACGAAGAAAACACAAAAACTGCAGACAAACTCCTCCATTATCGAGAGTTTATCTACAGTATGCCTTTCCATATGATCGCCCGTTAACCTACGAGCAGCCGTTTTGAACAATGTGCGAGAGATTCATCTTTCCTGAAGGTGAACAAATTCAAATTGATAAAGGACATTATTTCAGCTGCGATACCCCAGGCTTTTACCTCAATTTGATATAGGATTTTCGGATTACCTGTGCTCCATAACTCCTCATTCAGCGCAGTTAGCTTTTTATCCAGCGCGTGACCGATTTCATGCGTAAGGATGATCCATGTATATTCCTCAAGCTTATCAAGCGCCCCTAACGAACGTTGACACTGAATCTCGATATCTTCCTGATATAAAGTGATCGTATGACCTTCGGCAGAATATTTCCCACCCATACATCGCGTACCAAGGAACTCCTTTTCGATGATTAACAGTAAAGATGGATCATGCCTGCTTACAAACTCATTCATAATCAATGACTTCACGCTCTTTATGAAAGTTTCAATCCAATTATATTCCACGGATGATCAAATCATTATCCTTGTTCAATATAGGATTGGATAGATGAATCACATCTTTCTCCGCAAAATTCTCCATGACATGATGATGGCAGGTAAAAAAGAAGATTTGCCGTTTTCGCGAAATTGTCTTCAATAATTCAAGCATCCGTTTTGTCCTTTTTGCATCAAAATTAACAAAACCGTCATCAATGATGAGTGGGAAAGGATCATTGTCAAAGGTGTGTTCCGCTAGCGCAAGCCTTAGGGAAACATATATTTGCTCGGCTGTCCCGCGGCTAACCTCTTCCACACCGAATCTTAAGCCGTCACTGCGCTGCACCAAAATTTTTTCCCCTGAATGATCAAGGATGATATTCGAATAACACCCATTCGTCAAAAAGGCAAAATGTCGCTCTGCATCCGCGATGACCTTCGGAAGCCGTTCCCTTTTATATCGATCCAGCGTTTTATTCAACAAGCGTTTGGAAATTGCCAACTTAGCCCATTCTTTCGCCTCTTCATTAAACGCCGCTTTTTCTTCATAAAACCGATGAAGTAAATCGTCGTATACACCTGATGCTTCAAGACGTTTGATCTGATGCTTCGTGTCAGTCAGTTTTTCCATTAATGCTGATTTCGCGTTTGCTGCATCCTTTAATTTCCGTTCTAACTCTTCTAATGTATAGGAGGTGATCTGTTGTTTAACATATGTTCGTATTCGTTCAGGGAGCATTCTCGATTGCTCAATTTGGACGGCAATCAACCCAAGTTGATTTGTCAAAGATCCTTTCTTTTCGGACAGGGCAGCGTGATGTCTGTATTCTTCCTCGTCATTTACCTTGGCTAACCCAAATAGCTGTTCCATTTCGGCATCAAGATAATTCTTTTCCCTCGTCAGCTGCTCGATTTCATTCCGCAGATGGCTTCGCTCCTGAACCCTTTGCGTTCGTTGGACAGAGAACTCTACAGCATCGTTCAATTCCCGCTTTAAAAGGCCTATCGCTTCACGCCAAGTGGATGGCTCAAAATCAAGGTCATGGGCAAAATGAAATAAAATCTTCGCTTTGCCATCAAATTCTTCATGTAGATATTGATGCCGCTCGATTGTTTCGAATTTCCTTTCCACGGCCCCCTTCCAATTCCCAAGCATGTCGAATACAGATTCAAGATTGATTTCCATGCCGGGAAAAGACATGCCCCATCCACTTAAGATGCTTTTCATTTCTTTAGCCAATTTTTCCCTTCGCGCTTCCCAAGCCGCATACTCCTGAATGGTCGATTCAAATGCCTCCTCCCGTTCCTCATATTTGACCCTTTCCGTTTCATACTGCCTTTGGAGACGGTCGTCGAGTTCCAGCAATCGTCGCATCGATTCCCCATCACTATCCTGATGAGCTTCACTGCCAAGTTCTTCTCTTTTTCGTTTCGCGTCATCCAATTGCCGGATATGTCCTGATAATATATCCTCTCCTTTAAAGAGGTACCTGGAAACCGCAAACAGGATGGCTGCAGCCAGAAATATCATTGATAGCAACAACTGATCACTGAAATAACAACTGAGCGCACCTAAACATAGAAGCGCTACTATACTTCCATTCATGATTCGTGATCGATTGCGATCATGTGCCTTCTTCTTTTTCTGTAGAGCCAGTTGTTTTTCAAGTTCGAGTATTTGCTCATCGAGTATGAGACTTTTGACTGCTTTAAATTCACTGTTATGTTGCTTGTTGTATGAAAATTCCAGCTTGCTTCGTTTCTCCTCAGGCATTAACTGTGCTTCTATCTCCTTCAAGCGGGCTTCTGTCGTCTCCAGACTCACCTTTTGCAGCCCATATTTCTCATCGAGCTGCATTTTATCATTTTGGAGCTGGTGCTTATCCCTCTCCGTTCGTTTGACCTTTTCCTTCATATATGTACTGATATCGAATTTGCTGATTTCAGCATCTGGTTCATCGAGGAATAGTTCCCGCTTCACCTTCTCAATATTTTTTTCTTCCATCAGCCTTTCGTGTTCTGCCGTGCGCATGTCCACCTCGAGCTTCTCCAGTAAAGTTCCTTGGTCGACTGCATGTTCAATCTGCTCTTTGTGCTCCGTGATAAATGGATTGATCTCGCTTTCAATAAGATTCTCTTCAAGTTTGTTCAGTTTCTCGGTCAATGCAGATAGCTGGGCCTTCATTGGCATTCCAACGGCTTGCAACTGCTCAAGCCTTTTTAAACCATCTACAGGAAAACTTACATCCTTGATTTTCCTTAATTCCGATTCAATATTCCCCCGCTCCTCAATCAAGGGCTTAATTCGCAGGAAAGTCCCTACATTCACAAGGTTTTCTTCTATCGCTTGGATAGCTTTCGTAATCTCGGCAAGCCTCTCCTTAAGTTCTGTCTCTTCGTGCAAAAATGCCGTATATGACTGCTGCTCCTGTTCCGATGCCTTTACCTTTTTTTGCAGTTCCTTAAGATCTTTTATCCTCACATTCAATAGGGGTTTCTGGCCTGAAGGCTTGAATAGCCGATCAAGCTCTTTTTGCAACTTCGTTTCTGCCTCAAGAAGCTTATCATTCCCGACCAGCCCAGCTGACAATAAATATTTACTCATCGTTCCTTCACTTAGCGTTTGCAAGCCTTGAAGTCCTTGAAGGTCGAAAGAAAAAATGGCTTGGTAATAGTTTTTATCCACACCAAGAAGAATATCATTAAGCTCTTCCTCACCCCCGACCCTCCCATCCTCGAAGGTGATCGTTACATCGCCAGTCGCTTTACCCTTCACTCGTTCAATAACGATTTCCCTATGTTTTTTTGTTATGAGAGTAAGTCTCCCCCCATATTTGGCATGCATTTTAGGCTCGTAACGCGGTTCGTTTTGAACCCTTGTCGGAAACCCAAATAATATACTATGCATGAAAGACATGATGGTGGACTTGCCTGATTCATTTTCGCCAAAGAACACCTGCAGCTGGCCCAGTTCAGAAAAACGCTCGTTTTCGATTTTGCCATAACCATAGACATGGAGGTCTTTAATGATCATCGCTTCTCCTCCTCCCTCATTATGTGTTCGTTTCAAACAGCTGCAAAAGATACCTCTCCGCATCATCCAAAAGTGACTCCTGATCTTTTGGTTCCATCGAATCCAGATACCTTCTCGCAATCGGATGATGATAAAGAGGGGCCAACGAAGTCTCCGTCTCATCAAATTCAGAAGCAAGCTGTGACACTTCAGCCACAAATGGAGATATTTCGCTTGACCTATTCATCTGCATGGTATGCGTTAGCTTAATTTTATACACCCAGATAAACACTTCAGCTTGCTCTTCTTCCTGTAAAATCCGGGTCAAATCCTCAAGGTATTCCGCAACCTCCCCTGCATTTTCCCCTGCATCCAACTGTATTTCCAAAAGATAGCTTCTGCCATCCAAGCATTTTTCCTCAATCAATTCCTTGCATTGCTTGAAGATCCCATCGAATCCCCCATCGCCGGATACTTCGATCGTTTCACTATCCCATATAACCTCAGAGGTCCCTATGAAGGTATGTTTTCTCGATTCTCCATCGAGTTCGATGAGCAAACATCCCTTTTCTCCTGATTCCTTGCGGTTCCTTCCTTGAATATTACCTGAGTAAATTACGAGCGGGTCCTCTGAAACCACCTGATGCTTATGAATATGACCTAGGGCCCAATAATCGAAATCCCTGTCTGCCAATTCCTTTAGGGAAAAAGGCGCGTAGGGGCTATGTTCTGCATTGCCTTCCAAATTCCCATGAAGCAGCCCTATATGATAATCCGCCCCTTCAGACTTCTTGTACGTTTCAATCACCCTCTCCTTAATATGACGGCGTGGGTAACTGAATCCATATAAGTGGACGCTTGTCCCATCCCTCTTTTCAAACGATTTCACTTCCGTTTGACCCGAGAATACGTGGACATTATCGGGTTGTTCCACAGTAATCCATGTTCCGCTAAGATGATCATGATTCCCATGAATGATATAGGCAGGTATTTGAAGTTGCTGTAGTTTTTCCATTTCGGCCCTAAAGCGCACCTGTGTCCGAAGACTCCGATTTTCACCATCAAACAAATCGCCAGACAGCACGATAAAGTCAACCTGATGGAAAATGGCTTCATTAATTATATTTTGAAATGACTTGAATGGACTTTCCCTTAATTCCTTTAATATCGTTGACGGCAAACCCTTCAGACCTGAATATGGACTATCCAGATGGAGATCCGCCGCATGAATGAATTTCACACTGCTCATAGCCTCACCTCGGTATAACTGTTATTAATTTCACTTTAACATAACGAGAACATACTTTCCCACCAAAATCACAGAATTGTTGAGGCGATTCATTTAATGAACAGTATCGCCACATTCTCAAATAAAAAGACCGAATGGCTGGTACATTGTTGCTGCACCGCATTCGGTCTGTACTATTAGTGAAACATATCCATGCTTAAATATCGTTCACCATTATCAGGTGCAACGCATAGGACTCGTTTGCCTGCACCAAGGCGACGTGCCTCCTTGAGGGCAGCCCAGACAGAAGCACCGCCTGATGGCCCGATTAGAATCCCTTCCTTCGCCGCCATATCCTTCATCGTTGAAATCGCATCTTCATCAGCCGCTTGGACAATTTCATCGAACACATCCGTATTTAATATGCTCGGCACAAAGCCAGGACTGGTACCGACCAGCTTATGCGGACCAGGCTTTCCTCCTGAAAGAACGGGCGAACCTTTAGGCTCCACTACGACAACCCTTAATTGTGACAGCTGTTCTTTTAACGCTTCACCCGTTCCTGTTATCGTTCCTCCTGTACCCGCAGTTGCCACAAACACGTCCAGCTTCCCATCCATCTGTTCCAAGATCTCGACAGCAGTCGTCACTCTATGTATATCAGGATTGGCTTTATTTTCGAATTGCTGGGGGATGAAGCTATTCGGGATCTCAGATGCGAGTTCCTCAGCTTTACGAATTGCACCAGGCATCCGTTCCGCAGCCGGAGTAAGGACAACTTCCGCACCATATGCCTTTAAAATATTGATTCTTTCCTTTGACATATTATCTGGCATGACCATGATGGCCCTGTAGCCTTTTGCCGCTGCATTCATGGCAAGACCGATACCTGTATTGCCGGAAGTTGGCTCGATGATCGTGGCACCAGACTGGATGACTCCATCCAGCTCCGCTTGCTTGATCAAGTTAAACGCAGCCCGATCTTTTACACTCCGGCTTGGATTGAAATATTCAAGCTTTACAAAGACTTCCGCGTCACCCCGCCCTGTTAAATGGTTGATCCTTACAACGGGGGTATCCCCTATCAATTCCGTTATATTATTCACGATTTTCACTGTCATTCCCTCTAACTCCCTTCGACCTGAACACATACTCCATACACATTCCTTCCAGCTTATTATATCATTTTATACTTTTTGATATTAAAGATGGATTTCCGTCTGCATAAATAGGCTTTGTACACTTTGACTCTAATAGAGATTAGCGGATAAAGTTTGTTCGATATAATTATTTCACATCATTTTTTATAAAATCCTGCTAAACTTCAATATCTTTAGTTTTTATATATTTCTTTCAGATAATAATAGTCAAAATTGACAGATAATGATAAAATTTTCTTAACCATTCATACCATGATTATTTACGAATTGAAAAGGGGGTTTTTGGAATGACCAAAATATACAAGCTAACCGTATTTGAGCCGTCAGGTGAAAAACTTTTGGATGAATCGTTTACCGCGGAAAATGATGAGCAAGCAAAAGAATTAGGACAAAATCTTTTAAATGAAAAAAACTATCAAGATCAAACACACCGCTGCATTTCACCAGCAGGCCAGCTCTTGCTTTTTCACCGTTGACAATTATGGAAGCGCACTCATTCAAGGCTCAATATTATACGCAAAAGGCCGTCTCACAATAGTGACGGCCTTTTGCAATTCATATTTTTCATTTACCGGTGAAATTCGGTTTTCTTTTTTCGACGAAAGCTTTTATTCCTTCTTGATGATCCGCCGTTTGACGCATTTTCATTTGAGCCGCTTTTTCTATCTCAAGCATTTTAATCAATAATGGCCGATTTTTTTCACTAAGGATTTTTTTCGTTTTAATCATGGCAGAAATCGGGCTTTGCAGCCAAGCTTGCACTTTTTTATCCACTGCCTGTTCCAAAGTACCGTCTGCCACCTCATGAATAAGACCCTTTTCCTTAGCTTCAAGCGCTGTAAGCACTTTACCCTCCCAAATCAATTCTTTCGCTCCCACTTCACCAAGACGGCGCTCAAGAAAGAAATGTCCGCCGCCATCTGGAATCAGTCCAATTCCGATAAAATTCATCGCAATTTTGCTATCCGAATCTGCAATGAGGTGATCCGTTGCAAGAGCTATACTTAAGCCAAGCCCTGCTGCAGCCCCATGAATGGCGCTAATGGTCAATTTAGGCATGAAATATAACGTGGTCACCAATTCACTGATGCCATCCATCAAATCGTCGAAAGCGTTTTCTTTTCCGGGTGAGAGCATCATCTTGATATCTCCGCCCGCTGAAAAGGCTTTTCCATTCCCTTTTAAAATGACGACGTCCACTGCTTCATTATCACTTACTTCTTTAAGAACAGTAATGAAATCATGCAACATTTCCGGATTTAATGCATTCATCGCCTCTGGACGATTCATGGCAACGGTAGCTGTCCGGTCCGAATATGTCACTAATACAGTACCTGCAGTTGATGTTGATTCAATACTCAATTTTTCTTCCTCCTTCTTATTCCATGAAATAATTATATATCCCCTGCCATTAACGGAATAGGGCGAAAAGTTGTAATTGCGGAAATCATTCCATTATTTTTTGATGTATTTATCCTGAAGCTGATCTCGCAAGGCCCTTTTCAAAAACTTGCCAACCCCCGTTTTAGGAATCTCATCCAAAAAGATCACTTCATCCGGCAGCCACCATTTAGCAAACTGCGGCTTTAAAAATTCGATGATGTTTTCATCTGATACCTGACCTTTATATGCATCTTTCAAAACAACGCAGGCAATCGGGCGCTCCTGCCATTTTTCATGAGGCACCGCAATGACCGCCGCCTCAAAAATCCCTTCATGTCCCATTAATGCATTCTCTAAATCCACTGAAGAAATCCATTCCCCGCCGCTCTTGATCAGGTCCTTTGTCCGATCGACGATCTTCACGAACCCCTCCTCATCTATCGTGACGACATCACCTGTGTAGAGCCATCCATCCTTAAACGTATCCTCGCTACGTCCATCTTGAAAATACTCATCCGCAATCCAAGGACCCCTTATGAGCAATTCCCCCATTTCTTTGCCATCAGGTGATACCTCCCCATCCGGACCGACCACTTTAATTTCGATCATTGGCGCAACAAGGCCTTGCTTAGCCTTCAATTCATAAAGATCTTCTTCAGGAAGGCCTTCCTGATAGCTTTTTGGTTTGGAAATAAATACGAGCGGGCTTGTCTCCGTCATCCCATAGGCATGCAGAAACGGAATTCCGTGCTTTTGTTCAAATGCCTTAATCATGCTTTTTGGGGCAGCCGAACCTCCGCATAACACAGCGCGGATGCTGCTCGTATCATGTTCGGTTTCTTCAAGCTCCTTCAATAGCCCAAGCCAGATCGTCGGTACACCTGCCGCGATGGTGACCTTCTCTGTTTCGATAAGCTCCGCCAATATTTTCGGTGTGAAATACGGCCCCGGCAAAACCATCTTTGTCCCGAACCAGACGCTCGCAAAAGGCATGCCCCAAGCATTGACATGAAACATGGGCACGACTGGAAGGGCCACATCCCTTTCGCTGATTGCGGTGGAATCGGCAAGCCCCAGTGCAATTGCATGCAGCAATATCCCCCGATGTGAATAAACCACACCTTTTGGATTCCCTGTCGTAGCGGAAGTGTAACACAAGCCTGCCGGAGCATTTTCATCTAAATTCTGGACGAACGGCTGTTTTGGATTCCCTTCAGCCAATAAGGTTTCATAATGGTATAGAGGTGAAAGGGATGTTTCGGGAAGCTCGGCTTTATCGGTCATGACGATATACCCTTCAACCGCATGCAGCTCATCTTTAATTGCTTCCAGTAATGGAATCACATCTGGGTCAATCAATAATAATCGATCTTTTGCACTATTGATGATATAAGAAACGTGTTGAGGAGAAAGTCGCATATTAATGGTATGCAGGACAGCTCCAGAGCAAGGAATTGCAAAATAAGCTTCCAGATGCCTATGATGGTTCCAGGCAAGCGTTCCGACACGATCGCCTGTCTTTATTCCAAGCTCACTCAAGGCACTTGCAAGCCTCCTTGTTCGCTCTGCAAACTCGGCATATGTATAAGTATGGACTCCACCATCCGTACGCGAAACTACTTCTTTCTTCGGAAAATACTTTTCAGCTCTTTCAATGATCTGAGTCATGATCAACGGAGTATCCATCATTACAATCTCCCCCTTATATTGAAAACGTCTTCATTATATATTCGACCAGAAAAAAAATAATCCTTTTTCCCTAGATATGTTTTTTCCGTTTATTTTGAATGAATTTCAAAGTACTGAAATATCATGAAGAACAAGGAAGCTGTTTTCGAAACAACTTATTTTTCATGTTTCTTTCTAGAAAAAAAAGGTAATAGTAAAGATATAATTATATTTAGAGGGAGCTCACTGATGGTAAATAGAATAAACGAAGAATTAGAGGCGTATTGTGCGAGTGAATATTCAAAGCTATCACGGGTGATTGTCTGCGAACCTCGTCATATGGCGATCCGTGACATCATTAATGAAACGCAAAAGGAGTTCATGGAGGAAAATATAGATCAAGCCCGCGCCGTGGAGCAGCATGCCCACTTTACCAAGGCACTTGAACGAGAAGGAATCGAGGTCATTAAACTGCCTCCAGAAAGTACATATCCAGAACAAGTCTTTACAAGGGACATCGGATTCACTCTCGGCAACACAGTTTACGTAGCAGAAATGGCTACAACCATCAGGCAGGGCGAAGAACTTATCTTGAAATCCTGGCTCGAAACGCATGATATCCCGTTTTTCAACCTTCACAAAAATCATATTGAAGGCGGTGATGTCATCATTGATGGTAGCACGATCTACATCGGGGTCAGTGATCGGACGGATGAATCCTCCATCCGGCACCTTCAGTCCCTATTGCCGGAATATGATGTCATCGCCATCCCCTTCATTGAAAAATTCCTTCACCTAGACTGCGTTTTCAATGTAATTTCACCAACAGAGGCGCTTATTTTTCCTGAAGCCCATGCAAAAAAAGAACTGGATTTATTAGCCTCGCGCTATGACATCATCGAAGTGACCAAAAAAGAGCAATTCACATTGGGAACCAACGTACTTTCGATTGGAAATAAAAAATTATTCAGCCTGCCTTGTAACGAACAAGTGAATCGTAAGCTTCGTCAACGAGGGTACGACATCATTGAAGTCGATATTAGTGAAATCATCAAGTCAGGCGGCTCTTTCCGTTGCTGTACCATGCCCCTGTTGCGGACAACAAAAAAAATGTAAGGACCTGCTTGGCCAATTACGCAGCGCTTTACTTTTACCGGACCTGCCATTAGCGGAGGTCCTTTTTACTTTTAGCTTTTTACCATTCATTTAACAGCTTTAATATGGGTGTTGATTCCTTACGATTCAATTGAACATGTTTTTTGTGCTGATCCCGAGTCAATTCGATTACATGCTCATCTTTATTGACCCAAGCATAGTAAACAGGAATTGCCCCTTCACTTTTATCATCATTGAAATAAAAGATGAAATCCGCCTTAGGAATATCCTTATCCCATACGAATTCATGCCAATCCGCATTCTTTAAGACCTCCTTTGCTTTTTCTGTATCTCTCGTTTCTATTTCTTGTTTATAGGCCTCGAAATGGTAAGTTTTGTTTTCAAGTTTTTGAATCGAAATATGTTCTTCCTTTGTTGTACACCCTGCCATTACCGTTATCGACAATAAGACAAGTGCTAGTATACATGTCTTCTTTTTCATTCATGTCATCTCCCTTCACACACAGATGGATTAATTATCCATTTAAGATTCATTATACTAGTCTTCGGAAAATAGAAATAGGGGAAGTTCGTGATGAACGGTAAGAAACTTGAGCGTTTAACTTCAAATCATTAAGCCATGCATGATTTTTGTAGGTTTTGTCCACCAAGCTGCAATTTTCTCATAGTTTCACTGAGTCGAAATTTGATATTATGGAAATACCCTTGTTATACTTCTATAAGTTACCTAGAAAAAAGATCGAAAGGGGAATGTAAAATGAATTATGTTCAAAACCAACTGACAATGATGCGCAAAAATCTTTTGAAGGAAATCGAGGGAGTCACTCCAGAACATATGGATATACAGCCTGAAGGTTTTAATAATACCCTCCATTGGCATCTAGGACATGTTCTAACCGCAGCGGAAAAATTCTTATTGGATTCAAGCAGCACGTTGCCTGCCAATTACGGAAAGCTATTCGGATATGGATCAAAACCTGCCGACTGGACCGGCGACGTACCTTCTGTAGATACCTTGACACAACAACTGCAAGAACAACTTGGCCGCCTGCTTGAAATTCCCGAAGAACGCCTGACAGAAAAAGCAGCACAGCCTTTCATGGGAATGGAAGCTATAGGCGAATTCATTAATTTCATAGTCCTGCACGAAGCGAACCATATTGGACAAATGCACGCAATGAAACTCATCATTCAATCAACTGATCAATAACACAAAAAGCTGTCAATCATTTTCATGAAATGATCTGACAGCTTTTTGTATATTTCACTCACGAAATTGTGCTTGACCCGCCAATTTGGCGCTTTTACTCGCCAATTTAGCGCTTTTACCCGCCATTTTGGCGCTTTTCCCCGCCATTTTGGTGCTTTTACTCGCCATTTCAGCGCTTTACTCGCCATTTCAGCGCTTTACTCGCCATTTCAGCGCTTTACTCGCCATTTCAGCGCTTTTACTCGCCAATTTAGCGCTTTTACTCGCCATTTCAGCGCTTTTACTCGCCAATTTAGCACTTTTACTCGCCAATTTAGCGCTTTTACTCGCCAATTCAGCTTTTACTCGCCAATTCAGCTTTTACTCGCGTGTTTCACGCTTTTATTTTTGAGTTCTGTTTGCCAGGCGAATCAAAAGCAACCCCAGCAATGAAAGCAGGGGCTGCAGTACTCGTGTCATTATTACGTCAACTGATCCTGATTTTCGATAAAATCATTATAAGCCTGTTCGGCAGCGGCTTCCGAGGAGAACAAGGCATCATCGTCCTCTATCGTATGAAATGTATCATTCAGGAATAAAGCGACAGCATTCGGATCTTTTGGGTGGGGAACGATTTCCGCAGCCCTTATATTGGAAACGGTGGGAACATGGGGATTATTATAAATCACAAATACCTCGTCTCCGACTTGTACTTCTTTCGCATTGATAACTCCCATTTTATCCTTCCTTTCCTTAGCTGATTTTCTATAGTTTACGGAAAGGAGTTTAGAATTATTTATGAAATAATTTTTGCACCTTTAAAAAAATGGTTGAGGCTCCTTCTAAAATGAAGGAGCCGCATGGTTCATTTAAGCATATTCATCTTTTGCAAAAATTCGATGGGATGCTGCTTGCGGAAGAATTCCTTCAGCATATAGGCAACACCATCTTGATCATTGGAGCGAGTGACCCATTTTGCCACTTTCTTCACTTCCGCATCCGCATTGCCCATGGCAACTCCCAATCCGGAACCGGCAATCATCTCCATATCATCCAAGCCATCTCCTATCGAGACGATTTCCGTCCTTTTCACCTCTAGACGGTCGGCTAAATAAAGCACGCCACTCCATTTTGAAACACCCTTCGGAACAATGGTCATCTTATGGCCTGGGTGTAAAAGCGCATCCACCTCGGGGAACATTTCCTTCATTAATTTAAGCATATCATTTCGATCACTTTGTTCTGAAAATATTATATCCATTTTTGTTGGGGACATAGGCTTATCAATCAACTCTTCACTGATATCATCCACATAATTTTGGGCATAGATATTTTGATCATTCATATACATGACCGTTTTGCCAAGCAGGTTTTCCGGAAGGTTCACGCGATTGCCAAGTGAGTATTTTTCATGAATGAGCAATATTTGGCACACGGTCTTTTCGAGCATTTGCACAAGCTCCACAGTCAATTCTTCTGAAATTCTTTTTACCATCATGGGCTTCTCGATCGAAGCACCTACAAATGCGCCTTGCTGGGCAACTATCATCGGATTTATTTTCAGGGCTTTGGCCACTTTTTTTGCTGAATGATAATTTCTTGACGTTACAAGTGCAACATGGACACCTTTTTGGTGCACATAATCGATTGCTTCTTTAGTCGATTTATTTAAACGGCCATTGGACTGGAGCAATGTCCCGTCTATATTGACCGCAAGTAGACGATATACCATGCTGATCTCCCCCATCTGTAATATCCTCTTTCAAATTTATGACTAAATTTTACAGAGTAGAACAAATAGTGGTTCACATAAAAAAACTTCCAACCATATATAAATGGTTGGAGGTTAGAGTAGACTTATTGCTGTTGTTCAGGCATGCCGTATAAATCTTCAAGCGGCTTCATGATAATTTTATTGAGATCAGCGATGACCATGCTCATCCGTTGTTCAGCTTCCATCAATTGAGAAATGGTTGGGTTTTGTTGAACAAGCTGAACCGTCTTTTGAGCTTGTTCAACTTCTTCAGGAGCAATTTCCTCGCCCATCATTTGTTTTTGCTGCAAAGACATTTGCAGATTACGGAAGTTCTCAAACATTGCTTTTGTTGATTCATCGGAATTGACAAGATCATATAATCGTTGCAAGTCAGCATACTCATTGCTTGCCCGGATCGCCTTTTCCATTTCATACGCTGCATCATATACGTTACTCATGTATTTCCCCTCCCGGTATCATTGTATTCCTACACCTTTTCCACTATAACAAATCCGCATGCGAATTACACGTTTTCCTTATAAAACAGTTTGATTACCCCTAAATTAAGTATAGAATCGTCGTTATGTAAACGGCAGCTAATTGTTTTTTCAAGAAAGACCCCTGCGACATCAAGCAGGTACTTCCTTCGATGCAAAGCATCGCTTCATTCTATTAAAAGCTCGTTCATTTAAATCGATTTTTTTCTTGTGGAAACGCTTCTTTACTTCTGTATGAAAGGAAATTTTCATATTCTGTAAAGAAGCAACTCTCACTGAATTTTAACCATTCATGTGATTTAGCTTTTATTTTGTGAAACGATGGCATCATGACACCTTCTACTTTCAAAAACATAGAATGTGTTATCCACTTTTGCCCATCATTTAACTGAAAAAGGATAACAAACTTAGTGCAAACGGGGAATTAATATGAACATTAACCATCAGAAGGTTTTCATGACAGTGAACCCTGCAGAGACTAGAAAGAAAGCGCTCTTGTTCATCGAAGAAAAACTATTTAGGGAATGGGACCTTCGTTTCGGGGAACCCGTGACGATCATGGCTGGATGCCGTTCCGTCCCGGTTTTTGTCCAGCCATTCCCTTCATCCGGGCCTACATTGAAACTTTCATATGATATGAATCAATTTTTATCACTCCCTGTTTTTTCTGATGCAATATCCGTTTCTTTTCATGCGGAACAAAGGACCATTAAGATAGGCCCTTTCTTTGCTGCACTCACGAACCAAGTTCCAATGCAGGACGGGACATTCGGGGAGATGGAAAAATTTTATCAGGAAATGGCATCTTATTGTAATCAGCAAGGCATCCCCTTCTATTTATTGAAACTGCAATCACTCCAAGAAGGGATAGCGGAAGGCTTGTTTGCAGGACAAAATGGTTGGCAATCCTTAACTCTCCCCACTCCGGATGTATTATATAACCGGATACATTCGCGGAAGCTTGAGGCATCGCAATCTTTCGAGGTTTTTAAAATGGAACTCGCGGCACGGTCGATACCGATGTTCAACGGTAGATTCCTTTCCAAGTATGATGTACATGAGCTGCTGAATCTAGAATATGAATTGCTGCCAAGTTTACCTGATACGATACTTTTTGGGGAAAACGAACCATTCCTGCGCTTCATAGAAAAGCATACGGTCATCTATTTTAAGCCCGCTTCAGGCAGTCAAGGCAAGAATATATGCAAATTAACGCAAGTATCTGGAAAATGGAAAATCGAGTCCTCCGGGAATAAGCAGGAACTGCACTTCGCAGATACGGAAGAGCAATTGTTCGATATATTAAAAAGATTTTCCAGAAAACAAGCCTTCATCCTGCAACAGGGGATCTCCTTATTGGAAACAGAGCAAAGAAAGGTTGACTTCCGCATACTTCTCCACCAAAACGATCAATTTCAATGGAGGGTATCATCAATGGTTGCCAGGATTGGAGAACAGGGTGCCATCGTTTCCAATCTTGCACAAGGCGGAGTGATGAAAAATGGCTCGGATTTCCTAAAGGAGGTATTCGATTATCCTGATGCTGGACGTTTATATCAAAAGCTGATACGGCTGGCTAAAAACACGGCGAGGGCAATGGTTGAGCACCATGACGAATCTTTCGGGGAACTGGGAATAGATGTAGCACTGGATATCGATACCCATCCATGGATCATCGAGGTGAATTCCAAACCTTCTAAAAAATTCCAGGGTAATTACGAAACCTTTCGTCCATCAGTAAAATCAATCATAGATTTCATGCTGACCCTTAACCGCGAAAAACATCGATAAAAGGAGTTGCTAGCACGTGTTAATTGGATTAATGGCAACGTCGGATTCACATGAAAACCACTACTTCACCGAAATAGCCAAAACGGCAAAATCCTTCAATATGAACGTTTGTAAATTCACACCTGAAAATATTGATTGTGACGTTAAAAAAGTGCGGGGCGAACGTTTTGATGCAGAAAAGGAAATGTGGATTGCAGCATCGACTGATATACCTGATTTCATCTATGATCGTTGCTTCCATGGACTATCGCGTCAGCCATCGGAATCCCGAAATAAAATCAATTGGTTAAAGGAGCATTCCACCTTCTTGGGACTCGGACTTCCCGGTAAGTGGGACGTCTATCAAATCCTGAAAAAACATCCCCTGCTTCAAGCTTTTTTCCCAGAGACCGTCCAAGTATCGACATCTGAAGATATTATCGGTCATTTGGAGCGCTTGGATAAAATCATCATCAAGCCGGAATTCGGCGCAGGCGGTACGGGAATTTACCTTCTTTCCAAAAACGATGACGGCACTTTAGTATCCATGACAAAAAAAGGTACCAAATACGAACGTCAATTCACCTCAAAATCACAGCTGAACAAATGGCTGCAGCATTTACTAAATCGATTCAAATACCTTTGCCAGCCATATTTGGAACTTTGCAACCAAGAAAACGAACCATTCGATTTACGGATCCTACTGCAAAAAAACGAAAAAAACCAATGGGTGGAACGGGGCCGAGGCATTCGTACCGGCCAAAAGGATGGAATCACCTCTAATTTGGCAACAGGCGGAGAAGCCATGACATTGGATTCCTTCATCAAAAAAAACCCTGAAATCATTTCGGTTGCTGTCGAACAAAAAATCCAGCATATTCTCCGCACCCTGCCTGCCGAAACAGAGGGTGTGTTTGAAAGGCTATTCGAGTTGGGCATCGATTTAGGTATCGATAATAAGGGGCAGGTTTGGATAATGGACATTAATTCAAAACCCGGAAGAAAAATCATCCAGGCACTGCAGCCGGAAACCATGAATGCTATCCATCGTGCACCGCTTCGATATAGCCAATATTTAGCCGATCATCTTCAGAAGGCAGGTGAATGAATGTGAGAAAGACTTATCCTGCCGAAGTTGCCGTCATCCCTGGCAACGTTCTCTTCTACCCTTCAGAACTTGGAGATTTGGGAGAGACTGAATTGATTTATTTCGGGCAGCATTCATGTCCTGCCAATGTGAAGCAAAATCCGGCCATCAATCAATCCATCGTCCTATCGGAGAGTCTCGCGGAATCGTTAAAATTCGATCCCACCGATATCCCCCTCCATTTATTCATATATGGCAAGACGATTCATATCGGACCGTTGGTAGGTATTTTTTCTTCAGGTTTCACAGGCTTGTCAAACAAACCTCTAGGGGAAAGATCGCAATTTTTCTCAAAGCTCCTTTCCCTTAGCCGTACAACAGGCTGCATCCCCTTCGTTTTTGGAGAGAATGTCATCAATTGGGAAGAAGAAACAATCAGGGGTTATGTGTTCGAGAACGATGATTGGCACATTCATGAATTTCCTTTTCCAAACGTCATCTATGATCGGCTTCCCAATCGGTTGACCGAAAACCGTGACGGTCCTAAAGAAGTGAAACAGAAATTCCAAAGGGACTATACCATCCCATGGTTCAATCCGGGATTTTTCAATAAATGGGACGTTAATGAAAGATTATGTGCAGATGAGCGCGCACTGCCATATTTGCCAGAAACATATCCATTTCAATCAATATCCGTTATAGAAACGCTTCTTTCCCATTACCGTCAAGTTTATATTAAACCAATTCATGGCAGCCTCGGCCTTGGCATTCATCAGATTCTATATGATAAGCATGAAAATGTTTATTATTGCCGCTATACAAATGAAGCGAAGGAAAATAAATTACAAAAATTCTCCACACTGGAATCGATCGTCAAGCACCTATTTAATGATCGGCCGCTGGAGAACCTCATCGTTCAGCAGGGCATCTCGCTCATTCGATCAGAAAAGCGCCCAGTCGACTTCCGGGTGCATACGAACAAGGACAGTAATGGAGTTTGGCAGGTAACCGCCATTGCCGCCAAAGTAGCGGGAGCCGGTAGTGTCACGACCCATATTAAAGGCGGCGGGGTCATCAAAACGGTTGCGGAACTGTTTGGTGATGACGATGAGGCTAAAGAAGTGGAGCGCAAGCTGTCTGAAGCAGCACTCATATTGAGCGACAGCATCGAAAAGCACCTCGATGGCATCATAGCAGAAATCGGATTCGATTTTGGACTGGATAAAAAAGGGCAGGTTTGGATGTTCGAAGCGAATTCAAAGCCAGGACGCTCCATCTTCTCCCATCCCAAACTAAAGGAATTTGAGTTGTTGACAAGAAAGCTCAGCCTCGATTACGCCATTTATTTGACTGAACAGACGATTACAAATGCCATCAGTGTGCAGCGATGAATATCTTTTATGATAATACCTCGGAGGCTTGGTGTCTTGACCAAAAGGATGCAGTGCTTTTTGCCGGAGCTGACAAAGAAGAAATAAGCTACAAACAAGCTCTTTCAGGGCAAATTCTATATCCAATAACCGAATTCCCCGGCAGACGGGTGCTTGTTGTTGGAATACTGACTTCGTTCAATCCCAAAAAGGAAACAGGTTTGGGCGGTAACTTGTCCCTTTTTCGGGATTTATCATTGTATCTTTTCCAACATGGAATTTTAACCTATGTCTTCACAGGAAAAGCCCTTACTTCCGGTTCAATGATAGGGTATGTTTTTTCTTCCAGTGCAGACAGGTGGATTGAATGCAAGCTGCCGCTTCCAGACATTGTCTATAATCGTATTCCCTTGAGGTCCTATGAGGCTTCTGCAGAATTTCAATCGCTCATGAACCATTTTAATGAGCATAGTGTGAACATATTCAACCCGGGTTTCCTAGATAAATATGTAATGTACGAAACTTTGGTTGAAGATGGTTCCCTCATCCAGCACCTCCCGGCAACAACGAGACTGAAAACTCGCGATTGCCTGGAATCATTCCTTGATGCACACCGACATATCTATTTAAAACCTTGTAAAGGAAGCCAAGGAAAGGGTATTTATACCATCTGCAAAAATCCGGATGATACACTTTTGTTCAACAGCCTAAAACTTGGCGAATCTTTCTCGAACTTCGATTCTTTCTGGGAAGCAAAAAAGAAAGACTTATTAAAAAGAAATTACCTCGCTCAGCAGGCGATCGCACCAAAAAAACTTCATGGTCATCGTTACGATTACAGGGTCCTCGTCCATTATGAAAAAGGATTTTATAAAATAACCGGCAAAGCTGTAAGGATGTCACAAACACAGGAAATCACTACACATACACCGCGTGGTGGCAAGCTTTATCCTTATCAGAGCCTGCAATCAAGAAAACTGAATTTAAGATTGGCAAAAATCGCCCAAAAATGCGGAGAAATCCTTTCAAAAAAATTGGGCTTTCTCGGAGAGTTTTCAATTGATATCGGTGAAGACGAATCGGGCTCTCTATTCATTTACGAGGTCAACTCCAAACCCATGCAGTTCGACGAAACCGATATAGAAGCTAATCGGCTTTTACATTTAAAAAACCTTTTCATAGAATTAACTTTTTCCAACCGGTTAATAAAATAACACCTCCTGCTGCCGTTTTCCATTATAATGTAATGTGAGACAGCAAATATGGAGGTAATACATATGATTAGTCATTTTCAATGGGCACCCCTGCATAAGAATCTGCCAGGATGGAAAATTTCATTTTATTTCAACAGACTATCGATTCAAGCCTTATATCATAAAGATGGAACCATCGAGTGGACAGCCAATCCACCTACAAAAGAAGATGAACCGAAGCTCAAAACCATGATACATGATTTAATGGTCTATCATGTTTATGAATAAACCGTATTGCCCAACCTGTTTTTAGGAAAATCCAAAAAGGAATAAAAATCCCTACTTTGCCTAAACTAATGAAAAGGCAAGGAGGGATTTATTTTGGATAAAGAAAAAATGACTTTTTTAAAGGATAGCGAATATGATGGAAGGGACTCCGCCTTCCTCGATATCGATCGGTACATCAATGAAGGATTGGCAGGCGGAAATGTATATGAGGCCGCTGACCTCCGGAACATTGAAGAAGCACATGATTTGTATGACGAGACAGATCCTAACATCAATAAATAGACGACCATATGTCTAGGGCTCTCTTTTAGGAGAGCTCTTTTTCGAACAGTACCTCCTCTGCCCCTCCAAACATTTCATGGATCACCCTTTCGTAGGCGATTTCCAGATTACGCGAAAACGCTTCCTTTTCAGCTGGACTTTTTGCTTGACCATTGATTTCCCTTGTGAGATTGATACGTTTTTCGCTTAAAGAAACCGTATCTCCCCCCGAAAAATTGTACATAACCTGAACTTTAAGATTATCCGTGAAAAATTCAACCGTTCCAAACATATGTATTCCCCCTTAAAAAATAAAAAACAACTTCCCGGAAGGAAGTTGTTTGAGCGCAACGAAACGAAACATAACAAAAAACAAACATGTTTTTTCCATTTTTTAAAATGAAAAGCATGCTTTTGCCAATTTTCGCACGTAACATCTCCTATCCTCGTAGGCATTTGATGATGTGCTAAAAACAGGCAGGTATCCTGGCTCATGATCATCGCTTTTCGAACCTTCCCATTTCCTATTGCAGAAAACAGTGGCATCAATCGAATCGCTCACATTTACAGTTGCGGGACAGCGCCGGATTTTAACCGGCTTCCCTATTAAGCGAATAAATAGAAGATTTCTTATCCGCACCCATTTCTAGACTAATTTAGTTTTCCATATAAATGTATCAAATTATTTCCTGGATTACAATCAGGGCCCGCGGAGATGATCGATCATCTCGTTTTCAGTTCTTTGGTTCCAGCCATTCCACTTAGGATGTTCACACCATTGAGGTTACAAAAAAGAAACCGCAGCAAGTAGTTAAAAAACTAGAACCAGCATTTATGCTTTAAGATATTTCACGTTTAATCCGGAAAAACATCCTGAACAGTTTGTCCGGCTATTTGTTTATATGTTGCTTCCCTTCAGGACATTTTCTTTCAAAATCGACGTAATGATATGCTCCGAATCCCATTCATGCTCTGATATTTCAATAAGAGGATAACGGTTGGGTAATAAGGTATCCTGGATTTCCTGAACAGAGAGTCCTTGATTATGCAAAAGCAAAATTTCTCCACGGAGGTTTTCCAAATAATCGAGTTTTTTCCGGAACATTTCCTTTCCGTTCGGAACATGACCTGCATGGCAGCAAAACATCTCGCCAAAGTCATATTGAAGCAAGCTTTTTATGGAATTAATGAGGACGGGAACGGACTCTTCCCGCAGAACTAGTTTTGTTTTGGGAGTGACGAAGAGATCGCCTGAAAAAAGCATGCCCGTACTGCGATTCAGATACACCATATGGTCATGCGCATGACCGGGGGTGTAAATCGGCTCCCATGTTTGGCTCCGGGAATGAACGGCCATACCAAGCGGCTCTGCTTTGAAAGCATCCCGCCGCCCCCAAAACATTTTGCGATAAGCCGGATATTCAGCATCCTTCGCACATGCTTCAACCGACATCGGATGAATGAATATCGGGACCTTTTTATGCTCCTGTATCCAGGCCGCGCCTCCCGTATGGTCCTCATGATAATGCGTAAGGGCCACCGAATCAAAATCGGCGGTCTCATAGAATGGGATCAATCCGTCCAA
The DNA here is from genome assembly GCF_001645685.2 of Peribacillus muralis. Lineage (NCBI taxonomy): Bacteria > Bacillati > Bacillota > Bacilli > Caryophanales > Bacillaceae > Peribacillus > Peribacillus muralis. The sequence continues at coordinate 1,167,213 of NZ_CP017080.1, read as the reverse complement.
TAAACTTTGTGCGCCCGTATCAATCAAAAGACCATCCGTTAGAAAAACATAAACGCTCATCCCCGAATTGACGGCCCCCGGAGTTCCGTACACACAAACTACATCATTTACCGTTTTAACTTCAATCATGAAGCTGCACATCCTTCACTGTATAAGATAGTCATAATCCAAGTTTTTTCTATTTGTTACAATAAATGTACTACCATTCCCCCCATTTGACAAAGAATAATGAAACAAGCAAAAAAATTATTCCAAAATCACAGAATTCATTGACAATGAGGTGAATAACCAATAGTATAGAATATATTAAAAAACTTGAAATATTCCAAAATAATAATTTACTTATCAAGAGTGACGGAGGGATCAGGCCCTGTGATGTCCGGCAACCGCCCCAATCGGGAACGGTGCCACTTCCTGCAGGATGATTGCATTCTGAAAGATAAGACGAGATATAATTTCGCTGCCTCTTTCTGAATGATAGAGGCAGTTTTTTTTATGTATAAGGGGGCAGGCTCATGATTGAAATCCGTTCAGTCAGGAAGGAATACATATCGAAGAAAAACCGAGTTATCGGAGTGGATAACGTATCTTTAACCATTCAAAAAGGAGAAGTATATGGGATTGTCGGCTACAGCGGAGCAGGAAAAAGCTCATTACTTCGTTGCTTGAATTTGCTTGAACGTCCCACAGGAGGACATATCATCATTGACGGGATTGACTTAACATCTCTATCCAGCAAAGAGCTTCGGAAGCAACGTCAAAAAATCGGCATGATATTTCAGCATTTTTCCCTTGTCAGCTCCAAAACCGTTTTTGAAAATGTAGCTTTTGCCTTGAAGGCAGCGCACCAATCGAAGGGAGCCATCAAGTTACGTGTTTTACAACTGTTGGATATTGTAGGGCTCAGTGATAAAAAGGATGTCTATCCGGCCCAGCTTAGCGGCGGCCAGAAGCAGCGGGTCGGAATTGCCCGTGCCTTAGCCAATGATCCGTCTGTATTGCTATGCGATGAGGCGACTTCAGCCCTTGATCCTACTACGACTAAGGCCATATTACAGTTACTGAAGAAAATCAGTCGCGAACTTGGCATCACCATTGTGTTGATTACACATGAAATGGAAGTCGTCAAGGAACTGTGCCACAGGGTCGCGGTCATGCAGGATGGGCGGGTAATAGAAGAGGGTTCCGTTTATGAAATATTTTCACAACCTAAAAAGGAGTTAACGAAAAAATTCATTGGCAGTGTACTGGAATTTGAGCTTCCCTCACATTTGATTGAAGAAAGTAAAGGAACGATCATAAAGATTCAATTCGAAGGGCAAACGGCAGGTGAATCGATTCTCTCGGATACCCTTCAAGCTTATTCGGTAAAGGGTAATATCCTTCATGGGAAAATTGAATATATTCAGGATGTACCTTTAGGGATATTGATCATTGAATTGATTGGCGAAGCTGCTGAGATTCATTCAGCATTGACCTATATAAAGAATCGTTCCAGCTCTGTGGAGGTGCTAAAACATGTCACTGCTTGAATCCATCATCCATATCCTGCCTGACCTTAATAAAGCATTCATTGAAACGATTTACATGGTGGCTGTTTCTCTGGCGGTTGCTCTCCTTATCGGCTTACCGCTGGGTGTATTACTGTTTACGACAACCAGGAACTTGTTCTTCGAAAATAGTGTCGTGAATCGTTCTCTTGGCTTCGTAGTCAATATTGTCCGGTCCATCCCATTCATCATTCTCTTGGTCGCCCTCCTTCCTTTAACGGATTTCCTTACGGGGTCGACGATAGGGCCAAGGGCGGCCTCCGTATCCCTCTCCGTTTCGGCGATACCTTTTTTTGCAAGGATTGTTGAATCAGCATTGCGTGAAATAGACAAAGGAGTGATTGAAGCGGCAATTGCCGTTGGTGCCACGCCATGGATGATCATTAAAGATGTCCTTCTGCCAGAGGCTAAGCCGGGTATCATCCAAGGGCTTACATTAACGACCATTTCACTTATCGGTTATTCGGCTATGGCAGGAACGATCGGGGGAGGCGGGATTGGTGACCTGGCCATCAGGTTTGGATATTACCGCTATGACAATACGGTCATGATCACGACGATCGTCGTATTGATCTGCCTTGTACAAATCATCCAAATGCTTGGTGACAAAGCTTCTTACTTAGTAAACAAACGATAGAACCTTTCATTTATTAATGATTCATACTATAGATCCAGGAGGAATTCAAAATGAAAAAAATTGCTTCGTTATTATCAGTCTGTGCCCTTGCCCTTGGCTTGACGGCTTGCGGAAGCGACAATGCATCCACAAAAACAGAAGACAAAAAAGAATTGAAGATCGGGGCGACCACCGGACCATATGCCGATATGGTCAATGAGGCCATCAAACCAGGTCTGGAAGATCTCGGCTACAAAGTGGAAATCGTTGAATTCACCGATTATATCCAGCCGAATAAGGCGCTTGGCAACGACTCGATCGACGCAAACCTTTTCCAGCATAAAGTGTATATGGATAACTTCGCTAAAGAAAATAAATTAAAACTCTCTGACCTTATCATCGTTCCTACAGCACCAATGGGAATTTATTCGAGCAAATATAAGTCATTGAAAGAAATAAAAGACGGCTCATCCTTGGCATTGCCCAATGACCCCGTCAACCTCGCTCGTGCACTTAAAGTATTGGTGGATGAAAAGTTGATTGAAGTCGACCCAGATGTAGACCCTTTAAAAATATCTGAAAAAGATGTAACAAAAAACCCTAAAAATATCCAATTCAAACCATTGGAATCCGCCCAATTGCCCCGGGCAACTGAAAGTGTTGACCTATCAGCGGTGCCAGGGAACTTCGCACTTGCTGCTAAAATGAAGCTTGAGGATGCCCTTGTATTGGAAAACATGCCAGATTTGTATCGAAACGTTGTTGCCGTGAATACAAAGGATGTAGACGCTCAATTTGCAAAAGATATTAAAGAAGTAGTGAAGTCCGCCGAGTTTGAAAAAGTGATCGATAGCAAATTCATCGGCTTCGGAAAACCAGAATGGATGAAGTGATCGACCCAAACATAATTTCGAGGCCTGCGTCCCTTTTTTAGGGAACAGGCCCTTTACATGAAGGAGAAATAACGATGAATACCTTACTGGAAGTACGCAGCGGCCCCTCCTACTATGCCTGCATGGCTAGTATTCTCGATACACTGGAAGCAAAACTGAATAAAGCAAATATACGTAAAGTGCTTGTTGTTCATGGAGACAAATCTTGGGTAGTTGCTGAACCATTCTTCCCTTCATTTGAAAATGTCGAAACGAGCTACATTAAATATGATGGGGAATGCAGTGATATCGAAATTGAACGTGTCAGTAAGTTTGCAGTGGAACAATGTGTGGATGCATTAATCGGAGTGGGTGGTGGTAAACTGCTGGACCTCACCAAATCAGTTGGGAATCACATCCAAAAGGATATCATCCTCATTCCAACTCTTGCATCCACCTGTGCCGCTTGGACGCCATTAAGTGTCATTTATGATACGAACGGTTCATATGTGCGGTTTGATATCCATCTAAAAAACGCCTGGATGTTACTGATCGAGCCAGGAATACTCTTGGATTCCCCTATTGCCTATTTACGGGCAGGAATTGGCGATACCTTGGCTAAATGGTATGAGGGCAATGCACTCGTCGAGAAAATCGCCTCCAAGTCGGCCTGCATTGAATTGGCACATATAGCCGCAAGGCAATGCCAGGAAGTTTTATTGACACATGGCGAGGAAGCCCTGGCGGATTTGAACAAAGGAAAATGGACAGACGCCCTTCAGCGTGTAATCGAAACGAATATCGTCACGAGTGGACTCGTTGGCGGCTTCGGTGACCAGTTCCTGAGAATTGCAGGTGCCCACTCGATTCATAATGGCATGACCTCCATCGAACAGGCACATCATTTACTTCATGGGGAAAAAGTGGCATATGGCATTTTAGTGCAGCTGTTGTTAGAAGGAAAATTCTCGGATATCAAACAGCTACTCCCAATCTATGAGGCTCTAAAGCTTCCGAGGTCTTTATCTGACATTGGCCTGACCGTGGAACATGAAGTGGAGCTACAGCAAATTGCCGCCCTATCCGTAAAGGAGGGTGAGGCGATCCATCTCCTTTTTCCTGATATATCCCTGGAAAAAGTGCAAGCTGCCATGGAAAACCTTGAAATCCTTACAAGTTAAAAGAAAGGTGATACCCATCATTCATCTATGATGGGTATCACCCTTTCGGTTTGTAGACAAAAGGATGTGCCCGATACTCCAGCAGAAAGGCGCTTCCAGAGGTACCACACAGGCGTTCTTTGCACCCTCATTTAGAAACGTTAGTTTTCCTTTTTGAAATAAAACAGTGCTATCCTATTCTTTTGAACTTTATTCTTTTTCGCTATAATGATAGGAAGAAAGAAGGTGAAGAACAGTGCTTGAAAACCTTAAACAAAAGTTTCCGAACGCGATTTCCGAAAAAGTCGAAACAGCTGACATATCCCAATTTGCTTGGTTCGAAGACTCCATGGGAGGCATTCTCGGCATTCCCCGCTTTGAAATCTCCGCCGAGGAAATTCGTATATTGGAGCTGCTTTTTCCGTCTTCCTTGAACAAAACCAATCTCATCACGTTTACAGATACATCATGGAACACCTTTTTGACCAAACCGAATGCACAGTTGCCTTTGACAAGTTGGGAAAACGTGCGCTTCATCCATTTCAAGCTCACTCACAATGATTTCTCCCACGCGGATTTCGAAGATGCTTTCCTAGCCTTTGTACCATCTGACGCTGCCTTGATTTGGGAAGATGATATGGAAGGAATCCTTATTGAAACGAACAAGGCTGAAGCCTTATCAAATAAAGAATTACTTGCCATCTCCTCGACGCTGGAAAGCGATTTTTATGTAAAGACGCGGATGTTCACCGGCCGCTTTCACCATGTGAGCCAAGAACTTCATCACCACAAGACTCAGGAGAAAAAATGTTTTGAATCGGCACAAGCCGAGTTGCCGGATTTAAAGGTGACGGACTTGGCCGATATCGTCCCCCACTTACTATTGAAACATCAATCTAATACGAATATAGAGTGGTATATCAATCAGGTTCTTGGCAGGACCAGGCAGGATACGGAGCTTATCAAAACGATCAAAACGTATATCGAGTGTAATTCAAATGCCACACTTGCCGCGAAACAGCTTTATATACACCGGAACAGCCTGCAATACCGGATAGACAAATTCACCGAAAGAACCGGGCTCGACATAAGGAACTTCCGTCACGCATTGACTGCCTATTTGCTTATTTTATTGCATGATTGATTCTAGCTGAAAGAAAAGGAGCATTACCCTTTTTTGTGCAATGTGCCCATACTTTTTTCTAAACTGATAGCTTAGACTAAAGTTAATTGGTACAAGTAATCAGTAGTTTAAAAGGGGGATTTTTCATGGCAGAGTTAGTATTAGATCATATTTTCAAGATTTATGATAAAAAGGTGACAGCCGTTAAGGATTTTAACCTTCATGTTGCCGATAAGGAATTCATTGTTTTTGTCGGACCTTCCGGCTGCGGGAAATCGACGACTTTACGGATGATTGCCGGCCTGGAAGACATATCACAGGGTGATTTGTTTATTGACGGTAAGCGCGTCAATGATGTCCCGCCAAAAGATCGTGATATCGCAATGGTTTTCCAGAACTATGCTCTATATCCACATATGTCCGTCTATGACAATATGGCATTTGGATTAAAACTTAGGAAAACGCCAAAAGCGGAAATTAAGCAAAGGGTCACTGAAGCGGCTAGAATCCTCGGTCTTGAAGAATATCTAAACAGGAAACCTAAAGCGCTTTCAGGAGGACAACGCCAGCGTGTGGCGCTTGGCCGCGCCATTGTACGTGACGCGAAGGTTTTCTTGATGGATGAGCCCTTATCAAATCTTGACGCAAAGCTCCGGGTCCAAATGCGCGCTGAAATCGCCAAACTACATAAACGCCTGGACACAACAACGATATATGTCACGCATGACCAAACGGAAGCGATGACCATGGCGACAAGACTTGTCGTCATGAAGGACGGCATCATCCAACAGGTCGGTGCACCAAAGGACGTATATGAGAAACCGATAAACGTTTTCGTCGGAGGCTTTATCGGATCACCTGCCATGAACTTCTTCACCGGGACATTAAAAGAAGGCACTTTTAAAATTGGTGAACAAACGTTGGAAATACCTGCATCAAAGATGAAAATGCTGCGTGATCAAGGCTATGTCGGAAAAGATATCATCCTTGGCATCCGTCCGGAGGATTTCCATAATGAAGGAGAATACTTCACGGATTCCCTAAACACTACATTCAAAACAAACATCGATGTAGCTGAACTGATGGGGGCGGAAATCATGCTTTACTCCACACTTGAAGGACAGGACTTCGTTGCACGGGTCGATGCCAAAAATATCATCCATGCAGGCGAAAAAATCGAGCTCGCCCTCGATATGAATAAAGCCCACTTTTTCGATAAGAGCAGCGAACAACGCATTCTTGTCGAAGAGGACGAACAGATGCAGGAAGGTTTGAAATTGTCAGCCAACTAACATAAAAAGACCCGTTCACATGAACGGGTCTTTTTATGCTGCTAGGATTTATTTAAGGATCTCCTATTCTTGAACCAATACTACTTCATCATGCCCGCATTCAGGGCATTTCATGAGGTGTGGGCATTGACCTTTTTGTAAGGATTGAGGGTATCCGTCATTCAGCTTAAGTGTATCGATATCCATATAAGCGCTGTATTCATCAGCATAATCCATGAATTTCCCTTTATCATCAAGATCATTGCCGCATTCAGGGCAACTCACATTGATTTTTCTCAAACCGTTGCAAAGCGGGCATAAAGACATTGTGTTTCCTCCATTTCCAGCCTTTGAACCTTAGTATTTGTTAGATCAATCATTTTAACACATGGAAACACCCTCCCCAACAAACAGCGGGAGGGTATTAGAGTATTACTTATTAACCATGTTAGCTGGGTCGACCCATGCATTGAATTCATCTTCCGTTAGGAATTCCAATTTCAACGCCGCTTCTTTTAGTGTAGAGTTATCCTTGAATGCAGTTTTGGCAATTTTGGCTGCTTTTTCATAACCTATGTGCGGATTCAATGCTGTGACCAGCATAAGGGAACGATCAACATTTTCTTTAATCTTATCTTCATTGGCAGTGATGCCGACTGCACAGTTATCGTTGAAGGAATGAATGCCGTCCGTCAATAATTTAACCGTTTGCAGGAAGTTATAGATGATCACTGGCTTGAATACGTTCAATTCGAAATTTCCTTGGCTGGCTGCAAAACCAATCGTAGCATCGTTACCGACGATTTGTGTTGCAATCATGGTAAGCGCTTCACTTTGGGTTGGATTGACCTTGCCTGGCATGATGGAGCTGCCTGGCTCGTTTTCCGGGATGGCAATTTCACCGATTCCGCTTCTAGGGCCACTTGCCAGCCACCTGACATCGTTCGCTATTTTCATCAAGTCCGCTGCCAATGCTTTTAATGCACCATGGGCATATACGATTTCATTATGGCTTGTCAGTGCATGAAACTTATTATCCGATGTGACAAAAGGATGTCCTGTATCCGCTGCGATTTGTTTTGCGGAAAGTCCCGGGAATTCTTTTTTTGTATTGATTCCGGTTCCAACAGCCGTTCCGCCTAAAGCTAGATTCAATAATTTTTGGCTGCTTTCCTCGATCATCGCCAAGTCTTTATCCAGCATCGCTTTCCAACCGGATATTTCTTGTCCTAAAGTTAACGGAGTTGCATCTTGAAGATGTGTCCGGCCGATTTTCACGACATCCCAAAATTCCTTTTCTTTTGCATCGAATGTATCTCTTAGCACTTTGATGGCAGGAACCAACTTTTCAGCAACTTCCATGAAGGCTGCAATATGCATGGCAGTCGGGAATGTATCATTGGAGCTTTGGGCTTTGTTAACGTCATCATTCGGGTGAAGGGCTTCCGCTTCCCCCATTTCCTTTAACCATTCATTTCCTTTATTGGCGACCACTTCGTTCACGTTCATATTACTTTGTGTGCCGCTCCCCGTTTGCCAGACAACAAGCGGGAAATGCTCATCGAGCGTACCTTCGAGGATTTCCCCGCATATCTTGACGATGGCATTCTTTTTCACTTCCGATAGATCACCAAGATCATAGTTCACCTTTGCAGCAGCTTGCTTAACGTATGCAAAAGCACGCACCAACTCAATCGGCATTCTTTCATTACCGATTTTGAAATTGTTCCGGCTTCTTTCCGTCTGTGCTCCCCAATATTTATCGGCAGGGACCTTCACTTCACCCATCGTATCTCGTTCGATTCTGTATTCCATGTGTTCTCCTCCTATGGTTGCACTATTCATCGAATACCCTATGTAATAAGAAATGAATAATGTCGTAATATTCTTTCTCTCCATCCATTGTACAAACTTTATTATTTTAAAGCAAAAAAAACCGGTCAAGCCTGCTCATTTTTCTAAAGGGTCCATAAATGATGCACATGATGCTCACGGACTCCTGCATTACTGGATATTTTTTTACAGCGTAAATTGTTGGTACGCTTGGCTTCTCCAAGCCCATTCGAGCAATACCCGGCCAAATTGCGCTTGACAGTTTTTTGTATATATAGTAAATTCAAAAGAAATTGAATAATCTAAACTCTTATCGAGAGAGGTAGAGGGAACGGCCCGATGACACCTCAGCAACCTTCATTTGTTTCAAACCAATGAAAAGGTGCTAATTCCACAAGTTTTTAAACTTGGAAGATAAGAAGAATGACTCGTCCTCACTTAATCAAAGTCTTCTTCTTAAAGAAGACTTTTTTTTATTTTTATAACAAAAAAGGAGCAGTGAAAATTATGTACAAAACTGAAACATATCTTGCTCAATTGGGAAATCGCAGTGAAACGGTGACAGGAGCGGTCAATCCTCCCGTCTACTTCTCGACAGCCTTCCGTCACGAAGGTATTGGCCAATCGACTGGTTTCGATTATACAAGGACAGGTAATCCCACACGCCAACTATTGGAACGTTCGATTGCCGATCTAGAAAAAGGGGATCAAGGATATGCCTGCAGCTCGGGAATGGCCGCCATTTCTACAATTTTGGCGCTTTTTAAATCGGGAGATGCATGGATTGTCAGCGAAGATCTTTATGGCGGTACATATCGCCTGCTTGAACAAGGCTTTAAGAAATGGGGATTGAAGTGTGACTATGTAAACACTTGCTGCTTGGAGGATATCGAGAATGCCATCACTCCTCACACGAAGGCCATCTTCATCGAAACTCCCACTAACCCCCTTATGCAGCAAACGGATATTGGCGCCATTGCAACACTTGCCAAACGATTCAATATATTGCTGATCGTCGATAATACGTTTTACACGCCTCTCATTCAACAGCCCATCCTTCTTGGCGCCGATATCGTGATTCACAGTGCTACGAAGTATCTCGGCGGCCATAATGATGTACTCGCCGGACTGATCGTTGCTAGCGGAGAAGAATTATGTGAATCACTCGCCTTCCATCACAATGGAACAGGAGCTGTTTTGAGTCCCTTTGATTCATGGTTATTGATGCGTGGAATGAAAACTCTTGCACTTCGGATGGAACGCCATGAAAAGAATGCGAAGATACTTGTAGAATACTTGTCGGAGCATGATTGTGTTACGGACGTATTTTATCCCGGAAGAGGAGGCATGATTTCATTCCGAATCATTGATGAGTCCGCTGTCAACCCATTTCTACAATCACTCTCACTCATTTCGTTTGCAGAAAGCCTTGGCGGTGTTGAAAGCTTCATCACTTACCCCGCCACACAAACACATGCCGATATTCCTCTTGAAGTCAGGACGGCAAACGGGGTTTGTAATCGCCTGCTCCGCTTTTCCGTAGGCATCGAAGACAGCGGAGATTTGATTTCCGACTTGCAGCAAGCCTTCGCGCAGGTAAAAAGGGAGGCCCTACGATGACGGATCATGATTTTAGCTTTGAAACCAAATTGCTTCATAATCAACATAAATTCGATGCAACGACTGGAGGTGTGAGCGTTCCCATTCAGCACGCCTCCACTTTCCATCAATCCGATATCGATCAATTCGGCAAATATGATTACAGCCGAAGCGGGAATCCCACTCGCGAGGCATTGGAAGAAATCATTGCCGAACTGGAAGAAGGCACACATGGCTTCGCCTTTTCATCAGGCATGGCCGCCATTTCAACAGCTTTTCTGCTGTTATCTGCCGGGGACCATATCATCATTTCCGAAGATGTGTACGGGGGAACGTTCAGGATGGTCACCACCGTACTGACCCGTTTCAAAATTGAACATACCTTCGTTGATATGACGGACCTCGAAAGCGTCGAAGCAGCCGTTCAGCCAAATACGAGGGCCATTTACATCGAAACGCCTTCAAATCCATTATTGAAAGTGACCGATATTTCTGCCGTATGTGATATCGCCAAAAAAATTGGTGCCTTAAGCTTTGTCGATAATACATTCTTGACGCCGGCACTGCAAAAGCCTTTAAAACTTGGTGCTGATGTCGTCCTTCATAGTGCTACGAAGTTCTTGTCCGGTCATAGTGATGTAGTAGCGGGGCTTGCAGTCGTGAAGGATCCCTTATTGGCCCAGAGACTCGGTGCCCTCCAAAACTCCTTCGGGGCTGTTCTTGGTGTACAGGACGCCTGGCTAGTCATGAGAGGTCTGAAAACCCTGTCCGTAAGAATGGATCATTCCCAAAGAGGGGCTGAAAAGATTGCCGCCCATTTAAAGAATCATCACTTAGTGAAAAAGGTTTATTATCCTGGACTTGCGGATCATCCCGAGCATGCCATCCAGAAGCGTCAATCGCTCGGGGCTGGAGCGGTCCTCTCCTTTGAATTGGCAAGTGAGGAAATTTTCCGTTCGTTCGTAAACACAGTCGAGCTCCCAGTTTTCGCCGTAAGCCTTGGCGCAGTCGAATCGATATTATCATATCCCGCTAAAATGTCACACGCTGCGATGCCTGCTGATGAAAGAGATAAACGAGGCATAAGCAACAGCCTGCTTCGTCTCTCTGTGGGACTTGAAAATCCGGATGATCTTATCAAGGACTTCGATGCCGCTCTTGTAAATATCGCCAAAGGGGGAGTTCTTGCTGCAAAATGATGAATGGATGATTGCCGCCAAATTAATGGGCACCCTTCCTTTCATTCCGTAACAACAAAGGAGGACCATCAATCCATCCGATGGTTCCCCATACCGTAGAAAAACTCGATGAAAATCGAATTTTTATCTACGGTTTTTTTGGCTGTTCAAATGGTACTCGCTCCCATCGTTCCACTACATCATACATTACACTTAAAATTGGCCGAAATCAAAAGTGTACAAAATTAAGAATATAAAAAAACGGATACGCGGCATACCCGGTTAATTACTTTGGAGCCCTGCATCCAAATACATATTTTACAAATTAGACACCAGTTAATCCTGCTGAATAGAATGAATGTGAAGCGAAAAAAGGGTCCGGATTTTTAAAATCCGGACCCCTTTTTTCTACAAACTTCATGGACAAATGGCTCTATCATCATTTCTTCATATTATATTTTTCCAGAAAGCGATCCACTCGTCCGCCTTTTTCAGCGAATTTTTGCTTTCCAGTATAAAAAGGATGTGTATCCGAACTTATCTCCACTTTTAATAAAGGATACGTTTGACCGTCTTCCCACTCGATTGTTTCGTCCGATTTTTTCGTTGAACCCGTCAAAAATTTATATCCACTGTTCGTATCCATAAAAACTACTTGTTGATAATCAGGATGAATATTTTGTTTCACTATTATCACCTCATTGTTAGTATAACTATATATTAATCGTAATGATTACTATTATCAAGTAATATGCTTGAGTGTGCCAAATTGGCACACCCATCATTATTTCCTGATTGGTTAATGATTTCTTCACCCTGCCATCCCTTTATGCGGACCAATCTGCAGTTCATACATTTGATAGTATTTCCCTTGCAATTCCATTAATTCCTCGTGAGTCCCCTTCTCGGCAATCCGGCCTTTATCGAGGACTAGGATTTGATCGGCATTTTTAATCGTGGAAAGTCTATGTGCAATGATGAAGGTCGTTCTTCCTTTTTTCAGCACTTCCATCCCCTGCTGGATAATTGCTTCGGTTTCAGTGTCGATGCTTGCAGTTGCCTCATCCAAAATTAAAATAGCCGGATTGAATGCCAGAGCACGTGCGAAGGAAATTAGCTGGCGCTGTCCGGAAGACAGTGTTCCGCCTTTTTCGATAACCGGTTCATCCAGCCCTAAAGGAAGATGCTTCAGCACTTTATCCCCGCCAACATCCTTTAATGACTTTTCGACCATTTCCCTCGTGATGCCGTCATGATCGAGACTGATATTGGAAGCGATGGTGCCAGTGAATAAATAAGGATCTTGAAGGACGATTCCCATATGTTCCCTTAGTGTTTGGTGAGGGATATCCAATATATCCTTTCCGTCTATTTTGATTTTCCCTTCACTGCTGTCATAAAAACGGAACAATAAATTCATGATCGAGCTTTTACCCGATCCTGTATGGCCGACCAATGCTACCGTTTCCCCTTGCTTAGCTGAAAAGGTAATGTCTTGTAACACATATTCATTTTCCTTATAACCAAAAGAAACATGTTCGAATTCTACATTCCCTTTGTATCTGGCCATGCTTTCATCACTGACTGCCAACCCATGCTCATCCAATAAGCTGAACGCCCGTTCCCCTGCAACAAGTGCCTGTTCGAGATTGGCGAATTGATTGACGATTCCGTGAAGTGGATGCAGCAGGCGGCTGATCAAATCGACGATCGCATACATCATCCCTAATGAAATCGCCGAGCTTGCTGTCAAGGACATCCCACCGAAATACCAGACGAATGCAATTAACGCCAACACCTTAATGACACCGATCAAGTTCCCGCCGGTCAATGAATTTAAATGCAGCATTTTATTTTGATAGGAATAATGCTCCCGGTTCAAATTTTCAAAGGATTGCTTCGTCTCCTTTTCACGTCCAAATGCCTGGATGATGCTCATTCCGGAAATCGATTCATTGATCATCCCATTAATATCACTAATCCGCTCGCGGATGATGTGATTGTACTTCGAGGCGAATTTACGATATACCTTCGTCCAGATAACGATGATCGGAATAAGTAAAAGCCCCATCGTACCTGCACGTGCATCCAGAATGAATAAAGCGATAAGAACGCCGATGATGTTAATCGTGCTCGAAAAGAAGCTGGCGAGCACCGTTACATACAATTCCCTGATCGCCTCTGTATCATTAGTGATCCTGGCTACCACTTTCCCCGCTGGCATATTATCGAAATACCGAATCGGTAAACGGGAAATATGTGTGAAAATATCGTTCCGCATTCTTTGAATGATCCGGTTTGCCGCTTTCTGCAAATAAAAACTTTGCCCATATTGAAAAATGGAAGAAAGGATGACAAGCCCGAAGTAAAAAGCGACTAGCTTAATGATGCGCGGTATTTCAGGCTGGTAAAATCCCATCACTTCCTGACTGGTCAATTTCTTTATTTGAGCTTCGTGCTCTTTACCGTCTTTGTTGATGATTAACGTTTGGCCTTCCAAAGCTCTGCGCCCATCGATAGGTACTGCTTCATTTACGAAGACAAATTGATTGCCGACCTGGAAGACATGGACTTCCCTGCCTTTCTTCTCTCCTTCAGTAAAGTAATCCGCACGTTTATACCAATTACCCTCATATTTAACAGCGTCTTTTCCTTTTTCCGTTTCATGCCAGGACGTTTCGATGCCGAGTATATGTGAATCGATGATTTTCTTGGCAACGAACGGACCCGTTAAATCGGCTGCTACCGAAAGTGTTAGCATGATCAAGGCGCAGATGATCAATTTTTTATAAAGGGCAGCATAATGAAATAGTTTTTTCACGACCTTCATGCCCCCACCTCCGTTCCTTCGTCAACCTGCTGCCGCTCGTATTGCTCCCTATACCAGCCATCTTGTTGCAGTAAATCTTCATGGGTTCCCTCTTCGATGATTTCTCCGTTATCCAACACGATGATCATATCGGCGTGCTGAACGGCTGATAAACGATGCGTCGTAATGATGGTCGTTTTACCTGCCCGTTCATTTTGGATATTTTCGATGATCGTCGTTTCCGTTTTCGCGTCCACGGCTGATAAGGAATCATCCAAGATAAGGATTTCCGGATTTTTGATCAATGCCCTCGCAATCGAAATCCTTTGCTTTTGGCCTCCGGAAAGAGCGACACCCTTTTCGCCAACGAGCGTTTCCAGCCGGTTTGGTAGCATCATTACGTCCTTCTCAAAGTCGGCAAGCCTGATCGCTTCGGCCAGTTCGTCTTCAGTTGCATCCATTTTGCCGAATAAGATATTTTCTCGTACAGACTTGGAGAATAAAAAATGGTCCTGTGGAACATAGCCGATCCACGTGCGAATTTCTGCAATATCCAATTGCTCCAACGGTTTGCCTGCAAAGGAGATTTCCCCTTTACCTAAAGGATATTCCCTGAGGAATTGCTTCACGAAGGTCGTTTTTCCGCTTCCTGTTTTCCCTACGATCCCTAATGTTTGCCCACGTTCCAGTTGGACGGAAATATTGGCTAGATTCACGACCGATGAAGATGGATATGTAAAAAACACTTGTTGAAAAGAGATATCTTCCGGGTTCGGAATACTTTCCAGCCCCAATGGATTTTTCACATCCCTTTCATATGAAAGCGTATCTTGAACGCGGTCAAGCGAAGCATTTCCCCTTTGCATGACATTGATCAGTTCTCCCACTGCGATCATCGGCCAAATTAACATGCCAAGGTACACATTGAACGAAACAAGCCCGCCAAGCGTTATGGACTGTTGGAAAACAAGATAGGCCCCATATCCCAAACCGATTAAATAGCTGATGCCGATAATGATTGAGATCGTCGGATCAAAGAGGGCATCAATTCTTGCCACGGCAAGGTTTTTACGATAGACATCCTCTGTCATTTCATCAAATCGCTTTTCATCCTCCCGCTCCTGGACATAGGCACGGATGACGCGGACACCGGAAATCGATTCCAGGACCTTGTCATTTAACGTACCAAAGGCTGCCTGTGCATCCGTAAAGCGCCTGTATATTTTTTTGACGTAGATTTGCATCATCACTGCCATGATCGGGAGCGGCAGCACCGCGGCAATCGTCAACTCCCAACTGATGGTAACACCCATCATGACCACGACCGTCATGGTGAACAGCACCGAGTCAACGAGCGTCAATATCCCAAAACCAGCAGTAAGCGATATGGCCTTTAAATCATTGGTAGCCCTCGCCATTAAATCACCTGTCCGGTTTTTCTCATAAAAAGTCGGTGACATTTTCAGTAAGTGGCCCATGAACCCTGACCTTAGTTTTCGTTCAACCAAGTTTCCGCCACCAAATAACAGATAGCTCCATAAGTACCCGAACAGGTAGCTGCCGCACAGCACGAGCAGCAAATAAATAACGTATTTCATGATGGTCTCTTGCGTCATGTCACCATTGTTCATATCATCGATGGCATTCCCGACGAGTTTTGGCGGAATAACCTCCAAAATATTCACCAGGCACAAAAATAAAATGGCCCAGGTATAACGCTTCCACTGTTCTTTAAAGAACCAGGACAGCTTCTTAAAAATCGCAAACATGGATTCCCCTCCCTTTTGTCAAAACCTATGTCCTTTCGCTAACCGCTTTCTGGATCTCCTGGCTGCTGTATGGCTCCCAAAGTATTTTGTCTCATTCATGTTTCCTCCTATCTATCGTATGGAAAGGATACTTATGCTCCTCAATTCCCCAATGCCAAAAAGCCTCCGCCGATTAGCGGAAGCTTTTTTAGATGCGTAAGAACACATATAAAGGCGCAGGCCGCGAAAAGTCGACAACCTGCGCTTTAAAATGATCGAAGGGCTTCATTTCGATCTTTTGTCTAGAAAGACATGTGATCAGGGCAGGCGGACGTATGAAAATATTCAATTGAAGCATTTATTTGCTTAACGGATTTAGTCATGACGTTCGCCTCCTTTTTCATAATTAATGGTAATTTTTTACTCGTGTTTAAAGATTACTACGTGAGTATATTTTTGTCAATTGTGACTTTTCTAGATTATTGCGGAATAATCCTTTATTCTTATAAGAATGACATAGCGTAAGGAGGTTTTAGCTTATGGATTGGAGAAAATATATACTCCTGGCGGTACCGTTTTTATTTCTATCCATTTTCATCTTATTCGCCGTACCGGTTCAATACAGGCCGTTATCCTTCACTCCCGTGTTACTTTTCTGGATAGTTTATTATATTTTATTGAACAGGGAAAAGAAGAAGAAAAATAAAAGATGAAAAAATTCATCAGCAATCAACATGAGGGCGTTGCACATGCAAAGCCCTTTCTTGATCGCATTGCATATAATGAGTGAAAAACACTCGTGGTGATCGCATGCTCTACCAATTTGTACAGAAGCTGTTCGGAACATCCCCAGGCAAATCGAAGCCCATCATCGATCCTGAAAAATTCGGTCTGCTAAAAACTCAATTACAAAAAGAACTTTTTCAGCCTGAAACGGAGTCAAAGGCATTTTTCCCTGAGGAAACCGCTCTTGTAAAAAGCATCCGGACCGAAACGGTTGCCTTGAACCGTAATAATTTGACGAGAACGCAAGCTTATCTTGCCTATTACCATCGTAACCCCGAGGTTCATTGGGCTTTTTTGGCACATATGGTTTCGAGGAATGGCGGATACCATATGACCGACTTGAAAGGCTCGTCCATGACCCAGCTGCTTAGCCAAGCGGAACGGCAGAATTTTTTCCTTTTCCTGGAGCGCGCCAATTCAGCGATATTTGCCGATGCCTTTCCACAGCTCCTTCTATATGAACATTCCAAACAAAAGGAGCTTCGATTAAAAAAGTATTTCCCCGTCTTCCATATATCAAGATTCATGGCCCCGATTTGGGAATCTTTCATAAAAGAACCCCATTCGCCCCTTTTAACGACAGCGCTTATCATCAATGAGCAAAGAATGATTCAAGAACGGGTGTTGAAACGTACCCGTCATGGCAAAATCCTCCAAAGGATTGATTTTCAACTGCAGGAATTTTTAGGCTTCACGAAAGTAATCTTCCCTTTCGGAAATGAGCAAGACAGCATCCGTTCCTTGACTGGCCTAACCGTTGAACGCTTTGCCGACCCAAAACAGCGAATTGAAACGGGAAAATTTCTTTATGAGCTTCTTTTTCTGCATCCGTCCGTTTTACATGGTGTTGAAGAATTTACAATCGATGTTCCACACACTGGCTCGAGAATGGATTACTGGGAAAGCATCTACTCCTCCGATCCATTTGCAAAAGATGAAAAGGTCTATAGTCCCATCCTTCAAGAGGCATGGACAGATCAGCCTTTCTTTCCTCTTCCAATGAATGATTGGTATACAAAGGAAAGCTTTATCGAGGATTTACAAGACTTACCGATTATTAAAAAGGTCGATTTGACCCAAAAGGTGCTTGAAAATGTCAAACATCTTAAAGCCATCAACGAACTGAAAGCCCTTTTTTAACAAGACGAAGCCTCTTACTTTGAATATCCCATACTCGATTTGGCAAGAATGGTTACAAAAAGAATGGGTGAAGCAAATGAGAGGCATCGTACTACTGAATCCGAACTACACGATCGGGGAATTGCATATGAGCGAAAGCTTTACAATCCAAAAGATCGTGACGGACAAATATATGGATGAAAAAAATATTTCCCCGGTCATACTAAATCCTTATCAGCTCCATCTCTATTACACGATTCCGCATGAGCTGCTACTCCATTTACAGAAGAAAGAAACCGTCCAAATCGATTGCCTTGTGCTGCACTCCATGGAAACGTTGGAGCGCTTCATCTATATTTATCCTGAAAAATGGCTCGGGTTATGCGGATATTTCAAAGAAATCATCAGTGTTTCCGCTCAAACTCCCACCAAGCATTATGAAGTCAATTAAATGATTATGTTGGAGCTTAAGATTCGACGCTCATTTTTCAGCGACCTCCCCATCCGTTAAGCTCCTTTTTTCGTTACACCCATCCATAAAGCAGCCCACTCTATCAAATACCGCCTTTCAGTCTTTTTAAAGTTTCTATTATATCAATTTTCCCAATCGCAAGATTACTAGGAATTTTATGACTATTTAACAATTCTTTGGAAATATAGATAAATTTACGGATAAAGCATAGTAAAATAAGTTAATTTTATATATCATTGGAGATAGGAATTTTCTTATTTTTTACTTTTACTAGAAAGGAATGTTACTGATGGCCAAAGAAAAGAAGAAAAAAACCCCAATTCCTTTCCGACTGAACTTCATGTTCTTTTTAATATTCATATTATTTTCAAGCTTAATAATCCGGCTTGGCATCGTCCAGATCGTGTATGGGGATGATTACCTTCGCGAAGTCGACCGAACGGAAAACGATGTGGCCAATACCCCTGTTCCACGTGGGAAGATGTATGACCGCAATTTTAATCCGGTCGTTGATAATGAGCCGCGCAATGCCATTACTTATACGAAATACCCAAATACGAAAACTCCCGATATGGTGAAGACGGCGGAGATTCTTGCTACCTTGATCGAAAAAGATACGAAAAAGGTAACAATACCGGATAAAAAGGATTTTTGGATCTTAAAGCATCCGAAAGAAGCCGAGGCATTGATCACCAAGTCCGAAAGACGGAAGGTAACCGAAAAGAAATTAGAACAAAAGAATTTATACAAGCTTCAGCTCGAGCGTGTCACCGAGGAGAATATCAAGGAATTCACCAAGGATGAATTGGAAGTGATAGCCATATTCCGGGAATTCAATAGCGGCTATGCCCTCACACCGTCGATCGTGAAGAACAAAGATGTCTCCACAAAAGAATTCGCCAGGGTCAGTGAGCATTTGGATGAAATGCCAGGTGTGGACGTAACGACGGACTGGGAAAGGACCTATAAGTATGACGAAACCCTTCGCTCGGTGCTTGGCAAGGTCTCTTCCTCCGAAGAAGGGATTCCGAGTGAGAATATCGACTATTATCTCGCACGCGATTACACCAGGAATGACAGGGTCGGTAAAAGTTATATTGAAAAACAATATGAAGATGTGCTGCGTGGTCAAAAGACGCGGGTTGAAAATGTGATGAGCAAAGGGGAAGTCATCCAAACGAATACCCTCACGGAAGGGCAAAGCGGAAAAGACTTGATCCTGTCAATTGATATGGAATTGCAGCAAAAGGTCGAAAAAATCATCGAGAGTGAACTATGGAGGGCCAAAGCCAGGGGGAATACCTACCTTTTGGATCGCGCCTTCGTCGTCTTGATGGACCCGAACACAGGCGAGGTGCTCACGATGGCGGGCCGGCAATATGGACGCAACAGTGAAACCGGCTTGACCGAAATGAACGATTTCGCCCTCGGGAACATTACGACCTCCTATACGATAGGATCATCCGTTAAAGGGGCCACGGTATACACGGGCTACCAGACGGGAGCCATTTCACCCGGGTCTGCTTTTTTTGACAGGAAACTCGATTTAGCGGGCGCTCCAAAGAAAGGCTCTTATAGTGATTTAGGGTATGTAACGGATGTCTCCGCGTTAAAGAAATCGTCGAATGTCTATATGTTCATGACGGCGATCAAGATTGCCGGCGGGCATTATATACCGAATCGGCCGCTCGGGATCAACCGGGAAGCTTATGCGATCATGCGCAATCATTATGCCCAATTCGGATTGGGTGTCCGCACTGGCATCGACCTGCCGAATGAATCGGTCGGGTTTAAAGGAGTCGATATGTCAACGGATGGATTGCTGCTGGATTTATCGATCGGGCAGTATGATACGTATACCCCGATGCAGTTGGCACAATACGCATCGACGATTGCAAATGGCGGTAAAAGGCTCGAGCCGCGGATGGTCAAGGAAATCCGGAATCCTTCCGACGAACACAATCAGTTGGGCAGCGTCTTTAAATCGATGAGCCCGAAAGTGCTGAACGAATTGGGCGGTAAGGATGTTTGGATTCAGCGTGTCCAGGAAGGTTTCCGGCAGGTTGCCCAGGAGCCAGGCGGAACGGCATATAAGTATTTTGGCGGAAAATCCTATCGGGCTGCAGCGAAAACGGGAACCGCGGAAGCCTATTACGACGGTCCGCGGAGGAGTCAATACAGTGCTCCCGTCCCGACCATCAATTTGACGCTTGCAGGGTATGCACCTAACAATAATCCGGAAGTGGCATTCTCCGTCGTCGTGCCATGGGTATATCAAGGCAAGCCAGCTGACGATATCAACAAACGGATCGGAGAGCAAGTAATGGACGCCTACTTTAAAATAAAGGAAGATCGAGCAAAAGGTAAGTCCGATCCAGACAAGAAAGCGGAAGACACTCAATAATTCACCTGGGCCTGCTCGATTTAGAGCAGGCCTTTTCATGCAAATTGCCCTATTCCAGCTTGTGAACGAATTCCTTATATAGGGCCCGCAGTGCATCTCCCCTGCTGATGATGCCGACGACTTTATCATCTTTGTCGACGACCGGGATTTTCTTGAAATGATGCTTGGAAAGCACCTTTATCATTTCATCTAAAGGATCTTCCGGAGACAGCTTTGTGATCCTTTTATTTTTTATGATTTGTGAGGCTTTATCGTTCATTTTGGATCGGACCTTTTCATCCAATTCCTCACCTGGAATGACTGTGATATATGTGAAATATCCCTTGATGGCTTCTTCTGCAGGTGTCAAATAACGAAGGATATCCCCATCCGTCACCATTCCCAATAGCTTATCGTGTTCATCGACGACCGGGACCCCGCCCACTTTATTTTCGATCAAGGTTCGCAAAATTTCCTTCAAGGTAAAATCAGGACGGGCAACGTATACTTCCCGGATCATGAAATCCTTCACTAACATGTAAAACACCCCTTTTAAAAGTTTGTTCCTATCTCCATCTCTTCTTTCTATTAATACCCTAACTTATTCTATTTAAAAACCCTGGCGAACTGAACTGCCTTCTCCCCACTTATTTTCTCCCTGATAACGGAAAAAAGTCAGGCAGCTTGAAAAATATTGGCAGGTTGCAAGATTATCTTTTACAATGAAAAAAGAATGATGGGAGGAATGGGAAATGAATAATCATGAAATCGATTTTAAAATATATGGTGATGACATGCAGTTCGTCGAGGTTGAATTGGATCCACAGGAAACGGTGGTGGCCGAAGCTGGGAGCTTGATGATGATGGAAGATCAAATCAAGCTGGAAACCATCTTTGGTGATGGGTCACGAAATAGTGACGGCGGAATGATGGGCAAATTATTTGGTGCGGGCAAAAGGCTACTAACCGGGGAGAGCCTGTTCATGACAGCGTTCACGAATGAAGGGCGAGATAAACGGCATGCCTCCTTCGCCTCGCCTTACCCGGGAAAAATCATTCCATTGGACTTAAGCGAGCTCGGCGGTAAAGTCATTTGCCAGAAGGATGCCTTTCTGGCGGCAGCAAAAGGAGTATCGATTGGAATCGAGTTTCAGAGAAAAATAGGAACGGGCTTTTTTGGCGGCGAAGGCTTCATCATGCAAAAGCTCGAAGGTGACGGAATGACCTTCGTCCATGCTGGCGGCACGATCCATAAAAAAGAATTGGTTGCAGGTGAGATTCTCCGGGTCGATACGGGGTGTTTAGTCGCCATGACTGGCGGGGTAGATTATAATATCGAATTCGTGAAAGGCGTGAAGACCGCTTTATTCGGGGGCGAAGGGTTATTCTTCGCCACATTGAAAGGACCTGGAACCGTCTGGGTGCAATCATTACCTTTCAGCCGCCTTGCAAGCCGCGTCTTTGCAGCAGCGCCCCAAAACGGGGGATCTTCTGAAGAAGGCAGTGTAGCTAAGGGTTTATTCAATTTATTCAACGATAAATAAGGTCCGTTCAATGGCTGCCATCAAGGCAGCCATTGATCGATTCCATAAAGGATGGTTCTCTATGCAGCTTGTTAAATGGTCCTATATGAGAAGATATAATATCAAGGCAATTTTTGATCAATTCCCGAACTCTCCCGTCATTTTTCGAAAGATAAGAGATTACTATTTTGTTTACACGATTCACTGGACCGCAGCCGATGCCCCAATCGGCATTGAAGAGCTCGAAGAAATGGAACGTCTGCTCAACAGGGAGCTTGGAACTGAGCTGCAATATCTCTATCGGAGAAAATGAACTCACTCTTCGTACATCATCTTTCTGGTCATCCCTCCATCGACGATAAGGTTGACGCCCGTAACGAAATCATTTTCCGTTGCCGTCAAGTAAAGACAGGCCCTTGCTATATCTTCAGGTTTGCCGACCCGATTGGAAAAATGCTGTTGATGATCCATTTCCCTAAGTGCATCATAATCGCCCGTTTCAATCCATCCAGGAGAAATCGAATTAACGGTAATTTTCTCTTTGCTTAAAGATGCGGCAAATGCATGGGTCAGTGCAACGATCCCCCCTTTCGTGGCAGCATAGGATTCCGAATCAGGCTCTGACATGATGGCTCTTGTTGAGGCTAAATTGATGATCGCCCCGCCCATTTCATTACCCCGCATCGCTTTTGCCGCTTCCCTGGAGCAAAGAAAAACACTGCGTAAATTCGTATTCATCATATCGTCCCATTCCGCAAGCGTCAGTTCATATACTGGTTTGAATAAAGCCTTTCCGGCATTGTTGATTAATATATCTATGGTCTTATAGGCTTTTAGCGTCACATCCATCAAATGACGGATCTCAGCCTCATTCCGAACATCGGTTTTAACGAACATAGCTTCATGCCCGTTACCTTTAAGCTCCTCTGCATACCGAAGGCCCTCCTGCTCGTCCGTATCCGCCAGAACGACCGATGCACCACTTTGTGCATATCCCTTTGCCACGCCCCTCCCTATTCCATTTGAAGCGCCCGTGACGATCACTGTTTTATTTGAGAAGCCCATACTTTCATCCTTCCTTTCGCTAACTTACTTTTCCCTATCATAATATCCAATCCCCTTCACTTCAAACGCTGGCTTCCGTGATTCTCAACAATCTGGGGACCCATTATATTTTTGAAGTGGCCTTGAATGATGTATGATAAAAGAAACAACAAGAATGAATCAGGCCCGCAAAGTAAACAATTCACGGAGGGATGAAAAATGGACTTATTAAAAAATGTGTTCTCTTTAGGTTTGGGAGCTGCCGCTGCTACGAAGGAACAAATTGAAAAAGCAGTGGACTCGCTTGTGAAAAAAGGCGATATCAGTAAAGAAGACTCTAAGGTTCTGATTAAGCAGTGGGTGGAAAAAGGGGAACAAGCACAAAAACAACTGGATGAATCCGTCAAGCTTAAAGTCAATCAAGCAATCAGCGGACTAAACTTGGCAACGAAAGAAGAAGTTCGGGAATTGGAGCGTCGCATTACCATTTTAGAGCAGCAAAACCAAAAGACACAACCATGACCTGGAGGTACTTGAATGTTTGGCAAACGACTGAAACACGCACATCGTTACCAAGAAATCATTAATGCCTTTTTGAAAAATGGCTTTGGATACTTCATCTACCGTCTCGGGTTATCGGAAAGCAAGGCAGCATCGAACCTCCAGCCCGATGAAAACCTGAACCTCCGCTCGATTGGTGAGCGGTTGCAGACGATCTTACAAAGCCTTGGTCCCACTTTCATTAAACTTGGACAGATTGCAAGTACTCGGCGTGATTTCGTTCCGGAAGAAATTGTCCGCGAACTGGAAAAACTGCAGGACCAGGTTACCCCCTTTCCTTTTGATAAGGTACGCAAAATAGTTGAAGCAGAATTGGGTGACTCTTTGGAAAACCTTTTTCTTGAATTCCAACAAAAACCGCTTGCAACCGCATCGATTGGACAGGTACATGCTGCACGGCTTCCGTCACAGGAAGTCGTAGCAATCAAAGTCCAGCGTCCCGATATTTTGCCGAAAGTGGAAACGGATTTGGAAATCCTCGATGATTTGGCAAGACTGATGGAAGCGCGCATTTCCTGGGCAAGGCGCTACCAAATCAGGAAAATGATTGATGAATTCGCTAAATCACTTCGCGCAGAACTCGATTATAATGCAGAGGGCCGCAATGGGGAGAGGATAGCCAAGAAATTCATCCATGATCAGGGGCTGAAAATACCAAGAATTCATTGGGAGTATTCGACCAAAAGAATCCTAACGATGGATTTCATCCAAGGTATTAAGATCAATCACTATAAACAGCTTGATGAGGAAGGATATGATCGACGGATAATCGCCGAAAGATTAGCGAATTCGCTGCTTCAGCAAATTTTGATCGATGGTTTTTATCATGGCGATCCCCACCCTGGCAATATCATCATTTTGCCAGGGAATGTCGTCACACTCATGGATTTCGGAATGGTGGGACGATTGGAGGACGAAATGAAATATCAGTTCGCCTCGCTTGTCATCAATCTGAAACGCGGTAGCACCAATGGATTGATCAAAACGCTTTCCGATATGGGGCTTCTGACGGACGAAACGAATATGGCTTCCTTGAGGGGGGATATCGATGAACTGCGAAATAAATATTATGATATCCCATTAAGTCAAATAAGCTTAGGCGGAGCGGTCAATGATCTGTTCACGGTGGCCAATCGGCATCATATCCAAATCCCCCCGGAATTCACCATGCTCGGGAAGGCTTTGCTTACGATGGAGGCAATAGTCGAGGAGCTGGATCCACATTTCAGCATCATGAAGGCAGCCGAACCTTTTGGGGAAAGGCTTTTCAAGGAACGCTACAATCCGAAAAATATTGCAAGGAATACCTGGAGCCAATTTATCGAGTCGGCTGAAGCCATCGCTGAACTTCCGAAGGATATCAGGGAAGTGACAGGCATCATCAAAAAAGGGAAATTGCGCTTGGATATTAACATTCCCGAGCTTCAAGTTTTTTTACATAAGCTTGATCAAATCTCGAACCGCCTTTCCTTCAGTATCATCCTGCTTGCCTTCAGCATTATCATGGTCGGCCTCATAATCGGCTCGGCGATAGGCGGGGAAACGCTGCTGCTATGGAAAATCCCGGTGATCGAAATTGGATTTGTCGTTGCCACCCTGATGTTTTTGCTCATGCTTTATACCATTTTCCGATCGGGTAAAATGTAACCGTACGAAAGAAAGAGCAAAACCCCCTTTAGGGTTTTGCTCTTTTTCATTCATTGGCCATGTGTCCGGCGCGCATATGAAACGGCATATGCGCGATGGCGAAAATGCAGGATCGGATCATTCGAACACTCAATTCCTTCGGGGATATTGGTCGGATCAAACAGCAGATGATCTAAAGAAGATTCCAGCTTATCAGTAATTAGTAAATGCCCGACAGTGATTGCCTGTTTGTCTTCCGACCAAGCGATGGTCGGATCGTCAGCCGGATCCTTTTCGCCTCCTATTTGAATGTTCAATTTAAAACCTACTGGTCCTTGCTTGATTCTTTCTTCCATTTCTTCTTCCAAATAATATTCAGGGTGCTCGGCTGCCTCCTTCTTCTCCAGCATGCTAAGGCCGGCATCGGGCACCCACTCATACTTGATCGCCTGACGCCTTCCTTGTGCGTTCATGAAGTAAAAAGCATGTATGGAGTAATATTGACACGTTGCGAAGCTGGCTGGAGAACGCATTTCTTTAAGCATCTGCAGACCTGCCTTGCTCTCCGGGTATTTCAACAGGATTCCCCCCAACTCTTTCAGATTAGGAAAACCGTCTTTTGCAGTTTTGATAAAGTGGGCGATATCAACGAAAGCCTCAGGTGTTTTCGCAAAGAAGAGCGGAATGGTCACCGTAATGAGGTCTGTTTCCCCCCCGCCTGGCAATTGGAATTTGACGGCCATGCCCTTTACAGGTGAATGTGCATCAGGATGACTCGGGACCGGTGAGCTATTCGAAAACCGGATGACCACAGGTACGGCTTCATCCTGAAGATGGGCAGCAACAGTAAGCGTCGATGCTTTTCCGTTCGGGGTAAAAACCCCCTTATACACATATCCCCTCGCATGTGCCCGCCGGTAGCCTGGATATGTTCCAACTACTTTTTCAATCGCATCCACCGCTTCACTGGCTAGCTCAGGTTTTGAATTGTCCTTTCCCTCCATTACATCTCACCCCATCCTTTTAAAATTCATTATTACCTGTACCCATTATTCCATAAGCCTATTCAAGGTAAACTCGCATTCCAATGATTTTTCACAGAGTACAATCCACTATTAACTTCTGGAATATAGTCAGTCGCCAGATTGTTGGAAAAATCGCGTGCAGAGGAGACTTCCCGATAGCCTCCGGAAAGATAAGTGCCTGCCGTGCAATGAAACAGGAAATTCCCGGCAGAAAAAATACCGCTTACATGTTAGTTTTGTGTCTAACATATAAGCGGTATTTCAAGTTCGTCTAAAGCATGTCGTATAATATCCAGATTCAATTACGTAACAAGGGCTATAAAAGCTTTTCAATAGCACCTTCCATTTCAAAAGGTGCTTCGACCGATTCAAAGCGCTTCACGACATTTCCATCACGATCGATTAGAAATTTAGTGAAATTCCACTTAATTGAATCATCTATCAAGAATTCCGGATGTTCCGTTTGCAGCA
This sequence comes from Peribacillus muralis, assembly GCF_001645685.2. Lineage (NCBI taxonomy): Bacteria > Bacillati > Bacillota > Bacilli > Caryophanales > Bacillaceae > Peribacillus > Peribacillus muralis. The sequence goes on along the minus strand of NZ_CP017080.1, from coordinate 1,140,444 downwards.
TTGCCTGCAGCATTTTCCCGCCAGGTTTATTCTCAAGTCCAGTAAACGGGGCTTGATCAGTTAAATATGGAAACAAAGGGTGCGCCTGGCTTCCTCTTACATCGACTTTATTGAATAAAGGGAAGCTAACACCGTAATTCAATTGACAAAACGTCTCTACTTCTTCATTTTGCCCAGGCTCTTGAGCGCCAAACTGATTGCATGGAAACCCTAAGATGTTCAATCCTTTATCTTTATATCGATCATACAACTTTTGAAGATCTTCATATTGCGGAGTGAAACCACATTCACTTGCGGTATTGACTACAATAAGAACCTGTCCTTTATATTGTTCCAAAGAAACTTCCTTGCCATTGATTCGCTCTGCTGAAAAATCATATATACCCACGCTTCATTCCTCCTTATGTCTTGCTCAGGAATTATACGGTATATAATTAGCAGAAAAAAGAAATATGCTCAATGAACCAAGACTTATGACCCTGTTTTTTTGATCATTGCACGTCATTCCACATGAACGGCAGTGCCATAGGCGATGATTTCACAAGTGTTTTGCATGATAGCTGAAGTTTCCAAACGCATGGCCACAATGGCGTTCGCCCCTCTTTCTTTCGCTTCTTCCACCATCCTGCCAATAGCTTTTTGCCTGGCCTCTTTCATCATTTCGGTATACTCATTGATTTCACCACCGACAATGGTTCTTAATCCAGCAAGAATATCTTTTCCGATATGTTTGGATTGAACACAGTTCCCCTTAACAAGGCCCTTTAAATCTTTGATTTCTTTACCAGGAACCGTATTAGTAGTCACGATAATCATATAATTCATCCTCTTCCTTTTTTCTGATTTTCTTAACGATCAAATAAAAAATGATCGGGAACGGAGCTTGAATCAACCCAAGAATCCCCCAAATCCATTGGTTAAATCCATTCTTCCTGGCATCGATGAATAAAAAAATGCTTTGGGTTAGTAACACCAGCCCACAGACCATTAATGCAAATATCTCAAGTTTGCTCATGACACATCTTCACCTTCCTTTTCACGTATACCGTGTAACAACAAATGAAAACCACTGTCAGCACCTGGAGCACTAGGAACATTTCCGGCTGAAGGTATAGCGCAAAAAACAGGAAAGATAGGATGACTGCAGCAGTTACTGTAAAAAAAAGCAATTCCCGCAGCCGTTTTCTTTTAGTCTCTGCACGCTGGATTTTAATTTTCTCTTCAAAAAACGACGGATGTGGAATCTCAAAAGATATCGCCTCATCAAAATTCTCCAGGCTCCTATTCAATTGGTCGACAACAACAAGATCATTCTTGGCTGAGTGTTTTGGATATCCTGACTGATCCTTCTTCATTCGGTGCCAGCTCCTTTCTTATGGTTTTGATGCCCTTATGGACACGGGATTTTACCGTCCCTTCCGGAATGCTGATTATCGCGCCTATTTCTTCGTAAGAAAAACCATAGTAATGCTTCAATATGACAGGAACCCGTAAACCATCGTTCAACTGTCCTAATGCTTCCATCACATCATCCCATACTTGGTTATTGCTTTGTGCCTCCCATTTCAGCTTGCGTAGTGACTGCTCTTGTTTCAACCAATTCAATTCACGTTTCCTCCTGCGTTGCTGGTCCAAATATAGCCGTGTTGCAATGGAAATCAACCAAGTGGAAAATTTTGAAGTACCCTTGAACCTCGAAAGATTCTCGATGGCCTTCGAATAGGTCTCCTGAACCAAGTCCTCTGCATTTTGGCGATTATAGGTCAATTTCAATAAATATTTAAGCAGAAAAGGATAGGAACTTTGAAACAATTCCGCCAAAGCTCCGTCATCGCCATTTTTTGCCGCTTTAATCAGATTTTTTTCGCCCATCCATTGATCACCCACTCTCATTTCCCAACCTTTATATTTATTTGACGTTTGGAATGAAGGATTCGTTCACAAGCGATGAAAAAAAAATCATTCATGCTTCCGCTCAACTTCAGAGAGGATCACATGTGTCACCGTTGCTGCAAAGGGAATGGTTTGATTAATGAATTCCTCCACTTTTTCCAGACTCTCAGCACGAATTTTCAGCATAAAGCAAGCTTGTTTGAATTTTTCATATTCCCCATTTTTTATCGTTGCTTCCACGATACACTCAATGGGAAAACCTATTTTTTTATAATCAATCTCGGCAACGTACCCCTTAATGATGCCGAACGACTCCATTTGCCGGACTCGCTCGGTAACGGTGGGCGCGGAGAGACCTACCTCCTTAGCCAATTCCCTCATCGAGATCCGGCTATTCACCGTTAATTCTGCAAGGATTTCACTGTCTTTTTCATCAATTTTCATTCGGGTGATATTTCCTTATTTTTAACCGAAATACTTTACAAACGCAATCAAAATTGCGCATTCATTACCTTAAAGGGGAGATGAACATGACAAGAATAAAAAATTCGGAGCTTGGGTCCAGTCCATTTCAACGATTATTTCATTCCGAAGAGATTTTGCAAAAATGGTCAGACCTTTCGTAGTGTATGTCTGCAGATGGGAACCTATTGATGGAGTTAAAGGAAAATGTCAGGCGGGTCCTGGCATTCGGCAACGGCTGTTCGTACTGTCAGGCAAAAGGCCGTCCACTAAGAGCATCTGAAATAAAAGATATGCGCCTTGGCTTTACAGAAGTATTCCTAACCCAACGTGAAAAAACGGGGGAACAATTTTTCCACGTACTGAAAGAAGCGCTTACGGATGAAGAAATTTCTGAACTATTGGCCTTCATTTGCTTTACAGCCGCCCAGCAATATTTCGGGGCACTGATGGAATTGGAATGACACCAAAAAGGAACAGTGGATCTGCACTGTTCCTCATTACGCCAAGCACTGCAATGGCTGGCGACCTTATCATTCACTGACCTTCGGAAGGATGGAGCGTGAAGGAACAGGGGATGTCAAGACTATGGAAGTATTCAGATGCCCATAGGGAATTAAGCGATCGATGAGTAATCTCATGCTGTCCATATCGGCTAAAGCCGCCTTTAGAAAATACCCCACCGTCCCCGTAACGCGATGGCATTCGATAATATCCAAATCATTTATCACTAATTGCTCGAAGTCGGAAACGGAAACCTTAAGTTCACTCACTTGAATGAAAACGAGCACCGCTCTCCCGATTGCGGTCGGTGAAACCCTTGCACTGAAGCCCTCGATGATTCCCTTCTCCTGGAGTCGATACATCCGTTCGGAAATGCTTGGTCGACTTAAGGTCAATTTCTTTGATAGTTCACTAATGGTCATGCGTCCATTCATCTGTAAAAGCTCCAGCAAACTGACATCTATTTCATCCATGATACGACCGCCTTTCATAATGAAGGAATATAAGTCTATATTTCTTTAATATGGTGGATGGTGAGCAGTGAATACGTTCTTTTTTGTATGTAATTTTGACAGTTAATATTCTATCATTAATATTACCATTGAAAAAGAAAATTCAGAATAATAAAAGGGGGATGCTGCATTGACCTTTAAGAAAATCCCGGTGCGAAAAAAGATTGAGGAATTACGTCCTTATGTTTCCGGCAAACCGATTGAAGAGGTGCAACGCGAATTGGGCCTTGAAACAATCGTCAAATTGGCCTCCAATGAAAATCCATACGGCTGCTCATCCCTGGCTAAGGAAGCCATGATTGCCGAAATGGAGCAAGCATCCTTTTACCCAGAAGGCTTGGCTCCTTCATTAGCTGAAAAACTGGCAAGGAAATTATCCATTAAACAAGATCAAATCATATTGGGGAATGGATCGGATGAAGTGATCCGGCTATTAACAAGAACGTATATCCAACCAAATGATGAAGTCATCATGGCAGATGTTACCTTTCCGCGTTATGAAACGAATGTTTTGATAGACGGCGGAACGCCTGTCATGATCCCTCTCATGAATGGCGTGCATGACCTTCAGCGGATGTATGACGCCATAACGGAAAATACGAGAATGATATTTGTCTGTAATCCCAATAATCCGACAGGAACGATCGTTCAAAAGGAAAGGTTAAGAGCCTTCATCGAGAAAGTACCGAAACATATTTTACTGGTTGTTGACGAAGCTTACTATGAGTATGTCAATGATGGAGACTATTTGGAAACCTTGCCACTTTTAAATAATCATGCAAATCTTGTCATCTTACGTACGTTTTCAAAAATTCATGGCTTGGCTGCATTAAGGATCGGATACGGTATAATGGACGCCCCCATCATCCAAGAGCTCATCAAAGTGAAAGAACCATTCAACACGAACCGGCTTGCTCAGGCTGCAGCCTTCGCTTCATTGGATGACGATACTTTCGTGGAGCAATGCGCCCGCAGGAACGAGGAAGGAAGAAATTATTTGGAAACCGAACTGACCAGGATGGGCTTGTCATTCTTCCCTTCACATGCCAATTTCTTAATGATCAAGCTTAACCAGCCGGGCAAGGATGTTTTCGAAAAGCTATTGACTTCCGGGGTCATCACCCGTTCTGGTCATTTGCTTGGTTATGCGGATACTATCCGTGTGACCATCGGCACTTCGCTTGAAAATGAAAAGTTCATAACATGCTTGCAAAATGCAATCAATGAAAAGACTAGTGTTTGAACTAAAAGGAAGGAAAAAAAAACGGCATGGACGCTAACGCCCATGCCGTATCTTTTATACGGATTCATTTAATCAAATCCTTTTTTATGATGGTTGGTTCCTCACCATCCGCCCTTTTAAATTTGAAAATCGAAATGACGGTTAAAGCAGCCAACACGAGAAGACACGTAATAATACTGATCCGATTCTGTTCACTAAACACGAAACTGAGGGTAATGATGCTTAAAGTGATGGCTGCAAATGTCGTTACATATGGGAAACCCCACACTTTAAAGCTCGGAATCTTAGTATATGAACGGCGAAGTTTTAGCTGCGCAAAACAAATGCTGATCCATACTAGTGAAACGACAAAGCCCGGTATCGCCATTAACAAAAGAAATGCTTTATCCTGTGCAACGTAGGTGATCATCGAACCGGCCACCAAAACAACGGCACTAAGCACCAAACTGTACATCGGAACGCCATTTTTAGAAACATATGAGAACGATTTGGGCGCTTCGCCTTCTGCTGCCAAAGAATGCAGCATCCGGGTACAACCATATATTCCGGAATTAGCGGCGGATAAGACAGCCGTAATAAGAATGAAGTTCATGATGTGGGCAGACCCCTGAAAGCCGGACATCGATAGAACTTGGACAAAAGGACTCGATTGGTCGGTAATCTCGTCCCATGGAATCAGCCCGCAGATGACAAGTATCGGCAAAGTGAAGAATAAAACGATTCTCCAAATATAGTTTTTGATGACCTTCGGCAGGACGCGCTCTGCATCCTTTGCTTCCGTTACCGTCAATCCGATTAACTCGGAACCGCCATATGAGAACATCACGATCAATAATGCCGAAAAGATGGACATCCAGCCATTAGGAAAGAAACCGCCATGCCCTGTAAAGTTCTGAAGATAATTAGCTCCGCCACTTGGGATGATTCCAAATAAAATACAAGCTCCCAATATAATGAATAAAATGATCATCGCAATTTTTATACCTGCAAACCAAAATTCGAATTCACCATAATTTTTTACATTCATCATATTGACGCCAATGATCAAGGCTGCACACGCCAAGCTTAATGCCCATAGCGGAATTGCCGGGAGCCAGTATTGCAAGAAGCTTCCTGCCACCACTATCTCGATGACACACACGGACAGCCACATGAAACAATACATCCAGCCAATAATGAAGGAGCTGCGCTTTCCGAATGCTTTCCGAATGAAACCCTTCATATTCGTATTCGGGTAAGCGATCGCCATCTCGGCAATGGCTCCCATGACGACAAGAAGTAATAGTCCTGCAAAAATATAAGTGAAAATGACGCCCGGTCCCGCTAATGATATGGTTTCGGCACTTCCTTTAAAAATCCCGGTACCGATTGCCCCCCCCATTGCCATCATGCTAATATGCCGCGGCAGCAATCTCTTTTGAAGTGATCCACCATTTGTTCCCATTTGCATCTGCCTCCTTCATCCATAAGTGTTTACTATAAAAACTAAAAATACCCCATTCAACCAGCGAATGGCGACTTGATAGGTTAGATTCTCATCAACCGTTATGGAAAAAGCGTGGAAGCCTGCACTGCTTGCTTGATAAACCACTTCTTCACAAATTAAAAATATATCAATATGCGGGTCGTTTTACAAGAGGAAACATTGTAAGCTCTTACAGTTCCTGTATGCCCAAATGTCATTTTTTCGTTGTCATATCACCCGTAAAACTGGTCAAAATGCTGATTCCATTGGCATTGCACTCAAATCAGGGGACTACATTGGTAATCCCCGCGAAATAAGAATATTTTAATTATTCACGATGTGAATCGCATGTCCTAAGGCCGCTTCCGCGGCTTCCATCCATACCTCCGATAATGTTGGATGCGGATGGATGCTAAGGGCTATGTCTTCGATGCGTGCCGCCAACTCAAGGGCGAGGACGCCTTCGCCTATCAGGTTGGAGGCATCAGGACCAACCAAATGCAAACCAAGCAATATGTGGCTACGCTCATCCACGATCACTTCAGCAAACCCATTCGGTTCATTCGTCGCAAGTGCCCTGCCGTTCGCGCTGAAAGGGAATTGGCCGGTCTTGACACTGTAGCCCCGTCTCTCGGCCTCTTCACGAGTGATCCCCACTCCTGCTATTTGCGGCTCCGAGAAGATGACATATGGTACATAGCCTGAATCATTGGCACTAGGCATCCCACAAATCACTTCCGCTGCCACCACCCCCTGTTTGGCCGCCCGATGAGCAAGAGCCGGGCCAGGCGTAATGTCTCCGATGGCAAAGATGTGCGGCACATTTGTTCGGCATTCCACATCAACCGTTATATGCCCCTTCTCCCCTGCCACAACCTCAGCCCGATTCAGACCTATTTCTTCCGTATTGGGAATTCTTCCGATTGTAACAAGCGACTTTTCGCTGACGATCACTTGCGAACCCAGTTTTTCCGATTGAATATGAAGATGCACCTGGCCTTCGACTACGCTAGCCTTTTCTACTTTGGCCGATGTTATTAGATTCATTCCGAGCTTCTTCGTATTACGGATGACCTCCTTGACCAGGTTTTCTGAAACTTGGGGAAGAATGCGATTGGCCATCTCGATGATGGTCACGTTAGTGCCTAGCTTTGCAAAGGCCATGCCCAACTCAATTCCGATATAGCCCCCGCCGATGATCGAAAGGCTAGCTGGAATTTCCTGCAGCTGCAAGGATGCAGTCGAATCCAGTATATACTTTCCATCCACTTTGATGTATGGCGGAATGAGCGGCCTGGACCCTGTCGCAATGATTGCGTGTTCAAACTTGTAGGTTTCAAAATCTCCATCGGTTTCCACACCGATCCGGTCATCCGATAAAAAGGTCGCTTCACCTTGAACCACGGTTACTCCATTTTCTTTACACAAATGGGCTATCCCCTGAGTCAACCGGGAAATGACTCCACCCTTCCAATCCTGCCAAACATTAAGATCCATCTTGATACTTTCCTGAGGAAGCTTGATCCCCATTCTCCCTAAATCGCTAAGCTTTTGAAATTGGTCAGCCGTGTGTATCAGAGCCTTGGAAGGGATGCATCCCCTATTGAGGCAAACTCCTCCGAGCCTATCCTTTTCAACAAGGACGACCGTTTTCCCTAACTGTCCGAGACGGATTGCCGCAGTATACCCCCCCGGACCGCCTCCCATGATTAAAACATCGGTTTCTACAGCAACTTCCCCTACTACCATTATCTCATCTCCACAACTAAACGAATTGGATTCTCCAGCAGTTCCTTGACCCGATTGGTAAACTGCACAGCTGTAACCCCATCAATCAAGCGATGATCGAAGGATAAGGACATATTCATCATCAAACGGATAACACCCTCCATATCCCTAACGACCGTGCGCGGCTCCATTTTATGCAGCGCCAATATCGCCGCTTCAGGATAATTGATGATCGGGGTCGCGTGCATCCCTCCGATCGGACCTACATTACTGATGGTAAATGTACTTCCTGTAATTTGCTCCAGTCTCAGCTTTCCCTCTCTTGCTTCAGTTGCCAACTGCCTTATTTCATCAGCCAATTGGAAAATCGTCTTTTGATCTGCATGTTTTATGACGGGAACAATCAGACCCTCGTTCGTATTCGTAGCAATGCCTATATGGTAATAGTGTTTCAAGATGATTTCATTGGTCTTCTCATCTATTGAAGCATTTAAGGTTTGGAACTCCTTTAAAGCAATGACGATGGCCTTGACGAAAAACGGTAAAAAAGTCAATTTGATTTCTTTGTCTTCGGAATATGCCTTTAATTGATCCTTCAATTCCTTCAATGCATCCATTTCCAATTCTTCCACATGGGTGACATGAGGTATGGCGGAAACGGATTTCACCATATGCTCAGCGATTTTCTTACGGATCCCCTTAAGCAGGATGCGCTCCTCGGGCTCAGTACCCGCAACCTTTGGCTGTTCGGCTTTCTTTTTCGGCTCCGGCTCTCGAAGAATCGTTTCATTGCCGCCTTGATTTAGATGTTCCCGGAAGACCGGATCAGCTTCTACAAACTGCTGCAGGTCACTTTCAATTATCCGCCCTGCAGGTCCCGTCCCTTTGACCAGCTGAATATCAACCTTCAACTCCCTAGCCATTTGACGTACGAACGGTGTAGCCAATGCACGTCCTGCTTCGAATTGCCATTGACTTGGCAGTCGATCTGTTCGTTTTTCTTCACCACATTGCTCGGGGCTGTTATCACTTTCACCACTAACCGCTTCCGTTAAAGACATTTCGTTCGCTTCCTGAATGGTGAATATGGTGGTCCCGACTTCAACGGTATCGCCTGCCGAAAAAAGGATATTCTTTACAACCCCGGTTATAGGTGCAGTCAATTCCGCATTGACCTTATCCGTTTGCACCTCAACGATTGGTTGGTCCTGCTTCACTGCATCCCCTTCTTTGATGAGCCATTGAATGATTTCCCCTTCATGCATTCCTTCCCCTACATCAGGAAGTTTGAATTCAATCATGCATCTTCCTCCCCTTCCTAATCTCATTTAGAATGAAATCGTTTCAACTATCCCCTGTTTAACACGTTCGACAGTTGGGAGATAATGATCTTCTATGGAAAACGGCGGCACTGGTACATCAAATCCAGTCACACGTTTAATCGGTGCTTTCAGATAAATAAGCGCTTCATCATTAATGATGGAGATGATTTCCGCACCTAATCCAGCTGTCTTATGAGCTTCATGGACTATCAGTGCACGACCTGTTTTTTTAATGGACTGTACGATGGTATCACGATCCAAGGGGTACAATGTACGAAGGTCGACCACTTCACACTTCCAGCCTTTTTCTTTTTCAATTTTTTTCGCAGCATTCAACGCTTCCCTTAACATGGCCCCCCAGGCAAAAATGGTCAGATCACTCCCCTCCTGGACCACTTTTGCCTGACCGATCGGGATTCGGTACATTTCATCCGGTACTTCCTCCTTAAAAGCCCGATATAATTTAGTCGGTTCCAAGAAGATGACCGGGTCAGGATCTTCAATGGCAGAAATGAGCAGCCCCTTCGCATCGTAAGGATTGCTTGGTGCCACCACCTTTAAACCAGGGGTATGGGCAAAGAAGGTTTCGACACTCTCTGAATGAAGTTCAGGACCTCTTATTCCCGCTCCATAAGGCGTACGAATCACCAGGGGCACCCCGAATTGACCACGGGTCCGATATCTCATACGGGCTGCATGTGACACGAGCTGTTCGAATCCAGGATAAATAAAGGCAAGGAATTGAATCTCCACTATCGGCACCATCCCATTAAGCGATAAACCGATGGCAGAACCGATGATCCCAGCCTCTGCCAACGGAGTATCGACAACGCGATCTCTGCCATACTTCTCATAAAGCCCTTCCGTCGACCTAAATACCCCTCCGTTCACCCCAATGTCCTCTCCCAAAATCATGACACGCTCATCATGATCAAGCTTTTGATCCATTGCTTCCGTAATGGCCTGTAGCATCGTTACGCTTTTGCCCATCATTTTTTCACACCCTTCTTCAGGATTTGCTTCAATTCTTGCTGCTGTTCCTTTAGATGCCATGACCCCCCTGCGTATACATGATCGAACATTTCAACAGGTGACGATTTCGGATAAGCTTCGGCTTTTTGAAGGTGGGTATCTATCAGTTCATTGAACTGCTTGATGGTCTTGTCTTCCTGCTCCTCATTCCAGTGACCTTCTCTGTGCAAAAACTTTTTAAGACGAGTTAACGGATCTCGATTTTCCCTCCAAAATGTTGAAACTTCGTCTTGGTTCCGATATATGTTCGGGTTATCTGCCGTAGTATGGGCGCCATAGCGAAAAGTAATCGCTTCTATCAGAGTGGGTCCTTGGCCGCTAAGCGCTCTTTCGACAGCCTCCCTCACGGTCAGCCAAACTGCAAAAATATCATTTCCATCCACTCGGACGCCATGAATGTCATATGCGGCTGCTCGCTGGGAAATCGTTTTAGAGGAGGATTGCTTTTCAAACGGGACACTGATTGCGTAGCCATTGTTTTGGCAGAAAAAGATCGTCGGGGTTTTATAGACCCCAGCAAAATTGAGTGCCTCATGAAAGTCCCCTTCAGAAGTGGCGCCATCACCAAAATAAGCAATGCTCACATTCTCTTCCCCTTTCAGCTTACTTGCCCAAGCCGTTCCTACCGCATGAACCATTTGAGTGGCAATCGGGACACTAGGGGGCAGTATCCTCTTTCCTTCCGGACAGACCGAGCCGTCCAAATGCGCCATCCAATACAGGAAAACACGGTATAATTCCTGGCCGTGGATGATTGCCGCCCCATGATCACGGTATGTGGGAAACATCCAATCCCCTGCCGACAACGCTAATGCACTCCCTACCTGGGCTGCCTCCTGTCCTTCGAATGGCGCATACGTCCCCATTCTTCCTTGACGCTGGAGATTAACTGATTTACGGTCAAAGGTCCTGAGTAAAAGCATGCTTTCATACATCTTCAGCATCAGTGATTTATCAATTTTTCCATCAATGGATTCGATGATTTCTCCATCGGGATTCAATACATGATACATATCTGGCTCGTCACCATTTGAATGCGCTTTCATTATTGGGTTTCCCGTCTTTTCCATATCATTTCTCCCTTTAGATAGATTTGTTTCGCAAACTTACCTAGGATTTGAACGGTCATGAAATAACAGCCCAAAACTTTATTCTGGACTTTTATGCTGTGAATGATTGCTTTTTCATTTGCTTATATAAAAGGATAATACATCGGTGATTTTAATAACATGTTAAATAGAACTAATTTTCCGTATTTTACCTTTTTTTAGCATGTCTTTTCTGCTGCATCGCCTTCATTTTGAAAATATGCCAAATCAAACGAAAAACTTCAAGAAATCTCATTGCCTTCTTACGTGTATTTTAAGACGAAAGTGTCCTTAACTTGCTCTGATCCTCTGTTTGTCCATTGGTCGAACATGCACATCTCCTCATTTCCTGATTCGTTCCCACCTGAAAACGCCCATCATATGGGTCTTTCAGTTTGTAAAATTTGACTGTTACATTCATAGTCTCGTGAAGTATTAATCGTTGGACACACATTTCATAAGCGGGAATCTAGCCCCTTCCCTTTCCATTCACTCTGAGTGAAAACGCAGGTGAACCTCGATTGACCAGCAGCTTTATACGTATTGTCTCTACAACTTATTCAAATCCAATAAAAAAAGGTTTCGGAGGGGAGACCATTCCGAAACCTTTTGTCAACAAACTGAAACTTAAAACACGATGTCTCCTTTGTTGGGAAAATCTATTTTTCAAATGTTCCTTTCACGACCGCCGCTCCCTCTTTGACCATGACCTGTCCCATCGCGATGACGGTATCGATTTCAAAAGTATGCTTATCCATTATGATGATATCCGCGTCATTCCCCGCCTTAAGCTGGCCCTTATTTGCCAGCTTTAAGATATTTGCTGGGTTTTCCGTCACGACCCGCATGGCGTCAGCCGTTGCCACTCCATCCGCCAGAATCGCATCGACTACGGAATCATAGAGGGACATGCACGTCCCCATGCTCAATCCTTGCAGTTTCCCATCATCATCGAAGTCGGGAAGGCTTGCTTGCCCATCTGAAGTTAAGGTGATCTGATTGATATCAACGCCTTCTTCGAGTGCCAATTTTATGGCTGTACTTGCTTTCACTTCGCCTTCTTCCAGGAATTTCTTGACCGTACTGGTCGTAAAGTCTATATAGCCGCCTTTTTTTGCATATAACAAACCTGCTTTGAAAACGTCCGGATTCCGATTGATATGCGTCGGGTAAAACTGAGTGATCGGTATATCCGTTGTTTCGACGACTTCCTCGATTACCTTCAATAGATTTTGACTGTCGCCCACATGAATATTCACGATTCCCCCTTTTCCGGAAAGCAGACCTCCATTACGTGCCTGCGAAGCAAGTTTGGCAAGCTCTGCCGCAGTCGGCTGCGATGAACGATGGTCCGCAATGGCGATCTCTCCGACACCAATGATTTTATCCACAAGAATCAAATCGTCCTCGACCGAACCGGTTAACGTCTTGACTGGAAGATGATAAGATCCAGTTTGAACGAAAGAGCTTATCCCTTCTTCTTCAAGCGCTCTTGCTTTAGCTATAAGTGCCGGCATCGACCTTGTCGTTCCATCCGTACCGATCACGCCGACCAATGTCGTTATCCCTGCCAGCGTTGCATCCGTCAATTGGATTTCCGGTGTCCTCGTCTTGAAGCCACCCTCACCGCCGCCGCCGATGATATGTACATGAGCATCTATAAACCCCGGAACTACGATTTGCCCGCTCGCATCAATCACGTCACATTGAACGAAATTTTCAGGTCGATCAATATTACCCTCAATGAAACCGATTTGCCTTCCGACCAAAAGGATATCTTTTTGACCCATATATTCCGGTCCATAAATCTCCCCATTTTTTATAAGTGTTAGCATCGTTCCTTCTCCCTTCAAAAATGTAAATGCCAAATAGGTTTCAATTTCTTTTACACGGGTAAATATACAACATAACTCGCTAACAATTACATAAAAAAGACCAAACTTGCTTGTTCATTTATAGAATTGCAGCTGAATCGACATCTTGATTATGCTTTTTTCGAAAGTATAAAAACTAAAGGAGTAAACGACATGAATAAAGTGATTTCTTCTGACATTAAAACAAATAAAAGATTATCCATGCGTCAAATCATGAATTTATATCAAGTAACAAAAGAATTTAAAGGAAATATATATTTTATCTGCAATCATAAATTGGTCGATGCCAAAAAGCTTTCGACATTTGTATCCTTTGTACTTATCCTTCAGGAATGTGCAAACATGAAAGTCATCCTTGAAGGTGAGAATGTACATGCCATGCTTGAAAAAGTACAGGATATTTGTAAGGAAAATGAAGAAAACGCATTAGGTTTTCTTTCGAACCAAACCGTCAATATTTAAATGAGTCCAACTACGTTACGTATAGAAGAGGGGGTTTTTAGAATGAGAACCATATTAATGGTAATTGGTGCGATTGTCGTGATCGGCATCATTGTAAATTTCATATTTTAATGATGAAGAGCCTGTTGGCAAACTCGATGATGATTGAGCTTGCCAACAGGCTTTTTTGTTCTGTATGGCATGAAGCAAATCATCCAGGTGAAGAGGAAGCTTCCATGTCTTTAAATTACCATGGTACTTCCCAGTTCCTCCATTTGTTCAAGCCTTCTCTTATTTCATTTCCTTTATCAATCCAATATTGCTTACGTTTATCTTCTTTTTCCTTTTCCTTTTGCTCCGCTATGATCGCTTGCTGTTCAGCAATGAACGGCCCGATGTCTTGTGTTTTAAAAGATTGCGACGTTTGGTTCTGGAGCGCTTTTGCCATTATCTTATGGAAAATGAGCGCACTTCCCTCACTGCTATGCGTCGTTAAATAATGCTTTTCATCCGTCTTATCGTACCCTGCCCATACGGCACCTACCAGCGAAGGTGTATACCCAATGAACCATTGATCTTTAACGCCTGACACTCCTTCTATCGGAACTTGCGTTGACCCTGTTTTACCTGCAATTTCATAACCGGAAACGGCTGCGTTTTTCGCTGTGCCATATTCGACTGTACCAAGCAGCATCGCATTCATTTTATCGACGACACTTTTAGAGGTTACTTTCGTCTTGTTCTCCTTAGAGGACGCAACCTCTTTTCCCTCGGCATTTTCTATTTTTATAATGGCATGCGGCTCGATCCTTTCACCGTTGTTTGCAAACGCTGAAAAAGCATCAGCCATCTGCAGCGGGGATACACCCTTCCTCATCCCGCCTAAAGCGAGCGTTAAATTCCGATCTTCCTTTTCATACGGAATTCCAAACCGCTTAAGCGAATCAAGTCCCTTATCGATGCCGATCTCATTCAATAACCACACGGTTGGAACATTCAAGGAGTTCATCACAGCTTCATACATCGGTACCTCCCCCTTATATACTCCGCTCAAGTTTGTGGGCTCATATTCACCGAAGCTCATTTTTTCATCCTTCAAAGGAGAAGTGATATCATACCCCTCTTCCACCGCGGGGGTGTAAACAACAAGTGGTTTAATGGCCGAACCGGGAGACCGCTTCAGCTGTGTGGCCCGATTATATCCCATGAATTGATGCTTTCCCCGTCCGCCCACAAGTGCATTTATTCCGCCTGTTTTCGGATCCAACAGGATGGAACCACTTTGGACCATTTCCTCCGTACTCGTTCCCACGGGGAAATTGGCATCATTCTCGTAAACGGATTCTGTCGCCTGCTGCATGGATTGATCCAGTGTCGTATATATTTTATAGCCTTTAATAAGTAAATCCTCAAGCTTCATACCGTATTTACTGGATGCCTCCGATAACACATGATCGACAAAATATGGATACTTCCCTTTTAATGGATCCGTTTCCTTTTCTCCCTTTATAAGTGTCACTGTATCTTTTTTAGCGGAAGCCTCCTCATCCTTCGTCAAATAACCATGTTCTGCCATTCTTGAAAGAACAAGATCTCGCCGCTTCAATGCCCCGTCCAAATTCTTATACGGATCAAGTTTGGAAGGCAGGTTGATGACGCCCGCCAATAAAGCACTCTCGGCAACACTCAATTCTGAAACCTCTTTGGAAAAATAAACATTGGCGGCTTTTTTGATGCCCCATGCCCCATGGCCAAAATATACTTGATTCAAATACATTTCCAGAATCTCATCTTTTGTATATTCATCCTCGACTTCCTGTGCAAGGAAGAATTCTTCTATTTTCCTCTTCAATGTTCGATTAGACTCCAGCATCGTAATCTTTACAAGCTGTTGCGTAAGCGTACTTCCCCCTTCAACAACACTGCCTGCCTTCGCATTTTTAACCAAGGCTCGCAGAATCCCTTGATAATCTATGCCATGATGTTCATAAAAACGGTGATCCTCAATGGAAACCACCGCCTGTTTCATATGTTCCGGTATATCATCTATTGCCACACCTTCAGATTTATTGGCAGTGATCGTGCTGGCTAAGTTCCCGTCAAGATCATAAATTCCCGTTGGCTGCTGCAGACGATTTTCGAGCTGGCTTATATCTGCACCCTGTCTGAAATATATTAGAAAACCGGCACCCGCAACCACCACTGCCAATATAATTATTAGACCTAATTTCACTAACCCTCTCATTTGGACCCCCATTTTCCCGTCTGCGTCATATTCATTAAAAATATTTTACCCTTTTTATGAAAGAAAACTCGTTGATTAATTAATTTTGCAGTCGATCATTCGCCTTTCTTTTTGCATTTGTTCGTGACTCGGCTCGCGAAATAAGCTTCAGTAGTATGCTCGTATCTTTTCCTTTACCCATATTTGACATCTTTATACCGCTGAAAAGGCTTAATGCTGATGAAAGTGGGTATAACACCTCTAAAGACATACTAAATGGGGAGAGATGGTATCCATGAAAAACTTCAAGCATATTGTCGTCGCTTTTGATGGAAATGAGGAGAGTAAACGGGCTGTCGAGTACGGGGCAACATTGAAAAAGGCTTTTCCGGAAACTGAGCTCACCGTAGTTCATGTCTTAAATGATAAGGTGGAACAGCGCATCATGGGAAATGCATCGGCTCCGGGATTCGTACCTGCTGCAGGATTTTATGTAGATCCCGTTCAAACGCACCCTGTCGTGGAAGTTGAACAACCCGAACAACGTAAAGGAAATCCATCTCCTTCCGTCGTCGAGAACAGTGTCCAAAATGCAGAAAGCAATACATTGAGGCTGCTAAGTGAATTCCAAGTGAAGGGGAAATTCGAAATATTGGAAGGGCATGCACCAGATAGCATTTGTGACTATGCCGGGAGAACCGGCGCTGACCTCATCGTTGTCGGTAATAGCGATAAAAGCGGGCTGGAAAAATTCTTTCTCGGCAGCACCAGTAGTTCGATTGCGAAAAACGCTCCTTGTTCTGTATTCATAGCCAAATGATTAGGAAGAATTTAATTTTCCATCCTCAAAAAACCGGGTTCCTTAGTGAATTCGGTTTTTTTCAGTGCATCGACCACTTTAACGGAATGAACAAAGCCCCGATAACTCTTGAATCTAAAATCAGACCATAAGCCAATACTATTCCTCACGCATTAGGAGTCTGCTTACATTCAGCCTTTTTGGGTCCTTTTTTGGAAGTATTTAATTTTCGATCCTAGGTTAGAATATACTATTAGTTTCCATAAATAACATTAACAGCATGATGATTAATTAAAATGGATACACCCCATCCAACTTCTTTAGACCAATTTTGGATTGCCAGTTACCGCTTTAGTCATGATTAAGACCAATTACATCGGGAGGGGATAGACATATGGATAAACATTCTATATCGGCTGAAAAAGGCGCCTACATAAGCATTGCCGCTTACATTTTCTTATCAGCTCTTAAATTGTCGTTTGGCTATTTTGGGGATTCCAAAGGCCTCTGGGCAGATGGTTTGAATAATTCGACCGACATTATCGCCTCGATTGCCGTATTGATTGGCTTGAAGATATCCAAAAGACCGCCAGATGGTAATCACGCCTACGGGCATTTACGGGCGGAAACGATAGCTTCTTTAGTCGCGGCCTTCATCATGATCACAGTGGGCCTGCAGGTTGTATTCAGTGCTGTGGAATCCTTCTTCCAGCCAAAATCAACGACCGTCCCCAATATGCTTACCGCTTATGTCGCCATTTTCTCTGCTATTTTCATGTTTGGTATCTATCGTTACAATATAGTGTTAAGCAAGAAAATCAACAGCTCCTCCCTATATGCCGTTGCACAGGATAACCGTTCCGATGCCCTTGTCAGCGTCGGTGCATTTATCGGGATCCTCGGTACTAAGCTTGGAATTCCTTGGTTGGATGCCATAGCAGCTGCAGTCGTAGGCATCATCATTTGCAAAACGGCTTGGGGCATTTTCCGTGATGCCTCCATTTCTTTAACAGATGGCTTCGACGATCAGCTGCTGCAAAAAATAGGTCAAACCATCAGTTCGACAGAAGGTGTAAAAGACATGAGTGAAATCAAGGCCCGAATGCACGGAAGTGAAATCCTGCTAGAAACCACCGTTCACGTTAACCCTCTCTTAACGGTTATCCAAGGTCACGATATTACGGTTAAAATTGAAGAGAACCTATTACAAAAATATAATATCCAGCATGTAATCGTTCACATCGAGCCCTTTGCCTTCCACAAAAAAGGAAACCGTCAGTAACTTAACGGCTTCCTTTTTTTATTTTCATATTTGTAATAACTGTAATAAAACTAGTTCAAAAAAAGGGATTCATCGATTAATTGCCGAATACCTAACCAATTGACACATGTCTAAACACCACTAATCTGTTATCATGGACACAAAATGTAATCATTTTGAAATTCTTTCATTTTTTATCAATAAACCTAGGTCAATAGTAAATTCATTTTCCTACAGTATGGAGGGCAAAATGGGATCTAATCGAGAAATGACCATTCACTTTTTATCTTCTCAACAGGGCACCATCATATCTAAATGGAAAGATGAGCTGCTGCATTTACCAGATGGATATATAGGATACTTCAAGGGGGAAGTGGAAAACATATTCAATTTATTGGTCGATCAGCTTGGAACAACGGATACGGACATAGAAGATGTGCTAAAGGTGATTGGGAAA
Source organism: Peribacillus muralis (assembly GCF_001645685.2). Taxonomy (NCBI): domain Bacteria; kingdom Bacillati; phylum Bacillota; class Bacilli; order Caryophanales; family Bacillaceae; genus Peribacillus; species Peribacillus muralis. Next base: position 1,122,139 of record NZ_CP017080.1, on the reverse strand, counting down.
AAAATTGCATCTGACCGAGCTAATAAGCAGTTGAATATGGAAATTTTCTTTTCCTCTATAAGCATCGGCAGATCCACTATCATTGAACACCTTTTGAATTCCAATGTAAGTATGGAAGAAGTATCCGGTCTCATAAAGCAAATCAACATTTACTTTGATCAACTCATTCAGTTTGCATCATCCCATTATTCCGAATTGAAAATCAAGGAGCTCGATGAGCGCTATCAATTCATCAGCCCTGATCACAAAGACCGTTTGACGCTTTTAGGCCAAATGACCTCAAGCTTCGTCCATGAATTCCGTAATCCGCTGACTTCCATCATGGGGTTCATTCAATTGCTACAAGCAGAACAACCTGAAACTAAATATCTTGGTATCATTTCCAAGGAGTTGGATCAGCTCAATTACAGGATTACTCAATTCCTCAATATGTCAAAAAAAGAAACTTCAGAATCGCCACCTGAACTGTTTTCCATATCCCGATTGGCTAATGAGGTTATTGAATTTTTATATCCCAGCATTTTGGAAGTGAATGCTTCCATTACTTGTAATGTTGCCGATGATGCGGTCATTACAGGTTCTGAAGAGGAATTCCGCCAAGTCTTATTGAATATCATTTTAAATGCCCTTGATGTAGTTACTGGGATGCCCTCCCCAGCCATATATATATCTGGCTCTGAATGCCCACCCGGCATCCTTACCTTGAACATTTCCAACAATGGTCCGAAGATACCCGAAGAAGTCCTGCCGAATATTTTTGAACCATTCATCACCACCAAAAAAAGGGGGACGGGTTTGGGACTGTTCGTTTGTAAAGAAATCGTATTGAAACATAAAGGAACCTTATCCTGTCACTCAACCGATTTCCTAACGACCTTCTCGATACAGCTGCAAACAAAATAAGAATAAATATCCTCATTTCCTTGCATTTTCAGTGTCAAATTTTTGACTGATTCGCGTCAGTTTACTTATACTAATAGGAAGGTTCCATTACTGATCGAGGTGAATGACCGTATAGATTGAAGACTTTCATACAAGATAAACCACTACTTATTTTTTAAAGACAATCATTTCATTCATTATTGGTTTTGGGAGGTGACTGGGATAGCAAAATCGTCCGGCATCATTGGCGATTCAATGAGTCCCACACTATTTGGACATATTAAGTTTTTTATTAGTCATTATTTTAATCGCTTTAACTGCCTTTTTTGTAGCTTCTGAATTTTCGATCATCAGGGTTCGCAGCTCCAGGATCGATCAATTGATTGAAGAGGGAAACAAAAAAGCCATGGCGGCAAAGAAAGTGACATCCGATCTCGATGAATACCTTTCCGCGACCCAGCTCGGCATTACAGTAACAGCCCTTGGATTGGGGTGGCTCGGACAACCGACCGTCCTCACATTGGTCGGACCTTTATTCAATGCCTTACATTTCCCTCAGGAAATCACAAGCATTTTGACATTTTTCATATCGTTTTCGCTGATAACATTCCTGAATGTGGTTGTAGGCGAATTGGCTCCAAAGACCGTCGCCATCCAAAAGGCGGAACAGGTGGCCCTGGCTATTGCCAGCCCGCTGATCTTTTTCCATAAGATTGCGTTTCCCTTCATTTGGGTATTGAATCATTCCTCCCGCTTCGTTGTCGGTTTATTTGGCTTCAAGCCAGCGTCCGAAAGTGAGATAGCCCACACCGAAGAAGAATTGCGTTTCATCCTTTCCGATAGTTATAAAAGCGGGGAGATCAACCAATCCGAATTCAAATATGTAAGCAACATATTTGAATTCGATGACCGTGTTGCCAAAGAAATCATGGTTCCAAGGACAGAAATCCTGACCATTTCCAAGGATGAAACGGTACAGGAATTCGTCGATGTAGCAAAATTGGAGAAATACACACGATATCCTGTTGTCGAGGGTGACAAAGATCATGTCATTGGCTTAGTGAACTTGAAGGAAGTTTTCTCGGATCTTATCCGTAATCCGGAAATCCAAGTAAAGGCGATTGAAAATTACTCTCGTCCGATCATTCGCGTAATGGAAAATATACCCATACACGATTTACTGCTAAAAATGCAAAAGGAACGCATTCATATGGCTATTTTGATGGATGAATACGGAGGTACCTCCGGCCTTGTCACTGTCGAGGATATCCTCGAGGAAATCGTTGGGGAAATTCGTGACGAATTCGATATTGATGAAGTCGCCTCCATCAGGAAAATTAAGGATGGCCACTATATTTTAGACTCGAAGCTTCTTGTTAAGGAAGTGAATGATTTACTTGGCATTCACTTGGAAGAAGACGATGTCGACACTATAGGCGGATGGGTGCTTACGGAAAATTATGATGTGACTGTTGGGGACATCATGGAGAAGGATGGATTTTGCTTTAAGGTGATTGAAATGGAAGATCGCGCCATTCGTTCCATCGAAGTGACAAAAAAAATCGTTAAGATACCTCTTGAGGAAGACCTTCCTCAAAGATAGATGAAAAAACAGCCTCGTAAAAAATACGAGGCTGTTTTTTTGTATTCATTTATCAGGAAGCCGACCTATTTTTTTTTGACCGATACGATCGGAGGGGGGCTCTTCTTTTTCCAGATGATATAAAGCATGATGCAGACAAAGGAAAAACCAGCTGCCGGAATTAAATAAGGCGCAGTAATCTCCCTGATCTGCTGCCAATTTTCGCCGAGGATCTTTCCCAAGGATAAAAACAAAATGGTCCAGGGTATCACTGCCGCAATTGTATAGAAGCTGAATTTCCATACGGACATTCTAGCAATACCTGCGGGGATTGAAATCGCGTGACGGATAACCGGGATGAATCGAGCAGTGAAAATGACACCTACCCCGTATCGTTGAAACCACTCTTCAGCCATAAAAATATGCTTTTCCTTAATTAAGATATACTTTCCATACTTCAAAAGAAAAGGCCGCCCGCCATAGTACCCAGCCCAATATAGAAATAATTGCGCCATCGTCCCACCGGCTACACCTGCAAGTACGGCTCCCCAAAAATTCATTTTTCCAAGGCCCACCAAATATCCACCGTATCCGAGAACAAGCTCGCTTGGAATGACTTCGACCATCAGTCCCAACAATATCCCCATATAACCCATTTCAGCAAACCAATTCAATATCGTCATTATAAGCTGTGATACCATGCAATCGGACTCCCCTTAGCACTAATTTCAATATGTTCGTCCTTATATCCTATTCGGGACATGGCGTTCTATTCGGTTTTTCACTTTCTGCCCCATACGGTATACGGCCTTAGTTAATGCACACAAAAAAAGACCAGAAAATATGTGCTCTGGCCTCTCATTGCATCAGTATTCCTTTAGTCTCCGTTTTTCGGGCGAATTGCGAAAAAGCAGCTGTGGTGAGTAAGGATGAATCTGCTTGCGAAACATTATTGAAAATCTCCTGGCGTGACTTCGTTTTTTCAATATGAATCCCGAGATCCTTATACTTATTGATGATTCGGTTCTTCATGCTCATCTCACCCTTTCTTCTGTATTGTTATTCTTTTTCTTCCCATTTTAATAATGGATAAAACCTATTAAATCAATTTGTTCAAAAAAAAGCATTTTATAGCGTTTCATTTGTTCACTTGAATGGTTTGCAGCTGGTGCTCATGAACCTCGTCTTTCTCAACATGCACCTGCACCTTATAGGTACCTGCTTCAGTGAATGATACCTTATTTAAGTATTTCCCATCTCCATCATCCTCAGCTTTAGTAAAATGACTTTCGTCGCTGCCATCCTTCCAAACCTCGAAATTCACATCTGCATTTGTCAGTGGCTTTCCATCCAATTCCACGGTAGCGGCAAAAATCGAACTGCTTCCAGCCTTTACAGGGTTGCTTTGGAATTCAATCGATACATCCGATCTAGGATGTATTGATGCACCTTCATCTTCATGTCCTGGAATGGCAATTTCTTTTTCAGGCATCACATGTAGCCCTTTGGCCGTTACATGGGCAACCACGATATATTTCCCTTGCTCCGTAAATGTATGCATCACTTGATACTTACCGCTCCCCGTATTTTTCGCATCAAGCATTTCCCTTTTATCTTGTCCGGACTTTCTTATCTCAAACAGTACCTCATCAGCTTCATTCACTAATTGATCCCCTTGTTTCACTGTCGTTTCAAGAATGACTTCCTTTCCTTGATCCAAACTCCCTTTAATGGCAATCGATGCTTCCATGGATTCCGGAACGGCACTGTTCACTTCTTTATCCTCTTGCATTTCTTTCTGTTGACAGCCCACAAGCATAATTATCAACGCAGAAACCATATAGATTTTTTTCATTTGTACTTCCCCTTACCAGTTATTGGACTAAAAATCCGCCCTATTCATATTGACCATCCTTTCCTTTTTTCAGATTTTTATACGTAAATTAACTTTAAGCCGTTCGCATCACGGTGACTGAAGTCAGCATGGCTACTGCGATGATCGTTAAAAATGAATATAGAAAAACGGAAGTCCCTACAACACTCAATCCGAAAAGCAGAACGCATCCATCAATGAAGAAAATCAGTAAACCAACATTGAGTCCGCTCTTCCTCGAAAGGATTTGTGCCAGCATATCCGTTCCACCTGTAGAGGTTCCATAACGAAGCATCAAGCCAATTCCGAGTCCGATCAACGCTCCCCCAATTACAGCACTAACATAAATGGGTAAATTCCACCCAGTGATGGCGTCGGAAAAAATATCGATGCATAAAGAAGAGAATAACAGGCCATGCAAGCTGTTCAGAAATAGTTTTTTCTCAAAATACCATGCATATATATATAGCGGAATACTGCTCAGAATTACCCCCAAGCCTGTTGGAAGTCCGATATAGTAATGAAAAATCAGCCCAATCCCGATCATGCCACCATCCAGTAAATGGTAAGGTATCAGAAAGAAGTTGATACCAACCCCTACGAGCATGCTGCCGGCAAGAACCGCTGCCATCCTTTCCATCATTTTCATCAATCTCCCCTCCTCTGCGCCATAAAACCTGTCCCGCTTCTAAAGATATGATTATGTCGTCCAAAAAATAATGAAAACGGCAATTATTTATGAATCAGCCTAATCATTTTCAGAATATTCCATCATATAATGCAATAAAGTAGAGAAAACAGTCAAAAACGGCTAATTATTAGCTCAAATTGACTCTTTACAAGCTATTTACCTGATTTAAGGAGCAGTAAGCAGTTTGACTGAATGATGATCTCTTTTTATAATGAAAGTATTTAAATTAATTAATTGAGGTGATTTGATGGGGCATTAAAGAATGTTCGTTTTGACGGACGGACGTTGCTTTGCGTAAAAGACATGTGCATACTTAAATGGATGCAGGTCATTATGCAGGAATTCTTCTATTTCCCGTCTGCGCATCGCTAATCGGCATACACTATGATTCTCTTCATCACTTAAAAGTTATTCGGGACTCGAGACTGTAATTCAATAAATAGGTCTGACTGGTCCCAAAATATTTGGCAAGACAAAAAAAATATACTTGTATATTTTAAAAATGTAGGAGGTGGACTCCTTATTCGTCTCGGAGACGATGTAAGGGAGACTATTTGGACATATTAAACTTGGTTATCATTGCCATTTTAATTGCTTTAACAGCATTTTTTGTCGCTACGGAGTTTGCGATCGTTAAAGTGAGAAGCACGAGGGTCGATCAATTAATTGAAGAAGGAAATCCAAATGCTCTTTCAGCAAGGAAGGTCATATCCAATCTTGATGAATACCTTTCGACTTGCCAGCTCGGCATTACCGTCACTGCCTTAGGGCTGGGGTTCCTTGGAGAACCGACGGTTGAAAACATTTTGCGACCACTTTTAATTCAATTAAATCTTCATTCTGCTTCACATATACTCTCAGTTGCGATTGCCTTTTCTTCCATAACGTTCATACATGTCGTCGTTGGGGAACTGGCACCGAAAACATTGGCGATTCAAAAAGCGGAGCAGGTTACGTTATTGGTTTCCAAACCTTTAATATGGTTTAACAAAATCATGTATCCGTTCATCTGGGTACTGAATGGCTCCGCAAGGGCGCTGACAAAAATGCTAGGATTAAAAGCAGTTTCTGAACATGATTTGGCTCATACAGAAGAAGAGCTGCGTATCATCGTTTCCGAAAGCTATAAAAGTGGCGAAATTAACCAATCTGAGTTTAAATACGTGAATAAAATCTTTGAATTCGATGATAGGATAGCAAAAGAAATCATGGTTCCGCGTACTGAAATCGCTACGATATCCAAGGATGATACGATTGAACAGTTTTTCACCGTCATGGCGGAAGACAACTTTACCCGTTATCCTGTCATTGATGGCGATAAAGATCATGTCATCGGTATGGTCAATATCAAGGAACTCTTCACTGAAATGATTGACAAAAGCAATCACACGGCCGCAACGATCAACAGATATGTTCGTCCGATCATACGCGTCATTGACAGCATACCGATTCACGATTTATTGTTAAAAATGCAAAAAGAACGAATTCATATGGCTATCCTCATGGATGAATATGGCGGGACATCAGGCCTGGTGACAGTTGAAGATATCCTTGAAGAAATCGTTGGCGATATTCGGGATGAATTTGACCTGGATGAAGTGCCTGATGTGCGTAAAATAAAAGAAGATCATTATATAATCGATGCAAAGGTATTGGTCAGTGAAATGAATGATTTACTTGGTCTGGATATTAATGATGAAGACATCGATACGATGGGCGGATGGATCCTTACCGAGAATTACGAAGCAAAGCAAGGTGATGTCCTAACTTTTGGACCTTATAACTTTAGGATAAAAGAAATGGAAGATCACCATATTCGCTATATTGAAATATATAAACCAGCAAAAATTGTAAGTGAAGTAAAAGAATTTCCGATGATCTCGCAAACAGAAATCGTTTCATGAAAATACCCCCCATGCCTCATTTTGTTGAGGCACGGGGGGTATTTTCGTTTATTTGGTACATGAAGTGATAAACAGCATATTATAAACAAATTAACCCCATCAAGATTGAATGAATACAGCGAGTATAGTTCAACCTTTATTGTTTCATACTGTTAGGGGAAAGCAATATTTATGAAGGAGCGAAGAATCATGAAACTGATAACCATCTGTCAGCACTGCAAAGGGAAAGGGAGAACCCGCTATCTGCAATTCTTTTCCCGTGACTGCCATCATTGCCATGGCCAAGGCAAAGCGGTAAGAGATATGTCCAATAAAAGAAATCATGCGAAACACCTCTAGCCTTTCTTTCACAATTTAAAGTTGGATTTGATGACACCTGCCTTCTTTAACGTCTCATAAACGATCACAAGCGAAGGTCCAAGGAAAAGTCCGATGAATCCTAGCATTTTAAACCCTAAATAAAGACTGATCAACGAAGCCAATGGGGACAACCCCATATTTGCTGAGTAGATTTTTGGTTCTATAATCCTTCTAATAATGGTAATGACCAAGAACAAGATAACCAGACCAATCCCAAAATGGTGATTTCCTTGTGCCCAAACAATGACTGCCCAAGGAACGAGGACAGATCCCGTACCCAATATCGGGAGAATGTCCACAACAACAATTAACAAAGCCAGCGGGATTGCATATCTCACATTCAATAGCCATAGCCCGCCATATGCCATAATGAATGTAATTAAACTCAATAAAACCTGTGCCTTGATGAAGCCAACTGCTGCCATGCTTAAATCATGATAAACTAACGATATCTTTTGGAAGGTGGACGTTTTTAAGTATTGCATTGCCTTTTTCTTTAACTTAGGCAATTCCAGGCTGATCAAGAATAAAGCGATTAAATAAATGAGGAAATCAATGAATAAACCCGGAATTAGCGTAACGAACTGGACCATATCCTGAACGAATCCCTCTGTGAACCCCTCAAGAGCCTTGACGCTCTTTTCCATCGTTTGTTCTACAGATTGAATGAGATTTGGCGGCAACGTTTGGGAATATTGTTCCCATTGCCTTATGACAGGCAATATCGCCGTCAAATACATTTCACGTATCAATCCAGGAAATCCCTCGGAATAGACCATGATTTTTTTGATCAATACCGAAAAGGAGAAATAGGTGATACCTAGTAGGCCGCCTACATATAAAACGAATGAAATCAAGACGGCCCATAGGCGATGCAGCTTAGCCGTTTCACTCATCATCCGGACCATTCCATCCAAAAGAATCGCAGTGAGTAGCGCCAAAATCAAAGCCCATGAATAGGGAATAACGATTATTATGCCCAAGAGAAAAAGAAATCTCCAAAACCAGCGAAAAAAAACAGCAGCATTCACTGAGCAAACCCTCCTTGCTCTTTCTTGTTCTCCCTATATTTATGAAACGGAGTCACATATATTTCGCCTATACGTTTTATTTTCTTGAATTTAGGGAAAAAGAGGTACAAAGAGATGGAGGGATAGGCTATGGATAACAAAGATAAGGAAAAATATCTTGAAGAGCGTAATGATAAATCCAAGGCATTCAAAGAAAATCAAGAAAAGCAGCTGGAACGTGACCAAGTTGTCATGCCCATTGAAGATTTACCCATCGATGAAATTAAATATGAACGACAAGAAGAACGAAATAAAAAAGAAACGAAGAATCGCTCCACAAGCGAGAAATTTTAATATAAAAACATAACCAGCCGTATACAGGCTGGTTTTTGGTTTAAGGTCAGACTTTCTGTCCGGTATGCCCCTTCGTTTCCTACAACCATACAAGAATGCCAGCCAGCTTGTATTACTCCCTCCCCGCCCAAATATCCAAATACAACATTTTAAAATAAAATTCGCTAGCTTTTTTTCCAGTTTTCATATCCTTAAGCTATATTTTGTAATGGTTCAGGGTCGATTGCACTCCCAAAAAATCCAATTATCCCACCATTCCCCTCTCCCTTTCGTGCCTTTATTCCAAAAATAAACATTGACTGAAATGAATGATTCTTTACAATAGACTTTTAAGAATTAAAGAATATAATGGATTGGTCGACCATTATAAAGGAGAATCATATGAACCCTACTCAATTATTTCATCAATATTTACAAGTTTCCCGATCATTAGTCAGTAAAATGAATGAGCAAATTACCTCCCTTGAAATTTATCATAATCAGTGGACAATTTTGAATTATTTAAAAAACTGTGGGTATTCCACCATACCCGATATTTGTAATTACCTGGATGTAGATAGTGTCATCATCACCCGTTCAGTCAACAGCATGGAACAAAATAGCATGATTAAGCAAGTACCAGGAAAAGATGAACAGGAAAAAAGAATTGAACTGACTCCCCGGGGCAAGGAAGTACATACAAAATGCCTTAAAATCGCAGAAAAGATTGAAGGAAAAGCCTTGGAGGGCATCACGGAAGAAGAACAGGAGTTATTTTTCCAGACTGTCCTTAAAATTCTCAATAATATAAGAAATTGAAATGGCAGGAGCCATTGCCATGTATCCATGCTTTAATTTGCTTACGATTATAACACCATACCTGAGCAAAATAGTTGGCTGTTATACATTCTTGAATGTTGGACGGAAGTTGGAAGGATCATCCCTCCAACATTTGCAGTCTTTCCATTGGCTAGTTTCAGCAATCTTCTTTTAACAGGTCGAGGATGTATTTATGGCAAAGTTGCAAGAATTGGATTTAGGGGTGTAACGCTCTTTTATGAATGCGGCCCCCTATTGCTAAGACGAAACTATCCTCGTGATATCAGTTATTCCTTATCCGGTCGGTATGTTCCGCCAGGCCAGGCGGTCGCTCGTTACAAAAAACCAATACTTATTTTTCTTGTAAAACTTGGTTGATTTCCCGTGATATTTCTTTGACATTCTCAATATCGGGTATTGCATAATAAATTCCGTTTATATATTCATCATTACATTTAATTTGTTGCTTGTTAAATTCGATATTTTTACCCATAAGCGTACTTGCAATGGTCAGGATATTTTTTGCAGATAGATTTGTAGAAGTATGCGGACCTACTTCATCCAATATGTCATTCATTTTCCCTATTGAATTTAAGGATAAAACTTTTTTTCCAATTGCTTCAATCACCAATTGCTGACGTTGCCCGCGAAAAAAATCATTATCAATCTTACGTGTTCTAGTTAGTGCTAAAGCCTGCTCGCCACTAAGATGTTGATGCCCTTTTTCTAAATGAATGGCACCTGCCTTATCTTGACTATCTTGTTCCGTAAAAGTGACGGGGACATCAACGTCAATCCCTCCAATAGTATCTATTAGACTGAGAAATGAATCAAAATTAAATTTAATATAGTAATCGACAGGTACGTCCAAAAAATTTTCAACTGTATCTATTGTACCTTCTATACCGCCAAAGGCATGCGCATGGGCAATTTTGTCTTCCTTATCTTTAATCGGTATATACATTCTAGTATCACGTGGGATGCTTACGAGATTGATTGCCGTATCCTGTTTATTGATTGTAGCAAGTAACAATGCATCTGAGCGAGCATTCGTTCCATCACCATTTTCTCTTGTCTCACTCGTGTCTTCACCTATGATTAAAATCGAAATATTATCTTTTAAAGGAGATATCATTTGTTCTCTTTTATTGGATTTACTTCCCCTTTCGAGTTCACGAAATGTATGACTGGTAAAATCATAGAATTGGGAATAAATATAAGTTCCTCCCAAAAGTAAACAAGCGATCACGGTAAAAATGAGAATTCTAAATCTGTTTTTTTTGTATCCGTTCTTTTTCATGTACATTCATTCCCTCTTCCACAAATATGATATATGCAGTATATCGATGGATTCTTATGATAGAACCGACTTGGTCATTCCCACATATTCGACTTATTCCCACTTAGTTTCCGTATCTTCCCACCGTTATGGCGCTGTTGCCATGATACTTCTTTAGAATTACACCTTATTGGCTCATGGCTGTTAAACAAGCGGCGTCCATCCCCAGTGTCGCATTTTATCATCGATTAATTGACAAAATGTCAACACATTATGCAGACTGACTCCTAAATTTATTTTTTTATATTCCACTTTATTCAACATAAGTTTTATTTGACAAAATGTCAACAAAAAAACCACAAAAGGTTTTCCATACATCATTCAGAATCAGAATAAGAATGTAAGCCTTCATTTTTCTTAGATAACCTACTATTTTCGTTCTCATAGTTTTAGTTTATTCAATAACGAACCACAATCCCCTTCAGGATTCGAGAGATAAATGGACCAAAGGCTTCATCATCCGGTTCAAGATGTATCAAAATATGCGCCTAAAGTTGAAGTTCCTATAAGGAATTATATATGGATTAGTTAACTTATAGTTTTTATTTTCTCGAATAATGGCTTATTTGACGAGTTTCTTCTATAATATACGATTTTTACCTTTATATAGGTTTTTTCATCGGTACTTAATAAATCATCTGTAACTAACGCCGTCCAAAGAGCATGACAAAAGGCAATAGGAGTGGGCCGTCCGTTCCTATTGCCTTTTTTATAATGAACAATTTTTTCTCTTTACTATTATAAAGAAAAAAATGAAGGTGATTATGAGTGGATTCAATTCCCTTGATATTTTGAAACTCCAACTTGCAAAAACCTTCCATTGAAAAGTCTTTATTTAATTGAGATTAAATTCATCACCAGTTGTACAGCCATGGCGTCATCTAAGTAACCAATCGGAAATGTATAATCCGGAATAACATCCACTGGTAATATGAAATATATAAGTGCACTTCCAATTAAAGTGAGTTCAGCTGGAGTGCCATTTTTAAGTCGGAATCTTTCATACATCTCCTTCAAATGACTAATAAATGGACCAATACTTCCTACCTTCTGAACCTTGTCCGCAAATCTATTAAGTATCGTGTCTTTTCCTTCTTCTGATTGTGTGAGCTCTTCATAAATAGCCAGTTTTTTTTCTACACTTGCTATAGAAAAATTTTTATCATATAAGTTAGCGGATTCAAGGATAGTTTGGATGCTCTCAACAGAAGTGTGAATATCTGAATTCATCTTATCCTCTTTCTCTTCAATATCATAGCCCGCTGCAGTAAGCAATTCTGAGAAGGGAACTCCTAAAGCCTTAGAAAATTGCTGTATATGCTCTGGCTTGGCTTTTCGTTTACCGTTAATTATCCGCGAAATTGTTGCTGTATCAATATCAGTAAGTTCACTAAGTTTTCGCATTGATAATGATCGTTCTTTCAATAAGCTTTTCAATTTAAAACCAAGTTCACTTTTATGATTGACTTCAGACATTATCGTTTTTCCTTCCTTTCCATTGAGAGTCCGGTGAAGAACTATATGTGATAAAACCTGTTTCCTAATTATCCTTATATGATGTCAACATGGTGCTAGAGGACTGATTTCATATGTGTCTTGCCATAGGAACAGTATAGAAAAGAAGAGATCCTGCATATCATTACATTTAACATATAGTAAGATTGACAAAATGTCAACACTTTGCCCATAGTTGTTCCTTCAAATAATAAATACAAGGACTACCTCCATTTTCACATTCATATGCCTGCTCCGAAAATTCATTTCTTCGCACCCGGTAATTTTTTCCTCAATCAACAAGTGACTTATACGTCGTAAGATAATTCACAAATTTCCACTCTTACTGAACATATATTTCTTGGAACGTAAATTGACACTGAATACTAATCCTAGGGCCATCATATTGGTTATCAATGCACTCCCACCATAACTTAGAAGCGGCAAGGCAATTCCAGTAACTGGCATTAAGCCGATCGTCATAGCGATATTTTGGAAAACCTGAAATGATATTAACCCAATCACTCCACCACATATAAAGTAGCCAAATATATTATTGGAATTAAATGCAATGATCGTTATTCGATAAAGCAAGATGAAATACAGGCTTATCAGAATGGCTGCACCAATAAATCCGAATTCTTCTCCAATGACGGAAAAGATGAAATCAGTGTGAGCTTCAGGTATCCTTCCACTTTGCACCTGACTTCCCTGATTAAAACCATTTCCAAACATTTGACCTGACCCAATTCCCAGAAGGGCTTGTTTTAGTTGATAACCATAGCTTGAGGCAAACTCATCAGGGCTTAGCCAGCCATAAATCCGTTCCAATTGATGGGGCTTGATGAATTTTATGAACATATCATAAAAATTATTGTGTAAATAAAAAAGAAAGCCTATTAAAGCCATGAAGCCAAAAACTAAAATTATCAATAATCGGTAAGCAATCCCAGAAGCAAGAATTAAACTAAAAGCAATTGCTGCGATTACAAGTGCAGATCCTAAGTCAGGCTGCACCAAGATTAAATAGAATGGTGCGATTGTTAACAAGAGTACTTTTAACGTAGTTGGAATACTCTCTTTAAAGGATAGCTTTCGATTTGCAAAACGTTTTAATACTACGGCTAAATATAAAATCAGAAACACTTTCATAAACTCTGACGGCTGCAACTCCATTGGTCCAATACTTATCCATCGGATAGCTCCGTTTTTGAACGTTCCAAAAAAGTGTACCAGCAATAATAATCCCATTCCTAAAGCATAAAGGGGCGCTGCCCATCTTTCTAACAACTCAAAATCAAAAGATGCTACAACTACCATTACACCTATTCCAATAATGTACCAAATCACTTGCCGCTTCAAAAAATAATAAGGGTCTTGGGTTTCATATTGTCCAGATCCACTATAGACAGCAAATAAGCTATATATAAATAAAAAGAGTAAAGTGATCAACAATATATAATCCAACTGTACATCATTTCTTTTCAATTAATTTCTCCCTCCTCCAAAATTATATTTATTCGTCACAATACTCTATTAGCATACAAGTTCGTTGTCCTGTTCCAATAGAAATTAGTTCGAATACACTAAGTGAGATTATTCCGACAATTTTAGAATACAAACCGAATAGGCCCTCTATTAAGAAACGCATGTGCACATTTTTGGAGCACAATCGTGTTTCTTTCACAGGAGCCCTCCATATCAAAGCAACCTCTTCAAATAACCTCCACATCATATATATTTACGTTAAGGTTGTCAAATATCAATCACTCTATCAACTTTGGTTAGCATTTTACGCTAAAATGAACAGATTCGCTGATAGGCTCCTTTTTCAGGTTAATAGAGAAACATAATAAAGGCAGTTCCACTTAGGGAATCTGCCTTTATTGGACCGGTTCTTTTCCAGATAGGGTCGTTGGAAAATGGAACACGAATTACGTTAAAATATGATTAGTCCTACAATGCGGTTCAAGTAGTCTATTATAGAACTCAGTAATCACCTTCCCCTTGAATTATTTACAATAAGTGGTTGCATTATTTTTTTTGCGGAAATTGTGCAACCCGATAATAAATGTCAATGATTGATTGTAGAATTTGTTCAAGAAATGAACTGGTTTTATAAATAAACACACTGACCAACATACCCACAACTATACTGCCCATCACATCAATTGGATAATGATGACCGACATAAATGCGTGAAATCCCTGTTAAAACCGCTAATAAAAGCATACCTAAACCTATCTTACGGTGACGAAATAAAACAGCAAAGGCGAGTGAAAAAGCACCTGTCGTGTGATCACTTGGGAACGAAGCATCTGCGGTATGATAGATCAACACATCAACCAAATGGGTAACGAACGGGCGCGGCTCAAAATAAATCTTACTAATTATTAAATTAAGGAGTAAACCTAAAAATCCTGTCAGTGCTGCCAAAAGTACCGTTTTTTTATATATCCTACTGCCCAAAAACCACATGAGAAGTAAAGCTATGGCATATATGATCAATGCTTTCTCAGTAATGAATACCATAAAGCCATCCATGAAAAGATGGTGGCCTGCATGCCGATGAACGGCTTGAAATAACTCGTAATTCATTTTGCCCTCCTTTCTTAATTCATCTATTCGTTAAAAGCTAATCCATAATAACGTGAATGGCAACATAATTAAAGAATCAACGTTTTTTTTAAATATTAAGCAGGTAGTTTAGAAGGAAAACACAGCTCCAAAAATTTCAAATATAAACAATAAATCCATATATAACCACAAGATGTTCCCAGCATTCACCGTTTACCTTTATCGCTTTTTTCACCTAATCAAGACCATCCAATTCGAAAACTGCGGTCATACATTAGGAGGCTTATTAACCATCTGCTTACATGATTAAGGAACCATTACTTCTTCCATTATTTAGCTTTAAAAACCAAGCTCTAATTCAAGCAATTAATATTACCCCTTAAACATGTCCGTCCAATAAATTGACAAAGGCGAATTCATTTATGAATTCGCCCAAAATAAGTCATATTCCCAACAAAATCTCATCACTCCAAGAAATTTCAGTATTCCCCTCCATGTGTATTCTAAGCTTGGCGAAAGGTATAACCTTATTTCCCTCACTGACCGTTGGATTTTGATAATTCATTTCAAATCACATTCACCGAATGCTTCGAGACAAGCGAACCATATCCTGGCACTGAATTCCATTTTCATACAATTCTTCGTCATAATGTTTAGTAAAAAAATCGCGATCAACGGCAATTATCCTGAATCCGCATTTTTGATAAAGGGCAAGCTGTCCAATACTTGAATTCCCCGTACCGATTTCCACCGTTTTATACCCTTGTTCCTTTGCATAGCTGATGGCATGTCCAATCAATTGTCTACCGATTCCTCTTCCATGATGATTTTCATCCACTGCGATGTTTTTTATCTCCATTGATTCCGGTCCTACTTGCAGCAAAACATACACGCCGAGGATTTGGTTATTTCGCTCACCAACGAAGCATATTCCTTTTTTCAAATAGTCCTCTACCAATTCCCTTGATGGATCTGCCAACAGCAACAGATGCAACGGTGGTGATTCATTCATGAATAACCTTCTTATCTCCATCTCCATACACCCCCCTTACTGATTTAAGTTCTTCCACAAGAAGCTCCACCAATTCAGAAGCCGGTATTTCCTTGCTAAGTTTATACCCTTGTCCTGCCCACAAAGCCATATATTCAGGATTGCCTTTTTGCGCTGCCACTTTTCGTAATTGCTTAGTCATGTGATGGATATGTGGGTAAGCGGCTGGTGCAGCATGATCATATTCCGTTATAAAGTGGTTCACCAACCCGCGTGCCCTTCGACCGCTAAAAGCCCGGGTAACTGCAGTGTGGCTAAAACGAGGATTGCTGAGCGCTGCCTTATGTATGGGACTTGCACCGCTCTCTGGACAGCGAAGGAATGCCGTCCCCAATTGTGCCGCCATCGCCCCTGCAGCGAGCACAGCAGCGATATCCTTACCATGCATCAATCCACCTGCGGCAATGATCGGTACGTTCAGGTCTTTTTCAATCATCCTTATCAATACTAATAGACCATAATCATCCTCTGTACTGTTTTCAAAGCTGGCTCGATGCCCTCCTGCCTCAATCCCTTGCACACATAAAACATCGGCACCAGCACCTGCCGCCCTTTTCGCTTCCTGAAGGTTCGTTACGGACACGATAATGAGCGATCCTGCGCTTTGAAGGTCCCTTATTATTCTGGATTCAGGACAGCCAAATGTAAAACTCACGAAATCAACCTTGGACGCTTTCAATACAGTCAATTTATTATCCCAATCATCATCATCAGCAACTGCGTTACCAACCGAGGCGCCCACACTCTCGGCGGCCTGTTCAATTTTCTCACGATAAGCCAATACTGAGTTTTCATCAATCACTTCGTTACCCGGCACGAATACATTGACACCAAAAGGGAACTCCGTCAAACGACGGGTCTGCTCTATCTCATCTTTCATTTCTCTTGCAGTCTTATAGCCAGCTGCAAGAAATCCCACCCCTCCCGCATTGGACACTGCAGCCGCAAGCTTTGGATTGGATGCCCCGCCTGCCATTGGTGCTTGAATGATGGGATACCTCAATAAATCTTTGAACATTCCACACAACTCCTTTTGATTTTTGTTCATGCCCTTATCAATTTTACGTTTTCTTGGTATAATGATTGTCTGTAAGAGAAAAGTGTCTAAATGATCACCCTTTATATCTTGCAAATATAAAACATAGGTGGTAAAAAAATGGAAACAAAACCATATAGAGTATTACTTTATTATTTGTATGTGCCTATCGAGAATCACGAAGAATTCGCAGTCGAGCATCTTGCGGCCTGTAAAGCCCTTGAATTAAAAGGCCGGATCTTGGTGGCATCGGAAGGGATCAACGGTACTGTTTCAGGTACGGTTGAACAAACCAACCAATATGTGGACATGATGAAAAGCGATCCCCGCTTTGCCGATATCGTGTTTAAAATAGACGAAGCTGATGGTCACGCATTCAAAAAAATGCATGTTCGTCCACGGAATGAGCTCGTCACGCTTCGCTTGGAAGATGACATCAACCCGAACCAGACGACGGGCAGATACTTGAGCCCGAAGGAATTTTTCGAGCAAATGCAAGCCGAAGATACGATTGTGCTTGATGCCAGAAATGACTATGAATTTGATTTAGGACATTTCAGGGGAGCTATCAAGCCAGATATCACGAATTTCCGTGAACTTCCGGATTGGGTCCGCGAAAATAAACAAATGTTCGAGGGTAAAAAAATCCTAACGTATTGTACAGGCGGCATCCGCTGTGAAAAATTCTCCGGCTGGCTTGTCGAAGAAGGCTTTGAGGATGTCGGCCAGCTGCATGGCGGCATCGCGACATACGGCAAGGACCCTGAAGTTCAAGGTGATCTTTGGGATGGTCAAATGTACGTATTCGATGAAAGGATCGCCGTTCCCATCAATCAAAAGGAACATGTCATTGTCGGACGTGATATTTATTCCGGCGAACCGTGTGAGCGATATGTCAATTGTGCCAATCCTGAATGCAACAAGAAAATCCTTTGCAGTGAAGAGAATGAGCACAAACATATGCGCAGCTGTTCTCACGAATGCAGGGTACACCCGCGTAACCGCTATATAGTCGAGCATGACCTTTCTGAGGAAGAAGTCGCTGAGAGATTACAACGAATTGAAGACGGACTTCTTACCAAATGAATAAGCAAACCCGAATCAGTGGACATCCGTCTCGATTCGGGTTTTTTTCAATCAATTCGATGCATCAACTCGTGAATTTAACTTCCTTATAGTCAATACCATTTTGATTCAAATACTCACCTTCACTTCCTCTCTTACTTCTATATCAAAATAAGAAAAACCTTTTTTACAAGGAAAAGAAAAATTAAAAAGGCTTCAGAATGAAAACATTCCGAAGCCTTTTGTCTCATCTTGCTTCAAATATCGTTATTTCTCTTCTGCACCCACAATAATTCCGCAAGCTTGCCTATCGCCAGCATCCCCGGTTTTCAACGTATCTTCATCAGGACCTTTTTGTCCATCAGCTTCATAGCGGTCTGGAATGTTGGCAAAATTGTCTGGGTTTGCATGAACGATGACTGCCAGTTCTTCCTTTTTCAGTTGGTCGATCGTCATGCTATCCAACGTTGCCGTATATTTTGCGGTGCCATCCTCTTTTACATATAAAGGCGGCATATCACCTGCATGATGCGAGTGCGTTTCATCGGTTGGATTGAAATGCCCTCCAGCTGTAGTGAATGGACCTTCTTTCGCCTCGGGCTCACAGATCGCATTTTCATGAATATGAAAGCCGTGATAGCCGGGTTCAAGCCCTTCCAAAGCTGTCTGGATCAATACTGCATTCTCTTCTGCGGTAAAGTTTACGATGCCGAGCGTTTTCCCCTCCACGTCCTTAACTTCCGCCTTCACCTGTGGATCCACGTCCGTCTCGGTTCCTTGACCTGCCGTATTCATGTCCTCGACATTTTTATCGCCATGATTGGAATCATTCGTTGCATTGCAGCCATAAAGTAAAAAGGCAGCACACATAGGCAACATTAGCTTTTGTTTATAGTTCATGACCTGTCCCTCTCTTTCCGTTATCTATCTCCTCCTATTTCTTTCCACTATTATCGAAGTATAAACCGAAGGAGAGTTAAATGGTAAAATAGATTACACGGATGAGAGTCAATGCCTTACTAAATTCTCAGTCAAGACTTTGTCATCATAGTTTAATGTACTCATATATCACAAAGGGATGACACCAAAGGTTATGGCTGCGATCGTCATGATGATGGTTGTCCCAAACGCCCATTTAAACAGGAATTTTTGGTGATCGGAAAAATCCACCCCAACAAGGCCGATCAATATGAAGGTTGCAGGGACCAATGGGGATAATGGAAAACCCGTGGTCGAATGGCCCAGCAAAGCCGCCCTTCCTATTTCCACTGGGGCAATGCCAAAATTCGATGCCGTTTCACTGATGATGGGCAGTATGCCAAAATAATAGGCATCTGGTGAAAAAATGAACCCCATCGGCAAACTTGTAAGCGCCACAACAAGCGGCATATGTGCCCCTACCCAATCCGGAATGACCGTTACGATGCTAGATGCCATCGAGTCCATCATTTTTGTTTCCGATAATACTCCCGTAAAGATTCCTGCTGCAAAAATGAGTGTACATATCATCACGAAACTATTGGCATGACTTAATATCCTTTCCTGCTGCTCTTTCGGATTCGGGAAGTTAACAAATAAGGCAATTGCAAACGCCGAGGCAAATAAGATTTGAATTGGAAGCACTTCCATCACCAAAAACACCATCAGTAATATCGTCAAGAGCCAGTTAAACCAAAACAACTTCGCTTGTCCTCCATTACTGGTTTCAACGGATGCAGCATGCTCACTCATTCCTTGTGCCATGTCCGTCCCCAACGTACGGACTCCCAGCCTCTCCCTTTCCTTCTTACCTAAGATATATGCTGAAAAAAGCGTCCATAATAGTCCGCAAATCATGACTGGAATGAGCGGTATGAATAAATCCGACACTTCAACCTGGAGGCTGGCTGCCGCTCTGACCAAGGGGCCACCCCAAGGGATCATATTCATGACACCCGCTCCTAGGCCGACGACACAGGCCAATACGAGTCTATTCATCCCTAGTTTCATATAAAGCGGCAGCATCGCCGACACAGTGATCATGAATGTGGAGGACCCGTCTCCATCCAACCCCACCAATATCGTAATGATGGCTGTTGCCATAACGACCTTTAGCGGATCTCCTTTTACAAAACTCAAGATTTTACCGATCATCGGCTCAAATAATCCAACGTCAATCATCAAACCAAAATATAATATAGCAAAAACGATCATCACCGCTGTTGGTGTCACCTTCAATATCCCTGCCAACATCATATCTCCCATCTCGGAGGCAAAGCCGCCAATCACACCAAAAGCGATTGCCGTGAAGATAAAAGCGACGACTACGGACAGACGCTTTGTGATGACAAGGACAAGGAACGTCAAAATCATGCAAAATCCCAAAACAGTTAACAAGTTAAAAACCCCTTCCTTTAGAAAAAACTCCCCCACACACTTATCTAATTTTTCTGAAAAATAAATATTTTCAAATTATATCATCTGTACTTACATTAAAAAACCTGTTTTTATGTACAAAAAGCAAAATCATTTAATAAATTAGTTAAATTCTGTATACTATTATTTAGGAACCCGAAGTATTTTTCGGAGGAAAGAAGTGTTGATTGTAAATGAAACAACATCAAATAGCTAAACGAAACCTAACCATCATGTGGTTCGCCAACTTTTTCATTGGCGGAAGCATGACGATGGTCCTTCCATTCATCTCTTTATACATCGGTACATTCGGAAATTATTCGACACAATACATTCAGCATTGGTCTGGATGGACATTCGGAATCACTTTTGTGACTGCATTTTTATTTTCTCCTGTTTGGGGCCGAATTGGCGATCGCTATGGCAGAAAGAAAATCTTGATTGCTTGTGCCTTCGGAATGGGGCTGTCCATTTTCTTGATGGGATACGTTGAAAATGTTTGGCAGCTATTCATCTTAAGGATGTTCACGGGGATATTCACTGGCTTCATATCGATGTCACAGGCCTTCATTTCGACCCAAACACCGAAAGAAATTGCTGGGCGCGTTCTTGGAACGCTGCAAACGGGAAATATAACCGGTTCGCTTTTCGGACCATTGCTTGGCGGCATCCTTGCCGACACAGTCGGCTATTCTACCGCTTTCAAATTCACCTCGATCACCATTTTCATTTCTGGTCTCCTCGTCATTGCAACGAAGGAATACCAAATGAAACGGCAGTCGGGAACGAAATCAAGCTACACTAGCAGGGAAGTTCTCTCTCATATCCTGCGCAACCCCATCCTTGTCAATATCATGCTCATTTCAACACTAGTCCAAGTTGCCCACTTCAGCATCCAGCCCATACTTTCCTTATACGTCGGGGAACTGCACGGCACTTCCAATCTTGGGTTTTATTCAGGTATCGCCTTTTCCGCAGCAGGACTGGGGAATCTACTGATGGCGCGTCACTGGGGCAAAATTGGCGATCGGCACGGACATGTGAAGATACTTGTACTGCTTCTCTTCCTGACAGCACTCGTTTACTTGCCTGGAGCCTTCATCAATCAGTTTTGGCAGTTAGTTTTTGTCCGATTCTTACTAGGCATGGCCATAGGCGGCATCATCCCAGTAAGGATTGCCTATATTCGTCAGGAAGCGCCCGTCGCAATGCAGGGGGAAGTCTTGGGCTACAATACAAGTCTTCGTTTTTTAGGCAATATCATCGGGCCAGCAATGGGCGGAATGGTCGCTGGATTCTATGGATTCTCCGCTGTTTTCATCACGACCAGCACCTTGCTCCTCATCGCCGGACTGGTCCTTTATTTAGCGATGCACCGCAATCCGGAATTGGCACGTTCCCATTAATACTCACTATTAGAATCCTGTTATCTGAAGTATCCCTCTATAAGGGACACTTTAGATGGCAGCTAGTCAACCTAAAGAAGATGCTGCCTGTATATTGCAGGCAGCATCTTCTTTAGGTTCCAATACTTCCGATAAAAGGGTAGATATCAGTCTTTCTTGGCATATCACGACTAATACAGTATCTAAAGCAACCTTAAACGATAGTCATGGGCAGAAGTGGAGAAGTTTTCTTTAAGTCCGGGCGCTTCCCGTGAGTTTAGCAGTTTTACCCGCAAATTGGATGCTCGTTCTTTCTTTCATTCCAGCTTCGTTCTCCTGCATAGTGGGGTGGCGAATTTTCTGCGAAACCATGTAATTAAAAAATCCTATATCCCCTATCGTTTATTTCAACTTCACTATAAAAATCAGTTACCTAGCACTGTGTTCAAGTAGTATAATATACCTAGTATATTATACCCATACACAAGGAGCTAATCATGTACCCGACTTTCACATTTTATTCAAAAGTGCACATCATCAAAAATCAACGTTATTGCGAATGTGGCATCATTCATAATTACCGACGGATATTCGAGAAAAAAGATTTGAAACAAGTCATTTTCAAGCCTATGACGGAAATAACCTGCACTCCATGTAAAGATAAATTCAAATTGGAACGATAAGATAGTCACAGATCAAAGTATTTGTTCATGATCTAATAATCGCTTGTCATTTTATGTTAAGATTATATAAGGGCAAATTTTATGAAAATAAAAGACGCAAAGCCACGGGCCTAAAACAACGACTTGGTTGTCATGGCAGCCGGGCCGCCAAGATTTATCTTGATTAAATCGCTTAATTATTTATTTCTTGTCTCTTTTTAATTTGCCTAAAATTAGAAAAAAGAGGGGTTATATATGTTTTTTCCAACCATTTATTCAGTTAATACAAATGAGCGGCACATCGTTAAAGATAAAAATACGTGTGCATGCGGCGCAAGATATCATGTATTTGCCATCCTGACCAGAAGCGACCTTCGCAAGATCACGTTCAAGCATTATAAGGAAGTGACATGCCCCGTATGTAAATCCAGCATCATTCATGGGAATTACTCCGTCTCCCGCCCGCCTAACCCTAGGTAAGATGGGAAACATATAGGTAAAACCAACAAAAATGGTCCCCCTTACGTTCATCAGCTTCACCCGTTTCTGCAACCCTTAACCAATCATGAGCCTTTCCTCTAATTATGTTTCCTTTCACTCCCTTCCATAATGGCAACTCCCGTTTTCATCCACCACCCTGCTTGAATACAGACCAAAGGTTGATGAAAGTGCGTCATTCATCCAAACTCCTTCCATTAAAGTTCATCGTTTTTTTGCACTTTCCATTAGAGGTGCCCCTGACAGCCCTTTGATAATGACCTTCTTGAGCCACTGGCTTCCGTTCGCCCCGGATTAATAAACCAATAGTTGGAAATATATACTCATGCTATAATTTAGTGCGCGAAAAAGTAAACACCATTTATAAAGCAAAAGGAGCGTTTCATTGAATATATCTGCATACAGACAGGAATGGTTCGGCAACGTCCGCGGAGATGTTCTTTCAGGTATTGTCGTTGCCTTTGCAATGATTCCGGAGGCCATTGCGTTTTCGATCATTGCTGGTGTTGACCCAATGGTTGGTGTATACGCCTCATTCTGCATTGCCATCGTCATCTCTTTTGTCGGCGGAAGACCAGGAATGATATCGGCTGCCACAGGAGCAATGGCACTTGTCATGGTCGACCTTGTTAAAGATCACGGCCTTAACTATTTAATTGCGGCAACGATAATGACTGGTTTTGTGAATTCATTAGCACTCTTGATATTCACAGCACAGCTTACCCATTTTGCGGGTGAATCTTGGGTCATGTATGTCATGACCGCCGTTTCATTAGCGATCATTTATCTTTTCCCACGGATTACGAAGGCCATCCCTTCCCCTCTCGTTGCCATCATTTTGATAACGATCGCCGCCATTTCAACAGGGGCGACGGTCCGTACAGTTGGGGATATGGGGCAATTGACCGAAGCACTCCCGATATTCATGCTCCCAGACATCCCTTTGGCCTTTGAAACGCTGGCTATCATATTGCCCTATTCAATAGCGCTTGCATTTGTAGGGCTGCTTGAATCTTTATTGACGGCCCAAATAGTCGATGAGCTGACTGACACACCAAGCAATAAAAATCGGGAGGCAAAAGGACAGGGCCTAGGCAATATCATTGCCGGATGTTTTGGGGGAATGGCTGGATGCGCAATGATCGGACAATCCGGAATCAACATCAAGTCAGGGGGCAGAGGCAGACTTTCCACATTTGTGGCCGGCGCTTTCCTTATGGTATTGATTGTCGCATTGAATGACATCCTTATAAAAATACCCATGGCTGCGCTTGTCGCTGTCATGATAAGAGGCTCAAGATAGCTCCAAAGACGGATGCAGCCGTGATGATCGTGACTGTCATCATCGTCCTTTATACGCATGATTTTCTTCTGTGCCGAAATATCCAAGGTGACGGTCGAAAAAAAGGCGGACATTACGAATAAGAAAATGATTTATGAAATCCGAGGACAAATCTTTTTCGCTTCGGTGCAAGACTTTGTTTCCAAATTCGATGTTAATGATGAAGCAGAGACGATCATCATTGATTTTTCCCGCTCAAAAATATGGGATACATCTGCAGTCGAAGCTGTCGATAAGGTTGTCCTTAAATACCATCATCAAGGCATAGCCGTCCATGTACAGGGCCTCGATCTGGAAAGCTCCTTATTGCTTGATAAGCTTGCCACTTCTAAAAGTAAAATATCCTGAAGAAGGTTATTTCCGCTGAATAGAAATCTTCCAAACCGACAGAATAACTAACAGGAAATATGTCGATATGGAAGGGAGCGAAAAACATGACATCCGAGCAGGATTATACGGCCGCCAACCTTTCTCCAAATTTATTGGATGAATTGAAAAGCTTCGAAAGCAAACTTGGCGAGGAAGCGAATAAAGAACTGATTGTCATCGCCTATGAAAAAGAGAAGGATGCCTTAAATTGAACAAAAAGACGCAAACATTATCATCCGTAATGTTTGCGTCTTTTTTTGCGTTTGGGAAAAGGGTGCAAAAAACACCCTTTTTTTCACTTACTTATTTACTGAATATATCCGTTAATACCGGCACGATTTGTTTTTTGCGCGAGACAACGCCCTCCAGGACGGCGATGTTATTATTTAAAGAAACGTTATAAGCTTTTTCGACGGCATTCGCTGCTCGTCCAAGAGCCAGGGCTACGGAATCATTTGTCAAGATATCCGTAACGACGAAAAGGAATAAATCCAGTTCCTTCACTCCAATGACCGCTTCAATTGCCGATTCCAACTCAGCTTGCTTGGCAAGGACTTCATTCGGATCTACTGCATTTACCTGGGCTATCTCCACTTTTGCCATTCCCATGCTGAATTCTTTTGCATCCAGAGTGATTAGCTGGGCAATCGTCTTGTCGCTTAAGTCAGCTCCTGCCTTCAGCATTTCCAATCCATAAGTTTCAGCGTTGACTCCTGCAATAGCTGCCAGCTCCATTGCCGCTGCCACGTCCTGCTCAGTACAGGTCGGGGACTTGAACAATAAAGAATCGGAAATGATGGCAGACAGCAACAGACCTGCGATTGCTTTAGGGACTTCTATTCCGTTTTCTTTATAGATTTTATTTAAAATGGTTGCCGTACAACCAACCGGTTCTGCACGGTAATATAGAGGGTCGCTTGTTTCAAAGTTAGCGATGCGGTGATGATCGATAACCTCCAGCACGCGGACTTGATCAATATCCTCAGCACTTTGCTGGCGTTCATTGTGATCCACAAGGATCACGGCGTCCGCCTCCCCTGCCACTTTTTCGACAAGACGAGGAGCTTCGAAGCTGAATTGGTCCAGTGCATATTGGGTTTCTCCATTCACTTCACCCAGACGAACTGGTTCAGCATTGATTCCTAGCTGTTTTTTCAGATCTGCATAAGCGATTGCTGAACAAATCGTGTCTGTATCCGGGTTTTTATGTCCAAAAACTAATACTTTTTCCAAGATCTAATCCCCTTTTTCATAAATATTTTTCCGTGAATCCCCTTATCGCATCAAGGGGAAGCCACCTTTACTCTACAATTTATTTTAACATAAAACCCGTTAATTTCAGTGCTTGAATTGCCACTTCCCCAAGAAAATCTTTCATTCCTCTTTCCTGAACCTTCATTTTGTCAATAGATAAGGGTTCGTTTTTCTTAAATATATTAGTTGAATTATCACCGCAGATGGCTTACGATAATATAAGCAGAAATACTAGATATTGATTACTAAAACAATACTGATAACTATATATAGAATTTTTTATAATCCAAGGTGCCAGTGATGGCTGAAAAGGGAATCCGGTGTAATCCCGGAACTGTCCCCGCAACTGTGAATGTGACGAAACGAGGAACCACTGTATAGCTCTCTATACGGGAAGGTCTCGAAGTAGGGTGATCATGAGTCAGGAGACCTGCCTTGAATTTTTCACGTTTCTTATTCTTCGGGGATTGAGATGATGAAACGATAGTATAAGGGCTATTTCATTCATGGCTCTTTTATGCTGTCGTTTGATCCGCTCAACTCGTTGGGCGGTTTTTTTTATTACCTGATGTTTACAAGGAGGATTATTAATGACTCAAACATATAACTCTACCATAAGCGAAAATGATACTGAAACGAATTCCCTTCAGCTGGAGATGCTATCGAAGGAATTTGAAGACCGTCTCGATATGGAGAAATTCAAAAAGCGTTTTACGAAATGGCTTGATCGCAAAAGTGATTCAACCGATGAACAGGCTTCAAAAAAACTGATTCAGCTTGCTCTTGAGAGCGTGGATATCGATGCCCCGGATTGGACGTTCGTCGCAGCTACAGAGCTATTGAATACGATGTATAGGGATGCACAGGCCAATCGAGGGTATGAAGGCATGAGTTATGGTCCATTTTATGACCTTATACAGGAACTTTCACAACTGCAAGATGGACAACGCTATCCAATTTATAAATCAGAGCTGCTTTCTTCTTATACTAAAGCAGAAATCGAAGAATTGGGTTCAGTGATCGACCCTGAAAAAGATAAACTATTTTCCTACATAGGCATCTACTTACTAAACGATCGCTACCTGGCTCGACCTAAAAAAGACAAAGTATACGAACTGCCCCAAGAACGCTTCATGATCATCGCGATGGAAATCATGCGTTTGGAAAAAACGGAACATCGCCTGCAACTTATAAAAGAAGCTTATTGGGCCATGTCCAATCTTTATATGACCGTTGCCACCCCAACACTTTCGAACGCTGGTAAAGCGCATGGACAATTGAGCTCATGCTTCATCGACGCCATTGAAGATTCAATCGACGGCATCTATCTAGCTAACTACGATGCCGCCAAGGTTTCCAAATTCGGCGGTGGTGTGGGCCTTTATGTCGGGAAGATTCGCTCGCTTGGTTCCGATATCCGCGGCTTCTCCGGCAATAGTTCAGGTACGACTCCCTGGATCCGGCTATTCAACCAGACTGCCGTCAGTGTCGATCAATTAGGTCAGCGTAAAGGGGCGATAGCGATATACTTGGATGCCTGGCATAAGGATATCATGAGCTTCCTTGATTTAAAAACACAGAACGGGGATGACAGATTAAAGGCACATGATATTTTTACGGGTGTATGCATTCCCGACTTGTTCATGGAGGCTGTCCGCGACAGAAAAGAATGGTACCTTTTTGACCCGCATACCGTCAAGCAGACCCTTGGATTCTCACTTGAAGATCTATATGACGAGAAAAAAGGCGAAGGAAGCTTCAGGAATCATTATGCACTTGCCGTCGAAGCCGCTCAAAATGGTATGCTGCCAAGCTATGGCTTTGAAAAGATCAATGCGATGGACATCATGAAAAGCATCATGATTTCTCAATTAGAAGAAGGCGTTCCATATATGTTCTACCGTGATGAAGTAAACCGGAAGAATCCGAATAAGCATAAAGGGATGATTTATTGCTCCAACCTCTGCACCGAGATCGCTCAAAACCTTAGTCCTTCGACAATCACGGATGAATACGAAACAGAAGATGGGGATGTCGTCGTCGTTCGTAAAAGCGGTGATTTCGTTGTCTGCAACCTATCATCGATTAACTTGCCCCGTGCAGTCGGCAGCGATGTTTTGGAAAGATTGATCCCCATTCAAATCAGGATGCTCGATAATGTCATTGATGTGAATAATCTGCCGGTCAAGCAGGCATCGATTTCGAACAAACGGTATCGGGCAATCGGCTTAGGGACTTTTGGATGGCACCATTTACTTGCCACAGAAAATATTTATTGGGAATCCGATGAGGCCGTTCACTATGCAGATTCTTTGTACGAAAAAATCGCTTACTTGACGATCAAGGCATCAAACGAATTGGCGAAGGAAAAAGGATCATACCCTTATTTTGAAGGTTCGGACTGGCATACAGGGGATTACTTCGAGCTCCGTGACTATACCGATCAAAAATGGCTTGATTTAAAAGAGAACGTGCAGCAGCATGGGACTCGTAATGGATACTTAATGGCCATTGCACCTAATTCATCTACTGCCAAGATCGGCAATTCCACTGATGGAATCGATCCTTTGTATGAAATTGAATTTTATGAAGAAAAGAAAAACTTCAAATTCAAGGTGACTGCACCTGGCTTGACGCCCAATACGTATGAATATTATAAAAAGACGCGCTTTAATTTGGACCAGCTGGAAAGCATCAAACAGAACGCAGCCCGCCAAAGGCATATTGACCAAGCGATCAGCTTTAATTTATATGTTCACAATACGATCAAAGCGAAGGTTCTATTGGATATCCATTTAACGGCTTGGGAAAGCGGTTTGAAATCAACATATTACGTTCGTTCCACTTCTTCCGAATATGACAATGCTTGCGAAAGCTGTTCAAGTTAACGTTCGCTCATAACCAGTAATTTATTTTTAAAGGAGTTTTCACGAATGACCAATCATATAAAAAAAATCAGGATGCTCGAACCCACGCATCCAACTAAAGCGACCGGTGTTTTCAAAGGAGAAGCTTCAGGCTTTCTCCTTTGGAACGATATTCAGTATGAAAAATTCTATGATACCTATACTCAGCTCATCAATAATTTTTGGAAGCCTTCGAGCGTAAACATGATTCAGGATAAAAAACAGTGGGGAGAAATGGATGAAGATATCCAGGATGCCTTTCTTGATATCCTGACAATGATTGCTGGGATGGACAGCCTGCAAACACCTACCTTAGTGGAAATTCTGCGCTACATCAAGGACCCGGCAGCAAAGGCAATCCTTGCCAATATGGCCCAACAGGAATCGATCCATAATGAATCTTATTCGTATATCCTTGCTTCCTTGATACCGGTAGGCAAGCAAAAACAGCTTTTCGACCGTATTAAAGAGCATCCGGAAGTGATAAAGCGTAATCAGCCAATTGTGGATGCCTATCAAACATTCGTGGACGATCCAAGCCCCCAGCATCTTTTCGAGGCACTGATCCATTCAACAAACCTAGAGGGAATTTATTTCTACTTGGCCTTCGCATTCTATTATAATTTAGGCAGGCAGAATATTATGACCGGTTCGGCTACGATGATTTCGTACATCCATCGTGATGAAATGGTCCATTTCGATTTCATTGGAATGCTCATTCAAATTCTGATGTATGAATATCCTGAATTGAATAATGAAGAAAACAAGAAATTCATTTATACAACGATCGAAAAAGCCGTCGAACTTGAAAAGGAATGGTCGGAATATATGCTTGAGGACATCCAAACGAAAGCTGACCTCGACTTGGAAGAATTCAATGAGTACATCGAATATATCGCCAACAAACGGCTGCGCATGCTAGGACTTGAAAATCTGTACAAAGAGTATGACGAAAACCCGATGCCATGGATCAAAACCTTCGATGATGAATCGATCGGACTGACCAAAACAGATTTCTTCGAACAAAAATCAAGAACATACAGTCAAGTAAATGCCAGCAATGGGTTCGATGAGTTATAGGATTGCCATCGTTTATCACTCTGCAGGCGGCAATACAAAAGCGCTCGCCGAAGCCATTGCTTCTCAATTACCCGAAGCTGAAATATATCGCATGAGTGAATTCGATTTACGTACATTACCGGATTACGATGCATTGATTGTCGGTACGTATACTTGGGGTAATGGAGAGCTTCCGGCCAAATCGGCAGCCCTTTATGAAGAACTGGAGCAGCTCCCGATTGCTTCCTTAAAAACAGGGGTCTTCGGGACTGGCGAAACGAACTACAATCATTTTTGTGGAGCCGTCGATCATTTTCGGGACATGTTATTTGCCAAGAGTCAGTTATTGGTAACATTGAAGATAGAACAAATGTATCAGGATTCAGACTTGTCAAGGCTACAGAAGTTTGCTTCCTTTTTCCAAGGCTGAATGATGAGGGATATGCGTTTTGCATGTCCCTTTCGTTTGTTTAAGCCCGGCTCAATCCAGCCACGATTAGGGCAATCTTGATGTATAATGAAGGAAAAAGGAGATCATCATGCCTGCTAATGTTGCTCAGTTAATACCCATCGTTTTTATGCTTGTACTGGTCGGATTCGTTATATTCATCGCGTTTTTCCTATCAGGGCATTTTAAACGTTCAAAACGAATTGAGGAAAAACTGGATAAAGTACTAAAGGAAATGTCGAGGAAAAAAGAAGATTGAACGGCAGGGAAAAAAATAAAAAGACTCCATAAAAAAGGAGTCTTTTTTTATATGCGTTCAATTATTTTTGAACGTTAGCTGCTTGTGGTCCACGAGCGCCTTGCTCGATTTCGAAAGAAACTTCTTGGCCTTCTTCAAGAGTTTTGAAGCCTTCGCCTTGGATAGCTGAGAAATGTACGAATACATCGTCTTGGCCTTCAACTTCGATGAAACCGAAACCTTTTTCTGCGTTAAACCATTTTACTTTACCTTGTACCATGATAGTTCCTCCTGTGTTTGGAAAAATCCATTTTATTACTATTTTTGGTTCTGGATAATGTTTCAAGAGGAATCCTATAACGGTAAATCCATCTATCAAACTTATTCCGAACAAAAATAATTACCCATATTATATCATGGAAAACCTTAAAAAAACAGTAATTCAAACGACAAATTATCCTAAATTTCTACATTTCCCGCTTCCTGCTTTGACGAAAGCCTTCGTCAAGCAAGTAGCGCTCTGCCTCGATCGGGCTCTCGAAACACTCCTCCAAATTCGAACCGGAGTACACGTTCCAGAGTTGATCTTCCCTGATAAGCGTAAGCTCTTGTTTTTCCCTGCCAAGCCAAGTTCCTTCCAGCCTAGCGAACTCGTTATCCTCCTCTTCGATTTCAACCGCAGGTTCAGATAGATAGTCCATGCTTTTCTGGATCAATTCCTTTAATGCCGCTTCATCATAGTCACGTATATTGATAAACCCTTTACGGTCTGTGTCTTTTTTTCTCATATGCCCTGCATAAACGAAACCATTTCCGTTGGGATGCAAGTGCTGAACGACAATCTTTTTCTCCTGGACGCTTTCAGGATAATGGAAGTTCACACGCCCCAATGAAACGTCTTTTCGCTGTAACTCAGGGAAAGTCTCGATAATGCTTAATTTTTCTTCAAATGTTAACAAATTTCTTCCTCATTTCATTAATTCATCTTGTTTTTCGATTATAACACAGACTGATAAGAAACTATAATCTCCCTCCAGGCCGGCTTAAGCGGGAATTTTGATTCAGGATACCGATACCCTTTTTCTAACCAAAACGTTTCATTTAATGTACGTTACGGCAAAAAGCATAATGAAAGAAATGGCAATGATCATGGCAACCCATAGCCACGCTAACGTCATATTCCCGGAATCCATGGCAATATAAATAGCGGTAGGTATCGTTTGTGTTTGTCCAGGAATATTTCCGGCAAACATTAATGTTGCACCGAATTCCCCCAAGGCACGTGCAGAACTCAATATCGTTCCTGTAACGATGGATTTGACCGCCAACGGGAGCGAAATGAATAGGAACAACCTAAACGGCCCTGCCCCGTCAACCATTGCAGCATGTTCAATTCCTTCATCTATACCTTCAAAGCCCGTCTTTGCGGATTGATACATAAGTGGAAAAGCAACCACGGCAGATGCAATGACCGCCGCCCACCACGTGAACATTATGGGCTGATTAAAAATATTTTCAATGAATTTGCCTGGGAGTGCATTTTTTCCAAAGATCACAATCAATAAAAAACCGACGACAGAGGGCGGCAGAACTAGCGGCAACAAAAATACGGTTTCCAACAGGACTTTTCCCCTGAACTTCTTTCTAGCCATGATTCGCGCTAGGATAATCCCAAAGATGAAAACAAGGATACCCGCTAGCCCTGCAACCTGTATCGATAGCTGAACAGGCGACCAAAAGCCCTCTGTCATGCTGCTACCCTGGCATTGATATTGGCAATCAGCAGCATATGTAAGCTTATATACATCATGAACGCAAAGGCAGATTTCATTTCAATTTCTCCCTTTCTTTTTGAAATAACTTTTAAGTTTATTTTTCTTGACATATTGCTGACACATAGGGACGTTAAAGTAAGAGTATCACAAATAGAAAAATAATTTTCATTCCAATAAACTTTAAAACTTTGAAACCTAGAAGGAGTCGATTTAATATGGTAACAATTTATACTACACCAAGCAGTTTAGCCTGTCGTAAAGCAAAAGCTTGGCTTAAGAAAAATGAAATTTCCTACAATGAACGCAACCTATATTCGCAACCTCTTTCTATTGATGAAATCAAAGAGATCTTACGTAAAACAGAGGGCGGAACTGATGAAATCATTTCGACCCGCTCAAAAAAATTTAAAAGCCTGAATATCGATATAAATAATACTCCACTGAATGAACTTTGCAAGCTCATCCAAGATAACCCGGATTTACTTCGCCGTCCGATCATCTTCGACCATAAAAACCTGCACGCAGGATATAACGAAGAAGAAATGGGGCGCTTCCTTCCAAGGAAGGTACGCCATGTACAATTATGGCGTGCAATCAGCCAATTGGCTTGAGCACCGTTCCGTTAAAATGCTTTATACAAGAGGGTTGTCCAATATAATTTGGACAACCTCTTTTTTTATCCTTGATCCGATTTCTCAAGGATGATTGTAAAGGTGGTTCCTTGTTGATTGCTATCCTTCAGGATGAGATCACCTTTTTGTGCTTTGGCGAGCATCTTACTGAATGGCAGTCCCAAACCTAAACCACGCACCTTCAATTTTTTGTTTTCGCCTCGGTAAAATGGTTCGAACACATACTGCTGTTCATGCTCCGGGATTCCGCGGCCGCTATCCTGTACATCAATGCAGATTCGACCCTCATCTTTTTCATAAAGGTCAATCGTTATTTTGCCGTTGCCATCAAGTGCATGCCTGGCATTGTTCAAAAGGTTAATGACGATCTGCTGCATCCGCAAGGAGTCTATTAGACCAAAGAGGGGTTCATCAGGGACTTTGATATCAAGGGCGAATGTTTGCCCATCCTCTTGCGTCACTTGCCAGCGATAGGCGATTTCCTGAACGAATGTATTGATATTTTCTTTTTGCACCCGAATTTTAAATGCGCCTGCCGAGATGGCATTATAATTAAGCAGGTCTTCTATCATACCTTGGAGCCGTTGGGTTTCCTTTAAAGATATATCCAGGAATTCCTTACTCTGCTCACCCGTGACGACGTCATCCTTAACCGCTTGTATCAATCCGCTAATGGAAGTGACCGGTGTCTTCAAATCATGGGTTACCCCTGCAAGCAATTCCGCCCTCAGCTTCTCCATGACCTTCAAGCGATTCGTCATTTCCTTAAATGACTTTATCAGTTCATATATTTCTTCTTCCTTGATCTCTTCTTCTTCTTTAAAATGGATATCATAATTGCCTTCACGAACCTGGACAGCTGCGTTCGCTACATCTTGGATGGGCCGTGAAATCTGCCGCGAAAGGAAATAAATGACCCCTGTCCCCAAAATCAACAGGCCTCCGATCATGATCGCCAATAAGCCATGATCTTGGTTAATTTCCTTTAAAGCTCCTTCTTCCTGGGCAATCACCACCCAGCCTCGCGTCTCATCATTAAAAGTTATCGGGGATTTGACGACATATACTTTATTGTCGGAAATCTTGACTTTCTGAATCAGTTCCGTATTTTTCATGATGACATCTGGAAGTTTATTTTCATCTGGATCGATGTACAGTTGAGGCATCGTATAAATGATGCTGCCATCAGGGTCGACGATATAAATGATGGGCTGCTGGTTCAAATGAAGGATTTTCTCCCTTTCCTCAACAATCTCCGAAAGGATCGGCCCGACGACAATCTGGCCATTTTCCTTTATTGCCCTGTCGGATGTTTCATCAGCTAAGTACTTAAGTAGGCTAAGCCTATATTCCAATGCTGTTTTTTCCATCCACCATAAAGAGAAGACAGACAATAATATTAACCCTGAAATCAAGGTCAGTACGTATCTTTTTGTCCAATAGCGTTGTAAAGTCGTTCTTTTTTTAATTTTCATAGACACTCAATTGATACCCCAATCCACGCAATGTTTTGATTTCCCCCTCAGTTGCAGGCCATGCATCAATGGCCTTTCTGATTCGTTTGATTGCCAGGTCCACGGCGCGGTCGCTGCCATCATAATCCATACCCCACACTTGATCGAGCAGTTGCTCTCTCGTGAAGATTTGATTCGGATGCTTTGCGAAAAAAATGAGCAGCGACAAATCACGAGGCGTCAAGTTTATCTCTTCCCGATTCAATAGCACCGTATAAGACTGATCATCGATGGTTAAGCTCCCGAATTCATGTATATGATCGACAGCATCTTCCGTCCTACGCGATCTTCTTAAAACGGCATGCACCCTCGCAACGACTTCCTCTGCTACAAAGGGCTTTGAGATATAATCATCCGCGCCTGATTTAAAGCCGGATAATCGGTAATCAACATCATTCAGTGCCGTCAGCATGATAACCGGGCATGCATCGTACTCACGGATTTCCTTTAATATATCCCAGCCTTCCTTCCCTGGCAGCATGACATCCAGCAGAACAAGATCTGGGCCCGTCTCTTCAAAAACCGGAATCGCCTTCAACCCATCGTAAACTTGGATTACATCAAAACCTTCACGCTCCAAATATGCTTTCAGCACCATTGAAATTGAAATTTCATCTTCGACTATTAGTATTTTCGTCATTTATGGATTCCTCATTTCTGAACTATTGTGGAATCGTTTTAACTATGGCAACGATTTCAACCATTTGGGCTTTTCCCTCCATCCTATCCTTTTTATGTGTCAGGAATATGTTCACGGCAAAAATTAACGCATGTTTTCACTTCGGATTTGGCCAGTGATACACATCGTTCGGGGAGGCTCCTAGTCCCATCACGTAAGACATCTCTAAGAGGCTGGCTCAGGTTAGAGCCAGCCACCCTTCAATTACATGTCTCGTGTGGATTCGGACACCCCGCATCCTGCCTTTCCACTTGTATCGTACTATGTTCAATTCCAAATTGATCATGAAGCAGTTTTTGTGCTTCTGCTAAAACGGAGTCATGATTACCGCTCTCATCTATGACAACATGACAGCTCATTGTCAAAAAGCCCGAGGTAATCGTCCAAATATGAAGATCATGGACATTTGATACACTGCCCAATTCAAGCAAGGATGTTTTTACATCATCCACATCAACTTGATCGGGCGTACCCTCCATCAATATATGAAAGGAATCCCGCACTACCCTAAATCCGCTGATAATAATTAAGAACGCAACGATGACGCTTGCAATCGGATCTGCTATCCCCCAATCGAAGAAATAAATCAAGAGTGCAGCAGCAATGGCCCCGACAGATCCAAGCATATCACCGATCACATGTAAAAAAGCACTTCGTACATTCAAATTATCTTCCTTATCCCCACTCATCAAAATCCATGCGGCAATGACGTTAACGAGTAAACCGATGATTGAAATCATCAGCATTCCCAAGCTTTGCACCTCTGGAGGATTCACGAACCTCTTGATAGCCTCGACTAAAATGAATACGGATATCACGATCAAGGTCAATCCATTCAAGCAGGCAGCTATGATTTCAAACCGTTTATAACCATATGATTTGGAAGATGTCGCCTTCCTTTCACCCAGCCTTATCGCTGTATAACTAAGCCCTAAAGCTGCCGCATCACTAAGCATGTGGCCTGCGTCCGACAATAACGCCAGACTATTCGTCAAGAATCCTCCAATAACCTCGACTACCATAAATGTGGAGATCAATATGAAAGATGCCAACAACACTTTTTTATTGTTTGAATGATGGTGGTGGTGACCGTGCCCATGATCATGAGCATGCCCGTGATGATGTCCCATTCCATCCCTCCTCCCGGATGTAAAATTTATATATAGTATGGGATAAATTCAGAATGGTCTCAAATGTTTCCTTTGCCTTCAACCATTCAATAACTAAAAATAAACGCTACAGATATTTCCTGCAGCGCTTTTCCCGTTTAACCTTCCTCTTGCATCGTATCATCGACAATGGCATACAGATCCTTATTGAATAATTCATTATTACAGACAAGACTATGCTGTTCCATCTCTTCTTGGTCTGGATTTATTACCCGTTCTTTTTCTTTCATGATTTACCTCCAGCAACAAATGTTTTGCCTATTATCGTATCCCCAGGCATGTACCTTTATGCTGGATAATTCCCCATATTCCATAATCGCTAAACGCATCAAGCCTTCTGTCCGCCA
Organism: Peribacillus muralis; assembly: GCF_001645685.2. Classification (NCBI taxonomy): domain Bacteria; kingdom Bacillati; phylum Bacillota; class Bacilli; order Caryophanales; family Bacillaceae; genus Peribacillus; species Peribacillus muralis. The sequence continues at coordinate 1,085,452 of NZ_CP017080.1, read as the reverse complement.
TGGAAAGCACGGATGATGAATTCATGCTCGGGTACTTGCAGGCTTTTGTATGACATCAGGAACGATGAATTATCATAGGAAACCTTTTCAATATCCACAGAAATCCCTGTTTTTTCAATCGTAACGATCGCATAAGGAGCCATAGGTTCAAAAGTGCACCCAAGAGAACCCGGATTGAGGAATATCGTGCGATCATTTCGAAAATGATGGGTAGGGTGATGATGTCCAAACCCAATTAAATCGTGATACTGATCTTTAAAAAGGCTTTCTAAATTCGCTAAAGACGGTTCAACTATTTTACTGAATGGATTTTTGCTTATGTGCTCATTCAAATTCTTCGATTCCATGTGATAATGAGTGAAGAAAACGGAGTGTTCATGAATGGTATGCTGAATGGTGCGGGGCAACTCTTCAAGTTTGGTTATGAAATCCGGATGCATTCTTCTCGCTATCCATTCATGATGCTCCTTAACATGAATGTGCCCTGCAGGATGTGGCTCACCGTTTATGATGGCAAGCACAGCTTCATCATGATTTCCAGTCAGCATCGATAAATTTTTCCTGGAAAATAAAAGGTCAAGGACTTCATTAGTAGCCGGGCCAATACTGACCATATCCCCTAAACAATAGATATGAGCTATTTCAGCCATTTGATCGATTTCATTGAGTACGGCTTTTAAGGCTGAAGCATTCCCATGTACATCCGTAATAAGGGCAACCTTCATAAATAAATTCATCTCCCTTCCTCCATCATTCACATGGTGTATTATACCATTCAATTCAAAATCCAAAAAATATTCGGGCTTATTTCCCCTGATCGACCATCGCCCATTTTTAATGAATCAGCAAACACTTCGGCCTAGAATACATAGTATGAAGTATTCCCGGTAAAGATGTTTTGCTAGGTATGTAATTCATAAAAAGTATGAGGAGGAAATTAAATGGGTGGAAATGGTAACGATTGTTGTGGCGGCGGTGGCGGCTGCGGCGGTTTCGATAACGGATTCGCTTTACTGATCGTATTATTCATTTTGTTAGTCATCATTGGATGCAGTTGGGGATTTGGTGGCGGCGGCTATGGCGGCGGCGGTTACGGCGGATTCTGCTAATAAAAACATAAATGAAAAAGGCGCCGGTTTACGGCGCCTTCTTTATTATTGATCGACCTTCAGTTTTTGTCTTTGCTTTTGTTTTTGTGCCTTCATAACGAACCAGATGACGATAAGTGCAATCGGAATAAGCAGGAAGTTCGCATATTGAGAAAAGATCGCTCCTGCCTGTTCCCATCTAGGCCCTAACTTATACCCTAAATAAACATAAGCGCTTGTGACGGGAAGCATGGCCAAATAGGTGAATAAAATGAACTTCCAAACATTCATTTTCAGCATTCCGCATGGAAGGGATACGGCTGTACGGATTCCCGGTACAAATCGTCCAAAGAAAGCAATACCCCCACCATACCTTTCAAAGAACCGATCCGCCTTATTCAACTGCTCATCCTTGATCAAAAAGTACTTCCCAAACTTCAACACGAGCGGTCTCCCGCCATATTTCCCCAAGAAATAAAGCGTCAGCGGTCCCGTTACTCCTCCAATTGAACCGGCAAAAATGGTCAAATATAAATTCATGTCACCTTGATAAACCCAGTAGCCTGCCAGCGGCAATACTATTTCAGCAGGAATGAATTCAAAGGTCAATGCCAGCATCACACCGAAATAAGATAAAGATTTAAACGCTTCGATCATATCCATTATTATAGTTTCCATTGAGATTTCCCCATTTCGCTTATTACATATAATAAGGCTTCGCCTGAATTAGATCGGTAAAGCCCTTGATTTCAAAAAGGACATTTTCCATTGTATCACAAGTTCAATTGCAATTTTCATAATCTATTGCTGGATTCCAATTTCATGATCATGATGATCTTAGATAGAATGCTTAGGGGGGATAAATATGAACTCAATATTGATACAAGTCTATCCTGCAGGATACTTTTATTTCAGACATTATTTTAGTATAAATTATTGAAGAAGGTTTAACCAAAAAAAATGCCGCCTGTAATTTACAGACAGCATCTCCTATAAGTCGGTATAATGCTTCCAGTGTTAAATCATGAAGGGGGTTGAAAACTCAGCTAACCCGTTCTCGATTTGCTTTTTTGCATCTATCATCATCCCATCAAGCAATTCCTGAACCGTGGGAATATCCTCAATCAATCCGGCAACCTGGCCGCTATTCATGAACCCTTTGTTGACATCTCCATTCATCGCACCATATATATGATGAACCTCAGATGTCATTTCACGATAGGTCATAGGCGACAGGCCTTGTTTTTCCAAGTCCAGGATCTTCTCCGAATATGGGGCCTTCAATACTCTCCTCACCTGGCCAACCGATCTGCCCAAAATACACGTATCATTGTCCATCGCTTCAATTAGTTTCTGTTTGTAAGCTGGATGGAAGGGCGCTTCCTTCGTTGCGATAAGCCTCGTTCCTAACTGGACTCCCGAGGCACCCAGCATCAATGCTGCTGCCACTCCCTGACCATTACCGATCCCTCCGGCCGCCAATACCGGCAGCTTCACGTGCTTGCAAATTTGCGGAATGAGGGTAAAGGTCGTCAATTCCAGGTTAGAGTTTATCCCGGCTGCCTCGAACCCTTCCGCAGCCAACACATCAGCTCCGGCAGCCTCTGCTTTTTGGGCGTGCTTGACCGATGCCACGATAGCGATCACTTTTACCTTCTTTTTTTGCAGTGCCGGAATGTAAGGGGCAGGATTTCCTGCCGACAAGGCAACGACAGGTATATCATGCTTCAGGACAAGATTGACTAGCTCATCTGTATATGGACTAACGTTTATCGGAATGTTCAGCGCAAAATTGTTATTGGTTTTTTCCTTCGTTTCAACAACGATGGCTTCCACCTGTCCAGGGGTCATCGTCCCGCAGCCGATTGTCCCAAGGCCTCCTGCGTTGGATACTGCGGCCGCAAGACTCGCATTGCTTATATTCCCCATACCGCCTTGAATGATTGGATATTTAATCGATAAAAGCTCACAAATATATTTCACCATTACCCCTCCCTGTCCATTTAATGTTATACTATAATCATTAGAAAAACAATTCTGACTTTTCAAAAAGGAGCGAGACTATGATTATCCCATATAACAATAAGAAGCCCAGCTTTGATGAAACCGTTTTCATTGCACCTGGTGTCCATTTAATCGGTGATATTTCGATTGGGAAAGAATCGACCGTTTGGTTCAACTCGGTCCTGCGCGGTGATGAGGATTCCATTACCATAGGGGAAAAGTGCAGCATTCAGGACAACTCCACAATTCATTTATTCGAGGGCTGCCCTGTTGTCATCGAAGACGAAGTGACTGTTGGTCATAACGTGATCCTGCATGGCTGTAAAATAGGTAAACGCTCCATTATAGGAATGGGTTCAACGATATTGGATAATGTAGAAGTCGGGGAAGAATGCATTGTCGGTGCGAATACTTTGATTGCCTCCGGCAAAATCATCCCTCCGCGTTCGCTCGTGATCGGTTCACCAGGGAAAGTGGTTCGCAGATTGAATGAAAAGGACCTTGAATTGATCCAGCTTTCAATCGATACATATGTTCAAAAAGGAAAGGATTTCAAAGCGATACTCGATTGATTTTTTCGAATTTTGGTAACCATGGCTTTTCTGTCGTTCATTAACATGTAGAAAAGAGCCCCGGCCAGTAATCAATAGCAACTGGCTGAAGCTCTTTTTCACTTAATGATCAGCGGATGGTCCTTGGCATCATAAGCTTCATCTTTTCGCCATAAATCATTATTTTCCTGAAATACACTTTCGAAGAAGCGGCTTGCCGGTTCAGCCAAAACTTGATAATACTGGCTAAATAAAAGAGCAGCATGGTTACCGTTCCATTTTGAGGGCAAAAGTTCCCTCGGGAGGCCCGGATCGATGAATAAGAACTTACGGTACTCATGCACCAAGTTGGTCCGTTCCACGAAGCAATCCGCATCAGACATTTCCCCCCTGCTGATGATGCTTTGGTGAACGATGAATTGCTTACTGTATTTCTCGATGAATTGTTCATATTTATTTTCAATCTCTTCTAAATGCCAGCTCTTCTCGACAAGTGAATGATTTTCCTTTGGCCCTTTGTATTCGGAAATGAAAAAATCGACATATTCATCGATTTCATATTTCCCGATTAAAAGATCGATTTCTTTTTCGAGATCATTAGGGGAAATCCAGCACCCATTGGAAAAACTGCCAAACCCGCTCCATAATAATTCTTTACGCAGATCATCTCGCAATTGCCGTTTATCTTCAGGAATCGTATACATCAAGATGCGCCATTTCCCATCCCATTCATTCGGTTTCATCTTATAAATGCGATTGGCAGCTTCATCCATTCGCTGTACACCGCGTCCAGTCAAAAAGTAATAGCTTTTATTTCCTTGCTTCTCGGATTGGATCCACCCTTGCTTGACCATGCGTGAAACGGCTACACGCACGCCTTGTTCATTATGGCCGAATTCCTTTAATAAACGAATTAAACTACCTATCCAGATTTTATTTCCATAGTTACGGATATAATCACCGTAGATTGTAAAAATCATGGATTGCGTATTAGTTCCTATATTTCTCACCTCATTCTTTCTGTTGTTACCGTTTTGCCACGGTCATCATAATAATTATTATATCCCGTTAAGCGGAAACTGCAATGTCATTTACCGGTAAATTGCGGTTTTCTTCGTTCACTGAATGCGCGGAGTGCCTCCAACCTGTCTTGAGTCGGAATGGTCAGCTCATAGGCTTTTCCTTCTATCGCCATCCCTGTTTGCAAATCTGTATTCATTCCTTGGCTAATCGCATATTTGGCTTGATTGACTGCAATCGGTCCATTTTTCATGATTGCTGCCGCCAGCCCTTCACAGGCTGATTGAAGCTGCCCTCTTGGCACGACTTCCAATAGGATCCCTAATTGTAAAGCTTCTTCTGCGGTCAGTTTTTTAGCAGTAAAGATTAATTCCTTCGCCTTCATTTCGCCAATCAATCTAGGCAATCGCTGTGTACCGCCTGCACCGGGAATGATTGCCCAGCCTGTTTCGGTAAGTCCTAAAGAAACGCCTTCTGCGGCAATAGCAAAGTCACATGACAGCAACCATTCAAAGCCGCCCCCCAATGCATAGCCATTGACGGCTGCAATGGTTGGCTGCGGCAGCCCGGCGATGCTAGTAAAAACATCGCGGATCAGTTTAACATTTCTTCTTACTTCCCCATCATTCAAACTCTTTCTCTCTTTTAAATCCGCGCCTGCGCTGAAAGCTTTTTCCCCTGCCCCCGTGAAAATGACCACACGTATGTCACTGTCCAGATAAATCCCATCGATGACTTTCTGCAGCTCAGAAAGTGTCTCATAGTCGAAACAATTCAATACCTCAGGTCGATTGACGGTAATATAGCCGATTTGATTGTTCATTTCATAAATGACATTAGACATGATTTCTCTCCCCCTTTTCCAACTCAATCCTCTTCCATATTTTCGATGATCGCGGAAATACCCTGCCCTACACCGACACACATCGTCGCAAGGCCATAACGCACATTCCGCTTTTTCATTTCGTGGACAAGTGTTGTTAATATACGTGCACCGCTTGCACCGAGGGGGTGGCCAAATGCGATGGCCCCGCCATTGACATTCACTTTTTCCTGATCCAGCTTCAATTGGCGGATGCACTCTACGGCTTGAGAAGCGAATGCCTCGTTCAATTCAATCAGGCCAATGTCTTCAATCGCTATCTTCGCCCTCTCCACTGCTTTTTTAGTCGCATGAATCGGACCAAGGCCCATAATTGACGGTTCCAATCCGGCTACCGCGCCAGCCACATATTTGGCCATAGGCTTCAATCCAAGCTCGCGCGCCTTTTCTGCACTCATCACCAGCAAGGCAGAGGCTCCATCGTTTACACCAGAGGCGTTACCTGCGGTTATGGTTCCCCCTTTAAAGATCGGTTTAAGTTTTTCCAGCTTTTCGATCGTCGTGTCAGGTCGAGGATGTTCATCCTTAATGAAGATGCTCTCTTTGCCCTTTCGATCGGTAAACCTGACTGGTATGATTTCATTGAAAAACCGCTCATTTTCCACTGCATATTTGGCTCGCAGCTGACTCTGGAGAGCGAATCGATCTTGTTCTCCCCTTGAAACGGAAAAACGCTGGGCGATGTTTTCCGCTGTTTGAGGCATGGAATCCGCACCAAACATTTCTTTCACCTTCTCATTCGTAAAACGCCAGCCGATCGTCGTATCTTGGAGCTCCATCGCTCCCCGAGGAAATTCACTTTCAGGTTTGGCCATGACAAATGGCGCCCGTGTCATGCTCTCGGTGCCGCCTGCAATATAAATCTCTCCTTCTCCTGCAGCTATTGAACGTGCAGCATACATGACGGCATCCAGTCCAGATCCGCATAATCGATTAATGGTCGTTCCGGCCACAGTTACGGGAAGACCGGCCAATAACGCGGACATTCTTGCTACATTGCGATTGTCCTCCCCTGCTTGATTGGCATTGCCGAAGATGACATCATCAATTTGCTCTGGCGGAAGTGCCGGATTGCGATCCGTCAGTGCTTTGATTACTATGGCACCGAGGTCATCCGGGCGAACACTCTTTAAAGCTCCTTTATATCTCCCGATTGGCGTTCTTACAGCATCGACGATCACGACATCCTTCATTTCCTCACCAGCTCTCCATCTTTTGTATAATCATAAACGCCCCTGCCGGACTTGCGGCCAAGCCTGCCTGCTTTAACATATTGTTCAAGGAGGGGGGCCGGGCGGTATTTTTCACCTAGTTTACTATGTAAATATTTTAAATTATTCAACCGGGCATCCAATCCGACCAAATCTCCAAGCTCGAATGGACCCATCGGATAATTAAGTCCTAGCTTTATGGCCTTATCGATTTCTTCAGGAGTTCCTAAACCCTCTTGAAGCATATAGAAGGCTTCATTACCAACGAGACAGCTGATCCTGCTTGTCACGAACCCGGGGAATTCATTGATGACCACGGTCTCTTTCCCCATTTTTGCGGCAACTTCCCTGATCATGGCTGCCGTTTCATCACTTGTTTCAAGTCCGCGTACAATTTCCACGAGCGGCATCTTTTGGACAGGATTAAAGAAATGCATGGCAATCGTTTTTTCGGGCCGTTTGCAATAAGATCCGATTTCCGTCGGGCTCATGGTGGACGTATTCGTTGCAAAGTAACAGTCTTCTTTTGCATGCTGTTCAATCGTTTCAAAAACGGCTTTCTTAATTTCCGCTTTTTCCGGAACAGCCTCTATAATCAAATCTGCAGCTGCTGCCGCTTCTTTCAGATTCGTAGAATAGGAAAATCTGTTTTTTGCATAATCCGCTTCTTCCTTCGAGATTTTTTGATAGCGGATGCCCTTCTCGAAAATGGAATCGATTTCGTTTCTTGCACCTTCCAATGCAACTTGGTTCACGTCGACCAATATTACGTCAAAACCTCCAGTTGCCCCTACGTAGGCTATGCCCCTGCCCATGACCCCGGAACCGACAATCACTAGATTTTTAATCATTAATAGTGCCTCCTTTTATTGAAAGATGGCCGGCCACAACGAATCAGACCAGCATTCATCCATACGTGAATTACTTATCCGGCAATCGTTTTGCCAGCCATCTATTTATATTCGATTATATGCCGAAAGGATTTAAGGGACGGCTTCCGTAAAAGGAAATGATGCTTTTCGTTTCTGTATAAAGATCCAGTGTTTCAATACAAAGCTCCCGCCCGAACCCTGACTGTTTATATCCTCCAAAAGGTGTTCCAGGAAAAGCGGAGAATGGGCAGTTCACCATGACGATCCCCGCTTCGATTTGATTGGCAACCCTGGTCGCACGGCCGCCATCCTTGGTCCAAAGCGCTGAGCCCAGACCGAACTCTGTATCATTCGCGAGTTTGATGGCCTCTTTTTCATCTTTGAATTTCATAATGACAACAACGGGACCGAAAATTTCCTCTTTCACCACATCCATATCGTGATTCACATTAGCGATGACGGTCGGCTCAAACCAATAGCCGCCTTCAAATCCTTCAATGACCGCCGGCTTTCCGCCTGTAAGGATATCCGCACCATCAGCAATGGCCGATTGTACATAATTATTGATGACATCCAATTGTCCTTGATCAATGATGGCACCGACATGCGTTTCTTTATCGAGCGGATTGCCCAATTTCAATTTCTTCGTCTTTTCTACGAACTTGTCAACGAAATCATCGTAAATGTCTTCATGCACATATAGGCGCGATCTCGCCTCGCAAGATTGTCCCGTATTGTAGAAAATGCCGTATAGGGAACCATCGATAGCTGCTTCAAGGTCGGCATCATCAAAAACGATATTAGGAGATTTTCCGCCAAGCTCCAATGTCACCCTCTTTAATGTTTGGGAAGCCTTGCCCATGAGGTCCCTTCCGATTGGCGTAGAACCAGTGAAGGCGACCTTATTCACGTCAGGATGCTCGACTAAGTAATTCCCTACGTCCGCTCCAGGACCTGGAATGATATTGACCACTCCGGACGGAACACCAGCTTCCAAACAGATTTCCCCTAAGACTATGGCAGTCAGCGGCGTTAAGGAAGCCGGCTTCACGATGACCGAGCAGCCAACTGCAATTGCAGGGGCAATTTTCCAAGCTGCCATCATCATTGGATAATTCCAAGGAATGATCTGGGCACAAACACCGACTGGCTCTTTCTCGGTATAATTATGGAATTGGCCTGGTACATTATTGACAGATCCGCGGTGCGCAACTAAAGCACCTGCATAAAATTCAAAATCCTCTATTGCCTGCATGACCTGGCCCTCCGCAGCCGATATGGATTTCCCACTGTTCAACACTTCCAACTCAACCAATTCATTGAAGCGGGAACGCATGATTGCTGCAATCTTGTTCAATACACGGGACCGTTTATTAATCGGGGTTTTCTTCCATTTCCCATTATCAAACGCTTGACGTGCAGCTTGAACCGCCTTTTCCGCGTCTTCTTTAGTGGCTTTTGCCACTTTGGCGATGATTTCTCCAGTGGCGGGATTGCACGCATCGATAGTCGATCCATTAGAGCTTTCCATTCTTTCACCATTGATGATTAGGTGGTAATAATCACGTTTCGTTTCCGCTTTTTCAAATGCCGCCTCTTGAACTTTAGCCATATACTCCCACTCCCTTTTTATATTACTTTCCTATGAATTGAGCTTTCCTTTTTTCCGTGAATGCTGCCACACCTTCAGCAAAGTCCTGCGTCAAGCCGGCAATTCGCTGACCTTCCGCTTCTTCCGTTAAGTATTCATCCAATGTAAGGTGATAGGTTGCCTCTAAGTATCTTTTGATCAAGCCGATTGCTTTCGTCGGTTTAGCAGCTATATTCCCTGCAAAGGCTTTCAATTGCTCGTTCCATTCACCCACACCGATGACTTTTGTTGCGAGTCCGATGGATTTTGCCTCGGAGGCAGAGACCTTTTCTCCCAACAAGGATAGTTCCAAGGCTTTCGCATGGCCAACGATTCGCGTGAGGTAGTACAGGTTTCCTGAATCCGGTATCAAGCCGATATTGACAAAAGCATTTATAAAACTGGCATTTTCAGAAACAAGCCGGAAATCGCATGCAAGAGCCAGGCTGAATCCCGCTCCCGCAGCCACACCGTTTACTGCCGCAATGATTGGTTTTTCGCAGCCCGCTATTTGCTGCATCATCGGGCCGTAGTCTTCACGCAGCACTTGACCTAGATGCTTGCTTTCATCCACTTCCGATAAATCCTGTCCCGAGCAAAAGGCCCTGCCTTCCCCGGTGATGATGATCGCACGTACATCATCAGATCCCGCAGATGCTTTGATCGCTTTCTTTATTTCAGAATTCATTTGGGAAGTAAAGGCATTCAATTTATCAGGACGGTTCAAAGTAAGCCAAGCGATTCCATTTTCAACCCTATATGTGATCGTTTCGTACATAGAGCACTCCTTATCCGCCTGTGAAGTTAGGCTTTCTTTTTTCAACAAACGCACTCATTCCTTCTTTTTGGTCCTTTGATGCAAACAGAAGGTAGAAGTTCTTCCGTTCAAATTGCATGCCTTCATATAAGGAATGATCAACGGCTTTATTGACGGATTCTTTAATGAGCCTTACAGCTAAAGGTGGTTGCTTCGCAATCTTTCCCGCTAAATCAACCGCTTCTTCCATTAACAACTCAGGAGCGACGATTTTATTAATGAAACCATACTGCAGAGCAGTCTTTGCCTTGATTCTTTCAGCCGTCAATATCCATTCAAGTGCTTTCGTTTTACCTACCAGCTTCGTCAGTCTTTGAGTACCACCTGCACCAGGCATCACTCCTAGCGTCACTTCCGGAAATGAAAACTGTGTGTCGCTAGCGGCAATCAAAAAATCGCAGGATAATGCAAGTTCAAAACCGCCACCGAACACAAAACCTTTCACTGCACCAATCACTGGCTTCTTGACTAGGCTTATTCGGTCCCAATCGGCAAATTGGTTCATTAACTCCAGGCTGACGGGGTTGTCATTCACCATCTCTTCTATATCAGCTCCAGCAGAAAATGCTTTACCATTGCCCGCCAGCACAATCACTTTCACTCTTAGATCAAGATCGTATGCTTCCATAGCAGAAACGATTTCTCTGATCATTTTCCTGTTAAGGGCATTCAGTTGCTTCGGCCGGTTTAGAAAGATGTATCCAATCCCTTCCTCTATCGACGTTTCAATGAATTGAAGCGCATTCATTTTATTTCTTCACCAATCATCATCGTGACAAGTTTCCCTGCAAATCCCATTAAATCTTTCCCTGATGCTTTTCCTTCCGGCGAACGCATCCCTTTTTGCAAGGCATCATGGTCTTCATAATACATTTCACATAGAATGTGATATTCAGAGTCTTTGCCCATTGGAGTCCCCACTATTTTAGTGACCTCCATTTTTTTAAGACCAGGGATTTTTTCCGTGATCGGGCCATGGACATTGAAATAGTGCTCATCGAATGCTTCCTTGTTTTCAGGTTGTTTGTATAGGGCGATTAGTTTTACCATTTAGAAAACCTCCATTTATTAGATCATTTTTATCATCGGTTTCATTGCTTCGAACGGGTTTTTACATGCTTTGCAATATAAAATGCTGCGACAAGCCGTTGGGCCGAATATGTTCTCCATCGTGACATATGCCGATTCACAATATGGGCAATCTATATGCCACGACCCATCTTCTTTCATTTGTCTGGGAGGTGGAGATATTCCGAAAACCTTCAATCCAGCTTTCCCCTTTTCCGTAATCCGATCGGATGTCCAGGATGGCGAGCGTAAAAATTCCACGGTTACATTTTTCACTAGAACAAGCTGTTTTACAGCGGTTTCCACATTTTTTTGAATGATTGACAATGCCGGGCACCCAAGAAAAGTCGGAAGCATTTTAACCGATACGTCGGAGCCTGAAACCGTCACTTCTTCAACCATCCCCAAATCCAATATACTCACTGTATCGATTTCGGGATCTTTAACGTCTTCCAGAAGCTTATATATATCATCTGCGTTAATCAGTACGGTCGACATGTTATCCCTCCCCTACTTTTAATGATTCACCATGAAGCCGCTTTATCGGAAGCATACACTTCGCTTAACGTTTCAAGCGCCGTTTCCAAATCCTCCGTATGCACACCATTACGTCCATCACCTTTGGCCATTCCCAATTCAAATGTTGTAGCTAAGCCTACACTTTCAAAAATCGGAGTGACGGCATCGACCCATTTCTTCTGTAAGGAAGCCTCGCCCTCTATCAAGCCAAGCTCCACCATTTCTTCGCCATATTGCCCAAATGAAAACACGCCCGCGAAATCGGGTAAAGTTTTCTCAATGGCTGCTTTCATTCTCGAAACCGCTTCCATGTGATTGGAACCAATCAATTGGACGAACCACATTTTCCAATGCATCAAATGATAATAAAGCTCCATCTGTACCTTTTGTGCCACTTCAGCCAGCGGTTCATATGAACTTGATTGCAGAGATTGGATCTTGATCGCTTTAGCCTGGGTGTAAAAATAATTCCGGACCACAGCAAAGGCCCAATCATAATCGGGGTCTTTCATATAATATCCGGGACCATTGACAGTTTCGAGGATGATGGCATTACGCCGTTCTTTAGCAGGACGAGCGTGAGCAAGCCAATCTGCCGTTCCCTCACCGGTTTCTTCCAGTAATTTATAAAATATCGCTGCATGCCCCATCGTATCTTGGGCTATCGAGGAAGAGGCAACATCTTCTTCGATATGCGGTGCGAGTCCCAGCCATTCAGAACCGCGATATGCATGGATAAAATCATCATCAGCCAATTGATAAAGCAATTCCTTGATTGCCATGTCCTTCAATGAATCATTCTCCATTTTCCACGCCTCCCGCCCAAGACATTATCTCTTTTTCATCGAGCATTTCCTGCTCGTACTTCCGCCATTTTTTCTTTAAATATCCATATCCTTTCGTGGTCCTGTAATCTTTATTATCCATACGCTGAAGCGTTTTCTTCTCCTCGGCCGTCATTTTCCGTATATTCTGCCTTTTAACCACCCAGATATCATCGACTGCTTCACGTCTCATGAAATTCTCCTGAGCCATCATGATCGCAATATCCTCGTTTGGGGCAAGCAGGCTAAAGTGATATTGGACGGGTGAGGATTTGGTTTTACGGCTAAATACTTCAAATTCTTCAAAGAAGTTTTTTTGTCTAGCTTCCATATCGTCCTTCCCCTTCCTTAGATGACCTCCGGCGCTAAGGCTTCCCGGACCCATTTGTTATTTTCATAGGAGATTCTTCGAAGACTTAAGCGATCCTGTGACCGGGGACCTTCATTCCTAGCCAGCACCTTCAATTTACTCCAATCAGGCTGCTGGTAGGTCCAGTTTTTTGATTTTTCATCAAATTGAAGGGTTTCATCAGGTACGGTATAGCCAAGCGAAAGTATTCGCTTTACATACTTGGAAAAAAAGGCTTGGCGAAGTTCTTCATTCGTACTCGTTCTGATTCTGTACCTGATCGTTACATCCTGCTTGGAGGAGCCTACCTCTTTTTTGCTTGGAGGTCCAAAGAAGAGCAACAATGATTCCCACCAATAATTGATGGAGTCCTGAACTAATTTCCTTTGTTCTTTCGTACCTTCGGCCAAGGCCATGATTATCGCCTCGCCATGCTGGGCATGAAAAACCTCTTCGGCACAAATACGGTGTAGCGCACGGGAATATGGTCCATATGAAGCGCCTAGCATATTCGTTTGGGAAATGATCGCTGCCCCATCAACGAGCCATCCAATCAATCCCGCATCTCCCCAGGTTTTGGCCTCCATATGAAAAACGTTATGAAACTTTAAATCTCCATTAAACAAATCTTGCATAAGGTCATCCCGTTTTTTGCCGGATGGCTTTAGCAAATCCTCGACGACACGAAGCAATAATTGTCCATGTCCCATTTCATCCTGTACCTTTGCCATGATTCCAAGCTTTCGATTCAAGGTCGGAGCTTTAGGCACCCATTCCTTCTCTGGGAGCGCCCCCATTATTTCACTGATGCCATGCATGGAAATTAACTTGATGAGAGTCCCTCGGTAATCTTCAGGCATCCAATCATCAGCTTCTATCTTTTCCCCAGCTTCGATCCTGGCAATAAAATGATTCAGCCTTTCTTGTTCTGCCATATCATTTAAAAGAACATTCATCCAAAACACCTCTCACTAATTAATTCATAACGTATATTTAACGTTATTATATTTTAATGTTATATTAAATGCAAGATTATTCCGTATTTTTCCTTAATTAAGGAAAACATAATGAGACAAACCTTCATTCAATGGCCATTTTCGAATGCCGGCTTTTCCACTTTGATTGATTCAGATGGACAGCTTCCAACGCTTCATCGAACAATTCATCGGCGACTTCCATAGCTCCCTCAACTTCATCCAGAATCATGAAAGCCGCTCTTCGTTACCGGGTTTGATAAATACTTTCATCGCTGACTACTGTTAGCGTTTCTCCAAACACTCTGATGATCCTATATTATCAATCACATACTGAGAATTTCACCTTTTCGTTTATCAACAACACGAATCGCTTTTCCTTCCGAGCGGGGAATGCTTTTCGGGATATTAACTACGATTTCAATCGTTACTAAGCAGGTCGATTTCATTTGCTGTTGGAGCCTTTTCTTTAATTTCCCGACATTTTGATGAGCTAGATCTCCCTCGATTTCCCGGTAGAAACCGCTCTCGATTTCTATATGCAGTTCAACGCTATCCATCTGCCCCTTATTTACGAGGTGAATCTGATAATGCGGCACAATTCCTTCCATTTGGAATAACACACGCTCGATTTCAGAAGGAAATACATTCACTCCTCTTACTATGATCATGTCATCGGTCCTGCCTTTAACACGTGACATTCTTGTGGTCGTCCTCCCGCATGTACACGGCTCACGGGTTATCGAGGCAATATCACCCGTCCGGTAACGAATGATTGGAAGCGCTTCCTTCGTAAGGCTTGTAAACACAAGTTCTCCATCCTCGCCGTCGTCTACACGTTCAAGGGTATCGGGATTAATGACTTCAACGAGGAAATGATCTTCTGCGATATGAAGACCATTCTGAGCTTCATGACATTCTATCGCAACACCTGGCCCCATGATTTCACTAAGACCGTAAATATCCATCGCTTTCAACTTCAATTTTTTCTCAAGTGTCGCTCTCATTTCCTCTGACCACGGCTCAGCTCCAAATATTCCATATTCAAGTCCATTATCGGCTGGATCAAGACCCATCTCTTCCATTTTTTCTGCAATATTCAAGATATAAGAGGGTGTTCCACAAATGCCACGCGGTTTAAAATCATTGATGATCGTTATTTGACGATCGGTGTTCCCGCCTGAAATAGGCACGGTGGCAACCCCTAGCTTCTCTGCACCGCAATGGAGACCAAGTCCGCCCGTGAACAAACCGTATCCATATGCGTTATGGAATATGTCTGACTTCCGTCCTCCGGCAGCTACAATTCCGCGAGCGACGATCGTAGCCCAGTTTTCCAAATCGTTTTTCGTATATCCCACTACGGTAGGTTTCCCGCTTGTACCTGATGAGCCATGAATCCGTGATATTTCTTCCATCGGAACGGCGAATAACCCGAAAGGATATTGATCACGGAGGGTCTGTTTTTTTGTGAAGGGTAGTTTCGTCACATCGTTCAGCGTTTGAATATCTGTCGGATCAAGACCCATTTCTGAAAATTTCTCTCTGTAATATGATACATTTTCAAAAACATAGCTTACCGTTCTTTTCAGACGTGTCAATTGCATACTTTCCATTTCAGCACGGGTAGCCGTTTCAATCTCGGGATTGTACATGGTTTCAGTCCCCCTCTTTGTTTACTCGTTTTCAGTCACACTAATAAATAACGATATTTTAACGAAAAACAAATTAACGTTATGCTTCATTTCAAGATTAATACGGCAATTCCACCTTGTCAATATTGTTTTTTGAATTTAAAGAATATTTAAACTTTAATTGCGCAAAATTTCTGTTTATGATAATTTACATTGGAATCGGAATTTGTTCAGCAAAAGACCATTAGGGAAAGGAAGAAATGAATGACCACTGAAATTGATAAGGAAGTGCATGACGACCAAATTAAGCAAGTGCTTGTGGACGAACCATACGCCTCTTTTTCAAGGATGAAGTTGACAAAGCTTGGTCCTGGCACAACAGAAGCCAAAAAAAATAAACTCGCATGGTATCATATAGAAGTGGTGGCCGAAAAAGAACTGCTCGCAACGATGGAGGCGATGGTTTTCCAAAAGACTCAATACTTCGTCGACCAAGTGGGGGGATTCCCGATTCGGAATCCCCCCACTTATAATGAATTTAATTCGCAAAGCCTCCTCCCTAGTTATTAACCGCAATATCGAAGTCACTTCGTGGGCTCCCTCTCACTTATTCTATCAATCTGATAAACTATATAAACCTTGCTTCACGAACACACTTAGAATGTATTGTGTGGTCCGAAGAAATCATATAGAGGATTCCATCTTATTTTTCACGGGACCATTCCCCCCTTGATCCAAAATCTTAACCGACTAATTCTTTCAAAACTTGCCCATCTCAAGGAGATCCTTTTGCTCGACGGAATCACATTCGATGACAAATCAAAATATGTGCTACAGCCTCCCGCCGCCAACATTTTGATCCAGTTTCTAGAGTCTTCCCAAGATTTTTCAAAGTTGCACTGGGATATCCATTACTTATAGAGACCCTCGTGACGCTACCAGTTTCTCCGTCTTTCCTACATACACATCCAGTGCTGCCTGCAAAGCCTCTCCCCGATTAACTTGGAACCCTTGACGCAAAAGGACAGCTTCGAAGGAGGCCAATACAAACAGGATATTTTCTTTCCTGCAACTGAAACCCATGGTCCCGATCCTCCAAATTTTCCCTTGAAGCGGTCCAAACGAGGAAGCGATTTCGATACCAAATTCATTCAATAGCATGGCTCTTACCGCTTCACCATCGATTCCTTTTGGAATGTCGATGCAGGTTACACATGGAAGTTTATTGTTCCCGTCCCCGAATAATGTAAGTCCCATTGCCTTGATCCCTTCAACGAGAGCGGTTTCGTGAAGTTCATGACGGGCAAAGCGTGTTTCCAAGCCTTCTTCGAGTACAAGGCGCAACCCTTCACGTAACGCATAAATCATGGAAGTGGCTTCTGTATGGTGATTCAACCTGCGCGGTCCCCAATAATCCTGCAGCATGCTTAAATCGAAATAATTACTGGCAATCGGAGGACGGCCCGAAACGTTTTGATTGTCTTCATCCGTAGCAATGCCGCGTTCCACCTTTTTGCGGGACTGGATGATTTCTTCTATTCGCTCGTTATACGTAATCGGTGCCATACCCGGAGGAACGGATAAACATTTTTGTGTTCCGCCTATCAATCCATCAATACACCATTCATCCACCTTCACATCAGTGCCCCCGATGGAGGCAACCGCATCCACCACAAGCAGTACTCCCAATTCACGGCAAGCCAACCCGATTTCCTTCATAGGCTGCATACAACCTGTGGAAGTTTCCCCATGGACGATTGCCGTTATTTTAGGGGAGACCTTCTTGATTTCCGCGATGACAGCTTCCGGTTCGAACACCTCTCCCCAAGGACATTCCATCGTATGCACTTCAGCTCCGTACCGCTCACAGATTTCCACCAATAAATGACCGAACCTGCCGAATATAGGAACCAGAACCTTATCTCCTGGCTCAATGATACTACATAGAATTGCTTCATTCCCCGACCTTGAGGTACCATCTATCGGGAACGCCCATTTGTTTTTCGTTTGAAAAACCGATCGCAGCATTTCCATCACTTCATTCATGATAGTAGTGAAAGCAGGATCGAATTGCCCTAATATCGGTGTGCTCATCGCCCTTAGGACACGTGGGTCCACTTCGACTGGGCCTGGTGTCATGATCGTTCTTATCGGTGCGTTCAACTCTGAATATGCCATTTCAAGCAACTCCTTTAATAGACTAATCTAGATAGTTTTTCATTTAAAGCGTTCATCCCCTCCTGCCTAAAAACGAAAAGCTGGCAAGCTGGACGATTCAAACTGAACACTTTTGCAACCGGGCTCCGTCAGCTTCCGGATAATTTGATATTTGTTCTGACAAGGTGAGCAACAAAACCATGATCCATGCCTTGAATTCCGAAGCAGAACCAATGGCACCTTCCTGTATGACATAAGAGTCGTACCCGCATGGCTCACTCTCACTTATGATTTTCACCATAATTATTGGCGTTGCCAGGCCTCTATGAGAACCAGTCGGAATTCTCCCACCCGAGGAATTCATCCCCAAGCCCGACTAATAAACTGCTTGTAAATAAGAATATGTAATAAGGTTGAGCACCCATCCTTTACCTTGGAATAAAATAGCCGGTTCTCCTCATGACTTTCAGTTGCACCCGAAGCATTTTGACCATTTTATCATCGCACGCAGCTTCATCATTTTCCTCCATGAATTTATTGATTCGACTGCCCATCACAGTGCTCCCCTTCTGAATATCCATTCACAATATGATTAATCACTAAATTTATATCTTCTATTATTTTACTTGCTTTCGCTTTTGACTTCATTGACAAAAATGTTAGTATTTCGCTGTTTTTTTGTGCAATATAGCCAGTGTAACTAAACCAATAATGTGTAAAACCTACAGATTTCTATACTCAAAAGAAGCGGTCCATATTGTTATAGTTAGCATCTTATCATATTTCACTGGTATTTTTTTATCAATTAAGATACCAATTCCAATCAAACATTTAAATTGACTTCTGATGATCTGCAAACCTACATAGGGTATAATTAATCTTTTTAGTAATGATTGACCCATGTTTACCAGTCTTCTTCTATTTATAACGAATTAAAACCGAAATGGGGAACAAGTAATGTTGATCACTTGTTCCCCATTTTATAAAATGATCACTTATTTTCGACCCGATGCCCCCGTAGGAATTTACTAGAAGAAGTTAAAGTATGTTCAGGCTTTATATCTTTATTACTTTCATTTGTATATTTTAGAACGAAAGTAAAGAAAACTTACTTATTGTTATTTCTTATTTTTTTCGCTTCAATCCGCCGTCGATGCAGGATGGGCTCAGTATACCCATTTGGTTGGTCATAGCCTTGAAACACTAGTTCGCATGCCGCTTGAAACGACACTGAGTTGTCGAAATTTCCCGTGATATATTGATATGCTGAATCTCCAGTGTTCTGTTCATCCACTACTTTAGCCATTCGTTGTAAAGTCTCCAATACCTGTTCCTTCGTACAAATTCCATGATGAAGCCAGTTAGCCATATGCTGACTCGAAATCCTTAGTGTGGCACGATCTTCCATCAACCCTACATTGTTTATATCTGGTACTTTGGAGCAGCCTATCCCTTGATCTATCCAGCGTACAACATAACCGAGGATACCTTGAGCATTGTTATCCAGCTCTTGCTGAATTTCTTGCTGACTCCATTCAAGGTTTTGAGACAATGGAATGTTTAACATATCATCACGTAAATTTACTGGATTCTTTTTCAACACATCTTGTACCTTTTTTACATCCACTTGATGATAATGAAGAGCATGCAATGTGGCTGCCGTTGGAGAAGGCACCCATGCTGTATTAGCCCCCGCTTTCACATGACCTATCTTTTGCGTTAGCATTTCCGCCATCATATCAGGTATTGCCCACATTCCTTTACCAATTTGGGCACGACCTTGAAAACCGGTTGTCAAACCTACTTGGACATTAGACTTTTCATAGCCTTGAAGCCACATGGATCCCTTCATGTGATTTTTTAGGATCATGGGTCCTGCTTCCATAGAAGTATGGATTTCGTCTCCGGTTCGATCTAAGAATCCGGTATTAATGAAAGCCACCCTTTCTTTAACTTGGCGAATGCAGGCTTTCAAGTTTAATGAGGTCCGACGTTCTTCATCCATTACACCAATTTTCAGTGTATTTCGCTGTAGTCCAAGCATGTCTTCCACACGATCGAAGAGTTCATTGGCAAAAGCCACCTCTTCGGACCCATGCATTTTTGGCTTAACGATATAGACTGATCCTTTAGAGGAATTATAATATTCACCATTACCCATCAGGGAATGTTTGGCAAGCAAGCTAGTCATGACTGTATCCATGATTCCCTCAGGAATCTCCTCACCATTTGCATCCATGACAGCATTTGTGGTCATTAAGTGTCCCACATTACGGACAAACATTAGTGAACGACCTGGCAATGTGAATTCTTCACCATCTGGTGCGCTGTATAAACGATCCGGGTTCAATGTACGGGTGATCATTTTATTCTCCTTTTTGAAAGTTACATTCAAATCACCCCTCATAAGACCTAACCAATTTCGATATACCAGAACTTTATCATCAGCATCCACTGCGGCAACTGAATCCTCACAATCCATAATGGTCGTAAGCGTAGCTTCCATTAGGATGTCCTTAACCCCTGCTCTATCCATTTTGCCGATCGTATGACTTCGATCGATCTGAATTTCAAAATGCAAGCCATTATTTTTTAATAATATAGCCGATGGTTTTTCGAATTCGCCTTGATGGCCAACTAGCTTAGATTCCTCTACTAAACTCGTAATTTTCCCATTTTTTAGTGTAACAGCCAACTTCCCGTCCACCACTGCATATTTCACAGCGTCTTTATGTGAATGACCATTTAAGGGAGTTACTTGATCAAGAAAATCCTTTGCAAATGAAATGACTTCTCCACCGCGTACTTCATTGTAGCTTCCTTCTCGGTAGGCACCTCCTTTTTCGCCAATGGCATCTGTTCCATATAGGGCATTATATAGGCTACCCCACCTTGCATTTGAAGCGTTAATAGCATAACGGGCATTATCAACGGGGACAACAAGCTGGGGCCCAGCTTGGAAGGCTATTTCATCATCTACACCTTCTGTCGTAATATGAAAGTCTTCTCCTTCAGGTTCGAGATAGCCAATTTCCCGCAAAAATGATTTATATTCAGCAAAGTCAATCTCTTTATTTTTTCTATGCCATGAATTGATTTTGGTTTGAATTTCATCACGACGAGCTAACAATTTTTTGTTTTTTGGAGACAAGTCGTATACCAATTTTTCAAAATCAGTCCAAAATTGCTCCTGATTCAGGTTACTTCCAGGAATTCCTTCTTGATTGATAAATTCCAAAAGGACCGGAGCCACTTTAATATTACCTACTTTTACATATTGTTCCACGGAACATTCCTCCTTTAACTTAGTTTGACTTCCGGATTACGCCCAGAAGAATTTTTGTAAACAAGGTGAACGCTTTACCCTTAACGTGTTCAACAATCGATTAATCAATTTCCATTTCTTTTGGGATATTGCTCATTTATCATTTTACCGGAAAATATATCGTTTATTGTCTGATTTCCAATTTACTTGATAACTTATTCCAATCTATAAGTTTTTCCAAAAAGATCGATATAATGACACCCATAATGAGACCATTTGCAATGAAGGGCTGCAAGAGGACTGGAATACTGCCGAATGATGCTGGCGGGATATTCATGATGCTGACACCAACCAGGACTGGTCCCGCTAAGCGGAATATCGTTTCAGAGTTGAAAAACGTTCCTTTTAGGCTGTTTAATGCAGTCCCGAACAATTGAAGGTATGCGACAAATAAAACAGCGTTACCTATCGTTAGTGGTATTGTTCCCAGGAACCTCCCTAATGGCGGAATGACTCCAAGGAGAATGAACAAGGATCCGCCTATAATGAATGGCGCTCTTTTTAATAACTTGGTACTTTGTAAAAATCCTATCGTAGATGTAAATGGTGTAAAAGGGACCAAGCCAAAAATTGGGGTGATACATGCAAAAATACCTGTCACAAAAATGGATCTCCTGTATTGACCATTTTCCACCTTTTCCTTGTAAACATCCGCTACGGCTTGAATAGAAGCGAAAGAATTCGTTAAATTCAGAAGGACCGCAAAAAAAGAGACAAGAATAATACCAATATCCAAGTTTGGAGTTCCGAGGGGAAAGAAAGTGAAAGCCATTCCTGAAGAGCTGGCCGTCGGAAGATCTGAAGGGAAAATAATCCGATAAAATGCCCATCCTACGATAATTCCGATCAGGATTGAAAAATTGCCTAGTATTTTCCCTCCCTTAATCCTTAAAAAACCAACGAAAATAACAATCAAAATTGAAAACAAACTGACAGGGAGATCAATCGTTCCACTTTCGGTTATTTTAAACATTCCTTTGAAGAAAATGAAGATGAGCTGAAAGGTTAGCAAAAATATATAAACACTAATCACCATCGGCTTAATTACTTTCTGTATGATATCAATCATGTTAAATGCCGCAAGCAGTATGGTTACAGCTCCCGCTAGCATGATACCTGTTGCAATTCCCCCTCCTACGGTTGCAAAATCCAATCCGAGTGCAGATGCAGAAATGCCCATACTTATCATTAGGCCCCACATTAGACCAGAGTGGCTATCCAATAATGGATAACGATGCCCAATCCAGGCCTGCAGAATAGAAGCTATTCCTGTAAAGATAAAGGAGCATCTTATTGTCATTTCAATTGTTTCTGAAGGAAGCTGAAATGCTGCCCCTACAGAAATTGGGACGACAACCGTATTGGCAAAAATAAAAAAAAGCCACTGTAAAGAGGACATTATTGTTACAGTAACTCCTTGCTGTGTCATCTTAATCAATCTTAATCATCACCATTTCCTTTATAAAATCTGTTTGTGGGTTTTTATGAAAGCCATGCTCTAAAAGTATTCTTTCCTTTGGAAGCCTTAGTTTCTTCGTGAAATTAATCATTTCAAAAAAAAATAAACATATAAGCGAAGCGCTGTCTTCATTACAACCGCTTCGCCTTGATCACTTTTACCGTTTTTTGAAATAATAACTTTTTTTTTAATATCTTGTAATATCCATTGGCAATGTCCCTGCAGCAAAGCCTACAAACACGAATCTACTGCTTCCCGTATTACGCATTCCATGGATTTGATTGGGCTTCGCCAAAACTACCATTCCTTGTCTGATCGTAATCTCATTCTCTAAATCTGGAAAGTAAGTTCCTTCCCCCTCGATGCAAACCCAAATGTCGTCAACATTCGAATGGGAATGTAAATATACTTCCTGCTCAGGTTCAAGACACCAAACGGCCCCAACCGTTTTATCCGTTTCATAGAAATAGTTTTTTTGTGGTACATTCGGATCGAATTTTGCTATTTTATCAATTTCAAAAACTCTTTCCTCCATTATCGACTTTGTGTTCAAAATTATATTGTCCATATTTCAGCGCCTCTTTCATACTTAATGGATTTGAATTACACTTACCCAGATTTCCTAGTTAAAACCTCTGGCCGCATTAAATCTCTTGAAGCTGGTTTCTACGCATTAGTAGGTGTGCCTATTATAAGGCTGCATCACGATTACAATCTTTAGAGTAAACATATGTTAGATTTTCTCTGCCTACCGCATAGGCTGCTTGATGTACATATGGACCCATAAAAATGTAATCTCCCTTCTTTACAGGGACCCACTGATTATCAAGATTATACATCCCCTCTCCCGAGAGTAGATATGCGCCATGTTCTTGCACATGCGTTTCGATGAACGGATGGGATGCAGCAGGATCAAAGGAAAGAATATGAAAATTCATATCAAAATCTATATCAGCAGGCAATAGGTCCTTTAGATGGACATTATGCATATCATCATAAATCCTAAATTCAATGTTGTTCGCATGATTTGAATAAACCCATGGATTTCGTCCTTCAAGCGGACGATATTTTTGCTTATATAGGAATAGTTTGGAATCACCATCCAACTGGTTTTCTAAATACAGCTTCGTCCCTGGCGGACAGTATAAATACCCGCTTTCTTCGAGGACAAACTCTTGTTCACCAGCAGCAGCTTTTATTTTCCCTTCAATAACATAAACAAAGGTCTCTATATCTTCTTGTCCACCAAAACCCTCGCTGTTCTTACCTTCCTTTTGCATTGTCACTATATAATCGACAAAGCTTGCTCCAAGCTTTGGAGAACCCAAAATGGAGATGATGCAATTCTCGAATCCTGGTACAACATTATTGACCAATCCTTCCGGTGCAATTAAAGCATATTTACCGTGCTCAATTATTGATCTGCTTGACAATAAATCTTTAGGATAACCCATCTTTTAAACTCTCCTTTTAATCGCATTTTTTGAGTATTCATTTAACATCAAATCCTGGTGTGCCCTCTAGATTACCTTATAATTGAAGCTTCATTTCATATATTGATAGCTTCCTTACCTAAAGGTTAAACGCTTTCATTTAAATAGTCATTAACCCTAATTAACAAAAACGAGTAAGTTTTTTATCGATTATAGATAAAACATCTGTTTATATATTCATACATTTTTGCATTTTAGATTAGGTCATAAACAAATTTCTGAAACCGATCAAGCAAAAGAAATGATTAAGATTTTTTCCGTCCTTAACCTTAATAAATATTAAATTTTAATTTTTTCCACAGTGGTAATGCTTCCATTTTCAAAAACAATAGCCCCATTGACGATCGTCGTCGTTACTTGCCCTTTGAATGTCCTGCCCACATAAGGCGACTGCTGATGACGGTAGAACAAATCTTCCTTTTTCAGCTCGAAGCTTCCGTTCAGATTAACGATCGCCAAATCAGCGTCGCTATCAACGGCTATTATCCCTTTATGGGGATAAAGGCCAAATAACTTAGCTGGATTCGTTGATGTTAATTCAACAATTTTCCCCAGGGGGAGATTACGGTTGAAATGCCCCTCTGTCAACATAATATTAAGCGTAGTTTGAGCACCGGAAATACCACCCCATGCACTGAAAAAATCATCATTTATTACTTCTTTCATTGAGGCAGGTGCAGGTGAATGGTCGGATGCTATAACGTCAATTTCACCATTTGCCACAGCTTCCCATAATTGCTCCACTTCTTCCTCATCACGCAGTGGGGGGCAGCATTTTGCCAAACCGCCTTTTTCCTCTAAATCTTTTAATGTCAAAGATAAATAATGAGGGCATGTTTCTACTGTAATATCCAGACCTCTTTGCTTTGCCTGATTAATGACATCCACCACTTTCCGGCTGCTCGCATGAACAATATGCAGTTTACAGCCTGTAGCTTCAGCATATGAAATGATCCTGCTAACCGCCTCGATTTCGGAAATTATCGGTCTGGATTCGACGAAATCTTTTGCAGTCGTTTTATTTTGCCTTTGTTTTTCTTGCGCTAGCTGATCACAAATGACTGTACTTTCAGCATGAACGGCTAAAAGTGAACCTACAGAGGCAATTTCCCTCATCCCTTTAAAAATTGAAATATCATCGACATGATTGAAATCGATAATTCCGCTCGGTGACATAAAAGCTTTAAATCCAATTACTCCATTTTCATCAAGTTCCTTAATATTCTCAATATTTTCTGGTGTAAGTCCACCCCAAAAGCGGCAATTGATTACCGACTTTTCTTCAGAGCAAGCTCTCTTTAATTCCAAATATTCTTTATTGATTGTTGGTGGTGTACTGTTCAATGGCATATCAAAGTAGGTTGTTACCCCACCTGCCGCTAAGCTTCTGCTACCCGTTCGAACACCTTCCCACTCAGTTCTGCCTGGCTCGTTGAAATGAACATGAGTATCGATTAGTCCTGGGAGGATGTGTTGCCCCTCCGCATTAATTTCTCTTGTTGCAACAGCATCAATATTTTTTCCGATGGACACTTCTTTAATTTTCCCTTCCTTAATGGCAATATCTCCTTGAAAAATCGAATCCAACATTACAAGATTTCCATTTCTAATGAGTAAATCATATGTAGCCATAAGTTCATTCCCTTCATTGAGCTCTTAAATTTCAATAAATATAGTAAGGAAATTCCTCCTGAATGTCCGGAACTTCGTTTTTGGATATAATAGATTTCACTTCACTAAGCTCGTTTTGCTTGTTTGAATTTTCGGACTTTTTACCTTCCATCAATTAAGCCTTTTTGACCACATCCTCTCGTTTCTGCATTTTTCTTGAATCATATAATTCCAGCTTAATTGTTCCAGGGGGTTTCCCACTCGTTATAGCACTGGACAATGATAGCGCTTACTCTTTACCGGAATGAAGGGTCTGTACAAATTTTAATGTGAGCTCTGATTAGAAGATTTAATCATTTAACAATTATGCAGGTATGAATATAGTTACTCAAATAATGAAAACTTATGATTTATCGAATGAAACAGTTTCATTAACCTTCAATCCTCTATACAATTGATTATAAGCGGATTGATTCACAAAATCATTATGCAGTGTAAACAATTAACATATTAATTTTTGTCTATATTTACTAACTTCGTTTGCTTCCCTTTCTAGAATTATAAACTGACAAAATGTCGAAATAGAAGGTGTATGATGAAAAAAATAGAAGATTTATTTATCGTTGATGTGTTTCGCGAAGCCAAGATTATTGCTGGACATGCGGGACTTAAAAGGAAGGTAGAATCGATTGAGATTTCAGAGACGCCAGATGCCATCAATTTCTTAGCTGAAAACTCCCTATTATTGACAACAGGATACGCTTTTAAAGACGATCCTCATGCTTTATGCAATCTCATTTCCCAGATTAATGAACTGCCCTGTGCTGGGATCGCCATTAAACTAAAAAGATTCATTGATCACATACCGACGGAAGTAATTGAATTAGCTGACTCATTAGAATTTCCGATTATTCAAATTCCAGAGACATTAACATTAGGTGCGGTCGCTCATCAATTATTAAGCTTTATCTGGGATAACCAGATCGAAGAGTTATTTTATGCGATGCATATTCACAAGGAATTCACCAATATGATGATAAAAGGCTACGGCCTCAATTCTTTAATTGAAAATCTTGGCTCGCTATTAAAATGTCCTGTTCTCCTACTTGATCCTATTGGTGATGTGACATCCTTTTCTCATCATTTTCGAACAGGAAATATGAAATCCGTCATGAAAAGTGTTCAGGAACACATTAAAAGTGAGATAGAAACATACCTAGAAAAAGACAAGCTTACAATCGACATCCAGAACACTGATATTTCCATAAAAATGTTTCGGGTGAAAACAATGCGTCCCTATCCATATTTATTATTGATTCTTCACCCTGAGAAGCTTTCATACCCATCTTCCCAATTAGCTATAGAGCAAGCATCAACAGTCATTTCATTCACGCTGCTTAAAAACGAGGCTATTAGAGAAAACAGTCGTCTGTTAGAAAATAATTTTTTTGCTTCCCTTGTTGATGGAAACATCTCCAACAAACAAGAAATCATTCATAGGGGAAAACAGCATGGCTTAATCGACAATATGAAATATGCATGCATTGTATGTAAGATTGATTATGATAAACAAAACGCCTTACAAAAAAGTGCAGAAATCATGAATAGATTATACGACTATCTTTATAAATTTTTACATAAATCATTTTTAAAAATAGATACTAACAACATCGTTTTTATGAAGGATGGTTATTTTGTTATTTTGATGCAATCTCCTCCGAATATTAATGATTCGATTAAAAGCATAATTGAAGAACGACTGAAGGAATTTCAGAATGAGGCTTATTCAAATCTGAAAATTTCGTTATCGTTCGGAGTTGGTAGTTTTTCTAACGACCTTACCTATATCCCACTTACATACGAAGAGGCAGTGGAAGCATGGACACAAGGGTCTGAACTGTTTCAAAATAAATTCATAAACTTTTACGAGTCCAAGGAATTAATCGCACTGATTCGATTAATTCCCGAAAAAGACTTGAAAAAATTTTATGAGAATACTTTACGTTCTCTATCCTATCCTAAAACTAAAGATGAAAAAGACTTAGTTAATACCTTATTGGTCTATTTGGATAATAATTGTGAGCTTGCGGTTACCTCGCGGAAACTGTTTGTTCACCGCAATACCGTTAAATACAGAATTGCCAAATGTGAGGACATTTTGAATTATTCCGTCCATGATTCAAAAAATTCACTTCATTTACGTATAGCTTTACTCATGGTTTCAATTTTCAGAGATAACAGTGAACAATAAATGAGTATAATTACTGGTATTGACTGCAGCTAAACTTGCACACACAATTAAATATAAAGGAAATCGTGACTTCCTTATTGGAAGTGACGCTACCGAATCGTTTGATCGTGGAGGAATGGACAGGATATAGAGGATATGCAGAACGCTTTATGTAACCAGATCTGA
Source organism: Peribacillus muralis (assembly GCF_001645685.2). Taxonomy (NCBI): domain Bacteria; kingdom Bacillati; phylum Bacillota; class Bacilli; order Caryophanales; family Bacillaceae; genus Peribacillus; species Peribacillus muralis. Next base: position 1,057,547 of record NZ_CP017080.1, on the reverse strand, counting down.
GCTGACATTTTCATTGCAGGAAAGATCTTAATTCTTACAAAACGAGCCTTACGAATCATTCGATCCACAGGAAATGCTCCTGTTTACAGTTGACTGATTGAATTGTATTTCCATTTTAAAAAAACTCGTGATCCGATACAGTCGGTTCACGAGTTTTTTGGAAGCTAGGCTTATATGTCCTTCAATACTGTTTAGTGGCCATTTTAATTACAGTAGAGTATAGGACCCTAGCTCCTGCACCCATATCTTCTACAGTAACGTATTCATCAGGGTGGTGACTAAGACCATCTTTACAACGAACGAAAATCATTGCAACATTCGTCACATCCGCCATAGCCATTGCATCGTGGCCAGCTCCACTTACAAGGCTGATGACGCTTCCATCCAGTTCGCTAATGGATTCTTCGATTACTGCAACCAATCGATCATCACAGTATACAGGATCGGCTTCCATGACTTGTTCAAAACGTATTTGAAGCCCTCTTGCCTTTGCTACTCTTTCACTTTCAGTTAGAATGGCATCAATAGCTTTTTTCTTACGATCAACATTCAAATCACGGATATCCAACGTCCCTGTTACAAGACCTGGTATTACATTACTGGCACCCGGACTTACGTTAAGTTTACCGACGGTTGCCACTAATGGTTGATTTTTGATAGCGATGTGCTCAATGTAGGATATGAGATCACTAGCTCCTAAAAGTGCATCTTGCCTGATGGCAACGGGAACTGTCCCAGCATGTCCAGGTTTCCCGATAATTTCAAAATAAAATCTTGTGGCACCAGCGATCCCACTAACTATTCCTACAGGTTCATTTTCCTTCTCCAGCACAGGCCCCTGTTCAATATGAAGTTCCAAATAAGCGAAAAGCTCTTCCGGGGTACGGCTAGCTTCTCTATAAGCATATGGGTCAGCAATACCAATTCCTTTTAACGCTTCAGCAATTGTTATTCCTTGTCCGTCCGCCCTTTCTAAATCTTCAGCAGTAAAAGTCCCTGCAATCGCTTTACTGCCGAGGAAAGTTGAGTGAAACCTTACTCCTTCCTCATCACAAAAACCTACCACTTCGATTGGATTGTTTAATATAATGCCATTATCCTTAAGAGTTTGAACAACTTCTATTCCAGTAATAACTCCTAAAATACCATCATATTTACCTGCTTCAATCACGCTATCCAAATGTGAGCCAATCATTAAAACTGGAGCTGTAGGATCTTTCCCTTCATAACGTCCGATTATATTGCTAAGAGCATCTTTTCTTACCGTCATCCCAGCTGCTTTCATCCAATCTTCAACAAGTCTTTCTGCTTTCAAGCTTTCCACTGTGAAAGGTAGTCTAGTGACACCCACAGAGGTGGATGAACAAGCAGCGAGTTCTTCTGTCCTTGTGTTGATTCTTATAGCATCAATATCCTTCTGAAGTTTAACCAATCGATCACTTCCTTGCCAATGTAATCTCTTTTTTTGTTAGGTAATTCCAATTTCTTAAGATTCAAGGTCATAGTAACACCTTATTTAGTTGTGGCTCAATAGGAATTTTGCATAAATAAGCTTTTTGAATAGTAGATTAAACGGCGACAGGCAAAAGCGCTGTCACCGTTCAATCCATATTGTAAATATATAGGTAGGCTAACTCACTAAGCGCCCTGTTCTTGAATGTACTAATGACCATGCATCAATGAGAGTACGTTTTGACTGTGCAATGACAATATCTGAAGCTTCTGTACCTACAGGTTTCACTTCAAAAGCGACTATATTCTTTATCCCTTCACCGATGTAACCAATTTCTAATAGAGATCTTAAATACTCGGCTAATTCCGCAACATCAATTTCACTTCCTGGATATCCGAAACGCGGATGCTGATCTCCGTATGCCGGATCGGAAGGATCTTTAATATAGCAATTGCCGATATGGGCATGGTTAATATAATCACGAGCAGCCGTTAAGGCATCACTGGATGTTTCACGTTGCATTGGTAAATGACTTAAATCGAGCATCAAACCGAAAGTGGGATCTACCTTACGGACTTCTTTAGCGACTTCAACAGCAAGTTTATTCGAACCAATCAGACATTTCTTGTCCGTTTCATCATCAAACGTTTCAAGTGAAAGTACTAAATCTCCTTTTGATTTTGCATAATCACATATTTCTTTGATGGAATTCGTTAGTAATTGTAAAGCAACATCTTGTTGATTTTCCGGCTTGGCCCCACTTAAGAAACCAAGTTTAGCAGCATTTACTTCGTAGGCTTGGTCAATTCCTGCTTTAACTAGATCGATGGCCCTTCTACGCTCTGCTTCATCAAAAGAATTAAGGTTTCCTTTGTTTCTTAATAGAATCGGTTGTGCACCAAATCCCACAGTCATTCCACCAGATTGTAAAATTTGAGCAGCTTCTTTACGTTCTTCTGGTTTGTTGATGGATGTAATCTCAATTCCAGAGAAAAAATCATCTTGTACAATCTTCTTAATCGTTTCAACGGTTGGACCATCTCCCCCCATCGTTTCCGGATAAGCCATAAAGTGAACAATTCCGACTTTCATAGAATTATGAAGATTTGCTGACATTTTATCGCCGATTTTTCGGCTTCCCTCCCTTATTAATCCTTTTATTTAAGTAAGGTCAATCCTACTTTTCATTACTGATATGTTTTTTGAAGCAACAGGTTAATGTCCCATTGCTTCAAAAAAATCACGTCCAATAAAGTGGTGATCATTTGGAATAATCGATATCTTCAGAGTATTTGAATCCGTTAAGGGCCCCGTTGTTAGAGAATTCGCATGCGTTCTTAGGATCTGGATCGACTATGACTTCGATTAAATACGGCTTACCTGAGTCAACTGCACGTTGTAGAGCTGGTTTGATATCATCATAATGTGTCACAAGCTCACCACGAACACCCATACCTTCAGCCGTTTTCACAAAATCGATTCCTCGCTCTTCGTTATCACATAATTCATTTTTGTATATTAGATCTGTAGATATTTGGCGCTCATTATAGAACCAGTTTTGTTGTTGTCGAATCAATCCCATCAATGAATTATTCATACAGAAAATAATGACCGGAATATCATGTTTCGCAGCCGTGGCAATATCTTGTAATGACATCCCTAGGCTTCCATCACCAAGAATGTTTACACTTTGTCTTTCAGGAAATGCAAGCTTCGCTGCCATTGCTGCACCAAGACCCCAACCCATTGTCCCCGCACCACCAGTTAATAGGTATGTTCTTGGTACATACGTTTCAAATAATTGACTGGACCAGATTTGGCTGATGCCGCAGTCATGTGATACAAAAGCATCCCGATCCAAAAATTCACGAAGCTCGCGCAATGCACGTTCTTGTCTGATCGGAAGTGATGTGTAATCCGTTTTACGTGCCCATTTCTTACGCTCTTCAGTTAAGTTAACTCTAGTACCTACCTCGGCAGTTGCCGCTACATGGGCACCAAGTGCTTTATGGGCTTCTGCAAGTTTAACCATGAATGTTTTAACATCGGAAACGATACCTAAAATGGTTGGCACCACTTTACCGATTTCCTTATTATCAAGATTTACGTGGATAATTTTCTTACCATTTTGTGTGAATACCGAAACATTACCAGTAGAACGATCTGCAAAACGTCCGGCAAGGTTGATTACTAAATCAGCTTCAACAATTGTTTTGTTACCGAATGGCGTATCAAGCATCGTTCCCATACGTCCAGCGAATAAAGGGTGATCATTGGGGAATGTATCCATACCCATGCCAGAAGTTACTACAGGGATTTGCAGTTCTTCAGCTAATGCTTTTAATTCAGCGGTAGCGTTTGCAATGTTGACCCCTCCACCAGAAAGCAGGACCGGCCTTTTTGCATCTTTTAATAATTCTAATGTTTTCTCTATATCAGCGGCAGAAGCTTGTGGCAAGTTATCGACCGGAGTGGAAGCGATAAGTTCATCTAAATCAACTTCTATTTCAACTTTTTGTTGATCGACCGGTAAGTCAAGAAGAACTGGACCTTTTCTTCCAGTAGTGGCCGTTACCCATGCTTCATGGATAAATTCAGCAGCTTTCGATCCGTCAGTTAAACGGTATGCCGCTTTAGTTACAGGCTTTGCCATTTCCACGATAGGGGCTTCTTGGAATTGCATGGTTCCAATTAAACTATTTTTTTGTTGACCAGTAATCGCTATCATTGGAATTGAATCCATCCATGCTCCGTAAAGACCAGTTAAGAAGTTCGTTCCACCAGGTCCTGATGTGGCGGCACATACACCTACTTCACCAGTTGCCCTTGAATACCCGTCAGCCATGAAAGCACCGGTCTGCTCGTGACGGACAATATATGATTCAATATCAGTTAATTCTTTTACTGCATCATAGAATGGTAAAATTGCGGCTCCCGGTACACCATAAACATGTTTCACTCCTCGTTTTTCTAAATACAAGGCGATTAACTCAGCAGCTGTCATTTTTTGTTTAGCCATTTATATCTCTCCCTTTTGATCCTTTTTTATATTATCAAAGATTTGAGCAATCGATTCTTTGTCCCCAACGTTGCCGGGAAATACGATATAAGGTGTATTTTTAAATTTAGCTTCACTTCCGGTTAACCATACTGGAACACCAGCGATCGCTTGACCTAAAATTTTTGCATATTTTATTTCCAAGCCCTCAGTTGCCACATCACTAGAAGTTATACCGCCTTTAGCCATGATGAATTTCGGCTTGACTTTTAATGAGCGAATAACTTGAACTAAAGAACTTGAAACGGTTTGACTGATTTTCAAATTTTCTTCCTTGTCGTTTGCACTAATTAAATCCCTGCTTGTAAAAACTAGTGTATCGTGATTAGAAGAAATATTATGATCCACCAATTGACATACTCGAGTTAGCTCTTCCGTTCTTGTTTCTTCATCGAGAATTTTCGGAACACTGATTTCAATTTGTTCAATCGGGTATTTGTTCATTAACTCTTTAATTTGTTCCGTAGTTTTATTCGTGTGAGAACCTACTATAATAAATCCGCCATTCTTTTCGTTTGCATCATTTGAAACAATCTCATTAGCTGATAAATATGGACGCTCCTGAATACCCGCAATCGATTTAACAAAAGATGCTGCCGTTCTAAACAAGAAATGCTTTCCAGAATCAATTGCTTTAAGGACTGCCAATGATACGATGTCCAAATCATAGTAAGATTTTGCATTTACTATAATAGGAGCATTATTGTTGGCGGATAGTAAAATATCATAAACTTCATCAATGCCACCTTTATGAATATCTTCAAGTGAAATGATCAAAGCTGACTCTGAGTTCACGCGTCCATTCGTCTTCTCTTCAATCCATTTCGGCAAATTTGCAGTATTGAAACCAAAAACCGAATCATTCGCGAATTCTGTCTCGTTCACTGGTACAAGCTGGTCACCCACACCTAAAAAATGTGTATTATCCAAGGTGTAACGATGTGCTTCAAAAAATGCCGGTATGATTAAATGACCTGAAATTTCCACATGAGCCGTTTTAAATAATTCATCTTGGAGCACATTAATTTCGAGTGGATAATGTCCTCTCAATGTTGAGTCACTTCTACTTATAATCGAATAATCAATACCCATTTCCTTAGTAACGTCAACAATGTTTCGAACAATCTCCCGATTGATGCTTTCCGTTTTTTCTGAATTGTAACTTCTTGTGTTCGTTAAAATATAAAGTACGCTTCTCTCATCAGATAACCCTTTTTTAATCCAATCCTTTCCCCAGTCCGTGATGACAAAAATATCATGTACCGTTTGGACACCTGTTGGATCATCATCTAAAACGATGAACTTATGTTTTGTTCGTTTTAAATGAGCTTTGATTTCAGCACGAAGACCATCATCCGATTTAGAGAAGAGGTCTAAAGCATCCTTTAAACTTGGATATTGGGTTCCTTTTGACAAAAACCCTCCCCCCTTTCTTTATTTAAAAATGTGATTAGCTAGTTACTCTATGACCTAATAATTCATTTGCAGTCGAAACGATCCGGTGTGATCTCAATTCAAACAAATCAAGTAATTCATCCATTTTCCCAGAAACTCCAAAACGATCATTCGTACCGATCCTTCTTAATTTAGCTGGTTGGTTTTCCGATAATACTTCAGCAACTGCACTACCCAACCCACCTATAATCGAATGCTCTTCAACTGTGATAACATGTTTTGTTTTCGCAGCAGAGGCAATGATGGCTTCTTTATCAATAGGTTTAATTGTATGAATGTGCAAAAGTTCAGCGCTTACACCTTGCTTTTCTAATTCACCTACTGCTTTTAGTGATTCATCAAGCATTATCCCCGTACTGATGATGGTAATATCAGCTCCTTCACGGTATTTAATTGCTTTACCTATTTTGAATGGTTCTTCTTTTTTTGTAACGATCGGTACCGGTAATTTGCCAACACGGAGATAAATAGGTCCTTCATGGTAGTAAGCAGCTTCTACTGCCTTTTCCATTTCAACCGCATCTGCTGGAACAATTACAGTCATGCGTGGGAGTGTGCGCATTAACGAAATATCCTCAAGCGGTAAATGTGTTGCACCTTCTTGAGCAGCTGAAGTACCAGCGTTATGACCAACAATTTTTACATTGTTATTCGAATAACATACGGATATCCTCATTTGATCGAATGCACGCCCAGTAAGGAAGTTTGCGTAGGCATTCGCAAATGGTACTTTTCCTGCGACTGCCATACCAGCTGCAGTTCCCACTAAATCACATTCAGAAATACCGATGTTGAAAAAGCGGTCTGGAAATCTATCTTTATAAAGATTTGTCATATTTGATTTTGCGCAATCCGCGTCAAGTACCACTAAATTTTCATGTTTTTCTCCAAGTCTGATCAGTGCATCAGCAAAACCTTTACGTGGTGCTTCTAGATTCGCCATCTTAAGCCAACTCCTTTAATGCGGTTTCTAATTGCTCATCATTTGGAGCCATACCGTGCCAATCATGTGTATCTTCCATAAATGAAACGCCCTTGCCTTTAACCGTATGAGCTAGAATTGCTGTAGGTCTGCCTTTAGTGCGTTTAGCTTCTTTATACGCTTCATTGACTGCATTAATATCATGACCGTCAATTTCAACGACGTGCCAGCCGAAAGCTCTAAATTTATCACCAAGATTTTTTACACCTTTTACATTTTCAACGAAATCATCAAGTTGAATTTTGTTCCAGTCGATAATCGCACAAACGTTATCAAGATTGTAATGTGCAGCTGTCATTGCCGCTTCCCATACTTGACCCTCTTGGAGTTCACCATCACCAATCATGCAGTATGATCTTCTGTCGCGACCATCGAGTTTTGCAATTAATCCCACACCATTAGCCACTGATAACCCTTGACCAAGTGATCCCGACGATATATCTACACCCGGAATATGCTCTCCGCATGGATGTCCATGCAACCTGCCGTCCACATCCCTGAAGGTCATTAACTCTTCAACTGGGAAGAAACCTTTTTCAGCTAATACCGAATAAAATACAGGAGTACAATGGCCCTTAGATAGGAAGAAACAATCTCGGTCTTCCCAATCCGGGTTGTTAGGATCTACATTCATGTGTTCAAAAAATAGCACGGACATTAGTTCAGTAGCTGATAAAGAACCACCGGGATGACCGCTTCCTGCATGGTTCGTCATCTTAACTATGTGCCGGCGAATCTTTTTCGTTAGATTATTATAAAAATCGCTTTTCTCTTTAGAAAAATCCACTATTACTCCTCCTTTTAGCATCTTAATAAGCAACGCAGTTTCATTTAACAATTAAAAAAATAAGTATTTTGTTGCTTATTAACTAACGCTGTTTCTTATTTTGATGTTATCACCATTTTTTGAATATTTCAAGTATTTCTGTCAATTTTTTATTAAAACTTAAAGCCCAAATAATCAGACTGCCTGATTGAAGATAAACTTGAATCAATAAATCTCCACAAAAAAAAGAATTGGTCTGACACCAATTCTTTTCACACTTTATTTAATTGTCTGTGTAGCCAAGCCTTTGGGAAATCTTTTTACCAATATCCATTATAATTGGTTTAATTTCAGTTAATCTCTCTTCAGTCATTCGGATGCTTGGTCCTGAAATGCTAACGGCAGCAGTGATTTTCTTCCGGTTATCAAAAATTGGAGCTGCAATACAGGTGATTCCTTGTTCATTTTCTTCAATTTCCCTACCAATGCCTTCGTTCCTTATTTTCCCCAATTCTTTAAAAAAAGAGTCTTTATCTGTAATCGTTTGTTCAGTATGCTTCGGCAAACCATGCTTGTCAATTATATCTACGATTTCATTTAATGGCAGATGGGCCAAAATTACCTTCCCGACTGCCGTACAATGCATGGGGGCCCGTCTCCCTACTTGTGAATGAGTTCTAAGGGTTTCACTTCCCTCAAGTTTTTCAATATAGATTACCTCTCCTTGATCATATACGGTCAAGTGGATCACTTCATTGATATGTGATTCCAACTCTTCCAGAAAAGGTTTAGCTTGAGTTCTCAAGTCAATAGATTCAAGTAGCATCGAACTTAATTCTAAGTATTTATAGCCTAATCTATATTTTTTAGTTTCAGGATTTTGTTCGATGAAACCATGATTTACAAGAGTACTTAATAATCTGAATATGGAGCTTTTATTTAAATCAAGGTTGGAGGCAAGCTCAGTAACCCCAATCCCCTCTTTACGCTTGCTTACTAATGAAATAATCGTTAACGCCCTATCCACTGACTTAACCATTTGCAATACCCTCCGATTAAATCCTATATTACTGATCCTGTTTTCTTTATCTTACCACAATAGCAATCCCCAAACATAACAGCATTCAAAAAATAAAACAAAAAGAAGGTATGACGCAATCAAGAGCTACTTAAGTGCCCTTTTAGGTCAACCTTCTTTAGAGAATTTTATGCTTTTACGAAGCTACTTTTTGTCGAAATGAACTTCCCAATTGGCTGACCTACGATCCCCTTCTCTAGATCAAACACCAGTTGTCCCCTAACAAATGTTTGCGTCACTCGACAGTTAATCGTTCTTCCAACATAAGGGCTTTGTTGATGACGGTAATACAAATCTTCGGGCTTAACTGTGTACGATTTATTTGGATCAAGGATGATGATATCGGCATCATAGGAAACTTTAATGCTTCCTTTATTTCTTAAGTTAAATATTTCTGCAGGCTTTGTCGCTATCATTTTTGAAAATTCACTTACCGAAACCCCTCGATTCCTAACAGCCTCATCAAACATTAAATCAACATTATTCTGGCAGCCACTAATCCCTCCCCAAACATCAAACATATTATTGGTGTCGCTCTGCTTCATAACTGGAGGACATGGGGAATGGTCGGATGTCAGGATATCGATTTTCCCCTCCTTAAGAGCTTCCCATAATTTATCCTGTTCTGTTTTGGAACGAAGCGGCGGAGCGCATTTTGCAACTGGCCCCATATTTTCGAAGTCTTCCGTATCCAGCATGAAATAATGAGGACATGATTCTATCGTAACCTCTTGGCCTTGTTCACGTGCTATAAGGATTTCTTCAACAGCCTCCCCACTGCTAATATGAACGAAATGTAATTTACATCCAGTCTCTTTACCAAATAACAATGCACGTTTTACAGCATCAACCTCAGTGAAAATCGGGCGGGACTCTACATAATCCCTTGCTGTTGTCTTACCTTGTTTTTTCTTATCAATTGCCAGTTTATCTGTAAGCTCTGCATTCTCAGCATGTATAGATAAAATATGCCCCAATTCCGAGAGTTTTTTCATACCTTGATATAAAGTAAAATCATCAACATTTTTAAAATCTCCAATTTCCGCACTACCACATGTTGCCATAAAACATTTGAAGGCCACGACACCTTCGTTGGAAAGCTCCTCTAAATCCTCGAGATTATCAGGAACTAATCCACCATACAAAGCATAATCAACATACGCCTTATTTTCAGCAGATTTTAATTTTAAATGCAGTGAACTCTTTGTAGTCGTTGCCGGCAAAGCGTTTAATGGCATATCAACAAAAGATGTCGTCCCCCCTGCAGCCAATGCTTGAGTTCCTGTTACAAACCCTTCCCACTCCGTTCTTCCTGGCTCACAAATATGGACATGGGCATCTATCATCCCAGGCATGACATATTGATGGGATGCATCAATGATTTCAGCAGAATTACCGTCAATTTCTTTTGATATTTCCGCAATTTTACCATCAAGTATACCGATATCCAGTTTTTCTACTGAATGTTCAATGACTACGTTTCCATTCTTTATCACTAAATCATATTTCATTATCCCAGCCCCTTTTTTCTAAAATTTGTGTATATTCACTATATTCAACAGCCTTGATTTCCCTCAGATTGCATCAACCACCAGGAATAACGCCTTATTTTTCAAAAATAGTACCCTTTTTGAATTTTGAATCTTTAAATGCAAACTTCATTAAAAGGAAGTAGGCAATACCTCCCACAAATACCCCGATAATCCAAGCAAGTTCCACTTTGATGAAGGCTGCTCCGGCACCGATAATCAATGCAAGCACTGCTGCTGGATTATACCCGGCAAATGGGCCGTCTTCCTTATACAAATCTGCAACATTCACTTTTTGCTTTCTTAATATATAATATTCGACTAATAATATAGAAACGATAGGACCTAAAAATGCGGAATAAATAAGAATGAATATACCAAGACCCTTTGCCGAAGAATCCTGTACAAGAACCCAAGGGAAGGAACAAAATGCAAGCAAGCCGGTTATGGTTACTGCTGGTTTATATTTCATTTTTGTAAGCAGGGTAATAACATAGGTTGGCGGTATGATATTGGCAACCATGTTTACGGCAACCGCACCCAAAACGATAAATGCCGATACAAAGAGTGTAATATAAGAGTTATCAACAACTATCGCAAACGCTTTCACAGGATTGTTGATACCGGTTGCGGAAGCAAGCATTCCGCCGATTGCAAGTGTCAAGCCGTACGCTATTAATATAGGCAGAAAGTACAAAAACCCGCGTTTTGCGTCGCTAATACCAGATTTGAGCTCTCTTGAATAGTCCGCTGCACTTAAAAAGATTGCCGCATAATTTCCCATAAACATCATGATCAATGCAAAGAAAGGTAAGCCCCATGATCCTTCTGCATGTACCCATTTCACTGCAATAACATCGCTATAGGAAGTTAGTAAAACGCCAAACACATAGAGAAGCGCCAAGACGATAACAATGGACGCAAGCGTTTCAACCCACTTAATGGCATGGAATCCATACAGTGATAGCCCTATTTGCACCAATTGCAGCACTACAAAGCAAATGGCAACATGATCAAAGGCGCCGCCCGTAATTATCTTCACAATTTCATTCAAGGCCGTACCGCCAATCCAGCTTTGAAAACCGTACCAAACGATGGCGGGAACACCGCGCATTAGTGATGATATTACGGAACCTTTCAGCCCAAAGGACATTCTAAGCTGAACAACATACGGTATTCCCGTTCTGTATCCGAGCCTGTCATTTAAAGCAAAAACAGTTGAAATGATACCAATTGCCATGATAGCGGCGGCAAATGTCTGAAAGATGTTCAAGGTAGCTATTCCCGCTACAATTATACTAGCTCCTAGTGTCATGTTACCAAGATTGACACCGTCTCCAACCCACATGAAAATATAGTCTAACGGTCTTACCGTCCTACCATCCTCTGTTTTCGGATTAAGTGATTCATCCACACCCGTATCATGTTGAATTTGCGTTTCTTCTGAAACGTAACTATTTATATTTGTAGACATGATACATCCAACCCCTTTTTGTTGTTTTTCGCATTTCCGATATTTGCAATGGTTAACAAGTTAGGTCTTTGATGTTTACCGAGGCTATGATAAGATCCAATCTTCCTTTTCAGTGTTCTCTTCTGTTTTTCCTATAGAAAAAAATGCGACCTTGTTTTGTTCAATGTACTGCTTCCCATCGATCCTCCACCATTTATTGTGTTACACTCCAGATTAGTCGCGCATTAAGCAACATAGTTTCTTTGAATTATCAAAAAAAAAAATAACAAGGCAAATACATTACATGGACTGTATCACCTCCTTAAAGATCCTGTCAGTAAGCGCTTTCAACTCGGAATCATTGAAAGATATCTGTCAATGAAGGCGAGAACTGTAATTCCTCATTGAAATGAAGATTAGACTCTATTTCACTAAGGTGATTGAGTGATAAGCGTTCTGCAAGATCGCCATCCCTTTGCTTAATGGCATTAAAGATTTGCATATGATCGTGAGAACCACATGTTTCCATTTCACCTCTTCCATAGATTGCTATAATCACATAAGTTAAGGAAATTAAATCTTCTAGATATTGATAAAAATAGGAGTTTCCCGCAATTTCAGCTATTTTCAAATGAAAATCCCCGGATATTTTCAAAGATTCATAAAAATCCGGGCTCTCATTAATTTGTAGCTCTTCTTCAACCAGAGTCTCTAGCTCTTGTAATTGTTCCTCAATAAAGAGTCTGCATGCTCTTCGCACTGCCTCTCCTTCTAAAATTCTCCTCATTTCGAACACTTCTTTTGCTTCTTCAATTGTTGAACAAGAGACAAAGGTACCTTTATGCTCTTTAATTTTCACTAATTTTTCGTATTCCAATCTTCGCAGAACAGTTCGAACAGGGGTACGGCTTACACCAAACGATTCAGCAAGATCCTTTTCTATCAGTTGCATATTTGGCCGAAGCTTCTGCTGGATGATAGCCTGCTTGATTTTTTTATGGATATCCATTTCTAAACTATTCAACATTCATGCCCCTCTCAATCAGGAATTCAAAATTGAATGCCGCATTGTATACAATACTGGGTAAAAAAAATTCAAAGTATAGCCCTCATTTTTGTCCTTTAATAAGCAACAATGTTTCATCATATGCGTGAAGTATACAATCTCATTATTAAATGAATTCTTCACATTTTTATACTATCACCGCTACCTTGGTTACTCAACAAAAAATATAAATATTCAGAATATTATCCACTCCTTTTCAATAACATCAACTTTAACTCTATCCCTTTAAGCTACTAATGATTTTTTTCTCTCAATGCTTACACCTCAGCCGATATAAAACCATTAGTAGAAGAGGCTGACCTTTTGTGGACAGCCTTTCTATGAGAAAAAAAGATTTTAATCAAATAAACACTTTCCTTCTTATGAGTGATGAAAAATGATATACGTCCTTTAAACATAATGTATATTGCTAACTTATATCAATTTTTAACTTTTTTTACTGATTTAACGGCTTCCATGGCTGCTTCATAGTTCGGATGTTCCGTGATTTCAGGAACGTATTCAGCATACTGTACGACATCTTTTTCATCTACAACGAATACTGCTCGGCATTCTAAGCGATGTTCCTTTATATATGTGCCATATGCTGTGCCAAATGACATCTTAAAATGATCTGAAAGGGTTTGGGCCTGTTCTATACCTGCGGCTCCACACCATCTTTTTTGCGCAAACGGAAGATCTACACTAATAGTTAACACTTCTACATCATTTCCTAGATTGCTAGCCATTTGGTTAAATTCCCGTGTTTGTGCATCACATACTCCTGTATCAAGAGAGGGAACACATGAAATGATGCGGACTTTCCCTTTTGAATCTTCAAGAGTAACCTTTGTGAGATCATTTGCTAATACTTCAAAATTTGGCGCATTCTCACCAACACGAATTTCACTCCCAATCAACGTAACTGGATTACCAGCAAAGGTTACTATACTAGATCTTTCTATGGACATATTATTTTTCCTCCTATTTCCTTAGCAATTCTTCCAAAAACATTTTCTTAAAGGTTATGAGCATAGCCATCTATTATGTGGTTACAGGGTTCACCTTATGTGAATTTTTAAAAAGGGTATAGTACAAAGTTAGTATGATATTCCTTCTTAAATATAGTAAGAGGCGCTATCGCTGCTTATTAGAAAGTTTTCAATTTTTTCTTTTACCACGTTCTTAACTGCGTTTTGGACTAAGGCTATTGTTTCAGCTGGTAGTTCCGACCACTCTTTTTCTGTAACATAAGTTTCTCGATTAAGGGTTTTTATCATCACATGCTCTAAATCTGTTGCAATGTTCACTTTACTGATCCCCCCATCGGGAATTTGAATTGCATTCCTGATCATCTCAGAAGGAGTGCCTGAACCGCCATGTAACACTAAAGGTACAGAAGTCCATGCACGAATTTCCATTAAACGTTCAATATCAATTTTTGGATTTTTAACAAGATAAACTCCATGTGAAGTTCCGACAGAAACCGCCAATGCATCAATGCCCGTTTCTTCAACAAACCGTTTTGCTTCTTCAGGCTCTGTAAATAGCTCTTCATCAACATCGGTTTCTATAAAATCGGTTGTCCCTATCTTACCTAATTCAGCTTCAACAGATACGCCTCTTGAATGTGCATAGTTGACAACCTTTTTGGTTATCTCAATATTTTTCTTGAATGGTTGCTCTGATGCATCAATCATTACGGATGTAAAACCAACTTCGATGGCTTCGGCAATTACATTGAAATCCTTCGTATGATCTAAATGTAACACGGCAGGGATCTTAATATTCTCCTCTTGGATCACACGATAAAACTCTCGGCTAAACTCGGCTAAGTTAATTCCATACCGTTCCTGCTCCCTCTCTGAAGTTTGAACAATAATTGCCGACTTCTTTTCTTGGGCCGCTCTAAGTATAGGAGTTATCATCTTTGTAGCTCTAGGAGTAAACGCCCCGACAGCAAATTGATTTTGCGTAGCTACTGCAAGTACCTTTGATAATGAACTAACATTGCTTGGTTTTAAATCCACTTTCATTCATTCAAACTCCCTTTTAAATGATTTCGTTTGTCATCCCCATTCGTTACCTAATAAGCAACGATGTTTCTTTTATTTTAATCACTTTTCTGAAAATTACAATACTTCACCCCCTCTTTGTTACCCAATATTCGAAAAATATATGTCTAGCACGAGGGTTTTCATGAAAATAATGAATTAAGCTTCTACTATCGTTTCTGAGTTCAATGAATTTTCTTTTTTGATATTATTGTTAATCGTTAGGGCAATAATTGCTGCGATTATTATTGCTGCTACCATTAATATGAAAGATGAATTGTAAGAACCACCGCTCCGTTCAATCATATATCCCATTAAAAAAGGGGCGATGAAGCCTGCAATCGATCCAAAACAATTAACAGTGGATGAGCCTGCAGCCATTATTTGCGCGGGAAGTGTGTCAACAACCAGGCCCCAGAATGCTCCTTGTGCCAAGAACATGAAGAATGCTGCAACACATTGATACGTGATGACCATTGCCGTGGAAGATGCTTGAAGCATCAATAATAAAGCTAACCCGCCAATTACAGCATTAGGAATAAACACCCATTTTCTTTTTCCTTTTACCTTATCTGACAAGTATCCACCAAAAATAATCGAGACTGTACCAACTAGAAACGGTAAGGCACTGAAGATGCCAGTATTCATTAAAGAAAGTCCCCTTACGTTTATGAGATAAGATGGAAGCCAAGAAGTAAATCCCCAGAAAGTAATATCAAAGAAGAACCAAATTAGCGCCATTTGCCATAAAATAGGTTTTCTTAATAGCTCCTTGAAGGAGACTCCGGATTTCTTTTCTTCGTCCGATTTTTCTATCTCACTGTCTTCTTCTAATTCTGCAAGCTCTTCTCTCGTCATTTTAGGATGATCTTTCGGATTATCTTTGAAATTAAACCAGATATACAGACCGATAATAATACCTGGAATACCCATCACGATAAACACTGTTCGCCATCCAAATGCCGCAATGATTGCTGCCGCAGCAATAGCAGCCAGAGCGGGTCCTAACGTATTAACTGTTGATTGAATTCCTGTGGCAGTCCCGCGTTGCTTACTGGGAAAGTAATTAGCTATTCCTTTGTAAGCCGCACCTGGTAAACAGGCCTCCCCTAAGCCGAATACGAATCGGACGATTAACATAAGTGGATAAGAAAATATTAAGCCAGTCAATGATGTAAAAATGGACCACCAGACAATCGCAATGCTCATCACACGACGAAAGCCATATTTATCCGATAACATCCCGCCCGGTATTTGGAACAGTGCATAACCTGCAAAGAAAATACTTAACAGTAACCCTTGAGCTGTCGCCGTTAGATTTAGATCTTCACCAATAAAAGGCAATGCAATAGTTATAACCATTCGATCAAGGAAAGAAAACAGCCAACATAGCCATAATACAAATAAGACTGTATAACGAACTTTCCATTTACCTTTCTTATTCATCTGCAGTTGTTTATTCATTATCATAAACCCCCCGATTGATTTCATTTTAAGGCCACATGCACTGGACATTACCACTCATCACATATAAAGCGCTTACAATTTTACCATTAAAAAACTAATCATCAGCATATTTACATGTGACATAACTCTTAAATTGCTGTTAAGCTGAGTTGATATAAATGAAACGCTTTTAAATTATGTCCCCCCCTTCCTAAATAGATTCATAGGGTTTCTCAACAAGCAACACCGTTCCCTTATATTCTCAAAAAAAATTCCGAGAAAATATTATGGAATATATCATTATGCAAAATAATCATTATCCTTATTCTTGATGTTTTGAAGCAGATAATAGGTAAGAATGCGACGTTTTAAAAAAACACCTTAGTTATTCGTTTTAATAAGAATGTGACTGGTTGCACGGATGATATATAGAGGAAATTTTTTTGCTTTTAAATATGGAATCGCTTAGTTTTACCAATTCCCGTAAATTTTTTTCCTAGGTAGATTTGCTGCAGCCCTCTCCACTCGCCAACGTTGCTTATTAAGGAACTTTGTTTCTTTAATATTCTTACCTGAAAAGAATTTTAACACGTGCACGTTTATGTTTCAAGAAAATTCTGAATTTAATGTTCTAACCAATAAAATTCAATTCACATCTTCTCTCTTACTCGTGATGTAATGGTGAATGATAATTTACGCTATCAATTTACAAGGATACTGCCGGTTATCCAAAAATTAGCTCCTTATAACACATAATGAAACCCCACCTCGTCTAGACAGCAACTGGTGGGGTTTTAACTGGCTTCTACATCTACATCAACCGGGAGGTCCATCTTTTGCAATCGCGTCCTTTCATTTAAACGGCTAATTTGCTGAATTCATCCAACTGATCTTTAGTTAAATTTTTGATGAAGTGGTCGAAGTTTATCGATTCGATTTCATACCTTTCACAAACCTTTACATAACTTTCATAAGCTTTATCCTGGATATTCAACATTTTGACTCCTCCTCTTCTGTTATATAACAACTTTTATAATTATCAATAATATATAACAACTATGTTTTTGCGTCAATTACTTTTCTGAAAATTCACTTAAATATCATTCTTATAGTATTTCCAACATTGTCCTTGGCTAACCACACCTTATAAAAAAAGCACAGATGCTTGATCTGTACCTCAAGCTAAATTAAAAGGACTAAGCGGGTGCAATACCGACCTGATTCCTTAGAACTATTAAGTGTGTTTGACTTTTAGGTTCTTGCTTTTGAGTGATGGGGTTGGGAGGATTTCTTTTTGTAATATAGGGCGTAGGTGTCGACACGGCTGTCTCTGAAAAATTGCGTATATTTCTCGTTCTTTCTATATCTTTCAAATTAATATCCTGTACAATGTTACCTTCCTCATCATCAAGTGAAGCCAAGATATTCCCAAATGACTCGCTAATGAATGACCCACCGTAAAAATTCATGTCCTTTTCTTGACCCACCCGCTTTGTCGCGGCAACAAATACACCATTAGAAATACCATGAGCTGAAATCGCCTTTTCCCAGGATGATCCGGCTCTGAACCGTTTTTCTTTCAGTATCTTATAGGCATATTCTGATGCATACCCAATTCCCTGTTCAAACAGAAGGCCTGTCAACTCCCCCATTTCATGAAGTCGATTCACATAATACTATTGCAAGATGACACGTTTGCTTTTGATACGGGTTCTAATGTCATTTTCTTTAGGCAAAAAGTATTTATTTTTACTTTTGCCTTCCTATTTTATTTAATGGTCGCCTATATGCATTCATACGTAATGATTATCATGATTTCATGTACAATGCGAGAGGTATTTTTGTTATCATTAGTTCATGAACTTGGAAATGGATGCTGAATTTTTAGGGGGAACCGTTTTGAAAAATCCGTACTCGGAATTAGCCACCGGGATGTTGAGGACCGGGATTTTAGGTTTTGGCGGCGGCCCGTCCGTCATCCCGCTCATCCGTCATGAAGCTGTTTCCCGATATCATTGGCTCGATGATGATGAATTCGGGGACACCCTGGCGATTGCCAATACTCTTCCTGGACCGATTGCCACTAAGATGGCGGCATACCTTGGCTACCAATTAAAGGGCTGGCCGGGAGCTCTATTGAGCGTGACCGCTCACATCTTGCCTTCTTGCCTTGCAATGGTTTTCCTGATTGGTTTCATTAATGTACTAAGCAATTCAGCAATGATCGGTAATATGATCGCTGCTGTCATGCCAGTTGTTGCCGTCATGCTTGGTCAAATGGCTTATGAGTTTGGCGAAAAGGCGATTAGAGGGCTAGGAAAAGTTCTCGGTATCACCTTTTTTGTGATTTCCTTTATATTGCTCCAGACAATCTCCCTTCACCCAGGTATCGTCATCATGATTTTCTTATTATACGGAGCATTCCACTTTAAATTAAAAGAAAGATTTAAAAGGGTGGATGAGAAGGAGGAATTGCCTTGATGGGCCTTATCATCCCGCTTGGGATTGCTGTTTTTCTTGCGTTCTTCATTGCCAATCTTCTTGGATATGGGGGAGGACCAGCCTCCATCCCACTTATGTACGATCAAATCGTAAACCGTTACGGCTGGCTTGGTAATACCGAATTTTCACAGATGCTTGCGCTAGGAAATTCCCTTCCAGGCCCGATTGCCACCAAAATTGCCGCATATGTCGGATATGATGTGTATGGCTGGCCAGGGTTTTTGGCTGCATTGGCAGGCACCGTCATCCCTTCAGCAGTAGCTTTGATCTACTTATTGAAAATCCTGCGCAAATACAAGCAATCACCGATCGTAAAAGGCATGTCCTTGCTGGTACAGCCCGTGATCGCGATCATGATGCTGTTGCTTACCTGGAACATGGCTGCAGATGCCGTCGATTCAATCGGGTACTTCCATTCAATCATCCTGGCCGGATTGGCCTTCTTGGCCTTAGGGAAATTCAAGATACATCCAGCATTCGTGATCATCCTTGCCTTTGCTTACGGCGGCTTTATCATCCCGCTCATTTAAATGGAAAAACCCCACCATTAAAGTGGGATTCCAGACTGTAAAAGCTAGGGTTTCATCTAAAAGTTAAATCAACTTGAATTGGAACGGAAGGTACGTGACTCCTAAGGGAACCATGAAGGCGATGCCGAGGAGGCTACCGAGCGCCTGGATAAGGGAGTGCCTGAACGTCGAAGTTGTATAGGTCTCTTAACATCTTTCTATTCAGTAATCGCAGAACTCATTTCTTACCTAAAGGCAAAGGTTTGGGATTTTATAAATTCCAAACCCTTTTTGTCTGCAAGCTGTACGGCCTATACCTCGGTCGTGTCTTTAATGAATGATCAGGAGCCAAAAATAAAGCCCAATCAAGGTAATCAATAAGGTGGGGACGGTTAGGATGATTCCGACCTTGAAATAATACCCCCAAGTTATCTTGACACCTTTTCCCTTTAAAACATGAAGCCACAGCAACGTGGCTAAAGACCCTATCGGGGTGATTTTCGGCCCTAAATCAGAGCCGATCACATTTGCATAAATCAGCGCTTCTTTAATTGGTGCTGTTGTTTGTACTTCCGCGATGGCCAAAGCGTCAATCATGACTGTTGGCAGATTGTTCATGAAGGAAGAAAGAACCGCGGCGATGAACCCCATGATGATCGCAGCCGAAAATAATCCCTGATTGGCAGTCGCTTGAATGACATCAGCTAACAAGCTGGTCAACCCAACATTCTTCAAGCCGTAAACGACTACATACATCCCGATCGAAAAGAAAACGATATTCCACGGTGCCCCCTTCATTACACCCTTTACGTCCACCGCAGGACTTTTCCTTGCCAGCATTAAGAGGAACAGCGCAATCGCAGCTGCAATGAAAGATACAGGAATGCCGATGAATTCACTAACGAAATATCCAACAAGCAAAATAACAAGGATCAGCCAGGAAATCTTGAACATCTTTGCATCCCTGACCGCCTCTGCAGGTTTCTTTACATGTTTTGAAGCATATGTAACAGGTATCTGTTGCTTAAAGAATAAGTACAGGACCAAAATGCTTGCGCCTAGACTGATCAGGGTAGGAACGATCATCCTGCTGGCATACTCGCCAAAACCGATCCCAAAAAAATCTGCGGAAACAATATTCACTAGATTGCTGATGACAAAGGGCAAGGACGTCGTATCTGCGATAAATCCGCTTGCCATGATGAATGGCAGCACCATCTTATCTTCAAAATCCAGTGCCCGTACCATCGCAAGCACGATTGGAGTCAAAATCAAGGCTGCTCCGTCATTGGCAAAAAACGCAGCGGTTATGGCTCCCAAAATCAATACCAATACAAATAAACGAAAACCGCGGCCGTCAGCAGCCCGGGCCATATGCAGCGCTGCCCACTCAAAGAAACCCACTTCATCCAATATTAACGAAATGATGATCAACGCGACAAACGTCAATGTCGCATTCCAGACGATTTGAGTCACATCACTCACATCCTGAAAAGAAACGACACCGAACATCAACGCAATGATTGCCCCGCCGCAAGCACTCCAGCCTATCCCAAGACCCTTAGGCTGCCAAATAACCAAAATTAACGTGACAACAAAAATAATTATTGCCAATACTATCGAACTCATGATATCTGCACCACTCGCAACTCCTTCTACGAAACTATCTTTTAACTATATAAGAATAATAGTTTAGACACAATCCGGACGCTTCAACAAAGTCCTGACAATTCAATACTCCCCTTCCAGCTCATTCTCATGCACCTGGACAAGGAATGGGACATCGACGAAATCATTTCCTGTCGAATAGCCATTCCCGGTAAAGGAGGTGTGAGGAAATGTCTCCTTTCCTTTGGCATCATAAAAACTAGTGAACACTTGCAACCCGTCCTCTAAAGCCAGGAATTCATTCTGTCCATCTTTGGCCTGTATTTCCACATACTGTGTCAACAGCTCCTGCCAATGATCAGGATACTCCTCTACTCCGTACATTTTTCCTTGAAGCGAAATCCGGTGCATCATTTCCATTCTATGTTGATAAGTATCCACCCCATCCGCCACCATGAATTCCCTTTCTTTCTTTAGAAAAAACCTGATTTCGCCAACGTCATCTTTAGGATTGATATTCCAGATGATTTTTGATTTCTTTTCTCCATTCCAAACTTGAGGCTCACCTCCTTCATTCACGGAAGCTGCTCTCCATTTATTATTCTTCCAAATCCAAAAGCTCATCCCATACCCATCATCTTCGCTAATAAAAGGAACAAATACATGTGTATCATCCAAAAAGATACGGTCTTGAATGATCTTTGGCTGGGCTTCAGAAAAAAATGAGTTGATCCGTTTGATGACTTGCTTATCCGATAAGAAAAGGTCAGGGTCTTTAGGGATTTGAGTAAATGAAAGAACACCGATTATCAATAATATCGCAACTAGTAAAATAATCTTTTTTGTTTTTTTAGCCATCCTTCCCAACACCTCCAATCAAAATCGATTCCTTGAGCCTGAAGTAGACTTGACGCCCTTTATTAGGTGTAATCAGGATTCCCCTGCCATCTTCTTCAATGAAAATGATGGCTTTAAGTCCACTCCCCTTGGCAGGAATTGTCCCATTCAGGATATAAGGGAATTTCTCTTTGTGATCGCCATCTTCACGGATTCGGTTATACCAAGATTCACTCTCGATCTTTTTTTGTGTCATCTGTCCCATCAATTTTTCCAGCTTTGCTTTATTTAATGTTCCTTCTTTCGAGTGGGGGTGGCTCGCAATCAATGAAGCCTTTTTAACATCCATCATATATGTCGATGGTGCATCCTTCGGATACATCATTCCATCAAGCGGTATGGCTAAAAGGGCTAAAGCGAAAACGATGAAATTCGATAAAAACCCGAGCCAGGCAAACCGGCGAAATCGCTGCCATCTCAGCGCATTCCCTCGCCTTCCCAAGAGCCAAGAGAGAAGAGCCACACCGATTGGGAGAATGGGTATGCTTATGATTTCTCCTGCTAGATTAAACGTGAAATGAAAAGCGAACATTCCTATCACCAATACGAGAATAGCCTTCCAGAGTTTAGGAGAGGCTGGTTTTTTTCTATAAAGATGGCAAATAAGGTTCCGATCAGTATGTAACTGGCCGCTGTAGCAATTAAAGAGGGTGCATGCATATATTTTTCTAAATCAAACATATCTTCTGAAATTCCCCTTTATTGGACATTTCACTCCACTTATGATCCTGAGTTATACAATACCATATATATCCTAAGTTGTAAGTGATTGCAGGCTGTCCCCCCCTCATCAATAAATCGAAGGCGGAGGTTTTACAGCCTGCTTAAGATGGGACAAACGCTTATGATTATTCAAGGTTCCCTTCCTCAATCCTTCGCTTGAAAGGTCTTAGCAATCGTTTTGTACTCTTCTTCATTGATAATGCCGATTTTCTTGAATAAAGCCGAATATGCAAGTATTTTCTTTTGGGTACGGTTTGTACAATTCATATGGTTCAGCTCCTTTTTTACATCATATTCACTTGATGACAAAATGTTTCCTTTACGCAACAAAATTAACATCGCTAAAATATTGAAAACGGGCCATTTTTCCCGACAGCTAAAGAATCCAAGTGGCCAATCGTTTTCAACTCCATTAAACTAAGAAAAACGAACATTCTCCTCGTTAACCGAAGAACCGGCAGACAAAGATTCAGATTATGTTTTATCTAATAGGAAGGAAAGAAACAAATCTGCATAATTCCTGCCTATTTTTTCGCTATAATGACTTTAATAGATAAGAGGGTGAACATCTTGAAAATCTCCATGAAGCTAGGACTCTATATATTCGTAAGTATTTTTTTGTTGGAAACGGTTTCCATGCTCTATTTACATAACCACGTCATCAACTCCAGGATCGATCAAGAATTGGATTCATTGAAATCCCGTGGCAACAGTCATCGTGATGTTTTAGAGCTTACATATTCCGAGGCAACCCTTGAGCATATCGCCCTGATGGAATCCCATACAGATACAGATGTCGTAATAACGAATAAAGCAGGCGATATTATTGTTTCTTCAGAAAATGTAAATCCGGGAATGAAGAAAATCTTGCATAAGGTGCTCCCTCAAGTACCTCGAAAAGGTCTGATCGTCCAATCAAGCTGGAAGGATGAACGGTATATCGCCACAGTCACATCATTTACCAGTGAACATTCAAAAGAAGGCTATGTCTACATGTTCAAAAAGACAAGAGAAGTAGAACTATTAATTTCCCAATTAAACAAGCACTTTCTTTTTGCAACGGTTTTGCTACTTTTATTCATGCTTATCATCATTTATTTCCTTTCAAAAGCATTGACTAGACCGCTTATTGGCATGAAGGAAGCGACCACTAAATTAAGTGAAGGCAATTTCTCCGTGACTGTACCAGTGCGATCACATGATGAACTTGGCGAACTCGCCCAATCGATACAGAGCCTGGCTAACGAACTGAATTATTTAAAGAAGGAACGTAATGAATTCTTGGCGAGCATCTCCCATGAACTGCGCACGCCTCTCACTTATATCAAGGGCTATGCTGATATTGCCCGCCGGAAAGACTTGGATGAATTTGAACGATCATCCTATGTAGCAATCATCCATGATGAATCGCAACGTTTAAATAGATTGTTGGACGAACTATTCTATATGGCTAAAATGGATCTGCCCACCTTCACCGTTTCAAAAGAAACCGTCAGGCTTACAACATTGCTGCAATCCATTCATGAAAAAGTGCTGCCGGCCTTCACGAATAAAAGAATGCAATTGCACCTCGAATGCACGGAGGATTTATTAATGAATTTAGACCCCGCAAGGTTTGAACAAATCATGCTTAACCTGCTGGATAATGCATTAAAATACTCGAACGAAAATACGGTCACCACCATCAAAGCAAACCGGGCACCTGGCACTATCTCCATCTCCATCATCGATCAAGGGATGGGCATCCCCGATGAAGACATCCCGCATATCTTTGATCGTTTATACCGTGTCGAGAAATCACGCGCTAGAGATACCGGCGGATTCGGATTGGGGCTATCCATCGTCAAACAGTTAGTGGAGATTCAAGGAGGGACGATTTCAGTTACAAGCAGCCTGGACCAAGGGACGTGCTTCACGATCATATTTAAAGGAGATAATTAAATGAAGACAGCAGTTCTGGTAGATGATGAACAAAGAATGTTGGATTTGTTAGAGCTATATCTTGAACCTCACGGATATACGTGCATAAAGAAGGACTCCGCGCATGATGCGGTACTGTTCTTGAAGCATAATCATGCTGACATCGTCATTCTCGATGTAATGATGCCCAACATGGATGGTTGGGAAGCATGCAAAAGGATCCGGTCGTTTTCCGCCATCCCCATTATCATGCTCACCGCCAGGAATGCAGCCGAAGAAATGGTGAAAGGGTTGAAATATGGCGCCGATGATTATATAACGAAGCCCTTTAATGAAGATGTTTTACTGGCCAGGATTGAAGCTGTGACAAGACGGGTGCTCCAACACGAAGTCGATGGGGTGTTCTTTAAAGGGTTAAAATTAAATGAATCCGCTTATGAAGCTCATTATCAAACCAAAGCCATTTCACTAACCCCAAAAGAATTTTCCATGTTGTCCTTGTTTTTAAAATCACCTGATCAAGTGTACTCCAGGGATCATCTGCTCTCGACCATCTGGGGTTATGGGACGAACACGGAAGATCGGACAATCGATTCACACATCCGAAATATTAGGGAAAAATTGCGTCACGCCGGCTTTCCAGCAGATGTGCATTTGAAAACGATTTGGGGCGTGGGATATAAATGGAGTTCTTCATGATCGATATGCATTTCATTTCAGAGGCTTTGGCATCAAGCGGACCTCTGTCCATTGTTGTCAGTATAATCTTGAACATATTGATTAGCGTGCTTGGTTTTATTCCGAGCGTATTCATCACTGCAGCCAATATCACCGTATTTGGATTTCATAAGGGATTGATCGTTTCTTACATAGGGGAAATTACAGGAGCGGCAGTGAGCTTTTGGTTATACCGGAGAGGCATTCAAGCACTCCCACCAAAGTTCATGAAAAACCGCTGGATCATGCGGCTGCATGAGTCACAAGGATATCCTGCATTTTGGATGATCTTATTGCTAAGGCTCCTTCCTTTCATCCCTTCCGCCGTGATTAACCTTGCCGCTGCATTAAGCAGGTCGAGCCTCATGATTTTCCTCATCGCCACATTAATAGGAAAACTGCCCGCCCTCCTCATCGAGGCGTACTCGGTGACACAAGTTTTACAGGCTTCAGGCAAGGTAAAGATCGGTTTAGTGCTGTTGATCAGCATTATCGCAGTTCTTTATTACGTTAGAAAAATAAGAATAAAGAACTAAAAGCTTTTGTCTTTAACTAATTTTTGATAAAATACAAGTCTTGGAAGAAATCGGATTCCCGGTTTCTTTCTTTCAGGCTATGAGGCTCCTTCCTTCTCTTAAGTTTTATTCAAGAGTCGGCCACCCTTGGTTTCCAAGGGTGGCCGACTATCCAATACAGGGGCCTCGCTTTCCTGGTTTCACCCTTCTTATTTACATATCCGAATGCTGGTCCTTTTTTTGGACATGTCCCTTCTTCCCCCACCTATACATTTCCATTACTAAGACATTCATTATTTGTTCGCAAACGAAAAAACGGTCGCAATGGCATGTTTGCTCTTTTTTATGCCTTAATTAGTGTAAGGATCCTTATTAGAAAAATGGCAGATATTCAATTTGATAATTTGAAAGGAGGCAATCGGAACAGGAGGATAGAGGGTTACTCTCCTTTAGTTCTGGTGCTGTTTATGAAACAAACCATTTTATTGAGAAGAAGAAGGATGGTATGGATGGAAAAAGGGACCGATATGCTTCCAGTGAAGTACATGGCAACTGCTTTGAAAAACTTGGAAAGCTTAGGCTTCACATTTTCTAAACCGCTTATCGATGTTCTAACGACCCTTTCCATTGAGGAATTCGTTTCGTTTTTTCAACAAACGATCCTTGATGTCAAAAATATGATTGGTGCGCATGCTGTATTTCGGCCGATGTATCCCAATTTCCCTTCCCAAGTCATGGAAGCGGATGAGGCAGAATTGTATTGGAATGCCCTCATTCACTACTTGGATTCCTTTGTTCATGATGTAACGGGGCTCAAAACTGATGGATCACTTCCTGCCTATACGAAAGACGAACGGTTCCCACTTCTGGACAGAGTGGATTTAGAAGTCATAAATCTTGCACCTGCCTCCTCCTTTGATACGATGATTCACCAAATCATTGCATCGAACCGTTCTCTTTCCGTGGCAGACCAAGAAGAAGTCGAGTGGGTTATCAAAACCTATAGCCCCGAACAAATCGCTTCTTCCATCTTACCTGAATGCATACCGATGAAAGAAACCATTGCTTTTGTAGCCGGAGCTTATTGAATCATCAAAAAGCAGAAATTGAACAACTATCCCGCTTCTTTAACACATCGACTGACGTTCTTCGCTTGGCCGTCTTCTTCTCCGGCGGGGATGTGAGTTTGGCGGCCGTGACCAAGTTCCGTAAGTTCAAACGACGAGAACGACGGTTCATTCTTGGATTGTTGGAAGCATGTCCATCGCTTACAGAAGATATGCTGCGCTACAAGAAAGAATGGATCCGACTAGGGGAAATCCTGCATCCTGGTGAATATGCACATAATTATCCCCACACCAAAAAGGCATTCGATGTCCTACGGAACAGCCTCGATTTCGAAACGTTCTCAAGTAAGCTGGAAAAAGCGATTGAACGTAAGGATATAAATCTATGTGTGGCACTACTTCGTTCCCGCCCAGGGGAGTTCGCCCGTCGACTGGATCATTTGATTCGCCTCTCCCATTGCCCGGAAGAAGTGATATCAGCGTTTTCCGATGTGGCGGATTCTGTCACAACCCCTGTGCTGCTTCAGTTAGCTACGCACTTTAAACATCGCCACCTATTTCAACCGACTCGCACATTCTTTCCAAAAGGGAATGTCGGTAAAGTCCAATTGGTGGAGAATGCATTGGTGCCGCTGGACCGTCAGCTATCATTGTCAGCTTCCCGTTTATGTGAAGAAGCATTGCAAAGACGTTTTTCAAAGCTCCCCCCACTTGGCCATGCATACATCGATGAACGCCTGAAAGAGCAGCTTGTTCCATTTGCGCAACGTTCTGCGAGCAAATCGCTTCGATCTCTGGTTAGAGGAAGTAAACTAAATCTTCCAGAGGGTGACACGATTCGCTTTTTCACTTGGTGGAAGGAAGGACCCTTGCTGAATGGAGGACACTCGGACCGGATTGATATAGATTTATCCGCCGTGATTTACAGTGAGGAATGGGAGTTCTCGATCATATTTCGTTCACGAACCTGAAGTCAACCAAGTTTCAATCCGTTCATAGCGGGGACATCACATCCGCTCCACATGGCGCATGTGAATTCATCGACATGCATATTTCCTCAATAGAGGAAAACGGTGGGCGCTATGTCACGATGAGCCTTCAATCTTATACTGACCAATCGTTCGTTTCAATGCCTGAATGTTTTGCCGGCTGGATGTCGAGAGAAGAACCCAACTCTGGAGAAGTATTCGAGCCGTCGACTGTGCAAGACAAAGTGGATTTGACGGCAGACACATTAATCAGTATCCCTGTCATTCTTGACCTATTCGAAAGAAAGGTGATTTGGGCTGATGTTGCTTTGAAGGCATTCCCCCATGTCAGCAATACGGTGGAAAACAATCAAGATGGCTTGATAGCCATCGGTAAAGCCTTAACTTCCCTCATCAAACCGAACTTATATGACTTATTCACCCTTCATGCCCAATCCAGGGGCGAACTGGCAGACGATCCCAAAAAGGCCGATGTCATCTTTTCACTTCACGATGGCCTCACCCCCTTTGATCAAGAAAAGATATTGGCCGAGTTCCTTATTTAATGATTTCTAGGCTGCGAAGCGATTCGCAGCTTTTTTCCTACTCTCCCCTTTCATCAAAATAATTGAAGAAAGACTCTACCATGTCTGGATCGAAATGCTTTCCTTTTTGTTCGTTCAAGAAAGATAATGCCCTCGCCACTGACCAAGAGTCTTTATACGCCCTTCTGCTGGTCAAGGCATCAAACACATCCACAATCGCAGTTATCCTTGCTTCCAATGGGATTTCCTCTCCTTTTAGACGATGGGGATATCCCGTTCCATCCCATTTTTCATGGTGATAGAGGATAATATTTTCCGCCACTTCGAGACTACTGATGACCTCATTGTTTATTTCCCTAGAAATCTTATTCAAAATATCGGCACCCATTAGTGGATGCATCTCGATGATTTTTCGTTCATAAGGAGATAATGGACCTGGCTTGTATAATATCCCTTCAGGAATCTCGGCCTTTCCGATATCATGTAAAATACTGGCGTGAGCAATATGGCTCTTATAGCTTTCAGACAGCTTCAGCTGCATTCGCCGATCATGCATGTATACCAGCTTTTCGCTTAATGTTTGCACTCTCAATAAATGCTCCTCTATGCCTGGATCGCGAATTTCGCATGAAATGGCTAGAACCTTCAATAATTCCCTCTGCGTCTCTGCCCTTTTCTTTTCCGAGAGATAAATCCCTTCCTTCAATTGTTCCAATTCTCGAAAAATCCCGACAAAATACAACTTATTTTCCAATTGAATAGGTGTAATCGTTATTGAGGAATGCCAAATTTCACCTGATTTCTTCCGATTGGTGAAAACCCCAGACCAAGGATTTCCCCTCTTCATTTCGCTTTTTAAAGATGTATAGGTAGCTGCTGGTGTTAACCCTGACTTTAAAAACCCAGCTTTGAATCCGATGATGCTGTCCCTGGAATACCCTGTCGTCTGTTCATAATAACGATTAATATCAAGTATACGATGATCTTGATCAGTAATGATGACAGCATCCCCCAGCTTTAAATACCCCGACAATACTATCGGCAGCACAGCTTTATCTTTCAATTTCCATCCCCCCTGCAAACTCCTTCTTTTCCGATGGATTATATCTGAGTCGTTTCAATGAAATTGCCATTCTTCACTCGACCCATATTCCCGCAGCATTTCCCTAGGTTAAATGAACTACATTTGAATAATAAGGTATATAATACCATAAAATGACGAAAGCAGTGGTTACTTTCGTCATGAATATTTCATGAGTTAGATGGGATGTTACATCATTCTTTAGCTCACTTAATCATGACAGGACGAGGGTAAATCGATTCAGTTCCAAGAACGTAATGCTTATATCTTTGGAGATGACTCTACTATATTCCTGTTTTCTGGAAAAAAAGAATGATTTTATTGTGTTTTAAAGGGCAATTCCTATATAATGCGCATTAGATGATTTTTTTTAGTACTGAATACGAAAGGAGACTGAACATGAAAAAACTATTGTATCCTATCGTTATCGGATTATTGGCTGTCGGCCTGACCGCTTGTGGTTCGAACGATGAAGCGGATAAAAAAAATGACGAAAAAGAAACTAAAACAACCGAGGCTCAGAAAAGCAAAGAAACGGCTAAAGCAACTGAGGAACAACAAAAGAAGATGGAAGAAATGCAAAAGAAATTGGACAAGCAAAAAGTGGATGAAAAGAAAACGGTAGCCATCGTCAATGACGAAAAAATTACCGGAGCGGAATATAACACTGTGTTATCGACGACACAAATGCAAATGCAGCAATTTGGACAAGACCCAACATCCAAGGAAGGTGCCAAGCAAATTAAAGAGCAAACCATCAATTCTTTAGTGGGACAAACATTATTGCTTCAAGCTGCTGACGAAAAAGGCTACACAGCCTCCAAGGCTGAAATCGAAAAGCAACTTGCCAAAATCAAAGAGCAATATGAAACTGAAGAAAAATTCCAGGAAGCGATGAAGCAAGCAGGCTTGAATTCTAAAATGCTCAACACGCAAATCGCCGAGAATATCCCCTATACGAAGTACGTAGACAAAGAGATTAAAGTAGAAGAACCAACGGATGAAGAAATCCAAAAATATTATGACCAAATTGCCGAACAATCAAAGGCAAGCGGGCAAGAGGTAAAGAAATTGGATGAAATGAAGCCACAGATCAAGGAACAACTAGAACAGCAAAAGAAACAAGAAAAGCTTGTGAAACATGTGGAAGAACTTCAGAAAAAGGCGAAGGTCGATATTAAAATCTAACCGAGAACATACAGGATTATAAAAGAGGTTTCGGAGGGCACCCCCTTCCGAAACCTCTTTGTTTTTTGAAAAAATTCACAAATTACGGACCTCTGCTTCTAATGGCAGCACACCTTTTTGGTTTTCATGTCATTTTCGAGAAAAGAGCTTCCTTATCTTTCCTCCCGTGAAGTACGTGGTAGAGAGGGATGCCCAACATGATTAGGCCTGCCAGCGATAAATACATACCTCTATATCCGATTAAAGGTACAAAACAGCCTAATATGAAGGGACCAAAACCGATACCCAATTCAAGAAAAACGAGATATGTCGATGTTGCCAATCCAATTCTTTCCCTAGGAGTCATCTTGATGGCAAGAGACTGCGTACAAGATTGAAAGTTCCCATATCCTAATCCGACAAATGCCGATGCCACCAAAAAGACGAAACTTGTTTGCGCCTGGCTAATTAAGAACATGCCAATCGCAAATAATACCAAGCCGGGATAGGCTACACTATTGCCGCCTTTCAAATCAACCAGCTTCCCTGTAAATGGTCTTGAAACCAAAATGGCGATTGCATAGACAAGAAAGTAAAAACTGCCCGCCTCCACTAAATCGATTTCGGCAGTATAAGCGGTGATGAATGAAAGGATGCTTGAATATCCAAGAGCTATCACGAATATCGAAATTGAAATCGGCAACGCCTTAGGTTCAATGAAGCTGGAAAATGCAAATCGGCTACTCGCTGATGTCATGATCTCCTTTACTGGGGGATTCACAAGAACGGAAATGATCAAGCTTATCACTCCCATCACTAATGAAAAGAAGAAAATACTCGTGTAATTACTATATTCTATCAGCGCGACACCAATCAAAGGACCGATTGCCGCCGCCAAAACTGCACTCAAACTGAAATAACCGATTCCCTCTCCATATTTATTGGCCGGGATGACCTTTCCTACGATTGTTCCGGTTGCTGTAGTGGCCATTCCCACACCGATTCCCTGTAAAAAGCGAATTACCATGAGGGCTACTATATTGGCAGGCAGAAAGTAAAAAAAGGTCATTATGATATTAATGGCAATGCCCATCACCAGCATTCTTTTATTCCCTATACTTTCTATGTACCGCCCTGCAAATAACCGACTCACAAGAGCTCCAATGATGAAGATACTGGCCGCCAATCCTGCAGTACTGACGGAAACATCATATTTTTCAATTGCATAAGGGGCCATCGTTACCAACAGTAAATACATCGATAGCATTAAGCCAAAGTTAACCATCGATATGGAAATAAAATCTTTCGTCCATACTCCTTCTTTTTTCAAGATACACATCCTTTGGCTGGACTATTCTCGACACATGGCTATAATCCTGACTGACAACTCCAAAAATCTTTCTTATGGCCGTCTATTCCAGCAGAGTTAATTGATAACAATTTTCATTATCAATTGACTAAGGCCAAATGTCAATATCTATCCTTCTGCAATGGTACGATCAACCTTTTGCCGGTCAATTTAAAAATCATTGTTTTTATGAACCAAAGCCTGGAACATGTAAAAGTGTTTATACTGGTTAGACTTTCTTGGTGCCATCCACGATTTCTAGAATATTTTTGGTTTATGAGGCATAATGGTTGCCGATTTAACCCTGGTAAAGGCAGCGGGTGTGCCCTCATAAGTGGTTCAAGCTTTGATTCATAGCACCTAAACCGCCCCGTAATGATTACGGCGCGGTTTTACGGTTCATTTTATTAACAAAGAGGAAACTTCAAAAAGGTGAGCGGATCGATTTAAGAGGTTCTACGTAGAGCACATTGAATCTATTCATTTCCATTACCACAAATGGAAAAACCTGAGTCCGATAAATATCGGACTCAGGATTACGAAGCGGCTTAAACTATATGTCTAATTCATAGTTTATAATACCTTTATAAATATTTTCGATGAATCCCTTTTCCATCATAGGAAAACAAGACTTCTTTTCCTTCCATCACCGATTCCATATGCACGGACCGTCCCCAGAGCTGATGGATATAGGGCATGACTTTTTCGAGGTATTTCAGGTCCAGTTCAATATCTTCGAACCAATGCTTTAGATATAGCTCACCATTACGCATATAGTCGCCATCATTCACGGTGATATAAGGGAAACCGCCGTTCACCCTCATGCTGACAAGCTGATCGCGGACCTGCTCCCATGCCTTATCGACGATTTTATAATCTTTTCCCTGCTTTTGGAATAAATACATATCCTCCCGCATGACCAGGTCCTTCGTCAAATAATTGCGGAGAAAGGAAATATCCGATTCGATTTCCCTGACCTCGAACATTTTTTCCCGACCAGATCCAGGCTTGACGCCCAGCCTGATCATTTCTTCCGTTGGATTATCATAGCGATCCTCAATATCCTCAATCACCTTCAATCCAAGATAATAAGGATTGATGCTGGTCCGTGATGGTTGGACGACTCCAGCATTCAGCTTAGCGAACTCGATTGCCTCCCCTGAGGATAAATCCAATTCACGGATGATGCGTTGATGCCAGTAAGAAGCCCAGCCTTCGTTCATGATTTTCGTTTCCAGCTGAGGCCAGAAATACAGCATCTCTTCCCGGATCATCGTCATGATATCCCGCTGCCAATCGGCTAAATCCCGGCTGTACTGTTCAATGAAAAGCATAATATCCTTTTCAGGCCGCGGTGGGAATTTTTTTCTTTTTTTCATGCTCGATTTTTTCGGTTTATCTTTACTATCCAGATTCCATAGATCATCGTATTGCGTAGCTGCCGGTTTTATTTCCTCTTCCTCTTCCTCGTCTTCCATTGTCCAAGCTAGCTTCGGTCTCATTAGTGAAGGATCGATGTGTTCTTCGATGGCTAAAAGTGCATCAAGGAACGTTTCCACTTCCTTTTTTCCATGCAGGATTTCATAATCCCGGATTCTTTCTGCGGTGGCTGACATGCTTTCCACCATATCCCTCTTCGTATTATTGAAACGAATATTATTTTTGAAGAAATCACAATGCGCCAATACATGGGCAACAATCAATTTATTCTGTACAAGTGAATTGGAGTCCAGCAGGAAAGCGTAACAAGGATCAGAGTTAATGACAAGTTCATAGATTTTGCTTAACCCAAAGTCATACTGCAGTTTCATCTTGTGGAATTGCTTCCCGAAGCTCCAGTGGGAAAAACGGGTTGGCATCCCATAAGCACCAAATGTATAAATGATTTCCGAAGGGCAAATCTCATAACGCATCGGGTAAAAATCCAACCCGAACCCTGTTGCTATTTCAGTAATCTCACTAATGGCATATTCCAGAGCCTTTTGCTCCGCTCCATTCATCCGATATCCCCCTTGTCTTCCGCCTTTACACTAATGTATGAAAAAAAGGAGGAAAAATGCCGTGATCATGTGTAAAGGTCACCGATAACAGAAAAAACATCTTCACTTTAAAGAAGATGTCAGCTCTAATCTGCTGTAATGATTTTGTTTAGCTCGACTCTCACAATTTTGCCCATTCCGCATTCATTGGCCTTTTATTCGCCCTTGAACGGAGCCAGGATGTGAACAAAGAAATACCCTTCCCTCTTTAAATCCTGGGAAGCTATATTGAAAACCGACTAACTCATCATTGATATAGCCGCCTAATACAAGACCCCCATTTTTGACTGCGGTAAGTGTCTGATGGGTAGGTATGCAATCCATGCCCCATACAAGGATTTCAAGCCGCTGCACCTCCTGTAGATCTTCTAGTGATGATAGCGACTTAATGATTAATTCATCTGCCATGCCGAGACTCCCCCTCCCCATACTTCTCAAAAGTAAGAATGATGGCCTTCGTCAGGATTTCAATCCCTGACAACAAAGCATCTTTGTTGAAGGTCATGTCAGGATGATGGAGCCCCGGTGCCAAATCACACCCCAACCCAAGCATCGTCGCTTTGATCTCTGGTTTTTTTAGCGTATAAAAATGAAAATCTTCCCCTCCCGTTGTTACGACAGGCGCTACCAAATTTTCTTTTCCGAGTGTATCGGCTATCGCTTCAGCCATGATTTCCTGTGCTTGTTCGTTCACAACTGCTGCAGCTACATTAGATACGGGCTGAAGAGTCATTTCAACATCGTTAGCAGTCGCCAACGCCTCTGCAACTTTTCCTACCTTTTTGGTGAGCATCTTCATCACTTCATTATCTTGGGCACGTAAATCCAATGAGAAAGTGGCTTTTCCAGGAATGATATTGGCACTTTCACCTCCAGCAGCAAATTGCGTCATCTTCACTGAATACGGTATCGATGGATTGAGGTGAATGCCATTTAACAATGTGACGAATGCCGCTCCTATTTCAATCGCATTTTGCCCTTGATGCGGTCTTGCCCCATGGGCGTCCGTCCCGACTATTTCGCCTTTCATGAACTGTGCGGCACCATGGAAAATGGCTGGTGCAGCCTGCCCGTCCTTCACTTCCTCCATCGGCCTTACATGCACGCCATAAAGGAAATCGACACCTTCCAATACATTTTCTTCAATCATCTTCAAAGCACCAGTCCCTTTTTCCTCAGCGGGCTGAAAAATGAACCTCAGCTTTCCTGCCGGCCTATAGTCCAGCTCAGTCAATACAAGGAACACTCCAAGTGCCAAGGTCATATGTCCGTCATGACCACAGGAATGATTAGCCTGAAACGTCCCACGCACCTCCTGCCAAAGAGCATCGATATCGGATCGCAGACCGACCGTGAAAACACCGGCGCCGATTTCCCCGATTACTCCTGTGCAGCTTTCGAGGGTTTGTGGCGTACAAAGGTTTTCCCTTAAGATATCGGAAATGAAGGCTGTCGTATTCACTTCATTCCAGCTCGTTTCAGGATGGGCATGCAGATGATCGAATATCTCGAAGATGCGCGGCCTTAATGCTTGGATCGCTTGTTTAATATCCATGTCTTTTTCCCCCTCAGCGGTTTGGAACGTCAAAAGAAATAGTCATCTTGATTGAACGCATCATACATGGCTTTTCTTTCTTTGAAACGTTGTTCATCTTTAATCGATACTCCCGCTACTAAACTATTCAATACAGAGAATAAAACAGGCGCCGTATCGATGGTGGATGTCCTCGGTGTTGAAATCGGCAATAAAATGTCCGTGAACTCGGCAATTGGAGCCAGCTCGGAATCAGTCAAGCCGATGACAATAGCACCGGCGCGTTTAGCCATTTCCGTTATCTTCACGGTCTCTTTTACGTATCGATGAAACGAAATGGCCAGGAAAACGGAATTTTCAGTCATTTTACTTAGTTGTAAAAATTACTCATCCGTATCCGGTCTATATAAATCGACTTCCTCCCGAACAAGCCTAAGCGTAAAAGTTAACCAATGTGCTGCCGAGTATGATAAACGATGTCCCGCTATCAATATATTTTCAGCTTCGGCCAACTTATCGACCGCTTTTGAGAAATCATCATCGGATAGTTGTTGTATCGTTTTCTCGATGCTGCGTATATCCTGATCCATCACTTGAGCCATGAAGTTTGGCTGATTGGCAGCTTCTAGTTTGGAAGCATGGTATTCCTGCAAGCTGCTGTTTTCTTATATTAATTGATTACGGATAAGTTTTTGAAGTTCCGCAAATCCACTTAAACCTAATGAATAGCAAAAACGTATGATCGCGGTTTCACTGACGCCAATTTCCTCCCCAAGCTTTTGGGCTGAGGTGACAGCACATGTATGTGATTGCACTAACAAATATTTTGCTACTTTTTTTTGACCAGTTGATAAATCAGGGAACACTTCCTTGACTTTTTGCTGTAAATCCATAAAACATCCTTTCGTATACTTTTTATATGACGATATGAAGTCAAAGCTTCACCCAACAATAAAAAACATTTTAACATGGCTTCTTTAAGAAAAACAACAATATTCAGAATTATCAATTAAAATTAAAGTAACCCACGAAGCTTGGCTAAGTGGGTTACTTTAATTTATTTTTTATGACGCTTCGCATAACCGCAGCGTTTACACAACTCTTCAACGGCGCATCTCCTGGAAAAGCCATCATACATATTTCTCGCACGTTCACCATTAAGAATTTCTTCAAGTGACGTGTCAAAAATATTGCCAAGGGGGATTTTCCCTTCACTATCCAAGCAACAAGGCACAACCGTGCCATCCACCAAGA
This sequence comes from Peribacillus muralis, assembly GCF_001645685.2. Classification (NCBI taxonomy): domain Bacteria; kingdom Bacillati; phylum Bacillota; class Bacilli; order Caryophanales; family Bacillaceae; genus Peribacillus; species Peribacillus muralis. The sequence goes on along the minus strand of NZ_CP017080.1, from coordinate 1,020,834 downwards.
TTCCCAACTGATCTCTTAGTGCATAACAGAATATATTCTCATCAATAATGTCACGGTCCAATTCTGGCCATTCAAATTTTTCAGCCATATTTATATATACTCGATTCTTCAACTTGATATTATTCTTTTGCTGAAGTGCTTCACTAAGACGAATGTCCAATGATAGCTTACTCTCCAACATGCTAAGAATATCGTCGTTCAGGCCATTGCTCGCTTTTAATTCAGCTGTATCCATATTCCATAATCGGATGGCACAAATCACTTCACTTGTTTCATGGGCCTCATTTATGAAATCGGCAATATTGCTGACATATGAATCAAGACTATTGGTTGTGTCATTCGCTTCGAAGCTATGAAGGGATATATTGATTTGACGAAGGGCTTTTTTCGAAAGGAGTTTTTCCTTTACCTTTTGAATTAAAGTACCATTTGTTGTAATGTTCACTTTTAGATCATTTTCAGCACTTATATCAAGGAATGTGCCCAAATTTTTATTTAAAAATGGTTCACCCATTAGATGGAAGTATATATGATCGGTGTGTGGTTTGATTTTTTCAATGACGTGCGAGAAACCTTCCGGATCCATGAATTTCAGAGTCCTTTGCAAACTGGAGCTAGGACAGAAATTACACTTCAGGTTACATATATTAGTTATTTCCACATAAACTTTCTTGAACTTTCTCATGTTTTGCTACCCCTAATATCAAGCTATATTGTTTCAATCAATACTAACTATACTGGTTTGCAGCTCATAAAAGCAATCAAAAATTCTTGGTAACATCATATGGACAATCATTATAACAACTTAAGCCGTGCATTTTTCCGCCGTTTTCCAAAGAATGCAGAAAAAACATCTTCTGAAGGCGAAGATGTTCGGCAAGGTGCAATCCCTTCTTTTCGTATACTGAAATCACTTTCCTTTTTGCTCGGCAACCTTTAAACTAAGTAATTTTTTGTTCCGTAAATCATGTTGCACAGTCACGATGACATTGAACTCCACTCCATTGGCTGAGACCAAAAATTTAAAATCGTCTTCGACAAAATTCTTCGCTACCGTTTTTCTCCCCTTATATTCATAATCAGTAACTTCATTTCCGGGATAATCCGCTTGGACGACAGCAATCGCTATCTTTCCATATTTTTCATAATCGGGCTTTTCGGCGGCTTCAACTAAAATCGACCCTGACTGGAAAAGCAAAAAAACTCCCATAAATATCATGATGACTTTCTTCAAACAGTTTTCCTCCTTATAAGTTACTCTTACGTATTATTATGTAATATCGTTCAATTGTTATGCATCTCGTTCGCTTCTTTTACAAGCATGATTCCAATGGCCCGGTTCCTTTCCCATTCCTCGGGAAATACAGACATTGGCGGATTTGTTTCATCCACTAAATAACTTAGCTCGATTGTCATACCTGGACGATTGAATTTAGTGATGAACCAATCGGTAAATCCGCTGCCTACCGCTTCTTTTTCGGGAAAGGTCAGTTCATAGCCAGTCAATTCCGCCGTTTTTTTGGCAATTCCATAATCCCTCGCCATATTTTCGCGTTTATTGTGATAATGCCAAAAGATTTCCCTTCCCGACGTATGGTAGGAAACCGCAACAAGAGGATCAATTTCCTTAGTGAATTTCACGAGCGCCTTAGCCTCGGCTGCCTGAAGGGGCTGTCTCCCTTTAAAAAACCGGTAAGCTGGTTTCGTTTCATCGCTCATGACTTCTTTCCATCCGGCCGGATATTGCCTATTCAAGTCAATCCCTTTGGCATTTGCCTTCCAACGTGACCAATTCGCACTATACCTGTTCATCTTCCAGACGGATATTTTTTCAAGAACATTCAAGCTTGATAAATCGCCTTGCTGAATGCTGACGCCATCCGGATTCAGCATCGGAATAAACCATATGCTGACTTGATCCAGTAATCCCGCAGGGTAACCTTCAACGGGCTTTCCTGCACGATATGCGGCTGCATATTCTCCAAGCATCGCCATCAGGAGTTTCGAGCTTAGCCATTCGCGGCCATGATGTGATCCGACAAGCAAAATCGCTTTTTTCCCATTTCCTAACTTGACTGCTTTAATATCTTTTCCTTTTTCCGTTTGGCCGATTATTTGTACGTCCAATTGATATTGCTCCTGGATTTGTTTCAGGTCGACCTCCATACGTTCAGGGGAATACACGGCTTCTGCCCTTTTTGTTTCCGGAAAAAAAATCAAGGCCATTATTACGATCAGCATTATTTTTCTCATGTACTCACCTTTGTTTTTATTCAGGTAAAAAGCAACAACCGCGGTCCAAATACATCGCCACTTATTGTAAGGAGAGGTTCTGACCCGAACTGAACAAAATACAAATAGCTCCTTAATAAGGGGGAGAACTACATGAGGATCGCGGACTATGATCAAGCATTGTTTCACACACATCGTTCTGATTGGGACAGCTTGTTAATACTAATGGTACGAACGAAAGACCACATTCTTTCGAAAAAAATCGAACATTTTTTACACGCGTACAGGTTTGAGCATGATTATCAAATCGTTCAATCTGAGCTGTATGCCCTGCTTCGGTATTTGGATCATGCTGCCGAAAAAACAAATGCTTATTTAAGTGAACTTCCAGGATAAATCAACTATAGCTTTTGCAATACGGGAAAATATATACAAGAAGATTCGGATTCGGGATAAACTTTGGCTGGTGAAATCCTTTAAAACAAGGAAGGGTCAGGTATGCAAATACCTGACCCTCATTCCATTATTTTTTTATCGTTGCATATGCTGTTGCATACAATTTAAGTTCCTCGAGTAAACCTTCTACAAGTACGGCTGACTCTTCAAATAAACCATCTTTTTCATAATCGAAGCAATGTGGATCAAGAACCAATTGTTTTGGGATCACATTGGCGTAGAGGCTGCGCCCTACCGTCCTCACGGAATTCAAGGCGTTGATCCCGCCTTTCCCTCCGCCGGAAACAGCAAGTAATGCCACTGGTTTATGTGCGAATTGCTCACTGCTAAGAAAATCCAAAGCATTCTTCAAAGCACCACTCATCGAACCATGATATTCAGGAGTCGTAAGAATCACCCCATCCGCTTCCTCGATGCTTTTACGAAGACCTTGAATCACTTCTAATTGATATTGTTCACCTTCACCTGAATATAAAGGAATCTCACTATTGCTTAGGTCGATAAGTTCCGCTCCGTATTTCTTGGATATGTAACGTGATGCAATCCCTGTACGCCCTTGTTTACGTGGTGAACCATTAATAATCACTAACTTCATGTATTAGTCCCCTCCCATTGTCAACTCTCTCTTAGTTTAGATGATAATCGATTGACTTCCATCACTCGCCAATTCAGTATAACAAAATTAAAGCAGAAATACCTTGAAAAATTACATGATCGGTTCCTGAATATTTATATGCGATATCCCTCTATTGACAACAAAAACGAAACCCTTTTGATAATATTGAATTCGAGTACTCAAAGGCCACCGCATGGACATTGGTAAGGGAGCACCTGAAGTGAAGTGACCGAAGTATTGATTGTCCAACTTCTAGGCAATCGCGATCTAACTCCGGTTCCATTCAAAGTGCATTGGAATGAATGGTCAATGTACAAAACACTCAAAAAAACTGTAGACAAACTCCATCATGCTCGAGTTTATCTACAGTTTGTAAGGATGACCGAAACCTTTTCTTTACATATTAATTCCTTAAACCAATGCTTCAATCTGGTCCATAAAATTCGTCATCACTGCCGATAACTTGGATTCAGCTTTAGACATTGTTTTACCTTGAACACCGAAGTAGAATTTAATTTTCGGTTCCGTGCCGGATGGACGAAGACATACCCATGTGCCATCTTCCAGGAAATACTTTAAAACGTTCGATTTAGGAAGCTCAATCAGTTCTTCTGCGTTTGAGGGCAGCGTACGTTTCTTGCTGCTCTGATAATCTTCCACTATGGTTACTCGACTGCCTGCAATTTGAGCAGGAGGATTTTCCCTGAATTGATTCAGTATTCCAGAAATCTGCTTTGCACCCTCAATTCCCTTCAGCGTCAACGAGCGCAACCCTTCCAAGTAGAAGCCATATTTTTCGAAAACGTTCAATAACCCTTCATAAAGAGTCAGTCCCTGTTTTTTATAATAAGCACAAACCTCTACAGCGAGCACTGCCGCTTGAATCGCATCTTTATCACGGGCAAAGTCTTTAATCAAATAACCATATGACTCTTCATATCCGAACAAAAAGCTATGTTGCCCAGTTTCATTATATTGCCGGATTTTCTCGGCGATGAATTTAAAACCGGTAAGTACATCTACCGTAGGCAATCCATAGGATCTGGCAATTGCCCTGCCTATTTCTGAAGTGACGATCGTTTTTAAGACGACTCCATTTGTTGGAATTTCATCTTTTTCCTTTTTCTGTGCAAGTAAATAATCAAGGAAAAGGGCGCCCGTTTGATTTCCCGTCAGCACGACGTACTGCCCTGATTCGTTTTTCACCGCAATCCCCAACCTATCGGCATCCGGATCTGTTGCGATTAATAAATCGGCCTCAACTTTGTTTCCGAGCTCGATGGCCATTTCAAATGCCGCTGGTTCTTCGGGGTTTGGTGACTTCACTGTCGAAAAATCAGGATCTGGCAGTTCCTGCTCCTTAACAATATGTAAATTTTGATAACCTAGGCTTTTCAGTGCCCTCCTGACTGATTTATTAGCCGTTCCATGAAGCGGCGTAAAAACGATCGACACATCGATTTCCTCTGCCAGCTCAGCATTCTCGGGAACTGTCAGTAATTCCCGGTTATAAGCTGCATCCAACTCCTCACCGACAATTTCGATAAGCCCCTTCTCTTTTAGAGCTTCAACTTCTTCAATCTGAATATCAAGCTCACTTTCAATGCCATTCACATAGCCGATCACTTGATCTGCAGCATTTGGCGTCAGTTGGGCCCCATCTTCGCCATAAACCTTATATCCATTATACTCGGGTGGGTTGTGGCTTGCGGTTATGACGATTCCAGCAAAAGCATTCAGCTCCCGCACAGCAAAAGATAATTCGGGAGTCGGGCGCAATTCATCGAATAAATAAGCCTTCACCCCAAATGTCCCTAATGTTTTAGCTGCTTCAAGTGCAAATTCGGGAGACTTATGTCTTGAATCATACGCGATCACGGCGCCTCTTTCTTTTGCCTTTTCGCCAAACGAAGTGATGAATTGGGCCAGCCCCGCCGTAGCCTTCCTCACCGTATAGAGATTCATCCGGTTTGTTCCTGCTCCGATTTCCCCGCGCATGCCGCCTGTCCCAAACTCCAGGTTCTTATAAAAAGCATCTTCCAGCTTTGCTTCATCCCGCTCCATTTTCTCAAGGAGGACACGTAACTCCCCATTTAAATTCTGGTACCCGGCCCATTTGGTATATAACGTTTTCCAGTCCATATCCAACATCTCCTCCCAAACGCTTCACTATGTTTTATGTATCTAGCTTACATATACAAAATTATCACATTATTTCCAATAAATGAAGTAAAGGCTCGAAATGAGAGGAAACACACGAAGCGTCACTTCTCATCACGAGCTCTTTAACTGCTTTATTTTCCACCTTTTTGATATTGTATCTTGTATAAATCATGACGGCGATCTTTTAATTGCCTTACTGTCCCTGATTGTCTTTCTCGACGCAATATTTCCAGGTCAACATCGCCAATCATGACCATCTCCAAGTTCGGGCTCGTTTCCCCGACTATGCCGTCACGAGCAAATTCGAAATCGGATGGAGCAAAAATTCCCGATTGGGCATATTGGATATCCATATTTTCCGTTTGCGGCAAATTACCGACCGTTCCGGAAATGACGGTATAAATTTGATTTTCCACAGCACGTGCCTGCGCACAATAACGAACGCGCAAATAACCTTGCCTGTCTTCAGTGCAAAATGGAGTGAATATGATTTTGGCTCCCATGTCGGTAGCAATCCGGGCAAGCTCCGGAAACTCAATATCATAACAAATTTGGATCGCAATTTTCCCACAATCCGTATCGAAGACACGAACGCGGTCGCCTGCGTTGATCCCCCACCATTTCTTTTCATTCGGTGTGATATGAATCTTATATTGCTTTTCAATCGTACCGTCACGACGGAATAAATACGCGATATTGTAAATGTTATCATCGTCCTCTTTTACGAAATGGGAACCGCCGATGATATTAATATTATACCTTACAGCTAATGTGGTGAACAATTCGATATACTGCTCCGTGAAATCAGAAAGCTTCCTTACAGCCAAGCTAGGCGATCTTTCATTTAAGAATGACATCAGCTGGGTCGTGAACAATTCCGGGAATACCGCGAAATCAGCATTAGCATCCGATGCAACATCAGTGAAATACTCGACTTGGTTTGCGAAGTCATCGAATGAATCGATCTTGCGCAGCATGTATTGCACCACACAGATCCTAACAGGTTCTGAGGTTTTGTAATAACGTTTGGATTTCGCCTGGTAATCGACATTATTCCACTCCATGAGCGTGGCATACTTATTCGATTGCAGATCATCCGGCAAGTAATTCGGATTGATCCTCATGAGCGTGAATCCATTTAGCAGCTGGAATGAAAGCACTGGGTCATATATTTTATGTAACTGCACTTCTTTCACATATTCCCTTGGCATAAGCTCCTCAGCATGTTTATGGTAATTAGGGATCCTGCCGCCGATGATGATGCTCTTCAAATTCAGCTGTGCAACGAGTTCTTTTCTTGAATCATACAGCCTTTGTCCAATTTTCATCCTGCGAAAATTAGGATGGACCATGACCTCAATTCCATATAGGTTATACCCGTCCGGATTATGGTTCGTGATATAACCATTATCGGTTACATCGTCCCATGTATGGCGATCATCATATTCGTCAAAATTAATAATTAGGCTCGAGCATGAGCCAATCACTTTTCCATCATATTCCGCTACAAATTGCCCTTCAGGAAAAATTTCCAGATGGCTCTCTAGCTGTTCACGCTTCCATGGGACCATTCCCGGAAAGCAACTCGATTGCAGGGTGATTATTTCATCTATATCTTCTAGTCTCATGTTACGAATTTCCATTATTTTTTCATACTTTTGCAGGTCCAAATTTGGCATTTTCCTCAGACTCCTTTAATCTCTTCCATAAGAATTATACCCCTTATTCAAAAATTAAAACAACTGTTCCTATCCATGTTTTTCGCAATTGCTTGGCTAATATACCCCGAAAAAGAATATATATTTTACAGACCCCATCCATACATACTATACTTTTCTTTAGGGGAAAAAGAGATGGGGAAGAGGAACCAGGAATGAACAAAGCCCAGTGACGAAAACATTTTGTTTTTAGCCTGAGCTGCTTCCCGCGAATCATCCTATATCCTTTTTTAAAAATAGCAATCATTAGTAAAGTGAATTAGCTTTTTACCATTATATTATCCAAATCGATACGTGAGTTTCCATGTATCATCAATTCCCGACCATACCTATGCGTGCGGAAGAATTCCATGTACAGGACTATAAATTACGGGGTAGGTTTCATTTCCAACCCGTTCCTAGCCTTGACTGCATTCATCGTCATATGCATTTGCAGTTTCATCGTACGGACAAGATTCAAGGAGGTTGCAGCTTAATGAAGAAAATGGCTATTTTATTAGTGATAATCGTCGCTTTATTAGTCCTGATGGGCGTTTTGACAACGATGAAAAAAGAAGAAAAATCAAAGGGAAATCCGTATGGCAAAGATAAACTTGACCCAGCCACCGTCAATCAGCTGGATGACCCCAATTATCAAAACTTGATATTGCCCCAGGAATTGGAGCAAGACCTTAAGGATAATAAAGACGTGACTGTTTATTACTATAGTCCTAAAAATGCTTATAGTGAAAAAACCACGCCGGTCGTAGCGCCATTGGCAGAAAAACTGGGAATAGATCTTGTTCAATACAATCTATTGGAATTTGAGCAAGGGTGGAGCGATTATGGCATCAAGGATACCCCAACCATCGTTCACTATAAAAATGGAAAAGAACAAGAACGGATCGTTGGACTTAAAGAAGAGGAAACCTTTAAAAAATGGTTCGAGGACAACGACATTAATTAATGATGAAAAATGAGCCGGCCCTGACGGAATTGTTTCTCCCGTTATAGCCTGCTCATTTTTTATGGCTTATACTAGATATTGATTCGCCACTTGGATATCCATCATCTGCATATCATTACTCACTTCATGATTTACACGTGAAAAATGGTCATAATAAAAAGGGAAAAAGATTCCGTATTCATTTAATAAAGTAATATTATGTTTAAACAATTCCGCCAAGCTGGAATCCATCATTATGGAATCTTCTTCCTGGAGTTTACCTAAGATGGAATGGAGTACATGCAGACAAGTCATCACTTGATAAGCATCCCTTAAAGTACCCAAGTAGGTAGGTGTGCTGCGATTGGGCTCTAAAACGCCTATCTTCCGAAAATGAAGGATTTCACTTTCAGGAAAGTATTTTGGAAATACAGTTTCGTAGAAACGCGAAACGAGTCTCGCTATTTCTTGTTCTTGTTCTTCCGTTGAAGAAAAGACCGTCTTCACTAAAAAAACCACCTTTTTTCAGATCCGTTAGACCTATCTAATATATGTATATTCTAGGACAAGCGATTTCTTTCCAAATAGAATAACATAAAAATTGTAAAAAATATGTGGTAATTTCCACCACACTAACCTTAACAATAGGACGATTATCACTTTTTTCATGGATAACCTGTAATCATTATATATATTTTTCGTTTAAACTCAACCAAATAAGTCGAAAGTAGGAATGATATTGGGAAATTTCGATATGAATAATCAAAATATGTTAATTAAAGTACTGCCAAATTGGAATGGACTTTCTCTGGAAAAACTCTTCAGGGAACGGTGGAGAGCACCGAAGAAGCTGGTACATGAATGGAGAATGAGTAAAGAAGTGAAGCTCAATGGTCAAGCTGTTATATGGTCCGCTACCCTGCAACAAGGAGATCTGCTCAGCATCCCTTTAATGGAGGCAGTTGAAAATGAAGCCGTTCAAGCGACTAACTTAGAGATCCCGATTTTATATGAGGACGAGTGGCTGCTTGTAGCCAATAAACCCGCTGGCATCGATACGCATCCTTCCCGACCAGGAGATAATCATTCCCTCATAAATGGAGTCGCCCACCATCTTCAAGAAACCGGCCAAAGCTGTATGATCAAGCATATTCATAGGCTTGATAAAGACACGACCGGAGCGGTGCTTTTTGCCAAGAACCGCCTAATTGGTTCGATGCTCGATAGAATGTTGGAAGAAAGGGAGATCAAACGGACGTATGTAGCATTGGTCGAAGGAACCCTCCATAAGAAGGAAGGGGAAATCAAAGAAAAAATTGGCCGCGATCGGCATCATGCTACGAGACGCAGGGTTTCTCCGACAGGACAGACTGCAGTCACGCATTACCGGGTGATTAATCACGATCCCAAAAGAAACTTGTCGCTTGTCAGCTGTACCTTGGAAAGCGGCCGAACCCACCAAATCAGGGTGCATTTTAGCCATTTGAACCATCCTTTGGCAGGAGATACCTTGTATGGCGGCAAAGAAATTTTTCCGCGTCAAGCACTGCATGCACGGAAAATTGAATTCACCCACCCCATTACCGAAGAAAAATTGGTTATTGAAGCTCCATTCTTGGATAAACCTGAAATATTTGATGGTAACATCTAATCTACAGAAAACACCGTTCCATTACGGAACGGTGTGAATTGAATTTCTTCATTGAAAATAGGTTCCGCCCGCGCTTTCCTAAAAAAAAATGTATGATACATACAAATATTGGTATTATGTTTTAGGTGGTATGCTTTGAGGAAAATGAAATAAATTTTTACGATCATATTTAGCCTTTACTTTTTGAAGTCTGGCAAAGTTTGAGCCGTAATAGGCTTTTCCAAATTTTTTAATATTTTGGTCTGGAACATTAACATATGAACCTTTTACATAGGGCTTCATCAACTTACGTACTTTTTCAACTGATGCAAGATTCAGGGCTTCTTGTGATCTTTTTTCCCAGCTAGCATTCCATTCCGTATAAAACAAAGGGCTGCGCCAAAAAAAAGCGGTATGGGTGCTAGGTACTTTGCTTATAGCTCCACCCCAATTCAGAAAAAAGAAATTCGATTCTGTCCCTGTCGCCTTTTCCAAAAATTCCTTCATTATGGAAATGGGTTCATCCGGCCAAAGATTAAGTCCCCAAGCCGATGAGAATTTAACATTCTGATCAGATCTACCAGGGATTGGTTCATCAGGATCCAAGAAATCGATAGCATCTGGATAAAGTAATGTTTCTATATCTATTTTAGTTGGGGTTCCAGTATTTGTTAAGGGTTTTAATAATTTTATCAGCTCAGCTTTTGAACCTAAGAAAATACCTTCTGCATGACAAAGACCATTTACTTTGCTGAATATTTCGAGTATGCATCCTAATCGTTCATCTACAAACGGTGCCCAACCTTGCCAAGCTCTAAACACTGTTTCCAATTGTTCCCACGGCCAAATAATATTGAAGACGGTTGCAGTTTTCGGGGCACGGCGAACTTTAAAAGTGTATTCGGTATTATAGCCAAAATTACCGCCTCCGCCACCTCTTGAAGCCCATAGTAGATCCTCATTGCAGTCTTCATTCGCCTGAATGATCCTGCCTTTGGCGTCCACCGTTTCCAGTGCAAGAAGGTTATCACTTATAAGGCCAATCGATCGTGAGAGTACTCCAAATCCGCCGCCCATCGTAATACCTCCGATTCCTACTGTTGGGCTATCTCCAAACGGAGCCATAAAGCCTTCCCGAGCTAATCCCTTTACAAGCGGACCGACGTTAACTCCTGTTTGAACGGTTGCAATCTCCTTTAATTTATTCAAACGAACTTTTTTCATATCACTCACATCAATGACGATACCTCCGTTTACCACTGAGAGGTCCTTATCTAGAGCATGGCGTCCGCTTCTGACACGCAAGGGCACTTTATTCTCACGAGCCCATTTAATAGCATTACTTACATCGAAGGAATTTTGTGCAAAAACAAATACAAGAGGAAGGGCATCAACATAAGGGTTCCAATTCTTAATTGCTTTTTTATAACCCGGGTCCCCTTTAAAGATTATCCGCCCTGTTAATTGTGTCGATCCCATATACCACACTCCTTCTTACGAAGTTAATGATTTTAAAAATGCAACTGTATATGATATGTGATATATATGTTAAAATGCCCCCCTGTTTTACATTGATGAACCAGCCAGCCATCAATAAAAAGCCAAACACCTGTGGAGTTTGGCCCTTAATCGTTTCTTCGATGCAAATAATGGTTTGCTGCCTTGTAAGATTATTCATCTTCAACTTGTGGGGCATAAAAAAACCGAACAACATCCCGGTCTGGATGTTGAGGCACAAAAAAAGATTGTAGAGAAAGTTACTCTACAATCTTGGTTGTCGCTTCATTTAGTTATTATGATGCTTTTCTCATGCCTTTTAAGATAAGGCTTAAGATGAAGACAAATACGATTGCTCCAATCAATGCCGGAATGATAGCGAAGTCTGCTACTGAAGGGCCCCAAGTTCCTAGAATCAATGAACCTAACCATGCACCGACGAAACCTGCAATAATGTTACCGATAATTCCAAATGGTACGTCACGTCCAACGATCATACCTGCTAACCAACCAATGATACCTCCGATAATTAATGACCATAAAAATCCCATAATATATTTCCTCCTTCAAATTATTGTTTTTAATCTACAGCAAAACTCCAAGAAATCTCTTTACGTTACTAAGTCCTGCCTATTCAGTTCTTTAACTTTACATTCAAATGGTATGATGCCGGTTATGCACAATATCTAATGAATGTGAATGTTTTAGTTAGTGGGTAAAGTTAGCTAGCCATAGCCCCTGAGTAACTGATTGGCACTCCTCGATGTGTTAGTGTGTTTTCTTTTTGTTTGCCGTTGTACTCATTATTTTCCCCGTTTCTATAATCTAAAACCTCATTTCTTAAAAATATATTTGGCAATTAAAACAAGGTTATTAGATGGGGTGAACGGGTATATAATACGCTTATTTTCGTTACATAATTAGTATAAGCAGGAACTTCCTCAAATATGTCCTTATGTTAAAAGAAAGGGCATGTCCCTAAGCTGGACATCCCCTCACTTCAGTCTATGGCGTTCTTGGGAGGTGTTCCCTCATGGGCACCTTGATTAAGCGAGGGCCTGCATTGGAAGGTCAGTATTCTTACTAATGCAACATGTAGTGAACGTTACTATTAAAACCTAAAAAAACTGCAGACAAACTCCATTACTTTCGAGTTGTTGTCTACAGTATATGAGGATGCCCACTTAATGGGTCATCCTCCCATTTATTACCGAATCGTCTTTAAAACAAAACCTCATCCGGATTGCTTCCGAATCGTTCATTTTTGTTCAAGGAATCGATTTGATTCATTTCGTTAAGGCTCAATGAAAAGTCAAACACCTGGGCATTCTCCTCAATTCGAGCCGGTGTGATGGATTTAGGTATAACGACGATATCATGCTGCAGATGCCATCTTATTAACACTTGCGCTGAGCTTTTCCCATGCTTTTTCGCAATATGATTAATTGTCGGCTCTTCCAATAGATTTCCCCTGCCTAGCGGGCTCCATGCTTCCACCTTGATTTCATTTTTTTCACAGTAATCACGGATTTCACCTTGAGTCAAAAGGGGATGCAATTCAATTTGGTTGACGACTGGTTTCACTTCACAGTTCGCAAGTAAATCTTCCAAATGATGAATATGGAAATTACTTACGCCAATCGATCTCACTTTTCCATCCTTATAAAGCTTTTCCAAAGCCCTCCATGTATCCAAGTATTTATCTTTGCCCGGCCAGTGAATCAAATATAAATCCAAGTAATCTAAGCCAAGCCGTTTCAAGCTATCATCAAATGCTTGAAGAGTCGTTTCGTATCCTTGCTCCGTATTCCACACTTTAGATGTAATGAACAAATCTTCACGAGGCACTCCACACTCGGAGATTGCCTGTCCAACGCCTTCTTCATTTTCATAAATGGCTGCAGTATCAATCGCACGATATCCTACTTCGATTGCTTTCTTGACGGATTCAACCGTTTCGTTACCGTTCTTCACCTTGAAAACACCAAAACCCAATTGCGGCATTTCAACCCCATTTTGTAGAGTGATCGTTTCGCCAATGCTTGAAATCATTTTCATTCCCCCAACCTTTTATTTACCAATTATACATCTCCCTTTCACCTATTTCTAACCATAAGCCTTGCCTTTTCGATTCAATTAAAATGAAAATACGTCTGAATAAAGGTAACATTAACCATTTGACCCTTCACTAAATTAAATATTTTGTAAAAAAATGACGAAACATCTATCCTTATAGATAAGAAATTCGTTACAATTGAATAGTTGTTTAAAAACAAGTCAAAGAAGGTGCGATCTTTAAAGAATAATCAAACGTAAAACCCCCATTCTAAATAATGAGGAGTTGCAGAACGAATCAACGTCCTTTTATTGTTTACAATCAAAATTCATTTTTTACATATTTGAATATTAAGGGAGTCTTCCATGTATGAGTAGCATTTTCATCTTAACCGCGTTAATTATCGTTTTTGCTTTGGTCTTTGACTTTATCAATGGGTTCCATGATACGGCGAATGCCATCGCAACAGCCGTATCAACCAAGGCGCTTAAGCCACGCCATGCCATCATCATGGCTGCAGCCATGAATTTATTAGGGGCACTGACCTTTACAGGTGTAGCACATACGATTACGAAGGATATCGTGGATCCATTCACATTAAATAATGGTTCTTATGTAATTTTGGCTGCACTTCTTTCAGCGATAACTTGGAACTTGGTTACCTGGTATTTTGGCATTCCAAGCAGTTCTTCCCATGCGATTATCGGTTCGATAGCTGGGGCGGCCATTGTCGCCAGTGGGTTCGATGCGATAAAATGGAGTGGATTCACTAAAATTGTTCAAGCCTTGATTCTTTCACCCATCCTTGCATTTACGCTTGGGTTCATTGTGTACAGCATCTTCAAGGTGATTTTCAAAAACAACAACCTAGGAAAAACCAATAAACGTTTCAGGAGAATACAAATTCTCACGGCTGCCGTCCAATCCTACACACACGGAACGAACGATGCCCAAAAATCCATGGGTATCATCACCATGGCCTTAATCGCTAACGGATATGCCACAAATTCCGAAGTCCCATTCTGGGTCCAATTGTCCTGTGCAATAGCTATGGCGCTCGGAACATCCATAGGAGGCTGGAAAATCATTAAAACCGTCGGCGGAAAAATCATGAAGATCCGACCGGTAAATGGAGTTGCTGCCGATATGACGGGTGCGGCGATCATTTTCGGTGCTACCTTCCTGCACATGCCCGTCAGTACAACTCATGTCATTTCTTCATCCATCCTTGGGGTCGGTTCTGCGCACCGGATCAAAGGGGTAAAATGGGGTACGGCTAAAAGCATGTTAATCACCTGGTTCATAACCTTGCCGATTTCCGCTTCATTAGCCGGAATGATTTATTATATAATCGCCTTGTTTTTATAGCATCGTCTGTCTTTCCATATGGAGAGGCTTTAAATTTCATTCTAAAGGGGTTCGAAAAAAAAAATTTCGAACCCCTTTTAGAATCCACTTTGCATTTTAGCCTTTAGTTCAAAGCTTGGCTTTACGATCTTTATTTTCTTATCCGCTTGGCAATCCTCCCGACAAAACACATTGTCTACCCCTTCCACACGACCGCAGATGCAGCTATAAAGAAATATACCTGGTTTACCCTATATCATTCCCGGACAAAAAAGGCATCTTTCGCATTCCTATAGATCAATATTTTTTGGTACCTTTTCCTTGCATGATCTATTATGTAGTAATCGTAAATTCCGGTGGTAAAGCTTCTTTCCATGATTCTACAAACTACTGGAGCATGTCCATGGTTAAACCAGAGGAGCAAGCTCCCTGCCTCGTTAGCCATTCTTACCAAGATGTTTTTATCATTAAATCCCACTCAACATTTTCAACTTATTCCCATATTTCACTTATCCTTGTTTTCATATGTAAAGTTTTATTAAGATTTTGTAAATTTTCGTCGAAAAACCTTCCCTGAATGTATATGAATTCGTTACAATCAACTTGTTAATACTAAGCGTACGACTTAGGTGCGTAAATTGCATGAATAATTGGGAGGCTTCAACATGGCTTTTAAATCAAAAAAAGACAAATTCGCAGTAATGCTTTTTAACATCGCTCAAAACCTTAAAGAAGGTGCTGACTATTTCGCGGATTATAAGCTGAAAAACATCTCCGATCTAAAAGTATTTTCAGATAAGATGAAAGACTATGAGCATAAAGGCGATTCAATGGTTCATAACGTAATCAAAGAGCTTAACAACGCCTTCATCACGCCTATCGAACGCGAAGATATCCTTGAACTAACCATGAGAATGGATGATGTCATAGACGGTTTGGAGCACTGCTCCGCATTATTCGAAATGTACTCGATCGTCAATGCTGACGAGTATATGCTTAAGTTTGTCGATGCAATCAAGGAATGTACGTATGAAATTGAAATAGCTGTAGATACTCTTTCCACAAAAAAATTACCAATGATTCGTGAAAATGCAATTAAAATTAAAGATCTTGAATCTGTTTGTGATGGAATTCAACGTCAATCGATCAAAAACCTGTTTACGGTTGAAAAAGATCCAATCAGAATCATCCAATATAAAGAAATTTACGAAAGCCTAGAAGAAATCGCCGATCACTGTCAAGCAGTGGCCAATACACTTGAAACCATCATAATGAAAAACGCCTAAGGAGTACCCCCTATAAATGGATACTTTATTAATTCTGACAATATTAATCGTTTTCTTCGCCTTAGCATTTGACTTCATCAATGGATTTCATGATACAGCCAATGCTATAGCGACTGCCGTTTCAACTAAGGCTATGAAGCCTAGGCATGCCATTATCATGGCAGCCATCATGAATTTCGTCGGAGCCATGACATTCACTGGCGTAGCAAAGACGATTACGAAGGATATCGTCGATCCGTTCACACTTCCGAATGGTTCTTATGTAATCCTGGCAGCTTTGCTTGCCGCTATTATATGGAACCTACTTACTTGGTATTACGGGATACCAAGCAGCTCCTCCCACGCATTGATCGGTTCAATTGCAGGTGCGGCCATTGCTGCAGCTGGTTTCTCCGGCATAAAATGGGAAGGTTTCTTAAAAATTCTTCAAGCTTTGATTTTCTCCCCGCTAATTGCTTTTGCAATCGGGTTTATCGTATACAGCATCTTTAAAGTCGTCTTTAAAAATAATAACTTGACAAAAACAAACCAAAAATTCCGTACTATACAGATTGCTACAGCAGCCCTTCAATCGTATACCCACGGAACGAATGACGCTCAAAAAGCGATGGGTATCATCACGATGGCCCTAATTGCAAATGGTTATGCATCAAGTACCGATATCCCCTTCTGGGTTCAATTTTCCTGTGCGCTAGCAATGGGACTTGGAACTTCCGTCGGCGGATGGAAAATCATTAAAACGGTTGGCGGCAAGATCATGAAAATCCGCCCTGTTAATGGTGTTGCAGCGGATTTAACTGGAGCCTTCATCATATTCGGTGCGACCGTGATACACATGCCCGTCAGTACAACCCATGTTATTTCATCTTCAATCCTTGGTGTTGGATCAGCGCATCGTGTCAAAGGTGTAAAATGGGGAACGGCAAGAAGAATGATTGTTACATGGTTCATTACCATTCCCATCTCTGCCACTTTGGCAGGTTTGATTTATTACTTAATTAATTTTCTATTCTAAAAAAACATAAAATCCCTTCCGGTTTAAATCGGTAGGGATTTTATGTTTTTCACACCAAAGCACCGTTGCGTTAAGGAAATAATCCATGCTTATTCAGAAAAAATCGTTTAAAATTCAAGGAGAAGGAATTTTTTTAGCGAGGGGCAAAAATAGATATGAAGGAATTCGAAAAAAATAGAGATATTTTTAAAGACCTTTATGGAGATATGATGGAGTTTGCCGATAGAATCAGTTCGGTTTTAGGTTGTCCCATTACAATCGAGGACGGTAACCACCGTTTAATTGCATATAGCACACACGATGATACCACCGATCAGGCGCGCATCATGACCATCATCGGTAGACGCGTCCCTGAAAAGGTCATCAATAGTTTATGGAAAGACGGCATCATCCCTGCTTTATTGAAAGAGGATGCCCCCATCAAAATCGGGGCCATTAATGATGTTGGCTTAGGTAATAGGGCAGCGGTTTCCATTCGAAAAAACAATGAAGTCCTTGGTTTCATCTGGGCCCTAGAGGTCCATGCACCGTTCTCCGATGAAGATATGGAATTTCTTCAAATTGCGGCGAAGGAGGCAAAGAATCAATTACAGCAATTGCAGCTGAAAAAGAAAAGGAAAGAAGCGGGTCATCAGGAATTCCTATGGCGGCTATTGACCGGACACTACCAAGACGAATCGGAAGTAATTGAAAACTTCACGAAATTTTCGCTACATGTTCCTGTTGTTTTTTCAATATTGGTATTTGAATTTCCTAAGGAGATCAATCGTGAAGTGGAACGATACATATCTTACATGCTAACGACTACGCAAAAGATAAACAGTTCCCTTTTTGCCATCGACCAAAATAAGCTCATTCTTTTCGCAGGTGCCAACGAGGAAAACAGTTCTTTCTTTACTGCATCTTTGTATGATTTCATTCCCTTTTTCATCCTGGAAATGAAACAGCGATTCGGTGTAGAGCATATCCTAGGTACAGCTGGCAATACGTATAAAAACTTTTTGGATGTTAAATCAAGCTACGAGGAGTCAAAATACACCTTAAGAATGAAGAATATTTTCCCTGATGATATGAAGCTCATCGTCCATCATGAAGAGCTTGGAATGTTCCAAATGATTGAAGCGCTCGCAGGGAATAAACAGCGTCATGCCCATCCAGCCATTTTAAGATTAAAAGCATATGATAGGAAGAACCAGACCGAGCTGCTGCAAACACTTACCGTTTACTTGGAGAAAGACTGTAACCCAAACGAGGCTTCGAGGAACCTTCATATTCATGTGAATACATTGAATTACCGTTTAAAGCGAATTTCCGAAGTGGGAACCATTCGATTAAAAGACCCAATACAAAAAATGTCACTATTCCTTAATATTAAATTAGATCAATATGATGAATATTTCAAGAAAAATTCATGAAATATTCCCTGATATGGAGATACTAGAAGCATGGAAAGGTTGGTCTTATGAACCTCGAAACAACAGAAGCGCTTGAGAAAGAACTACAAACCATTGAAAAATGGGAGAAGGATCAAAAGGGGCTTTGGTTTTGGGAAAGAATCGGACGACTTCCCTTCAAGCTATTGGATAAATTGACACCCAGCTTCATCCAGAATAAATTGGGTATCATGCTCGATGAAATCGGCAGCTACATTCAGACTGGCGGAAAATATTTAACGAAAGAGACCAATATTATCGGTAAGTTGCAAGCCAAAAGTCCTGAAATGAACATTAAGGACTTAAATGATGTTTCAAGCTTGCCGCTCGATGTCATGGATAGCGTGAGTCACGATATCAAAAACTCCGGCAGCAAATTGGCAACGGTTCAAGGCGCCACTACCGGTATAGGAGGAATTTTCACCTTAGCCATCGATATTCCCCTTCTTCTGGGCATGTCGATCAAAATCCTTCAGGATATCGCCATCACTTATGGCTTCGATCCCCGTATCCGTCAAGAACGGATTTTCATCGTCAAATGCCTCCAATTCACAACGTCTGATGTTGTTGGAAAAAGGGCCATATTAGAGGAATTGTCAAAAATGGACCTCCCTGAATCCGAGTCAAACAGGAAAATGGCCTCGGAGCTGCAAGGCTGGCGGGAAGTTGTATATACATATCGTGATCAGTTTGGCTGGAAAAAGCTTTTGCAAATCGTTCCGATTGCGGGAATGATTTTTGGCGCCATCACCAATCGCTCCATGATTGCCGATATGGCTGATACAGGTATCATGCTGTATAGGAAAAGACGGATTTTAGAACGCATTCAAGAAACGACACTTAAAAATTAAGCCCCTTTGTCCTACCATGTCACGTTTTTGACATCAATGAAGGGCTCAAAACTAGCAAGTCCATGCTTATTGGATTTGCGTTTGTGGAATTTCACAAATACACCTTTTTCACTTTTCTGATTTCCACATACTAACTGTTTCTTTTTCCTACTATACTTGTGATACAAATAGCAAAACATATTATTGGAGGGATTAAGATGAGAATAGGAATTCCAAAAGAGATTAAAAACAATGAAAACCGTGTAGCTATCACTCCAGCAGGCGTTGTAGCATTAGTGAATGCGGGACATGAAGTATTAATCGAAATGAACGCTGGTCTAGGAAGCAGTTTTACAAATGAGTCATACCAAGAAGCTGGTGCTGTAATAGTCGAGGACGCTGCTAGTGTTTGGTCAAGTACAGACATGATCATGAAAGTAAAAGAACCTATCTCATCTGAATATAAATATTTCCGTAAAGACTTAATTCTCTTCACATATTTACATCTTGCTGCCGAGCCAGCCCTTGCACAGGCCTTAAAAGAAAGCGATGTCTTGGCCATCGCTTATGAGACGGTTGCAGTAAACCGTACACTTCCATTATTGACTCCAATGAGTGAAGTGGCAGGACGTATGGCTGCGCAAATCGGTGCTCAATTCCTCGAAAAGAATAATGGCGGCAAAGGAATCCTATTAAGTGGAGTTCCCGGAGTGAAACGCGGCAAAGTCGTTGTAGTCGGTGGAGGAATGGTTGGAACGAACGCAGCTAAGATTGCCATTGGCTTAGGCGCAGACGTTACAATTCTTGACTTAAGCCCTGATCGTCTTCGTCAGTTGGATGATATTTTCGGAAACGAACTGACTACACTTATCTCAAATCCTTATAACATCGCTGAAGCGGTCAAGGATGCTGATTTAGTCATCGGTGCTGTACTGATTCCAGGTGCCAAAGCTCCAAAGCTCGTAACTGAAGAAATGGTTAAATCAATGTCTCCAGGTTCAGTAATCGTCGATGTCGCAATCGACCAAGGCGGGATCTTTGAAACGGTTGACCACATAACAACACATGATAACCCTACTTATGTAAAACATGGAGTTGTCCATTACGCAGTGGCAAACATGCCAGGAGCGGTGCCCCAAACATCCACTGTCGCTTTAACGAACGTAACGGTTCCATTCGCGCTGCAAATCGCAAACAAAGGAGCCCTGAAAGCAATCCTTGAAAATGATGCCCTTGCAAAAGGCGTCAATGTGGCGAATGGAGAGATTACCTTCGAAGCAGTTGCAACAGACCTAGGCTACAATTACGTAAGTGTGGAAAACGCCTTAAACCCAAACAACATTAACGCTTAATATAATATAAAAATGAAGACTCCAGACACAAATCGTGTCTGGAGTCTTTTTATCGGATAACTCATGACTTTTTCGGCTGAAGGACGGATTTTTTCCATGTTGGTCGGATTCTCTCCTCATTCGGACGGATTCCTTCCATGTTGGACGAATTATCTCCTCAGACGGACGGATTCCTTCCGATGTTGGTCGAATTTTCTCCTCAGACGGACGGATTCCTTCCGATGTTGGTCGGATTCTCTCCTCATTCGGTCGAATTCCTCCGATGTTGGTCGGATTTTCTCCTCGGACGGACGGATTCCTTCCGATGTTGGTCGAATTCTCTCCTCAGACGGGCGGAACCCTACGATTTAGGTCGGATTATACCCTCAGACGGACGGAACCCTACGATTTAGGTCGAATTATCTCCTCATTCGGACGGATTCCTTCCGATATTGGTCGGATTATCTCACACATCAGGCGTTTTTATTAAATATGACACGAGTTTTAACTTTTTAGAACGGTTATATGGTTAAATTATAGGATATAGTTGGCTGCACAGAGTTAGAGAAGAGCAAGTCATCTCTTTCACAAGTTAATGCTTATTCATTGTAGGAGTTACTAGTCATTGAAATTCTCTTAATCTACGAAAATTTTACCTGGGTTCATTATTCCTTTCGGATCTAGTGAATATTTAATCGTTTTCATCACTTCGTAGGCGGCTCCGTGCTCCCTTTTCTGATACTTCGATTTTCCAAGACCGACACCATGCTCGCCCGTACAAGTGCCGCCTTTCGATAAGGCATATTCAACGATTTCTCCATTTAACCTCTGCGCCTCTTTCACTTCCTCTGGGTTGTTTAAATCAATCATGAACAAAACATGATAATTGCCATCCCCAACATGGCCTACGATCGCTCCCTCCACTTTGGACCATTCGACCTTCTTCCTCGTTTCGAGGATGGCATTCGACAATTCATGAAGGGGCACGCTTACATCGGTCACCATCAGCTTCTTGCCCGGAGCACTATGAATGAATGCATATGCGAGATTGTGGCGGGCTTCCCACAATGCATTCCGTGCTTTAGAATCCATTTCAAACTGGATATCCCCACAGCCAAAATCACCTACGATTTCCTTAGCGAATTGGACATCCTGTTCCAAACCGGCAAAATTGCCGTGAAACTCCAGAAACAAGGTAGGTTTGACGTCATAGGCTTTATCCATGAATTGATTAACCTTTTTTATCGACTCGGCATCAACCAATTCAATTCGGGCAATCGGGATTCCAGCAAGCATGATGCCATTAACCGCAGATACTGCTTGTTCGACGGTCGGAAAGGTTGCTCTTCCTGCCATGGTGACCTCAGGGATTCCATATACCTTGAGTGTCAGCTCAGTAAATACACCTAACGTCCCTTCCGATCCTACAAACAATCCACTCAAATGTATGCCTGAGGATGATTTTGTCGCTAAGCTGCCGGTATGGATCACTTCACCATTTGCCAGGACAACTTCCAGATCTCTGACTTGATCACGCATTATCCCATATTTGACCGAGGTCGTACCACTTGCATTCGTTGCAGCCATCCCCCCCAGTGTCGCATCGGCGCCTGGATCAACGGAAAAGAACAGTCCATACCTTTTCAATTCTTTGTTGAGCTGTGTCCTTGTCACGCCTGGCTGTACCTTCACGAGGAAATCATTTTCCCTGATTTCCAACACTTGATTCATCAAGGACATATCTAGGGAAATCCCTCCTTTGACTGGAACGACATGCCCCTCCAAGCTTGATCCTAGCCCAAAAGGAATCACCGGTATATCATGTTCATTCGCATACCTCATAACTGCACTAACTTCTGCCGTATCTTTAGGATATATGACCATGTCTGGTAATTGTGGAGTATGGTACGATTCATCATGACTGTGCTGTTCCAATAAAGTTGCATTAACCGTTACTTGCTCATCCGTCAAAATCTTCTTTAGTTGCTCTATGTACTGGTTCATCCTGCATCCCCCTCTTTTAACTAAACATTCTGAAAATTATATCCAAAAAGGAGATTGCCTCATTACAGGCAATCGCTCCCCTTATTGGCCGATCCCTTTCGTTTTATCTGTACAGGCCTTCATCGCTCGTAATATGCCAGATCTAAGCTGAGCCTCTTCCAAGGCAGCTACTGCAGCTATCGTTGAACCACCAGGAGTGCAGACATCATCTTTTAATGCGGCTGGATGTTTTTCCGTTTCAAGCACCATTTTAGCAGCCCCCATTACAGCTTGTGCTGCCATACGGTATGCTTGTTTTCGTGGAATGCCATCACGAACCCCTCCATCAGCCAGCGCTTCGATGAACATGTATACATATGCAGGTGATGAGCCGCTGATGGCTGGAACTGCATCCATCATATCCTCATGGAGGATCTCCGTTTTCCCAAAGCTATTCAAAAGTGCCGTTACAGCTGCTATATCATCATCCGTAATCTCATCGTTAAGGCTTATGGCTGTCAAGCCCTCACCCACAAGGGAAGGAGTATTTGGCATCGTCCTTACGACCTTCACTTTCCTTTCGAAGCTGTTTTCTATCAGGGAAATATTGATCCCCGCCGCCATGGTAATGATTACGGTGCTTCCTTTCATATGATCCTTCACCTCTTCAAGCACTTGCTTATGCATGGCAGGCTGAATTCCTAAAAAGAGAATGTCGGCAAAAGCGGCAACTTCTGCATTATCGATGGTGCCTTTAACCTTATGTTTCGTCGTGATCTTCGTCATGGAACCCATGCTTGCTGTACTTACCATGATTCGATCGGGCGAAATGACTTCAGCCAGTAAAATGCCCTCCAGTATGGCCTCACCCATTTTACCGCAGCCAATAAAACCTATTCTTTTATTCATATCTTACACTTCCAATCCAGATCCATCTATATTCCCTCTTATTATATCGGATTTGGTACACGGAAACACGTCGGAGATATTCAATAGGAAGGATTTAACCATTTCCAGCCGAATTACTATAGGTACAGGGAGAAAAACTTGTTTTTTAGCGAAAAAAAACCATTGACTTAATGGTCATTTCAGCTATATAATTTTGACCTATCAGTCATAAGGAATACAGTTCAGGAATGGGGAAATGGTATGCAAATGGAGAAAAAAGCAGTCAATACCAGGCTTGTCTTGGCAGGGTTGATCATTGGAATGTTTTTCAGTTCATTGGAACAAACGATAGTCGGTACGGCCATGCCGACAATTATCGGGGAATTGAATGGCTTTACCATTTTTGCTTGGGTAACGACTGCCTATTTAATAGCTTCAACGACTGTTGTACCGATTGTTGGGAAGCTCTCTGATCTATATGGCAGGCGTTCACTCTACCTTCTTGGTACGATCATCTTCACGATTGGTTCATTCCTATGTGCCACTGCCACTTCCATGGAGCAATTGATCATTTACAGGGGGCTGCAAGGCATAGGCGGCGGGATGATCATGCCCTTATCCCAGACGATCATCGGCGATATCTTCTCAGCTGAACAAAGAGCCAAATGGCAAGGAGTATTCGGTGGCCTTTTTGGGTTAAGTTCCGTCATTGGACCTTTTCTTGGCGGCTTGATCGTAGACCATATCAGTTGGCACTGGATTTTTCTCATCAATGTCCCGACAGGGTTATTATCCGCCATCCTGATTTATGTCGGGTTGAAGCATGAGTCGATCAGTAAAACGGAGAAAGTGAATATTGATTATCTTGGCATCTTCACCTTGATACCTGGTATCGTCCTATTATTATTGGGGTTGACATTCGGTGGTGATAAGTTCGAATGGGTATCACTTGAATCTCTCTTGATTTTCGGCTTTACTCTCATCTTCATCGCTCTATTCATCATATTTGAAAGAAAAGCAGTTGAACCGATCCTTGATTTATCTCTTTTTAAAAATCGGGTTTTTGCCACTACCAATATTTTAGGATTCTTGTTGGGACTCGGTATGTTCGGTGCGATCATGTTCGTTCCGCTGTTCATGCAAGGAGTGCTGGGCGTATCACCTACAAAAGCAGGATCGACCATGACCCCCATGATGGTCGGCTTAATTCTTTCCAGTATCGTAGGCGGAAGGTTGTTACTGAAATTCCGTTTTCGCACAGTACTTACCTTTGGAATGGCCTTTGCTACCCTAGGCTTTTTCCTCATGAGCACGATGGACGGCAGTACGACCATTTTCACTGCTTATTCCTTCATGGCCGTTTTGGGAATTGGAATGGGGCTAGTCATGCCGACATTGATGATTGCCGTTCAAAATGAATTTCCGAAATCACAGCTTGGCTCGGTCACAGCGGCCTCCACCTTCTTCCGATCAATAGGAGGAACGATGGGCATCACGATTCTGAACGCAGTCATGAATCATAATCTTCAGCAAAATATGGATGATGCTGCAGGTAGTGAAAAGAACCCACTCTTGCACGAGGCACTGACGGCACTGGCGGATAAAACGGATAAATTATTCAACATCATGCTTTATCCCGAAAATCTTAAAGTGCCTGCGGAAGTTAGCAGCGTCCTGATAAAAACGATCGAAAATGCTTGGATTGATGCTTTTTCCAGTGTTTTCGTCACAGGTATCTTTTTTGTTGCCGCAGGCATATTAGTGGCACTTTCCGTGGGTTCCGGAAGAATCAAAAAAGATCAAGAAACGGAAAAAGACCTAAGTTGAACATGAAACAAGGCCGGCTGAATCGTTCAGCCGGCCTTGTTTCATCCCTGCAAGTCGATGTTTCTTTTTTCGTAGTTAAGGGAAATTTACCTGTAATCAATAAAATGGAGTGATCCTATGACGAATAAAACGAACCATTCAATCTTACCAGTCGATTTTTATGAACAACCCACTCTTGAGCTGGCCAAATCCCTTCTCGGGTGCCTGCTTGTAAAAAAGACTGCGGATGGCACCGCTTCTGGATTCATCGTTGAAACCGAAGCCTATATGGGTCCTCTTGACAGGGCCGCACATAGTTTTGGAAATAGGAGGACAAAACGGACGGAAGTGATGTATGGCATGTCCGGATTGATTTATACATACGTCATGCACACTCATACACTGGTCAATGTCGTAAGCGGCGGGATTGATAATCCGGAAGCCGTTTTGATCCGGGCGGTTGAGCCTTACTCAGGTCTTGAATTAATGCAGGAAAGGCGCGGAATTGCCGACATTCGCAAATGGACTGATGGACCTGGGAAGCTGACAAAAGCACTGGGCATCACCATGGAGGATTATGGCCAATCCTTTACGGCTCCCCCTCTTTATCTTGCTGCTGGAAAGCAGCCTGAACACATCTCCAGCGGCCCCCGCATCGGTATTGACAACACTGGGGAAGCCAAGGATTATCCGTGGCGTTTTTGGGTGACTGGGAGCCCGTACATATCCCGCACCATAAAAAAAAGGATGATGCCATCCCCTTCCAAGTAATATTGATGCACATGATCTTGGAGGGGATGGGGCTCGTCCCTTCTGTAACGCAGTCATTGCCTTAAATGACTTTGGTTTGACTGGTCATATACGGAAATTCACTGGCTTTTTCAAGATCAATGATCAACTTCATCACTTCCACTATCCCCTCAGGCTTATCAAGTTCAATTTCCTTATGATAGGACTCGATCGAAGTGTTCCATTTCTCCATTATTTCCTGGTTCTTCAACGTTTCCTTCATTTGCTGTTCAAATGGCCATTTCTGATTGAGCTCGAATACAAGCTTTTGTTCTTTTAGATATTTTAGATTTATCGCTTCCTGGCCCGGCAGCATGGAATGAACGAAAATCGGCAGCCTTTTACGTAATGCTTCGCTTATGGTGACACCGCCCGGCTTTGTAACGATTGCGTTTACCTCTTCATAAAGCTTATTCATTTCAACTCTTGATGTTATATAGGTTAAAGGCTTGATATGAGCTAAATTCCATGAATCGATTTCATCATACAATTTAATATTATTGCCACAAAGCACCACGTAATCAAACTCGATCGAACTCTTTAACTCAGCTGCTACATTTAAAATCCCGCCTAGACCGCTATTTCCCCCCGATATTAAAATTTTTGGCCGATTCGAATTTTTTTGTTCACTGGCGATTTTTGTAATTTCCTCATGGACGGGAATTCCTGTGACCATCATCCGTTGTTTCGGAATGTGACGCATGTTCATTAACTTTTCTTTCACTTCTTGGCTTGGGAGAAAGTGGGCATCTATTCCTTGTGTCCCCCACACATTATTAATGAAGTAGTCTGTGTAAACGTTAATGATGGGAATGTCGCATTTCCCTTTCATCTTTAACTGGCTCAAAAGATATGAAGGGAAACCATGCGTACACACGATTAAATCCGGGTTTTCCTCGGCAATCAATTGTTCCATTTTTCTCAGGAATATAGGTTGATACCATTTTAATGCCCACTCCCTGGATGAAGGGACATAAAAAAGGTTTTTATAGGCGAGATCATAGGTTTCTGGTGCATACCTGATCCATTTTAAGTAACCGTTTGTCAGCATTTTTTCTAAAGAATTGTTTGTATAGCTTATCAAATCCACTTTTTTTAAAACGATACCGTTTGAATGCTTCTCCAACATATCCATTAATGCCTCAGCTACTTGATGATGTCCTGACTGCATTCGAAAGAGAGGTAAAAACAGAACCTTTTTCATTCGCGTCATCTCCTAAGAATTCATACTTTGAATACCATATTTCATATAGACAGATACTAGCAGTTTCACGAACTGATCCTGCAACAATTACTCTTCATCTTTGTTGTAAACATTGTTGTGGTCGAGAAATCCAATGATATTTCAAAGTAATATAAATCTCCATTGATAAGCAGTTTTTCCTATAGGAAATCCATGCTAAAGTTTCATGGAAAAGAAGTGACTCTCAATTATTGGACTTTTGTTTCTTTCTTTTAATATATTTGAAAGT
This sequence comes from Peribacillus muralis, assembly GCF_001645685.2. NCBI lineage: Bacteria > Bacillati > Bacillota > Bacilli > Caryophanales > Bacillaceae > Peribacillus > Peribacillus muralis. The sequence goes on along the minus strand of NZ_CP017080.1, from coordinate 993,361 downwards.
GACATAAAATACAAAAATAAATAAGAAAAGAACACCCAGATACGGAACATATTGCGGGTTTATATTAAATGCATTACCCAAATAATATCCAGCCACTATAAAGGGGACAGTCCAGAGAAAAGTGCCCAATAAGGACAGCAGGAAAAATTTACGGAAAGGGATTCTGGATATCCCTGCAAAATAAGGGCTGATTTGCCGCATACCCGGTATATAAAATCCAAAAATGACCGTCTTTTGGATATTTTCCATATAATTTATTTTTGTCTTTTCCCAACGCTCGTTGGTAATTCCTACGTACTTTCCATATTTATCGATAAATGGGTACCCCACATATTTCCCACAAACATAAGCTGCGAGCATCCCTGTAAAAGCACCAAGAAAAGCGGATGATAACGATGGCCCGAAGGAGAGTTTATGTTGGGCGATCAACACTCCAATTAAAAAAAGGAGTGATTCCTCTGGAGCAGGAATACCAACGATGCCAAGGAACAAAAACAAAAAAATGATCAGGTATCCATATATGTTAATGAAATGTAAAATCGTATCGATATTCATGGTACCCCCAGAATTTATAAGTCTCTTAAAGTGACGAATTCCGTTCCCTTTTCTTTACTTTCACGTAAATAAATTTCCAATTTTTCAATCATATGCCTCGGTGCTTCCTTATCCGCCCCCAGTGTTTCACCACAGTCATGAAGCAGTAAAATCTCACCTTCATTGGAGGTTGTACGTAATTGCCCAAGGAGATTATTTTTGCATGTATCCACTTTCCAATCACCGAAAATGGCCGACCACATGATCACTTTATAGTTCTTGCTAAGAATAGGTGTGAAAATATTGAAGTGTCCCCATGGAGGTCTATAAAAAATGACCTTTTCCTTGGTACATTCAGTTATTGCCTTTTCGGTCATGCCCAGCTGCTTCTTTAATTGAAATGGTGAAAGGATCCAACTTGAAACATGATCAAAATGATGGATTCCAATCACATGCCCATCCTCATGCATTCGTTTAACGATTTCAGGATTGTGCCTCACCTTACTACCCACCACAAAGAACGAAGCTTTTACTTCATACTTTTCCAAAAGATCAAGCAATCGGATTGTATATTCGGGGTTTGGTCCATCATCAAAGGTTAGCGCTACCCCACTATTCTTTTTTGTATTCTTGATTATTCCCCATCCGAATACACGGATAAGCAACGTAGGGATTATCGTATATAGTAGAAATAAAGCCAATAAAATAGTAAAACCGACCATCCATATAACCATCACGTAAAAAAACCGACCCTCTCATTATCATTATTCTGGCAAGAATTTAATACCTAATAAACTGCCACCTTTTCAATATAAAGGGATTGCAAGGGAAATTCAATTAAACAGTGAAACGATTTACTTTTTCGAAAGGGCACTGCCGATTCCTTTCACATTTCCAACCTCTTTCAACTTCCCTATTTTACTCCTTTATTAACAGCATTCTTTTATATGGGGGACGAATGAAGCCTTTAATGAATGCATGGAAAAGCGGTTTTCTTTAATTAAATACGACATTCCATTCTTAAGCCTTGGATACGGCAGGGCGCATTTGGAAAGAGCAAAAGGGTAGTACCGGACCTTACATATCCAGGCGCTTAATAAAACGGTTCCAAATGGGAAAGTGAGAACCATCAAGGGGGGTGTAGCTACCTATCACTGCTGTAGGTCAATTTTTATGCATCCTCCTAGTGCCTAACACACATCGTCCCTGCTCAAGTCAGGAATGACGAGGCTTGTGTACGACTCCTCTAGCATCGTGAAGAAATTTAAGAAAGGAGAAAAAGTCATGCCACAGTAATTATATGAATTGATTTAAGGAGAGATTTGCTTTCAGGGAAATATCCTCCCGGAGGATTGTGTTCAAGTGATGAGCTTTTTGTATAGAGGATAAGACTATTGATCTGGGATAGCTCTCAAGAGTTTTACAGAGGTCTCCTGCAGCCAAACCAAGAGGGAGTTGAAGCAGAATGGCACCCTTAAGCCCATCTTCCGTTTTCATAAATAACATGTTTGATTTATCAGTATTCCAAAACGGGAATGATGAGTTCCATTTTTGAAAAATAATATTCACATCAGATGGAAAGGTTTCTACCATCTAACCTCATCAAGACGAGATAATTCGTTATTTACAATTTGAAAAATAACTAAACCTTTACTAGTAAACCTAATTTCTAATTTAGCCATAGTCGGCGCATTAGCCTTTGCCCCATCGTATAATTGAGGTGATTACTGGTGCGTGCCCCTTCCACACTTAATGATTTCTTCCGTTGGGCTATTTCATCTTTATTTCGATGATGAACCAGCGTTTGTTATATTAACAAGGCGTTTCTTACTATCATGTTTATCACCTGCCTGCTGAGATAAACGTCATTAGATTCGACAAGCTCTATAAAGACCTTTATTTTCCCTCTAAACCCATAGGCACAGCCAAACTTATAATAATATTTTCGTTATATTTCCATAATACTCTTAATTTCAAAATACTAGATTCCAATTTTGAAATGCCAGAGACCAAAAATGGTATTATCTTGCTGGATATATCCTGTTTACTGTTTACCTTACCTGACTTATATCGTTCTTGAGCAATGGATTTATGCGATTTTTTCCTTCTAAGCACTCCGAACATGCTGATTCACTTTAAAAAACTGCACCTCCGATTGTTAGATATATCTAACAATCGGGATGCAGTTCATTCTGAAGGCCTTTCTTCTCCTGCTATTTCCATAAACATCCACCCTTTCCGCGAATGAGTGCCAAGCCACCTCGCCGCAAAAATCCAGCGGGACCTCGCAGTTTCTTGGATGCGGTAAGGGGTTCGTTATACAGGAAAAATCATGGTCTAGGGTGAGGATATTATCCCTTTAGTTTTCTTGCTTTTCAAGGTACTGCCTCATTTTTTGCATATACTCCGGTCCATCCATAGGGTCCTTCACGATCAGTTCGATCACGCACAGTTTTTCACCGTTCAAATCCTGAGCATTTGTGATGGCCTCATCAAGTTCCCTGTTTGTCTCGACCCTGGCAGTGAAGGCATCCTTCCCAAATGCTTCAGGCAATTTTGTATAATTCCACGCCGGTATCTCGTTGTATGTCTGTTTATCAATATCGACCTTGACGTTCAAGAATTTTTCGATCGTATAACCGTCATTGTTGAGAATGAAAATGATAGGTTTACAGCCATTTTCCAGCATCGAGCTTATTTCCTGTGCAGTTAGCTGTAAAGAGCCGTCACCGGTAAACAAAAGTACACGGCGGTTTTTATCCGCAATACAAGCGCCGAAAGCAGCAGGTGTGGCATACCCAATGCTTTGCCAGCCGCCTTGCGCTATATAAGTCACACCTTTTGGTAACCTTACCTGTGACATCCCGTAAGAGAATGTCCCTGTTTCCGTTACAACAATGTCATCTTCCTTTAACATTTGCTGAATTCGCGGATAATAAGAAGCTGCCTCAATTGGAGCCGATGGATCATCGGCCATTGTGTCATAGGGAAACGCCATGGCTGCAACGGATTCCTCCATTTTGAAGCCGATATCTTTGAGTGCATGCAGGACATCCTCCGCCTTGACGTCCATATAACTGGCTGCTCCCACTTTCAAAGAGTCCGGTTGAATCTCGACCATTTTCAGCGGATCGAGCTTTGCTGTCTCTTTTGATGTATTCGTGTCGGACCAAACCGGCCCAACGGCAATGAGGCAATCCGCTTCTTCAACGATCTTCGTCACTTCCTGCCTTCCAAAGGCTCCGCCATACACACCAATATACTGAGGGTGGCTCTCATCGAAACCGCTTTTCCCCTGCATTAGCGAAGCGACTGGAACATTCAACCGTTCAGCAAGCTGCTGCACGGATCCCCCAAGGTTATAACGAAGTGTCTTCATATCGACAAGCAGTGCTGCTTTCTTTACGGGCTCTAGCATCTTCCTTATATGCTCGACCGCTGCCTGCAGCGTTTCCTGATTCGTTTTGGCCTCGTTTTCCAATGGCTCACTGTGGAAAATCAACGGCTTTGTTACAAGGTCGATTGCCACTACCATATAAACAGGCTTTTTCTTTGACTTCGCGAGCATGATGGCAGCCGGTATCTCCCTAGCGGCGTTCTCGGGTGTAAGAATGACTGTATAGCCTGTGATATGCTCGTACACTTTACGAAAAACATCAAAATCCCCATCCATTAACGTATGATGGGCAATTGCCTTCTCTTTTTGCATAACGGACTTTGGCGACCCAACGATATGAATGAGCGGCACGTTTTCACTGTAGGCTCCTGCAATTGCATTACTTGCGCTCATTTCACCAACACCAAAAGTGGTAATGAGCGCCGAAATGCCCTTCACCCTGGCATAGGCGTCCGCAGCGTATCCAGCATTGAGCTCATTTCTTCCATTAATGAATTCAATCCCCTCATAATCTTCCAGGGTATCCAGCAATGAAAAATTATAATCTCCAGGCACACCAAATATCTCTGTAATTCCTTCTTCTCTTAAACAATCGTATAAATACTGTCCCAGTGTTCTGTTTTCCATGATTTCATCACTCCTCCGAATTATTGTGTCTACTATATCTATACCCAAACCTAAGTAGGTTAACCGTGTAAGTGCCCAGGTAATGAAGACCTGCCCCTGGCCACTCTACAACTCCATGGAAACACCCATGCCAACGTTTCTAATCAGTGAACAAAGCGGGAAAATGATTCATTTTTAAATCAAAATAACTGAAAATTCTTGATTTAACTCGCTTTTTTAATTTATATTTGAATTAATGGGAAGAAAAGCAAGGAGGAACATGATGAGTGATAACAATGTAAAAAGAATTCTGGACAGCATCATCAGCACTTCCAATAATAATATTACCGTGACGGATGAAAAGGGGTTCATTTTATTTACAAATCCAAACCACTGGTGGATTTACGGTATTGAACCGGACCATTACCTTGGGAAGTCCGTTTACCAGCTTGAAACGGAAGGAATCCTCTCACCTTCGATTTCCGCGATGGTTTTAAAAGAAAAAACGCCTGTCCAAATCATGCAGCATACAAAAACGGGAAAAATCGTCATGTCGACGGCTTACCCCGTCTTTGATGATGATGGTGAACTGATTCGAGTTGTCAGTTATACCCAAGATCAAACGGAAATCAGGAAGCTCCAAGATCAATACGGCCAATTGGAGAAAAAGATCCAAGAATATCAACACGAGGTCGAAGAGCTTAGAGAACAAGAGGAGCTGATTTACCGAAGCAAGGAGATGCGGCAAATTGCCAAAACGATCCACCGTGTTTCCAAAACGGATGCCACAGTCATGCTACTTGGAGAATCGGGAGTTGGAAAGAGCGTATTTGCCCGAAGGCTCCATACCCAAAGCTACCGCAGCAAAGATCCATTCATCGAAGTCAATTGCAGTACCATTCCTGAAAGCCTCTTCGAATCCGAAATGTTTGGGTATGAAGCAGGGTCCTTTACAGGGGCACAAAAGCACGGAAAGCAAGGCTTGGTTGAACAAGCTGATAACGGAACGCTTTTTTTGGATGAAATTGGCGAGCTCCCCTTGGATATGCAAGTGAAATTATTGAATGTCCTGCAAGAGAAGCGGTTTAAAAGGGTGGGCGGAAAAAAAGAGCATAAGATTGATTTTCGACTTGTAACGGCAACCAATCAAAACCTTGAGGAAATGGTCGAAAAGGGCAAATTCAGACTCGATTTATATTACCGCTTACATGTGATTCCCATCCAAATACCGCCTTTACGAGAAAGAAAAGAAGATATTGCCATCTTAATCAATCATAATCTCGAAATCATCAATAAGAAATACAACACAAATAAGAAATTACATCCTTCCACATATGAAATTCTGATCGGGCATAAATGGTCCGGGAATGTGCGAGAATTGGAAAACCTTATCGAACGGCTCATTTTGACATCGGAAGACTCCATCATTATCCCAAGCTTCCTCCCCGCCCATTTGCATGGACAAGAATTTCCGGAGAGTAACGATGCTCCCTTCAAGATCGATCATATGAAGGTGGACGACAGTGACCTTAAGACAGCTCTTGAACAAGTGGAAAAGTGGATGTTGATGAAAGCGAGCAAACAATGTAAATCCACATATGAAATGGCAAAATCCTTAGGCATCAGTCAGCCTTCGGTCGTTAGGAAAATGAAAAAATATAAAGGTCAAGTGCCATTATAGTCAGTGAGAACAATACGACTTGCATCTATAAAAATAAGGGACTTTCTTATTGAAGGTCCCCATTTTCACCATCATTATAGATTCACCCTAGCCTGTGGTTACTTAGGCACACCCATTTCATTTAATGGATAGATACGAAATTCAACTTTACCGACAAGCGATTGCTCCGGAATAAAACCAAACCTTCTTCCGTCCCAACTGTTCCTTCGATTATCTCCCATGACGAACAAATGCCCAGCAGGTACCTTATCTATCCCGTGTAAGCCTTTCAAAGTGAAATTCTCCGTCAGCTTTTCACCAGGGGGAATTCCTGCTTTTTTTGTTTTCAAATATGGTTCCGAATAGTTTTTCCCATTGATATAAAGTACATCGTCATTCATTTCAATACGGTCACCTGGTAAACCGATCACCCTTTTTATGTACTTCTCATCGGCATCTGGTGCATAAAATACGATCATATCGAAACGTTCCGGCTTTCCGACTTTTGTTACCACGATACGGTCATCGTTTTCATAGGTAGGCTCCATGGATTTGCCTTTGACAGTGATTGGCGTAAATAAAAACTGTTGGCAAATAAACACAATCATTACTGCGAATAAGATCGATTTTGACCATGAGTACACTTCCCTTTTCCTATCATTCTTCAAATTTTCTCCCACCTTACTTATTGGGAATTGCATATATATATTTAATATAAGCAACCCAATGAAATATATGGAAAAATTGTAACATATCCGCTTATTGCTTTCGAGAATTAACCATCATTCACAGCTGTAACACAAGAAGGACATAGAACTCAAATCGTAGCGATTAAGGAACTGACGATGTTCCAAGGCTTTTTCAACAATTGACTATTTTCCAAGCATCCTTTTTCCTTTTCATTGTAAATCCAATTATAATGAGTAAGTGGAACATATTAACATGGTTATCCATTACAAATAAACATCCGGAGGTAATGAAGATGAAAGTCGTCGCAATAGTGGGAAGCATTCGTAAAGAGTCTTATAACCTAAAGCTTGCCAAATATATTCAAACTAGGTATCAAGACCGTTTCGAACTGGAAATCTTAAATATTCGTGAGTTACCTTTCTATGATCAAGATATTGAAAACGATCCTCCTGCCGTCGTGAAAGAATTCAAAGGCAAAGTGGCCGATGCAGACGCAGTTCTTTGGGTGACGCCTGAATACAATGGGACCATTCCTGGCGTTTTGGGTAATGCCATTGATTGGTTATCACGTGTGGACAAAGTCTTGATTGGCAAACCATCATGGATCATGGGTGCGTCCATGGGGCAGCTCGGAACGGTTAAAGCCCAACTGCATCTACGGGATATCTTATTCGCATTAGGCATATCCTCACCGCTTCTTCCGGGGAATGAAGTCTATGTAGGAGCCGTTCATGATAAGATCGACAATGACGGAAGCCTTACACACGAATCTACTGTGCAGTTCATCGATACCGTCGTAGATAACTTCATAGACTGGTATAATCATCATACTCGTTGAGGAATTTTCAATAAGGTCTATATGTAAAAAGATACCCAAACTACCGGTCCCTATATAGGGACCGGTAGTTTACCTTTGCCTGAAAGCATATATCGGTACATAGAGTGGGTAGCCATTTGCACTCCTCTAGAATCGAACTTTAGGTATGGCAGGATATATATTTTTATCAAAAAAACACCCCGTAAATTTTACGGGGCAGTTCAAGTTTTTCTACAGTCTTACACTCACATTTCTGTGTTTTTTTCCGTTAAAAAAAATCTATGTTTCAAGTTATTTTGGTAGCTTATTCCACTGTTGTTGTAACAGAGCCATGAATGTACCTTCCAGTTGCATTCATATCACTAGCAAAAACTGTTACAATATCTCCTTTATTTAAATCTGAAACTTGTACTGAATATACATCAGGGTTCACCTTATTTTTCACAGTGAATTTAACCGGCTTACCATTCACATATATTTCATAATAAGTGGCCAGCTCCATTGTTTCACCTTCAATAGTGACGGTTTTTCCAGCTTTAAGGTTATTAACAGTTACTTTATCTTCAGGTGTTCTCATATCACTTACCTTAAATCTTTTTCCTTTAGTTACTAGGCCGGACGGATCTACTGTATCCACTCGTAAATTGTCACCTAGTTTTAATGCTTCACCTGGATAATGGAAACTGGCTCTATTACCGAGCGTTTCATAAAATAAAGAATAGATATTACCTGAACCCTCATATTTGTTATTACGGTAAAATTTGAGAGTAACATCTATAGCTGGACGTTCAACTTTTATTGTATTTTCACCTGCATATGCTTCTAGAATAGTCATTTTACTATGGATTGAAGGACCGGATACTGGTTCCTCTTCCGGTTTTACTTCCGAAGTGAGATTGGATTCTGGATTACTTGGCAGATGCCCTACTGCACTCCCATTATTGTTTTCAGCTGCTTCTTCCTTTTTTGGTTCCTCTTCCGGTTTTACTTCCGGAGTGAGATTGGATTCTGGATTACTTGGCAGTTGCCCTACTGCACTTCCATTATTGTTTTCAGCTGCTTCTTCCTTTCTTGGTTCCTCTTCTGGTTTTACTTCCGAAGTGAGATTGGATTCTGGATCATTTGGCAGATAACCAACTGCACTTCTTGCATCTGCGGTGCTGTAAGAAAAACCCGATATTAACATAGTCATTACTGGTATAGATACAATTATTTTTTTCATTTTAATGCCTCCCTAAGTGAATTCAATATTTAGTTTAACTGGTAATCATTAGAAAATTATTAATGAAAGATTAATAAATTCATAATTCATTATTAACTTTATTTAACAAGTACAAAAGAGTTCAGAAAAGTTGATGGCATGCAAGGTTAATCCATACGACTATGGAAGGAGTGAAAGAATTCGATGATGGCCACGTCCAATTTGTTTTTGCCGATGTTAGTCATGACCACTCTCAATCTATCATTTTAAGGATTGGTACTTAAACCATCCATTTTTCACAATTAACAAGCAATCCTCGTACACTCGTACCTTTCAGTATGGTATTTCTGTACTTTGACTGTTTATAATGGGGTTTTTTAGATTCAACTCCATTGAAATTCGTGGAAAGTCAAAGACCTTTCAGTGAAGGATGAAAAGGCTCCGGAATGAACATAATTCCGAAACCATAAGTGTTATATTGGTTTTGTCGTCTTCTTTATCCTCGTCCAGCTTGGAACGAAGGATATTTTGTCATCCCTCCATCGGCGAACAAAGTGATGCCCGTTACATAACTGGATTCGGAGGAAGCCAGCCATACAGCTACAGCGGCAATTTCCTCTGGCTTGCCGATGTACCCCATTGGTATCATGCTTTCAAGGTCCTTTTTCTTCTTGGGATCTTCAAGCTTATCGGCATTTATTGGGGTAGCGATGGCACCCGGACCGATGCTGTTGACGCGGATTCCTTTTGGCGCATATTCAAGAGCCAATGTTTCCGTAAGCAATTTTACCCCGCCCTTGCTTGCCGCATAATGGACGAATAATGGCCATGGAATCATTTCATGCACACTGGACATGTTTATCACATTGCCTTTTATATCGTTCTCGACATAATATTTGATTGCTTCACGGCAGCCGAGGAAGTTGCCAGTCAAATTGGTGTTTATCACCCTATTCCAATCGCTTAACGGCATCTCATGAGATGGAACGGGGTTTTCTATCCCTGCATTATTGATGAATACATCAAGTTTCCCAAACTTCTTTACTGCTGTATCAACAAGGTTCATTACATCGCCTTCGACGGTGACATCGCCTTTCACTGCTATCGCTTCCCCGCTAGCAGCTTTTATTTCCTCCAATACACTATCCGCCTCCTCCGGCTTGGAGCGATAATTAACTACAACCTTTGCCTTTTCCTGAGCAAAGCGAATCGCCATCGCTTTCCCCAAACCAGTTGATGACCCTGTTATCACAACGACCTTGCCTTCTAAATCTTTATACATTTCATCATCCTCCAATTAACTTTTTGCAAGTCCTAGCATTACCCCTGCTATGATGATCAAGATTATTCCGATGACGATTCCAATTAGTTGGTGTTTCGTTTTTTTCTCTCGTAATATGATGATTCCGCCGAGTGTCGAGATGACAATCCCCATTTGTGACAACGAAAAACTTGTAGCTACTCCCACTCGAGGCTGGGAAATGAATAAAAACATGTTTCCTGCAGCCCATATCAATCCGGGAATGATATTTCGAATTGCATATTTGTTAAACGGTTTATGTTTAAATGTCAATAAAAGTCCGCCTATCACCATTCCTATCGCTTGAGGGAATAACGCTGACCAGCCATCTACATCAAAAAGCCGGGCAACGACCACATAAACCAAATAACCGAAAGTAGAGATGAGAAGAATGATGATTCCTTTTTTCAAGTTTCCCGATTTTCCCTCTTTTGATTCTTTATCTTCCAATGAGGTCAGGACAATTCCTATAATGATGAAAACCAATGCCAAGACGCCTAAAATGACCGCCTTCATCGTTGACCACTCATGGAAAACGATGACCCCGAATAACGTCGTCGAAATGAGCTGCAGCCCCGTTGATATCGGCATCGTTTTGGAAACGCCCATTAAGTCGATGCTCTTTAGCTGATTGGCTTGTCCAACAGCCCAAAACAATCCAGACACGATGCCGACGCCAAATACCAAAAGAGATAGCTTGATATCGGCAAAAATATAAACGCCAATTGAAAAGATCAAGGCACCGATCGTTGTTCCCAGTGTCTGACTGTAAGGTCCGCCCCCCAGCTTCACATTAAATAATACGATGCTTCCCCAGAACACCGCAGGCAAGAGCGCTAATACTATATCCATCTTCAACCCCCATTATATGTATGTTCAAACTAAAGCAGGAAACTTATATAGTCTTTACTTAATATGTTCTCACGCATCGAATTGAGCCTTGGTAATTTTTAGTTTGGCGTTAATCATTATGTACTCGAATATTGACTGCAGCTTTCTTCGATATATCTAATAAGGGCAGTTTTTCACTTTACTGCATAAAGGGCAAAAAAAAAACTGCAGGCAAACCCAAATTTTCATCGAGTTTGCCTACAGCAAGAAGCAACCCTGAGCAGGGTTGCTTCCATATTATAAGCGGTTTACTTCTTCAAATGATATGGAACGGTCGTAACCACTACATTCCTTCTATAAAGTAAGTAGGCACGAATCAGTAAACTGGATTGGTTATGGAGAATGTTGTGCCAGCCCTTCTTCGGAATGAATTGCGGGATGATGACTGTAACTTGATAGTTGGATTCCCTTGCCTTATGCTCAACCGTATCTACAAATTTAGTCAATGGCTGAATGATGCTGCGGTAGTACGAATGAAGTGTGACGAGCCTGATATCCGGCTGCCAATTCTTCCATTTTTCTTCGAATTTCTTTTCATCCTCCCTTTCAAAGGAGATATATACGGCAATGATTTGATCTGCAGAAAGAGATTTGGCATAATTCAAGGAGTTCTCGACTACATGCGTGATACCGGCAACAGGAACGATGATGACATTTCCTTGGATGGGAAGAGTCGGCTCACACGTAGTGATTCGCAATTGATCGCCTACCGCATCATAATGTCTCCTTATGCGATGAAACATCAAAATGATGATTGGCAGGAAGACTAAAACAGGCCATACATGCACGAATTTGGTTAAAAAGAAAATGAGCGTGACAATAAAGCTAATGATCGCCCCAATTGAATTAATCGTTAATTTCACGATCCAGCCTTTAGGCTTTTCTCGAATCCATTTAACCATCATACCCGACTGTGACAAGGTGAATGGAATGAAAACACCTACTGCATAAAGGGGAATGAGATTCTCGGTATGCCCCCCAAAAGCGACTATCAGGATAATCGATGCAAGCCCAAGAATGATGATTCCATTGGAATATCCCAAGCGGTCGCCTCTTATCGTAAACATCCTTGGAATGAACTTATCCTTGGCCAAATTGACCGCGAGCAGCGGGAAAGCAGAATACCCAGTATTGGCAGCAAGAATCAAGATTAATGCCGTCGTGCCTTGTATAAAGAAATACATGAAGTTCCTTCCAAATATCTGTTCGGCGATTTGCGAAACCACCGTTACTTCTGCGCTGGGAACTATGCTTAAATAGTAGGCTAGGAAAACAATTCCCGTAAATAATACAGCAAGCAATGAGCCCATCGCGATTAAAGTTTTAGCAGCATTATTCGGTGCTGGATCTTTAAAGTTAGGAATCGCATTGGAGATTGCTTCTACGCCGGTCAAGGCGGAGCTGCCGGATGCAAATGCCCTCAGCAAGATGAATAAACTGATGCCGGCGACTGGTGTCCCAATCGACGCATGCAATTCAGGTGAGACATCGCCAGTCAAGATTTTGTATAGTCCCACCCCGATCAGGATGAATAATGCTAAAACGAACAGATAGACGGGATAGGCCAATACCGAAGCCGACTCCGTTACCCCTCTAAGATTAAGGATGGTAAGCAGGATCACAAAAATGATAGCGATAACGACATTATACGCATGCAGGCTGGGAAATGCGGACGTGATGGCATCCGTACCTGCTGATACGCTTACAGCGACAGTCAATATATAATCCACCAATAAAGATCCACCAGCGATCAGCCCTGGATTTATCCCTAAATTGTTTTTTGAGACGACATAGGCCCCTCCGCCATGCGGGTAAGCAAAAATGATCTGCCTATAGGACAAAATAAGAGCTGTTAACAGGATCAAGACCCCGATGGCAATCGGTATGGAATACCAAAATGCCGCAGCACCAACCGTGATCAAAACGATCAATATTTGTTCCGGACCATATGCAACTGAAGACAAAGCATCAGAAGATAGAATGGCCAACGCTTTTGTTTTGTTAAGCTTTTGATCACCAAGCGCATTTGATTTTAAGGGTCTTCCTATCAAGAACCTCTTAATTGATGATAACATCAAAAATTCCCCCACCATGTTTTAAGTAATAAGTTTAGGTTACCCTGCTAAAGCAAAAACCCAGAAGAAAAAATAAAAATGCCTGCAAGTCATAACTAAATAGACCTGCAGACATCAATTTTTTTGTCTAACAAGCTCCACCTTCCTTCTCATATAACGCTTACGAGGTTAGCTGTCGGATTCGGACCTAAGAGTAGCCCTACCTTGGAAGGATTCACCCCTTGGATTATAAAATAATCCCAATAACGGGTCCCCCGCACCAAATGGTTTAAGCGATTTAGAAATATGAAACTGTTGATTATCATACTCCCGTGAACTGGAAAAGTAAATGAAAATTTTTCATGTAAAAAGAATATTTTTTAGTAACTACGGTTATGTTGATAACCTATGCTCCATACGGAACCAAAACCCTTCAAAACCAGAAAGGATGGCCATGATTCCCATGCCTAAACATACAGTAAAACCAATCATCTCAGATGAATTTTTAGATGAAGTGGTTAAAGAAATCAATGAACAATTCGGCGGTCCACTCAATGAAAACGATCACCGTAACCAACTGGACGGGGAAGAAACAAGGTGATGACTCATTCCCTGTCCGAACGGGACGTGCCAGCCCTTTACGAAACTTATCAATTGCTCCCGATAGCACGTTCAATAGCACCTCTGGTTTTATCTCAACCAGAGGTTTTTGGGCAGATTTTCTTAATTCCTCACAAATTTTTTGGCGACTTGTCCAAACCGTTCTAGCTTATCCTCATAGAATGATAAAGTAGTCATCATAAAAAGAAGCAAGAAAATACGTCATATAACAACAATGATGATATTACATGATTCAAATACTGGATAAGGGAATGATATTTTTCCATTTCATGGCCCTTTTAGATCCGTTAGCCTTATAGGACAAGCCAACGTCTCCTGATTCCCCATTCGACCTACTATTATCCCACTTTTTTCACATTCGGTCTCGGTGGCTTTAAATTAATGCTAGCAAGGGAAAGACCTCATCCATTCACTTCATTCACTTCTTTGACGGCCTTAATTTCATGGTTATCTTACATTCAAAAGGAGGGATGAAACATGTATATGCATCATTCACCAAGAACGGGAATCATACACACCGAGTTGCCGTATCTAGGAATGGCTTCGCAAGTGTACACAGGCTATTTAGAATTCCAAAAGAATTTTGAGGCTGTATCAGAAACCGAAAACCGTCAGTCACTATCTGCCCCTTTAGATGAGTTTGAATGATCACTGACATTGCCTGCTCCATCCTTTTTCGTATCAACAAATTAAAACCGTCCTATTAAAGGACGGTTCTTTTTATGCTCCTTCATATTTACACGGAAGCAAAATTTATTTATCGTTAATTTCAGACTAATATCCAAAATAATAAAGTGGCCGGATCGCAATGATTCACTCAACAGCATAAATTGATTTTTTTCATGATATATTTACATAGGACTTGAGCACTTAAAAGCGTTTAATTGAAGAAGCTTCGATAGTTTTACTGAAATAACAATTTGTATTGCCGTAACGGAAACAAAAGAGAGCCAGCGGGTCATACCAAAAATCCTCAAAGGAACCGTAGTAGGGTAATGCTATTGCTACATCCTGCCAATACTTATTATCTGCAGAATTATTCCTTGGAACCAATTAAGCAATGAAGTGAGTCCTTTCGTTCAGGTTTTCAGTATATCAGGACTTGCCGGAGCAGCCGCTATAATCAATTTTGTACTTTTGACGGCTGTTTTATCAGTGGCCAATTCCGGTATATACGCTCCCTCAAGGACATTGTTCAGTACTTCCCAAAATGGAGAAACTGGGATGCCATAAGATAGCTCAATATAAGATCTGGAAACAAACAAGATAGAAATACACCAGTTAATATACATAATGTAGTTAACAACATTCCATTGATGGGGATGTCCTTAATGGTGGTTCGGATGTACGGCTTCACCTTTTTATTATTATTGTTCAGCTCAATTGAAACTATGTAAATATTATACTGCCAAGCACGATTTCCAGGTTAAATGGCACCCATACACAACATTAATTGCCATTACAGCTTTAAGTGCTATCCTTTTGGCTTTTCTTTAATAAAGAAAATATCGTTGGATCCGTTTTATGCCTTGTGACTCTATCTGTATTTATCCTGCTTTCTTTCATCATTGAACAAAGAAAACAGTTCTAAATTAGAATTATTGGATTTTGTATATGAACCAAAATGAAGCTCTGAATTTCAATCAGGGCTTCTTCATTTTGTAAGCGAAAGAAGACCTCCAAAGGAGAAACCTCTCCAAAATAAGAGCGCTGAAGTTTCACCTTGTTTACAAGCAAAGTGAAATGTAACGGAAGGCACGAAGACTACCGTGGAATGAAGTAGAAAAAAACGGTCAAAGTTCCCCCTTATGATTGTGGGCAATTTCCTCAGTGTATCCTTAAATTAGAGTGAACTTCATTCACCGTAACGCTTGCTTTTTACATTCCATAAAAAACTTAAGACCCAATCATTTTAGCGATTTCATTATGTTATATTTTTAGCATACATATGTTAAAATATCCTATGAACCAATCATCCTACAAATTTGAGGTGTATATATTGGCCATATCCAAAGCAAACCGATTATCACTTGTTGAGCAAGTCGTTTCTCAAATCGAAACATTAATCGAATCTGGTGAATGGGAAATTGGAAATCAGATTCCGCCTGAAATGGATTTGATCAAACATTTCGATGTAAGCAGAAATACATTAAGAGAAGCGATACGATCGCTTGTTTACGCAGGACTTCTAGTTACGAAACAAGGAAAAGGAACCTTCGTCAAGTCAACAAGCTCCTTAGGGGTTGCGTTTCAAAGAAGGATCCAAAGATCAAGTTTATTTGAAACGTTAGAAGTCCGTCATGCCCTGGAAAGAGAAGGAGCCCAATTGGCCGCACTAAGACGTGATCAAGAAGATATAAAAAAGTTGCGGTTTCACATCACAGCCTGCCGTATAGCGGCAGAAGAGAAGGACATCAAGGCTTATGAGCAATCTGATATTCAGTTGCATAAATCGATCATGGGTTCATCACATAATGCCTTATTAATTGATTTGTACGAACATATGGAAGATTCCTTGCATGAGTCCATCCATCAGATCGTCCGGATGAGTTCTGAGGCGAACTTTCATTTAAGCATTCATTGCACTCTAGTGGAAGCCATTATTGAACGAGATGTAAAGCGAGCTACTGAAGCTGTAAATGAGTACATTGCACAATTCAAAAAATCTCTAAAATAAGTACGGAGGAAAATCATGGCCATCCAACAAACGGTTAATCAACTAGAACAAAAGAAAATAAATAATAACTCCAGAATCGGACTGCTCATTATCGGGGTCATTCTAATTGGAGCCAATCTACGGGCGCCTCTTACATCCGTAGGGCCCCTTGTAACATCAATCCGGGACGCTTTGGGAATCACGAATGCACTTTCAGGTTCCTTAACGACACTGCCTTTACTCTCTTTCGCCTTATTGTCGCCATTTGCACCTAGGATAGCCCGGCGTTTTGGGATGGAGCTCACCTTATTCGCCTCTTTGATATTATTAACGATCGGAATCGCAATACGCTCCATTGGCGGAGTCCCGACATTGTTCATGGGAACGATCTTGATTGGACTCGCCATAGCCATCGGCAATGTATTGTTGCCTAGCCTGATCAAGCATAACTTTGCAAGAAATATCGGTTTGATGACAGGCGTTTATGCTGTTTCCATGAACCTATGTGGCGCGATGGCATCCGGGATCAGCATCCCTATTGCATTTTCATCGGGTATGGGATGGACTGGTGCCCTCGGATGCTGGGGAATCTTATCGCTTATCACCGTTTTCTTCTGGATGCCGCAATTAAGACGGCCTGCCAACGGGGATAAAAACGTACAAACAGCTCAAAAACAAAAAAACATGAATCTGTGGCGCTCTGGTTTAGCATGGCAAATCACGTTTTTCATGGGATTACAATCCTTCATCTTCTATACCGTCATAACCTGGATGCCTGAAATCCTAGAGCAAAAGGGCCTGAACGCTGATGAAGCCGGCTGGATGCTATCCATCATGCAGCTCGCCGTCATTCCGATAACATTCATTGTGCCAATTTTAGCAGGACGCTTACAGAGCCAGCGTATATTGGTAGTCCCGCCTGCCGTTTTCCTTGTTGCAGGAATTTTCGGCATCTTATATGGAAGCGAGCTATTCATCCCGGTTTGCATGATGTTGATTGGAATTGGAGTCGGTACCATATTCAGCTTATCGATGATGTTTTTTAGCCTGCGCACCCGAAGTACCCATGAAGCGACGGAATTATCAGGAATGGCTCAATCTTTCGGATACCTACTAGCTGCCATTGGACCAGTATTATTCGGCTGGCTGCACGACCTTACACATAGTTGGACAGTTCCCTTATTAATGTTAGTCGCTGTATCTGCCCTTATTTTCATCGTTGGAATGCGTGCAGGTAAGAATGAATACGTAACTGCTCATTAATTACATGAAAAATGATCCCAGTATAATATTGGGATCATTTTCTCTAGTAACCAAAACTAAACGGATAAATGATTACAGCATAAGGATAAGGCTTTCATATGCACTCACATTCTTAAATAAACCAATTTTTCACTGCTACCAAAAGTTTGCAAGAGTAAACTGAAAGAATTATCAATACATCGGCGAATTTTGTTTTTCATTTAATAAAGTGAATGCTTTGTGATGTAAATTGGAAATCATCTGTATGCATCCTCTCAGCTTTAATTTGTTGTGGATAGTATCCCGCCTTAAGACTTCTGTCAGTAAAGCATCATGACTCATAAACCATCTTGAGTGATCAAGGAATTGATCTGCATTATCTGACGAAGTTGTCTATTCGCAGCATAATGCTATTTTAAAAATGATCATTATTAGAGGCAGTAAATAGAAGAACATTGCTCATTGCTTTAACGAGGTAAGACATCTTGCATTCCTGTATCGAATCACATTTACGAACAGGCCGATTCAACCATTAAAAAAATGTCACTAGGGTCAATCAATGTCATCTTCAAATGGGTATAAGATATTGTGGTTTAAACCATACCTATCAATAAAATTCTCTCTTGTGAATATCTTGATTTCTTTTATCTCGGAAGGTGTTGGAAATGAAGACACTTTGTATATAGGGATGTGCTCAATATTAATCAATTGACCTAAATCAGTAGTTATTAATAAATCGAAGCCATTTTTTCTATAAAGTGAGTCTATATCAGAAAAATCCATTACATAGATATTTAGCTGATTTCCGAAATGATGCTTTAAGACTTCACGAATATAATCTTTCTCAACATATGAACGACAGACTAAAGCCGTTTCTATGACCATCTGATTTTTTTTCCTTAATATAGAAGCCTGAACCAACATGAAGATTTCTAAAATCTCTATATCTTCAAAAGATATAGAGAACTCACGCGAAATATTTTTAGCTATTTCTTGAATCATCCCAAATAAAGGGTTCTTTTCGAAATAAGGGACGAATTGCAATATATTATTTATTCTCGTATCTGTTTTTAATTTCAAATCAAAGGTGATTCCCCGCAGGGTTTGCGCAAACTCGTACATGAAGATATCATCCTGAGAGACATCCAAGCCAATTTCTCTTGATAAATTAATCAGAAAATGATTTAAAGGCATACCACTGTCCGAATTAAGTTTGGAACGTATGTAGCGGAGTTCCTGGGTACGATTTAAAGACATTTCTTCACTCATTAAATATAAAGAAAAAAAGAATATTTCTTGAATTTGCTTCTCCCTATTCGATATTTTTTCCATGAATTTAAATAATTTCTTGGATATCTCAAACACTGTTGAATGTTCGTTTTCATCAATAACCGCCTGCGGGATGGTTACAAAGCAACTATGGGTTATGCGAATGTTAGAGATATGAAGGATGATCGCCAATCTTTGGATCGCTCCCATATGTAAGGATGTCTTATGCTCCTTTAATAGCTTCAAAACATGTTCTTGAAACTCCTTAATATCGAATGATGTAATAAAATCATTTAGATTCCCGGACATATACTCAACATACTGCATAATGAAGCGCCTGATTTTTTTTTCATCACCAACGATTTTATACGGACTATGTGTTAATTGAACACCGGCACTTTTCACTACTTCTTCTATTTTCTCTAGCTGCCTATACACTGTGGAACGGCTGATATGTACATGTTGTGTAATGTAATTTATGGTTACTCCATTATTAAGGAGAATTAACTCCAAAGTTTGAAAATAGGTATTTTCACTTCTAAGATGAAACCAAAGTTCTTCTATCGTACCATTTTTCGGTTTAATTAGCCTTACGCCTTGAGCTTCGTTTTTTTCAATTTTCCATTCGGGCGGAAGTGTTGAATCAGTATGTAATAAATCCCTCCATAATGTGCTTTTTGAATAGCCCGTTTTTTTTGAAAGTTCGTTTAAACTGCACCAGTTATCTTCATAAAATAAATGATACACGAGTTCTGAATAACGATCATTAAATCGATTCATCCTATCACCTTTAACTTTACTGATTTTCATATCTACTAAACAAGCTATGGAAATAGGAACTTAAGTACCATTGTCTATCCCCATTAAAACAAACATTAAAATACACACTACTTACTACCCAAATTTATCACACTTCCTTCCTGATGTCGTTTCATATGCGGTACACGAAAATCAACTTTTGAAACAAGAATAGGTTTTACCTATGCATTTAGATTGACAATAATACACGTTTCTAGTTGAGACCTTCCCGAACCCGCCCCCCTGTCATGGGTTATGAAATTCCTGACACATCAAGCATGAACTGGACACACTACCCCATAAGCCACCTAAAGAAGCAGGTAGTCAATAAAAAATGACCCTATCTTTTGGCAAATAAAATATGCACCAAATGAGTATGAATATTCCAAATTTAGAACACAGGATTTCATTTTAGACATAAACTTATTACTTTTTCATCATCACTTTGATGTTTTCTGTTTTCATTTAGCATTTTGAACAATCGAAAACACCCCATTCATTTGTGGATGGTTTGCAGAATACACCATAAAAAATGGCTGATTTTTAAAATTCCTTCTATACAAAAAAAACAGATGAGGAATCAATTATGGTTTATCGTAAGAAAAACAGCTTTATCATGACAGTTCAGCTAATTCTTGATGTGGAGTTTCAGCCTCAATCCGGAAAATTCATTAAAATTAGCAGAAAAAAAAGACCTCGGACTATTTTTTCCGTACAGTCAGTCCAAATGCCTTTATCGTTAGAAATTAAAGAGCCCTTCTGCGTTATTGCAATTCATCTTCTCCATATTGAGAATCTCATTAGACTCCATTGGGTTCTTTTTCAAATGAGTTAAATGGGCTAATTCGAATTTCTCATGCTTACAATCAAGTGAATAAAACAGCCTTCCAAATTGAAATGAAACTCAAATCCATTTTGGAAGGTTAAAAAATATTTATGCAGAATCTTCATTCTTGGATACAATCGTATGCAGTTCTATCGCTTTAATGTTTTCAACTAACCTTTTTCTTGTGCTCTCAATCTCTTTTCCATACAAACCATTCCGTTTATTTGAAAGATACACCAACTTGTCTATATCTCGATATATCTTCTTAAATGTCATTCTCATATACCGGCTGCCTCCTTTTCTTTATAAGGAAGGTTCATTACTGTTTATCCCGTGACTCAAGCACTTAAGCGGCTTGGAACCGATTCATTCATTTTCGATGACCCTGTAGAACCTTCTAAGGCCACAGGTAACATTTTTACCTGGCATGGGTCATATTTCTTGACTGGATGAAATGGCACGAACCCTCATTTAATTTTTTTAAATGGTGCAACTTTTTCCATTACTATTGCCACTACTACCCGTTCCGATAAAAATGGCTTCCCATTTGAACATAGGCTGTAGAGGGTAATCGTTTCCTAACGGGGCTTTATTTTATGATTTTCTGCTTCAACACATTAATAAGCATGACATCTAATGTGATAGGCTGTATATAATATGTCAAATCCGACATTCACCAATATATGTTTGACCAGGCATGAGTTATTTGACTTTAATCCCGTACAAAACACTCTTGGCATTTTCATTGAACTCTTCTACCACTTTTTGTCCAAAGTTCTTTTGAACCATTTTATATGCTTCCTTAAGTTGAAAACCTCTGTTGCCTGTATTATGAGCATCTGATGCAATGAAATGAGCAAGATCTGAACCAATTAGATAGTTGGAAAATCTTTTTGTTTTCCACCCAAATTTACCTGTGATGCTCCCAGCTGTTATTTGTGAATACGCCCCATTCCAGACCAGATATTCTAAAAGGTCGGGATTTCTTATTATTTCTAAATTTCTCTCTGGATGAGCAATGATTGGTGTGATCCTTTTTATTTGAAGATCATGGATTAATCGCTCTGTATATCTTGGCACATGGTTTGAAGGAAGTTCGAGAAGGATATATTGCAAACCATTCAAAGTGATGATTTGATTATGATCAAAATCCTCTAAAAGTTCGTCCGTTATCCTTATTTCCTGCCCTGGCCATACTTTTAGCGGAATTTCCAAATCATATAGCACTTGATTCAATTTCCTGGTTTCCCCCTCGACTTTTTCTTTATCATTATCATATTTCCCCTTATGGTAATGGGGAGTTGCAATGATATTGGTGATTCCTTGTTCCACCGCTTTTCTCGCCATTACTATACTTTCGCCAATATTATCCGCCCCATCATCCACACCTGGTAATATATGACTATGAATATCAATCATCGTTATCCCCCTTCACCTCAACAATAAGATGAACTTCTCATTCCACTCCAACTTTAGCCGTTTTATTATTTTTTCCCTCTTTATTTTATAGTACTTAGTTGATTCTTTCGTTCCATTAATGAAACGCCATGACTCATTTTCATACTCCACTTATTTTTCCATTCTTCTCACATTGTTGACCTGCCTTTATGAATTACACTGCCTATTCAATTCTCCATAAATAAAAAAAGACCGTAGAGAGCACCCTACAATCGAAGAGAAGACTGGAACAGTCTTCCCCTATTTGTTTAATAGACTTTTTTTAGTTTTATAGGACGAAATCCATGTCGGATAGAGATTGTATAGGTACATTAATAAATAGTGAGTAGATACACAGGGCGGTCTCATTGATATAAATTTTGAGGATAGCGCATTATTTTAGTATGTGATAATAGTGTTTCAATTGATAAAGTGGACTAGCACGTGTCTGAAAAAGAAAAGCATTCTTTGATTATCCGATTAAAGGATAATGTTCAAAGATGACATTGATTCCTTACTACAATCCATTTTAGCTTAGAGCACCGCCCTTGTATGTCTCATAATTGAAACTTTCCTTTTCAAATTTGAAATTCCAAGTAAACAAGCTATATGTAAATTACCTATACTGGATATTCTCATGGTTATACACATAAACTTTATTCCCTATTCATTACGATTAATGCCTTAGTCAAAACAAGATTAAATCAAAAAACTTGTAATCTATAATTTGTGACCGAGTGATGAAGTAGGTAAAATACGAAGTTAAACGGAAGTTCATATTTTGAAGAGGGTATTTTATCGCATCAGAAATAACCTGTTATATCAAACAATGTTAATAGGTGAACAAGAGATGTACAATGCAACATCTCAAGTAAAATAGGGAACATGAGTATTTAGGAGCAAATTTAAAGTTGCGATGTATCCGGCTGTGCTTTGGACGTTATTTGCGCTTCTAGTAACCTTGAAATCCGAAATAAAAAGAAAAAGCATGTTTGTAAAATTAAGCAAAACATGCTCTTACTAGTAATTGAATTATCCTATTCCTATCAAGTATTAACATCTATTACAGGCTTTCGCTTTTCAAAAAGTAATTTATGCTTTCATTTTCCTCCATCTAACTTGTTAATCAGTATTCATAGACGAATTTTCACCTAACTACGTCAATATCTTCATTTAAAATTTCTTCCATTATTCTCAATGCAAATGGCGGAAAATAAAATCCAACTTGATCATGTTTTTTATACTCTCCATAATCCATTCGTACCTCGATATTATTTTGCTCCAAAAAATTGAGTAAAGGTAGTACATGCCCTTCGTAAGTATGTTCATTTTTACTAACATGTACAAAAATTCTATTTTGACCTCTTTTCTGTTTTATTGCCTTATAAATGAGGTTGTTCAGATCTTCATGCCTCGTTTCCCCTTCTTTTCCAGCAATATACTCAAAAATATTCCTGTGTACGTCTCTATCTAAGTAATCACCAAGTAATGGTTGAGGCGCCCCTGAAATGGAAGCATAATAATGATGTTTATTTTCAAAATATAGTGCTGCATATCCACCTTTACTGCTGCCACATGTTATAACGTCTTGCCTCGTTAGACCAAGTTCTTTTAAAGTATTATCAATTAATTGCACTACTGCATCTTCAATATAGAAATCCATGTTTTCTCCTAGGTACCAGGCACCTTTATTATGAGGGCCGAAATTGTCCAAAATATAAAGCCGATGACATCGCAATCGAGAAAACTTTAAAATATAATTGTACCTAGCTTGTTGACCTTCCCCAGGATAACCTGAAAAAATAACCAATAACTTTTTGCTTTTTTTCTTTTTTACCAAAAGGTATCTAAGATTACATTTTGCCGTTTGAAATACTTTTTCATGAAATAGTACAGAAAACATATAACACTTAATAATTAGCCTTTTTATATATTTTTTCATTCTGCTCTCCTTTGAATTCGATTTTTTTATAATAATGTAGATTTAGATTCAGCATAAAAATAACGGCAAACAATAACAAAACAATGCCGTTAGAAACAAATACGGAATCTATTGGACTTGTTAACAAAGCATATAACAGAGGTAATAATATAAAAAACTTGTCTATTCTCGTCCCTTTGCTATAATTAATAATATTTAAAAATAGCATTACAATTAAAGCTAGTAACAAGATGACGCCAATGAATCCAAGTTCGGCAATGGTCATTGCCCAATATGAATCCGTAATGAACGCTGGATTTGTTTTAGAAAGTCCCCATACTCCGGATATATTATACTTCTGATATAAAGGCGAATAATTTAATCTCGATGCATGGGAACCAAATAACCCTAGACCAGACCCGAATGGAAAGTAATCAGTAGCAATTTTAACGGAAGTGCGCAGCAGCACCCCCCGAGCCTCATCATTATCTATAAAAAACTGATTCATGGTACGATCTTTAGCAATGATATAAAAAGGGATTCCTGTAAAAATATACATATAAAATGGTATTCTCTTGTAATACACTAATAAAATAAGGACGATAAGTGCAAATAAATAAAAACCAATGGAAGTTGTTCTTCCTGCAGTTACTATAAGAAGAAAATTAATTAATAAATAAGTAATTGGCAGCCGCTTCTTGTACAAATAGTCAAAATAAGATATTACTACTGTAAAAACGATAATCGTAGTAGCAAACTGCGCTGGATGGGAAAAACCATAACTTAAACTAGGTACTCCAAGCCTTTTATCAAATGAATGCATAAATGGGTGGATCATATTCAATACATAAACCGTCAAGCATATCAATGAATAACTGTAACAGATCCCCTTAATAAATCTGAAGTCTTTAGCATAATTTCTTTTCATAAAAACTGTTCGGGAAGAAAGATATATAATAACGAACTTCAATAAAACCATTAACGTATACAACTGCAGAAAAACTGTTGAGCGAAGTACAGCAAACATATTGGGGATGAGGGACCAAACAGCTAGAATAAGTGTTAAAGCAATTAAACCTAAATCGACGTTTTTAATAGTCTTTTTGCCATAAAGCTCATTCACTAGAGTGCTTAATAACGCCCAGCACAATAAGAAAAAGAGTAAAAATTCATCTAAATAATCAAAAATCGATATTTTCACTTTAAGAAAATTAACAAAGGCAACCATGAAAAATAAGTAAATAAACAAATTCATCTAACGAAATTCCCCTCTATTCATACCGGCTAATTCACCATACAGACATTCCCATTTTTTTAGATAAATACTCATCGAGAATTTCGTTTTTATCATTGAATAGGCTTCTTCACTTAAATCATTACGATACGTTTCATTACCAAAAAAATCCAATATATATAAGGTTATTTGTTTTGTATCGCCTGGTTTAACTAAAAATCCATTTTTTTCATTATGAATCACTTGAGGAATGCCACCTACATTCGTACTAATGTTAGGAATTCCGTTTGCCATCGTTTCAAGTATCGCCATAGGCAGCCCTTCATGATAAGAGGGTAATAAATGAAGCCCCGTTTCTGAATAGATTTTCACCTTCTCTTCCGGCCCGATCCACCCGCCAATGATAACATTACTCAAATTTCGTTTTTTTATTAATTGGCTAACTTCCTTTATATCCCCATCCCCATATAAGCTAAAGTTTATTTCTGGGTTTCTTTTAAAAACCATTTCTGCGACATCTAGAATATCGTAACTTCCTTTCCTATTACCAATCCTACCAAAGGTCACTATATTTTTAGCATCGACATTATAACGGTTTTCGGCCGGGATCATTACTGCATTCTCAATAACAGTAATGGGAGTAATGGTCAATTCCTTAAAAACCATCTCCCACTCCTCACTTAGAACAACTATGGCATCTACATGATGAAGTGAACTTCTTATTATTTTTTTTAAAAGAGAGGAAGCATTTTTATAAAAGACGTCAAATTGTGAACCATGAATATGTAAAATAACCTTTACACCTTTTTTTCGTGCATATCGTGCCAGTAACGCCTTACGGAAAAAACTTCCTTTTTGGGCAACGTGAATGTGAACAATATCAACGCTTTCTTTATCAATCAGCTTTGAAAGTCGTTTAAGTGTCCTAATGAACACTTTACATACATTCCACATCCCTCCCCCATCCCATGAACTAAGGTAGCTAATTTGATGCTCCTCACTTTCAAAATGAATGGAAAAATTTTTTATAACTGTTGCAATGCCGCCTTTTGCTTCAGAATCTGGTCCGATCATTACGATGTTCGCCATATACTACACCTTTTTTCATTGAAATTGGACTATAAAACCTTCTTGTTTTTTCTATAACCGCGATTGGAACTATATTGATACTAATAAAAATTATTTTAAATACATAAAATAACCTGACGAATATGATCTTGACAACGGATTGTGAGATTAGAATTAAAATATTACTGACAATAATTGCTTTATGACGTAAAAAATCAAAGAGTCTTGTTTTTCTAGATTGAACCAACCCTATAATGAAGATAATTACAAAAGTAGGCCCTACAACACCTTCAATACCTATAAATGGAACCATCCATACAGTCAAAATGATATTTATAAAGGCACCTATAAACGTTGCTCCCATTAAACGGACAGTCTTCTTTTCCACAACATAATAAGCCTTTTGAAAACTTGATAGTCTAAGCAATAGTATCGAAAGCAAAAGCAGCAGTTGATATTTCAGATACGTCATTGACTCTATAATGATGATTAGTAGACTTAAAATGGTATCTAACAATACAAATGGATATAAAAAATCTGTGCATGAAACCTTTCCCCTTACTTCCGGCATTTCACTGGCAGAAAGATGCCATGCTTGCCTGAGATTCCGGAAATCAATGAGCGGACACTATGTATCATGGAAACAGCTTCTCGATAAAATACAAGTCAGTTTACCAAATTCCGATGAAGATAAGAAGAAGGTGTAAATGGCATCATCAATGCTTTCATACCACCAGCTTTTGAAATTGATTCAGTACACACCTTTCTTCATCACACCGGTAACTCTTGACCTATGTAATCTTGCTGCGGCTCTTTTTATTTATCGAACAACAGCATCCATTTTTTTTTGATATTATACTGTTTAAATGGAACAATGACGTTTATGTCCCCAATCTCACATCTAATTTTAATAAGAATCATTTCGAAAATCGATAGGACATGGTCACGAACTCATGAACGTCGACGATCTGACAGCTTTTCTTACTTCCCATAGTAATAAGCATCCTTTTTATTTTTATGATCATTTAAAATAGAGCAAATTATTTTTCCATGCACTTGTTGCAATACATGTACAGATTTTTTAGCGTTAGTTTTACTTGTATATCCACTTCTAAAAACCAATATAGTACCATCGACTAAAGAGGAAATAATTTGCGCATCTGCAACTGCTAAAATTGGCGGTGTGTCAATGATTATTTGTTCATACATCGTTAAGAGCCTCTTAAAGAGTTCTTTCATTTTTTTTGAGCTTAGTAGTTCAGCAGGGTTTGTTGATATGAACCCTGCTGGCAGGACAAATAAATTTTTCACTTCAGTTTCTTCAATCGCCTCTTCAAGTGAGATTCTCCCTGTAAGTAACGCTGTCAATCCAGCCGATCTTACTTCGGGGAAAAAATATTGAACAGAGGATTTCCTTAAATCACCGTCAATCAATAGTGTCGACTTACCTTGTTGTGCAAATACAACAGCTAGGTTTGCAGAAACAACTGATTTTCCGGAATTCGGTTCTGGAGAAGTGATCATGATCGACTTGTATTGTGAATCAATACGAGAATAATCGATATTTGTCCTTATTACTCTAAAATCTTCGGATATGAGTGATTTGGGATCGATTTTCGTGATTAAATTATTTTTGTTTATTTTTTTCGTTGCTGTTCTTGGTTTCATTCTGCTCTCTCCAAAGTAGGATTATCATCCATCAGGATTATTGATTTTTCCGACTACCCCAAATACGGGTATATCAATTAGATTATGAATATCTTCTTCGTCTTTTATTTTATTATTCAGTAACTCGTATGCACAGGTTGAAATCAATCCAACAACAAGTGCAGTTATTCCTCCAATGAATATGGCTAATGATTTATTCGGTGTAACCGGAATTGGATTTTTTGGAACTTCTGCTTTTGATAAGATATTAACATTATCAACCTTCATTACTTTCGATGTTATTTCTTTAAATGATTTGGCCACTTCGTTCACAATTAATGCAGCTTTTTGAGGATCATCATCTACCACGCGAATATTTATTATTTGTGAATTAGCCACATTGTCTACAGATATCTTATTTGCAAGTTCATTATAACTATAATCATTATCCAAGGCCTCATTAACGTCATTCAGGACTCGTTGGCTCTTGATAAGAACACTATAAGTATTAACTAATCGTATGGCTGCATCTATTTCCGGGGTCTGAAGTCCCTTATCTACACTTTCAGATTGAGTAACTAATATCTGATTGCTCATTTCATACTTAGGAGTGGTAACTACATACACCCAAAAGGAAGCAATTGAAATACCAGCAATACAAAATACTATTAGGAAAAATTTGTGTTTTCTCCAAATTTGCAAGATGTCTCTAACACTTATCTCATTACTCATTTTTTTCCACCATCAGTAACTCACCCAAATTTATTATTTTCGAGAATTGTCATACTGGAAATTAATTAAAAACCTGTAAAACATTATTTATTGAAAATAGATATATATTTACCAATTATCGCTTTCGTTCAGGTACAGTTAATTTCCATTCTGCTAGCGACTCTTCTTTAGGTTGGTATATAAATGAAACATTTTTAGTATTCTTTGGAACTTCATAATATCCTGTTCCCTTCATTGATTTGCCAGGGGGAAGAACATCTCCAAAATTGTCTGGTTCCATTCCATAGACATCGTGGATTTTCCCATCTTGATCTTTTACTTTAAAATCATGGGCTCCAATTCCATAGTCTGATTTAGAATTATTTTTAAACTCCATTTCGACTTCTAACATGATCGTATCTTTTTTTTCTGATTGACTATTTGAAACAACCAGATCAGTTACGACCATATCTATTTTATTGCTTCTGATTGTTTTATTTAAATCAGTTTTTTCGTCATTTTTTTCTGTCGTGCAAGCACTAACCATAACCATTAGAGCAATTATAAATACTATGAATAAATTATTTTTTATTGATTTCATGGTACCTCCCAGTTTATCTATACTGTATCTTGCCAAATTCTTAATGTGAATCATTTGGCAAGATCATCACCTTTACAGTCCTTAAGATTATCGTAATATCAGTTATTATTGTTCTTTGTTTAATATACTGTAGATCTAATTCGACCATCTCCTGAAAACTGAGAGCGTTTCTACCACTCACTTGCCACAACCCTGTACATCCTGGTGTTACAAGCAGTCGTTGTTTATCATAAGCAGAATACTCTTTAACTTCCCTCAGAAGAGGAGGGCGTGGGCCAACTAAGCTCATCTCTCCTACTAATACATTCCAAAATTGGGGCAGTTCATCAATGCTTGTTTTACGAATGAATTTCCCGATTCTCGTAATACGTGGATCATCCTTCATTTTAAACATAGGTCCGGCAATTTCGTTATGTCGCACTAAATCTGGCAGGCGTTTCTCGGCATCTACTACCATAGAGCGAAATTTGTACATATTAAACTCTTTTCCATCTTTCCCTATCCTTACCTGCTTAAAAAAGATCGATCCTTTTGGATTTTCAAGCTTCACCAATAGCACTACTAAAATAATAATTGGCAAAAAAATGATCATCCCTACTAATGCGCCAAACACATCAATGAACCTTTTTACATTCAAATACACTTTATTTTCATTAACCTGTTCTAGTATGGGGTGTAAATCCTTATCTTCTCCACCTAATAGCCTTACCGATTCCATTCTTTTTTCCTCCTGCTTGTGACTCAAAATGCCCAATGGTCATTCATATTTATCAACAACTCTCTTTCCTATCTAGATATATCGTCAATTTTTTTTTGAGTTCTTTTTTCTTCAAAACATATAACCTTTGACTACACGTGATCCTCTGCCAGGTATTATCATAATTTCTTCATTTCCTGGCTTAATTGCACTCCAGCAATATATGAATGATTGGTAGCATTTCCTTTGGCATCGACATTAGTAATAAGCAAAAACCTTGTTCCTAAACTTGCAGCCGATATAACGGTTTTATATAAATAGTTATAATATTCTGAAATAAACACTAAGTAACTACAAAAACAATACATGGTCCTTACATGACAGACTTAGGAACTCACAATAATCAGACATGTAATTGGAATGTGCAATGGTTTGTATATAGTGATTTAGAAATAACAATTACTCGATGGACATCTGTGTGAAACAAAATTACAAAAGCCTGTGACATCACATTGCCTATCTTTTTTCTATAGTTTATCTTTGTTTAAAAAAACGCTCTTTATAAACAAGCCATAAAAATGTAAAATTACCTATAAAATATCGCCTAAACATACGCTTGGGCTCTTGCATAAAGCGAACAAACCACTCCATACCTATTTTTTGAACCCACTTGGGTGCTCTTTTTACATGGCCACTTAGCACATCGAAGCTTCCACCGACTCCCATAACAAAAGGGACATCCATTTGTTTTAGATGTCGTTTTATCCAAAATTCTTTTTGGGGGCTTGGAAATGCCACAAACAGGACATCCGCACATGATTCCCTTATTTCATCAGCGATTCCACTGGATTCTTCATCTTTAAAATAACCATTACGGTATCCTGCCACCATTAGGTCAGCATGTTTATGTTCAACCATTTCAACCACTTTTTGAACAACTTCTTCCTTCCCACCTAAAAAATAAACTCGATACCCCTTTTCATTGCAAACCTCTAATAATTTCACAAATAGATCCACACCTGTAACGCGTTCTACTTTTGAATAACCTAGTATTTTGGCCGCTAATACAATAGAAATCCCATCTGCATTTATCAAACTACATTCGTTTATTATGTGACTTAATTTTTTATCTTTCCGCATTAGATTAATTTTATTTGCATTTAGGACTACATGTTGTGTCGGAGTACGATTCTGTATAATTTCATTTATTGATTCGATTGTTTGGTCAAAAGACAAACAATCGAGTTCACTTCCCAATATGTTAATTCTCAAATTTAATTCACCTTAAATTATTATTGTCAAGATCTATAAGATATGTTTAAAACTACTTCTATTGAATGGAGATTTCTATCGCAAATCTTCGTCTTTGAAAGCAGAAAAGGATTACTAACAAACGATGAATTCTATAAAGAATATAAAAAAAGAGAGTATTAGATAGAACACTCTCTTTCAAGTGTTCTATCTATAAATGCCTTATTCATATCTCTCTTTTTATCCCTTTCCATGATAGGTTAAGGGGATGAAGCTCATGTTATCTGCATGTATCCACTCATAGGCACCGGTCTAAATGCCCATGACTAAAAAATGTTCTAAAATGCCACTTTTATATACATTTCATATAATATTTATTTGATTGTAACTGGGCTTTGGGCGATTCTGTTACCATCTTGGTCATAGCCATACACAATCACCGTATCTGTTGCTGATCTGATTTTTCCGTACACATAGATACTGAATGTACCGTCGGCATTCAATGTTCCGCCTCTAGATTCCGTGCCATTTATACTATATCCGATACTCTTAATATCACCTGTGAATGTACCCCGTATATTCGTATCTCTTAATCCAAAGTTATCTGGTGTTAACGTTCCGGTCTTAGTTGGAGGAGCCTTAACCGTCACAGTACTTTGGGCGATCCTGTTTCCATTTTGATCATAACCGTACACAATCACTGTATCCGTTGCTGATCTGACATTACCGAACACATAGATACTGAATGTTCCATTGGCATTCAATGTTCCACCTCTAGATTCAGTCCCATTTATGCTATAGCCTATGCTCTTCACATCACCCGTAAATTGTCCAGTTATAAAGGATTGGTTGTAGGTATATTCATCTGCTTTAATCGTACCTGACCCTATAACCTCCGTTTTTAGCTTGACGGTGCTTTGTTTGATTTTGTTTCCACTCCTGTCGTACGCATATACAATCACTGTATCTGTTGCTGTTAATCTATTAAATGCATAAATGCTGAAAGTGCCGTCTGGATTCAATGTTCCGCCTTTAAACTCTACTCCATTGATGCTATAGCCTATACTGTCAATATTGCCTGTGAATTTCCCAGTAATATACCTATCTTTTTTCGGATCAAATTCATTTGTTGTCAGTTCAACTGATAACTGATTTAACAACTCTTGAGCTTTGTCCACTAAACCTTGCAGGCGATCTTTTTCCGCACCTGCTGGCAATTTTTTGACCGCTGCTTGAGCTTCGTCAACAGCTGCTTGATTGGTACTTCCTTTCAATGTGTCGAACTTATTGTCCGTGAACAATCCTTCGACTTTATTCTTCGCATCGTTCAGTTCTTTTTCGGCTTGTTCGTTCTTGTTCAATAAATCCTGGGCATTATTCAGGAGCTCTTCAAGGCGCTCTTTTTCCGGACCTGCCGGTAATTTATTGACTGCTTCTTCCGCTACATCAATCGCTCCTTGATTGGTACTTCCCTTCAATGTGTCGAACTTATCATCCGTGAACAGATCTTCCACTTTGTTTTTTGCATCGTTCAGTTCTTTTTCGGCTTGTATTTTTTTATTTAATAGATCTTGTGCTTTGTTTACTAAATCATTCAAGCGATTTTTCTCTGCACCTTCCGGAAGTTTATCGACCGCTTTTTTAGCTTCATCGATTGCCCCTTGATTTGTACTTCCCTTCAATGTGTCGAACTTATCATTCGTGAACAGATCTTCCACTTTGTTCTTTGCATCGTTCAAGTCTTTTTCGGCTTGTTCGTTCTTGTTCAATAAATCCTGGGCATTATTCAGAAGCTCTTCAAGGCGCTCTTTTTCCGGGCCTGCCGGTAATTTATTGACTGCTTCTTCCGCTGCATCAATCGCTCTTTGATCGGTACTTCCTTTCAATGTGTCGAATTTATCATCCGTGAACAGATCTTCCACTTTGTTCTTTGCATCGTTCAAGTCTTTTTCGGCTTGTATTTTTTCATTTAATAGATCTTGTGCTTTGTTTACTAAATCATTCAAGCGATTTTTCTCTGCACCTTCCGGAAGCTTATCAACTGCTTTTTTGGCTTCATCAATCGCTCCTTGATCGGTACTTCCCTTCAATGTGTCGAACTTATCATTCGTGAACAGATCTTCCACTTTGTTCTTTGCATCGTTCAGTTCTTTTTCGGCTTGTATTTTTTTATTTAATAGATCTTGTGCTTTGTTCACTAAATCGTCCAAGCGATTTTTCTCTGCACCTTCCGGAAGCTTATCAACCGCTTTTTGGGCTTCATCTATCGCTCCTTGATTGGTACTTCCCTTCAATGTGTCAAACTTATCATTCGTGAACAGATCTTCCACTTTGTTCTTTGCATCGTTCAAGTCTTTTTCGGCTTGTATTTTTTCATTTAATAGATCTTGTGCTTTGTTTACTAAATCGTCCAAGCGATTTTTCTCTGCACCTTCCGGAAGCTTATCAACCGCTTTTTTGGCTTCATCGATTGCCCCTTGATCGGTAATTCCCCTCAATGTATCGAACTTATCATTCGTGAATAGATCTTCCACTTTGTTCTTTGCATCGTTCAAGTCTTTTTCGGCTTGTTCTTTTTTCTTCAATAACTCGTTCGCTTTGTTCACTAAATCTTGTAGCCGATTTTTTTCCGGACCGGCTGGCAATTTGTTGACGGCTGCTTGAGCTTCATCAACCGCGGCTTTATTCGTTGACTCTTTCAATGTGTCGAACTTATCATTCGTGAACAGATCTTCCACTTTGTTCTTTGCATCGTTCAAGTCTTTTTCGGCTTGTTCTTTTTTCTTCAATAAATCGTTCGCTTTGTTCACTAAATCTTGTAGCCGATTTTTTTCCGGACCGGCTGGTAATTTATTGACTGCGTTTTGAGCTTCATCAACCGCGGCTTTATTCGTTGACTCTTTCAATGTGTCGAACTTATCATTCGTGAACAGATCTTCCACTTTGTTCTTTGCATCGTTCAAGTCTTTTTCGGCTTGTTCTTTTTTCTTCAATAAATCGTTCGCTTTGTTCACTAAATCTTGTAGCCGATTTTTTTCCGGACCGGCTGGCAATTTGTTGACGGCTGCTTGAGCTTCATCAACCGCGGCTTTATTCGTTGACTCTTTCAATGTGTCGAACTTATCATTCGTGAACAAATCTTCCACTTTTTTCTTCGCTTCAGCTAGCTCTCTTTTTAATTGACCTTCTACATCAGTGCCTAGTTCAATCTTATTTGTTTTACCAAATTCAATATTGAATGGGGAGCCCAAGTTCATTGAACCTTTAATCCAAGTGGCTTCATCATAACGATAATCAGCGTTCCAAGTGAAATCCTTACCATCCTTACTCACATAGCTGCTAGGCGTTGGAGATTGGTTCGTCCATAGCTTGACTATACCTGTATCAATGTTCATCGTTAGCGAGGTAGACTTATTATCAATCGCTTGACCTTTAAGTGTTGATAAAATGACGCTATCCGGCTTCTTAAAATTCATAGTTGCTTTGTCCACCAGTTGTATAGCATGACCATTTTCTGTACTTACTTGAAGCTTTGAGTTTTGATTAATCTCTGTTTCTCCATAGACTAAAATCATTGGGGCCGAATCTTTACCCGTTCTATTCATCACAGCTTCTGCCCCAGATTCGATAATAAATGATTTCAAAATCCCTTTTCCTGTAATTCCCTTTTGTCCATCAAAGTTCACACTTGCATTTTTTCCAATGGAGAACTCTCCATTACCACCTGATGGATAAAAGATTCCATACCCACTTCGCATAGTATTAATTTCAACTTTAGCATCAGATGCAATCTTGAATTGGGGAGATTTTGAAATTGACCAAATGACGGCATTGTCATTATTATGGAAAATCTTAATATCACCTTCAATTTCAACACTTCCAACTTCCGCAACCTCTTGGGCGGATGATGATCCTGGCATTGTCGTATTATTGATATTAATGGTATTAACTCCTCTAAAAATTGCTTTCCCATAACGGTTCCAAATCATTTGTGGCCCACTATACGTAACATTTTCAAATACTTGTTCTACATTTTTTGACGCATCGTTTATCGTAATGAATCCATAATAGTTTTTCCCTCTAATGTTAAGGTCCTTTACAGTGACATTCCGCAATATATTACCACTGCCATAATAGAGCCCTCCTGATGATCCATTCGATCCTGTTTCCGAAACTGTTTTGTTATTCCCATCGATCAATATGTTTGTTTTTTTTGCTTGAATGTTAATCGAACCGCTTATATCGATGTTTTGTCCAAGTTTGATTGTCGTAATTCCATTATCAGCTTCTAAGACAGCCTTCATTTCTGCGAAATTATATACAATCGCTTCATTTGATGCTCTAGCTGTTGTTGCCATACTTCGCGATTGAGTGTCCTTTGTTTGTGTACGCGATTCTTCTTGACCTTTGGCTTCAGGCTCCTGTGCGTTCGCAACACCTTTTTCTGGTGTGGAGGATTCCTCCGCAAATCCTGCAGTTGGCATCATTAGAGAGCTTGCTAACAGAAATGATGTGGTCATGACGTTAATCGGTTTTAACACTTTATTTTTTTTCATATGGATTTTGCCTCCTAAAATAGTATTTATGGTAGATAACAAATTAATAGTACTATTTCTCGACAAACACATCGTTCCAATAATGATGTTTCAAAAATCATTTTTGAAACACTAGTTAATGCATGAAATTTCATTTTTACTGTTTTTTTAGATAAAGGTGAAGAAAAATGATCAAAGAGTGAAAATAAAAACCATTAAGCAAGTAAAAAAGCACAGTTGCTACATGAACTGTGCTCTTCGATCATCTCTAATCTTATTGAATTTTTACGTACTGACATTCGTATCTTGAACTTTGATCAAGCGGTAAAGCTTCCGGTAACTATTCATCCAACCTGTTACTCTTTAAGTCCTCCAAAAGATTAGTAAACTCATTTTTACTGCTTCAAGGAGTTTGCCAAATGTTTTTAAAATGCTTAGCTACTAGGAATCTCCATCGATTGAATCTCTCGTCTTATTCTTTTACATGCTTGTTTTTATATTGGATATTCTCCCTGCACTCATATATGGCATCATTTTCTATGTGCACTCTTAAGGAAGGAAAGAGCCGTAATGATTATGAGTGTGATTTTCAACATATTTATTTCTTGTTTATTTAATAGGAGATACATTAAAAATAGGACTAAAAAGGCTTGGATGAAATATATCCGATTTTTTAATAGGAATGTCCATGCTTGTGAAACCCACAAGGAAAAGAAAATTGGCTTCGTCATAATCTTGCTCCTTTAATATTATGGAAACTATATACATTATCATAAAAGCACAGCTTTCCCTCCAACACTGCTTGGCTAACTTTCACATGCAGAAATTGAAAAATAACTTAAACTGCCTGCCCCCATGAAAAGGAACAGGCAGTTTAAGCCTGAATCCAAGACTTTATATCTTGGATTCGTTCAGTGCTTGGATTGGGGTTTCTTCTTTTAACAATGGGTTAGGGGAAGTGTTTCCGCACTTCTATTTTATTCTATTATATTTTTCCAAAGCCATCGTTCCAAAAATGAAACGAGGTGATTTACATTTCAAACTTGCCTTGTTTTCCGGCGATGAATTTCTGGTGGAAATTGGAGATCGTATAACCTTAAATAAATGGTGGGGAATGGGGTTGAACGAACTGTCAGCTGATTTACCCACAAATAGGTAAATCACTGAATGAAAATGCAATAAAAAAAGATTGTAGAGGAACATCCCTACAATCTGTGATGAAAAACTGTGAGCAGCCACTCTTTAAGCAAATTTCTTCTGTTCTTCTTCCTTAAAGAAGCTCTTCATTGCGTGGAAAACATCCGCCTTTTGCTTTAATATGAAATACCTGAATTTTTCATTATCGATATTTTTATAGGCCGTCATCAATGTCGAATGGCGATTATATTGATTGACCTCGCCATACCCGAACATATTGGAAAGCTTCATGAGTTCCTCCACAAGCTTGACGCATCTAACGTTATCTGATGTGAGGTTGTCACCGTCGGAAAAATGAAATGGATAGATATTGAATTTTGCCGGGTCATATTTATGATCAATAAGTTCTAATGCTTTTCGATATACAGACGAACAAATCGTTCCCCCGCTTTCCCCTTTTGAAAAGAAATCCTCTTCCGGAACGACTTTCGCTTCCGTATGATGCGCGATGAATTCGATTTCAACCGTTTCATATTTCGTTCGGAGGAATCGGTTCATCCAAAAGAAAAAGCTCCTTGCCATATACTTTTCCCATAATCCCATACTTCCGGAAGTATCCATCATTGCCAGCACAACAGCTTTGGAATCCGGCTTTTCGATTTCATTCCACGTCTTGAATTTAAAATCTTCCTTATAAATCGGATGAAAACCTGGAGTGCCGCTTAACGCATTCCTTTTAAAAGCGGATATCATCGTTTTCTTTTTGTCGATATTCCCCATTAAGCCTGTCTTGCGGATGTCGTTGAATTCGATTTGTTCAAGTGTATGCTCCGCGTGTTCTTTCTTCTGGAGATTAGGCAGTTCCAGCTGACTGAACAGCGCTTCCTCCAACTCCATCATCGATACCTCTGCTTCATAATAATCCTCGCCTGCCTTGTCACCCGCTCCTTGACCTTTACCTGCTCCGGCATCGGATGGCGAACCATCTCTTGCAACCACGTCTCCTACCTTACTGTCACCATCACCTTGACCTACATGTTTGTTCTTATCATAATTATAACGGATTTTATATTCATCCAAGGAGCGAATGGGAATCTTGATGACATCCCGGCCGTTTGACATGACAATGCTTTCTTCGGAAATTAAATCCGGTAAATTATTCTTGATCGCTTCCTGTACCTTTTCCTGATGACGTTGTTGATCATCATAGCCTTTTCGATGGAGGGACCAGTTTTCCTGTGAGATAACATATTGTTGATTATTCTCTTCCGACATTCTCTTCCCCCCTTAAAAATGTTTGCACGCTTTTCATCATTCCTTCATATACTAAATTAGTGTGAGAAAACCCAAAGCATTCCCATTTTCTTTTATAAGAAATAACAGTCCACAAATACATACTAAAAGAAGTGTATTACTCTATCTTATGCAGCGTTGCAGGAAAATTTACAACAAAATTCAATAATGGACGTTTGCCTACGAAACGGACAAGTCACGTCCTGCTTTTTAGGCACTTTACGTAAATCTGCTAGTAGTGGGAACATCGAGGTTAATTTCATCGTAGAAAGTTATATGAATGAGGAATTCAAGTGCAATTGTACATAAAAGGATAGGTGCTTCATGATATCCACTGAAACCGCCAATAAGTCTACACAACAAAAGGATGCTCCACTAACATCCTGGACCACCCTTTACCATAGAAAAAATCATTTTCGCAGTGCCATGTGTCAATCTTTACCTTCCTCCACTTCATGCTGGACCGTGCCTGGGCGTTTATCCCATTTTTTCAATTCTTCGTTCGTCCTTTGATTTTCCATCTGCTTACCAAGCTCTTTCATCTCTTCAAAATCCTTGGCCATTGAGCTGTTTTCCGGAACATGGTCTTTTTTCAGTTCTTCTTTACTCATTTGACATCACCTCTACTTTATTGATACCCAATTTTCCCAAAAACAAAACTGAACATATCTACTATGAAGATGGGGTATAGATAAAACAGATGATCAAATCCAAGGAGGTGCAAGATATATGCAAACAACTACACTTTATGTAAAAGAAGCTACATCCGAAGGCCCCATTTTGAATCTGGAGTCGATCCTTTTGAAAACGGAGGGTGTGGAGCGTGCGATCATTGATGTCGATGATGGCGAAATAAAAGTCGATCATAGTGAAGACACACTTACATCAGACCAGCTTGTTACTCTTATCGAACAATATGGTTTGAATGTAACCAAATGAATATTTCCATGGAAAAATTTCAAAGATACCGGCACCCGGTATGTTTCAAGCAAGTTTTTCTCCAAAACATGATTGACCCCTACCCAATTGAGGGTAGGGGTCAAGATTAATTACCGATTTAACAGACTTCCCACATAGCGCAGTAATTCATTGGCAGAAGTGGAGTTATAACCATGCTCGTCGATAAGTCTCGAAATGACTTCGTTCACTTTCTTCAATTGCCTTTCATCCGGTGTCTTCGTTGAAGTCGTGATTTTAACGACATCCTTCAGAT
The DNA here is from genome assembly GCF_001645685.2 of Peribacillus muralis. Lineage (NCBI taxonomy): Bacteria > Bacillati > Bacillota > Bacilli > Caryophanales > Bacillaceae > Peribacillus > Peribacillus muralis. The sequence continues at coordinate 954,054 of NZ_CP017080.1, read as the reverse complement.
CCGCGAATAGCTTTTTCTGAATGGCTTCTCGTAAGCGATCATGTGAATTATAATCGAATCGTTTCCCTTTACGCGCATAGGCAGAGATGCGGATCAATATTTCTTCACGAAATGCTTTTTTTGCATTCTCGGAGATACCGATTTGTTCTTCGATCGAGCGCATCAATTTTTCATCCGGATTAATTTCTTCCCCAGTCAATGGATCACGCAGCCTTGATTTATTGCAGTATGCTTCGACGTTGTCCAGGTAATTATCCATGAGGATCTTAGCCGACTCTTCATAGGAATAGACGAAAGCTTTTTGCACTTCATTTTTGGCGATTGCATCATATTCCTTACGGGCGAGTGAAATGAAGTTCAAATAACGCTCACGAAGTTCGTTCGAAATGGAAGGATGCTGGTCAAGTCCGGCTTTTAATGACATAAGTACATCCAAGGCATTAATGGACGGATTTTCCTTACGGATGATCGTAGACGAAATCCGGTTGATCACATATCGAGGATCGATTCCGCTCATGCCCTCATCCTGATATTCCTTTTTCAGCTCATTTATGTCAGCGGAATTAAAGCCCTCCACATTTTCCCCATCATATAGCCTCATCTTTTTCACCAGATCGATGTCGCCTTTTTTCGGATCCTTCAGTCGGGTCATGATGCTAAAGATCGCCGCCACCCTTAATGTATGCGGGGCAATATGAACATCTGAAACATCACTTTCATGTATCATTTTTTCATAAATCTTTTCTTCCTCGGTAACCTTTAGATTATAAGGAATCGGCATGACGATGATTCGGGAGTGCAAGGCTTCATTTTTCTTGTTGGAGATGAACGCTTTATACTCGGTTTCATTCGTATGAGCCACGATGAGCTCATCTGCACTGATCAAAGCAAATCGTCCAGCCTTGAAATTTCCTTCTTGAGTCAATGAAAGTAAATGCCATAAAAACTTCTCATCACATTTCAGCATTTCCTGAAACTCCATCATTCCTCGATTCGCTTTGTTCAGCTCGCCATCAAAGCGATAGGCTCGCGGATCGGATTCAGATCCATATTCTGCAATGGTTGAAAAGTCGATCGAGCCTGTCAAATCAGCAATATCCTGTGACTTGGGATCAGATGGACTGAATGTGCCGATCCCGACACGCTTATCCTCTGAAAGGAAAATGCGTTCGACCATCACATCTTCAATCCTGCTTCCATATTCCTGCTCTAATCTCATGACATTCAACGGCGATAGGTTTCCTTCTACCCTAATGCCATATTCCTCAAAGAAATCATTCCGTAAATACTGTGGAATGAGATGCAGCGGATCTTCGTGCATCGGGCATCCTTTTATTGCATATATCGCACCTGTTTCTTTTGATGAATAATTTTCAAGCCCACGCTTCAGTAAAGAAACGAGTGTAGATTTTCCTCCTGAAACTGGACCCATGAGAAGCAATATCCGCTTTCGGACATCCAGCCGCTTTGCTGCCGGATGAAAATATTCCTCGATTAGCCTTTCCAATGAATCTTCGAGCCCAAATAACTGACCGCTGAAAAAATTGTATTTCTTTGATCCATTTACTTCCTCTATCCCTGCATCTCTGATCATGTTGTATACACGTGAATGAGCAGATTGAGCAACTAATGGCGTTTCTTTCAATATGTCTAAGTACTCTGCGAAGGTGCCTTCCCACTTGAGCTTCTGTTCATCTTCTCTAAATTTTTCGATTTTCTTTAATATATCCATTTAAGGAACCTCCCCCTGTCACTTTCAGAGAATACTTAAATCTATGCTCCAAGTCTGACAAACATGTCAGACTTTAAAAAGTCACCAGGCATTGTTTCCGATTCCACTTGCATTGAAGGAATGGAAAAGGCTAAAACCGTGAAAAATGGATGAAAAATCCTCAGACAAGAAAAATTTTGTGCACTGCTGCTAAAATTCAGGGTATACTAAGACTATACTAAAGTGGGACAATCTGGGTAAAGGGAGGTCAAAGCATGGGCACAGTTATTATCGTTGCAGTAGCTCTTACATTTTTAGCCGCCATTTTCACTGCTGGGTATGACGATAAACCAGGTGTGAAATAAAGAACACCCTATTTTCAAATTCCCAAATAAGTGACCTGATCATTGATGATCAGGCCTTTTTTATGATTGCAGGAGATAAGCTAGTTGCCTTTCCTCTATTAATGTTCGGGATAAGACTGATGCGATTCGGAGAGTTTCCGATAGCTTCATTTTTTATACATTAACATGGATTGGCATAGAAAAAATCCCCTGAAAAATTCAAGGGATTTTAAACAGCCATTATTTTTTCAACAATAAATACATGAAATAAGGAGCACCGATCAAGGCGACCATGATACCTGCCGGAATTCCCTCGGGTTCGACTATATTACGGCCTACCGTGTCGGCAAGCAACAGAAGCCACCCGCCGATTAGTATGGCTATGGGAATGAATAATTGATTTCGAGGTCCGACCAAGGACTTCGCTATATGTGGGGCCATAAGTCCGATGAAGGCTATTCCTCCCGTTACGGATACGGCGGCAGCTGCAAGTGCGACAGCTGTTATCAGCAAGACGATCCGTTCCTTTTCAATCGAAACCCCCACTCCGATAGCGACCGGTTCACTTAAACCAAGCAGATTCAAACGATTTGCTTTATATAAAGTGAACGGTATGAGTATGATCAGCCATGGAAGGACTGCCCAAATGAACGGCCAGTCCGCCCCCCAAATATTTCCTGCCAACCACTTTGCAATGAAATCCACTTTGGCTCGTTCCGCCGAGGAAATGAGGACGATCATCAAGCCGGAAAGGGCCATGGAAAAACCGACGCCGATCAAAACTAGCCGTACTGGTTCAAGACCAACCCTGCGTTTAAAGGAAAGAACATATATTATACAGGCGGTCAGCATCGCACCGATAAACCCGACAATCGGAACCATATAAACGAATGAACCTGCGTCGATCGGGAAAAACAGAAAGAAAACAGCAATGGCAACACCCGCTCCGGAGTTGATTCCGATAATCCCGGGGTCAGCCAAATCATTACGGGTAATCCCCTGTAAAATGGCTCCGGACAGCGCGAGCGCCATTCCCGCCAGGAGGGTGATGATGATCCGCGGCAACCTGACGGAAAATAATATGAACTCCTCTTTAAAGGTTCCTTGTCCGAAAAGCGTGGGTACCAGTCGCCCTATTGAAAGATTGGAATACCCTAAACACGTACCTATAATGACGGTTATGATGATGAGTGCGGTTAAGGCACCGATAAGCCAACGCTGTTTTTTGATTAAAGCTGAAGAGATCATGAAAATGCTTTCCCTCCTTTACGTACGATTAGGAGGAAGAAAGGTAAACCTATCAACGCAACAATCGCTACCACAGGTGTTTCATACGGAGAATTGATTGTACGGCCGATCGTATCGGCCAAGAGCATGAAAGCAGCCCCTAAAACCGCGGACATCGGCAGGATGAATCGATAATCCGTACCTACGATGGCCCGGACCATGTGGGGAATCATCAACCCAATGAAAACCATATTTCCGACTAAAGCAACCGCAGCACCGGCAAGCAAAATGACGACGACGAAAAGAACCGCCTTAATTTGCGCTGTCTTTTGACCTAACCCCACCGCCACTTCTTCACTGAGACTAAGAATCGTGAGTTGCCTGGAAAAGATGAAGGAAATCAAGATGCCTATTATTATGAATGGAACGATTACTCGAAGCTGTCCCCATGATGTCCCGATATTACCCCCGGCAGTCCACATCGAGACATCTTTTGATATCTTGAAGTAAATGCCGACTCCTTCCGATACGGCAAATAGGAAGGCCGAGACCGCTGCACCAGCTAACACGATCCTTATCGGAGAAAAGCCGCCCTTCTTCATCGCCGCAATGCCAAAAACCATGAGAGTCCCTACAGCGGCACCAATAAAGCATGCACCCATGATGCCAAAGTTATTGGCTGATGGAACGAATGCCAGTGTTATCGCCAGGGCTGCATTTGCTCCTGCCGTCAATCCTAGCAGTCCTGGATCGGCAAGCGGATTCCTCGTAATTCCTTGCATGATGGCTCCTGATACGGCAAGGGCCGAACCGACGAAGATCGCTCCCACTTCACGAGGAAGACGAATTTCCCTAATGATGGAAATCTTCTCGCCGGTAGCATTCGATGTCAAGGCTTTCCATACATCCTTAATGGTGGCATCGGCTGCACCAAATACCATCGCTATGATGAACATAGCGATAAAAGCAACGATCGCAATGATCAGTTTATATGTAAATGGGATGAAACGTTGATTCTCATTAGTCATCTGTCTCTCTCATCTCTTTTTTTATAGAATAAAAGGAGAGGAATCAGACTCCCTCTCCCTCGCTGTATCATTTTCCAAGAAAACTTTTTGAAAAGAAGTCTAATTGGTAATCTAATGTTATTGGATCATTGAAGTAGAATCTTTTTGCATCAGCTTCAAATAGTTTATTGTTTTTAACCGCAGGTATGTTTTTGAACGTATCAGTTTGTTGGAATGAGTTATCTTGATCTTTGTTGTTGCTCAAAATGACATAATCACCGGCATAGTCTTTCAGGACTTCCAATGATAAGGCAAAATAACCATCCTTCAATGCCGTTTCTTTTACCTTCTCAGGCATGCCCAATTTCATTTCCTGATAAAGGATTTCTGTTCCGCGGCCCCAATTATCGCCGTATACGTAGAACTGCTTGTCAAACTTTTCAAATACGGAAACGGTAGCATCTTCACCAATTTTGGCCTTGATTTCATCACCAGTGGTTTTTGCCCGTTTTTTGAAATCATCCACCCATGCTTGGGCTTCCTTTTCTTTATTCAAAAGCTTCCCGATTTCCACATGCTGTGTTAAATAGTCCACTTTTCCGTATGTATATGTTACGGTAGGAGCAATTTCCTTTAATTTATCGACATTTTTAATCGTGGATAAACCAATGATCAGATCCGGATTCAATTCGATGATTTTTTCCAGGTTTTCGTCCGTGACTTCCTCGACGTCATCCAGCTTGAAATTCGGGTTCATTTTAGACCAGGAATCTACCCCGACAAGGTTAACATCCAAAGCCAGCACGCTACCTGCGAAAGAAGATAGCACGACTACACGTTTAGGATTCGCAGGCACTTCGACAGGTCCATTTTCAGATTGGTACGTAATGGTTCCCGATTTTTCCTTTTTCGTATCCGAGCTTTTCTCTTTTTCCGTTGACTCATTGTTACCACAAGCACTAATAATTAACACTAACAGCAGTATAAACGGGATCAATATCTTTTTCATTTGGTGTTGAATCTCCTTTTAATAAATTGTACGTGCTGCACATTGGTTTGTTCGTTCGTTGATCTCGTCCGATTACCGCATCAATATGGAATACATCCCTAAGCACTTCATGCGTGATGACTTCCTCACAATCTCCCGCTTTCACGACTTCCCCGTCCTTCAAGGCGATGATATAGTCGGCAAAGCGCGCAGCTTGGTTCAAGTCATGAAGGACCATGACAATCGTACGTCCCTGTTCCACATTCAGCTTCTGTAAGAGCTCCAAAACCTCCAGTTGATGTGCCATGTCCAAATAGGTGGTCGGCTCATCAAGGAAGATGATTTCCGTTTCCTGAGCCAATGCCATCGCAATCCAGACACGCTGGCGCTGACCTCCCGAGAGAGCATCCACCGGGCGGAACTTGAATTCTTTCGTACCGGTCACTTCAAGTGCCCAGTCAATCACATCATAGTCTTTTTGGGTCAGCCGTCCGAATCCCTTTTGATAAGGAAAGCGGCCGTATGAGACGAGCTCGCCGACTGTCAATCCACTTGCACTTTCGGGTGTTTGCGGAAGTATGGCCATTTTTTTTGCAAGAATCTTGGTGCTTTCTTTGGAAATATTCACACCATCCAATACAACCGTCCCCGCTTGTTTGGGGATGATTCGGGTGATCGCTTTCAAAAGTGTGGATTTTCCACACCCATTTGAACCGATGATCGTTGTGATTTTTTTATCTGGAATTTCCACACTGAGATCTTTTACAATTAAACGTTCACCATACCCAATGTTCAATTCCTCTGTATATAGGCGAACCATTATTTCAACCTCCATTTACTGAAAAATAGGTAAGTAAAAATACAAGTGAAAATGATTATCATTATCCATTACTTAATTACTATAATTCTATCCAAATATATTGTCAATAGCATTTCATGGGTATTCAAGAAGAAAGTTTAAGAGGCTATATATACTGAAACTTTTTTTACCAATTAACCCACAAAAACAGAAAGATCCAGGAAAATTCCGGGATCTTTCTGGATTGAATCAAGCGATTTTCATATACATGGATCACTAACTTATTAAACAGGCAAGACTAACCAGTCCAGGACTTATTGATCACTTAATGTTTTTTGAATCCTTGCTTCTCCACGTAATCTTTCATATATAATCGGCTTTTCTTTTCAAGCATATCCGCCATCTGCCCTGTCCAGGTATCTTTACGCTTCCCTTTAGTCCTTTGATCGTAATAATCGGAAATCGTTTCGTTATAAGCTTCAAGCTGTTCGATGTACTCCTGCTTATCCTCTTGATAGCCATTTTCGTGATAGATATTGGACTTCGGCAAACGCGGCTTTTTATCAGATCTGTTCTTTGGATGGCCGACAACAAGTGCAAATAAAGGGATGATCCGATGCGGTATATTCAAAATCCGCGACACTGCTTGAAGATCATTACGGATGCCGCCGATATAGCAAATGCCAAGATCCATCGATTCGGCCGCCAATGCTGCATTTTGGGCAGCCAGGGCAGCATCGATGCAAGCAACCATGAATTTTTCGGTACTTTCGAGCGATTCAGTCACATCCGTCCCTTCCATCTCGGAAACGATATCCTGCCGATATAAATCGGCGCAAAAGACGAAAAGGTGTCCGTTCTTCTCGACATAAGATTGAGGTCCTGCAAGTTCAGCAAGCTTGGTCTTCTTTTCCGGATCGGTCACTCCGATGATGGAATACGCTTGAATATAACTGGATGTGGATGCAGCCTGGGCACACTCCACAATCGTCTGGATTTGCTCCTCCGTCAATGGCCTGTCCTCAAAAGAACGAATGGAACGATGATCCAGAATCTTCTCAATAATAGTATTCAATGCTACCACCCCTTTTATCAATATGTAAAAAAAACATCCACCATGGGAGTTACCATTCCCCGATGATGGATGGCGGTGACATTCAGCCTTTTGTTTTCAAATCCAATTCACGGTAATTTTGCTGCCTCAATGCTTCATAGACCAAGATGGCCGCTGTATTCGATAAATTCAGGGAACGTACTTTATCCGTCATTGGAATCCGCAGGCACCGGTCCATATTCTCATGGATCAGATCTTTCGGAAGCCCTGTCGTTTCCCGGCCAAAAATGAAGAATATTTCACTGTCCAGGTTACTGTAATCAAAGCTTGAGTGCGGCTGTTCCCCGAATTTCGTCAAATAATAAAATTCGCCGCCGGCATTTTTTTCAAAGAACTCTTCCAAAGAATCATAATAATGGATCTTCACATTCTCCCAATAATCCAGTCCCGCCCGTTTGAGCTGCTTGTCATCGGTCGAAAAACCAAGCGGGCGAATCAGATGTAAGGACGTATCCGTCCCTGCACAAGTTCTTGCGATATTGCCTGTATTTGCTGGAATCTGTGGTTGATATAAAACTACATGTATGGCCACTTCATTTTCACCTCTAGTTTAAACTTCGCCTTAATTATACCATTAAACAAAAAAGACTAAAAATCAATCAGCTTCCATCCAAAATCACAAAGAATTTATACACGATGTTCGGTGTATATCTAGTCGAGTCCTCATACGTCCAATACCTGTGGCGGCTGTTCATCGTATGGGCGTTAACAAGCGGCATGCCCTCCTGATCCTTCGCCGTCACGATCAAGTTATGATCGAACCGGCCGTCCCCTTCGAAATCGATGCAAAGGATATCACCCAAATTCAGTTCCTGCGCCGACCCCACTTGCTTCGTCCTGATGCCATTACCCGCTTTAAGCAGATGATATAAAGAATGTGCCGTCGTCCACGTGTAACTCCAGCTTTTTCCTCTGATCCACCAGCCCTTATTTTTGTTCGGGGTCCCCCACATCGGAATTCCTCCCGCATGTAAACATTGTGAAATGAAATTCGTGCAGTCGTCAGTGAATTTATAATACTCGGGGTTGAATTCATTCCACCAACGTTCTGCATATTGAACTGCTTTCATCCGCTCATACTTATAAGCAAGACGCTCTGCCCCAGCATCCCATGTTTGGGGCTCCGCTTCCGTTTCCAAATTCGGAACCAGTTCACGCTCATCGACTAGATACCCATTTCGAAACCTTGCCTCCCTTTCTTCCATTTCTTCTTCTATATAAAATGAATCCTCCTGTTTCAATAAATACTGCAGATGCACTTGATAAGTCAGCACTGTATCAGTGTCCTCCTTTTTGCTCGATTGAACCTTACCTGCAGCATTCACCCTGACAATTTCCGCCTCACGGGTCCTCATCAATTCCTTTTTCAGATGGGATTTCCGTTCACTCCGTTCCTGGTTATCGGAAGTATAAAACTCAATCCTTTCCTGTAAAAGGCGTTGCAATTGATCCCTCAAGTTCATGCCCTCCTTCTTACCGTCTATGATAATGTGTATGTATGAGGGCATGGACAAAACACAAATTCCTAATCGTTCAGCATTAAGGCAAAAAAAATGCCGCCCTAGGAGCAGGACGGCTTCATCATACATATCATTGCGTTTCCAAGGTAAACTGCAGGCCCTTCTCGATTTCCTCCAGAACCTCTTCATCCGTTTCCTTCATTCTTGCTTCTTCCAGCACGGAAACAGCCTCATGGCGGCCAATTTTCCCCACAGCCCATGCTGCCGTTCCACGTATGACTGGACGCGGATCTTCCTTCATGACCTTGACCAATAAGGGCAATGCCGTTACATCCTTGAAGTGTGCCAGTGCTAAAATCGCATTTCTTTGAATGGGTTTTTTACCACGCCAAGAACCAGATACATGTCCATAAGTCTCTTTGAAATCCCGATTTGAAATGGTAAGCAGCGGTTTCAACAGCGGCTTGGCCAATTCCGGGTCAGGCTCCATCTCTTCATGTAAATGAAAATCGATTCCTTTGTTTTTTGGACAGACAGTTTGGCAAGTGTCGCATCCATACAAACGATTGCCTATTTTCGTCCTGAATTCGTCCGGCAGGAACCCCTTCGTCTGTGTTAAAAAGGCAATGCAGCGCTTGGCATTAAGCTGTCCGCCCTGAACGAGCGCACCTGTTGGACAAACATCGACACATTTATTGCATGTCCCGCATTGATCCTCCATCGGTTGATCAGGCTCAAAGGGCAGATTGGTAATCAAGTCTCCTAGATAAACATAAGAGCCGAATTCCGGTGTGATGATCATGCTATTTTTTGCACTCCAGCCAACCCCTGCCCGCTCCGCCACTGCCCGATCGGATAATTCACCCGTATCAACCATCGACTTGGAAATCGCCCCTGGCGCTTTGTCCGTAATGAAATCCTCAAGTAACTGCAATTTTTTTCGAAGCACGGCATGATAATCCGTTCCCCAGGAAGCCCGGCAAAAAATCCCCCGCCGTTCACCTTTTTTGCTTTGCGGAGCATTTTTCAATTTCGAAGGATATGCCAATGCAATCGAAATGATGGATTGCGGCTTATCGAATATCAATTCCGGCCTGACCCTTTTTTCAATGTCCGGTTCCTCAAACCCGGACTGATAATTCAGCTCTTGTTGACGAATAAGCCGACTTCTCAACTCGGTAAAAGTCGTAGCCGATGCAAAACCGATTTTATCGATGCCGATCTTTTTACTATATATAATCACTTCTTGCTTGAATGTATTCATATCCATGATTATCACCTACGTTCATTTCAGTATTTCCGCCGAAGCTTGCATTCATTTCAAACCATTGCTATCTATGATAAACTAATTTCAATCATTTTTGGAGGTGAAACGCTTGGAAATTAACATATCCACTGATCTAAGCGATAAAATCCCTGGACTCAAAGTAGGGATCATCATTTATGACAACATCGAAGTAGGACCCTCGCCACAAATGGTGAAAGGGAGACTGCAATTATTTCAGGAGGCTCTCTTCTTCGACCTTGAAGAAAAGGAATTTACCGATTTTTCCGGCATTAAAGAGTGGCGAGCGATTTTCAAGGCGACGGGAGCCAACCCCTCACGTTATCGCCCTTCCGTGGAAGCCCTATACCGTCGCATTAAAAAACAGAATTATTTGGCGCCCATCCACTCCGCCACCGATTTAAATAACTTTTTTTCCCTTTTATATGAGGTTCCAATCGGTATTTATGATGCGGATAAATTAAAAGGTGAAATCGCGATTAAGCTTGGCAAGGATACCGATGGCTATGTCGGTTTGAACGGCCGCTTTAATTCATTGGAAAATATGATTGTTTCAGCCGACCACGACGGACCATTCGGCAGCCCCTACGTCGATTCAGAACGAACGAAAGTAACCGAAGAAACGAAAAGTGCGATCCAAATCATTTATTTACAAACGAAGACACCGGTCAAGGAAGCCCAGCAGCTTACCAAATCCTTGATGGACATGTTCCTTGAAATTCATGGTGGTGAAGGAACTTACTCAATTTTAGAAGGATAACCAAGATTCAACAGACATAACCCCTGCCGTTATCGGAAGGGGGTTTTTGGGTCACCATCACTGGAATCTATTCTTGCAGGGACAATAAAAAAATCCCACTGTAAACAGTAGAATTCCCATGAAATTATTTAAACGCAAAGCTTCGTTCTCCAGGTAACGAAACCCTACGTTATGAGTATGTATTGGAGCGGGTGAAGGGAATCGAACCCTCATCATCAGCTTGGAAGGCTGAGGTTTTACCACTAAACTACACCCGCATGTTTGTAGAACTTTGTCGAATCACCAACAAAATTAATTATATAGCGTAATGCGAACAAATGCAATAGTTCTTTTAAAAAATATTAAAATTAATGGTAGATTACGATACTATATTCATTGACTCTAGTAAAGATGATAAAAAGTCCCCTGAAACAGCGAACTTTTTTAACCATCTCCATTAAACTTAAGACCAAATCACTTCCATTAACCGCGGGTATACTTGTTGCGCCGTTTCAAGCAGCATGATTAATTTCCTGAATGCAAGGTCTGGGATGAACTCACCTTCAATCGAATATGAATAACGAATGGAGATGGTCCCTTTTTCTTCATACAGCTTTGAATACCTGAAGTTCGCATTATATTCATTTAACAAAGTATGTACATACTGTTTCTTATCCGGATTCTTCAACTCGGCGACATTGAAGCAAAATAAGTCGGCCACATTTTCATCTTGATTGAATGCAAATACTAGCAGGACCTTCCACCCATCCTTCAGCTTTTGCTCCGCTCTAAAAAAGGTCGTGCCATCTTCATTCAATTCATTCATGTAGATTTTCTCACTAGTTAAAAAATCACGAAACTTAGCAACGTTTGACATGCTTCATCACCTTTCTGTATATATGTACATTTTATACTGAAAATTGGCATTTTTACAGTCTTTTCTAATTTAAAGCCTGTTAAAGAAAACGGCCTTCTTTCGAACGGATATCGAAAGAAGGCCGTTTTGGCTTGCCTCATTGGAAATTTAAAGCTGAGCGAACATGGGCTCCGCGACTTTTACAAGCTGCTTACCGAGATTCGTACCTTTAAACAAACCTAGAAATGCGTCAGGTGTGTTTTCAAACCCTTCAATAATCGTTTCCTCATACTTCAGTTTTCCTTCTTGAAGCCATTTCCCTAGATCGGTCGCACCTTCTTTGAATCGCGAAGCATAATTTCCGACCGTGAAGCCCTTCATAGTAGCACTTGTTTTGATCATGGCCGATTGCAGACGAGGCCCTACATCTTTTCCTTCTGCATTATAAGAGGAGATGGCCCCGCATAAAGGGATCCTGGCATTTGTATTCAATAGCGTGAAAACGGCATCTGTCACGTCTCCGCCCACATTATCGAAATAAACATCGACTCCATCAGGAACTGCCTTTTTCAAATCATCCACAAAACTATCTTTTTTATAGTTAACGGCTCCATCGAAGCCCAGCTCTTTCGTTAAGTACTCTAGTTTTTCATCTGATCCAGCGATACCGACAACCTTTGCACCTTTAATCTTGGCAATTTGTCCAACAGCTGAACCAACGGCCCCTGCCGCTCCGGAAACCACGACTGTTTCACCTTCTTTTGGTTTACCGATATCCAGCAAACCGAAGTAAGCTGTCAACCCAGTCATACCAAGAATCCCCAAATGGGTTGTGACGGGAGCAACCTTTGGATCGATCACGCGAATTTCCTTTTCTGTGACGACTGTGTATTCCGCCCAATCGATATTGCCAACAACCACATCGCCCTTTTTGAAGGAATCCGATTTAGACTCTACCACTTCGGCCACAACCCCGCCAGTGATCGGCTTATTCAATTCAAATGGAGCAATATATGATTTGGTATCTTGCATTCTTCCCCGCATGTAGGGATCTACCGATAAGTATAGCGTCCGTACTAAAATCTCCTGACCGTTTGGTGTGGGAACTTCACTCTCCACAAATTTAAAATCTTCTTTCGTGGGCATACCTTTTGGACGGTTGGCCAGGGTGATTTTTTGTTGTTTGGATTGTGTCATCATTCGTTCCTCCTTGATTTATAAATACGTACTATCGAAAAATAAGCGTATCACTGATAAAGTTCCACAGTCAAAGGATATGACTTCCTAATGCTTCCATTCCACTTCATGTAAGCTCTTACTGTTTTTTTTTGGTCTTACGTCCATTTTGGGACAATATAGGGAATTCATCCGCAGCCCTTACCTTCGCTTTTAATATCTCTCACATGGTCCTTACTATTTTATTTTGCTGTGCCAGTAATACATACTAGTGATTCTGTATAGAAAATAGGCATCCACATTAGTTCATTTTCGATTAAGTCGCATAAAATAACCTTGACTTAATATAAATGGGAGGTTTAGAAATGAAAAATAACAACTCATGGCAGCCAGCAAGCTGGGGGCAATGCCCGCCACAAAATTGTCCACCGCAATATTGTCCGCCAAATGTCAGTCCTACTCAATATGACCCACCGCAGGTTTCACCAACGAAGCAGTACGTTAATACAAATGTCTCCAACACGGTAATACCTGTAATCCATCCATCGCATACGAAAACGGTGAACAAACATATCAACACGTATAAACATTATTTTCCGCATACTCAATCTGTAGTGAATGAGTGCTGTACGCAAAACCTCATTTGTGGAGTGCCGCATAATCCTTGCCCTCCACATCCTTGTCCCCCAAACTCTTGGCACTCTCCAATGCCCTATCGGTTCTGACCATTAAAAAGCCCCTATAAGGGGTTTTTTTAATTTCTCTTTATTCTTCCCATAATGAACGTCAGGATTTTACTGATAATCATGAGATTATGAAAGCCTCACCCCCTCATTCTCGCCAGCATTATGGCTATGTGCAACGTCTCCTCACCTGTTTCAGGCTCAATGAAAAATTTAAAAGGCTTCGGAAGGCAAACCATTCCGAAACCTTTTTATAATGCCCATTTAACAGCCTTACATTTCTGTTTGCGACTCTCCTTCTTTTTTTGTTCCCGGTTTTAGGGCAGAAGCCAACAAAACCGCAAGACCACCTATGCCTATTCCTACTAATACAGCTGTAGGATGATTCCAGCTTAGCCCTTTGTCAAAGAAAAATAACTCACGCAATCCATCAACAAGGAATCGCATCGGTAGCCAGGAATAGACCCAATTATTGTAAAAAGAAGACATTAGTTCTGGGGCCATCGACAATAACGGCGCTCCAAAGAATAAGATAATGACGAACAGGGGCAATCCCTTCATTCCCAACCAAGACAAAGCAGCCGAAATCATTAAGAAGAAGCTGAAATAAGCAATGGATAGGAACCAAGCGATGCTAGTGAAATCGGGAATATGCATCCCGACTGCATCAGCCATCCACGTCAATCCAAAGCCTACCAAAATGGCGATCACAGCCCCTATAAGCACCTGTACCGATTGATTGGCGAATTTTTCTCTCCGGCTTGCAAAGGGAAGTTTATTGAGCATTATCGTAAGAAAAGCGGCACCAGCTATGCATGCCATCCAAAGCGGCTGGAATAGCGACACAGGAGCATTCCCATTGGCGCTATGTGTCCCCGTTTCATTTACATTGGTTACATTTTTCGTAATCGGTGATGCCAATGCAGCAGCTTGCTTAGTCGTTATCATACCACCTTGTTTTTCAAGTCCTGTCAGTAGCTGGTTACGGATAGTCGTATTCATATTGTCTACGATTCCATTTAGCATTTGTCCCGCAAGAGTAGATGCCATCGTGTTCATACCTTGGTTCACGAAAATTTGAACTTCAGGTGATGAAGGCTTTGGAGTCTGAAGGGATGCCTGCTTTTGACTGAAGTCTTTTGGAATGACCAAGGCCGCGTAATATTTCCGCTCGTCTAAACCTTGCTTAACTTCTTTATAGCTTTTTACGGTAACCCAATCCACAATGGGTTCTTCACCTGATTTAGGTTCAGCTGAAGTTTTGATCATCTCAGCCATCTTCCCACCCATATTTACCTTTGTTTGATTAGGCAGTGTCACTCCTTGATCTTCATTGACAAAAGCAATGGGCAGGTTTTTTGGCGTTGGATTCACGGACGGAATCAATGTAAGGCTAAATATAAGAACGACTGCCAATGCAATTATCGGTGCTAAAAACACCATTTTATTTTTTACCATTTTCATCAATCTATCTCCTTTTTCCTTTTCTTTAACATCCAGCACTCCAGGCTTAATAAGAAATGCACACAGTGTTGTTTTATTATCACTATGTAAATTATAATTAAATAAGTGATTTACGCAATAAACAATATGGAAGGTTACGTCCATTACTTAACACAAAGTCATGTATTGTTCATTATTATTAAAAAAAGAAAGAAAGAAAGTTGGTCGATTGCCCATGACTGATCAAAAAACGGATAGACGCATAATCCGGACTAAAAGAATGATACGAGACGCCCTCACACATTTAATGGAAGAAAAGGGATTTGAACGAATTACGGTCAGAGATTTAACGGAAAAGGCTGATATTAATCGAGGAACTTTTTATTTACATTATCAGGATAAATACGATTTATTGAAAAAGAGTGAAGAAGAGATCATTAAGGAAATGAAAGAATTCTTCAAAGAATTGAAACCAAAAATGCTTGTTGATTCTCAATTACTAAACGAACCGATACCTTTAGTGAAGTTATTTGAGTATATAGAAGAAAATGCCCAATTCATGAAATTAATACTAGGACCAAAAGGAGATCCTGCTTTTCAAGTGAGAATAAAACAATTTATGAGAACCAACTTTCTTGAAAAAGCGATGAAAAACCTGAACCATGAGCCACTCTTAGTTCCAATTGAGCACCTGATGGCATATGTCACTTCTGCCCATCTCGGTGTCATTCAATACTGGTTGGAAAACGGCATGCAGCAGCCTCCTCAAGAAATGGCTTCAACTTTAATAAAGATATCGTACTTTGGTCCTGTATATGTGGCTGGTCTTAAGGAGGAATTAAAACCTCAGATTGACGGGGACAGTGACGAAGCAACTTAACCAGATTAATCGTCTGAATTCAATCAAACAAAAGAGCGTGTTTCAATAGCCACTAAAACACGCTCTCAATAATAATGTATGAAAGGCTGGCACATCGCACTCACGACATTGAAACGTCAAACCCCTGAGTTTAAATTCGGTTCACCCTTATCTCCAACTCGTCAGCTCCACGAATGACTTTGTCATTCAATAACGGATTAACCTTAGTACACTTTCATATATTTGAACCTACCTTCCAATATGCCTTTTTTTCATTAAATGTCCAACCCCATTCGGTTTTGTCTATAACTTCATGTTCATTCAACTTTTAGTCGATTTCTCCAGTAATAAAAAATTGACTTCCATTCATCACGAACCTAATATGGTTAAGTCAGCTTTACGGGAGGTGGTCAATGATGAACGTTCAAACCCTTTTGCAAATGAATACGATATTTATCAGCATCTTAATAGAATCCCTTCCCTTCATCCTTTTGGGGGTCCTTATTTCTGGAATCATCCAAATTTTTGTGTCGGAAGAGATGATTGCAAGGATCATACCGAAGAATCCGATTTTATCTGTCTTATCCGCAATAGGAGCAGGAATTTTCTTTCTTGCATGCGAGTGTGGGATCGTCCCGATCACCCGCCGCTTGATCGCTAAAGGCGTTCCACTTTCAGCGGCGATAGCCTTTATGCTCTCTGCACCTATATTGAATCCTATTGTTCTTTTTTCAACTTATATTGCATTTGGGAATGATTGGAGCATGGTTCTCTATCGTGGCGGCATTGCACTTTTGGTCGTCATACTGATTTCTGTCATCATTTCTTTCCAATTCAAGACCAATCAGCTTAAACTTGAACACATCGCGCATACACATCAGCATTCCCTTACAGCTAAAGGCAAGATAACAGGGATGTTCAAGCATTCAATCGAAGAGTTTTTCTCTGTAGGAAAGTATTTAATCATCGGTGCACTCCTGGCCGCTGCCATTCAGACCTTTTTGAAAACATCCGTTTTGCTTGAAATTGGACACGGAAACCTCTCAGGGAATGTGGTCATGATGGCTTTGTCTTATGTCATGTCACTATGTTCTCAAGCGGATGCCTTTGTGGCAAGTTCCTTTAGAAGCACCTTCTCCCCTTCTTCACTGGTTGCTTTCCTAGTATTTGGGGCCATGTTTGATATTAAAAATACAATCATGCTGTTAGGTACATTCAAAACGAAATTCGTATTATGTTTGATGGCTTATATCTTCATCGCCGTACTTGGTTTAACTTTATTGTTTATTTCTTAAAGAGGGTGTTTTTATATGGGAAGATTATTCATTTTACTTGGACTGACTTTTTTATTCATGCACTTACACGCCTCAGGGAATATATCAAAATACATTAATATGGAGTACTCTTATGTTTCGCAGATCGCCATCTATATACTGGCCATTTTCACGTTAATGGGAGCCTACTTATATTTCAAAGAAGAGGATCAGGAGGAGTGTGATGATTGCCATTGCGGCCATGACCACTCCAGAGATAACAAGAAATGGAAAAAGCCAGTTACGTATATACTCTTTTCATTACCTATCTTCACTGGTCTCTTTTTGCCTGTTGCCACAATGGATTCCAATATCGTAGAAAAAAAAGGATTCCATTTTCCGGTGTACGATGATTCGGATGAATATAGCCAGCATCAATTCCTGCAGCCGGACACTAGCCTTTATTACGGCAAGGATGACTATTTAACTTTAATGGATCAATCGCTCAAAAGCCTAGGTAAACACGATAGCCTTCAGTTGACCGATAAAAACTACCTTACTGATTTGGAAGCTATCTATTACTCTCCAGGAAAGTTCACCGGTAAAAAAATTACGATGACAGGATTTTCGTACCATTCAGCCGATTTGGCTAAAAACCAGATTTTCCTGTTTCGTTTTGGAGTCATTCATTGTGTCGCTGACTCCGGAGTATTCGGCATGCTAATCGAATTTCCTGAAGGGAAGCATCCTAAAAATGATGAGTGGTATTCCGTGACAGGTGAGGTGGAAACTATGTATTATCAGCCATTCAAGAAAACCATACCAGTACTCAAGGTTTCATCCAAAAGCAAAATGGCTGAACCTGATGACCCCTATGTGTATAGACAATACTAAAACCAAAAAAACTGGAGGCAAACCCAATTCGAGTTGCCTCCAGTTTTTTTGGTTTTTGCGATGACATTCGCCCGGAACGTCATTTGTTTTATACAGGAGTGCCGCCTATGCCTATGAAGCCTTTTCTTTGGCGGACCTTCCTGATCAAGGTCCTGTCGCATTTAACGCTCACGTTATTTCTTTTCAAGCTCATCAAGCCATTTCTTTGTGGTCATGGCCATTTCCCGTTGTTGTTCGCTTGCGGAGATTTTGGCTTCTTTATCCCCTTTTTGTTTACCGTACATTCCAAATTGGGCATGATTTCCCCCTTTGATTTCATGCATGGTCGTTTCTTTTGATAGCAAGTGCTTAGTTCCTTTAATTTTTTCTACAGTTGACAGTCCATCGTATTCAGCGTACAAGGAAAGGATCGGCATATCTGTTTCGGCAAAGTCACTTGAGTTACTTGGGTAAGATCCAAGGAAGATAATCCCTTCCACCTCATCCTGATGCTTATAAGCGTAAGAGGCGGCCGCCACGCCCCCTAAGGAATGACCTCCGATATACCAATGTTTCATTTGCGGGAATAGCTTTTTAGCATCTGCTGCCTTGTTCATATCCAATAGGGCAAAATGAAAGGCAACGTCCGCAACCATGACCGTGTACCCTTCCGCTGCCAATTGCTTTGCATAATATGCATAGGCTTCAGGCTCAACTTTGGCTCCGGGATATAAGATGATCCCGGTCCCATTGCTTTTGTCAGGTTCAACGGTGACAAAGCCGTCTTGAGCCTTCCATTCCTTCTCGTTGACTAAAGCATGCAACTGCTCGGTTGGTTTATAGGTTTGCTCAGACCAAATATAGAACCCGCCAAAAGCAATCAATACGACAGCTATCACACTTATAAAACCATATTTTAGTATTTTCTTCATCATCGACCTCACCTTAACCATTCATTTCAACTATATTCTAATCATACCCTTCAGTGAGTAAAAATCAAGGAAGTCATGAGCCGATCGTGACCGATGGGAATATTCAACAGGAAATTGGTTATATTAACCTCAAAAGAAAACAAGGGGAAAAACCATGAAGAGTATGGAAAATTTATCGGATTCCCTAAAAGCCAATATCGCTACCATAAAGCAATCCTTCCAACTGAATAAGGAATTGATCATCCGAATGATTTCCCCACCGTTATTAGAGGTGAAGAAGGAAATTTGCATGATTTATTTAGAAACCATCGCTGATAAGGCTGCCATTCAGGAGCATATTTTGCGTCCATTGCTACAAATGAACGAAATGTCTGCTGTTCATCCAATCCATGATATTACCAATACGATTGAAATAGCCAATATCCAGGTCATTTATGCGATGAATGACCTCATCAGTCACCTGACGAACGGAAAGACGATCGTACTGATTGACGGATTCAATCAATGCCTTTCCGCTGATACAGAAGACTGGAAGGACAGAGCGTTTACTTTTCCCCAGTCCCAGCGCGTATTGAAAGGGCCACAAATCGGTTTTACGGAACTTGCTAAAAATAATATTTCACTAATAAAGAGATGCCTTAAAAATGAAAACTTAGTGATCGAAGAACAAACGATTGGAGAGGAAACGAATACAAGTATTTCCCTTATGTATCTAGCAGATAAGGTCGATCATGAAATATTGGAAACCCTCAGGGACAGATTGCACTCGATCGAGCTTTCATCCATCTTGGATTCTTCCTATATAGAAGAAAGCATCAGCGGCGATCAGATAACATCCTTTCCCTTGGTATTCACCACGGAGCGTCCGGATGTTACCTCTGGTCATGTATTGGAGGGGAAGATTGCGATAGTTTGTGACGGATCTCCAAACGTCCTGATCGTTCCTGCTCTATTCATTCAATTCTTGCAATCACCTGAAGACTATTATGAAAAATCATTGTTCGAAATGACCCGATTGATAAGGATTTTTTCTTTCATCGTATCCATTTATTTAATCCCATTTTACATTGCCTTTACCTTGTTCCACCAGGAATTGATCCCAAGTGAACTATTGATTAATTTGGCAGCCCAGCGCCAAATCGTTCCTTTACCTGTAGTACTGGAAGTGATCGTGTTCATGTTATTATTTCAAGTGGTTTTAGAGAGTTCGATACGATTGCCCACTGGAATCACGTTAGCATTTTCCATCATCGGAACATTAATATTAGGTCAATCCGCTGCTGATGCAGGATTGGTCCAGCTTGCTTCATTAGTCGTCGTTTCAGCTACGTATGTATTGAATTTCGCCGTACCGATACACCCCTTTGCCAATAGCGTTAAAATGATCCGGTTTATTTTCGTGTTTTTAGCAAGTATATTCGGCATTTATGGAATCATGCTCGGCACATTTGTCCTGGTTAATCATTTATGCAGTTTAAAAAGCTTCGGGGTCCCCTACCTATCCCCCATCGCTCCCGTAAAAACAGTCGATTTAAAGGACACATTCGTTCGGCTTCCATTAAAAAAAATTATCGGCACAACAAAAAAATACAGCAAAGATGACCTGAACAATAATCAAAAAAATGAGGGAAATGAATGAAATACCTCTATATAATTTTTATCATTTTATCCGTTGCATCCATTTTCTTCTCTCAAGAGGATAAGCATGAATTGAACCAAACGTCCTTTTCATTTGCACTTGGAATTGACTATGAAAAGGAAGGCTACGTCGTCTCCTTGCAACTTATCAATCCAGGAGAGATTTCCGGTGAAAAGCTATTGAACAACTCCCCTTACATCGTGTATAAGGCCAGAGGAAAAACGATAGATACGGCATTGGAAAAGATATCGATGAATACATCGAGGTACCTGGACTTAAAACAAGAGCAAATCATTGTGTTGGGGGAAGAATTGGCACGGAAGGGCAAAACGAAAGAAATCGTTGAATATATCCTGCATTCTCCCGATATTCCAGCTAATGCATTAATCATTACCACTAAAGGAAACAAAGCAAGTGAGTTATTGGAAATATTTTCACCTGTTGAAGGCTATTCTGCCCTTGAGATTACGAATACATTGAATAAATTGGGAAGACATGCCTTAAACAATGCGAGCGAAATAAAAGTGGACTTATTGGAGGACGGCAAAGATATTTCATTACCTTATATCGAATTGAAAGGCGATCTTCAAAAAGGAAGGAAACGTGGCAATCTCAATACAACAAACCCTGCCCACATTGTATTTGGCGGGTTTGGATTATTTAAGAATGAGAACCTGAAAAAATTCCTGGATTACCGGGATTCTTTATTTCTTCAATTACTTAACGGAAAATCTTCAGGATTCATAATCGAATCCACCTGTCCAGAAGGTTCAAAAAAATTCGCCTTCAAATTATTCAATGGTCATGTCAAGAAGAAAGAATACAAGAGGGTCGAAAATAATTACATTTTTCAATACACCCTTAATCTAACAGGAGACATACGTCAGTACAACTGCCATGGAAACCTGAAAGAGCCTGAAACGATCAGCCAGCTAGAAATGCAAATCAATAAAACGATACAGAGCAAGGAAAACAAGATCCTTTCCATTGCCCAAAGCTATGGACTAGATCCATTTGGATTAGGTCATTCCATAGAAAATAATGAGCCCAAGTTATGGAATAACCTGAAAGAAGAGTGGGCAACAAGCATCAAGAATGCCCAATTGGAGGTCCATTCTAATATCACCATACAGAATGTAGGAAATTACAAGTCAAGAGGTGACTAATATGAGGGGAAAACCCTTAGTTGGAATCATAGAAATGCAGTTTGTAATGGTGCTATTCCTCCTTGGGAGCGCCATCATTTTAGGACTTGGGCTTGATGCAGGTGAATATTCATGGCTGGCGAATTTGCTTGCAGGCATAACGGGCTTGTTTCTATTCAATCTATACATTTATATCTGGAATGAAAATGGCCATCAAGGTCTTAACCATATACTTACTGCCCAATTCGGCAAGCATCTTGGATTCATCATTTCCTTTATCTATATCGTCTATTTTGCATACATCGCATCCAGGGTGTTAAATGATATCGTCCATTTCATCAATAGTACATTGCTGCACAATATGCATCCCTTCTTCATAAAATTCACCATCCTCTTAATCATTATCTATACGTATTCAAAAGGACTCGAGCCATTTGTACGGTCAGCTGTGATTTTCGGGTTCGTCACCATTTTATTTCTCTTGCTCATCCCGTTTTTCATTGTATTAAGCAGCAATTTTCACATTGATTATATACTGCCCTTCCATTCATTGGACGTCAATAAGATCATAAAGTCCGTCTTCCCTACACTAGTCACGTTTCCTTATGGTGAATTGGTTGTTTTTTTAGCGTTGCTCCCATTTTTGAAGGAGAAAAAGGCATTGTCAAAAGGCGGCAGCATCGTCATTATCCTTTCAATGTTTTTACTATCCATTTTCTCTTTCCTAACGATTGGCGTATTACACCCTGATTTGGCAAAATCTTATTCTTATCCACTTGTTACGACGATAGAACATATTGGCTTGATTGGTTTTTTCCAGCGCTTGGATATAATGGCTGTCATCATTTTCATGATTGGCTGCTATTTTAAAATTACCGTATTCACTTTTGCAGCCATTTTTGTTGCCAAGGATTGCATGAATAAATGGAAAGTGAATGACAATGGTCTTGTTTCCTCGATCTTTATTGCCATTATCGCCTTATCTTATTTATACTCGGACAATAATTCCCTCCATGTAAAAATTGGCCTTGAACTTATACCAGTCCTTTTGCATGTACCTCTTCAAATAGTTGTGCCCTTATTAATCGTCATCATTATATTCATGAAGGGGCTAAAAAAATAGAACAATCAAAATATTGAAAAATAATATTTTATTAAAAATATCATGGTTTTTCCTCCCTATAGCCTTATAATTATAAATGTTGCATATTTATTTACCACATCAGGAGGAACTTTCCTAAATGAACAATTCGAAAAACTCTTTCATTCTTGCAGGTACCATTGCAGGGACCTTATTCGCTAGCAGTTCAGCTTATGCCAGCACATATCAAGTTAAATCCGGGGATACCCTTGATAAAATTTCCAGAGCCAATCAAACAACTGTCCTGGAGCTAAAAGCCGCCAACCACTTGACTGGCAGCCTCATTTATCCTGGGCAAGTCTTAAAGATTAATGGCCCTAACAAAAATACGAATAAAAGTAGCGATACAACGACGAAATACGTAGTTAAACTGGGGGATAGTTTATCTACAATCGCTAAAAGAAATAATCTTTCCCTTAGTGCCTTACTTAAATTAAACCCCACGATTTCCAATTCAGATCGCATTTATATCGGCCAAACCATCCGTGTTTCCGGACAAGCCATCCCAACTAACTCGAATGCCAGCAAAAGCGGCTCAACCGGTACTTACACAGTCAAATCCGGGGATACCCTCGGTCAAATTGCCAAAGCTAAAAATATGACTCTCCAACAATTAAAATCTGTAAATCGCTTGACGGAATCATTGATTTTTCCTGGACAAGTCTTGAAGGTCACAATCACCACCATGAACAACGGCAGCAATGTGAATAAGGAGACTTCCGAAAAAAAACATGTGGTCAAACTGGGAGATAGTTTATCTTCCATTGCAAAAAAATATAACTTATCGCTAAATGCCTTGCTTAAATTAAACCCTGCGATTACCAATTCAAATCGCATAAAAATCGGCCAAAGCATCATTGTTTCCGGAAAGTCCCTATCCTCAGCAGCTAATAAACCATCGATATCGACGACAAAATCTGCCAAAGTGAATGCAGTTTTGACTGCTGGTGCTAAATATATGGGAGCTAAATATATGTATGGGGCGAGCACATCACGAACTGACGTTTTTGATTGTTCTTCATTCACTTTAAAAGCATTCCAGGCTGCAGGCATCTCCCTGCCCCGAACATCATTGGCTCAATCCCGGGCAGGTGCATCCGTATCTTCGAACAACCTTCAAAAAGGCGATTTAGTATTTTTTGATACGAATGATGATGGCGTAATCAATCATGTCGGCATTTATGCTGGTAATGGACAAATGCTTAATGCTGCCACATCCAACGGCGTTTCTTATGCAAACATCAACAGTTCTTACTGGGGACCCCGATTCGTAAAAGCGGTTCGTGTCCTGAACTGATCTAGCTTTAACTACCTCCATTCAACTGAAAAAGGAAAAGCGTTCTCGATTTAAATCCGGGACGCTTTTCCTTTTTCGATTATGTTAGCAACTAATCTGATTGTCGCTTCCAGGGGCTGCTCCCGCCATTTGCCCTTCGTTTACATTTTTCCTACAGCTACTGATTTATAATATAGCGAAAATTTTCTATGTATGGAGCCTTTACCCTGCCCACACGTCTTACATGATCATAAAAACTAAAAGGAAATTAAAAGGTATGACCAAAATCCCAACCATTCCTGCCATGGACCTTTGTCCAATACGCGCACTCCGTTGGCAGCCATTGCGACCGCGCCGCTTTTTGCAGCGGCAACTGATCAACGGGTGAAAATAACTTTATCGCATCCCCTAATTTGACTTCCCTGCTGCCTCGAAGGGCTTTAACCAGTTTGAGCAAAGGCAGGAGCCCTCTATGGAACAAGGAAACATGGCCGGCATCGAATAATATGTTCAATGCGTGAGAAAAAGTGATCATATGTCCTATCAAGTCATGATGTGATTCCGCTCGATATATGATTGGGAAATACGCCAATTCCTCCAGCACGAAAAGGGAGAGGTCATTTGGATTTTCAATCATGGGCATGTCATCTTCTTTTGTAATTTCGAACCTTTTGACTTCAGCAGCCGAATAACCGATCCAGGAACGTCCCGGAATCGAGTTTTCGAATGAGAGGATAAGATCGCCTATTCCAGAAAGGTCGCCGCATGCCTTTGCCCCACCTTCTTTTAGTTCCCGGAGGGCCAATAGACTGATGGCGCCATAAATGACGTTATGTCCCACCCAGTGGAGTCGATCGACCGTTTTATCAAGTGCTTGAAGAATGCTGCCTTCAGCCTTTTCCATATCCCATTCCCTTACAGGATCATACTGATTCCTCTCCATACACTGACTCTCGATCATTGATTCCAGCTGCGAAAAAACAAGTTGAGCCAAATTTTCAGTCAGTTCATTATCCTTCACAAAAAAGTGACCAGCAATGGCAGCCGCACCAAAATGTGCTTGCCAAATGTCGCCCGTTTCTTTTTTACATCGGGATATGATTGATAGCCCTTCCTTCAACATTACATCATCCATCCGATCCGCTTCCCTTCCACCCTTCCTTTATAGGATGATTCACCAATCCGTTTACCAAGAAGATGTTAATGGGTATAATCTGTCAATTAAGAGTGTTGATTATGACACTATTTATCTGCCAGTTACAGTATCCTCTCATTCAAATACCCGGCGAATTCATCAATACAACTCTCCAACCATCTGGATCTTCAATCGTAACACCTGATTTTTCCCAATATGGGTTTTCTGGAGATACTGAATCATACCCCAAACGTTTCAATCTATTTGTGATTTCTTCAATCGTTTTGCTTTCAGGGATATATAAGACAAGCAAATTATCCTTTGTTGGAGCTGGACAAGGACTGCCATCTTTATGCTGGGTAAACTCTAAGTGATAGTTTGAAGCAGGAAGTCCAATCATTATACCGTCATATCCATCGTGCCCTTCGAAGGAACCTATTTTTTGCAAACCTAACCCCTCACAGTAGAAACTCGTCACCTTTTCCAGTTGATCAGTCGGACGTGCAACACGGATTTGGGCTACTCTCATTTCACTTGGCCATTCAGTATCCATTTTCCCATCCCTTTCTGGATTCTTTCATACTTAAAACTTAATGAAGTAATTTTATAATAAACACATTATACCAAATGAGTAAAACAAGAAGAAAGTCACATAAAAAATGGGTTGTTTGGGAGGGGGAATTGGTTGATAGGTTTTACTATAGAACGACGAAAAAAAATTGTTGGAATCGTGGTATTATAAAAAATTTTCATCTAAATGATTATGCATCGGCAAATCGTTATTGATAATAAGGATTGGAATTCCGCTTCAGCTCTATAATATTTCTTCAAATTGATTGCTTCTTCCCAGACTATTTTTTAGCAACTAGGGCCTTGAGATAAAGAGGCTGCCTGAAATTTCCCAGACAGCCTTTTTTATTCAAGACTCTTCATTCTGAAACAGTCCTTGAGTAAACGACGATGCTATTCAAATAGTAAACTTAACACTCACACCCACTTGTACGGAGCTGTTGTTTTAAAAAAATCATCCACCATATCGGCCGTTACCTCTGAAACATGTTTGTATTGATAGTCCGGCGATTGGTCTCGATCGATGAGGATGGATCGCACGCCTTCATAGAAATCACCATGCTTCAAAAAGTTCTTTGCCAGTAAAAGGTCGGTTGCAAAGCATTCTTTCAATGTTTTATTTTTACCGTCGTTCAATTGCTTTAACGTGATTTTCAATGAAAAAGGGGATTTGGCAAGAAGCTGCTCTTTAGTTTTCGTGCAAAAATCACTTCCCCCCCGTTCGAGAGACTGAAGAATTCCTTCGACTGTTTCAAACGCAAAATGTTGATCGATTTCTTTTTGAAAAGAAGCAAGCTTGCTCACATGAGATGTCTGTGTTCGATATTCATCGATTAGCTGATTTAGCTTTTCATCAACTTTTACCTTGGACCAATCCGTATGCTCTACTTTTTCATTAAAAAGCTCCATCGCCTCATTTTTCATAAATATATCTGCACCGTTCATATAGAGTACGTCGGGAGCCTGTATAACAGACGCAGTTAGAGCGAGATAATGGCCTAATTGCCCTGGGGCTTTGTTTAAAAAATAGGCTGCTCCTACATCCGGAAAAAAGCCAATATTCATTTCAGGCATCGACCACTTCGTCCGCTCCGTTACAATTCGGTGACTAGCCCCATATGTCAGTCCGACGCCTCCACCCATCACGATTCCATCTAAGTAAGCGATGATCGGCTTTGGAAATTGGTGGATCGCCATATCGGTCTCATATTCTACCTCGAAAAAATCCTCGGCTTTTCGCATGGCTGTTTCAGACGAACGAGCTTCATAGAGAGTCTTGATATCACCGCCTGCACAAAGCCCTTTTGGACCTGCCCCTTTTATGATAACGATCGATACGTTACGGTCTGCCTTCCATTTCATCATTTGTTCACCGATGGCCCGTACCATCTCATGTGATAATGAATTGAGCGCTTTCGGACGGTTCAAAACCATTATGGCAACACCATTTTGATTAACGGAAAACACAACTTCACCGGACATTCCATCTACTCCTTTTTAGATATGTTTAAAGTCTGGTTTTCGTTTCTCGACGAATGCATGAATTCCCTCTTTGGCATCAGCTGTCAGAAACAGTTCCGCAAACCTTTTTCGCTCCCTTTCCAATCCTTGCTCCATGCTCTCGTTGCTTCCTTGAACGATACATTCCACAGCGCGCATCACACTAGTCATGCTTTTTCCTTCCACAAATGAGGCGGCAATAGCTGTTACCGTTTTTAACAATTCAGCTTCTTTTACAGCTAACTGGGCAATACCTAGCTCCACGGCTTCACTTGCAAGAAGGGTGCGGCCCGTCAGGATAAGCTCCAATGCCGTTGCCGTATCCGTTATCTTGCGTAGCCGCTGTGTGCCGCCAAACGTCGGAATAAGTCCAAGCTTTAATTCCGGCAGACCTACCGTCGCTTGCTCTGATACGATTCTGAAATGACAGCTCATTGCCAGCTCCAGCCCTCCGCCAAGTGCTGGACCATTTATTGCAGCAATGACAGGCTTTTTTAGGGCTTCGATTTCATCACATAGCGCCTGTCCTCCTTCAGCAAGTGCCAAGCCTTGTTCCTGATCGCCTAATTTTGAGACGAATTCTTTTATATCCGCCCCTGCTATAAAGAAACGACCTGCTCCTGTCAAGATGATGGCTCTTGTTTCTTCATCCCGCCCAAGCTCCTGCAGAAGGATTCGCAATTCGGCGATACAGGAAGAAGAAAGTGTATTTGCGGGTGGATTGTTCAATGTAACCACCGTGATGAAATTTTCTTTTTCGACCTTTTTGTATTTGTAGTTCACAATTCATCCCTCCCATGATGGCTGTTAAATAGAAGAGAATCCTCCAGTAGGCTTTTGCCACAAATAAAGGATCTCTTTTCTGAGAAAGCCAGCGTTAGAACCAGCGTTCCGTTACCACTTTTTTACGTGTGTAAAATTGGACCCCATCTTTTCCGTTCGTTCCAAGATCTCCATAAAAGGAGGCTTTGTTCCCAGCGAAAGAGAAGAACGCCATTGGAGCTGGTACGTTGACATTCACACCGATCATGCCAGCATCAATTTTGTCACGAAACTGCTGGACGCTTTTGCCGCTTGCCGTATAGATGACAGCGCCGTTGGCAAATCTCGACTGATTGGTGAGCTTGATTCCTTCATCAAGGTCTTTGACGCGTACAACACTCAATACTGGAGCGAAAATTTCGTCCTGCCATATTTTCATGTCAGGTTTCACATGGTCGAAAATGGTAGCTCCGACATAGTACCCTTCCTCCACTCCCGGATTTCTCCCGTCGACTAGTAACGCAGCCCCTTCTTTGACCCCGCTATCAATATAATCAAGCACACGGTTTTTGTGGACTTCACGGATCAGCGGACCAACAAAGTTATCTTCCGATCTCCCTTCTCCCGTTTTCAGTTTACGAGTTTCACTAACGAGCAAATCCATGAATTCATCAGCGATTTCATCGGCAACGGCTACAACGGAGCATGCCATGCAGCGCTCTCCGCTGCTGCCGAAAGCCGCTCCGATAATGCCTTGAACCGATTTTTCAAGATGGCAATCCGCTAGGACAACAGCGTGATTTTTGGCACCAGCTAGCGCTTGAACACGTTTTCCGCTAGCTGTACCCGTTTGATATACATGCTTTGCCACAGGCTCGGAACCTACGAATGAAATCGCTTTGATGTCGTCGCTTTCCAGTAAACCATTCACGACATCTTTTGCACCATGTACAAGGTTGAGGACACCCTTCGGAAAACCGGATTCATAGAATAGCTCCACGAGCTTCTCGGCAAGGATCGGTGTTCTTTCCGAAGCTTTGAGGACAAACGTGTTTCCGCAGGCAATCGCGAGCGGAAACATCCAAAGCGGTACCATCATCGGGAAGTTAAAAGGCGTAATGCCCGCAACCACTCCCAATGGATAGCGCCAGATCGATCCATCTATTCCGTCAGCAATGCCAGGCAAGGCTTCACCCATCATGAGAGTGGGAGCCGCAGTCGCAATCTCCACAACCTCGATTCCTCGCTGTACTTCTCCGCGGGCATCTTTTAACGTTTTCCCGTTTTCCATCGTTATGATTTCAGCCAATTGTTCTTTCTGCTCTTGAAGCAGAAGTAGGTATTTATATAGAAGTCTTGCCCTGCTCGGCACAGGTACCAATGACCAAGCTTGATACGAATTGTGAGCGGCCTGTACAGCTTGATCGACATCCAATTTCAACGACAGAGGTACATAGGCAATTATTTTTCCGGTTGCAGGATTAATTACTTCTTCGACCTCGGTACCATTGGAATCGACCCATTCTCCGTTGATATGGTTCTTCATTCTTTTTATATTTGTTGTAATCATTACTCCCCCACCTCTCCTTATATCCGGTTTGTCGAATGCTCACTAATTTTTTTGTAAAGGATGGACATGTCCTTTTCTCCATATCCATCCTTTATCGCTTCTTCATACAGGTCAAAAAGGATTTTGCTTAGCGGCAGCTCCACACCATTCTTTTCAGCAAGCCCAAGTGCGAAACGAAGATCTTTTCGTAGCAGCTCTAAAGAAAATCCAGGTTCATAGTTATCATTTGCGATAAAGCTCTTATAGTTCCGCTCGTAGATTCGACTCTGACCATAGCTTACGTTCAGCATCTCGAACAATCTTTCAAGATCAAGATTGCTATTCTTTGCAAGGTGAAGAGCCTCACTCACTCCTGCCGTATAAAATCCGATCAAGAGATTGTTGATCAGCTTTGTATTCGTTCCGCTGTCGATTCGATCATTCACATGAAAGATATTCTCGCCCATTGCATTAAATAAAGGAAGTGCTTTATCGAAGACAGGCTTTGCACCGCCTACCATGAAAGTGAGCGTCCGGTTTACCGCCCCTATCACACCGCCACTGACTGGTGCCGCGAGGAAATCGACATCCTTCTTCTTCGCAGCCACTTCGATGCGGACATTCAGGTCAGGGGCTACGGTACTCGTATCGATCAGCATAACACCGGATTCAACGAGATAAACGAGTCCTTTTTCTCCCAGGAAAACTTCTTCCACTGCGTTAGCTGATGGAAGGCTTGTAAGAATCACATCACATTGTTTCACCATATTTTCAACCGATACGCCAATCGTTCCTCCTGATTGATGAAAGGACATTTCAGCCTCTTCATTCAAATCCATCCCATACACGGTATAATTAGAAAGAAGTAAACTTCGTGACATAGGTAGACCCATATTGCCCAACCCGATAAACCCAATCTTCTTCATAAGGCTTCACTCCGTTCACACATTATATTTTTCTTGCTCCGCCATTCTTTCTGCGATTTCCCGTTTTTGTATAAACAGATTCCTGAAGAGTGGAACAGCAAGGCTGCGAACTTCATCCAACAGCACTTTTCTGCCCGCTTCATCTGATTCCGTTCCCGCTAAAATCAATACTGCCATCCCTTCAACTCTGCGGTACGCTTCTTCACAGATAACGTTGGTCATATTCTCTTTCAGCCGTTCCTTTTCCATCCCGTTCTTTTGTATCGCTTTTTCCGTACGCCTGAACGCAGAATCCATCACATGAATTTCCTTCATCATGTCTGCAAGCAGACGGGAATATTCTTGTTCCTGTTGGATGTTGATTTTGGCATGTATCAGCGCTTTCAAAGATTTGTTGAGTAGTCTTTTAGACAAATGGATGTAGTGCTGATTTCTGGTTCCCTCCTCATCAAGGAGAGGGGCCAACCAGGTGTCGCCGTATTGAAGTCCTTTTTTCATCAATAGTTTGGCAATCGTCAGACGATTTATTTCATTCGTTCCTTCAAAAATCCGGCTAATTCGGGCATCACGATATAATCGCTCCACTTCATACTCTTGCATATAACCATAGCCGCCATGAATCTGTAAGGCCTCGTCTATTATTCGATCAAGTACTTCGGAGCAATTTACTTTATTGATAGCACATTCGGCTGCATAGTTTGCCAGTTTCACCAATTGCTCATCGAGAGGTTCTCCATTATCGAATACTTTATCCAAGCTATCAGCCGTTCTGTAGGCTGCACTTTCCGCCCCATATATCGCAATTGCCATATCTGCAATTTTTTCTTGTATCATGGAAAAACGAATGATTGGCCGATCAAATTGTTTTCGCTGTTTCGCATAGTTAACGGCAAGCTCCAATGCTTGCTTCGATGCTCCGATATTTGAGAAGGAAAGCTTCAATCGCGCCATGTTCAGAATATTCAATGCTACATGATGCCCTTGCCCGACTTTTCCGAGAACATTCCCTGCGGGTACACTGACATCTTCCAAGATTAAAGTGGCTGTCGAAGATCCTTTTATCCCCATCTTCTTCTCTTCGGGACCGATGGAAACCCCTTTGAACGTTCTATCCACGATGAATGCAGTCATGCCGTTACTTGTTTTGGCGAAGACAACATATACATCGGCCACCTGTGCGTTCGTGATCCACTGTTTTTCACCATTCAGCAGCCATGCTGTCCCCTGCTCGTTCAAGACCGCCGTCGTTTTAGCGTTAAGCGCGTCTGATCCTGCGTTATTTTCCGTTAAGGCATAAGCACCAATCCATTCTCCTGATGCAAGTTTTGGCAGGTATTTTTGCTTTTGCGCTTCTGTTCCGTAATAGACGTACGGGAGAGTTCCTACGCCTGCATGTATATTAAAGGAAACGCTGAAAGAACCGCCAAACCCCATCTTCTCGGCTACAAGCCCTGACAGCTTTTTATTCAGGGACAGCCCTCCATATGACTCTGGAACCTCCACACTGAGTAAGCCGAGCTCTCCGGCTTCCCGAAACAGTTTTTTCACCTTGCCGTTATCGTGCCGATCAATCGACTCAAGCAGGGGCTTCACTTCGTTTTTGACAAAGAGTTCTGTAGTCTTTGAGATAAGATGATCTTCCTCATTAAAATCTTCTGGTGTAAATACTGCAATGTCCGGACCATGAGAAAATAAAGATTCATTACATTGAAGTTCCGCTTCACCCATTTCTTTCCTCCTCACTTCAACTTCACGATAGGACTTAATCAAAGGCGATACCTGAATGATTCCCCGCATCATTGTAAGCCCTTTCAAAAAGAATCAAAGGCTTTTCATTTCCTGCACTTCTTTCCGCGTTCACCAGCTTCAGATAATCATGTCAAATAAAAAAACAACTTCAAGAAGAAGTTGTTAAGTTTGAATTGATACGTAAATAAACATGTTTTTCCACGACAAAACAAAAACATGCTGATCAATCGCTCGCACTTAACACCCCCTATCCTCGTAGGTATAGATGTGTGCTGAAGCAGGCAGGTCTCCTGGCTTATGATCATCGCTCTTTCGAACCTTCCCATCTTCATTTTCTGAAGACAGTGGTTTTTTCGAATCGCTCCCAAATACAGTTGCGGGACAGCGTCGGGCTCCAACCGACTTCCCTATTATGTAGATGAAAAAATACTATCAATCTACACCTGCTTCTACACGTATTTAATTTTCCAATCAAACATATCAAATAATTTGAAAATTTACAAATAATTTCATTTAATACCAAAAGCTTTCTTAGGATTTTCAGAATTGAAGCCCCTTCAATATAGGACTCGATATCCCTCAGTTTTCATTAAACGAAAAAGAATCCATTCTTTCTTCGCCAGAGAACATATCTTTGATTTTTATTTGATCATTTTTCACTTCGTCCTCCCCAACGATGATGACGTTACGGAATTTCTCTTTATTTGCTTTATCTAAAGCTTTGCCGAGCCTTTTCTTTCCTAATTCACACTCCACCTTATATCCTTTATTCCTTAGCTGTCTTGCTACCAATAATGCGTGCTTTTCGGTATTTATCGGGATCACATAAAAATCCACATCAGGGTTTTCCACGATTTTTCCCTTTAATGGGAGCAAGGCAGTATAAATTACATCCAGTCCCAATGAGATCCCGACTGTCGAATAACTCCCATTCGTTCCGATCAATCCACCAATGGCGTTGTCATATCTTCCGCCACTGCCAATACTTGACTTAATGCTTTCATCAGATAAAAAAATCTCATAAACCGTACCGGTATATATCTCCAACCCTCTTGCTAAAAATGGATTGAATGTACATCGATCATCGACACCAAGGAATTCCAAATAAGATTCCAGCTCTTTTAATTCTGCCAATCCCTGCTTAACTTGTTCATTTCGTTCAGCTAATGGCGCAAAGTAACCTAACCTTGTATTATCAGCATCGGTTAAAAACCGATTAATGTATTTGATGGTTGCAGGTTGCAGCCCTTGTTCTGCCAGCTCCGCCGAAACTGCCTCCAATCCAATCTTATCAAGTTTATCAAGTATCAATATCACTTTATTGATCTTTTCATCTGTCGTTCCAAAAAATTCAAGCATTCCAGTTAATAATTTTCGATTGTTATAGTGAATACTTACTTTTAAATCAAGCTTGCGAAATGCATCCAATGCCATCATCATTAATTCCGCTTCAGCAATTTGAGATTCAATTCCCACAATATCCACATCACATTGTGTAAATTCACGAAGCCTGCCCGTTTTTATCGGACCATCCCTGAAGACTTTACCTATCTCATATCTTTTAAAAGGCATCCTTATGCTTGGGTTCATTGCAACTACTTTTGCAAAGGGAATAGTGAGATCGTATCGCAGTGCCAAATCTCTTTCTCCCCTGTCCGTCAAGGTATACATTTCCTCTAAAATTTCCGCACCCCCGCCGTACTTGGAAGCTAGCAATCCCTTGTAATTCAATATCGGTGTTTCCAATGGCCTACACCCGTATTGGATAAACACATCTTCTATTGTCCTTCTGATCCCCCTTCGTAAAACCTCTGTATCCGGTAAATAATCTTGCGTTCCCTTTACATTTTGATAATCCATTTTTCGCATCGTTCATTCCTCCAATTTTCATTAAAATAAAAAAACCGCACTAGATTTAAGTTTTCATAACTTAATCCATGCGGTTTATTGATAAATAGCCTTCCTATTTGCCGATTTTAAAAAATCGAATAGCAAGACTACTTGATATGATGATGAAATTGTGACAGGGAAATGCTCTTCGTAGCGGACTGCATATTGTTCACCTCTAATTTCCATTTAATGTATCATACTGCAAGGGATATTTCAATGTTTTTTTACATCACGGTTGGATGATGACGAAGCAGACCTGCACTGTTGAAATGCGTTATTTAGGAGATGTCCTGGCAGCATAAAACAACCTAATCCGTAACCGGATTAGGTTGTTTGCTTTAAAAAAGGAGAATGGATCGCCACTTCTTGCATTATAGGTCAGTTTGGGAACCAGCCGATCGGTTTTACATCGAGATTGATGTTGATTTGCTTGATTTCTTGGTATTCGTCTAAGCCATATTTCCCCAAGCTTCGTCCTATCCCGCTTTGTTTATAGCCGCCCCATGGCGCCTCGACGTATGTTGGATGATAATCATTAACCCAGGTTATACCTGCCCGTACTTTCTTGATCACACGCAGTGCCCTTGCTCCATCGTTGGAGAAGACTCCACCTGCAAGACCATAGTCTGTGTCATTTGCAAGCTTAATAGCTTCTTCTTCGTTTTTAAACTTTTGGATAACAACTACTGGGCCAAAAATCTCCTCTTGTACGATTCGCATATCAGCCGTTACATCGGTAAAGACAGTCGGTGCAATGAAGAATCCTTTGTCAAGACCATCATCGACAAGACGGTAACCGCCTGCTGCCAGTGTCGCGCCTTCCTGTTTGCCAATTTCAATATACTTTAAAATGCCATTCATTTGGGCTTCACTGACAATGGCCCCCATATGGCTGTCTGATGCAAGGCCAGGACCTACCTTTATTTTTTTCGCTCGTTCCACATAGCGTTTTACATATTCGTCATGAATACTTTCTTCTACAAGAATGCGGCTGCCTGATGAACATACTTGTCCTGCACCGAAGAAGATGCCAAATAATCCGTAATCAACCGCAGTTTCTAAATCCGCATCCGCAAAAACGATATTAGGTGATTTACCGCCTAGCTCAAGCGAAATTTTCTTTAAGTTGCCTGCTGCCGCTCTCATGATCGAGCGGCCAACGTCTGTACTTCCTGTAAATGAAACAATATCCACATCCTTGCTTTCTGCAATAGTTTGACCAACAACAGTTCCGCGGCCCATCACCATGTTGGCGACACCTTTTGGGATGCCTGCTTCCTCTATGATTTCAAATAATTTCGTTGCTGTAACAGGTGTCACCTCGGCTGGTTTGAACACAATGGTATTGCCTGTAGCAAGTGCAGGTGCGATTTTCCACACGCTCATTAAGAGTGGAAAGTTCCAAGGAACAATCAAGCCGGCTACGCCTACTGGCTCACGAACGACCATCGCTTGCACCGGACCGGGAACCTGATACGTTTCTCCATCCGGATGTTGAACCAGGCCAGCGTAGTAACGAAAGCACGAGGCCGCATCTGCTATATCGAAAGCTGCCTCTGCTTTAAGTTTCCCGTTGTCCATTGTCTCAAGAATCGTCAATTCTTCCGCGCGTTCATCAATTATATCCGCGATTTTAAATAAGTAAGACGCACGCTCCTGTGCCGTAAGGTCTGACCAGACTCCACTTTCAAATGTAGCTTTCGCAACTGAAATGGCCGTTTCCGTTTCTTCCATGGTCGCACGTGGTGCCCTGGCGATGATTTCTTGTGTAGCAGGGTTAATTACCGGGACCACTTCATTTGAAGAGGAAGTCTGCCATTTGCCATTAATGTAATTTTTCAGATCTAAAACAGCTGTTTTTAATATTGTCATATCATTTGCCTCCGATTCATTATTTAGATTCTATGGATCATTAAAGTTTTAAAGCAAGCCTATCCCCCTTCGCCCGTGAGCAACATGTCAGGATGGCGTTGCGAGATTGGCGATTTTCTTCGCTAAGGAAAAAATCACGATGGTCGACTTCCCCTTCATCGACCACTACCTCACAGCTTCCGCACCCGCCCACTTTACATGAATACGGTGCATCGACCCCTTCCCTTAAAAGAGCATCAAGCAACGTTTCCCCTTCATGAACGGAGATGGACCGATCGCTATCCGTCAGCTCAACAATGAATGGATTTAGGGGCCCATCATTTTTTGCCGCAAATAATTCGAAGTGAATCGCATGTTCCGGATACCCATATGAACTGGCTGCTTCACGATACTCTTGTACCATCTCGCGCGGGCCGCAAAAATAAACATGTGTGCCGATACGATGATCCATCATTGTTGCAGGCGTCATTCTGCTTTTTTCTTCTGACTGAGAAAAATAAAAGGTGCATTGATTCGGATAGTTCACTTTTAACCTCTCATGATACGCACATAATTCCGGTGTACGTGCTGCATAATGCAGTTCAAAGGTTTGGCCCTCGGCAGCCATGTCTTCCATCATTGCCAGAAACGGAGTGATGCCAATTCCAGCTGCATAAAACGCATGATGCTTCGCTCGAAAGCTGAGAGGAAAGTTATTTTTAGGGAAACTGACTTCCAAAATGGTATTTTCCTTTACATGATCATGCCAATAAGCAGATCCCCCACGAGTCTCTTCGTCTCGACGAATGGAAATGGCATATTTTTTGCGGTCTCTTGGATGGCTAATAATGGAGTATTCTCTCTCGAAAATCGTTCCGCTTGCCTGAATGAAAGTGGTTAAATGCGATCCGCCTGTAAAAGCAGGCAATGGATTACCATCAACAGGCACCAACTCGAACTGTTTCACGAATTCTGTTTCTTGGATGATTTTGTTTACTTTCATTTGAATATTTCCAACTAATCGCATGATGGTCAGCTCCCTACTACTTCTTCTTTGCCGGCCGGAATGAATGGGTAACCAATATAGCCTTCCCGTACAATTGAATAAAAGGGTCCAATTTCAAGACTGGCTTTGCACTGTCCACATTCAGTAACTTCAGCTTTTTCTTCGACTCCTGATACTTCAAAACATTTCATGCAATATACGTAACGTCGTTTTGGGCCGATAATCACCACTTGAATCTCGTCTTCGGATAAACCAGCTTCTACCCCGAGCTTAAATACCATAACGGCATTGTTCCAGGCAGCTGCAATATAAAATTGGGTACCCATCCTTTGTGATAAAATGAATTTCTTAATCCGCTCGCTATCTTCCACTCCTCTTATGGCCAGGAATTCAACAGCAATTGTATCCGCAATTTCAGTTGTAAAAACCTTCGCCTTTTCGTATCCGGCTTGATCGGAAATGATGACAAACTTTCTTCTTCCATTCCGCGACGTAAATTGATTTACGATTGTAATAGATTTATCGAACAATACTGGACTATTGTACAAGGCACTCTTCCTCCTTATTTTAGGTGTTCGCTTTTCCTTTCTTCATCTATCCGCCTCAAATATTCGACCGATTGTGGAAGAAACGGGGCGATCCCTTTGTATTCGGCCATCGGTTCCGGAATATCCTGGAGCACGCTATATGTTAGATCAAACCACTCTTGGCGCAATGTCAAATCTTCAAGCGGCAGGAACTGCGTGTTCAATACGAAGAGTATGGCGTTACTTCTAGGCAAGCGGTAAAATTTTTGTTCTTCAACACGCAAACGAACCAGTTTCCCTGCACTTTCTGGTGTAATCTCAGAACGTTGCGGCTCCCAAACATCCATCGTCTCGTAGTTGACATCCCAACGATTCGCCATGAGATTCCAGTTGATGCGGGTCCATGGCTTACCGGGCTCGATTGATAATAAAAACTTCCGGACGCGCTCTGCCAGCTCATCACCTTTCCGCGAAACAAATGGCACAGGTGCATGAATTTCATCAAAGGACATCCCTTTATTCCAGTTAGCTGAGAAAAGGGCGGCATATGAAACTTGCCCCACTTCCAAATAAAAATTACTATCACGATGAACCATCAAAACAAAATCATTATGGAAATGACGGCCAATATAATCTAACGGCTCATTTGGAAGAGTGCTAGCATCGCCAAATACGAAAGAATCCGAATCCCCAAAAATATGGTTCTTGAAGGTCCAATTGTCTCCATCTTTTAAGACCTCGAAATGCTGCGGATAGCGGTCAATTGCCATATCGATGAGCATCTCAAACACTTCCCATTGCATCTCCAACGTATGTGGAAATGATTGAAACCTTATATGCGGCTGTTCCTGAAGAAGTCGACGCTTCGCTTCCACTTGAAGCCTATATTCTGGTGTAACTTCAATACAGTTAATATTGGAAAGTCTTTTCAAGTCGTTGGAATAGCGATAGTTACCGGAAGTGAATGGAAATGGGAATGTATCTAAATCAGTTGTTTTGAAATCCAATCTTTGTGTAAACATTGAACAATCTCCTCTCGTTAACAAAATTCTTTATAGTCTTCCACTTCTATTTGGCTTCCTTTAATTGGATAGATGAGCGACCCATGTCAACTTCATAACGGAAAATGTATTTACTTGAACAATAGTAGGTGACTAACGCGACAAAATATGTCGGAATGCCCGCAGCAGTATAAAGGAATAGGTTGCTCGATTCAAAAGTCATTGGATTATAGAGAACCCAGTATACAATCGTTCCAATGATCACCGTAAGAATGGAGGATGGATTAACTCCTTTCCAATAGGTGTATGAGCCTTGTGTGTCATACAAGTCCCGCAATGAAATGTGTTGCCGCTTTACAAAGAAGTAATCTGAAACGACAATGCCTCCGATCACCGCCATAATGAAGGAAATGACAGCAATGAATGATCCAAATGCGTCGTAAAATGTTGAGCTTAGGAGTAAGAATACAGTTGGTACGGTTGTTCCCATTGCAACCATCCAAGACTTTTTCGGGAATACAGTTTTAAAGCTGACAGCTTGTGAGTACATCAGGAAAATAGCTGCACCGACATTCCCTACCGAAAGCAGAATCAAACCAATGAAACCACCCCAGCTGCCCGCGATAGAAAACATCCAATCAGAAGGATTGAGCGACCCAGCGACTAAAGCAGCCAAAGCCCCGACCAAAGCGGCAATACAGACAATGATCCCATAGCTGTAGAAGCCCGCTTTGAATGCCCCTCCTTCCGTTTTAGATAAACGGCTGTATTGACCTAGGTAAGGGAGCCATGAAAATCCAAGACCGATGTTTAATTCCAAGGCTGTCGCGAAGGAACGTGAAGACGTTTCAAACGGTTCAGAAGGTACT
Source organism: Peribacillus muralis (assembly GCF_001645685.2). Taxonomy (NCBI): domain Bacteria; kingdom Bacillati; phylum Bacillota; class Bacilli; order Caryophanales; family Bacillaceae; genus Peribacillus; species Peribacillus muralis. The sequence continues at coordinate 914,769 of NZ_CP017080.1, read as the reverse complement.
AAATCGGCAACATTCGTGAACCCCTTTCCGAAAATGACTATTGCTAGAATGCCAAACATGAGGACAAAAAAAGCGGGAACAGCTATTGCCGTATATTTTTGAATGGCCACCGGTCCCCCCACCGTTACCATAAAGGCACAAATAAAGAGTAAGATCGAGAAAAATGGGGCTCCTGTCGTTTGACTGGATAAAAAAGCAGGTGTTCCCACCCAATTAGCTGCCTCTGCTAACGCCTGTCCAGACATAAAAAGCGCAATCGAAATATAGCCGAGAGTCAAAATAAGGAAAATGAAGAAAAAGATGTTTGAACCAATATATCCCAGTGAACTTCGAAACCCGACAAAAGTGTCTATCCCATAGCGTGCAAAGTACAGGGTTATAGGAACAATGAGCAACATAGGGAAGGCGTTCCCGAATAAAATGGCTGCAAGTGAGTGCTTAGCATCAAGCATGTTACCTGTGTAACCGCCAGTTAACAGTCCAAAGGATGAAAGACCAATAACAACCTGAACTAAAATTAAATCCCGAAGATTAAAAATCCGGTCACCCTTACTTGCCGGTAAAAAGCCAAAGGCCACATCCTTCGATATGGAGGAATTCTCTTTACTCACACGCTTCTCTCCCAACTATAGGTATAATGAATCGATTGCCGTATGAAAAGAAACCACTTTAGACAAGTACATAAACCACGTAGACGATGATCATAAGCATGAAAAAAATTGACCCTATCGCATCCTTCCAGTGCATTTTATCGATTTTCACAGCTTCTTCCTGCTCATACGCATTGATCCGCTCATTCAAATCTGAATATAGACCTTTAATAAAGGGGTCCTCTGAATTGATATTCTCTTGAAACTGATTCACTTTATTCAAAATGGCCACTCCCTCCTTTGCCTCTCTTATTTGTTCTTCACTTTTCTTTAATGCAATAACCATGCCGCATTGAAAACGCTATCATAAAAGTGGAATTAACAGGAAAGATATTCATTTTTGAAACTATTGATTAATTGTGAAATTTCTGTAATATTAGGCTAAGGAATTCAACGAAAGGCAGGTATATACAATTGGATCACTTCACCTCTGCCCTCTTGTCTATTTATGATCAGCTTATCGTGACAGATGAAAATGGAATCATACTAGAATCGATTGGAATTGAAAATTCCTTGTTCCACACAATCAAATCAGCTACTGTCGGCGGCTCCCTCAAAGATATGGAACAAGATTTATTTTCTACGAACTCAGCAGAAGAGGTAATGGCCAATCAAGAAAAAAAATCATTCATGCAGACCTCATGGCAAGGCTTCGATACGCTTGTGACGGCATACCCGATTGGATCTGCATGGGTGTTTGCGTATAAGGTAATTACAGACTCTTACCTCGATGCATCAGAAGATCAATTGATTAAAATGCCTGAAACGAAAAAGCCATCCTTTCCCTTTGTGATCCGCAGTAAGTCCATGCTCGAAGTTCTTCATAAAATGCAAATGGTTTGTGATTTTAGTGCAACCGTCCTTCTATTGGGGGAATCCGGGGTTGGAAAGGAAATGGCTGCCCGGGCCATACATAATATGGGCAACAGAAACAAAGGACCGTTCATACCCGTCAATTGTGGCGCCATCCCTGAAAACTTGATTGAAAGCGAACTGTTTGGCTACGTTGAGGGAGCATTCACCAGCGCAAGGAAAGGCGGCGCAATGGGGAAATTCACACTTGCCGATAAGGGTATCTTATTCTTGGACGAGGTCGGCGAGTTACCGCTTAACGTACAGGTGAAATTGCTTCGTGTCCTCCAAGAGCGCATCGTCACACCAGTTGGCAGTTCCACCTCCCACCCCGTTGATATTCAAGTGATTGCCGCGACCAATAAATCCCTTGAAAACATGGTGAAAAAAGGGGAATTTCGCGAAGACTTATATTATCGGCTTCATGTCGTGCCGATCCACCTTCCGCCGCTTAGGGACCGTATAGATGAGATCCCTCATCTGGTCCAATTTTTTTTACAAAAGTATAATGCACTGTACAATCGACAAGTGACATTCACCCCGAATGCAATGGACATGCTAAGTATCCATCAATGGCCAGGTAACGTGCGCGAACTTGAAAATATAGTGGAAAGGCTTGCAATCACTAGCAGAACAACGGAAGTGGATGTTGACATGGTCAAGGAAGTCCTTCCCCTTAAAGAGTCCAAACAGACTTTAACACCTGTTATAGATTTTCTAATGCCCATGCAGGAAGCGGTCGACCTTGTGGAGGAGCAACTGATCAGCATGGCAATGGAACAATATAAATCATTGAAATTAGCGGCAAAGGTATTGGATATCAGCCAGCCAACGATGAGTAGAAAATATAAAAAGATGCGTAATAAAATGGAAGATGCACACCTTTCGCCAGTGAATAAACGGACCGTTTTAGAAGAGCAAATAAATAAACGGCTCCGCTCCATTGCCGTTGTGACGGCAGCAATCATTCCTGCCGAGGAGGTTATCAGTCTACAAAAAAACATGAACTGCCTGGGTTCCCATTCTCAAAAATTGAAACAAAAGCTTACTCTGATTCAAGAAAAAGAAGGCGTAATCGAATGGGTCTTTATATTTAGCATGACTGAGGATGGACGCCTAATCCACCTCATTGCAGACAAAGGTTTTGTAATTGAACCGGGAGAAGAATATATCGGTCCCCCTGAAATGATGAATGTAGCGTACGCGGCATTTAACGGCCAAGCAGGAGTTACGCCCATTTATGAAGACAGATACGGTGAGTGGAAAACTAGCCTTGCACCAATTATGGATGATGACGGCAATATTGTCGCCATTGTCGGCTGTGATTACAGCAAATCCTATATTAATTCGGAAATGCAGCGTCTCAGCAAGCAACTTAAAATCCGGATTTAATGTTGAGTTGATTCCAGCCGCCGCCTGGATGCTGCTGGAATCAAGCAAAGAAAAGCGATTACAGCAGTGCCTTGAAGGCCTTTTGCAATCAGCTTTTTTGTTATTAAATGTACATGCATTCCGCTTCCCCAAAAAAGAAAGGCACTATAACACAATATAGTTGGTTCATACATTCCATGAGTAATATCAAGGGTTGAGAAATTCATACACAGTCCTAATTATTCAAGTAGACCACACTGTTACTTTTTTCCACTTGAAAATTCAGATCATCCTTAATATTAAGCACATTTGTTCCTTTATCATTGTTGGATTCAAAAGATATCCCATATCCATTGTTTTCAGGATACCCATATAAATAGCAGACTACTTTTCCATCTTTCAGAAAAACTATTTGATTCATACCTTCATTTACAGTTTCGCTAATGGCATCCCATTTATAACCGACCGTTTCATATATATCCTCTTTTAGAGTATATGGAGTAAAGGAATACACTTCATCCCATTCAAACGGTGTTACATCTTGCAAGTTTATGGTTTCAACGGAATGTCCAATTGCTGACACTTCTTCGTTTAGCAGCTTTTCATTCACGTCCCATATATCCTTCTTTAACAGATTCATGAGGATAGCTATACATATTATACCGAATGCAATGATCACGACAGTCTTGTTAAATTTCACACTGATCTGCAACCTTCCTATTGAAATGACCACCTCCATTATACCAACACTTTCCAAATCAAGAGTGGTTTTCACGAAAAAAAGCCTGCTTGAATTCAATCAAAACAGACCGTGCATGCTACGATTACACAAATATGCCATACTACCTCTCAGTCCTTCAGTTCCATAAACCTGCTTAATTCATTTAAGGATCATGCCATTATTTCAATTATTCAGGAATTACTTCGTACGCTAGCTTCATAATAAGATCTTTGTATTGGGGATACTTTACTAAAAGATCAGCTTGTGTGAACAGTTCAAAGTCCTTGAATTCAAAACCCGGCGACACCATGCAGCCTACTAGCGAATATGTATCTTCCGCCATAACCGACGATCCAAAGATTGAATTTTTTGGAACTAGTGCTTGGAGGACTTCTCCATTGTCTAAGTTCATGCCTAATTTAATTTCTTCATAGTCACCAGTTTCATTAATGATATGTATGGTTAAAGGACTACCACCGTGATAATACCATAATTCATCCGATTTTAGGCGGTGAAGATGTGAGACGTCCTTTGAAGTTAATAGAAAGTAAATGCTTGTATAAAGCTTTCTTCTACCTTCATAATTGACGGTCAATGCTTGATCAGATGTACATTCCTCGGATTCAAAGGTTCTTTTAAAATATCCTCCTTCTGGATGGGGCAGCAGCCCTAGCTTTGATACCCAATATTGTGCATTATTTTCATTCATGTCAGTATTCCTTTCTTTTTTAGATAATCTCTTTTAACTTACTTAAATTCTTTTCTAATTTTAACGTATATAACCATTTCCTTTAAGATCCTTTTTTATACCAGGGTTATATTTTTTGCATGAAAGAATAATCAGTTTGTTGGCTATGAATAGTTCTGAATTGGCTATTTAGCACCCTTCTATTGCGAAAGTAACCGTTATCATATATAATTATATTATCAGAGGATTGTTACTGTTCGGCAGGCAAAACCTGGATTAATTCAAGTTATGGAAGGGAAACCTGTCTGTAATTTGTATTGATCCAGGTTTTTTCATTTCAAATTATTGAAGGAAAAGTGATAATTTATGGACTTCAAAAAAATATTTAATAATAATGTCGCTTTAACAGAGGATTCAAATCAAACTGAGATGGTCGTCATGGGAAGAGGTCTCTCCTTCCAGAAAAAAGTTGGCGACCAGGTTGAGCTTGAAAAAATCGAAAAAACCTTTATCACCCCTTCTAAAGGTTTTGCTGACAAATTATCTGATTTGCTTGATGAGATTCCTTATGAAATGATGGAACTCTCAAAAGAAATTATTGAGATGGTAAATGAGGATCTGCATACAGAGTTGAATGATTCACTTTATTTAACATTATCCGATCATCTTCACTTTGCTGTCACAAGAACAAAAAACGGGATACCGATAAGAAATGCGCTTATGTGGGAAGTGCAAAAGTTCTACAAGGCTGAATATCAGGCTTCTCTTAAAGCATTGAATATGATCAAAACGAAAACAGGAGTAAGCATGCCTGAGGATGAAGCAGCATCCATTGCCTTGCATCTTTTCAATGCACGGCAGGATGGCTCTGGTATGGAAGAGACAATGGCGATGACGAACATCGTCAATGATGTGACCAGTATCGTTAAGTATCATTATGGATTTGACTTTAATGAAGACTCGATGAATTACAGCCGATTTATCACCCATCTGCGTTATTTTGCCTATAGGATGCTGCGCGGTGAGTTAAATGACGACAATAATGATGGCTTATTTCAGCAAGTGCAGCTGCAATATCCACAAGCCTACGAATGTACGAAGAAAGTGCAAGCTTATCTGAAAAAGCAATATAAAATGGAAATGACCACTGATGAGTCAGCCTATTTTATCATTCATATCCAACGGGTTTCGAATCGGGAAAAAAAATAATACATTACTAAAGGATTGTTACTGTTTGGCAGGCAAAACCTGGGAAGAATACAAAGTGGATGTAAATCCATTTGTGTTCTTTTCAGGTTATTTTTATTTTATAAAAGGAGAGGAAACAATGGATAACAAACAGTTAGGCAATCGAATCGTTCAGTTGGTGGGCGGCGAAGGAAATATCAATTCCCTCGTCCATTGTGCTACACGATTAAGATTCAAGCTTAATGATCGCCAAAAAGCTGACAAAGAGGAATTAAGGAAAATCGCCGATGTTCTTACAGTAGTCGAAAAAGGAGGACAATTCCAGGTTGTAATCGGGAATAAAGTAGGGAAAGTGTATACAGAGATCATGAATGACCACAATATTCATAATGAAGATTCAGCCAACGAAAAGGAAACCATTGAAAAAGTAGGCGTCATGGCTAAAAGCTTTGAATATATTTCGGGGACATTTTCTCCATTGATTCCCGCACTGGCAGGAGCGGGAATGATCAAAGCGCTGCTTGCGATCCTTGATATTTTAAATCTTATTGATATAAATGGAACAACCTATGCTGTATTGAATGCAGCATCAAGTGGCCTCTTTTATTTCTTGCCAATCTTTGTAGCTATTTCCGCCGCTAAGAAATTGAATGCAAACCCGTTTGTTGGCGGCGCCATTGCGGCAGGCTTAGTTGACCCCAATTTCACGGCCCTTCTAAAAGCTGATGGGCAAGTAAGTTTCATGGATATTCCGCTGATCGTGACGGATTATTCATCAACCGTTTTTCCCTTGTTAATTGCGATGGCTGTCTATGCTCCTTTAGAACGCTTCGTAAAAAAACGCACACCGGATACGATTCAACTATTCTTTATTCCAATGGTGGGCATTTTGGTCATGGTTCCATTAACGGCCTTAGTGTTCGGACCGTTTGCACAATACATTAGTTTAGCAATTGGGGCTGCCGTTACTTACTTGGTAGCAAAATCCGCAATCTTGACCGGTGTCATCATTGCCTCCATTTGGCCAATCTTGGTCATCTTGGGTGTGCATTGGGGCGTCGTGCCGATCATGATCGATAATTACTCACGTGGCGGAGATATAATTGGACCCATTACAGCTGCCTCTACATTTGCACAAATGGGGATCGCCTTCGGTATCTTCTTACGAGCCGGAAAAAACAAAGAATTGCGTTCCCTTTCATTTGCGGCTACGTTATCCGGCTTGTTCGCAGGGGTATCTGAACCGATCCTTTACGGGATCGTATTAAGATATAAAAAGTTAATACCATTATTATTAGTAGCTGGTTCGATTGGCGGCGCCATTGTCGCAACATTCAATGTAAGAGTATTTGGGTTTGTTTTCAATAGTCTTCTGACCATCCCTGCTTATTCACCGACACTCGGCTATATACTCGGGATTGGCGCTTCATTTCTCTCAGCAACCATTTTAGCGTTCGTCTTTGGTACAGAAGGGAAGAAAAAGGTTGCTGCCGATAAAGCTGAAAAAGCAATAGAAGACAAATCCTCTAAGACAGTGGCTGCCCTGGACAAAACCTATGATTTATCTGCACCATTAAAAGGGGAGGTGATGCCTTTGGAAAACGTGGATGATGCCGTATTTTCCAGCGGTGCAATGGGTAAGGGTGTGGCCATCGAACCGGCTGAGGGAATGGTTTCAGCACCGTTTGATGGAAATGTAGTGACACTATTCCCAACAAAACATGCAATTGGCTTGATTAGTGAGAATGGGGTTGAAGTATTGATCCATATCGGACTAGATACAGTTCAACTAGGCGGAAAGTATTTTGATGCACATGTCGAAGCTGGTTCAGCCGTCAAAAAAGGAGACAAACTGGTAACCTTTGATATTGAAGGTATTAAAAAGGCAGGCTATAAAGCTACAACACCTGTAATCGTCACTAACACTGCCGAGTATTTAGATGTTGTACAAACAAAATCAAGATTCGTCACTTTAGAAGAACCAATATTAACTATTGTAAAATAATCAAACCAAAAGGAGCGTTCACTATGACACAATTCGAAGCCAAATTCCCAAAAAACTTTTATTGGGGAGGTGCAACTGCCGCCAACCAAATTGAAGGCGGATTTGATGAAGGTGGTAAAGGTTTATCCGCTGCCGACTTTGTTGAATATATCCCTAAAGATCAAAGAACAAAAGATAATGCAATGGAAATCACCTCTGAACAAATCAGAAAAGCACTAAGTGGTGAATCGACGGCACGTTATCCTAAACGTGAAGGCATTGATTTCTATCACCACTATAAAGAAGATATCGCTTTACTTGCTGAGATGGGCTTTACGGCATTCAGGCTTTCCATTCATTGGGCAAGGATATTCCCTAATGGCTACGATGAAGAGCCAAATGAGGCAGGTTTACAATTTTACGACAATGTATTTGCTGAATTAAAGAAATATAATATTGAGCCGATCGTTACATTATCTCATTATGAAACACCTTATGGCTTGACGGAAAAATATAATGGCTGGGTTGGTCGTGAAGTAATCGATCATTTTGTACACTATGCAGAAACGGTTTTTACTCGTTACAAAGATAAGGTGCAATATTGGATTTCATTTAATGAAATCAATATGATCACCATCAGTCCTTTTACCGGCGGAGGCGTCATATCGGATAAGGAAGCAAACTCCATGCAGGCAAGATATCAAGGTTTGCACCACCAATTTGTCGCGAGTTCACTGGCCACAAAAAAATTACATGAAATTATCCCTGATGGAAAAATGGGTTGCATGCTGGCAAGGATGAGCCATTATCCAAACACTCCAAATCCTGCAGATGTCATAAAAGCGCAAAAGGATAATCAAGAAAATCTATTCTTTACAGATGTCCATGTTCGTGGTGAGTATCCTAAATATATGGATCGTTTCTTCATTGAAAATAATATTGAAATCATCAAAGCCACTGGGGATGACGAGATCCTTATGCAGCATCCAGTGGATTACATCACCATTAGTTATTACATGTCCATGTTATCCTCCGCTTCCCCAGAAGGAGAGCGAACAGAAGGAAACTTAATGAATTCACTAAAGAATCCTTATTTAGAAGCTTCTGAATGGGGATGGCAAATTGATCCGATCGGTCTGCGTGTCGTATTGAATGAGATGTATGATCGCTATCAAGTGCCAATCTTCATGGTTGAAAATGGATTGGGTGCCTATGATAAGGTCGAAGAAGACGGCTCCATCCATGATCACTATCGGATTGATTACTTAAGGAAACATATTGAACAAATGAAAGAAGCTGTCGGTGATGGAGTTGAATTGATGGGGTACCTGGCCTGGGGACCTATCGACTTAGTTTCCATGTCAACAAGCGAAATGTCGAAACGGTACGGCTTCATTTATGTCGATAAAGATGACGAAGGCAATGGAAGTTTGGAAAGAAGCCGTAAAGATTCTTTCTACTGGTATAAAAAAGCGATTGAAAGTAATGGTGAAGTATTATAATGTCGGCATCCTTTGGCGAATGCCACTCCCCCTCCCCGTTTTTCCATTACAACACTGAAGATCGCGCTGCCTGAGGTAAACAATAAAGGAATGTAAGGGTGTTAGATGCTTGACGAAATCCATTCGGAAAGCATCTAACACCTTTTGTCTTATTATCACATGATGTAAAGTCATAAACCTTACCTTTCCACTGAGTATGCCATGTTTCATAGTCATGGCTTCTGATATTCACGAACGGCTTCTAATTATTGGTTGGAGCTTATACAAAAAACAAGCACCCTACCCATTAGCTTGGAAATGGTTTGCTTGTTTTTATCTTATTTGCCCTTTATTGAATGCACTATTTATTCGTGATCCCGGTGTTAGTTATACGAATCTTCATATGAAATTCAACAGGAACGGTCGGGTATCGTTCCTCCCAGGCTTTTTTATCGAAGTTCCGAAAATGGCTTCTTACCTTTTCGGTGATACCGAGCGGATCAACCTCTAGCTTCTTAAATTTATCCATCATCTTATTCGCCCTTTGCATGGTTCCTTCACTCCATTCCTGTTCCATTTCTTTCAATGTATCTTCCCCCAACGAAATGCTTGGCGCATCTTTAACCTCTCCTAAAAACGAGACATGAACGTCAACGCGCGGATCATCTTGGCTGCCGGACACTTTATATTTCACTTTGGAGCGGATATTTTGAATCGCTATGTACTTCTTATTCTTCAAGCTAATTTGATCCGTACCTGTTTTAGTCTTTTCGTAAAGAAGTGTAAATAAATAACTCTCCTTATCGGACAACGCCCCTACGTAATGATCGCCCTTAAAAAGAGCGAGTCCCTTATATCGAATATGATCGTGTTTTTTTTCAATCATAGGCAGAAAGGGATCTTGAACGAATCCGTTATACTGTTCCAGGAAAATATGGACAGTCGGTTTAGGAATAATGTCTTTCAAATTTCTCTCCATGAAATCGGAAAGATATTCTGCAGATGTCGGTGCATTGGAATACTTAAAAGTTAACAGATCTTCAACGCTGCCGTCGACGACCGCCATGTATACATCCCTGCCGATATCGGTGGATCGTCCGAGCGGATCGGTTAGCTCCGCGACTCCGTGTTTTGCCAGCTCTTTACTAATTAAAAAATTTTGCAGACGTCCCGTGACGAGCTTTCTTTGGGACTCCAGCTGCTGCTTTTGCAAGATGTCCAGAAAGGTATGGCCTTCCGCGGTAAAAAAAGCATCGAGCGGCTCAACATTTATGCCGGCAGGATAAAAAGGAGCAGCGGCCGTTCCCTTCATCCGATCGTCATCCACATAGTCATATCCAATGGCAGACACATGCTGGATATCTTCAAGTATCATAGTTTCATTTGAGTTGTAGAACAGAAGGATGAAGGTGAAAATGCACCAAAGAAGGAATTTTTTCATGACGTTCTCCTCAATTTCCCTTTAATCATTTGATAAAAAAAGATAAACGGAATATACGCATACATGACGTAAAGACTCACCGTACCCATTAAAGAATTTAGCTGATCGATCTGCTCGCGGGTTTTTAATAATATGGCCGCCACTGCTGTTAAAGTGAGCATTACGATAAGACTATGTTTCTGCTTCAAGCTAAACAGCTGCTTCAACCCTCTGGTGCCTGCCCAAATATATAGACAAACACTATTCACGACACTGAACAGCCAGAAAGAGATCCCCATAAACTCAAACCTTTCAAGAAAAGGAAAATCAGCAATTTGCCAAATGGTTAATGTCGGCCAAATCGACTCAAGCAATTGATTCTTGGAAAAGTACATAAGGGACACGATCATTATCACTAAATAGCTGACTGTACTGAAGGCCGTTCCATAATGCCCCCATTTTTGCGATCGTGGAGCATCTTTGATGAACGTATAAAAGAAAAATATCGTTTCAAACCCGGTCAAACTATATGCCATCGTCTTGGAGGCGGACAACAACTCAGCCGCGGAATGATCCAAAATGGGAAAAAGATGAGAAATTTGCATATGCCGCAAAGGAAAACCTACCATAATAAAAAAAATCGGTGTAGTAAAAATGAAGCTAAGGAAGCAAATTCCAACAATGATTCGAAAACCTCCAATGACATACACATACACGAGCACAGAGAGAATCAAGGCCATATACCATGTTTCCAATTGCGGAAAGATCCAAACTTGAATCAATTCGGTATAACTGCGAACAACGGAGATGGCCAAAGCAAGCAAATAAACAATTAAAGCCAAACTAAGCAGCCCACCAAGCCACTTTCCAAAAAGTTCCTTGTGAATGACGGTAATATCGTTCGTTCCTTTATTTAATATTTGATAGATCATCCACAAGATTATATGTATCGAGATACCGGCGATAATAACAGCAATCCATGCATCATTTCCCACAACTTTAACAATTTCCCGTTGAAAGCTGAAAACCCCCAGACCAAATTGCGCGGCGACGATAAGATAGAAAACAAAGAATGGAGAGACTTTCCGGTTCTCGGGCGGTAAGGGCAGCATTATGGCACCTCCAAAGGTTAATTAGTCGTCAATATCCCAGTCTTTTTTGGGAGAAGCCTCCTGCTGAAATCTTAGACGATCTTGCGCTCTTATTTGCAAAGGACGGAGCGCTTGCTTGTCGAACGGCAGCCGAATGACAGAATCCTTTAAGTCCTCCACGCGCAATGGATAGATGGGCTCAAGAAATGGGCGACCGAGGGAAGTTAGCTTTAATAAATGAGAAATGAGAAAAGCAAAGCAGACGGCGACTCCGACAAGGCCCAGTAGATGAGCAAACAAGATAAATGGAAAGCGAATGAGGCGGATCACGCTGCTGACCTGATAAATAGGTGTAGTGAAGGAAGCAAGCGCACCCGTAGCCACGACAATAAGCAGAACATTGCTCGTCAAGCCTGCTTGTACAGCCGCTGTTCCGAGCACTATACCGCCGACAATACCGATCGTCTGACCAATCTTTGTCGGCAGCCGGGCGCCTGCTTCCCGCAAAAGTTCAATCGCCAATTCTAGCAGGACCGCTTCCAAAAAAGGCGGAAATGGAATGGTTCCCCGTGAGGTAATCAGCAAGCTCAGTACATCACGGGGAATCATTTCATAATGAAAAGTTAAAATGGCTACATATGCTGGAGTGGCTAAAATAGAGAAAAGAACCGCAAAGATCCTGAGCAGCCGGAAAGCGGAAGCGACATTCCATATGGAGAGGTAATCCTCAAATGCCGCGAAATAAGTAATGAGTGAGACGGGACCTGAAATGGCAGTGGGCGACCCATCCGAAAAAATGCCTATCTTCCCTTCAGCAAGTACGGCAGCCAGTCGATCTGGCCTCTCTGTATCAATTAACTGCGGGAATGGCGAGTTTTTATTATCAGCAATCATTTGGCTGAGAAATGAAGTGTCGGCAATTTCATCATATTCAATCCCTTGAATCCTCTGGATGACCGTATTAACATTTTCCTGATCAGCGATCCCCATCACATATACAACCGCGACCCTGGTTTTCGATAGCTTTCCAACCTTAAGCTCCTTTACCTGCAGCTCGGGAATAGGCAAGCGTTTACGAATGAGATTTAAATTTGTATCAAGTGACTCCACAAAAGCTTCCTTTGGCCCGGCAACGGTATATTCCGTTTCCGGGGTAGCTACTTGCCTTTTTTCAACGGATGGGACAGGAACAGCCAGGCAGACCGGATACCCTTCTTTTTTGAAAAAAATCAGGTTTCCAGTCATCAACTTATTTTGTATGTCCGTGATATCGTCTGTAATAGAAATATCCTCGATTGGCAGTTCTCCTTTTATTTCTTCTAAAGTAGAAGGGATTTCTGCTTTAAAGCAAGCCAGGACATCATGATGAATGATTTCCGGCTTCACCAAGGTTTTGAAATAGGCAATGAAAAAGGGCGAGCCTTGAAGCTCAAAAGAAAGAAAGTCAGCCGACTCTTCACATACTTGTAAAAGCTTGGCAAGCTCACTTTTTTGAAAAGCTGAATCATTTTTCAGCATCGGAAATTCAACCTCTCTTTGTTATTGCCACATTTGATGAACGACTAATTCAATAATTTTAATATGAGTATCGCAGACAAGACTTATACACCATTACCCATTATTTTCATTTGACTTGTGTTAACGGCATTTCTCAAAACCAATAAAAAAACTCTGGAGCTACCCTCCAGAGTTCAGACTGTAGACAAACTCGATGAAAATCGAGTTTGTCTATTTTTATGAGTTGCACAATGTGGCCGTTGATTTCCTCTCCAGGCACTCGCTTTCCGCGGGCGGTCCGGGAGTCTCCTCGGCTTTACAGCCTGTGGGGTCTCCCGTGACTCGCACTTCCCGCAGGAGTCTCGTACCTTCCGTTCCAATCAACTTTGTTTGTCCCTTTAGATAGAACCCTTTTACCGAGAAGGATTTTTGTTTTAAAATAGAAGGATCAAAACGTGAGGTGATGAGGATGCTTTCTAAACATGATTCTATTCAGCGAGATCAACTTGAAATGATTACGTTAGATCAATTGGTGCCACCGAACCATTTGGTACGTAAAATGGAGGCTGCCATTGACTTCACTTTCATTTATGACTTGGTGAAAGAGATGTATTCTGAGATAGGACGCCCTAGTATTGATCCCGTTGTTTTAGTCAAGCTGGCATTCATTCAATATACCTTCGGTATTCGTTCCATGCGTAAAACGATTGAAGAGGTCGAAACCAATATGGCTTACCGTTGGTTCTTAGGCTATGGTTTCCATGATAAAGTCCCTCACTTCTCTACCTTCGGCAAAAATTATGAGCGGCGCTTTAAAGATACAGACCTGTTTGAACAGATTTTCTATCACATCTTAATGACAGCTGCCAATAAAAAGTTAATACGTGCTGAACATGTTTTCGTGGATTCCACCCATGTGAAAGCCAGTGCGAATAAGAAGAAATTTGAAAAGAAAATCGTTCGCAAAGAAACACGTGCGTATCAAAAACGACTTCAAGATGAAATCAATCAAGACCGTGAAAACCATGGAAAGAAACCTTTTCCACCGGATAAATTTGATAGGAACTAAACGAAAGAAATAAAAGAAAGTACAACGGATTCCGAGAGTGGCTACTATGAGAAAGATGAACGAACAAAACAGTTTGCCTATTCATTCCACGCAGCTGCAGACCGCAACGGGTTCGTATTAGGAACGATTGTATCGCCTGGAAATACACATGATAGTCAAGTTTTAGAGCCACTTGTTGATCAAGTGATTGAGAATATTGGAAAACCGGAAGCCGTTGCGGCAGATGCCGCTTATGAAACACCGGCCATTACAAGCTACCTATAACAAAGAAATCACGCCAGCTTTACCCTATACACGACCACGGACAAAAGAAAGATTCTTCCGCAAACATGAGTATGTTTACGATGAACATTTTGACTGTTACCTTTGCCCATCGGGCGAGGTTTTAACGTACTCAACAACAAATAAAGAGGGATATCGCGAGTATAAATCTCCCAAACACAAGTGTAAGACATGCTCATTTTTATCACAGTGTACGGAAAGCAAAGACCATCAAAAAGTTGGTGACACGCCATATCTGGCAAGAAAATATGGAAGAAGCAGATCATCTGCGTCATCATCAAGATGTAAAACCTATCTATGCGAAACGCAAGGAAACGATTGAGCGTGTATTCGCAGATGCAAAAGAAAAGCATGGAATGCGTTGGACTACTTTAAGGGGACTTAAAAAATTGTCGATGCAAGCGATGCTTACTTTCGCTGCCATGAATGTAAAGAAGATGGCCAATTGGGCATGGGAAATCCCCAAAATGGTTTAACATAGAAGGCTCGTAGAGCCCGAATCTCTTCACTATAGGCACAATTCAAAGAGAATCTCAAAAAGGGGTTCGGAATTTATAATTCCGAACCCCTTTTGTCTACAAACTGAACTCTGGAGCTACCCTCCAGAGTTTTTTCTATCCAATCTGTTCTTAATGGTCATATCCAAAGCAGTCAAAAAAGGTTACTCTTTCTTATCCTTTTCCAGTAACACAATTATTTTATCCAGTTTTTGTTCAATTCTATTTGACTTGTTTGGCTGTTTGGTCACGAGTGTCCATACCAGAAAAAACACTCCAGAAAATATTCCAAATATACATATAAGGAAAAATATTGAATATAGCGCATCGCCGCCATTGATTGACATAGTCGTCCCCACCTTTACAGATTAACTAATCATACCATATTTTTCTAACAAATAGGCTAAAAAGCGGTGAACTGATTAAACTCAGATCAGCACCATTCGTGCCGTCATCCAGATCCTGTTTTTATGTGGAATCGCCTCAAATGCTCTTCTCCATAAAATAAAGCTGCCTTAAAGGCAGCTCTGACTTCGACACATAAGAATAGCAATCTTCTTGACAAGTAAATCTCGATGCTGCCACTCCATCATTGATTTGAATGGGCATATCTCTTGATGAAGGAGGCATGCTAGACTAGTATCACCTATTGAACGTTATTACTCAACTGACCGATATTCTCGACTTCGACAACGATTTCATCCCCTGATTTGACCGGGCAGCTGCCAGATGGTGATCCCGTTGCCAAAATGTCACCGGGCTCCAGTGTCATTACCTGCGATAGCCAGCTGATTAGATAAGGTATGCTCAGAGACATTTCATTCGTATTGCCGTCTTGGACAACACGGCCGTTTAGAGTGGTCACAATCCGTAAGTTTGTCGGGTCCACCCCGGTAACGATGCACGGTCCTAATGGCCCGAACGTATCAAATCCCTTACCCCGTGTAAACTGTGGATCTTTTTTTGTAAGATCTCTTGCCGTGACATCATTGAATATCGTGCAGCCAAACACGTAATCAAGCGCATCTTCTTCTTTTATGTTTTTTCCGCGCTTCCCGATGATCAAAGCCACTTCCCCTTCAAGTTCCACTTGGTTGGTTAATTCGGCAGGCGGAAGTACAATCGTTTCCTTGTCTGCAATAAGCGAAGATAAGGGCTTTAAGAATAGAAATGGTTCAACAAGGTTCGCCTCTCCCCCTGTTTCCTTTGCATGGCCTGCATATGTCCACCCGAAATTGACCACTTTGGATGGTTTTACCGGCTCCAAAATTTTCACGTCACTATATTTCACCGTTACCCCGTCATACTTTATTTCCTTGTTGACAAGTTCAGCAAAACTGCTCGATAGTTGTAATATTGACTCATCCTCAACAATTCCGTAATGTATATGGCCCTGTTGATTCTGATAGCGTACTATTTTTTGTGTTTTTTGTAAGACTTGCATTATGAATGAACTCCTTTGATGAATAAGATGTGCCTACTACAGTTAATAAAAAATTCGGCTTTGCTATACTATATTAACACACCTGTTCTTTTACGTGAAAAAAAGAACTGTCATCGCAGCTCTATCTTCAAGTAAAGTCGAAAATATTTTTCTTTCATGATTCCCGACTGTATTTAAGTGGAATCAGTTCACCAATTTTCGTTTTCTGTAGTTTTCCATCTATCTCCAAAATAATAAAACAGTCTGGTGAATAATCGGAGATTAATTCCCTGCACATCCCACACGGACTTACGACTCTCAACTCCCTATTCTTTTCATCGGAATACGGATGCCTTACTGCCACTATCGTTTCAAAGTATCTTTCTCCGTCTGAAATGGCCTTTCCCATTGCAATGGCTTCAGCACATACCGAAACCCGCCCAATATATGCTTCTATATGTACCGCCGAAACAATATTTCCGGATTTCGTTTTTATGGCAGCTCCCACATGATGTCTATCGTCTTCATAGAGGTCCGTAATTTTCCTTTTAGCTTCATCTATTAATGTAAATTCACTTTCTGTTAAAGGATATGCTTTCATTCCTGTTCCTTCACCTTCCTTTTATGTTTAGGCGTCAAAGTGGCCGTATGTGCTTCCTGAAAATACGACTTATTCTTTTCGTGATTTAATTAAGTTCTTTTAAATCTGCACTATACCCATTTTGGAGCATAGTTCATCGTGTTTAAATCATATAATGAACAAATCAAAAATATCTCCTATAAGATTTTTCACGACGGCAAGTTGGGGTGGTATTTTTGTCCTACGGATTGAAACGCTCAAAAATCTCCACCTTTACCCCCTTGTATTCCGAAATTTTGGCGGTGCGGGACTATCGCCAAGTGGACGTACTTAAAACGAGGAATTCAGGTAAATTTCTCTCACTCTTAATTAGCTACTCTATGCGGGGGCTTCCCCCACATCCCCTTGCCAGCTTCTACCCTGTTACAAGGGGAAGCTTAATAACAAAAAAAAACAACATTACAAGATTAAACCAAATATAAAAAAAGTCCAAATTCCTCATTTATTACACCGAGAAAACAGGACTTTTTTAATTAGTCTTTAAGAGGACTATACTGTACCAATAGGATCGATCCCTTTGTTTTCAATCATCAAAACTACTGCCTTGCCCTTTGGTACCACCGGTCTATGCATCGTACCTTTTGGCACACAGGCTCCTTCGTATTGCCCCAGCTCAAAGTTACCATTTTCCGTTTCCAAAACGAGTGCGCCCTCTAATACAAAAAAGACTTCATCATCATTCTCATGTTTATGCATATGATATTCACCCTCAAAGATACCAAGTCTCAAAACGGATGAATTTACCTCACATAGTGATTGATTGAACCATTTATCCGTATTATCACGAACAATATCCTTGATAGTGATTTTTTCTAGATAATCAAACTTAATGTCCATTTGTTGATTGTAGTTGTAGTTCTTTTGATTTTCCATATATACCTCACTTAGTTTGCACCAATAGTGCTTTTTTATTTGCGAAACAAGAAAAAAAAGTTAATTAGACAAATATATGTGATTCATTTCAATTATACACAAATAAGATAGAGTTTACTAAAAGTTGTATTTATTTAGTTAGCTATTAATGTTTAGCTTTTTTAAGTTACCCATTTAAATTTTAGTTCAATTTAATAAAACAAGTAACTAAATTGCTACCCGTCTTTAGGCTCAGATCAATTCCTCCTGCTCATCTTCAATAATTGCAAAAATCATTCTATCTTCCTTTAGTTGCGCAATTAAATTGAATAATTAATATCATTAGCGCCCAGGATTTTTTTGTTAATTAAACAAATTAAAAACTCACCTACACGTTGGAATGAGTAACTAGGTCTTCTTGATAGAAAGAAGCTACAAGCATTTTCCCGGTATATTCACCGTCCCAAGTTTCTACCATTTTATCGGGCATCTCAACATATTGTTGATAAACCTTTTGCCATCCGGCGTAATAATCTTCTTCATCTTTCTCTATTATGTTAGAAAAGCTGTCAAAGATTTCCACAATTTCGCCCTCGCGTCCGTAAATTGGCTTTGCCACATACGCCTCATTCTCAAAAGGAAAATCACCTCTTAAATAAGTGGGCAAAAAGTGACGACGGATGCTTTCTCTTTCTTCTAAGCTGAAAATCCCGCTGTCATCCCGCCGAGACCAAATCAGAGCTAAAATCGCTTTAGACTGCATAAGGAAGGTACCGGGCGGATTTAATTAAATTCACTTTACACCAGTAATATGTTCTAACAAAGAGGGCCCTATTTCCCTTCTGGCAGAATCTTTATCATCAACCAAGTACTCAAGCGGATATAGTCGATACAAGAAGTTAATCCTATCAATTTCTTGGTCGAAAAGCCCCTCATCCGACACGATGATATTTCAATAGCTATGTATTTGGTGTTCTGTAAACCACTATTTGTTAAATTGAATGAAATAGTTTTACGATCTTCATCGTGCCAGCCATAGGAAGTAAAATGAACCGTATTATCATTTGATAGATTGTATTATTGGCTGATGATTGCCCACGTTCTTTTGATATTATCTTCAAGTTTATTTGGGGATACGAATCCATATTCTTCACATATGATCTGATTAGCGATGGATGATTCTATGTATCCTGTAGGTGTATCAGAATTCACTTTAACCAGTTGATTTCATCTCCATTAATAATGAAGTCCATTCTTGTAAAGTAGCTTTAAAAATCACTGGAAACATTGGCAGCATCCAAGGTTTGGACAGGCAAACCCAGTTGGGACTTCCAAAGATTACTTTCTTGAGAGCCGTCCAGCAGTTTTTGATACATTTTGTTGTATACGTTCCCCACTTTTTTGGTAACACTATTTATCCTATCTACTTCCCTTTGAGAATAGGAATGTATACCATTCGTTCCAATATAAAAAGCTGCCTGAAAGACAGCTCGAGAACTACTCCGGTTTCTCATGTAAAAAAATGGAGTCCCATATCCAAAAGATTACAGCAGCAGAAAAACTTAATTCATAAAACTGCTTCATTCTTACAACATTCATTGCAACGTTTACATCTTGTACTATATACAATATGAATACAGCTATAAACGAGAAAAAAATGTATATGAATAAGTAAAGCAAGTTAAATTTCCTTGGATACCTATTGAGAAATACCTGTACGGGCACCGCAAAAATCACGTAGGGGACAACGATATAAAATGGATATACAATAATTCCAGGCAGTAACCAGGAGATCTCTCCACTAAAGAGAATTATACTAGCAGCTAAAGAGATGCAGGAAAAAAATAGGCTGAAAATGTATTTAGGGATTACATCGCTAAATTTCGCTACCTTTTCGCTTACTTTCCAAATTTCCAAGCTGCCTCACCCCTTCACGTGGCACCGTGTATATATCTTGATCAATTCTCATCCCGCCTCTTACTGAGATAATAAAATCCCTTTTATTTACTGTATCATCTATTTTCAAGATGTAAAACCTTTCTTTAGGAAACGTAAAGAAACGATTGACGTGAATTCGATTCACAGTTGCAAAAACAAAAGCAAGGCTTGCCTTGGATTACTTTAATGGTCATTTCTTTTAAGCGTGAACCAAAATGTACATCCTGCCTTATCGTTCCGTTCCACTCCTATTTCACCATCATGCAACTCAATAATGGACTTGGCTATGGCGAGCCCTAGACCTGATCCACCTGTTTCTCTATTTCTGGATTTCTCCACACGATATAAGCGTTCGAACACATAGGGCATATCTGCTTCAGGTATGCCCTGTCCCTCATCCGCCATCGATATTTTTATAAATCCGTACTTGTCCTTTTTTCCTATGATTTTGATGGTTCCATTCAAAGGGGAGTAACGAATCGCGTTTTCCAACAGATTGATGACAGCTTGTTTCATTTTTGAAGGAGCAATTGAAACTGGCTCCAATTGTTCAGGTAAATCCACTTCAATATTGAGTTTCTTTTCTTCAATTTGAAACAACTGATTCTGGAGTGTTTCAAGGATCAGCTGATCTATATGGTATGGTTGTTTCACGAGAGTAATCCCATCTGCATCAAGTTGGGACAATTGAAAAAGTTCATCAATCAAGTCGCTAAGCCGTTGGGTTTCAAGTCCTAATGTCCGTAAATATTGATGGAAGGTTTCTTTATCTTCTACAACACCGTCTTCAAGCGCTTCGGAAAAGGCCTTGATGGATGCGATCGGTGTTCGTAAGTCGTGTGAAATATTTGCAACCAATTGTTTTCTTGATGCCTCGGATTTAGACAGATTTTCGAAACTTTTCAGTAATTGCTCATTCATATCATTAAAATTCAAGGCCATTGTATTTAACTCAATAATATTACTTCCATTAATCCTACAATTAAAATCACCCTCCCGAATTTTCTTGGCACCGGCCGATATATCCCGAATGGATTTCAAAATGGGCTTAGTCAGGTACAAATGCACAAGGATGGATATAACTGTAGCAATTAACGTAATGAAGACTAACAAATTAAAGATGGCTGGAGGCAGTACCATTTCGATATAACTAAAGATCAAGAAAATCACTATCACCCCAATGCTTGCGATGTTAGCCAATAGCAGCTGTGTTCTTATTTTCATTCTTCATCCCCGCTTTCAAACTTATAGCCCACTCCCCAAACGGTCTTAAGCATTTGAGGGTTGGATGGATCACGCTCAAGCTTCTCACGTAACCGTCTCATATGGACAGTCACCGTTGTTGTATCTCCTTCAAACTCCATACCCCAAACTTTTTCCAATAGTTGGGAACGTGAGAAAACTTGTTTTGGATGATTGATCAAAAGCCAGAGGATGTCAAATTCCTTCATCGTCAATTCAATGGGATTATGACGAAGACAGACCGTTCGCGTCGCTTCATTAACCTCCAGTTCCCCGTATTGGACCATGTTCACATGGGCTTCCCGATTTTGCGTGAGCAACGGATTTCTTCCCAGCAGCCGGAAGATCGACTTGACCCGCAATACGAGTTCCCTCGGACTAAACGGTTTAGTGACATAGTCTTCTGCTCCATTTGTCAGTCCCATCAGCCTATCCTGCTCTTCCCCTCTTGCCGTTAACATGATGATCGGGACATCGTCCAACTCGCGTATTTCCTGGCACACTTCCCATCCAGTTTTATAAGGCATCATTAAATCCAGAATAATCAAATCTGGTTTTTGTTTTTTCCATTTGGCAATGGCCTCCTCGCCATCACTCGCTTCAATGGTGAGGTAGCCCTCCCTTTGTAAATACCTTTTACAAACATCTCTTATGCTGCTTTCATCATCTACAATCAAAATCTTTTTCGTCATTATTTCACCTGTCCTTATTAAAAATAATCATCATGCAATTTTGCGCAAGGGGGAGGATATATTGTTCAAACAAAAGTGCTTGCAGCGAGTGCTGCGAAATCCTCAAAAAACTATAGACAAACTCGATTGCGATCGAGCATGTCTATAGTTCGAGGAATATCTTCTCCCATACAACTTGTCAACTAGTTTAGCTTCCGTGATATGTGCTGTACCCTCCAGGTGCGGCTACAATTGGTACATGGTAATGTTGTTTCGGATCAGTCACTTTAAAACGAAGTGGAACTTCGTCCAGGAATTCATCTGCACCCTCCGTGCCTTGTTTATCAAAGTAATCGCCTATAAAGAAATGGATTTCATACGTTCCCTCTTTCATTTCCTTTGGTGTAAGCAGGGAACCAACGCGTCCCTCTTTATCCGTTTTGGCCGTGTGTAAGTATTTCGTCTTTCCTTCTTCATTCACACGATATACTTTAACTTTTACATTTGGTGCAGGTTTTCCTTTTACTTCGTCAAGTACGTGAGTAGAAAGCCCCCCCATCGGTTTTGCTGGAGTTTCCGCTTCCTTCGCACCCTTGACCGGAACTTCGTTACTTGCTGCATGTGCTACCTGATCCTTCCCTTGGTTCTGTACAACCTGCTCTAATTGACCAAATCCCAGAAATCCTGCACACGATAGGACAGCGGCACCCGCTATACTTGCTACGTATTTTTTCATTCATAACTCCTCCTTATTCTGTCGATATGTATACAATACCTTGCATATGTTATTAAACTCTAACGAAACTATTAACTTTTTCTTAACTGCCCACTTTTTTTGCGGCCACCCTCAGAAATATTCCTTTGAAAATAAGAAAAAGGCTGCCGCGGCAACCTCCCTTATAAAAACTCTTATATCTTCGTAAAAGTATGGCTGCCCTAAAATAAATCCCGCATTAGCTTTTTCGATATATAGTCGAGTTGATTCACCATATGGTGATCATCAACTTGCTCTGCATGGTCAGCTTTAAAGAGCTGAAGCTTCTTCAGCTGGTAATAATCCCACAATAATTGATGAAGGGTCAGACCGTTCAGCATTAAAAATTTAGCATCTATCATGGAGCGGACCAATACATCATCTTGTAGAAAAATAAGCTTTTCATTAACCGAATTGAATAGTCCTTTATCTTTTCCCTCTTCATAAAAAACCATCAATTTTTCTTCTCTTCTTTGCATCGCATCCCTCAGTTGATCATGTAAATATGGATACATGATTTGAAGCTCATTCAAGAAAACATCAGAGATATAGGCCGCAAGTAAAATCGATTGTTCAAAGGATTGTTGAAAACCCTTGGTAAATGATTTGACCGTATTATTCGATTCCACGATAAGTTCATTTATATAGTCAACAAAACTATTAACAGACGCTTGAATGACATCTTCTTTGGAAGTGAAATATTTGTACATGGTCGCTTTACTAACATCCATGTATTTTGCCATATCATCCATCCGAATGGATTGAAAGCCATTCTTTCTTATTATAGGGATGATTTTTGTGAGCAATCTTGTTCTCGTGTCATTTTGAGAACTTTGATTTTGTTCGTTATTCGCAGTCAAGCCGTTCTCCTCCTTCACTTTTTTCATTATTACATAAAAAAGCAGGGAAATAAACATAGCGAACTAATTAAACTTTTTTAACCTTTTTAGTTTACTTGGTTTTATATTGGTGTTATTCTAATTTTGTTAAAAATAAACTTAAGGGGTTGCTAGTCATATGAGAAATAGAAAATTAGGAAATAGTGACTTACAAGTGTCGGCAATGGGCCTTGGATTAATGGGGATGTCTGGAACATATGGTGCGACGAATGACATTGAATCCACTCGTACCATCCATCGTGCACTAGAGTTAGGTGTGACACTGTTGGATACTGCCAATATTTATGGAAATGGTCATAATGAAGAACTTCTTGGAAAAGCATTAAAAGGACGGCGGGATCAAGCCATCCTTGCTTCAAAGTTTGGTTTCTTACCTGATTACACCGTAAGCGGGCACCCTGATTACGTAAAACAGTCAATAGACGAGAGTCTTCGTCGATTGAATGTAGACTATATTGACCTATATTATCAACATCGCGTAGACCCTGATGTCCCAATCGAAGAAACAGTAGGAGCACTATCGGATTTAGTAACGGCGGGTAAAGTTCGTTATCTTGGTTTATCGGAAGCCGGTGCTGAAACGATTAAACGCGCTCATGCCATTCATCCAATTTCCGCTTTACAAACCGAATACTCCCTTTGGAGCCGGGATATTGAAGATGAAATCTTACCTGTCGTCAATGAATTAGGTATTACTCATGTTGCTTACAGTCCACTTAGTCGTGGCATTATCTCTGGAGAATTACGTAAGTTTGAAGATCTTGCTGAAGACGATATTCGCAGATGGTTGCCTCGCTACCAAGGAGGGAACTTCCAAAAGAATTTGGATGTTCTAGAGGAAATAAAGAAAATCGCAGAGGACAAAAATGCTACACCTTCTCAATTAGCTTTAGCATGGACAATGGAAAAAGGTGCCTTGCCGATTCCTGGAACAAAACGCATCAGTTATTTAGAAGAAAATGCAGCAGCCGTCAATATTACGTTAACACCTGAAGATCTGGAGCGTATCGAAGCAGTGAGTCCCAAAAATTTGGTACACGGCGAGCGGATGCAAAGCGAGCAAATGAAACAAACTAATTTATAAAACGGAAGTACCGAAGAAGTAAGACCATTTATCTACGAAATTAAAAAATCACTAGGTATCAAGGAGGGTAAGCAGAATGAGACAAGAACGTTCTTTAGAAGAAAGAATTCAATACCTTGAGGATATTGAAAGCATCAAGAAGCTACAAGCAACATATGGACATTATGTAGATAAAGGGTGGAATGGCAAAGAAGTGGACTTTGAAAGCCTCCCTGCTCTATTTACTGAAGACGCCACTTGGAAATGTGCAGCTATGGGTGTCGATTCCAAAGGAGTCAACACTATTATCGACATGTTAAAAGAAGCGACTGCTGACGGTGAGCTTGGCATGCATAGCTTCACTAACCCGATCATTAATGTAAGTGGTGATGAAGCAACAGGAAAATACTTATTATGGGTTGGTGTAAAAGGTGCCGGTGTAACAAACCTTGTTTATCAAAGTGAGGATGTTGAATACCTACGTACAGCTGAAGGCTGGAAAATTGCTTCTATTAACCTCCATTTTGCTCAAATGTTAAACTCATAACTCAATAAGTGTTAACTTTCTTCTAACTCAGAACAAGGCCTCCTGCATACTGTATAGAATGCAGGAGGCCTTGTTCATTTATATGTATTGGCTTTGTTTAGGAAGGTTCATGTACAATCCCCATAATTAAGTGAGCCAGTCGAAATCCTCTATGGCAACGTAATACTATACCCCAGATACCCACCGTTCCAAGGATGTTCACCCTTCCAATTCTCGGAGTTGCCTATTAATAATAAACGGCTCACTCCCCAATATTTACATCTTCGAGTAAAAACCGAATGATGATATTTTTGCACTCATTTTTATAGGAATGCTATACACTAAAATAATACCTTTATTGAATCGATGAGACCTTTACCGCATCTAAAAAGGCGCTCATTTTAATGTGTTCGATTTGTGTACCTGAAAAAATCTTCATATGTGCGGAGTTAAAAATGGTGCATCGACCCCTCTCCGGGTTTCAATCATGTTTGACTGTACTAGACGATTTCTGAAAAACAATAAAAAAAAACCTTGATATAACAGGGTTTACCTTGATGTAACCCATAGGTTGCTCGGTGATGCGCCCAATGCTAGCTTTACTTTAAAGCTGCGAGCTCACCATAATTGGAAATAAGAAAGGAAAGGAATTATTCATGATACTTAGCGAACGGTTGAAACAAGAACGAGAAAAGAGAAATTGGTCACAACATGATCTTGCAGAGAAGATTCATGTGAGTCGGCAATCCGTGTCGAAATGGGAAACAGGAAAAAATTATCCGAGCATCGAAGTGATCATTCATTTGAGTGACTTATTTCAAATTACGATCGATGAATTATTAAGGAGTGACGAGGAATTGAAAGAAAAAATAATCCGAGATAGTAAGAAATTGGCATTTCCAAAGAGGAAGGTATTTTTTGATAGTGTGTTTTTAATTGGTTCGTTTTTGTTAGTGTTTAAACTCATCATTTTGGGACTGAACAAATTTGTCGGCACGGACATTACATTCTTAGAAGGTATGCCAGCTGTGTCGAATTTCCTCCCGTTGGCTTTGATGCTCATCGGTGGTATTGCTTCGGATTATTTAAAAGATAAATATGTCTCCTAAAGCGCCGCATGTTGAACGGCTCTTGTTGTACAAGAGCCTAATGCAGGCCTTATTGAAAGCGGGCCCCTAAATAATTATATACGCGTCGGGGAATCGGGATTGCATGCTTTTACTCCATATTAACCTTGACCTCGAAATTCACTTTCAGGTCGGGGTAATATTCATCCCTCCAGTTTTTTAGTTCATTGTAAGAAATCAGCTGTTGAAATTCTTGCCCGAATCCAAATATATCTGTATGGCTTTCCTGCATCCGCCTGAGTATTTGAAAAAACCTCTCTTCAATAATCCTTTCAAGCTCTTCCATGATTTTTTTATTTGTTACCCCATCATTTCTTTCTAAAACGTTTATTTTTATATTCAAGTCGCTAGACAATGACGGTTTATTATTGATCAATGAAGGTTTTAGTCGGATTGAGCTATTTGACACCATAATGCTGGCAAAACCTAGGCTCTCTATTTTCCCTTTTTCATTTTTGTTTTGCAGCACACGGATTAATTGGATTTCTTCCGGTTTGAGTCTATCCATTATTTCACCTTTTCTCAAGATATCGGAGCCTTCAAAGATTAATACAGTATTCTTTCCGGAACGGATGAGGGGAACGGCGATATCTTTAGTGGAAGAAAACAGGCTTCGATACACTTCCCAAACAGGGGTACTAAAAACCTCTGGAGCCCAGTCAGCTCCTTTATTGAAAAAATCATAGATAGAAGAAGCATGCACACCCAATTTATCGTTAATGCTCGATAGAACATCCTCCACATTTTCATCAGTTATGGCTATCAACGATCTGGATGGAATCTCTTCTGACCCCATTAAAAATTTTACAATGTTCGTAAATTCCTTTTGATTATGCGCCAAATGGTTTTGAACGACAATTAATCTTATTTGTGTGTAATCAACGGCATTTTCGGAATTTGTCCTGATTTTCCCCAATGCACTTGTAATCGTTTCGCCTGTTCCTGTTACGACTTTCGATACTTGGCGTTCATTTTTAAGTACAGGGATTTGTAACGTTATTTTATATTCTCCTCCCTTGGTCTTGGAAATGCCCAATACTAATGGAATGGTACGCTTATTAATATCTTTGATATCCCAACATCCGCATAGAAGCATTATCATCATAAATGCGAAGAAAAGTTTATATAGGCTATTTTTTCCCATGCCCCCTTACACCTCCATTCGACCAGAAACCATAGATGAATATCGTTATTGGAATAATGATCATGAAAAAAGCTTGTGCACCGGAACTCCACAAAAAGTATTTTTCGAGTAGATTTTTGTTCGGAACGACCAGTGCGATTATAAGCGCGATGAAAGAAAAAGCGCTTATCCAATATGAGGCATTCCATTTGTATACTTTTTGCATGATTGTTCCTATCATCCAAAATAAAACCGAATTTGTCAGTATCACTAGGCCGACAAGCAACACACCAAAGAATATTGCTTGTCGATTGAATGAAAACCAGCTAATGTCTATTGAGTCCATTGATTCCAAGAAAGGGTTTTTCAGTGTAACGACCGTATCTTGCCCGAATATGAATAACGGGATATACACGATTGATAGAGATAATAGCGTTACAATTACCCACGCTGCAAAAAGTTGACGAAATAACAGTTTTGTTTTGGAAGCTATGAATCCCAAAAATAAAAACGAGGAAAATCCTAAAAGATAAAAAAATTTCATCTCCAACAAGAACTTAGGAGGAAGATTCAAACCAGGCGTCACATTATGTATATTAAAATTGACGGAAGAGGAAAAAATATTCAATACGACCAGAGGAATGACAAACAGGAAAATAAAAATCGCGGAACGCAATATTGTTCCTAAACCTTTTAAAGCTGTATATACCGAAATGAAAAATAACAGCACCAATATTGCCCAATAAGGGGTCCTAGGCAAGAAAATCGAAATGATGACCTCCGTATGAATACGATTGTTAAGGGAAGCCAGTACAATCAAGTTGATTGCAAATGGTGTCAGAAAAATGATTGCCGCCCATCTTCCCATCTTTAAATAAATATCAATGACATTCTGTGCTGGAAAGTAATTCAACCCTTTCATGTAAACCCAAATCAAGATCAATTGCAGAAGACATTGGCAAATGATCACTTCCCAATGAGCTGTTTCCGTTAACATATAAATGAGATTAGGATATACAACATAACCAAAACTTAAATGTATGATAATGAAAACTGCTGCAATTTGTATCCGCTGCGTCACTTTATTTCTCCTTCTTTTTTTATTCGAAACGTCATATAAGGAATGTCATAAGAGGTTAAGCTCGCCAAGTATATTATGGTGAAAATAAAACCGATGCATACCCCTAAAATACCGAAAAGTGAGGCCAATATTAGAATCGGATATTTCAGCAAGCGAATGTACAAAGAATTCTGCATGCCAATGACCGATGAACTTGCAATCACGACAGCCGTGATCACGATGACCAACAAGTTACTGACTAATTTGGCCTCCACCATCGCCTGTCCCAGTATGATTCCTCCAACCATCGTAATGGCGGGTCCGACGCTTTTGGGCAGTCTTACAATCGCTTCTAGTATTAAATCAACTAACACTACCATTGCAATGGTTTCGAGAAAGGCCGTTAAGGGAATGCCTTCCCTGCTCTTAGCGACAAACAAGGCAAGATCCAACTTGAAAACCTCCGGATTAACTGACACCAAAGCAACATATAATGCGGGAAGGATCAGCGTGGCCACTAGCCCTATCACCCTGAAAAACCGAAGCATGAATGACAGTATGGAAGGAAAATTGCGATCATCAATACTAACTAACATATCCCAAAGGAGATTAGGAAAAACCAGCGCGAACGGACAATTATCTAAAAAAAAGACAATTTTGTTCTCTTTTAATGAATGTATGGCAGAAATCGGCAGTTCAGTGGCGAAAAGATGACTGACAGGACTTAACCTGCGTTTGCCAAATTGCAAATTAAGGTCATCAATCGTATCAATATCCGTTTGAATTCCTTTTAACTGCCGGTCGACCTTGTCTATTAGGGATTTGGGGGTCCTCCCTTTAATATAGAGCATGGATAGCTTTCGCTTCTCCAGATCTCCTACTTCATAGTTACAATGGCATAGACTTGCTGTTGTAAGCCTTTTTCTGATCATCCCGATGTTCGTGTTAATATCATCTCCAAAGGCATCCGTGGATGATTGAATCGGACTTTCATTTTTAGGCTCGGAAATACTGCTCCTCAAATTTTGGACGATGGGATTTACGACGGCATTTTGTTTGCCATCTTCTGACACGATCACTAAATTGCCTTCTAATATCCCTTTAATCATTTGTTCTGTATCAACATTTATCTCGTCATTAAGATTTATGAACAAAGCTTTTACTGACGTGTTCGAATTTGCGATTTGTTGAACGTATAATTTCGACTTAGTTAAATCGACAAGCGTTTTGAATCCTATTAGAAAAATTGTTGTTTTATTTATTAGTTCTTCTTCAATGAAAAAATCGCCTTGATTGGAAAACTTGGATTCAATTTCGTTTACTATTTTATTCCTCATCAATTTGCCCCTTAACAAATAGTAATTAGGAAGATTATTTGTAATAAAGAACATTTTTATTCGATAAACAAAGAGGGACTCAAAGAAAGCCATACTCTGTTGTATAAACCTCTTATACACCTAAGAATCGTAACGCGCTCAGTAGAACTCTCCAAAACGTATGGCAATATAAGATTTTATCTTCTAGGTCTTTTACGATCCATCCACTTTATTTCTTATCCTTTTCCAGTATCATTTTCAATTTTTCTTTTCCTTCGGAAAAGGCGATCCTTCCAATGGAAGGATCGCCTACGTTAATTTTTTTTCTCATGTGCATTCTCTAGAATTTCTTCAACGCTTCGATCATTAAACGCCAAAAGCCTTCGACGTCCAGCTCCAATCCATACTTGGCATTTACTTTTCTTCCCGTAATCCCATGCAGATCGATTAAAGTCGTTCCTGCTGTAAACTCTCCTTTCGTTTCCACCGTTATATTCACTTCTTTCGTTTTAAACAATTCGGGTGCAACACAGTAGGCGACCGTTAATACATCGTGTACCGGTGCCCCTGCAAAGTTGAACATTTCTTTATATGTCGAGGCAAAGAATACTAGTAATTCTCCAACTATTTTGGCCACATGATTATCAATTTTTTGCACCTGATCGATAACTTCTTTTGTAGCGAGAGCTTGATGAGTTATATCCAGTCCCATGACCACTATTGGAATACCGCTATCAAATACTTTTTTCGCCGCCTCCGGATCTGCCCAAATATTAAACTCTGCAGTTGGCGTCCAGTTACCGAAGGTTCCGCCGCCCATAAGGACAACCTCTTCAATATTGTCCTTAATCTCTGGTGCTTTTAATAGAGCTAAAGCAATATTTGTCAAAGGTCCTGTCGGAAGAATCGTAACAGGTTCTTTCGACTCTTTTACAAGGCGTATGATCGTATCGCAGCCATGTTCATCACTCCAGCTTCGAGAAGGTTCAGGCAACTCCGGCCCATCCAGACCTGAATCACCATGAATGCCGGGTGCCGTTTCTCGTAAACGAATCAACGGTTCACTAGCCCCTTTTGAAACTACAACATCGGATAAAGATACTAAATCACAAATTTTCAACGCATTCATTGTCGTTTTTTCAATTTCCGCATTCCCCGAAACTGTCGTAATTCCCAAGATGTCCAGTGATGGCTGTGAAGCGGCCAAAATAATCGAAATCGCGTCATCATGCCCTGGATCACAATCCAATATAATTTTTTTCGTTTGCATCATACTCTCTCCTTTATTGCGATTACATGGCAATCCCCATTATCGTTCCGGATATTACGGAAGCTAATGTAGCACCAAGCAAAAGTTTTAAAGCAAATTTGGATACATGATTACCTTGTTTTTCACTAATGGATTTGATTGAACCTGAAACAATGCCTACCGTTCCGAAATTCGCAAAGCTAACTAAATAAACCGATACAATGGCAATGGTTTTATCTGAAAGGTTTTTTGATATTTCACCAAAATTCAGCATCGCAACGAATTCGTTGGTAACAAGCTTTGTAGCCATTATTCCGCCTGCTTTTACAGCTTCTGACCACGGAATGCCCATTAAAAAAGCGATAGGTGCAAACAGATACCCGATAACCGTTTGAAAAGAAAAATGAAAAACGTTTAAAAAGATTACATTGATCAATTCCATTAAGGCAATGAACCCCAATAACATAGCCGCAACCGTTATAACGATTTTAAAGCCATCCATAACACTATCCCCAACCATCTGGAAGAAAGGAACTCTTTGATTTTCTTCTATTTGAATCAGATCCTCATCATCGTCCAGATCATAGGGATTGATGATATTAGCAATGATAAGAGCACTGAAGATATTCAAAACAACGGCGGTAACCACATATTTGGGCTCCAGCATCGTCATGTATGCTCCAACCATAGCCATGCTTACCGCACTCATTGCCGAGGTACAGATCGTGTATAGCCTTTTGGAAGATAAATGTGGAATCTGTTTGATGATCGTTAAAAATACTTCTGGCTGACCCAGGACAGCTGTAGATACCGCAAAATAGCTTTCAAGTTTCCCCATTCCAGTTATTTTACTTAATATCAAACCTAAATATTTGATTAGGAATGGCAAAATTTTAATATAATTCAATATTCCAATTAAAACCGACATGAAAACCAGGGGCAATAGAGCTATAAAGAAGAAAGTCGTTTTTCCTTCATTCACCATACCGCCGAACACGAATTGAATTCCGGAATCTGCGACCGCCATCAGTTTTTCAAAAAAAACGCCTACATTGGTAATGGCAATGAGGCCAAGGCTAGTATTCATCATCGTGTACACTAAAATGATTTGCACGGCTAACATGACCAGAATTCGTTTATATTTAATTTTTTTCCGGTTATTACTGAATAAAAAAGCGATGATAAAAACAAACAGGATCCCTGTTAGCAAGAATATAAACTTCATCAGACCATCCCCCTAGAGTGTTAACGCTTTCAATCTTGTGAAAAAAAACTTCTATAAGTCTAGTTGTTTAGTATAACAACACGGTGAACTTATAGAAGTTGTGCTTTTGACGCTTACACTCTCAGTTTATTATCACTTAGTTTTTCATTGAAACTTACGGCAATTTGGGTTCCCACTTTAGCATTATGCTTTACTAATTCGATGTTGGCATCAAGGCTTTTACCGCCTGTTAATTCTTTGATTTTCCCTAGTAGGAATGGCGTACTATCTTTACCGACAATATGATTTTCTTCTGCTTCACGGATTGCTTGATCGATGATTCCATTAATGTAATCTTGATCCATGGCATATTCTACTGGAATCGGGTTAGTAATGACTGCCCCGCCCTTAAGGTTTAATTCCCACTTAGTTTTTAATGTTTCAGCAATTACATCTACCGAATCCGTAAAGAAGTTTAATTTATGCTCACTTTCCCTAGTGTAAAAAGCTGGAAGGCATTCCGTTCCATATCCTATTACTGGCACTCCTTTTGTTTCAAGGTATTCAAGAGTAAGGGCCAAGTCCAGGATCGATTTAGCTCCTGCACATATGACAGCTACATCGGTTTGAGCCAATTCCTCCAGGTCAGCTGATATATCCATAGTCGTTTCCGCTCCTTTATGAACCCCGCCGATACCTCCAGTTACAAAAACTTTGATGTCAGCTAACTCCGCACAAATCATCGTCGTAGCAACAGTTGTTGCCCCTAGTTGTTTGGTAGCGATGATTTGTGCCAAATCACGTCTTGATACCTTAGCAACATTTGGGCTTTTCCCAAAAATCTCGAGCTCTTCATCTGTCAATCCGATTTTGATTTTTCCATCAATGATTGCGATTGTTGCTGGAACCGCACCGTTATCACGTACAATTTGTTCAACTTCACGAGCCATTTTTACATTTTGAGGATAAGGCATTCCATGAGAAATGATAGTGGATTCTAAAGCAACCACTGCTTGGCCTGATGCTTTTGCTTCTTGCACTTCTAAAGATAGTTCAATATATTTTTTCATTTAAAAATTCCTCCATATCCAATTTAAATTGTGTTTGTGACAATTCTTGCCTAACTGTATATTTTGACATGATCGTTTTATGAGCATTGACCAAGCCCGATTTGATGACACATTCAAATTCCCGCTTTTGTAACCAGGAATAAATGACACCTGAACAAAATGAATCTCCTGCACCTGTGACATCAGCCACTATAGGTGTTTCAATAGATGGAAAATGCTGTATCTCACCATTAGCAACACCAGTAATGATTCCTTTTGATCCGTTAGTCACAATTACATTTTTCACTCCTAGCCCCAGCCACATCTTTACAGAATGTTCCCAATCTTTCCTATCGTTGATTTTGACATTGAAATAAGTCTCCGTTTCATCTTTATTGACAATCAGCCAACTCACTGCATTCATTTTTTTAGGTAGGGCGCTCATTTTTTGAGATGAAACAGGAATAATGACTAAGGGAATTTGGTGTTCCGCAGTAAATATTCCAAGAAAATCTATCGTTTCACTTGGACAATTCAAGTCCACAATAATGCATTTGGCCATAAGAAGGATGTTTATATTTTTTAAAAGCAAAGCAGGTGAAATATAATCAAAAACCTTCATATCGGCTAGGGCTAAAGATAAATCTCCGCTTTGGTCAATAACGGCCGTGTAGGAACCCGTTGATAAGTCGTCAATCTTAATGACATGGTCCAAATTCATAAAAGGCGAGGATGCTTGATAAATATCCAACCAATCGGAATCATTTCCTCGTGCTGAAAGCAGTATAACTTCTTCACCTAAACGTCCTAAGTTCTCGGCAATATTCCTTGCCACACCTCCAACGGTTCTAGAAGATCCTATGACAGGATTGGAGGTTTTTTTAACAATTTCATTTTTTGTATATAATTTCTTATCAATATTAGCTCCCCCTATACAAATAATGGGGGACTTTTGTTTACCCGCATTAAAAGTAATAGTCAAAATCAACACCCCCTTTCTGGACATTTGTTAATCCTTTAAACATATGTTTAGTATACGCTTACATTTTAACTTGTCAATAAATTTTAAAAATTTAGTTAAATACTTTTTCCCTATTTTCTTTTTCAACCATCTCTTCTCGACTTAAAGTCGATAAAAAAATACCAAATATTATGATTAATACTCCGAAAATTTGCAACAAAGTGACCATTTCATTTAACAAAATTACCGAGATTATCATTGCGACTGGCAACTCAACTGCACTCAATATCGACGATTTACTTAATCCTATCTTGGGAATGGATATGCTGAACAGATATACCGGAAGGATCATCCCAAATAACCCCAACGCTAAACCATATATCCAGAGACCTTCAGTAAATAGCGTGCCCTCCCAAATTATTTGTGGAGTTTGAAAGACAGCTGTCGTTATGAAAGCAAAGAAAGAAACCAAGACTAATCGATTAGATGTTGTCATGGCTGGATTTGTTTTGCCATTAAAAAATAAAAATAGCGAATAGCAAACCTTGAAGAGGAACCCTCGTTATGTCGACATCCATTAAGCCAGCTGCCGGAATGGTTCCGACAAATAATAAAAATATGGAGAAGTATTCCGCTCGCCCAGGGAATTGCCGTTTTGCAATGCAAGAAATGAGCATGCCGATCCACGTAAATTGAAATAAAAGAACAACAGCTAATGATGCAGGCATATAATTCAAGCAAAGACCATACGAAATATTGGTCATTCCTGTCAAGATCCCTATGGGGATGATATTTTTGATTCCCTTACTATTCAACTTTTTTCTTTGAACGGCAAATATACAAACAGCAAGCATAAAGCCCATGACGAATTGGCTTGTAACTGCTTCCGAGGCTGAAAAACCATCAAGCATGGATAGTTTTATGATTGTTGAAACTACGCCGTAGCTGCATGCCCCGAAAATCACAAACAAAGGATAATAGTACATTTTACTCATTGGATTTTTCTCCTTTCAGATTCTCACTGCCGAATATGTAGGCAATAACGAGTTTTAAGACAAGAGTTTATCATAAAAACATTTGTTTAGTAAATGCAGAATAATCTAAATTCAAAAAAAACCGGAAGTTTTCTTTAACAAGAAAATTTCCGGTTTTTCATGATTTTTTTATATTTTTTTCCAAAAGTACGCATAAATTGCTCTATTTTATAGGTTCCAGCAACTGAAGTCATGGTTATCCTGTGCCATCAATCAGTATCATAGTTCTTAAAGTCATTTTCAGCAAATGCGTAAAGATGCTCATCTGTAATATCTGCATTGGTGTTTGATGTTTGCAAGTTGATTGAGGAAGCCGCCATGCCAAATCGTAAAGATCGTTCAAAAGATTCGTTTTGATTCATGCCGAATAAAATGCCCCCTATCAATGCTTCATCCACTCCATTGTTATATTGAAAATTGTCTTGTAATGGCAGCAAATGCTCTTTCCTTCCATCATTAGCTGCCCAAAAAATCCCCTGCCTGTCTAAGGTGATGATCACCTGTTTGACTCCTCTTTGGATGATTTGCTCGGCAGCCTCCTTACAATCTTCAATCGTGACGACTTCCATATTGGACATTATCGATATTTCACCACGATTGGCAATCAATAAATCTATGCCCTGTAAATTAGTCGGCATTCGCGATGCTTTAGGGGCTGAAACGGGATTAATCCATAAGGTCAACTTTTCTTTTTCACACCTTTTAATAAGATAAGTCAAGGTTTCTTCCGGAAGATTGGAATCTGCAAAAATTATATTGGAAGAAGCAAGATGTGACCAACGTGCTTCGATGAACTCAATGCTAAACTGGTCATAGATTTGCATATCAGCCACCGCTAAAACCATTTCACCAGACTCATCAAGAATGGATGTATACGTACCAGTCTTTTCCATATTCAATGCTAAGCATTGGCTAACATCCACTCCGTATCGTTTTGTTTCTTCCATTAGCCATTTTCCTTCTTGGTCATCTCCGATCAAAGAAATCAATGATACTTGGCAGCCTAACCTTCCGAGGTTCTCTGAAATATTGCGGGAGATACCGCCACAGGACTGTCTAACCGTTGCCGGGTTGGAAGTACCATACTGAATGGGCTTCAACGTTTGTGACATACGATCTATATTGGCTCCACCGATGCAAGTAATTCGTGATTCTTCCCGCACAATGTAGGCTCTCCCAATTATTTCTCCCTTTTTCGTCAGAGTTGAAATATAACCTGCCACCGCTGATCTTGATAGTCCAAGTTTCACTGATAATTCTTGTTGTGAAATAAAAGGATTTTCTCTGATTAATTCCAAAATATACTGATCTTTCACCTAATTTCCCTTCCTTCTCTAACAATCTTTGTAAGAGTGAGTATGGTCAATACTCTTATTCGCGTATTTATGCATAGATAATGCTTGCCCCATCCTCTATCTTAATAGCCGGTTATTTTCAGCACTTATATGGTTAAGATATTGATGATGTCAAAGTGAAATCGAGTTATATCTCTATCAATTTTACCAAATTTTTTCGTAAAGGGCATATGACTCGCTGCCATTCACGATTTTTTACTAACTCACCATAAGAAAAGGAGCGACAACAAAAAAAAAAGTGCCCATTTCCCTTTAATAGAAACCGGCACTCCGTTTATTCGCTAGATGTCACCTTGCCGCTTTAGGCGGTTGGCATACGTCGCATTTACGTTGGTTATTATTCTTGAATTTCTTGAATGTTTTTTCAAAGTTACTGCCACATGTACATTTAAATAGTAACTTTTGTGA
Source organism: Peribacillus muralis (assembly GCF_001645685.2). Classification (NCBI taxonomy): domain Bacteria; kingdom Bacillati; phylum Bacillota; class Bacilli; order Caryophanales; family Bacillaceae; genus Peribacillus; species Peribacillus muralis. The sequence continues at coordinate 878,084 of NZ_CP017080.1, read as the reverse complement.
AAAGCCATGATATTCCGTAGTAAGCAGCTTACTTTCCGAATTGTTCTCGACAAATTCTTTAATTTTACCAATCGTCCATTGTTTGTTCATTCTCTTACACCTCCATATTTTATCGCTATGCGGAGGCTTCTTTTGCATCCGTTCAATAAAAAATAATTGTCCTGAGTTATATATTATAACATGAACGGAGAGACGTTTTAATAGCTGGAGCTATCTTATTTAACGATAATCGAACACCCCTCGAAATGCTGTGTACTTTGTATTGGAATTACTTTGACTCTCTATCTCGAATTTGACTTTCGATTCCCCGTTACTATATTTATATATTTTCCTTGATAATAATAATTATTTGAATTAGAATTAGTTTTGTACCTAGTTGATAATAATTATCAATCTCAATAGAGTAAAAGGGGAGTTAACATTTTGAAGAAAATATTATTTTTATTCGTTGCCGTACTTCTATTTGTAACTGGATGCTCAAAATCAAATGAGTCATCTTCAAGTACATCTAAATCTGGATTGGATGATAAGAAAATTGTGAAAATCGGGTGGCAAAACAGTGGATTCCCGTCACCATTTACATTTGATACAAATGGTCCGGGTGGATTTTTACGGAACTCATTTTTATTTGATACGTTAACCTGGAAGGATGATACTGGTGTTATTCCTTGGTTAGCACCGTCTTGGGAAGTGTCAGAAGATAATCTGGAATATACATTTACATTAGAAAAAGATGTAACATTCCATGACGGAGAATCATTAACGGCGGATGATGTAGTATTCTCCTATAACTATTTTAAAGAAAATACTTTTCAATGGAATACAGATATGACAAAGGTCGCTTCAGCAGAAAAAATTTCTGACCATGAAGTGAAAATTACTCTAACAGAGCCGTATGTTCCGTTCATTTCTGAAATCGCTGGCAAGTTACCGATCATTCCAAAACATATCTGGTCAAAAGTTGAACAACCATTAGAGTATCAGGAGGATGAAGCTTTAATTGGCTCAGGTCCATTTACACTTGATAGCTATGATTCAGCAACAGGTAATTATAAGTTTGCCAAAAACGAAAATTACTTTAAAGGTGACGTGACAGTGGATGAAGTTCAATATTTAGCAACTGAAAACCGTATGTTATCTTTACAAAACAAAGAAATCGATGGCGGTATGACATTTAACTATACAGAAGTGCAACAGCTTGAAAAATCTGGATATGGCGTTCTGAAAAGCGAACCTACTGGCAGCGCCGTTCGTGTCGTATTCAACTTGAAAAACGAAAAATTAAGTGATAAAAATCTCCGTCAAGCGATTGCTTATGCATTGGATCGTTCTTCAATTGCTGAGAAATTAACGGGTAACTCGGAAGTAATGGTTGGCAGTGCAGGTGTCATTCCCCCAGATTCAACTTGGTATAAAAAAGACGTGAAACAATATGATTACAATGTTGAACAGGCAAATGCCATCCTCGATAAGCTAGGTTACGAGAAAAATGATGCAGGCATCCGTGAAGATTTGGATTTAAGCGTACTTGTTTCTTCAACTTCTAAAGAAGCTGAATTAATGAAATCAATGCTTGCCAATGTTGGGATTAAACTTGATATACAAACAGTCGACTCAGCAACATTCTCAACGGCCATGGCTGAAGGGAACTATGACATGTCAATTACAGGGCATATCGGTTTAAGCGGTGACCCAGACTTCTTACGTTTATGGTTTAGCGGGCAAGCTAGTAACTCCCTAGCCGGTAAAGGCGTATTCGAAAACGAAGAGTTCCAGAAGCTTGCAAGTCTTCAATTGAAACAAGGAAATGAAGCAGAGCGCAAAGCTACAGTTGATGAAATGCAGGATATTTTAGCTGAAGAATTACCAACACTTGTGTTATACCACCGTCCATTCTATTACGTGTATGATTCAAGCGTATTTTCTGGTTGGTTCAATACCTATGGCGGTATTTCGGATGGTATTCCTTTAACGGATAACAAAGCAGTATTTGTGGATTACAAATGATAAAAAAAATATTGACGCTATACGGCTCAGTATTTGTCATATTATTATTACTCAATTTCTTTCTCCCTCGGCTTATGCCGGGGGGGCCAATTGAGTATTTGGATGGCCAGGATAGCGGGCCGATGCTAACCGAAGCGCAAAAGGCTTCCATGATTGAATACTACAACCTCGATGCCTCTTTAGGTGAACAATTTATTGATTATCTAGGAGGGCTCCTGCATTTGGAATTCGGTTATTCGTTTTCTTATAAGGAGCCAGTTACTGATATAGTATTAAATCATTTACCGTACACCTTATGGATTGTAGGGATTTCAACAACGCTTTCATTAATCCTCGGAATACTATTTGGTTTATGGTCAGGCTGGTTCCATTTTAAACGTGGTGATCGGCGCTTTATGCTAACAATGATGGCAGTTGGGGCATTGCCTGAATTTTTAGTGGGAATGATTTTATTATTAGTATTCGCTGTTTATATGGGTTTTCTGCCCATGAGCGGTGCAAGTGAACCATTTTTAAGCTCGGATTCGTGGTGGACGGTCATTGCCGATTATGCTCAGCATGCTGCGCTACCGATTATCACATTAACGATTGTAAGTATTTCAAGTACTTACTTATTAGTAAGAAATGAAACGATTCAAGTGATCTCTTCACCATTTATTGAATTTGCAAAAATGAAAGGAATTAAACGAAATCGCTTAGTGTATCGCCATATCTTAAAAAATGCTCTACTGCCGATTTTCACACTAATGATGATCCGTATAGGTACACTATTTACTGGAGCTATTTTTGTAGAAACGTTGTTTTCTTATCCCGGTATTGGAAAGCTGTTAAAAGAAGCAGTGTTATCAAGGGACTATCCACTAATGCATGGACTGTTTTTTGTATTTTCAGCAATCATACTGCTTTTCAATGCTTTAGCTGATTTCCTTTATCCGAAGCTAGACCCACGTGTTAAGGGGGGAAATAAAAATGAATAAGGTCTATAAGCTACCTATTATAGTAATTGGAATATTATTTATAGTAGCTTTTATTGGTCCAATTTTTGTTCCATATGATCCCTTTTCATATGATGCCGCTTCCCTATTAAGTCCATCCGCCGATCACTGGCTTGGAACAAATAGATTAGGACAGGATATCTTAAGTCAATTAATCTATGGGACACGCACTAGTATTTTAATTGGGTTATGCATTGCTGCCTGCTCGACAATTTTAGTGGTAGTACTAGGTTTACTAGCAGGGTATTTTCCTATATTGGATAAGGTGATCAATGGCGTTGCAAACGTTTTATTAGTACTGCCTAATTTGCTATTGATCTTGATCATCATGTCGTTCGCCGGTGGTGGAATGGCACAGCTTGTCATTATATTAAGCTTGCTGTCATGGCCTTCGTATATGCGTATAGTGCGTTCGGCCGTCCTTACGTTGAAGGAACGGGAATTTGTTAAATCCTCCCAATTGTTCGGCGGTCATTCCTTATATATTTTACGTGCACACATATTTCCGCATTTACGGCCAATAGTGAAGACGAAATTTATATTAACATGTAAATCAGCGATATTGACGGAAGCTGGACTGGCATTTTTAGGGCTTGGTGACCCAAATTTCATTTCATGGGGAAGCATGTTAAATGAAGCATTTTCACAACCATCCACTTTCTTGAATTCAAGCTGGACTTGGATTGTTATCCCTCCAGTGCTATTCCTCACTATTTTAACAATGAGCTTAGCGTTTTTACTTGAGGAAAAAACGAAGAAACCGTCAAAACTGAAAAAGGTGGCAATTGATACGATTCAGAATGGGTTGGATGATTTGGCCGCCTATCATGTCAACATTGCCTTTGAGGAGAAAAAGGTTGTCTCGGATGTTTCTTTCCAAATTAAAAGCGGGGAAATTGTGAGTTTGATTGGTCCTTCTGGTTCAGGCAAGACTACTTTAGCTCGTGCGATGTACGGATTATTACCAACTGATGTATGGTCAGGTGATATCCAATATGATGGGAAATCTGTTAGAAATCCACAATTCGCCAATGATTGTTACTGGAAAACGTGTGCCTATATTTATCAAGATGCCCGTTCAGCATTTAACCCATTATTGAAACTGAAGGATCAGTTCTTGGAAATTGGGATATCGATGGAGCAGTCGGTTGCAGCTGTGGAGGAAGTATCGTTGCCTAAAAATATTCTAGAAAAGTATCCGCATGAATGTTCGGGCGGGATGCTAAGTCGGTCGTTAATTGCATTAGCTTTCGCCAATAAGCCGAAATTCATTATTGCTGATGAATGTACGAGTGCACTTGATCCGATTTTAAAGAAAGAAATAGTTCTTTTGCTTGAGGAAAAAGTGAGAGCTTATAATATTAGCTTATTATTTATAACGCATGATATGGACGTAGCCTATGCCATTTCAGATCGTACGCTATCAATCGTTGAAGGGCATGTGGAAGAGGAGGTATTATTCAATGCTCGAGGTTCGCAATTTAAGTAAAAAGTTCGGAAATAATGTTGTGTTAGATGATGTGAGCTTTTGTGTAGGAAGAGAAGAATTTATTTGTTTGCTTGGTGAGTCGGGTTCTGGCAAGTCTACGATTGCTGAGCTATTAATTGGATTACATGAACCGTGTCAAGGCGAGATACGCTGGGCAGAAGACTCGATTAACTGCACACAATATGTTTATCAAAATCCAGACCGCTCCTTCAATCCATTTTGGTCAATGGAACAAAGCTTGTTGGAACCGCTTTTATTACAAAAACATTCAAAGAAAGCAGCATTGAAGAAAATTACTTCGATGATGGACCATGCAGGATTGCCAGTCGAGCTTCTAAAAAATAAGCCGAGTCAATGCTCTGGCGGACAAAAGCAGCGTATGGCCATCATTCGCGCATTACTATGTAACCCGCGCCTATTAATTGCTGATGAAATAACATCTGCGTTAGATCCGCAAACAGAAAGAACGATAATTGAATTGCTGAAAGAATTTCAAAGCTCTTACCATATGAGTGTTTTATACATTACACATCGTATTCAAGCCATTGAAGGTGTAGCAGACCGAGTTTTAGTATTGGATAAGGGCAGCATTGTTGAAAGTGGAACGGCTGATGAGGTATTGAAATATCCGCGGCACCCTTACACAAAAAATCTTCTGGAAGCTTGCATGTACTTCGAAAAAAGAAAAAAATCTATAGTCTAGGAGGAAGAATGAATGAGTCAACTAAACATTTTAGAATTGAACCCATCTCATGCATTTAGCATCAAAGAACCCGTGGATAACTCATTGAACACAACCCTAATTGATGAATATGAGCTGGAAACGACAGAATTATCTCCGTATAACGTTTTATATATTACAGAATTTGTTGATCAAGAATACTTATTGAATCATAAGGAGGTTATTTCTGAATTCTTGAATAATGGAAAAGTGGTTGTTTTTTGCGGACACTTATTCCGCGACTGGTTACCCGGCTGTTCCCTGATGATGCCAAAGAAGATTAATCATTATAAAGATTATTACGTACAGCCAGTCCCTGGTGCTCCACTTTTTGAAGGTGTTGAAGTAGAAGATATGGTTTTTAACAAAGGCGTTGCAGGATTCTTTGCACGTGGCTATTACCGAGCTCCAAAAGACACAGAGGTTTGTTTAACGTTTACAGATGGAAAGGTCATTACATACATTGATCGTCATACATCGAATGGCACGATCATCGTTCACTCCGGACGCAGTTTATTAGGTTATAACAGCGATAAGAAAACAACAGGTAAAATCAGAATTCAAATGTTGGCACTTCTTGAGCAAGAAGTTGCACAGGAGGTAGTATGATGAGAAAAATTGCAGTTATTTATAGTGGGCATGCATCACACTTTCGTACATTCCACGAGCCGAAGTATGCACAATTCATCGATAAATTAATTTACTTCCCTGACTTTGCCGAGACGAATTTATCACCGTATGACGTACTGATTGTGCCATCACAGCTAAATTCGAACTTATTACTTCAAAATGCGAAAAAAATTCGTGACTTTGCTGATGAAGGGAAAACAGTTATAGCCTTTGGTCCACAACCTTGGCAATGGCTCCCGAACCAGAATTGGGAGGAGCGCACAACCAATTTCTGGTGGTGGATTGAAGAAAATGCAGATAGTGGTTTACGTGTTCAAAATGCCCAACAGCCATTTTTTGAATATATAACGCTAGAAGATTGCACATGGCACCAACACGGCGTATTTTGGCCCCCAGCTCATGCAACAACACTTGTATCAACAATAGATGGCGGGTCCGTATTATACATTGATGAGCAATCAACAAAAGGTACTTGGATCATTACAACTCTAGACCCGGACTATCACTTTGGTTCGTATTTCATGCCAGCGACAGAACGATTTTTAGATGGTATGTTCCAATGGATTAGTAAAGGGGATATTACAAAGAAAATTCTGGAGCATTGTTAGAATGTTAATAAAACTGCTTCACTGATCATTAGAAATAATTAACCCAATTAGGAGACAATAATCAATGAGAACAATAAAAATATATGATCGTGATGATCTAATCGAGATTTCCTTCAACGACATTAAAAAATATCATGGCTACGCAGCATATATGGCACTGGGTGTAGGCTTCCGTGTGGTTGAAGCCGCATTTGAAGCATTATATGGCGATGAAATTCCAAATCGCAAAGATATTTCGATTCTTTCCGGTCATGGTGGCCCAGGATTCCGTGATGTATTTGAATTTGTAACACGTGTAAAAACCCGTGGGGTATATACTGTTGATGCAAACTATCCAAAAGCACAATATGACCCCTACCGTCCTACAGGTTATGCTTATGTATTCACAAAAGAAAATGGCGAATCAGTAGAAGTGTTATTAAAAGAAGACTTCTTGCCACCGATTTTCTATGATTACTTGAAAAAAGGCCGAAAAAATGACTTCACTCCCGAAGAGTATGAAGATAATGAACGTTTAAAACAAGAGCTTGGTAATCTTGCATACGAAATGCCTATTGAGGATTTACTAATCATTAATCGCTTAAAATAGATTATAAAGGTTAGCAAATTACACATTACCTTAATATCAAAAATGGGGCGGTCTCATTAGTCCTTAGAAAAAAGGTGAAGAAAAACAGCTCGTTTTTCTTCACCTTTTTTCTAGTTATATGAATATTCATTGAAAGTAACTGATGTAATCCAGCTACCTTCATTAGATTATGAGCCATAGCTACAATCCCAAATTCCGTCTGGAAATTGACTTAGCTCCGAAGTGAAAAGCCCTATTGCCTTTGATATGACCAAGAACATTCCCACCTCTATTTTTCGTCGAACATGAATTTGTGCATTTGATTCAGATCAATGGTTCACTTTTGATTTCGCTTTGCATCCAATCAAGTTCTGTCGATTTTTTCAAACGGATCTTCGCATTTGGACTCCAAAAGTTCTTTAACGTCTCATGGACATGTTCGATGATGCGCGGAGCTGACAGATGATCTGCATCATTCGTTGTGTGGGCATCCGAGACAAGGGTGACATCATAGTCTAAATCAAAGGCTCCGCGACATGTGGAATCAACACAGTATTCCGTCTGTGCGCCACAAATATAAAGCTGTGTTACGCCTTGCTTGTCGAGTGTTTGTTTTAATGCGGTGTGGCTAAACGAATTCGGTACACGTTTGAAGATGGTCACCTCTTGATGAAGTGGGGTCTCAAGCCCTGGGTGAAGCTTCCACCCAGGTTCTCCCTTTTTCATCGGCCCTTCTTCGGATTCGTGTTGAATATAGATGATCGGTATTTGCTGCCCTCTTGCACGATGTATTAAATGGTTGATATTATCAATTACCTTATCGCGTTTATAGCTTTCTTCCATGACGGCCGTTTGCACATCAATGATCATTAAAGCACTCTTTCCCACCGGTAAGCACCTCCGATTTTCAATTCTTTTAATCATAACAAAACTTTGCCTTTTTATACACATGAACAAGCCAGAGCGCAAGATTTGGGTTCTGAAAGAAATACAAATGCCCAGCTTAGCGTAACTTGGGGCACCGGTGATCATCTGACAAAAAATCACATAAAATGAGCCAGGAAATGATTATGTATACGTACTCATTGTTTGTCCTTATTCCACTTATATGGAATTGCCGACCATTTAAATAACAAGATAATCAAGAACATGAAAAAACCGGTCAATATATTTTCTTTCCATTCAACCTCATTGTAAGCAATGAATTGCCATACGGATAATACAACATTATATATTAACGGAAATCTGATGCTTTCTTTAAATATGATATCACCCCCTACTTTCAGAAACTGAACTTCTATGCTCCTTTAAGTACATCCCATTACAAATCATATGTATTTTAACATAAATATCCATTTAATACGGTTATTTTTTGATTATCATGTACAAGCAATTCGTGAACGAAAAAGGAAAAACGTGCCTATGCGGTCACGTTTTTCCTTACATTTTATCAATTCGCATACAAGCGGTATTGGTCGCTTAATGTATCTCCATTACCGTAAATATAAGCTTTGGATCCGGATGTATAGGATGAGTCGTCGTACTGCCATTTCATTCTCAGTCCCATGTTACCACCTGCTCCATAGGTGTTTTTGCCATTTTTCTTAATGTATTGCGAAAAGCTGTCCCACGTCCTGGGCCCAACCACACCATCCGCTTTCAGGTTGTTTTGTTTTTGATATTTCCTTACACCCGCTTCGGTTTTCGGTCCGAATATCCCATCCACGTCAACGACCGCTGAATCGGTATAAAACCCCAAGACATTCAGGATATACTGCATGTTTCTGACCTCCACCCCATGAGTGTCCTTACGCAAAATAGAATTTTTATCCCAGCTATCGGGATGGTGGAATCCTCCGGCGGATGCGGATGCGGTGGAAATAGATATCCCTAGGGCCATTGTTAATACTACCAAACTAGTGAGTATTTTCTTCATGGAACCATCTCCTTTTTTTGTGCATCTTAACCACCTAAACTACTTCCCCTCAGCCCTTATAATCCCCTTCCGACCATTGTCCTGTTTTGAAAGCGTTTGACAAGCTTTCCTTACAATTCGTATATAACCACAAAATTGTTGGGACAATGCTGCCCTTCCCTTTTCACGCTCCCTCGATAACCACGAATAGTATTACATTCATGATGGTCATAATAAAAGCATTCTAGAAGTTATTCTCCAATTGCTTCACTGAAAGGAGGAAAAAATATTCCTGATCGAAGAGTAAATACAGGTTTGATTGTGTTTGGTACGATCATCATCCAAATAGGCCTGGGCACAATTTATACGTGGAGCTTATTCAATCAGCCCTTGGCTGACAAGTTCGGCTGGAAACTCAGTTCAGTCGCCATCACCTTCTCCATAACAAGCTTTGCATTGGCAGTGGCAACCCTCTTTGCCGGTAGATTGCAGGAAAAATGGGGGCTCCGTTCCCTTGTGGCTATAGCGGGAATCGTGCTTGGTACTGGATTGATCGCCAGTTCATTCGTTTCATCCTTATTGGTTTTATACATCACCGCAGGGGTTGTTGTCGGATTCGCGGACGGCTTGGCCTACATAACATCATTGTCCAATCTTATAAAGTGGTTTCCTGAGCGCAAAGGACTGATTTCAGGAATTTCCGTTTCAGCTTACGGTATGGGGAGCTTGTTATTTAAATATATCAACACATGGTTATTAAATAACGTCGGTGTCTCACAGACCTTCATGTACTGGGGAATCATTGTAATGGCCATGGTGCTGATTGGTTCGCGTTTTGTACGGGAGGCGCCGGAGCCAGCTGGAACTGATGCGTCCTCACTTTCAAACTCGAATAATTACACAGTCAAGGAAATGATGCGGACTAAAGAGGTATATCTATTGTTTGTCATGTTTTTTACCGCTTGCATGAGCGGACTTTATTTAATTAGCATCGCGAAGGATGTAGGTGTCCAATTGGCTGGATTGGATGCGGTCACTGCCGCGAATGCCGTAGCCATGATTGCCATCTTCAACACGATCGGACGTCTGATATTGGGAGCCCTTTCTGATAAAATCAGCCGGATGAAGGTGATTGCCTTCAGTTTCCTGGTCACCGCTGCCGCAGTTCTTGTATTGACCCTTGGGAATATCAGCTACGGTCTATTCTTCGCTTGTGTAGCGGGCATCGCCTTTTGCTTTGGAGGGAATATTACCGTCTTTCCTGCAATTGTTGGTGATTTTTTCGGTTTAAAAAACCACAGCAAAAATTATAGTATCGTATATCAAGGTTTTGGCCTTGGTGCCCTTTCCGGCTCGTTTATCGCTGCCATCATCAATGGATTTAGGCCGACATTCATGATCATAGCGGTATTATGCGTCGTGTCTTTCATCATTGCTCTCAGAGTGAAGCCGCCAAAACGCTAGCAAGGGAAACCGTTACTAACATTTTTATCTCTTAAGGAGGAAAAGAATGAAGCAAACAATCGCAGACTTATTAATTGAATCATTATTACAAGCAGGTGTGAAAAGGATTTATGGGATTGTTGGAGATTCCTTGAATGCCGTTCTCGATTCCATCAGGCGCTCCGGCAAAATTGAGTGGATTGGGGTCCGTCATGAAGAAGTAGCGGCATTTGCCGCAGGTTCAGATTCCTTCTTGAGTGGCAGCATCGCCGTTTGCGCAGGCAGCAGCGGCCCTGGGAATCTTCATCTTATCAATGGTTTGTATGATTGCCATCGTAGCCGGATTCCCGTTTTGGCTATCGCGGCCCATATTCCAAGCAATGAAATAGGCAGCGAGTATTTCCAGCAGACGCATCCTGAACAGATTTTCAAGGAATGCAGCCACTTCAGTGAGGTGGTTTCGAAGCCCGAACATATGCCTCGTATGGTCACAATTGCGATGCAGCATGCAGTTTCAAGAAAGGGCGTATCCGTTTTGGTTCTTCCGGGAGATGTAGCTGCTATGCCTGACAGTGAAACCGTCCCGGAAAAAGTAGTTCATGTAACGGAACCGTATGTCCGACCATCCGATGCTGAATTGAAAAAACTTGCAGAATATTTAAATCACGGCAAGCGAATTACATTATTATGCGGTGCAGGCTGTGAAGGCGCACACCCACAGCTGATGGAACTCTGTGATCGGTTGAAGTCGCCGATGGTCATCGCCCTTAGAGGTAAGGAGCATCTTGAATATGATAATCCTTACTCTGTAGGTCTTACGGGCCTGATCGGGTACTCTTCCGGCTATCACGCAATGATGGATTGTAATGTATTGTTGATGCTCGGCACCGACTTTCCCTATCGACAATTCTTTCCCAAGAAGGCTCATATCCTCCAGGTTGACCTTAGGGCTGAGCATCTTGGACGCCGGGCAAATTTGACGTTAGGGCTATGCGGTGATATCAAGAATACGGTAGAAGGCTTGCTTCCTTACCTAACCGAGACACATAGCTCGCGACACTTAGATAAATTTGTCGATCATTATAAAAATGTCCGCGAAGGACTTGATGAACTTGCGGTAGGAAAACCAGGCCACACACCCATTCACCCTCAATATTTAACGAAAATGGTCAGTGACCTTGCCAGCGAGGATGCCATCTTCACCTGTGACGTCGGTACACCTACCTTGTGGGCAGCCAGATACCTCGAAATGAATGGAAAAAGAAGATTATTGGGATCTTTTAACCACGGTTCGATGGCAAATGCCTTACCGCAAGCAATCGGGGCACAATGCTTCGATTCAGGCAGGCAAGTCATTGCCCTTTCCGGGGACGGAGGACTTTCCATGTTAATGGGAGATATGCTGACGCTACAACAGCATAACCTCCCCGTAAAGATCATCGTATTCAATAACAGTGCGCTAAGTTTTGTCGAATTGGAAATGAAGGCAGCAGGCTATCTGGAAACAGGTACAGAGCTTAAAAACCCGAATCTGGCAGCCGTTGCCGAAGCAATGGGTATCATGGGTATACGTGTTGAGGACCCGGCAGACCTCCAGGATTCACTGAAGCGGGCTTTTGAACACGATGGACCTGTACTATTGGATGTACTTGTGAATCGTCAGGAAATATCCCTTCCACCAAGAATCGAATTTGACCAGGCGCAAGGTTTCACATTATGGATGGTCAAGGCAGTTCTGAATGGTGATGGTAATAAATTGATTGAGCTTGCCAAAACAAACCTACTTCGATAGTCAGGTTGATTTGAAAAGGGATCCGCTCTGGATCCCTTTTCATTTAGGAAAGCTTGAACGGCAAAAAAGGAAGCTAGAATTGTTATTCATTATGTTGAAAAATCATTCAACAGCTTTTGTATAGCCCAATTTTCAAATTTCTATTGATATAAAAGTTGATGTCCACTTCCGGTGTCGTCGAGAAAAATCAGGTATGACAGCCGTTAAAACCATTATCCTCACAACAGATTGCTGTACGTGAGTAGTTGTACCAATACGGTTTGCAGGTGGTTTATGATGAACGAATGAGAGCTGTAGCAATCAACAATATGGAGCTACTCCCCTTGATTGGTTACTGGTAAAAAGGTGAAGCAGTCTCCAGCTATATTGTAAAAATACTGATGATACTAGGGGGCAAGGCTTGGTTAAATTCTGTTATGGAGCATGGATTCATCATAAGTATAACGCATCGATTGATTCGATGCGTCTTTACAAGTTGGCGGAGTAAAGCCGGTGTTATATTTTTTCAAAAAATGGAGTTTATGAGAGTCAGGAATGCAGGTTAATCGATTCTAACATTTTTTTGTTTTTTTCGGTATATCCATCACGCCAATTGGTGGAAAAGTTCATAATTCCTTTTCGTGTACACGTATCCCTCTAAAATGATTCTAGCTGTCCGTACGACTTTTATGGCACGTATGTGTCCTGCCAAGAAATCTACCTTTGTTTCCATTATTCCTGCCGGATGGGCCAGACGAAGGATTTCGTTCCTAATATTCACCATTTCAGATAAGATCGTATCCTCTAAGTACGCTCCTGCAGTTGTACAGATAGCCCCTGTTATAGCAAGCGCTTGATGTGGTTTTTGCATGGACATCATCCTGATCACTAAATCCATATCTTCCGCTTTCCTTTCCGTTCCTGTTACATCTACATAATTCATTGGAGGAGCAATGATGGTCATTTTGGGCACAGCAGGAGATTTGATCGTTGCTGCTTTCCTATCGGAAAATTGACACATTTCAGCTGCGATTGCTCGAATTTCTTCCAGTTCTTTTAGTTTTTCCTGTGAAAAGTCTGCAGGCAATTCGCTTCCGATCAAGCCGATATCATGGGCCCTTACAAAAACAAGAGGGTTGGCGACGTCAATTATTGAAACAGGAATCAGCCGGTCTTTAGTTTTGATCATGTCGATCGGGTTTCCTGTTGGGAAAAGCTTCCCGGTTACAGCTCCTTCTGCACGATTAAAAGAAAGGTATACAGGCGACCCTGTCCCAGGAACGCCTGGAATGGAGCAGCTTCCTTCTGTTTTCACTTGTCCATTCTCAACTTCAACTTCTGCTGTAATCAATTTCCGTGTATTTTTATTGAAAATCCTTACCGTTGTTACAGGTTCGATCGCCGGAACTAATCCCTGCTCGATGGCGTATGGCCCTACACCGGAAGAGATATTTCCACAATTCCCTTTAAAGTCCACCATTTGATTATCTATGCTTATTTGGGCGAATGTGTACTCCACCTCATAATCCTTGGAATCGGACTTCTTGATGATCGCTGCTTTACTAGTCAAAGAATTAGCTCCACCAAGACCATCAATCTGTCTGTGATCTGGGCTACCCATTACATCAAGTAAAAATGCTTCCCACTGGGAAGGATCAGAAGGCATATGTTCATAATTGAAAAAAACCCCTTTACTTGTACCGCCCCGCATCAATACTACTGGTATTTTCATTGCTTAAACCACCTTCATTAAATTTTTCCAGCACTACCAGTTCCTTTGAAAGTATAGTATGATAAATTTAATTATAAGTAAAATACATATTTTTTGAAAAAAAACCAAAAAAAATCTTATAATCAAAAAAAGAGGTGTATAGGATGGATGAAAAAGATTGGATAGCGATAAGGGTACTATATGAAGAAAAAAGCATCACTCGTGCCGCAGAACGTTTATATATTTCTCAACCAGCATTAACATACCGCCTTAAAAACTTGGAAAAGGAGTTCGGAACGAGTATTTTCTTTAAAATCAAGGGAGGAATTGAGTTTACTTCTGAAGGCATTCATTTAGCTGGTTATGCAGGGGAAATGGTCAAAAAGCTCCAACAAACCAAGGATTATATGTTGAATATGCAAAATGAGGTAAGAGGCACATTGCGATTGGGGGTTTCTAGCAACTTCGCTCAATATAAGCTTCCTAAATTATTGAAGAGATTTTCAATACAATTTCCTCATGTCCAATTTAACGTCAATACAGGATGGAGTACGGAAATTATGCACCTTCTTGATTCTTCGAGTGTCCAATTGGGCATATTACGGGGGAATTATGAATGGTATGGCATCAAAACGCTGCTGCATAAAGAAAGACTTTGCTTAATTTCAAAAAAACAAGTGGAGCTGGATAATCTGCCGGAACTTCCATTCATTAATTATAAAACTGATAGTTCGCTAAAAAACTTAATTAACGGCTGGTGGCATGACAGATTTTCGGAGCCTCCATTAGTTACCATGGAGACAGATCGGCAGGAAACGTGCAAAGAAATGGTTAAAAACGATCTTGGCGTTTCCATATTGCCGGAAATATGCATGCAGCCATCCGATAACTTGCATACATACGGCTTATCATACAAAAATGGAGAGCCTGTATTAAGAAATACATGGTTAATGTATAACCAAGAATCATTAAAGCTATCTTCCGTGAGAAAATTCATAGAGTTTTTAAATAAAAATGTAACTCTATAATCATAAAGCACAATGAAAATGAATGCCCATTTTCATTGTGCTTTTTATATTTTTCACTGGATTATAAGTTTTTTTTTATAAAAACATTAAAAATCATGTATTTTACTTATTTATAAATTTGTAATATTCTAAAAAAAGAAAGAGGTAGTTGGAAATTATCGGACTGATTTGGCATTGCACTCGATTTTTTGTAAGCGATTACTTTATAGGAGGGGATTATCATTCTTACTATTCTTGGTGTTTCAATGGTTATCATCTTTACTTATTTAATTATGTCCAAGCGTTTGTCACCGGTTACAGCCTTGACGATCGTCCCGATAGCTTTTGCCCTCATTGGCGGTTTTGGCTCCAAACTTGGGGATATGACGCTCGAAGGGTTAAAAGTTGTTGCCCCTTCAGCTGCCCTGCTATTGTTCGCCATCTTGTTTTTCGGAATCCTTATTGATGCAGGACTATTCGATCCCCTTATCAATGTCATGTTAAAAATCGTTAAGGGCGATCCAATGAAGATTGCAATCGGAACTGCCGTAATAGCCATGACCGTTGCGTTGGATGGGGATGGCACCACGACGCATATGATTACGGTTTCTGCCATGCTGCCGCTTTACTTGCGGCTCGGCATGAATCCCCTCATTCTTGCTACGATCTCCATACTTTCCGTAAGTGTCATGAGTGGGATGACGCCTTGGGGAGGTCCTGCCACAAGAGCAATTGCATCTTTAGGCTTAAATGCAAATGAATTCTTCATCCCGATTATCCCAACCATGCTGGCAGGCATGGCTTCCATTCTTTTTACTGCATATGTACTGGGAAAACAGGAGCGTAAGAAGCTTGGCATTGTTCAAATCCAGCATGCTCCAGGAATGAAGGCAGCTCTTGATGAGGCAGCGGTCGCTTCCGTCATGCGTGATGATTTAAAGCGCCCAAAATTAATATGGATCAACCTTCTCTTAACTCTCGCAGTCATGGTCGTCCTAGTAATGGGATTAATACCGGTACCCGTTTTGTTCCTGATCGGGTTTGTGATTGCATCTATGATCAATTATCCGAATTTAGAGCAACAAAGAGAACGAATCGTGTCCCATGCTGGCAACGCTATAACGGTTGTAACTTTAGTATTTGCCGCTGGTATTTTCACGGGGATTTTTTCAGGCACTAAAATGGTCGATGCCATCGCAAATTCATTAGTTGCCATCATTCCAGATTCTTTGGGCTCTTTCTTCCCTTTGGTCGTTGCCTTGACCAGCATGCCATTCACATTCGTCTTATCCAATGATGCTTATTACTTTGGTGTTTTGCCCATTCTTGCCGAAGCAGGTGCTGCGTACGGAGTGAACCCGTTGGAAGTAGCCCGGGCTTCAGTATTGGGCCAGCCGATACATTTTTTAAGTCCACTCGTAGCATCGACACTTCTAATAGTCGGAATGGTGAAAACAGATATCGGTGAACTGCAGCGACATGCATTTAAATGGGCCCTTATTTGTTCATTAGTCCTTATCATTGTTGCTATTTTGACGGGAGCTATCACCTGACCATCAAACCTTAAGAAAAACGGGACTACCGCTAAACCTTATGCGACAGTCCCGTATGGGTTACAGGATACTATTCGGATGCTTGCATGATCATTTTCACAATTCTTTTCGCAAGATTCATGACCGTGTATAGACGAGTATCATTTAAAAACTGCATTGTCGGCAACGGATCTAGATAATTGACCATTCCAACGATATGAAAATCCCCCACTTCCGGCAAAACTTTTTTTAGGGCTTTTCCAGGTACTAACGGTCCCTTTTTAAGGAGAACTTCACCCACTTGGTTTTGCTCACCTAAACAAGCATCCACACTAAAGATAAGTGGCTTTTTATATTGTTTATTGATTTCTTTTAAGGTTTCCTCCAAATTAAATGCATGTACAGGTTTTTCCAAGGTGCCATAAACACGATACGGCACTTGATGTTCTTTGAGCATCGTTCCTACTAAAGGGCCTAAAGAATCTCCAATTGAACGGTCTGAACCTATGCAGAGAAAGATGATATTCTCGTATTGATAATCTGGATTCCGGATAATCTCTTTCATTTTTAATGCCAAACTATCTAATTTTCCAGTTTGAAATTCCACAGATTTCTGCTCCTTTTTTAGGTATCGCCTTATCACTACAATTATTCAAATGAAAGAAATCAAATGAATGTAGAATCTGCACCCATCAAGATTGACGTGGTTGTCATTTCAGCAATGCCACGCAAGAACAGTCGTAGTAATGGCGATGCCCGTTACTTTTTAAACCATAAAAGCACACATGATCATCGAAATAACAAGGCTTTTCGTACTTAATAAAGCCACAATCATCTTCCTCCAATACTAGCTGCAATAAGAACCTGTAATACGATCATCACTGCATCCGGCCACCATGAAACGAAATCATGATTCATATAAAATGACGCGGATGATTGAAATACGGTAACTCCGACCATGCTTCCCATTAACCATGGAGCTGGAATCTTTAGATATTTGGCCAATTGATGACCGCCGCATGCTATCCCTATTAATAGCATAGTCCAAAGTAGCTTTCCAATTTCAAAAGATGAGGCAGTTTGGAAAGGATAGTGACTGCTTGACCACGAAGAGACCACAATATTTGCCCTTACTTCTTTCGCAATACCAGGCATGGCGGACAATCCCGCCTGGTGCTGTTCCAAAAAAACTAGTCAGCATATCCGTTTACTATATTTCCATAGAAGAAAAACATGAAGTAAAGAAAAAAAGACAGATAGTAGAAGCATGAGGATAATGGTCATCCAATGCTCCCTGAAAATATGTATTTTTTGACCTAGTTCAATTCCTATAATGCACTGCCCCATTAACAGCCAATATTTTGGGACTCCCCTTCGATTTGCAGCATGATTCAGTAATGAAGGCCTTAACAAGGATAATAAGACTGCCGCCAAAAACGTACCAATCATCCAACCGATGGAGATTCCGGTCTACGAAAGGAATAATCCTCCCAAACTACTTAAGACCATAAACTATAAACAGCCTTCTTCCGTCCATTATAAAGTGTTTCACAGCTGGTTCTGTTTCATATTACAAATATAGTATAATTTTAGAAATAAATATAATATTGAATTATTATATTTAACCATAAACATAAGTTATTCCTAATAAATAGAGGTGAAGTATTGTGGATGAAAGAGACTGGACTGTTCTCCAAACTCTTTATAAGGAAAAAAATATAACAAACGCTGCTCACGCATTATATATTTCACAGCCTGCTTTAACGAATCGATTGAAAGCGATGGAAAAGCAATTTGGAGTTCGGATCGTAAACAGGGGCCGCCGCGGGATTCAATTTACTCCACAGGGAGAATATTTGGTAAAAAGCGCTCAGGAGATGTTATGGCATATCCAAAAGATAAAAGAAACGGTTTTGAATATGGAGGATAAGCATTCTGGTATATTAAGGTTAGGCGTTTCAACTTTCTTTACGGATTATAAACTCCCTGGGCTATTAAAGCTTTTTAAAGCCCAATACCCAGAAATTGAATTCAAGGTAACAACAGGATTAAGCAGCCAAATTACCCACTTAATGCATAATCAAGAAGTTCATATCTCCTTTGTAAAGGGAGACCACAGATGGAATGATCAAAAAAAATTGCTTTTTGAAGAAAGTATTTGCATCGCTTCTAAAGAAGCGATCGATATCCGCCGCCTTCCCACCTTGCCTAGAATAGATTATCAGACTGATTCCTTGCTAAAGAACGATGTCGATAATTGGTGGGCTGAAAACTACTCCCAGCCCCCACTAGTCAGCATTAACGTGGATAAAGCTGATACATGCAAAAAGATGGTTGCAAATGGGTTAGGTTACGCAATCATGCCTACCATGATTCTGAATGACCTGGATAATATCCATAGAATTGAGATAAAAACAAAAAAAGGGGAAAAAATCATCCGTAAAACGTGGATGTTTTACCACAAACAATCTTTGGAGTTGAATATTGTAAAAGCTTTTGTTGAATTCGTAGATGGAATCGACTTGCAAAGCATTTCATAAATTCATACGGTTACGTTCACAAAATAAAGCCTATATTCAATGTTGATCAGCTACTTGTCTATTTATTTGCCTATATAAAAAAATACCCATTCCCCCTCCACTCAACAATAAAGCTGATCATTCCTTATCATAGGAAAATCAGCTTATGCGTTCTTTTGTTATTTCCGATTAAGAAAGGAATTCATCATGTTCAACTGGCACGGAATCAACCCCAGAAGGGAACATGTCCTTACGTATCCTTCGTTTCATTGGAAAATAATACAAAACAGCCGGTAAGAATAGCCCCATTGCCCAAGCTAAATCTGCCCCATGAAGCGCTCTTGCGGCTGGTCCAACATAAAAAGATGTATTGATAAAAGGGATTTCCGCGACAATTGATGCGACAAATGCAATGGTTGCAATCCAATTGATTTTCCCATACTTACCATTCACATCAAAGATATCTTTAACGCTATATTCTCCTTGGCGCAATATATAATAATCAACAAGGTTGATAGACGTCCAGGGGATCAAAAAATAACTCATAAAAAAGATGAAATTCATGAAAAACTCAAGGAAATTGCCTTGTCCCACAATGCATAAAGTGGTAGCTATGATCGTAATGCAAAGCAGGAACCCCATCCGAACTTTCGGTGTAACCCTGAATTTGAAAAACGGCTCGATGGTCGTAACCGAGGACATGAAGGCACCGTATAGATTAAAGACATTGATGGCAAGTTGCCCAAAGACGATCAATACAAACATGAGGATTGCAAAGTTTCCGAATAAGTGTGCTAAATTGCCTCCGGTGTTGTCGAGAAAACCGGGTATGGCAACCGTTAAAACCGCACCTAAAACCATCATCCACACAGCACCTATTACTGTACCTGTGTAGCTGTACCAAAAGGTTTTTGCAGGTGGCGTATGAACGGGCAGATAGCGGGAATAATCGGCAACGTATGGTGCATAGGATAATTGCCAAGTAACCGCAATACTAACAGACAGGAAAAAACCCGACAAGGCAAAATCATCGGGTACCCATTGTCCAGCAGGCACCGGTAATTGAAAGACGATAAAGGTCATGATTAAAAAAAGAAACAACGATGCAGCCGAAAACCATTTTTGGACCTTGTGAATGAGGTCATAACCATAAAGGGCGACGACAAAACAGATTGCACCGATTATCATTATATTCCACGATTGGTTAATGGGAAAAATGTTTGCTATCGTTTGGGCCGCCAGAAGTGTATTGCTTGCGAAAAATCCCAAGTAAATGAACATGACAAGGAACAAAGGGATAATGGCGCCAATGACTCCAAATTGGGCTCTGCTTTGGATCATCTGCGGGATTCCAAGCTTCGGCCCCTGTACTGAATGGGATGCCATGAATATGGCACCTATTAGGGAACCGAGTATAATGGCAGTCACACTCCAGAATAAGTTCAGACCCAGCACAATAGGAAGTGATCCTGACACAAGCGTAGTAATGTTCATATTCGCACCAAACCAAATCGGAAATAAATCCTTCGCCTTCCCATGTCGCTCATTCGCTGGAATATATTCAATACTTCGCTCTTCAACTTTCATATCGATTCCCCCTCGATTAGAACATTAACTATCCACATTCAAGCAGCAGTTGCCGGATTTATTTATTTTAGATTAATCCTCCGAAATGATTCCCGCCCCCAAATGGGCAAGCACGATTAAAGATGAAAAGGTGCTTGGTTTTCAACCATCCGTTATTTCAGAAGCCTTTTTGGGGAAGATAATCATATTTAGCACTTTACACAAAATCATTTAATTTTGCGTAAATCTCGATAAGATTATCGGGGGAAAATTGTAGTTGATCTGGAGATTGTGCCTCCCAGACATGATGCTTTTGATCACTCAACATTTTTCCTATTTGATCAGAATCATAAATTTTCAGATCATATATCCAGTTGGCCATCATCAATATTGCTGACATATGTGCGCCTAAAGTTGTCGTTCCACACATATCTTTAGCGAGATTAACTTGGTAATTACGATGATAGGCATCTAATATAGTAGCGAACACACAGCAATCCGTAAGGACCCCTCCAATTATCAAATGCTTAATGTCCAGACTTTTGAGTATCAAATCGAGGCTGGATTCATGAAAGCCGCTGTATCGGTATTTATCAATGATGATGTCATTTTTTTGAGGCTTTATCTCGTCTCTAATTTCTATAGCCTCCTTAGCAGAATGATAATAGATAGGTTCTCCTTCTTCATTGACCGGTTCTTTATTCGCGAGTCCAATACCATCACCCCTGCTTATATGCCGAGTGTAAATGATGGGTATCTCCTGATGACGGCAAGCACTAATAAGGTGTTTGGCATTTTCGATAATGTCATTCATCCCAACAACACTTGATGTACCGCCTTCCTTTTGGAGATCGATCAATAGTAGTGCCGTTTTTTTCTTTTCCACTATAGCCCACTCCTAAGTATCTTATCTTTTCAATTGCTATCGTTTCAGTAACATTGATATATACTTACATGCATGATTCACGATCATTTTATCTACCATGTACCATGCAAGAATGAAGTATAAAGAAATTTATTGTTCGACTTTTTATAGTAACGACCATTCCTTAAGCTCCAACCGACGAGACTTCTCAACGACATGTGGATCCTTTTCCGCCAATGTAAGGGCTTCTTCCATTGAATCTGCGATATATACGACTAACCCACCTGTACCATCCGCAAACGGGCCTCTTGCAAAAATCTTCCCTTTAGCATCCAATTCGTCTAAATATTTGATATGTCGAGGGCGCACTTCCATATTTTTCTCCGCATCAATCATATGCAAAAGCGCTGCATAATAAACCATGCTTCCCCACTCCCTAATTTCGATTCCAGATAACCAGCTTCATTTCAGTCATTTCTTCGACTGCATACTTTAATCCCTCACGCCCTGTGCCACTTTCCTTCACACCACCGTAGGGCATATTATCGACACGGAAGGTCGGAATATCGTTTATCAATACACCACCAACATGTAAATTTTCTGCTGCATCCAGTGCTGTATGCACATTGTCGGTATAAATTCCTGCTTGAAGGCCGTAGTTGGAATCATTGACCAAATCAATCGCTTCATCAATAGATGCGATCTTGTTTATCAGAACGATTGGTGCAAACACTTCCTGACAGGAAACCTTTAAGTGAGTATCGGCATTTAATATGACGGTCGGATGAAGAATATTGCCCTCCGCTATTCCACCAGTTGCAATCTTGGCTCCGCATGATTTTGCCTCCTCGATCCAATTGAGGGTCCTTTCCACATCATGTGCTGAAATCAAAGCGGAAACGTCAGTCTCTGGATCAAGCGGATCACCCAGGATCAATTGTTTCGTTGCTTCTATGAATTTATCGACAAAGCAATCATAGACTTCTTCATGGGCATAAATCCTTTGCAACGAAATGCAAACCTGCCCTTGGTTTGAAAAGGCCCCTGTCACACAACGGGAAATAATCTTATCAATGTCTACATCACGATCGATAATGACGGCTGCATTGGACCCGAGCTCAAGAGTCACGCGCTTCAATCCTGCTTTATTGCGAATGCCGATCCCAACCCCGGGACTTCCGGTAAACGTGATCATATTCACTCTGGAATCAGTGACCAGCTTATCTCCAACCACTCTTCCTCCACCCGTGACCACATTTAATGCTCCTTCAGGCAACCCTGCTTCCAACAATAATTCTGCTAGAAACAATGAAGATAGTGGCGTTTGACTTGCTGGCTTCAGGACGATTGTGTTTCCTGCAGCAATCGCCGGACCAACTTTGTGAGCGACTAGATTCATAGGGAAATTGAAAGGCGTTATAGCCCCAACCACGCCAATCGGTTCACGGACGGTGTAGCCCAGACGGTTCTCACCGCCCTGTGCGGCATCCAATGAGAGCGTTTCTCCATGAATTCGTTTCGCTTCTTCTGCAGCAAACTTATAGGTTTCAATTGTCCGGGCCACCTCTCCCTTGGCGGATGTTATCGGCTTGGAAGATTCTTTGGATATGATTTGTGCCGCTTCATCCGCACGCTCTTCAATAAGCCTGGCCAATGTTTCCAGGATTTTCGCACGTCGATGTGCCGGCATTTTTGCCATCACCTTCGTTGCCTTTTGCGCCGCTTCAATCGCCAAGCCGGTTTCTTCATCTGTAGCCATAGGGATTTCAGCGATTACTTCCCCTGAATAGGGAGAGCGAAGTGGACGATGCTCTTTTGCTTTCACCCATTTTCCATTGATGAGTAATTTTTTTGTTATAACGTTATCTATAATTGTCATATCAACAGCTACCCTTCACTCTTTGTATGCGGTTCATCTAACGATTAGAGGCAATCTTTGAAACAGTCGATGTCATACCTGGAAAATAAAATTCTTCTAATTTTACCGTTAATCCGCCATGACCGAATTTACATTGGCTATGTTTCATATCAGCAGTTCCCTTAATGAATTCGAGGAATTCCAGGATACTATTCCGTCTTTCCAGAATGTTATTCAATCCTTGCTTGTAAAACCAAGCATCGATGGTATTATAAACCCCTCTATTGATTCCGTATTTTTCATTACAAACGGATATAAAGGATAGATCAGTTAAATGAACGGTCTCTTCTGCACCCAATAGCAATTTGTTCCCTCCTTGCTACCTTGATGTTGAAATATTACATTTTGTAAAGCTAATCTTTCCCGTTAATTTAATTGGGGCTCTTGTTCAGTGCTTTTCAATGCTTTTTGCATAAAAACGACTTCTTCACTCAGCATGGAAATACGTTGCAATACTTCCTCATCAATCAACTCGTTTTGCGGATTGAAATGATCGTTATGAGCATAAACAGACCCAGGTGCAACAAATGCGCGGAAATAGCTGGCGATGGGCTTTAGCTGATTTTCCATCACTAAATAATGCTGATAC
Organism: Peribacillus muralis; assembly: GCF_001645685.2. NCBI lineage: Bacteria > Bacillati > Bacillota > Bacilli > Caryophanales > Bacillaceae > Peribacillus > Peribacillus muralis. Next base: position 854,230 of record NZ_CP017080.1, on the reverse strand, counting down.
GTTCCACCAGTAGCTACAAGACCCATCACTTTATTGCGGAAGTCATTTGGCGGCACTAAATCAAACAAGTTTTTCAGAGCCCCTGTTATCGATCCTTGAAATATGGGGGTCCCAATAATGTAAAAGTCCGCCGAGGTCACGATATCGATTACTTTTTTTGTATCTCCTTCATATGTTGATGGATTACGGCCATCACAAAATTGAACATCATACTTTTTCAAATCAAGCAGTTCAACTTCTATATCAGGGTGGTTAGCCCTTACCTCTTCTAAAACCTTTTCCACGACGACTTTTGTTTTCGATCCTATAATCGTCCCTGAAATACCTAGTAATTTCATGTCATTTCCCTCCTCATTTGATTTGATTTGAAATTCACTTCCACCATGGCTTCACTTACCTCATAATGAACGGATCAGGGATGGGTTCGGATGATGTATTGACCCAAACAACCTTGTCCTGCATATACTCATGAATTGCCTCATAACCGCCTTCTCTTCCGTATCCGCTTAAGCCGGATCCTCCAATTGCAGCAATCGGTGATATGCTTCGATAAGTATTTACCCATACGATTCCAGCACGGATAGCTTTCGCGACTCGATGGGCTTTTCCAATATCACTCACCCAAATCCCTGCCGCTAGTCCGTAATCCGTACTATTTGCTAGTTGAATGACCTCTTGCTCATCTTTAAATGGGATGACACTTAACACGGGACCAAATATTTCTTCTTTCGTGATCTGCGAACGATTATCTGAGTGTTCGAAGATCGTAGGTTCAAAATACCAGCCCTTATCCAAATGCTTTGGCCTTTTCCCGCCAAACACGAGTTTTCCACCTTCATCTAACCCGATGGCCACGAATTTCTCGACACGCTCCAATTGAGAGCTCGTAGCCAGCGGCCCCATTTCCGTATCATCAAGAAAAGGATCGCCAATCTTAATTTTTGATACACGGTCAACAAGCCTCTGCATCACCTCATCATAAATATCAACATGTAAAAATGCCCGTGAACCAGCGACACAGCTTTGTCCGGAAGCACCAAAGATTCCAGCAATGATTCCCATCGCAGCATTATCCGGATTGGCATCCTCAAACACGATATTAGGCGATTTTCCGCCGAGTTCAAGCGTTACTTGGGCAAAGTTTTGTGCTGAATTTCGAACGATATGCCGAGCTGACTCCGTACCACCCGTAAATGCAACACGCCTTACAAGAGGGTGGGAAGTCAATGTATCTCCAACAGGCATCCCAAAACCGGTAACGACATTGACGATGCCCCGAGGAAACCCGGCCTCTTCAACCAGTTTCACTAGTTCCAATAGAGATGCCGAAGACATTTCCGAGGGTTTTATGACAATTGTATTTCCAGCTATAAGAGCCGGAGCAAGCTTCAATGTTGTTAAATATAGAGGGGAGTTCCAAGGGGTGATGGCCGCTATTACCCCTAATGGCTCTTTAGATGTGAAAGCGAACATATCTTTTTTGTCAATTGGTAAGGTTCGGCCATGAATCTTATCCGCTAGTCCAGCATAGTAATAGAAAAATTCAGGCAAATAACTTACTTGTCCGCGCATTTCCCGGATTAATTTCCCGTTATCCATTGATTCCACTTTGGCAAGTTCTTCGGAGTGTTCCGCAATTAGTTCACCAAGCCGCCTAACGAGACGTCCTCTTTCAGTGAAGGTCATATTAGACCATCCTGAACCCAAGAACGCATTATGTGCAGCTTGAACGGCCCGATCCACATCTTCAGCGTTTCCTTTGGCAACTTGGCACCATGCTTCTTCAGTTGCAGGGTTGTAGCTATCAAAATATTCACCACTTGATGAATCCGACCATTCCCCGTTTATATACATCTGATACTTCTTCAGCTCGTTCACTTCCTGTCACCCCTCTACGTTCATTAATGTTTGTTTTTCAATGAAGGAACGAATGGCTTCATTCACGATATGGGAACCCTCAATCGGGAGCATATGCTTCATATTTGGTACAATCATCATTTCTGAATTGACGATTTTTTCATGCAATTGTTCAGCCATTTCGGGATTAGATCCTATATCAAGCTCACCGGTTATGATTTGGGTGGGCACCTTGATTTGTTGAATCCGGGGCCATAGTTCTTCGTCCGCCGTTGCAAAGAGTGTATAGGAAGCTGAATATGAAGCATGATCATTTGTCTCGAGCCTTTTCCGGATTTGATCTACCAATTGTTTTTGTCCATTCAGGAAACTTGGACTGAACCAACGTTGAATGGCTGGTTCGATCGTTGCCATGGGCCCTGTTCTTTTCACTTCTTCAACTCTTTTCAAAATGGCCTTTCGCTGCTCCTCCGTCCGCGTGGCCACTGCATTCATGATTGTAAGCGTTTTAATTTTTTCTGAATATTTTAATGCAAACGCCGAAGCGACCATACCACCCATGGAAAAGCCGACAATATGACATCGGTCAATTTTCAAAGAATTAATTAACTCAGCTAATTGTTCAACAAACTGGGGAAGCGTATAGGGACCTGGAGGGTGCGATGACCCTCCGTGCCCTACCATGTCATACACGATGACACGGAAATGCTTGGACAAATCCTCTACTTGCCTTGTCCACATCGTATGATCAAGACCAACTCCATGAATAAGGATAAGAGCTTCACCGATTCCCTCCTCTTCATAATGGATCGAATCTTGCCCATTCCACGCAGTCGGCATTAAACTAGCCCCATTTCAACCATATCCTGATGCCTGTTTCCTGTTCTTGGGTGCGGTCGGCCTCCTGTAGAGGCACCAATGGCGACAACGATTTCATCGGCCCTCGGTGCATCGGGAATGGAGGCTTCGAATGTGATGAAATGAGAACGCTCAGACTCATCTGTCTTATGCACCATCGGGATGAGAACTGGAGATCCTGCGCCGCCGCGTTTGTTAGTGAAGCTTAAGATGCTCGTGCCTTTTACGGCATCGCGGAATTTGTTACCGAATTTTAACGTATGGATAAATGCAGATGCATGTTCAACTTCCCCATCGACCCCCACTACCGCAGCTTTGCCGAATGCTTCTACCTCATCTGCAGAGCCGATATGCTTAAATAGTTCAGCGACTAATAGTTCGCCTATTTGCGGTGCATATTCATCAATCTCCGGTTTTAAATTTTCAACATACCCTCTCCCAGCCCACGGGTTTTTAATCACCGCCATCGTTGTTATCATCTTGATTGGATTTTCTACCTTTTTACCGCCTTCAATACGTGTTTCTTCAACTGCTGTATACACTTTGCGAATATTCAACATTTACATTACCCCCAGTTTAGTTTCTGTGAATCTTGGCATAACTTCTTCCGTAAACAATCTTAAGCTTTTCATCATTTTGTCATGTGGCAGTCCGTTGTGATTGACCCAAAGTAATAGTGTTTCCAAATTCAGTTCGGCCTTCAATTCTTGAATCTTCCCCGCTACATAATCAGGTGTACCAAACAATAAATTCCGCGGATGCAGGAATTCGTAATTCAACTCTTGCCCTTCTTTTACTGTTTCGCCCGGATCCATGAGATTGCCCAGCCCTCTCCAATGACAAATCCACCGATAATTGTTCAATACCGCTTCTGCCGCATCTTGACGAGCCTGTTCCATTGTTTCAGCTACATATACATCTCGTACTAATGCAATTCCATGACCTAGCGGCACCTCATAGCCTTTCGCTTTGGAAGCCCTTTCACGATACAGTTCAAAGCGTCCTTTCAATTCTTTAACCGTAGGCATCCAGAACATTCCTTTAATATCGTTTTCTGCAGCCAATTCGATCGAACGTGGCGAATCAATTACTTGCCATAAAGGAAGAGAATCCTGGTAAGGTCTAGGCATTAGGGAAATTTTATTGATTTCACCTTGTTCCATATCCATGAATTCCGAAGTGGCCGGGCTCATTGGATGGCTCCACTTTAGTCCTTTTGGAGGAAATTGATAGATGTCACCTTGATGTGAAAAGAAACGGTTTGACCAAGCTTTCTTTAATACCTCTAATGTTTCTTCAAACAATGCCCGGTTTTGTTCCTGGTTTGCCGGATCTGCCAATGTGTTTAAATTTGCTGCTTCCCTTCCGTATAATCCCCTTGCGAGGCCAACCTCCACACGACCCTTACTTAATTGGTCAAGCATCGCTATGTCTTCGGCCAAACGTAATGGATGCCAGAATGTAGCGACATTCGCAGCCTGTCCAATCCGTATATTCTTTGTCCGGGCAGCAATATCAGCACCCATTAGGATCGGGTTGGAAATTAATTCATTGCCTTCATGTCCAAAGTGGTGCTCTGTATACCAAATCGAATCATATCCATTTTCATCACAATAAACCGCTTGCTCGCGGGCCTCATCCAACACTTTATAATATTCATCATGCCTGCCTTGTCCGGCTAAGTTTGCAAAAATCCCAAATTTCATAACTCATTCCCCCTCCATTCAATTTTTCTGACCAAGTTTTTTTGCTATGTCGATTTTAAGTTGCATTCCACTTGCTTTGACGTGCTCCCGCATCGCTTTCTCAGCTTCCTCCCGGTCACCTTTTTCTATAGCAGCCAAGACTGCCTGATGCTCTTTCAATGATCTTTCACGTCTATTCGGATCTTCGATGGTCAGAAAGACGTATTGCCGATAAGGGATTTGATTGAGCAGCAAGTTTAGCATGTAACTCAATTTAGAGTTATTGGCGCCCTCTTGAATGATGGAATGGAATACTTCATTGGCCTCTACATAAAGCTTTTTATCCGACGTTCGTATAGCATTCTCCATGTCGGACACCGCTTGTTTCAGTGCTTGAACGGCTTCGACATTTCCTCTTTCCGCCAGCAAGCCCGCTGCGAGCCCTTCCATGACTTCCTTTAAAGTAAATAATTCGTTTAGTTCCTCTTCGGTCGGTTTCGTCACACATGTGCCGACTCTTGGGATGATCTCCACTAAACCTTCTCTTTCCAACTGCTTGAATGCTTCCCTAATGGGAGTCCTGCTAACTTTGTAATGTTCTGATAAAACGGTTTCCGATAATTTTTGCCCTGGCTCATATTCTCCATTCACAATGGATTCACGTATGGCATTCGTAACCTGAGCTGTAATTCCTAAAGTCAAAATGGCTGTAATGAAAAGCCCCTCCTTTTGAAAAAGTATGTACCATGTACCATGCAAGCTCTTGATAAGTGCAATTATAGGTCATGTTAAATAGACTGTCAATTCAAAAAAATAAAAAATTTCCATTTTCTTTTTGCGATTGCCGTACTTCTCTATATAGAAAGATAGCCCGGCAAAATGGTTAAAAAGCTAATAATGCCTTTTTAATAACTGATAATATGAACACGCGGAACGACGGGGAATGTTTTTGAAAATCCGACAAAATTTCATTCTCCTTCAGTAAGCAGATGCAGCAAGACCGAATTAAATATTTTTTCAGAAAATATTGACATCTGTATACGCTTACAATTATAGTGAATTTTATAAATTAGCTTGCATGGTACATGGTAGAATAACGAAAATTGATTGGGGGAACATTGATGAAAGTTGAAACCCGCAGTATTGAGTACATTCCGGCAGATGAACGCCACGGTAAGGCCCGTGATTTATTTCCCATTTGGTTTGGGGCGAACATGCATATTACCACTCTTGTGACCGGGGCACTTCCGATTGCGTTAGGCCTTAACTTATTTTGGAGTTTGGGAGCCATAGTCATCGGTACCCTATTAGGCGCCATTTTCATGGCATCCCATTCAGCTCAAGGACCCCAACTCGGCATTCCGCAAATGATACAAAGCCGAGCACAATTTGGTGTAATCGGGGCGATTTTCCCGTTGTTCCTTGTTATGTTCGTTTATTTAGGTTTTTTCGCAAGCAGCGGTTTACTTGCAGCACAAACCTTAAGCAGCTTAACAAAGATTGATCAGACGTGGAGCATACTTGCATTAAATGTTCTTTGTTTTGTTGCCACCATTTATGGCTATAACCTAATTCATAAAATGCAGAAAGTATTATCCTGGGCTTCGCTCTTTATCTATATCGCAGCCACGTACATCGTTTTTCAATTGCACGTTCCTTCAGGCAGTTGGGGAATGGGACAGTTGGACTTACCTGTTTTTTTGCTGGCCGTCAGCATGGTAGCAACATGGCAGCTGGCATACGCACCATATGTTGCCGATTATTCCCGCTACTTACCCGTCACTACACCAACGTCACATACATTTTGGTATAGCTATGCCGGCACAGTCATCGGAACCATATGGATGATGACACTGGGTGCAACCTTAACCGTGGCGATCCCTAACTTCCTTGATCACTCTGGCGGAAATCTGGCAGGTCTATTTGGGAACTTCGCCATAATCATGTTCCTCATCATCATCTTTGGACAGCTTGCCATCAATGTCTTTAACCTATATGGAGCATTCATGGCAACCATAACCACGATTGAACCGTTCATCAAATTAAAAGTTACACCAAAAGTAAGAATCGCGATGATATTTTGTGTAACGGTTGCCGGAACCGTTCTGTGCTTACTGGGGCAAAGTAATTTCCTGGCCTTTTTCTTGAATTTCATCTTTTTCATCAGCTATTTTTTGATCCCTTGGACATCTATCAATCTTGTTGACTATTATTTACTCCGACATGGCCAATATAATGTAAAAGATATTTTTGATGTAAACGGGCAATATGGCAAGATAAATTGGATTGCTTGTGTAGCTTTCATTGTATCAATCTTGGCCGAAATCCCTTTCATTAATACAACATTCTATGTAGGGCCGGTAGCCAAGTTCTTTGATGGGGCAGACATCGCTTGGGTTATTGGTTTAATTGTTCCGGCTGCTTTATATTATTTTCCAATGAGAAAAAAATTGAATTCCTCCTCAATTATCGTAAGGAATTCCTCCACAACAAACCATTTAGAAAAAGATGTTAAGTAATAAATACAGGATGTTAAACACAACCAGAGGTTGAACAAACGGATAACGCGTCCCTTCTTAACAAAAAATCAATAACATGAAGAAATGGCCTCAGGATAAAATCATTCACACCCTTCTGAGGTTATTTCTTGTTTGGGAAAGACTTTCTCTTCATTAAAAAGAACTGCACTCGCAACCCTATTATTAATATTCCTATCTTGGCATTTCACTAAGAGTTTAAAAGCCAAAGGTTTACTATAATGATCGAACCTATATTTTACACATTGTCCACTTTTCCTTTTTGCTAATGCATGCTCCAGGAGCAAATTCACATTACCCTTGACGGACTATTTGCCAAAAACCCACCTAACATTTTCCTAATATAAGGATATCCTCTTCCAAAGGGTGATCTAATAACCTCATTGATAAGAAGGGTGACAGCCCACCTCTTTTTTACTCACCCTGTTTTCCAATACTAGATTTGCTAGTTCAATTTGGCTTTATTGAACCAACACCCCCTCCCTGTAAAAGATGAGAGAAAGCACCTTTCACAGAAAATACATTCTTTCGCTATAATAGAGAAAAATGCTTCCCTCCTGGACCACCTCCCCTTATTGAAGGTACGGATGAACCGGCTTGAGAGCCCTTACTTTAAATAGTTTAGCAGACTAACAAAAGTTATTGACAATGATTATCATTACTATTAATATTTGAAGTAGTCTTTGAAAATGACTATCATTATTATTCACAATTATTTGTATGTTTTTTTACCTATACTAAAATCAGCAAGGAGAAAATCAATATGAAAAAGCTTTTCATACCATTCTTACTCTTGTTCGTACTTATTCTTAGTGCTTGTGGGAACAACGAAAAAGGTAACGAAAATAAAGAAGACAAGACTAAGGCAAAAACAGTTACATATCAATCAGAGACAGGTCCCGTCAAGATTCCTGAAAATCCAAAAAGAATAATCGCTCTTTCCAATGGACCTAATGTTCTGGCTTTAGATGGTAATATCGTCGGGATTGATCAATGGACTAATATGAACCCCCTTTTTAAAGATAAGTTAAAGGGAGTGGAAGTCGTATCTGAGGATAACCTGGAGAAAATCATTGAACTTGAACCGGACCTGATCATTGCTGGATCCGAGATGAAAAATATTAAAAAACTTAATGAAATTGCCCCTACTGTCGTATTCACGTGGGGAAAATTGGATTATTTATCACAGCAAGTCGAGATTGGAAAACTCTTAAACAAAGAAAAGGAAGCCAAAGACTGGGTTAGTGATTTCAAAGAACGTGCAAATTCTGCCGGAGAAAAGATACGTGCAAAAATCGGTGAAGATGCAACCGTTTCTGTCATTGAAAACGATGCTAAGGAATTCTATGTGTTCGGAAATAATTTTGCACGTGGAACGGAAATAATATATCAAGCCATGAATTTGAAAATGCCTGAAAAAGTAAAAGAAAAAGCATTGAAACCAGGTGTTTATACCCTTTCATCCGAGGTGCTTCCTGAGTATACCGGTGATTATATTATCTTCAGTAAAAACCCTGATGTTGAAAATTCATTTGTGGGCACAGAAACATGGAAAAACATACCTGCAGTTAAAAACGGTCATATCTTCGAAATCAATAGTAAAGCGTCCACCTACAGTGATCCAATCACTTTAGACCACCTGCTTGAGTTTTTCGAAAAATCTTTTCTTAACAGCTAATATGCAAAGAAGGAATTCTTATTAAAAGAATTCCTTCTTTATTGTTATTTTCGTTACGAAAGCTCTTTTATTTGTTTCGTAAGCTCTTTGAAGCGGAGATCAAGTTCTGCATAGTCTTTATTTTTCGGGGTCATGAAACTTAGCTTCCCTAGAACTTCCTGCCTTTCCGTTTCAAGCCGTAAGCATATTTCTTCCTTATTATCTTTTTGTGCCTGCCCTTCATTCAATTGTTTGCGTATTTTATTATCCGCTATGATGAGTTTTGAGGTTGTTATTTTTTCCAGAAAATAGCGGTCATGCGATACGACCAGTAAAGTACCATTGTATTGCGCTAAAGTCTCTTCAAGCTGTTCACGTGAAGCTAGATCCAGATGATTCGTTGGTTCATCTAAAATAAGCACATCCTTGTCTTCTAGAATATATTTCATTAGCTTACACTTCACACGTTCCCCCATGCTCATATTCATAATGGGCTCTGTCCATTGGGATGCCATGAATCCTAAATGCTTCATTAAATTTTGTACATGCCCCCTCTCTTCAAATGTTTCTTTATGAAATAATTGTTCAGGTGTTTCAGCAAGCGGCAAGTCGAAAACCTCTTGTGTTAAATAACCAATGTTTGCTGTTGGTGAAATCCATATGTCCCCTTGTGCCATTTCCTCCCCAACGATCAATTTCAAGAAAGTCGTTTTCCCACTGCCATTCACGCCTGAAATCGAAACTTTATCTCCATGCTGAATAGTAAAGTTGGAGGCTTTAAAAAGAGTTCGCCCGTCAAAAGATTTCGTTAAATTTTTCACTTCCAAAAAGCGTTTTCCTACTTTTTTATTAGCCGTCATTGAGAAGCGAACGGTATATTCTGATTCAACCTGTTCAACTTTAATCTTTTCGAGTTCTCTTTCAAGCCGTTTTTGTTTCGACTTTACTTGTGCATCCATCCGCTTGGCCTTTACACGATAGAATTCTTTAGGGAATTCTTTTTTTGTCGATTGTGCGTGCGCTTTTTTAGACCAATTTGTGAGCTCATTCATTTGCCCTTCAATGCGTTCAACCATTTTTTGCTGTTTGTCATATTCCCGTTGCTGTGTTTGCCTTTTCTGTTCACGGAATTTCATATAACTGGAATAATTGCCTTTGTGACCAATCAGCGTTTTATTTTCGATGGACCAGATTTTTGTTGCAACAGCATCCAGAAAATATCGGTCATGTGATACAAGAATAACCGTACCTTTTAGGGCTTTTAGCTGTTTTGTAAGGAGATCTAAGCTTTGCTCATCAAGATGGTTTGTCGGCTCATCCAATAATAATAGGTCTGCATCTTGTGCAAATCCTCTTGCAAGTCTCGCTTTCAATTTTTCTCCGCCACTTAACTTTGAGAAGTCAACATTTGGAACATGCCATTTTTCTAATAATTCCCCCTCTTTGGGAGTGACGGCTTCAAAGGAATGCGACTCGGTCTCTTGTTCAACCATGGTGACTTTAAGATCTTTCACGATTTGTTTCATTTGGCCATCAGTCGGTGAATAGTCATTGTTCAGCAACCGCAGCAATGTCGTTTTTCCAGCACCGTTTTTTCCGATGATGCCGATGATATCACCTTGCTGCACTGTAATATTCACCTTTTCAAAAATCCTGTGCTCCTTTATTTCAAAAGATATATTTTGTAATCGCAGTAATTCTTTCATTGAAATCCACCCTTTTTATAGGGAGAATAAAAAAAATCCTCCCAATATTTTGGCAGGATTAGTCTCATTTTACCGTACTGAAATAAGCTATCTCGCTTTACAGCTCTAAATAGCTCAAGAGATGATAGAAAAATGGGCAGACTAATCCTATATTATTATCATTCGAAATTTAAAATTTCAAAATCTAAAAAATAAGATTAGTTATCCATCGTCCACCCATCATCCCTTTCCATTAATAGTTAATTAAATTCTAACACTTATGAACAAATACCGCAATGAACCATTGACCGTGACATAGCCTTTTTTATATAACTCTAAAACGGATCATAGTATCAGGGAACGTTTTAAGCCTGGAATCGTTTTTCGTGAATTTCTTTTTGATCGTTGATCCTTCTCACAATAAAGCTGAGGACAAAAGCTCCCAATAAGCAGGTTGCCCCTCCTGCTCCTATCAAGACAAAAGAAGCTCCGAGCCACTTGGCGAGAAGTGAACCCAAAGCAGGTGCAATAAGCATGGAGAAGGTTTGTATGGAGGCGGACGCAGCTGAGACTCTTCCCATAATCTGCTTAGGTGTCTCGGATTGCAAAATAAACCCATAAGGAACAGACTCACCTGAGCTCATGAAACCAAGAAAAAATGCGCCCATAACCCAGGCTAAAACGGGAAGCTGTACAATTTCCATACTGCCAAGGCCCATTATGATGATTAATGATCCGCTAAAAAGAAATGCAACGGACATCAAATGAATCGGTTTTCTTTTCCAACGAGTCCAACTCCCCATTAACAGGGAGCCTGCCACGCTTCCCATACCTACAGCACTGATCAGCAATCCAAAATTCCCTTTCGTGAAACCAAGATTTTGTGCAATGAATACAAATAGTCCGTCGTACAGGAAAATGATAAAAAATGCTACAGAGGAGAGGATGACTGAGCTTTTTAATAATGGGGTATGTGAAATATGCTTAATGCCCTCCGATAGTTCTTTCCAATAATGTCCGTCATCCGTTTTTTTATTTTCAGCAATATATTCTTTTTCACCTATGTTGGGAAGAGTTAATAAAAACAAAATGGCGATGAAAAAACCTGCAGCTTCAAATAAAAATGGACTTCTTGTTCCAAACAAATATATGAGGGCTCCCCCTAATGCAGGACCAATGATTTTCATCGAATTAACGGAAAGCTGGCTAAGTGTGACCGCCTCAGGAAGGTAGTCGTCAGGGACCGTAAACCTAATGGCACTTTGTCTTGCAGGATCGTAAATGGCTGAGACCGTTCCTTTCAAAAATACAAATATTAAAAGGATATAAAGGTTAGGAGCAAGAAACATCCCTACGACAAACACGATTCTTAAAAACAAACAAGTGATCATCATCTGCTTTTTGGGAAGGCGATCGACGAATACACTTGCAAAGGGACCTATGATGACCCAAGGAAGCCCCAGTGTAATGATCACTGCGGCGATGGCTGTTTCATCCAGCCTCCAATGATAAGCAACAATAACTTGTAGAGCAATGAAATCAAGCCAATTACCAAGATCTGAAAATAGCTGAGCTCCAAATAATGATCGAAATGGCCGGAATTTTAAAGGCTCAAATGCCCCAGCTTTCATAGGTTATTTCTCCTTTTCCCTTTGGCCTCTTCGTCTTGCTAGCAGTTTTTCAGTGTTTCCATTTAAATCCTGGCCTTTTGGAAGTTGATTCTTTTCCAATGCATGTATGGATTCGTCTATCCACTTTAACTCAGCCTCAAGCCGTAATTCAGCATAGCGGATGGACAGCATGCCAACATCACTGATATAAGAAATACCATTAGTGGGCCAATCTTTTACAAATCCAAGCATATCTTCGGTTGTCTCTTTTCTTTTTAGGAGATGACTGATTAATACTGAGCTTTCCATATCCTCGTGCCAAGTGGACATCTTCATTAATAATTCATCTTTTATAATGGGATAGGCAGGTGGGAGCCGAAGCCAGTTCTCAAATTCCTGCCAACCTTTTGGGGTAAGTTCATAAAGTTTCTTTTTTCGTCCCCCTTCTTCTTTTTCAATGGGCTGAACAAGCCCTTCTTCTTCCAGCTTCTTCAACTTCGGATAAATACTCCCATAACTCATACCCCAGTATAAGCCGGCAGCTTTATGCTCGAACTCTGCTTTAATTCCGTATCCTGTGCTCGGCCAAAAGCTTAATACAGCAAGTATTGATCTTTCATTTGACAAATAATTCAACCCTTTCCATATATCACCTTGATATATCAATATGATATGTTCATTTAAAGAAATAATCAACCGTAAAATTAAAAAATTTCAACGAGTTCACTTATATACCACTACACTCAGCGGATGAGGCTTTCCGACTTATCTCATGGTAAGATTAGTTACCTCAATCTGCAGTATATATGCCCTGAAGACGGCCTGTTAATGCAAAAAAAAGAACCTTTAATCCAATATCGATTAAAGGTTCTTTTATCTAACCATGAAACGCATCATCTATCTCATGGGTTTTATTATTTTCCAATAATTAACTATAGGCTAACTCTTTTTTTTTGCTTAGTCCAAGCGCCTCAGCTGTTGAAGAATGAACTTCATTCAGAAGCTCTGGATTTTCCATAAGTGACATTCCATAAGAAGGAATCATTTCTTTTAATTTTGGTTCCCATTCTTCCATATGTTGCGGGAAGCATTTTTTGAATACTTCAAGCATGACGTGAACAGCCGTTGAAGCACCTGGAGAAGCTCCTAATAATGCTGCGATCGAACCATCAGCGGCACTAACGACTTCCGTACCAAATTGGAGCGTCCCTTTTCCGCCATCAGCAGTGTCTTTGATAACCTGCACACGCTGGCCAGCCACCACTAAATCCCAATCCTCGCTTTTGGCATTCGGGATGAATTCTTTTAACTCCTCCATGCGTTGTTCTTTCGACAACATAACCTGTTGGATCAGGTATTTTGTCAACGACATCTCTTTCGCGCCTGCCGCCAGCATGGTCATGAGATTATTCGGTTTGACGGATGTTACTAAATCGAGCATTGAACCGGTTTTTAAGAACTTCGGTGAGAAGCCCGCAAATGGTCCGAATAGCAATGATTTTTTATTGTCGATAAAGCGTGTATCAAGATGCGGAACAGACATTGGCGGAGCACCGACCTTAGCTTTTCCGTATACTTTTGCATTATGCTGTGCAACAACTTCTGGATTATTGCACACCATGAAAATACCGCTTACCGGGAATCCGCCGATGTGTTTCCCTTCAGGAATTCCGGATTTTTGCAGCAAATGCAGGCTGCCGCCCCCGCCTCCGATAAAGACGAACTTGGCCGTATGGCGTTCGACGCTGCCGTTATCGACATTACGTACTTTTAATTCCCATGAGCCATCTTCAGTCCGCTTCATATTATCAACACTATGTTTATACTTAATATCGACGTTTTTCGCCTTTAAGTGATTGAACAACATGTTCGTTAAAGCCCCAAAGTTGACATCCGTTCCAGTGTCGATCTTTGTTGCCGCTATGGCTTCTTTCGATTGACGGTCCTGCATGATAAGCGGAATCCATTCCATCAGCTTTGCTGGGTCATCGGAAAATTCCATTCCTTTGAACAATGGATTGTTTGATAAAGCTTCAAAACGTTTCTTTAGGAACGTTATATCTTTATCTCCTTGCACCATACTCATATGTGGCAATGGCATGATAAAGTCTTCTGGATTTTTTATCAGCTTACGGTTGACAAGATAAGACCAAAACTGGGTTGAAAGCTGAAACTGTTCATTGATTTTAATGGCTTTGCTAATATCTATAGATCCGTCCGGTCTTTCAGTTGTGTAGTTCAGCTCACACAGGGCTGCATGCCCCGTTCCCGCATTGTTCCACTCGTTAGAGCTTTCTTCTCCTGCGCTTTCAAGCTTCTCAAACACTTTGATGTCCCATGCCGGTACTAATTCTTTCAGAAGTGTCCCTAAAGTGGCACTCATGATTCCGGCGCCAATTAAGATGACGTCTGTTTTAGTTTCTCTGTTGCTCATTTTAACCTTCCTCACTCCCTATATTTGCAGAAAGGATGCATGCGCTCCTGCTTAGGAGTCGCACCAAGTCAAGGCGTGACTTAGTCACACACCTTTTCTGTCTCCATTATACCCCTATAATAGTGTAATACAATTGTTAATAGAATAAAACATCTACAATTATATATTGTTCAAATTCAGTTCGGATGAAGTAATGAATGTAAGCCATTTTTGAAGCAAGAAAAAAATGGCCTTACACATAGCTTCCCTCTTTAAAGCTAATGCACCGCTAGTTGGTGAATGATATCAATCAAATGAATTCTCCTCACGAAGATTTCATTCACTATTTATATATTACCATTAAGAACCAATTTTAAACTTTCATGATGTAACCTACGAAGCACATTTCAGTTATTTCCAATATATTTACATTTAATCCCATATTACGGCAAAACTTCCTTGTGGAATTGAAGTTTGAATTGTAAGCGCTATCATGCCCTTCTGTATAAAAATGAGACAAACACATCTCGCTTCTTTTTATTCATTTTTTATTATAACATTTTTATGAACGGAACCGAGATTGATTTGTACATTCAAAAAGCCGCCACTTGGCGGCCCTTTGCTATTAACAATTTATAACCTTATGAACTGCAGAGATAGCCTGATTAACAATCACCAACGTTATCAGCCTCCATACTGGCTATAGCTTCAGAAAAATTGGATGAAATCAAAGAGCATATCCTTTAATCCAAATGACTGGTGCTGTTTATGAATTTTATAAGTTTATATCGATGTTCCGTATATTCAAGAAGGTGGATACCCGTATTATTCGAAACGAACCACACATCATTCACTTCGTGCGGTATTTGCAGGAAGCTTTCCATCAATTTTGTAATCAACCCTCCATGGGAAATGATAGCAATTCTTTTATAGTTTGCACTATTCGCCTTAATATAGGAAAGAACATGTTCAGCTCGCAACATGAAATCCACTTCACTCTCATCCTCTTGTCTTTCTTTTAAATCATCCAGAATGGACATTGGACATTGGATGGTATCGGATAACATTTCAGCAGTCCCACTGGCACGTAGCAAGGTACTTGACCATATGAATTCGGGAGGGAACTCAGCTGAAACGCGTCGGCACATTTTTTTCACTTGTTCCATTCCATTGGAGGTTAAGGGTAAATCGGTCGTTCCTTGATAATTGTCTTCAAGAAAATCATCCTCTGACTCACCATGTCGAATTAATAATAGCTGCAAGCTGACCACCTCATTTATTTTTTTAATCCATCCCTTTTTATCATTCGATTTACCATCAATAAAACCTGCAAAAAAATAAAATTGTAATTCACTAAAACATCAGAAATGCAGGGGAATATGACAACCTTCCTTTGTCATACCTTTTAGAAAAAGAGTAGGATGTGACATTGCTGGATATGGGGAAGGATAATCGAATCGTTTTTTATGTAATAACAGGCTCAACAATAAAAAGGTTTTTCCTACTGGACCTTATTGTTGGGACCGGAATTTACTTCACAGTCAAGTTCATTTCATCCAGCGTATTGATCGCGAGCATTGGCAGTTTCATCGGAACGGAAGGAATCAAGAAAGCGCCGAAATATCTTAAAAAAATGCAATGGAATTGATACCAATGATATGCAGGCATCCATTTTCAGATTTTCTTTACCCCATAAAAAAAGGTGTGCATATGATCATCATCCTCTCTGGATTAAGATCGTATGCACACAACTCGCGCTTCTCCATATACACTCTCTCTTCCCTAAATGCTCGATCAGCAAGACTGGCTTCAAACAAAGGTCATAGTGTTGCTATGTTTAACTAGCAATGGATTTAGATTCTTGTCCTTTTTTATAGGTGAGTAATTTAGAGTCTAATGACAGGAATCGGCTTCCATTTAAAACTAGGTGCAGGGCAAGCACCATCAGCATGAGGTCCATTTCGTATCCTGCCCCTTCCTCATTGCCCATGAAACCTGCCGGAAGCTTCACATAAATAATGGCACCAGCCAGGATGCATGCAAAAAGAACAGAGATAATTCTTGTACCAAGCCCCACAATTAAAGCTATACCACCAGCCACTTCGATTGTTGCAACTGCATAAGCCATAAATCCTGGAATGCCTATACTTTGAAACCACCCGGAGATGTTATCCAATCCGCCTTGGAATTTGGACAAACCATGCATAAAAAACGTAACACCTAGCATCACCCTTAATAAAAACGTACCGATTTCTTGTTTATTCATGAGACATTCCTCCTTTATTTCATTCACACTACAAAGTGTAGTGTTAAATTCCAAAAAAATCAAGTGAAAGTCATCAGACAATCACTATCGTCATTCCCAACAGTATAAGCAAAACATATATAGATACAAAAATCGTGGTGAAATCAGCTCTCAATGGAATGGTTTCATGCGGATCGACCAGTTGCCGAAGCCTGTAATCGACCGCTTCATTTGAAAAGTGAGCAAGTACAGGAGCAGTATTATCAGCGCAGCAATATTTAATTAATTTCAACAATGCAGCACTAATGCCTAATTCAGTCCCCGTTTTCTTTATCGCAAATTCATCAGCTAATAATTCACTCATTATTTTATAATTTTTATAACACCATTTTGTGAGTGGGATAAACCATAATGCTTGAGAAATTAACTGCATGGTGAAGATTACTAATGGGTGAAAATTTTTCTGGTGAAAGGATTCGTGTTCCACCACCGCTTCCAGCTCGTCAACGTCCAATAATTCCACCAATCCCGTACTGATAACAATGAAAGGGTTCCTGAACCCAATCGTAAAGGCAAGTGGTTCATCAGCGTTCACCACCAAGATGTTGTTGACGTGGTTGAAATTCTCATTCAACACTTTTGTCCCACGATCGTTTTTGGCGATGAATAACTTATGTTTCAGCTTCCTCGATAGGAAAAACTGCTCAGCAATTTTAAATATCGTGTTCAGAACACTGTAGGCAATTAAGATACTCAGCAAAGTGGTGACTGCAAAATAGTATACTGTACCTTCCTTGAATAAACTAAAGCAAAATTTAAAGAAATTTGCTTTAATATTCACCCCAAAAAGGATATGCACCAAAAACGCACCCATTTGGCTCCATACTGCACATGCGATTAATAGGCTCAGGCTTACCACGAAATAAGACTTTTTCTTCCACATCATAATTTACCCTTTTTTAAAGATTGAATCTTCCGTTCCAATTTTTCAATTAGACTTGGATCAGCGTCTTCCATGGCATCAAGCATATGGCTAATGACCGCTCCCCCAAATTCATCAAGTAAATTTTCAGTCAGCTTCTTTGACTGTTCTTCTAAAAACTCTTCCTTCGATTGCACAGGTATAAATAATGATAGCCTTCCTTCAGACCTCTTTTTTAAGATACCTTTTTCAACCAGCCGGGTCATGACTGTCATCACCGTATTAAAATTGAGTGGCTTGTCTTTTTCCAAGTACTGCTGAACCGCTTTGATACTAAGCTCACCCTTCTCCCACAAAC
Organism: Peribacillus muralis; assembly: GCF_001645685.2. NCBI lineage: Bacteria > Bacillati > Bacillota > Bacilli > Caryophanales > Bacillaceae > Peribacillus > Peribacillus muralis. The sequence continues at coordinate 836,403 of NZ_CP017080.1, read as the reverse complement.
ATTCCATGATACTCGCTTCCAATGGCCCGAAAAAACGATTCAGGCCAACTTCATCGTATTTAAAATTTTTAATATCCATCTTCCACCTCCTCCACTACAAATAGTAGTGGAAAAATTTGATGAAATCAAATTTCAGAAGCTTTTTTTCAAATTTGCGGAATCGACTTTCACAATCCATGAAACAGGGATAGATATTCTCTTAGCCGATTACATGTTTAATCAACAAATTTTGGGCAAATAAAAACAACAGCCACCCTGCCAGTCCTAACCCCAATGAAAAGAACAAGTGAAGAGAGTGCTGAAGCGCCAACCAAATGATCACCAGCATCACAACTGTGGCAGGTATGCCCCACACCACACTTAAAGCAAATTTACTTAGAGTTTCCAGCTGCTCCCCTTGTATATAAAGCCATAAGATACTTATTACACTGATTATGGGTAAAGCGGCAAGCATTCCTCCATAATGGGGATATCTTCTTGATATTTCGGTAATGACCCCAATGATGATCGCCGATGCGATAATTTTAACGAGTGTAAACATCATTCACCCTCTCCCCCATTAATGCAAAGGCATTCAAGATGAGTTGCCTCTCCTCACTGCTCATGTTTTCATAAAGAAGATGGTCAAGCTTTTCTTCATCGAGGCTTGAATGACGGTGTAAAACCTGCCCGCCCAATTCTGTGAGCCTTAAAATCACCTTCCGCTCATCCTTGCCGCTGCGCGATTTGAATACATATTTTTTTTCCAATAAGCGCTTAATATGTTCAGAAGCTGTATTGTGGGACACTTGAATCGCTGTTGCGATTTCCTTGATTCCCACTTCATTTTCTTTTTCGATTACCTGCAAGATCCTGATGCTTTGGTGAGTAATTTTTTCTTGGTGTGTATACCGTAACTGATAGTAAATATCCGTCCATAATTGATTGATCTTTACGATTTCCTTTTTCATACTGACCCCCTATATATCGTAATCAACGAATGTATCTTATTTTACGATATAAATTCGCGTAAAGCAACGGCCTGTGTATACTGTTCCGCTAGTTTCAATAGAAAAAAGAGCAGTCAAAACAACTCTCCCAGAAAAAAATATACAGATCCAGGATATATATAAATTCCTGCAGGCGGCAGCTGATGTAAAAAGCCTTAACAACAAAAAATATAAGGTTGAATGGAGCAGATTGCGAGACTCTTGCGGGAGCAGTGGGACAGGTTGAGAAACCACGGGCATTCTCGCCGCGAAAAGTGAAAATTGCAGGAGGAATCCTCCACGCCTCATTATTGTAATGAAGTCTGGAAAGACAACCTTACTTTTTAATGAAACTCTAATTTTATTGTAGAAATATTATTTTCATCATCGATATATAAACATAGGTTTTTGCATTTATGGGCAAGATATCTAATCGCAAAATTTTCTTTTAAGGATTCTTTTAAAGTCCAACTCGATAAGCTGAGTGCCGTTGTTGGTGAAGGCGATGTATTTTTTAAGCAATCCAGCACCTTATCGAACTCCGTATCTTCGTATTTTTCCATAAATTCAGGTAATACTTTATACCATTTTACAGGTCTCCAGACATATTCCTTGTTACTTGTTCCAAATAGATCTTTTGTTATTGGATTTATATTTGTTGACCTAATTAAAGAAAGTGATTCTTGATTAGGCTTCCTTAACATTATTTCTGTTGGTGATTCATTTTCAAACACTACCTTCGTATCATCAAAATGCATCATTATTTCTTCAATTAATGGTTTATCCACTTTATTATGTACATATAACGATGTAACCCCACCATCATGCTGTCCGCCCAGTAATAAAAAGAATTCGGTTAGGATTGAATATTTCTTTGTAACATTTGATTCAGGAATGAATTTCTTTATCCTAAAATTCACTGAACCGCCAAGAATGTCTTCAAATTGATCATTTTCTTCATATTGTTTTAACCATTTCAATGTATTAATCCACCTTTGCAATGGCGTCATGGTACCCATTTATTACTGGCAAGAGTGCTGTGCGATATTTCCCCTTATCATTATAACTCCCCCGCTTTGAGCGGAAGAGCTATGTGGCGAAAATAGTAAAGAGGTTTAGGTTCATTCGAATACAGGGCGCATGAAGCTTCTCTCATAGCTAATGATGCACTTAGTTTCCTCTGCATATTTATATGCCGCTTGACATTCTTCATCCAAGCCCATTTTTACCCGGTACTCTTCGTATGCCGCTAGACTCGGGAAGGTGAATAATGCATAAGCAATATTATTGGCTCCCTCATGCGGAAGGAAATACCCTTGATGTGAACCGCCTAATTTGTTCACCAAGCGAATCCACATCTTACCGTATTCCTCGAACTCAGTTACTTTATATGGGTCAATAACATATTTCAGATAGCATGTAACCAATATCCATTCCTCCTTTGGATATCTACTTCCCCATCATGTCCGCTCATCCCTTTCTATTTGGAAAATATGCTGAAATTTTTTTCCTGCTGTCCAAAATGATGATGACTTTTTCAGGCTCATTCCTTCGAATTTCTGCAAGTCTTTTTTTCATGTTTTCCTTACGAGAATAGTACGTTGTAATGATGAATTTAAGAAATGGCCAGTCCAATTTTTCTTCGCACCCTTCACCGATATCCGGTCTTGTTTTCCCCCTATAGACAAGGCGACGCTTTACAACACGATACAAGCATACGTGAAGGGGAAGTTCTAAATAAAAAATCGTGGTGGCTTGCTTCAAACGTAAATCGATGGAATTACTATAATTGCCTTCCAATATCCACTGATCAAGGGCCAATACTTCCTCCTGGTCTGCTAAAAAATCCTCTAAAGGAGCCTCCACCCAGTCCGGTCTCCAGTAGAATGTATCCAAGTGATGGACATCAATATCCAATCTCTCCCCAAGCAATCTGGCAAATGTGGATTTTCCGACACCGGAGGACACACCTATTACCATGATCCGGTTCATATCCTATCCCCTTGCATGTAGCAATCATTATCCGGGTAAGCAGGTAACCTCACTTACCCATCAGCCACTTTAAAAAGGCGATTCTCTTGAGCCGAGAATCGCAACTGCTGATTGGCACTTGTGGAGCCCATGTTCCGCATCTACTAAATCAATTGACCTAAATGCTGCTTTGCTTCGTACTCAACAAGTTTTTCAGCTTGCTTGATTTTTGTCAGGTAATCAGGGTTGGCGATGAGCGGACGTCCAATTGCCGCAACATCAATGATGCCTTGTTCCAAAGCTGCTTCTGCTGTTTCAGGGTCGAATCCGCCGACACCCACTATCACACCATCCCAGTGTCTACGAACCAATTCATGCAAAGTCTGTCCTTCGGCAATCGGTTTGCTGAATTCCATCGTGGACGGATGAATCATTTTGACGCCCGTTTCTTTAAATGCTTCAATGAATGTTACGATCGCTTTTTCTGGATCTTCCCACATATAAGTTGGCTGATCTATTTTAAAAGCGGAAAAACGGATAAGGGTCCGGTCCGCTCCAACTGCATCGATGACCGCATTAAGTACTTCCTTCATGAAAGTCAGGCGCTGCTTTAAATCACCGCCATACCGGTCCGTTCTTTTATTCGACGTTTCTGAATTAAACTGGTCAATCAAGTATCCGTGTGCGCCATGAATCTCCACGCCGTCAAAGCCTGCTTCGATTGCATTTCTTGCCGCCTGTTTATATTGATCCACTACTTGTGCTATATCTTTTTCTGCCATTTCCTCAGGCACATCGAACGGCTTTCCGAATCGTGAAACCTTTCCTTCCGCAGCGATGGGCGATGGTGCCTGCGGAGGAAGCCCCCCAGCAATTTCGTGGTGGCTTGCACGTCCGACATGCCAGATTTGCGCAATGATCGTTCCGCCTTCAGCGTGTACGGCTTCCGTCACCTTTTTCCATCCATTGATTTGCTCTTGCCTATATAGACCGGGAACTCCAGGATTCCCCTTCGCTCTTGGTGATATCACTATACCTTCTGTAATGATGAGCCCGATACCGTCTTGGGCCCGCTTTCTGTAATATTCGACGATCGAGTCGTTCACAACACCCGTTTCATTGTCGGCAAACGACCGTGTCATGGGGGCCATCGCTGTTCTTGTTCTTAAATTCCAAGCACCAATCGTTACAGGCTCAAAAATTTTTGTCAGCAATTGATTCATTTGAATTCCTCCTGTTAAGCGCTTAATTTTTTGGAAAAAAACTAACGGTAAGTACCTATCATTGTGTAAGATTATCCGAAAAATGGTTATTATTCAAATATTTAACTCCATTTTCAGTACCATTTGATAAAATATGGGAGAAAAGACCAATGGGATTTTATCTTTTCCGGCATATCTAAGAGGACATTCGTCAATTTTTTTATTGACCGATCACCTACATAAGGAGGATTAATATGTGGAAGCGTAAAATGATTGAAACGAAACGTGGTATATTCGAGGTTTTTGTTCAAGGTGAAGGTGAAGCAGTTTGCATTACTCATTTATATAGCGAATTCAATGAACTTGGCTACTATTTTGCCGATGCATTTGTACATGCTTTCAAAGTGTACCTTGTGAATTTAAAGGGTGCAGGACGCTCTTCAAAACCAGTCGTAGGCGCGGAAATGAGCATGAAAGAATCAGTTGGGGACTTAGAAGCCATCAGGGAAGAATTGGGTTTGGAGCAATGGGGTTTTGCTGGGCATTCAACTGGGGGCATGCTCGGTTTGGTCTATGCAACATGCTTTCCTGATTCCCTCTCAAAGATAATGGTCGGAGGGGCAACCGCTACAAACAAATATATGGAACATGAAGGAAGTATGTACAGCCCAAGCAGCCCTCTCAATAAAAAGTGGAAAGAGATATTTTATATCATGGAATCTTCACAACATACAATTGAGAAAAAAAGAGCTGCCAATAGAGAGTGGACGGATATGTCCCTATACAATAAACGAAAACGTGACGGATATTTTCAAAAACCTTCTAGCGGCAGAGTCGTTCAAAGAAGGTTAAATTACTTTTCGTTTTATGATCTACCTAGTTTTGATATACAAGACGAACTAGCTAGGGTTAGTATTCCTGCTATCGTTTATTGTGGACGTCATGATGCGCAATGCCCTTTCATTTTCTCTGAAGACATTGACGCCCGATTGAAGAATTCGAAACTTTATATTTTTGAAGAAAGTAACCACTTTCCTTATCTTGAAGAAAAAGAAGGTTTTATGACTATGGTATCTGACTTCATGAAAAGGAATTGAATTAAGTCCAAAAAAAAGATGCCGCCTGCAAAATACAGACAGCATCTTCTTTTTCTTCAATTTGCCTAGTTTTTTAATAAAACATCATTCATCAGTCATAGACTTTATTTTTTCATGCTTGTTGTTATTTTTCGCGTGCCGTTTTTATAAAGAAGGAAATGATCAAACCGGCGATGGCAAGGACAAATCCAAAAATGAAGGCATCCTGGACTCCCGCAGTCAAAGAACCGCTAATGGCTGAAGGGTCGAAAGGATCTTTAGCATTGGCGATATAGTTTTTTTGGGAGGCTGACATGATGGTAATGGCAACCGTCGTACCGATCGCACCCGATACTTGCTGCAATGTATTCATGAGCGCTGTGCCATCGGGATAAAGATTTTTCGGCAGTTGATTCAGCCCGTTAGTCTGGGCAGGCATCATGACCATCGAAACACCAATCATGAGGAAGGTATGCATGGCGATCACCATGATGATGGACGTTTCAGTCGTTACGTTCGTCAAGAACCATAGCATGGCTATCATGATAATGAAGCCTGGAATCACTAAGCCCCTTGGGCCAAACTTATCGAAAATGCGACCTGTAATCGGTGACATGATACCATTAAGCACACCGCCTGGTAAAAGTACAAGCCCGGCGGAAAATGCAGCTAATGTCAGCCCCGTTTGCAGGTAAAGCGGTAAAAGGATCATCGAAGACATGATGATCATGAACGTAATGAAGACGGTCAATAACCCTAATGTGAACATGGGATATTTAAACACGCGCAAGTCGATCATCGGTTTATCCATATTGAATTGTCTTACGGCAAACAGGAATAAGGCTATAAGACCTACAATGAGCGAGGAAAGAACGATAACATCCCTCCAGCCTTGGTCACCTACAATACTAAAACCATAAACGATTCCCCCAAAACCTATTGTGGATAAGATAATGGAAGGAACATCGATTTTCGGCTTGGTGATGGACGAAACGTTTTGCATATATTTGAGGCCAAAAAGTAATGCAATCACAAAAAACGGTAAAGATACCCAGAATATATAGTTCCATTTCAAATGTTCGATGATCAAGCCTGAAACCGTGGGGCCGATTGCAGGTGCAAACATGATCACTAGCCCCATCAAGCCCATCGTTGCTCCCCGTTTATGAATCGGGAAAATCACCAAAATCGTATTGAACATGAGCGGCAATAAAAGCCCTGTTCCGATTGCCTGAATGACACGTGCAAGCATCAAGATGCCGAAGCCAGGCGCTATCGCTGCTATAAGCGTCCCGATGATGGAAAACACCATGGATGCAATGAATAGCTGCCGTGTACTGAACCATTGAATCAAGAGCCCTGAAACGGGAACCAATATCCCCAAGGTCAATAAGTAACCCGTTGTCAGCCATTGCACGGTGGAAGGGCTGATGGTGAACTCCTGTATTAAGTCCCCGAGAGCCATATTTAAAGCTGTCTCACTGAATAACCCGATGAATCCTGCAATCAAAAAAGAAATCAAAATGGGTGTCGTTCTTATGGACGGACTTTGCTGCTGTGTTGCATCTGTAGACATAAAATGAATTCCTCCAATTTCTTACTGTATTACCAATCTGAATATTTTTCGCCTGATCTAATTAGTTACCAACAATAAAGGGATTTGCTCGGCTATCGCTTTTAACGGCTCCCCGTTTTTGGCCGTTAAAGATAGCAGGATGCCGCCTTCAATTAAGGCATTAATGACGATACTCAATTCCTTTGATCGTTTCTCACTGTAATTCGCCTCGAGTAATTTCTGCACATAAATGGCTTGCCAATCCGCCATCGCCTCTTGACAGGCTATTCTTATCGGCTCGCTTGTCGTAAATGTTTCGGCCGCTATCGTTCCGATCGGCAATCCCAATAGACTTTCCCTTTCGCCAAAAAGTTCGGATAAATGAACGATATGAGCCTGAATCGCTTTAATCGGATCTTCAAACTCCCCAAATCCCCGTTCAATTTCCTTGATGACGATTTCTTTCGTATGAATGACCGCTTCGATCGCCAATTGTTCCTTACCTTTCGGAAAATAATGATATAGAGAGCCTTTAGGAATCCCACTTTCCTCTATGATGTCCTTAAGCCCAACACCATAATATCCGCGTATTCGAAAAAGTCGTGAAGCAACCTCAATCAGAATGTCTTTTGAGTTTCTTTTGCCTGCCATAGCTGGATCACTCCTAAAAAATTATATCAACCGGTCTATATGAATATACGGATATATCACCTTTTTGTCAAAGCTGATGGCCCGGGAAGCGTTTGGTATGGCAACAACAAAAAGAACACCTCACATTGGTGTCCTCTTCTGGTTTAAATGATTGGAGGAAATTGCCGTCTTCTTGCGAAATATTGGCACAGTCGTCTGCCATACAGGAACATCTCACAATATCGTCAAGGATTCTTGTCATGATTTTTAAAATCAAGAATAGCAATTACAAACATGCCAAAGCTTAGCATCAGGGAAATAACTTCGAAAGTACCCATTCATACATCGCCTCCTTACAACAAGCTTTTCCTGAACGGAGATTGTCCTATACAAGAAAACTCTGAAACGATGGCCATGAAAAAAATGTAAAATGACCTGCCTAAAACACAACACCTAGCCAAGTTTTACATGAGCTAGGTATTGTGTTTAATTTTCACTATCATGATTCATCAATATAAGATCTGAAACGAACTTGGCTAAAGAGCAACCCAAAAATGGTCTGTATTTTTCGGATCGCGTACCGTAATGTGTCCTGCTATCCCTTCATCGAAACCAAACTTTGAAAAAAGGCGGAATGAAGCAGCCAGCAGGGTCATTTACTTTTTCTCCCCAATATTTTTTGAAGCAGTCCATCAATTGGCCATATCCACGTCTTTCCCCTTTATATCTTTAGCCGCATCACCTTCAGTTAAGGTTTCGTTCTTGGGACTTAGCAAAGTAAGGGCAGTGATGACGACAAAGCTTGTGGCAAGTCCATATAAAATCGGTCCAGTCGAGGAAGGACCGTTTATGAACAATCCGAAAATAATAACGATCATGCTGGCGAGAATGGAGTAGAATGCAGCATTAGCCGTGACCCTCTTCCAAAAGAAGCCAAGTATGATCGGAAAGAACACGGCGCCCGATAAGATGGCGTAGGCCACATCCAATGCTACTAAAATATCCTGAATCCAAATTGAAACGATGATGGTCATAACGCCGATCGTTAAAGTCGTGATTCGTGATGTTTTTACAAATTGCCGTTCGCTCATTCCTGGTCCGATATATTTTTTTATGAGGTCATTGACCACTAAAGTGGATGAAGCGAGCAATGTTCCTGATGCAGTCGACATCAGGGCGGAGACCACACTCGCAATGACAACTCCCAATAGCCCGGCAGGCAATGTTTCCATCGCGATACTTGTAAACGCAGTTTGCGGATCGTCTAAATCAGGAAGGATAATGAAAGCGCACATTCCAATGATACTGATTGCAATTGCATAAAAAACGCTGTAAATTCCCGCTCCAATCGTTCCATTGCGAGAGATGGCTTTGGTTCGTGCCGTAAAAAGGCGCTGCCAAATATCTTGTCCCACGACTACCCCTAAAGTAAATAATAAAAAATATTGAAAGATCGTGCCTCCGCCGATGTTTCCTAATTCGAAATGTGATGCAGGGAGATTCTCTTGAAGAGTACTCCACCCTCCAGCCTTGAAGATGCTCATTGGGAGCATGATAAGGAAGATACCGATTGTCATGATGACGAATTGGATGACATCCGTCATGGTGACTGACCACATTCCGCCTAATATTGTATAAAATAAAACGATTCCACCCCCGACTATCATGGAAACCGTTAAGTTCCAGCCAGCCAAAACATGCAATATTGTCCCCATTCCGATCACTTGCGTTACAGTCAGCATGAAGGTATAAATGACTGAAACCAAGGCACTGATCAAGCGCGTTTCGGAATTGTACCGCTTCTCAAGCATTTCACTGATCGTAAGCACTTTTAAATCAAAAATCTTATTTGTTAAAAACATGCCAATGGCAATAATGCCAAGCCCGATCATCACGACCAGCCAAATGCCGGATATCCCAAACTGATAACCTAACTTTGCCGTTCCTAAAGTAGAAGCTCCTCCTAATATCACTGCCGCTAAACAGGATAAATACATGAAATGCCCTAGATTACGCCCCGCTACAATGAATTCATCCGACGTTTTTGCCCGTTTCGAACCGATTACCCCTACAATCATCAAAACAGAAAAATATAGGATCATGATTGATATATCCAAAATTCGCATGTACACATCTCCTTTAGGGGTTGGTTTGTTTTATATCACTTTCCTTCAAAAGTAAGGAAAGCGTTTTTCTCCGATTTCTCGCATTCGACATTAGATGTTATACTGATTTTCTAAATCTTGCACCATGTTCATCTCATCCAGCTTCCTTTTTTTAGCAAGTGCGATAAGTGTGATGAATTCATAGACAATGTTGGCCGCTGCAGCTGCGGTGACTTGTCCATGATCATACGCAGGTAATACTTCGACAAGATCGAAGCCAACGAAATCAATACCCGTCAACCCCCTGACTAACGCTAATGCATCATCAATGCTTGCCCCTGAAACCTCAGGCGTCCCCGTTCCAGGTGCATATACCGGATCTAAGAAATCAATATCAAATGACAAAAACACCGGTCCATCCGCTATCCGCTCATGAATGATCTCCAGCATCTTTTCAACGCCGTTCCTTTTATATTCATTCGTTGTATAAACGCCCAAGCCCAAGTCCCGGGCATCCTGCAAGTCCTCAGGTCCGTACAGACCACCCCTCATACCAATTTGAAGAGATCGCGATACATCGATCAGACCCTCTTCTATCGCGCGGCGGAAAACGGTTCCGTGATTATACTTTTGATCGAAATAACTATCCCACGTATCGGAGTGGGCATCGAATTGCAGCAAGGCGACAGGTCCATGTTTTTTTACGATTGCACGCAGCTCCCCTAGCGTAATGGAATGGTCGCCTCCCAAAGAAATCGGAATGATCCCTTTTTCGATGACAGGCGTAAGCTCGGCTTCGATTTTAGTATACGTTTCAGAAATATAGCCAGGGACAACCGTAATATCCCCATAATCAATTCCAGATATATAATCAAAAATATTAATATCTTGTTCTGGATTATATGGTCGCAATAAAATGGAAAAATCACGAATCGCTCCTGGTCCGAATCTCGCGCCCGTCCTAAATGATTGCCCGGAATCAAAAGGAATTCCGGTAATGACAAAATCCATATGTTCATCAATCCGTTCAACGAATGGGAGCCGCATGAACGTCCGTACTCCACAAAAGCGGGGTGATTGGAATGAATCCTTCGGTTGATATTTCATCATGTAACATCCTCCTAAGTTTTTACTATCATTTTTCATCTCACCTTTATTAAAGCAAGATTCACGCCAACTTTTCAGTAGCATACATAGCGTTTTCTTTCGTGTTGATTGATTAATAGTTTAATCAACACGCCATTTTTTGATTTAATTTTTGATTATTCAGACTTTATGATTTATATTTTAATTAACTGGATTCAGATACTAAAAGGAGTCGATATCATGAATGACGAAATGCTGGAGGCAGAATTACAAAAGATCATTGAAACCTCGAATAATAATATCCTCATAACGGATCAAGATGGAATCATTTTATATTCCAACCCAAAGCTGTGGGAGATATACGGCATGAAAAGTGACTCTTATATTGGAACGTCCGTTTATCAATTAGAAAAAGATGGCTTGCTCACCCCTTCCATTAATGCGCTTGTATTAAAAGAAAAGAAAGCGAAACGGATCATGCAACAAACAAAAACCGGTCATGTGGTCATGTCGACAGGCTATCCTATATTCAATAAGGAAGGCATCCTCGCAAGGGTAATCAGTTATGGTCAGGATCAAACCGATATTCTCCAATTGCAGGACCAATTTGAGCACCTGCAACGAAAAGTTAAAGGCTATCAAACGGAAGTTGAGGATTTAAGGGAAAAGGAACTGGATCACCAGGATATGATTGCGAGGAGTAACGAAACGAAGCACATTTTAAAAACGCTACATAATGTTGCGAAAACCGATGCCACGATCCTCTTATTGGGACCTTCAGGGGTAGGGAAAAGCACATTCGCTCGTGCAATCCATGATCAAAGCAACCGGAAGAAAGAGCCCTTCATTGAAGTGAATTGCAGCACGATACCTGATAGTCTGTTTGAATCAGAGATATTCGGCTATGAATCGGGAGCTTTTACAGGGGCGAGCAAGCAGGGGAGCCAGGGCTTGATTGAACAGGCCGACAGCGGAACTCTTTTCTTGGATGAAATCGGAGAACTCCCACTTGCCATGCAAGCTAAATTATTGAAAGTGTTACAGGAAAAAAAGCTAAAGCGTCTCGGAGGGAAAAAAGAAATCCATATTAATTTCCGCCTTGTTGCCGCAACGAATCAAGATTTAAAGAAGATGGTGAGTGAGGGGAGATTCAGGCTCGATTTATTTTATCGATTGAATGTGATTCCCATCCAGATTCCGGCCTTACATGAACGTAAAGAGGATATCCCTCTCTTAATAGAACATTACTTACGGAAAACCAATGCTAAATACCACAAATCGAAAAAAATCCAACCATCGACATATGAAGTGTTGACGCATTATGATTGGCCCGGAAATATACGTGAATTGGAAAATCTAATCGAACGACTAATACTGACCATTGAGGAAACCAATATATCCCCGGAACACTTGCCTCAATCCATCACAGGTCAGATTCACCAGCCTGAAGATTCTTCACTGCTGGAAATGGAGCAGAAATGGGAAGAGAAATTCGATTTAAAGCGGACATTGGAAAAGGTTGAAATCCAACTGCTTACTAAAGCATCTAAGCAATGTAAAACCACTTATGAACTGGCAGATCACTTGGGCATCAGTCAACCAACCGTCATCTATAAATTAAAGAAATACAAAAAATATTTTTAATGCAAAAAAACTGCCGACCGAACGAAAAAAAGGGCGCCCATAAATGGGAGCCCGAATTTTAGTGAAGGTAAAGCTATTGTATGTAAACGACGGCCATTCCGCTTCCCATAAAACAAATTACATTACGCACTTTGGCTGCTGCCGTGCACATAAAAAGGGCAGGGCAAGAAATCATTTCACTGCCTTTTTAACTGCTTTCACCTCATATAATGCCCCTTCTGAACTGACGATGTATTCAGGCTTAGGCTTTCCGAGATTGGCCTTATGGCCCGCGATATGGACTTCACTTTTTTCCCACTGCTTCCAATGCTCTTCCGATTCCCAATTGATCATGATGATTACCTCTTCATCGCCGCGTCTTACCTTTTTCACCATTACGCTTAAATCAATGAATCCATCCTGCTTTTCTATGATCCCTTCCGCACTGAAACGTTTCACCACTTGGTCGGAATTACCTTCTGTAACCACTGTTTTTCTCATTTGAACGAACAATCTGAACAACTCCAATCGATAAACATATATTAAATCATTTTAGTCGATAACGATTCTCATTGTCAATTATTGTGAATCAAAACATAACAAAAATGAATCAGGAAGCCGGAAAGCACTTTCTGATTCATTCATACATTGACTCATTTTTTATCCTTAAGGCTTTTTGGGACATAGTCATTCAGTTTGTTAAATAAAGAAGTAATGTAGGAGTTGAGTTCAAATCGATCCTCCTGAACAAATTCAGCCAATGACACTCCATTCTTTTTCATTTCTTCTCCCCCTTATAGCTTTTGACCTTTTCCATGAACGCTTTACCCTCTACTACCTGTAAACTCAGGTAGTATCAGCGTTATATGATCCATGGCTGGCAATCAGGATTTTTCCGTTTTCATGAATGATTATGACGAATATATAAGAAAGCGCTTACAATGAAAAGTCTGATATTTCTATAGATTGCTATTTCCTTAGCGTTTTGACTAAATAAAGCTTCACTTTCATCCTGCTTATATTAACAAGCTCCATTGATTTCCTTGCACGGAAGCTTCACTCATAAAAGAATGACTTGTCTTTTTCCCAGTGTGCGAAATTTCATGAAATGCTCTTCAGAAGCTCAGTTAAACGGATGAACTCACCCTTATTCCGATCCTTCAATGAGTTATCGATCGCTTTTACGATTTGTGCTTTCCTATAATCGCTTAAGGCCTTTTTTAATACCATTTCTGCCATCTCTTCAGGCTCCAGTGATGTTCCAGGCAATTGCTTCTCCATTTGAAACCAACTCCTTAACCTTTTTTCTATTATACTAAATAACTTGAAGATTATTATAATTTATTTAAATATTTCCCTTTCGTCTTTTTTTATTTCCTTATCCACATGATTCCCACATTGCCACTCTTCTATACATTAAAAATACTAAAAGATTTCATTCCCCTTACTTTGTGACAGGCCATTGTCCAAGTGCCCTTTGATTCGTTTTTCTTACCCATTGCTTCAGTTATATCCATACGCAGATAAATGGAGTTAAGTTATTTCAATGAGGATGGGTGGCTCACTAAAACATTTGAATCATCCATTTTTTTACTTATATTCACTCGCTGACGATTTTGTTCATGAATATGCTGTCATATATCGTTGAATTTTTTTGTGATGTCCTTCATGCCAGCATTGAAACCCCAGCCCGCCCATGTTGTTCGGGTTTTTTTTCATTAAATGAAAAAAATTGATGATGAGTACACTGGCAAGTCCCATCAAGGAAATGATCGTGATCATCACGGCATAGGTTAAAGTATTCCTTGGAATTCCAAAAACCTGCATCATATACATGGGAGAATGTTATGCTCCCGCAGCCAAGACCATAAGCTCCGGACCTACTCCAGTGGCCGCAACAAGTGGTGCCGCAGTGATTCCCGCCACTGTAGCTGACCTTATGGCCACCCTTAGGATTGCTGCTATCAGACAAGTAGGGATCAATGGTGAAAGCGTTGATTCCGCCATGATGCCAGCAATATATTGATCAATGTGACTGTCTATCAAAACTTGTTTGACTGCCCCGCCCCTTGCTATGATTAATAGAATCATAGCCATTACGCTGACCTAGTCGGAAAAGGATTTCATGATTTCATTCTTTTATTGCCCCGATTAAGCCTAAAGGTAAAAATGGCAATAATGACGGAAATCATACATGCTATAGCTGGAATGCCTATGAAGTCAACAACGGGCATGAAGATTTCTACAGCCACTTTGACCGTTACCAAAATGACCGGCATGAACCGAATGGGGCAGAAGCATTGCATTCGCTGATGTGAAAACGATGGTCTGTTTACATAAAAAAACTTGCGTAATGATCGCAAGCTTTTTTATTCACACTCGTGGAAGTAGTCGGTGGGAATCAGCAGGACACTGGTAAATAATATCCTTCATGGAAGCATTCAGAAAGTTATCTTGAGTTGCTTTGCTTACTCTTTTTATTTTTGTTGCTAATCATGGCTATCAGAAATAATAGCAGCGGGATGAGCGTTTGAATCATAGCTCCATAAAATGGGAATGCATTGACATTATAACGCTCCAAGTCCATCGAGTTGGATATGGACCAGAAGCCCGTAATCACAATGAGTATCCCCAATGGCCAGACCATGGGGCGATAATCGGAAAGTTTCAGCCACTGAGCGGTACCTAGGGAAGTAGCATAAAAAAACACGGAGATTTTCACGAATGCACCGACTACCCAAATGGCCATGATGAACGACTCCATATGTTCGAAAAAATCAGCGAAGCTAATGTATCTTGCCACGTTCATCAGTGGATATACCTTGGACGATGTGGTCGGTCCAAGAACGAAGAGGACAACAAGGTTTACGATCACTAATGTCGCCATTACTGCAAAAACGGTCATCATACCATATCTCATCCCTTTTTTCTTATCCACTAAAAAAGGCAGGAGAAAGGAGATGAGGAAAAACTCAGTGTACCAGCCGCCCGGAACAATCGAACCTTTAAGAGGAGGCATCACCCCTTTGGCCAGCACAGGGAAGATATTCTTGAATTCAAGATCTGGAAACACCAAAATGAACAAGATTATTTGCGGTATTAAAAAAACAGGTATGAATAATAGAGCGGCCCTCCCCAAACCTTCTAAACCACCATGTACGACAAAGCCACAAAGCAGGACCATCGAGGCCATGACCACGATGATCGGTGTATCGATCAGGAAGGAATCAACGACAAATTCTGCGTACTCCCTGACAATAAGTCCCGTAACTTGAATATAGAATGACAGAAATAAAAAGCCGACGATTTTTCCTATCCACCGCCCAATGATTTGCTCGCTATATTGGATGATCGTTTGACCGGGATAAAGCTTGTGAAGCTTTACAGCAAGATATACAGTCAAATATCCAATGAAGGAGGCGATTATCGGGGAAATCCAAAAATCAGTTTGCGCATATTTTGCCGTTACGCTGGGGATACCTAGAATGGCCGTTGCAACTATGGTAGGATACAACATGAAAGCCATTTGAAGAGAAGATATTTTACCTTTTTCCATGGGTTGCTCCTTTCCGTTCAAGAAATCAAATCCATCTTCCGTGCTTTATCTTTCCATAAACTCTCCAAGTGGCCTGAACAAAGCTTCGATCCAAGAAGTCGGCCCAGCCATCTCCTGAAGGTTGAACATGGATAGGAGCAAGCCGATAAGCAGCAGTGAGATTAAGGCAATCTTATCTTTAGCAGGTTTTCGTTTTATTTTAGGCCATTCATATAAGATGATCACTGTAACAATGAAAGCTGTACTAAAAAAAGCCGCCCATCTCACCTTTCCTTCACCTCTTCCTCTTGCAATCCACCCGTTTTGTTAATATAGCCCTGCCTGCGGATATGGGCCGTAACATCCATTTCCACTTCCATATCTTTGAAAATTCGTTTCCAATCATTTTCTGCTTCACT
Source organism: Peribacillus muralis (assembly GCF_001645685.2). Taxonomy (NCBI): domain Bacteria; kingdom Bacillati; phylum Bacillota; class Bacilli; order Caryophanales; family Bacillaceae; genus Peribacillus; species Peribacillus muralis. The sequence goes on along the minus strand of NZ_CP017080.1, from coordinate 820,233 downwards.
GAATTCGTTTGGATATTTCCGATAAAATTCCTTCGCCAGCCCGATGACGTCAGCCCCATTACCTTGCAGGTGCAATAAGGTTAGCCTGATTCGCTTTTCAACATCTTTTTGGTAAGTGTGTTCCACGATTTTCAGTGACTCCGGAACGGAAAGGTTTAGTTTTGTTCCATTTTGAATAACCGTTCCATCCGTATCGATCTTCACTAACGCTTTCCAATTCCCATTCACAATTTGTGGTATGATGTGCACATGGGACGATATGGGCTTTATGGATATCAGCCCTTCCATGCCTTCAGGCTTTAAAGTCACGGTATACGATTCCAGTTCAGCCTTTAACCACAATAAGCCCCTTGCTTCATTCTCGGTCATCGTCCCAGTCATTTTATCTTTTTTGAACAAAGCTGTACCAAAGATATAGGGAATGCCTTGTAATTTCGCTTCCCCTTTCGCTGGTGGTAAAATTTTTATGAGCGGGAGGGCCACCGCTTGAGATTTGCTTGTTAACATCTCAGCCAAATTATGTAGTGTGACATGCAAACCCATATGTAAATCCGATAATTCCTTGATCACTTCTCCAGAATAGACTTCCAGCGGCGGCAGAGATTCCAAGATGGCCTTCCCTTTCCCTTTGCTGACATACACGTTCGCTCGTTCACGCGGCTGGGGATGGCGCAATAAAAAATCCAGTTGCTCTTGAATCCCTTCCTTCGCTAACCTTTCGCCGAATACAAAAACTTTACAATGGCCCCAGAATACCTTGCGGGGGACCTTGCCTTGAAGCTTGGACAAGGCTTCCGACAGATTGGAACCTACATCGGATTTCACCAAGGTAGTTGCCCCTCCCGCTCCTTGACCCGGTCCCCCTCCCCCCCCTCCGCTACTGATCGATTTAGGGATGAAGACTTGGATCGACAGTTCAATGGAACCGTTATCCTTCTTATCGATCGAGGCAGCAGTGACAATCGCCAGATCATTGATTTCGACTCGATCCCAGCAGCCGGTAATGGAAGGTATTGCCATCAAGAGGAGGAGAATGATACTTATCGATTTTCGTCTATTCAATTTCTCTTGTACCTTAACTTGACCCCTATCCTTTTTCACTTTTCTTCACTCCCCCTGTTTGGTTCTGGTCCCTGTTCAGGTGACTGGCGGTAAGAATTTGCTTCGCCTGTTAGCCGCGGTCGTGAATCCATCATCCACCAAGGAGCCCTCCACAGCACATCTTTCAGCTCCTGGCTTTTCATAGGGGCTAGCGGGGATAAGTAAGGAACCCCGAAAGAACGGAGATTGCATAGATGAATGGCAATGGCAATGACGCCCATCATGATGCCAAGCAGTCCTAACGTTCCGGCAAGCAGCATCATTGGGAACCGCAGCATCCTGATGGCGATTCCGGCAATATAGCGCGGCATCATGAAAGAAGAGATCCCCGTGATGGCCACGACGATGACCATCGGTGCTGATACCAATCCCGCTTGAACGGAGGCCTGCCCGATGACAAGTGCTCCCACGATACTTACTGCAGACCCTATTTGCTTTGGCAAACGGACACCTGCCTCCCTTAGAGCCTCAAATGTTATTTCCATAATGAGCGCTTCCACGATGGCAGGAAATGGAACCGCTTCCCTTGACGCTGCCATGCTTAGCAATAATTCTGTCGGTACCGCTTCGGCATGGAACGTCAGTATAGCGACGTACAGCGAAGGCAATAAAAGAGATAAAACCATGAACACATAACGCAGCCATCTAATGACCGTTCCTACCATGAATCGTTGATAATAATCCTCTTGGGATTGAATCAATGAAAAAAAGGAAATCGGGGCAATCAATGTGAACGGAGTTCCATCGACAAGAATGAGGGCACGGCCCTCCAACAGGGAAGAACTAGCGACATCCGGACGTTCAGTCGACATGATTTGCGGAAAAGGTGAATAAGGATTGTCCTCGATCATTTCCTCGATGTACCCGCTTTCTAAAATGCCATCCATCTTGATTCGTTCCAAACGAGCTGTAATTTCAGTGATCAAGGATATATCCACCAGTCCATCGATATAGGCAATCGCGACTGTCGTTTTGGTATAATCACCTAATTTCATGGACTGTATTTTAAGTGCAGGGCTTTTTATGATCCTTCTTAGCTGAGACGTATTAATGCCGATAGATTCATTGAACCCCTCTCGCGAACCCCTGATTCCTCCCTCCGCGGCGGGTTCCTCAATTGCCCGCTTTTCCCATTTGGACAATCCCAGAGAAAATCCGTCACCTTCGCCATCATACAAAAGGAGCGGATTTCCAGTGGAAATCGACTCAATGCAATCCGCTATCGTTTTCACTCTTTTCATTTTGGAAACGGGAAGCTTATGCTCCAGGAACTCATGCAATGGTTGTGTAGCAACGGTCATTTCCTGCATGAGTGGAGATAGTACATTTTCTTCCATTCCCCCGATATCCGAAAGTCCATCGATATAGATAATCATGGCCTGTGTCTTACCGAAAAGTAAGAACGGGCGGAACATGACATCCGAACAATTATCATAAATGGAGCGAAATGTCTCCACATTTCGGCTGAAACTCACATTTAGACGATCCTCAGGCTTCGAATCCTGGTCATGTTGCCGTGTATCCGGTTTTTTTTGTTTTCTTTTATCCAATAATTTGCCTACATTACGAATCAAGCCGGTTACCCCCATTTTTTGCAGGTCGCTCAAACTCTTTTTTTTATGTTTCTTCATTAAGGGGATTTTATGCAAAATATCCTGGAAATCACAAACACGGTTTGATCTAATACCATTTCATGAATGAGAATTATGGGACGATAATAGGGGAGGTCAAACGGGAAGTAAGAAAACTGAAAATGGTGATAAACACACAAAGTAAAGAGATAAAGCCCCATGTTGGCTGCTTTACCTCTAGTCATTTTTATTTTGGTTAGCTTTTATCTCTCAAATTGTCATGCTGCCAAATCCACCATCCACTCGAATGAGTGTCCCAGTGACAAAGCTTGAGGCTTTTTCAGAGGCGAGCCACACTGCTGCACCTTGCAATTCATCTGGAGTGCCAAACCGGTTCATGGGTGTATGCTCCATGATCGACTCGATCCGATCAGCGCTCAAGATTTTTTTATTTTGTTCAGCAGGAAAGAAACCTGGGATGATCGCATTGACACGGATACCGCTCGGGGCGAATTCACGCGCCAAAAACTGGGTCACGCTGTTAAGTCCTGCCTTTGAAACAGAATATGTAAATACCTTCGATAAGGGGGTCGTTGACGAAACGGAAGAAATATTAATGATACTGCCTCTTCTTTCCTGATCGATCATTTTCTGCGCAAAAATCTGGCAGGTTAACACGATGCCCTTCAAATTGACATCCATAATGTCATCCCATTCATCCATTTCCAGTTCAAAAAACGGTGTTGAACTATTTTTCCCAGGCGCATTCAGAAGGATATCCCAACCGCCGGACCACTGTTGAATTTGATCTGCCGCTTCCAATAAAGAATCACGGGAGCATACATCAGCCTGAAAAGCTTCTGCACTTCCACCGCCGTCTTCAATTTCCTTAACAACTTCTTTTGCTTTCTCCAGGTTTCGTCCGACTATCGCCACCTTAGCACCCTGTGCGGCAAACCCTTTTGAGATGGCAGAACCTAATACACTATTTCCGCCAATGGCAACGGCGGTTTTTCCAGTTAAATCGAACAAGTTTGTCATTTCACTTCTCCTATCCTGCAAGGAAATCAATTGGAGGGCATGCTGGCATATCCGCCATTCTTGATTCCATTGATGATATCAAATTTAGATGAACCGATTAGAACCAATCAGAATATCCTAGGCTCCTTAAATGCTCCGCAGATGTTTCGAGGCAATCGAATGGATCGCGGCCGTATACATCATCTTGCTCAATGAGGAAGTACTGTGAACCGCTTTTCAAGCCAGCTTCGATGATCGCCTCGAGATCAAGGCTTCCTTCTCCAAGCTCTGCGAATTGGATCACATTGTTGAATGCTTGGAAAAACTTCGCTTGGTCGAAATCGTTTTCAAAACAGCTCATATCCATTTGGCCGATGCGATAGTCCTTTAAATGAATTAAAGCGATTCTTCCTTCGAATTTATTGATTACCTCAACAGGATCCAATCCACCTCGCTGAATCCAGTGAACGTCCAATTCAAAGCCTATCTTCCGCGTGTTATTCTTGATGATATCCAATAAATATTCACCATCGTATTTTTGGAATTCTATATGGTGATTATGGTAATACAATTCTATACCATCCTCTGCCAATCTTCCTGCTGCTTCCTCCGCTTTTTTTACGAAATCAAGGATTTTATCTTTATCTCCTATAGTCGTGAAGGGAAGCATCCCGATTCGTAAAAAATGGCATTCCAATGCTTTGCAATCGTTTATGATTTTTTCGAAATCATTCGTCAATGTCTCTCCTGCCATTCCTGGCAGCATCGGCTCTAACGCAGCTGATAGAGCCGCGATTTCTATATCGAAATCTTGGCTGGCTCTTTTTAACTCGGCAACATTTTCAGCTGTCATCGGGATTTGTGAAACTTCCACAGCATGAAAACCGAGCTCATTGATCTTTCTCATTGTTTCATAGACGCCCAATTCCTCGACCTTCCCTTTAAGCATCATCATTTGTACACCAATCTTAGCTTTTCCCATTATATTGTCCCTCCATGAATATCGCTTTGTTTCTTTGTGATGATTTTTGAATGGCTTCAATCATTTTGAGCGATGGAACGGCATCTCTGGCATGAACGTAAGCTTGCGTGTCAGAGGCAATACTTTCATAAAAGGCATTGATTAATTTGGCATGGCTGGCACCATAATAGAACTTCGAGCCGGGAAGCTTGGCGTCTTCCGCTAATCTTTCCATTTTTCCCGCTTCATCTATGCAAAAGAGAATACTATCTTTAATCGTAAGCTTCCCATTCTCCAAAAGCACCTGTAACTCCACACTGTCATTATCAGCATTGGCAATCGTAGCGAAAAACAGCCCACGTGCCCCGCTTTCAAACGTAATATTTGCTATGGCTGTATCTTCCACTTCAATCTCATAGTCCAACAGCCGGGAAACCTCTCCTTTTAACGAAACCATTTCCCCACCGATCAGCTGCATTAAATCCAGTGTATGAAGAGCTTGATTGATCATGACCCCGCCCCCGGCATGGGCCATTTTACCGCGCCATTGCTTCATCTCATAATAAGATGACGGTCTGCTCCAGGTCACTAATCCCTTAACACCAATTACCTTGCCATATTCGCCGCTGTCTATAAGCTTTTGAAGTTTTTCAAACGATTCATTGAAACGATTCTGTAAACACACACATAACCGTATATGCTTGTTGTCTTCCTCTAGTTTCACCAGTGCCAGTCCTTCTTCAGTATTCAAGCCCAAAGGTTTTTCCTGAAATACATGTACCCCTTGTTCGATACAATATTTTGCCACTGGATAGTGAAGATGGTGAGGCAGGCAAATGTGGACACAATCGACTGCCTCCGCTTCGATCATCTCTTGGTAATACTTATAGAATTTGGCGCCAGGTACAGAATCCTTTAAACCTTCTTCGACATCACAAACAGCACACAGTTCAACAAACGGGTTGGCTTGTATGGCAAGAATGTGTATGGATGATATATCCCCTAGCCCGATAACTGCTGTTTTCAACATAAGCCATGCTCCTTCTCCAACGGATTTCTTACCAGTAAGATCCCAATTCCCCTGTATCTATCATGAGTCCGCATTAAAAAGTGACAGGCGCAGTCTTTTCTTCATCAATTCGCTTATTCAATTCTGCTAAGTAAAGTTCTTCATCAAATGCGATTTCGATTTCTTTATCCAACCAGCTTGATAGATGGATCGCATTCGCTAAAGTAACTCCATGTATCCCATCGCTGCCTGGAGCTAATAATGGGGTCCCTTCCACAATCGCTGCAGTGAAGTTCTCCAATACGGCTATATGCTGTGCTCCCCATTCACTTTCGAATTCCAGCACTTCCTCCGTGTAAATATCAGATTGATTACCACCCATGAATATTTTCATGACATCCTGCATACTCATGCTGTCACTCAATTCCGATTCTGGCTTCAAAAGTCTTTTGATTGTCACTTTCTTGCTGTCATCGACAACGATTTTCCCTTTATCGCCCAAGATTTCAAACCGATCTGTGCCAATGACATCATGGGTACAGGTAATGAACACGCCCGTTGCTCCATTTCCGTAATCAAGGAGAGCCGTCACTTCATCCTCGACTGCAATATTCCGCTGATATCCATATTTCACATTGGAGTATACCTTTTCTGGCATTCCGCATATCCATTGAAGCAGGTCAAGCTGATGTGGAGCCTGATTCACGAGAACTCCGCCGCCTTCTTCCCCCCATGTTGCTCTCCATGCACTTGAATCGTAGTAACCCTGTGGTCTCCACCAGGTTGTGATCATCCAGTTTGTTCTGCGGATTTGGCCAACCTCCCCATTATCAATGATTTCCTTCACCTTTTGATACAGCGGATTCGTCCGTTGATTGAACACGATGCCGAATGTCAAATGTGGTTTTTTGGCTGCATAATCATTCAGCTCTCTTACCTGCTTTGTATATACGCCAGCTGGCTTTTCGACCAAAGCATGAATCTCCCTCTTTAATGCTTCCACACCTATTTCCGGATGCAGATAATGTGGTACGCAAGTAACGACAGCATCCACATCTCCACTATCGAGCATATCCCTATAATCCTCATAAAAAGGGACATCTGGATATTTTTCCGCGGCCCATTCCTTCTTTGCGGGGTCAATATCACAAATGGCCCCGATCACCATGTTTTCCACTTTTCCATCAGCCAGAAATCCAGCATATAGACCGCCTTGTGCACCTAGCCCAACTATCCCCAATCTCACTTTTTCCATGCTAATCTCTCCTCATTATCAATTTTCTCCAGAATCTTTAAGAGTGCCTCGTATTGAAGCTTATAGCCGCTTTTTCCATCAAGCCCCTTATTCTCGATAAACCACATAGCATCTTCCAGTTCCAGATCCTTTAATGAATCAAACTCAGCAAGATGGGGCTCAAGTGTCAAGAAACCTTTGTAGCCTTCATTTATCAGTTGAGAGAGGATTTCCTGTATTCTGCCGTCCCCCGTTCCGCACAAAACATTTTGATTCCTTTCAGTTATGGCATCCTTAATATGGATGTACATCACCTCATCCTTCAGCAAGTTGTAGCAATGCTGGGTGTTTTCACCACACTGGACAAAGTTGGCAAAATCAAAGATTGCCTTGAAATTCCCGGAATCGACCTTCTTCAATATTTCCAAGCATCTTCGGCCAATATCCCCGTATATATCCTTTTCGTTTTCGTGCAATAAAACAACATCGTATTTTTCCGCTATTGCAGTAAATTCTTTCAATTTCTTAATCACAGCATCTCCAAATGGGTCAGGATCTTCCCCTTTCGGAATATAAAAGCTGAATATGCGGATATATTTACAGTCAAGCAGAATACTAATCTTACAGATAACCTCCAGCATTCGCTTTTGTTCCAAAAACCCGGCTTCATCATTTATAAAGATCTTCCCGATAGGTGATCCGATTGAAGAAATGCCAATTCCTGCTTTTTGGAGTTTGGGGAGTACCGTCCTTCTTATGTCTTCGACTGTAAAATCACCTATATTTCTCCCATCAATGCCGCGCAAAGAAATATAATTCATTCCAAGCTTTGCAACAGTATCAAGCTGGATATCAAAATCCGATGAAATTTCATCGGAAAAACCTGATATAAGTAGATTTGAGTTCATTTAAATTCCCCTTCCATCAAGATATCCCAATCTTCAGTCTTTTCTTCCGATACTGAGATGGCGTTATACCAGCTTTCTCCTTGAAAAACCTGCTGAAGTGCGCGATACTTTCAAAACCCGATGCCCGGGATACATCCCCAAGTGTTTGTTCAGGTTCCATTTCAAGCAGATACTTCACCTGATTAAACCGGCAGCCCATCACATATTCCATGACGGTAAATCCAGTTACCTCCTTGAAAACATGGGAGGCGTAATACTTACTAAGATTCATTTCATGGGCAAGTCGATCCAAACTTACTTTTTCGGTATAGTGACCATTGATCCAAGAGGCAATTCCCTCGGCATGATGCTCCTTTTCGGTCCTTTTATTGGAATGTTGAGCTAATTCTTTATGGCTCATTTTATAGATTTTCACCAATAATTGAACTAGCTCCAGCTTTATTTCGGCTTCACTCGTGTCACTTTTTTCACCTTTTTGCTGCAGCTCTGCCGCTTGATTAGCAATAAGGGTGCTGATTCTTTTTATTCCTTCGTCCACACAAATCCCCGCTTCATCATATCCTGTCCGCAGCAAGCAATTGTTAAGCTTTTGAAAGGGGTCAAGCAAATTAGGGGTACCAAGGATAACCAACAACTCTTTCAGCCATATTGGTGAAAAGTGAATCATGCTTCTTATGTAAGTACTTCCTGGCTGTGGATTAGGTTTATGCAAAGTCATGCCATCCAAGAGAATGATATCCCCCGGCTGAAGATCATAGATTCGATTGTTGATTAAATACCTGCAATCCCCTGAATGAAAAAAGTAGATTTCATACTCATGATGCGAGTGAAAGTTGAATGGTCGCGCCTCCACCCCATGCACTCGGTAAAAGGAATTGATCCAATCCCCCATAGGCTGCTCAGGATAAGAAGTTGGTATATGATCATTCATTACACTAACACCTCCGAAAGTAAGCGCTATCAATTCATTGCATTTCCCTACGTCTATTTTATCGGACCCATATTTAAAAAGCATTCTCCTAAAAAGCTGAATAATTCTTTATTTTTGACTGGTATTGCTTTTTGCTACCTATTATCAGGTAAATGCTATATTCTTACATAAAAGCACCAGGGCATATCCTGGTGCTTCCGGTTTCACTCTTGAAGACTGCCTTATTTTCCAGACAACTTCGGAAGTGGGCTCACCTTATTTCTTATAGTAGTAATCAGGAATTTCCGTCCAGCGCCTGCGTAACTCATGAGCAGCGTGCTTCGGTTTCCGCTCACGGGTAAAGACTCCTTTTTTATTGCCTTGGACACGCATGATTCCTTGGCTCGTTGCGAAGTCCGCGAAATTCCAAACTTGTTCGCCGATAAAGGTATTGAATTCATCAAAAACCTCATGATTGGCTTTTAAATATTCCACCTGGTATTCTTCGGTAAACATGACCGGATCTACATCATGGAGACCTGCCACTGTATCCGCTCCATACTCCGTCATCATAATTGGCTTTTCGGGACATCTTTCATTCCAGCCGTTAAATTCCTCACGCAGCTTCGCTTTTGCCGAATCAAGGTCCCCACCGTCAATATACCAGCCGTAATAGCGATTTAATGCAAGGACATCGATCAATTCAGCAACTTTATCGGTTTTAGGCGTTGCACCTAGATGAGTCACGATGGTAACTGGCCTTTTTTGCGGATCCAGCTCCTTCGTTAATTCCACTAACGGTTTAAAATATTCATATGCCCCCTCTTCCTCTGAAGCAGGTTCATTCGCGATACTCCACATCACGACTGAAGGATGATTCTTATCCCGTTCTATCAGCTCTCTCATAACATCTTGATGATGCTCAAACGTTTTGATTCCTTGCCATGTGCTTTCCTTATTTGTTTGTCCGTTCAGTACTGCCATAAAGTTCAAATGGACACCAACGGCCGTCGATTCATCAATGACAACTATGCCTTCACGGTCTGCAAGACGCATCAATTCTTCAGAATAAGGGTAATGGGAGGTCCGGAAAGAATTGGCGCCCATCCATTTCATCAGCTTGAAATCCATTACATTTCCTGCTTCATTGAATCCCCTGCCATGGATCGGTGTATCTTCATGCTTACCAAAGCCTTTAAAATAAAAGGGCTTATCGTTAATGAGGAATTTCCCATTTTGCACCTCAACTGTCCTGATTCCAAAGGGCTGTTCATATTGATCTACCATTTCTCCATTTTCGGATAGTTGTATGTTCAACGTATATAAATAGGCATGCAGCGGCTCCCAAAGCTTCGCATCCTCGATCATGATTGCACCTGAGGCACCTGTTGCCTTGGCAACAACTTCACCTGACTCATCCATCACGCTGACGTTAATTTCTGATTTCCCTGCTGACTTAATTGTGTAGCTTACTTTTCCATTCAGTTCTGTCACTATCGTTACATCTTTAATGTACGTGCGAGGTGTTGTATAGATCTTTACCGGACGTTGTAGGCCAGCATAGTTGAAAAAGTCGAAATTAGGCAAGTTGCGGATTACTTTTCCGATGCCGGCAACTTCTTTTTCCGAATATGTTCCGACCGGCAGTGTGGTATGGTCGACAACATTGTTTACTGCGACCGTCAGCCTGTTTTTCCCACGGATTAAAAAGGAATTGATTTCTGCTTCAAACGGAAGGAATCCGCCTTTATGCTCAACTGCCAGCTCTCCATTTACATATACCTTTGCAACGTGCGTTGCCGAACCGAACCTTAATATAATACGCTCCGACGCAAGGGAAACCGGTAAGGTGAATTCACGTTCATACCATACCCAGCCAACATGATTACGGATTTCACTTGTAGCGCCTACATCATTGAAGGAAGCAGGGACGGCCATCGTCATTGTACCCAATAATTTTTCGTCTTTCCAATCTTCATGGAATCCAGGGTCCAATTTAAAGTTCCAAATTCCATTAAGGTCGATGAGGTTTCTCGTTTCAGTTACGATTGGGTATAACATTTCCAACACTCCTTTATCATAGTATTCTTGAACTCACGCCATGAGGAAAAACTTCGTTACCTTTTTATCGTTTCGTAAAATATTTTTCGGCATTATAATAACCGATATTCCTGACCATTTGCTCACGCAACTCTATATCATCCGGCATTAGTCCTTGCTCCGTCCAATCTCCGAGGATGTTGCAAAGAATCCTCCGGAAATAATCATGGCGGGCATAAGAAAGGAAGCTTCGGGAATCTGTCAGCATTCCGATAAAGTGGCTTAAAAGTCCGACATTCGCCAGTTCCTTCATTTGTTTCTCCATTCCATCAATGTGGTCATTAAACCACCAGCCTGACCCAAATTGAACCTTTCCAGCAATTCCTTCTTCACAGAAGTTCCCGACCATTCCTGCGAGAATCGGATTATCTTTTGGGTTTAAGTTGAATAATACGGTTCTTGGCAGTGCTTCCTCTTGATCAAGCGCATCCAGAAAATAGGATAAACCTTCTGCTACATTGGTTTCGCCAACAGAGTCGAATCCACAGTCAGTACCAATAAGTTCTTTCATCTTAGTGTTGTTATTCCGCATGGCACCCATATGCAGCTGCATGACCCACTGCTTTTCCGCATACATTTTCCCGAGCTCCTTCATTAAGAACGATCGGTATGCATCCATCTCTTCAACGGATAGCTGTTGGCCCTTCAACCTTTTGTTGAGGATGATATCCGCTTCTTCTTTAGTGGTATTCATATAGACCATTTTCTGAATATCATGATCGGAACCCCTTCCACCGTTTTCATGAAAATAGTTGACTCGATGTTTAAGGGCATTTATGAGGTTTTCTATTGAATTCACTTCAATGCTCGTTACTTTTTCCAGTTTCTGTAACCAGCTGATAAAATCAGGTCGTTCCACGAATAGGGCCCCATCAGGACGGAAAGTTGGAGCAATGGTTGCATGAAAGGATTCATCCTTTTTCAATAACTGATGAAATTCAAGTTCCGAAACGGGATCATCTGTCGTCCCAATGAATGTAACGTATGATTTTTCAATAAATGATCTAGGCCTGAACTCTTGTTTGGCAAGCTTTTCATTACACTCATCGTAGATTTCACGCGCAGTTTTGGGACTCAGGATCTTTTCAATGCCAAAAAACATTTTCAACTCCATATGGGCCCAATGATAAAGCGGATTCCCAATTAAGTGAGGCATCGTTTCAGCCCATGCAGTAAACTTTTCCCAATCCGAGCAATCACCCGTGATATATCGCTCGCCTATTCCATGCATGCGCATCGCCCGCCATTTATAATGGTCTCCCCCAAGCCACAAATGCGTAATGCTTTCATACGGTTTATTTTCCCATACCTCTTGTGGGGACAGGTGACAGTGAAAATCAAATATAGGCAAATCTCCACCAGCATTTTCGTATAATTCAATGGCTGTGTCCGTATTTAACAAGAAATGTTCATCCAAAAAGGATTTCATGTATTTCCCTCCTGATCAGTTTATAGGTGTTTAAGCATCCATCTACCTGTAAGCCCTTTCATTTCCGGATTTTAAAAGTCGCTTTTGATTATTTAATTCGTTTACTAAACTAATTAAATATATGAATAATTTATCATTTTTTTACTTTTCCGTCAATTGCCTCTTTCTGAATCGGCGATAATCTAATCATTAATGACCCTCGTGAAACTGTTATAATGGTTGTATATCGAAAAAGTTGTTGCCAAAATGGGAGGATTTTAATGATAACCGGTGATGCTGCATATATCAAAAAGATTAACCGCGCATTGATTATTAAAGAAATAATAAAGGAAGGCATGATATCAAGGGCTGATCTGTCCAAGGTAACCGATTTAACCAGAGCTACCATTTCAGCACAGGTTGCGGATTTATTGGCAGAAGATTTAATTGTGGAAACGCAACTGGAACATAGCAGTGTAGGCCGTAAGCCCATCATGCTCTCCTTAAACGGACAAGCAGGTTATGCTCTTGGGATTGACATTGACTACGGACGGGTATCATTCACTTTAAGCGATCTTCTAGGCGAATCCATCACCTCCTCCACCCTAGAATTATCGTCTACGGACTACTCGGAGGTACTCCAGCTGGTGATAAGGACGATTAAACAGCTCAAAGCCAAGTACGCTGACAGTCGATATGGCATCGTGGGGGTTGTCATTGCCATTCACGGCCTTGTAGGAAAAGATGAAATCATCCACTTTGTGCCGCGATTCAAATGGCATGATATCGATTTGAAAAGTGCCATTGAAAAAGAATGTCAAATTGATGTTCATCTTGAGAACAATGCCAATCTAAGTGCCTATGCCGAGCGCATATTCGTACATCACGAAGCGAATGACCTGCTAAGCGCAACATTTCATTCTGGAATTGGCCTTGGAATGATGATGAAGGATGACTTTTTTTGTGGACATGATGGATTTGCAGGGGAAATTGGACATATGATCGTGGTTCCGGACGGAAAGAAGTGTACGTGCGGCAATAAAGGCTGCTGGGAGAAGTATGCATCGGAATCAAGTTTTTTTGAATATTTATCAAAAGAAAAACAGCTCCCCCAATTAACATATGACCAAGTTCGACAAATGATCGATGAAGAAGATGAAACGGTACATACGGCCATGGATCGATTCATTTACTATTTATCCATTGGATTAAATAACCTCATCAACATGTTCAATCCAGATGTACTCGTATTGGACAGTGAGCTGCTTCGTATATATCCTGATTCAATAAGCAAAATCAGCAATAATCTTACCTCCTCCATTAGCCATTACCGTGAAATCACTTTATCGGCAATGGGCAAAAAATCCTGTGTCATGGGAGCATGTGCCTTGGCAATTAAAAATTTCCTTGATGTTCCGATCCTGAATCTTTCTTATGAAATTAACCTTCAGAAAAAGAACTGAATGATTAAAGAAACCCCCTTTCCAAGTTACATGAAAGGGGGTTTTTCATTATTCCATACGGCTTCTTCTCTCAGCCAAGTCTTCAGCCAATTGGAGGGTCCTTTTCTTGTTCAATGGATAAAGGAAGGCCAATATCAAGAAAACGACGATGTAGATCACTGCGGGAACCAATGTTGCCAACGCATGAATTCCCTCAAGAGCTTGCGTTGTTTGTGCTTCGCGTGTTGCATCGTAACCAACCATCGCAATCGCAAAACCCCCGATTCCACCTGCAATCGCCTGCCCTACTTTACGAGCGAAGGAATAGATTGAATATACGGTTCCATCTTCGCGAAGCCCCGTCAAGTATTCATGATAATCGATTACATCCGTTACAAATGCCCATACAACGATATTAAAGAATCCAAATCCAAACATCCCTATCGCTGATATGATGATGAACTGCATCGCAGATAGGTTCGGCATGAAGTACAAAAGACCATACACTCCTCCAGCAAGCAGCATTCCTATGGAAGCCGTTTCTTTTTTACCGAACTTAGCCACGCATGGTTTCGCTATCGGCATGGCGACGAATACTGCAGCCGTTTGAACGAAACCTATAATGCTCAGGGCTGATGCATTGCTGAAATAATCTTTAAATAAATAAACATTAATGGCACCTATCAGCATCGTACAGATCATGAAAATCAAGGATGCACCAAGGATGGACAATAAAGGCCTATTTTTGACTACCCCTTTTACGGACTTTTTCAAAGAAGTTTTTTGCGTTTGATTGATTGGGGCACTGACCCGCTCAGTCGATAATTTATAGCAGGCGATATAACAAGAGATGGAAAGAATGCCAAAAATGACGGCTCCCAGCAGAAAGCGGTTAGGATCTGCCTTATTATCAACGAAAAGAATCAATGGGCCCGCTACGTTAATGATTAAACTGGCAAGCATCGCACCCATTGTCCTGAAAGTGGATAATGATGTACGTTCAACAGGGTCGCTTGTTATGACGGAAGCCATAGAACCGTATGGAATGTTAACCGTACTATACAAAGTTCCCCAAACAATGTAAGTGACAAAGGCCCAAGCCATATAAAAACCATCGGACATACCTGGAATCTTAACAAACATCAGTATGCCGGATACGACTAAAGGGAAGGACATCCGAAAAATCCAAGGTTTGAATTTCCCATGCTTGCCTGGCTTTCTTGTATCAATGAAACGCCCCCAAGTAACGTCCGCAACTGCATCCCATAAACGGGCTATCAAAAAGAGGATTCCTACCGTCGCTGCACTGATATGAAAGATATCAGTATAATAAACCATTAAGAAGGAGCTTACTAAAATAAAGAAAAAGTCATTCCCAAAATCCCCGAATAAATAGCCTACCTTATCGACCATTCCGAATTTTCTGACTCCACCAGGCGCAGCACCTTTTTCAACTGACTCCAACTTTTCTAACTGACTCATTTCCATCCCCCCATACCTTTAGAAATCGACTGATTTATCAGATCCTAATCTTAGAAGCAATAATGTCGTATGGTGTAACCGGATAAATCACATTGCCACTTTCCTTTTGAAAGCCCTTTCAAATAACTCGGAACTAGTTTTTTTAATTAGTTTAGTAAACTAACCAAATATTTCTATAATTAGAATATCACCTGCCTTTTCTTTCGTCAATAACTTTTGAAAGCGTTAACAATAAAAATTGAATAATAAATTTTATTAAAATCACCTACTATGCAGCGAAGTGAAAATTCGCCAATCAACAGCAAGGACCCGTACATCAAGGATCATAAAATCCTCCAAAAAAGAGCCGCTGTAAAAGCAGCTCACCTTGGTGGTTCTAGCATTTTCTTCCTTCATTTCTCTCTATTATCTAATCCATCATTCAAAATTTTCACTTGATAGCGAAAATAAATATAGAAACTCAGCCAGATGATTGCATAAAAAGGCAGGAAAATCGCTATTCCAGTCATTAACCCTCTAATAGTGAAAGGGATCCAGCCGACAAAGAACGAGAGCAGGAAGTAAAGGATCGTTACAGTGAGGAAGTGCATGGTGGTCTGAAATAATAAGCTCCATTTTTCGATTTCAAATAAGATGGTTGCCGTGCTGAAAAACCAGCCACATAATAGACAGCCCATTGCATTTTTCACGAAGATTTCACTGTCCAATCCTTGAACCCCGCCTATGCCGATGACGCCAAAGCATGTCAGCACCATGACGAGCGCTCCAAAGCAAATCCCAACAAAGCTGCGGACTAAAAGTCTTTTCATCATAATCCCTTCCTTTTCCATTGAAATGCCTTCTTGATTCCTTGTACATAGTGCCGTGAAACATATTCCTTCTCCCCTGACCGGAAGTACACACATAAGGTTCCATTAAAATACGCCTCAAATCTGCTTAACTCATCCAGGTTGGCAATGACTGACTTGGACAATCTCACAAACTGGTTACCTGGAAGGTCTCTTTCAAGCTCATATAATCTTTCTCTCATTTCGAAATTCCCTTGATTCGTCCGCACCATTATCGTATCTTGCTCGGTAAACACGCAGATGATATCCTCTGCCCGGAAAACATGCTGCATGTCTTCCTTCCTTCCAACAAAATATGGTCTTTTCCTTTCTTTTAAGCGCTCCATCAGTTGCTCCACTTCCTCATTCCAAGCATTGTTGCGGATTAGCACTTCTATCGCCTTGACCTCCTCATCTATCTCTACCTTTATTTTCATATGTGCTGCCTCCCTTTTACTTATAGTTTAAGTATATTAAGAAATTGAAAAGTTAGTTTATTAATTCCAGTCACAGGTCATATTTAAGCCTTAACCTGCTTGAAATGAACACTTAGATACACGAAATGACCGTCCAAAAAAACTGGACGGTCCCGTATTCTTCCATATAAAAGTCTATATGCATGAACCGGAATTCTCAATTCACGTTACCCTTTAGTCGTAAAAGTGCTTGGCATTACGACTGCGACAACCTCACCACGTGCACATAAAGTATCGTTTGCAAATACTTCCGTTTCGATTTTCCACTTCTTCGGGTGTACCTCATGAATGGTGCCAACGGCGATTAATGCCACATCATTCGGAGTCGGCCTCACGAAATCCACATTTAATGAAGCGGTCACGAATCTTGGCGGCTCCGCCCCGTCCCCTACTTCATGTCCATTTTTCCGATGCAGGGCCAAAGCAGCTGAACCAGTTCCATGGCAGTCAATTAGCGAAGCAATCAAGCCACCGTATACAAACCCGGGAATGGCCATATGTTCCGGAAGCGGTCTGTATATCGTCCTTGTTTTGTCTCCATGCCAGCCTGTCCGAAAATGATGGCCAGCTTCATTTAAACGACCGCATCCATAGCACCAGGCAAATTCATCAGGATATTCATCTTGGATCGCTTTTTGCACATTCTCTTCCATCATCTCTCCCCCTTCATTATTGTAGTATTCGGTAATTCAGTAATCCGTTGACAATATTTCTTGAACTTCTTAGTGAATCAGCATAAAAGCACCAGTCTCATATCCAATACTCAATCATATTCCCTGCCGCTAATCGTTTTATTGCTTTATAGATCATATTCTTGAAAAGTCTCCGTTTAGCGGCGATTGAGGAATACAAGGTTTCCGTTATGGTTTCCTCAATCTTTGCTTTTTTGATTTTCGTAACCCAACTCCACTATATTCTATTTCTTGAGTGATATATCCTGCTGAACAAATTGGACTTGGACAATCGAAAAAGAGATGATATCGATTTTAACGTCCCGCCCTTCTTGCTAAAAGTTAAGCCTTTTTCTTAGATCCCAATATTTAAATGTCACCTTACCCAATTTCGACTTCGAAAGTGAATCGTATTTACGGCCAAGCGCCAAATTTTGTTTTTCTAACTTGGTCATTTGTTTAAGCTGCACGGCGTTCAGCTTTTTTAATTGCTTTACTTCATTAAGCAATTCTTTATTTTTAACTTTTATTTCATTCGTGTTATTATCGACAATTATCCTTTCTTTCACTGGAATTTCGATGTCTTTTGGTCTTAATTTCGGACCGCTATTTGTCTTAAATCCTATAGTATTTAGATAGGGCAAGTTATTTTGAACGTTTTGTTCAAAACTTTGATCACTTTTATGAATTTGTAGGAAAGTGAAGCATCCTGCTTTTTCTGCTTGAATGATCTGGCCAACCCCAGATAGTTTGACTACTTTTTCTACTTTTTTTACATCTTCAGGTATGTTATTAAAAATATAGCTAAAAACGTCTTCGACATTCATATTATCTGTTGGCATTATTTTCACCTGATGTGTTCGTACATGCTGTTTCAGAACACCAAAATCATCTTCATCCATATAATACACGTCTCCACGTTCATCCAAATAATCAGAAATATGTCTGCTCCATAATAATCCTTGCAGTTTTTTTATTGCTTCCGAAAACATAAACTGCCTGCTAACTTGATGCATTCGGTTAGCTGCAAACTCATATATAACCTTATCGCTTAAAGCTAACCTGACTGAATCACGGAAATCCTTCTCTGTAGCTGCATATAAAGGGTAATCTTCACCAAAAAGCTTGACATGCATTTTGGTTGGATTCATTATTACGGCCTTCCTTAACATTCCGTATTCCAATAGCTTCGTGGACAGTTCCAGACTGCTGTCCATTTCCCTACTTCTCCAAGTTATCCCAATATCACTGTTCACGATTAGTTGCTGTGCATTCTCCCTGGTCATTGCCCCGTACCATTCAAGCCCTTCTGTATTTTCCAGGAGATATTTAGCTTCTTCCTTAAACGTAGAATCACCGTTACCCCACTTGAACTTATCCCCGGCAACATGGAGTGAAAGCTTAGGAATCTCGCGTTTTAATTCTTTAAAAGCCGTAATGATAGGAATCGTCTTCCAATCAGGATCAAACTTCCCTGTATATACGAGTTTCTGTTTTACCTTGGCGTCCCCTCCCGCTGATTCAATGTCCGGTATCATCGGAGTAAGCAGGGAAACTTTGTTTTTTTCTTTATCCAAATTAAGAATATCAATGACAAATTCGCACATCTCTTCTGTTTGACATAAGAAATAGGCACATTGATTGTATATATTTTTTATGCTCCTAAACTTTTCATCATGAACGGCCTGTCCTAAATGAGTCAATCCTGTCGCATACACTAATGACTTTCTTATGATATGCTTATACTTTACTATCTTTTCAACAGTCTCAATACTTCTTACGAATAGCCAATCATATTCATTTTCACCCCAATAATGTGAAATGAGCATTTCAGCAATATCAAAATCAATCACTCCCTTTTTCACCCATTCCTCATCGGTGGCATAAAAAAAAGGGTCGACAAAAGGATTAAGAATTTTGATATTGTCACATTTCTCAAGAGGTCGAATCAATATATCTCGCTTAACTGGACTAGCTAAAAGTAAATCTATCTGGATATCGGGGTCTAACGAAAGAGTCGAGGCTAAGGAAGATAAAAATACTGCAGAACCATCCATTGAATTCATGTCGATAAAGCCAAATAGAAGTACCTTCATCTTCCTGTTTTGCACTAATTCATGACAACTCAAAAGCATTCACTCCAATGACTGAAATCTGATATGAATATGTTAACTTTTTATTTGTTTTTTAATAGACGATTTAAGCGCAAGATATTTTAACGTGAATTTACCTGCATATGTAACGTTGAATTTATGTTCTAATAACTTAAGTCTTCGTATTTCTTTGTTAAGCTTGATATTTTCTTTTTCGGCCACCTTACTTTTTTTATATGCTTCTCGCAGCATATTATTTTCTTTTGTAATGTTCTCGATTATTTTTTGTTTTTCAGCGTCATTGCTCTCTATGAGCTCCAATGTCATGGACATCATGGCTTTCATTTGTAATTCCAATTCCTCATACATCGTTTGC
The DNA here is from genome assembly GCF_001645685.2 of Peribacillus muralis. Lineage (NCBI taxonomy): Bacteria > Bacillati > Bacillota > Bacilli > Caryophanales > Bacillaceae > Peribacillus > Peribacillus muralis. Next base: position 800,644 of record NZ_CP017080.1, on the reverse strand, counting down.
CAATATTCATTTCGTTCGCCCATATTGCCCACCTCCTCCATTAACCTACGATAATCTCCAATTCTCTTTTAATAACAACATCAACGGCACATTTGTCTTGAATCGATTGCGATGCCTGTTTTGATACCCTTAAGAATACGTCCGGATTATAATATAAGCGTTCTATTGCATCCGCAATTTCTATAGGAGATTCAGGTTTGGTAAGAAGGCCAGAAACATCATGTTCGACAAATTCCGGGATTGCCGTGATATCCGTCGAGATCGGCACTAGTCCGCTGGACATGGCCTCACACATTGAAACTCCTTGAGAATCCAAACGGGTTGGGCAAAGGAATATCCCATACTCCTTATGTAATGCCGCGATTTGTTCTTGAGATATGAAGCCTTTATGAATGGTTACATTCTCAAAATTACAGATTGGTTCTACTGTTCGATCGAATAGCTGTCCATCACCATAAAACGCAAATTCCAATTTATTGAAGTATGGTCTTTTTGAAAGTTCCAGTACTGCTTTCACCGCTAAGTCATTGGCATATTTTCGAGAAGCGTAAGGTCTGATCGAAAGGACTTTTGCCCTCATTTCCACTGGCTTTTCCATAAAGGTAAACAGCATGTCATCTATTACATTGGGAATGATTACTGAATTTTCCGATTTCGTTCTCGCATCACATTCCGCTATATGTTCTTTGAACCACTTGGAAATATGAACGAAAGTTGTATCCAATTCATTGGTTTGATAAAACCAATTCATAAAAGAGAGCTGTGCTACATAATAGTCGTCCGCCATTTCAAGGATCTTCCGTAAGCTTTCAGCGCTTTCAAGAAAATTAAACCACCTTCTATGCCAAGCCTCCGTTTCAAATCCATGTATCCATGTAATAATCGGTAAATCTTTGTTAGTTTCTTTTATTGCTTGCACCATCGTGGAATTGACAAAATGAATGAGCACTTTTTTATGTACATTATGATTTAAGAACATGCGCAGATGCTGTTCAGTTCCTCGATAAACGGGCACATCCTCATAGATGTACTTTTCCGCTTTTTTATAAGCAGGATGTAAAACAAAGACATCGATCCTTAAACCCTCTGCCTGATAAGCTTTGACTCTTCGGTGGATAAATCCATTCCGATATAATTGCTTTTCATGTGGATAGGCATTCGTAATGATTACATATCTATCTTTTTCGCTAAATGTTAGCTCATTCATGTTTATGGATTGCTCCATCCCTGATCACTCCCACTATTTTCAGTCAAACTTCAATCAGCCTGCTACTTATCTGTAAATGAAGGTTTTTACAACCTATTCCACTCACTATTAAAACCGTCAACCGATTATACCAAACATGCATTGCTGAATATTGACACCCATATAAGGATTATGTAAATAAAAGTAAAGTTTTCATGAAACAAACTAATATAAAACAAAGGACGGCCCATATTAGCGGAACCGTCCTTGTACATATAAGCTATTGTATTTTATGTGTCCTGAACAGGCTTTATAAACTGATCTAAAAAATCCACCAATTTCCTACATGGGTAGTCCATACCTTTACAATAAAATTTCATATTATATTAAAGAGGAATGTCCATAAAGGAGGTTTGACCTTACATGATACCCATTGACGATTGTAAGTTATTAGTTTCATGCTGCAATCATAAAGGCGGTCTTTATTCAGTCCAGATACAACATCAACAATATGAAATGAAAAAGATATTAAATGTTGGCTGCACAGGTATGGCAAGATACGGCAGCTCTTTCGTCGTAATTTCAAATTCTCATGGAATCTTTATTTTGGATGAAAACTTAAAGGTTATAAAAAATAAACCTTTATCAACAGAGTTAGATTTGCATGGTTTAGCAATAGACAACGATAAAGCTTATATTGTTGAAACCAAAACTAACTCAATTGGCATTTATCATTTAAAAAACGATTTAAAGAGAATGGATGAAATCAGAATTTCACCAGAAAATTTCGATGTTTCCCACGTCAACGATTTATATATCGTAAATGATACGTTATATTTATCCATGTTCTCAAATCCACTTAGGAAAAGTTTGTCCTCTTTCTCAAGCTATTTCCCTTATAAACCAATCGCCCGAGGTGTTATCCTGGAATACTCTTTACAGGAAAGAAACATCATTAAGATTTGTCATGATAAATTATATCAACCTCACAGTGTACTGCATCACGATAATAATCTGTTTTATTGCGTTTCAGGTGAGTTCCTAGTAAAAAGAAATGAAGAAGATATTTTTAAATGCCTTGGTTATACTCGCGGTTTGGCAGTCAAGAATCAAACGATGTTTATTGGCCAAAGTGAGAGCAGACATATAGAAACTTTATTAAAGAAACATACGAACGTATTGCTGGATTGCGGGATTTATGTTCATGACATCTCTACGAAGCTTTCATCGTTTATTCATATTCCGTCTGAAGAAATTTATGGAATATTAGTTATCTGAATAATATAAGTTGCGTTAGCTTATTAGAAGCTTTCAATGAAAATAGAAGTTATCTACATTTCTTTTGAGGGATTATATAATTCGAATGGTGCACTCGCCTATCGAGAGGCGGTTCATGAGCTTTAGCAAAAACAAGCCTATTTCATGACAATCCATTAAAGATGGCATGCCTGGAACTACACCTCTATTCATTTCGAAAATTAACTGATGCTGGCTTATTACAGTATATAATGGAATACCAACTCCTCCTCTTCTTTTCCTATAAATCTATAGCCATTATCAACGAAGCCAGCTTTTTCATATAAATTGATCGCTTGATTATTCGTATGATGCACCGTGAGAATGATTTCATCTTTATCCGGATAATTCCGTTTGATTAACTGAGGCAATTTTTTCAAAGCTTTAAAAGCAAGCCCCTTCTTCTGATGGCGTGAATCCACGGAGAATGACTTAAAAAGGATGGCGTTCTCATTGCTTGTATATTTATTTCCTGATTTATCGGTATATAGAGCAAAACAGCCTACTAAATCCTCGTTAACTATTATCATCATGGGAAGATTATATTCATCCCTCCTGAAGTCTTCAATGATTTTCAGAGGCAACGAAGTATAAATTGCTTGTTCCGTAGGTAAACAATAATCGTTCAGCGCTGCATAATCCTTATCCATGAAAGGCCTTATCACTAATTCAGTACCCATGCCCTCACCGCCACTTCCGTATTTACTAATGACAATTCTAAATAGCTACTACCTATTCCCTTAAAGATATGAATCAAATCCCTATATCGGAAAGGAACGGTCTAAGTCTATGGAATACTCCTGCGAGTTTACTTACAATTTAATAGAGGAATGGCTTAATCGCCACTCCTCTTCTTTATGAACTGCTGCAAATCACTCAGCAGCTGATAATTCACCTTCCGTTACCCATTTATGATTCTTTACTTTCTCTCCTCCAGAAGTAGGCGTGAAATCAACCATGTACACTGTCGTCTTTTCTGCCGTCTCGATATTGGCGACCGCGCCATTCATCCCTTTCATATGGGAAGAATTTATTTTGACCTCCGCTCCTGGTTCATACGTTTTCTCTCCTGCATCTTTTATCTCTTCTTGAATGATCCATTTATGGTTTTCGATCTTTTCCCCTCCGGTTGTAGGTGTATACGAAATAGAGTAAGCCGTCGTATCATAAGCGCCAACTATTGTTGCTTTTGCACCCTTCATGCTTTCCATATGACCTGAATTGATTATCACTTGACTTCCAACTTCATAGGTTGGATTTTCTGCAGCTGTTAATCCTTCAGGAACCTCGCCTGAGCCAGAATGATCCATATCCATTTCACTGTGATCATTTTCTGCTTTATGTTCCTTGTCTTTATTTTCGCTGTTGGAACATGCGCCAAGGACTAAGATCAAGGCTGCTAATAAGGCTAAAACGATTGGCATTTTTGTTTTTGCATTTTGCATGATAAAACCTCCTTAAATATTTACATCGAATCGTATCAGTTAAATATGCAGAATTTATGGAGTGCACACGTGTTGAGGAAATCAAGCCAAGCGTGCTTGTTACGCATCTAGTCCTTCCCTTATATGTATATTCCCAGACGTATGTCTTTTAAAATACATATGGATACAGACGCATTTCCTATTTTACAATGGAAAAAATCGTCTCTCTGTCTATACGTCAATCTTGCTAATTTGCTCTACAGATATGCAAATTGTGATATTCCAAGATTATCCATATAAACGAATTGAACCAGTGCCTAATGATTATTAAAGCAGGTGAAATATGAGTAAAAAACGAAGGACTTTAAGTACCAGCATTTTATTAATTGGAGTGTTAGTTGTTTTTAATTATTTTTCAGCATATTCAGCGAAATTGACGAAATCCACAAACCTATCCAACGAGTCCATTGGAGGAGTGAAAATCCACGAAAGCATAGATGATCGGCGTTTTATAACACAGTATGACAAACGATTGACTAAAGAAGATAATGATGAATATGACTATTACCATTGGAAAGGCGGATTAGAAACGGCTTCTATTAATTCTGGTAAAGATGAAGGTTCTATAATGCGGGTAATAATAACTGGTACGGATAAAAAAGACTTTGATAATCCTCTTCACACCGCAAAAGGAGTTAAATTGGGAGATACAAAAGAAAAAGTTCTTTCTTTGTATGGAAACAAATATTACAAAAGTCATGAACAAGGAGCTGATATTATCGGATATATCGATCACAAGAAAAAGTTAACTTTAGAGTTTTGGTGTATCGATAGTGGTCAGGTTGCTGAAATTCGGTTTGATGATTCAAGTGTTAACTAAGATCAATGCCATTGTTGCATATGGAGATTGTTAAGAGACAGGGAAATCTGTCTTTTTTGCTTTTCTTCCACCTAATAAGGTCACCTAATTAACGAGGCTAAATAAACAACACTAATCTTTAAGATAGCCAAATGTTTAAGAAACGATATTCGGATAGAAATGGGGAATTCCCATTCTTCCGGAATAATTAATATGGATGCTGTTGTAACGAGAGCTTATCCAGAAGCGGTCCTCGAGAATGGCTAACATAGGGGGTTCAAAGCCAAAATTTCAGGCAATCATTCGAAGGGAATTTCAAAAGGGGTTCGAAATTTTATAATTCCGAACCCCTTTTGACTCCAATTGAAGCAAGAAGTACTATACAAAGTTGAGGCAACCTTGTCCTAAACCGATAAAAGTGCCGTCAAATTCTCATAGTGATGTGGCTGTATTGGTTCCTTATCACCAGGGCCACATGGATGATTGGGAATGTCTATTCAGAGGCTTGCACTTGCTCGATCTTTTTGGCGATATGCGCAAGATTCATGGACAAATGCTGTTTATAATCCCTGCCAATCGACTTGAATAACCCTTTCGATAGGCCCATCAATAAAATTTTGATATGCTCTTGTGCAATCATTGATTTATATGGAAGTCTTGAATCAGCTTGAGCCCCGCCGATTTTATCAGCCGCTTCTTTAATGAAGTCGACGATGGTCATTTCAAGAGGTTTGCCTTCCATGCTGGTTTTAAAGATGACTTGGTTTCTCCAGGACACTAAGTCAATTCTCTGTTTAGAGTAGTCGAAGAGTTCTTCTGGAAGTTCCGCAGCGCCCGTTTTACCGATTTCTATGCAGCCCTGCAAGGGATATAATTTTGGATGAGGATTGATTTTCTTTATTAAGGATTGATCTATTGTGACTTTCTCCCTTTTTATTCGCGTATGCTTCGTTTCACCTAGCAAAAGTTTAAGCTGTCCGGCAATTACATTATTGAATTCTTCCATTTCAAAGAGTTCAACCAGCATTACGCTATATTCCAAAATCGTGATTGCTTCATCAAATTTTCGTTTCATGCCAGCATTCGATCTGGAAAATACTAGCCTATTGTTTCTTTCCATAAATTCCCCCCCATTCCTTCATTCCTACCCATCCATCTATTAAAAACGCCTTATTGACTCTAACTCATCTGTTTCAAGTAGATTTCCTAAGAACAAGCTGATGGAATAATCACCCACGGAAAGACCGCGGATCACCTCCTGCATTCATTTGCTTATCTGTCAAAATGTTGTTTCATCAGCTCTTTAAAGCGTTCGTTATCTATTTCTTCCTTCTTCACTTTCCCATCGTCCCATTGTGTAAAGGATGTGTCGGTTAAAGTGATGTTCCCGCCATTTGTCAGGCGAGTGATTAATGGATGCTTGTTAAAAGGAGATTGGGGATCTTCCTTGATGATCGTTTGAACCTCATTCAGTTCGCTTACATTTCCAACCAGATTGGAGGAATCGAAAGCATACCCTATTTTCCAGTCAGCATCTTTATATTTAAGCTTTAATTCAAGAATGTGATCTCCATGTTCGGTGTTTTCCTTTTTGATCCTGAATTCACCATTTCGGGATATGATGGTGTCCCCATTCAACGGAACAGGCTTTAATGGCAGATTCCCTCCGAAACCAGTATCGACTAAATACGTTTGTCCGTCATGTTTCAAGAGAATGGCGACATGTGTCCTTCCGATTGTCATCCACCCCTGATTGTAGATGACACCCCTGATCAAGGACACTTCAAAGTCATTTTCCTCCAAGAAGAAATAAAGGGCCGCATTCAATTCATAGCATACTCCCCCTTCATTTCTTACAAGCACCTTATCAATGATATTCTCTTTGTTGATGTCGCTAAGCTCGGAGGAGATGATCGCCAAGTTTTCGAAAGGAATCGCTTTCCCTGTCCTTTCTAGAATATCATCCAAATCTTCAAACGTCAGTTTCTCCCCTTCCTTCATGCCTATTCTTTTCCTGAATAATGCATTCAGATCATTCATGCCAGTTCCTCCCTTAAGTCAGCATCGCTTAAGCGCTTCGACTTTGTACATATTTATTAGCTCTGACCTCATTTCATTCTTTCTGCAATAAAGTAAAAAGGGAACCTTCCGTAAAGGCCAGGTAAACACCGCCATTTCTTAAAGTCACTCATTCACCTTCAAAATGATTTTACCTAAGTTCTTATTGGCCTCCATATGTTCATGGGCCCTTTGGATTTCTGTAAAAGGGAAGACACGGTCCACGATTGCCTTCATTTCATTTTTGAGGAACAGCGGCATCACTTTTGAAACGAACTCCTCCGTCAACTCTTTTTTATACGTATCACTTCGGGGAGTCAATAAGGTGCCTTTTAATTGCACCCTTTTCAAGAGCAGTTCCATAAGGTTCACTTTTTCGACAATGGTTCCACCAAGGATACCGATCAATACCCAGCGCCCATCTGTTTTTATGCTGTTAAGATTTTTCTCCCAATAAGAAGCACCGATGAAATCAAGGATGACATCCACTCCTAGATTATTGGTGGCACTCAATACTTCCTCATCGAAAGATTGTTCTTTATAATTGATGCAAACATCGGCTCCCAGAGAGCGACAGAAATCCAATTTTTCCTTTGACCCTGCTGTTGTGATGATCTTTGCTTTTGTCAATTTCTTAGCCAGCTGGATAGCTGCCGTGCCGACACCGCTTCCGCCTGCATGAATCAATACGGTTTCTTTATCCGTTAATCCGCCTAACCAAAATAAAGTTTGGTACGCGGTCAAGAATACTTCCGGTATAGCTGCCGCCTCTTCAAATGACAGGTTATCCGGTATCTTCATTGCCCTGTCTGCAGGCATCACAGCATATTCCGCATAACCGCCGCCATTCACAAGACCCATTACCCTTGACCCTATATCTATGTTTGCACCAGCCGCTTTTTCAACTACTTCTCCAGAAACCTCAATCCCTAATATTGGATTGGCCGTGTAACCCGATTTACCTTCCCGTGACACTATATCGGTCCTATTGATTGCAGAAGCCTTCACCTTTATTAAGATTTCTCCGTTTTCGAGCTTAGGCATAGAAAAATCCTGAAACTGTAATTGCTCTGGACCACCCGGTTTTTTTACCACTACAGCTTTCATGCATCCCACTCCTTTATGATTATATTGCTGTCGTCCATTAAAATGATTAGTCTTGTAGATGGAAACTATGCTACTCCAAAATATATCCATACGCAAATGATTCGGTCCTGTCCAAGTATATATATATGGATCTAACGGCTCAATAAATAAGGCCCTATAAAAGGTCCATTTACCTGTCTATAACTTACAAAACAGGGTAAAGTATAAGAACCATATTCAGGAAATCCAGTCACGATAGAAGGAGGATAAAAATGGAGTTTAAACCGAGAAATCACAAGGATCTTTCCATTACCGAAAAACGCTATGCTTATTCGGCCCGCAATTTATGGTCCGGTATTCTTTTTGGCATCGGGCTGATTGCCTTCATCGATGAAGCCATCTTCCACCAACTATTACATTGGCATCACTTCTATGACAAATCCACTTCCAATATCGGGTTGATCTCGGATGGTTTATTTCATGCCCTCAGTTGGTTCGCAACGGTAGGGTCTTTGTTCATGTTTGCCGATCTCCGCCGGCGAAAAGGATTTTGGCTGAAGAGGTGGACTGGGGGCGTATTGCTTGGGGCAGGCTTCTTTCAATTGTATGACGGCATCGTCCAGCACAAGCTCATGGGTCTCCATCAAATTCGTTACAATGTCGATATACGTCCATATGACTTGATTTGGAACATTACAGCAGCTACCATGATATTGATCGGCATTGTCTTGATCATCCAAACACGGCGCAGCATACTTAATGTGAAAGCAGACAACCGTCATGCACAGTGATGGACATCTTCATGATGGTGGTACGTGGTTTGAGCCGATGTTATTGGTATCCATCGCGTTTTTTATCGTAATATATATAGGAGCTGCTGCATATTCGGGACGCCGATTTAAAAAATGGCCCGCATCCCGCACGTTATTCTGGATTCTTGGCGTCATGAGCGGAGCCTCAGCATTAGTCGGCCCCATAGCCGACCGGGCGCATATGGACTTTACGGTACACATGGTCGGCCATTTATTGCTTGGAATGATCGCACCCATTTTCTTGGTACTAGCAGCCCCCATCACCCTTGCCCTGAGGACGCTTGATGTCCAATCAGCCCGCCGCCTATCGGGAATTTTGAAAAGCTGGCCATTGCGGATTTTAAGCAATCCCATCTCTGCCTCCATTCTCAATATTGGCGGGCTATGGGTTCTCTATGCAACCGGACTGTATGGAGCAATGCAGCACCACATCATTTTACATGCATTGGTGCATTTTCATGTATTCGCAGCAGGGTATCTATTCACTGCCTCGATGATTTACATCGATCCTGTGCCTCACCCGCTCAGCTTCAAGTTCAGGATGATCGTGTTCGCCCTTTCATTGGCAGGACATGATATCCTTTCTAAATACATATATGCCCATCCACCAAGCGGAGTCTTGAAGGAACAGGCGGAGAGTGGCGGAATGTTAATGTACTATGCTGGTGATGCCGTTGACCTAGTACTTATCCTCATCCTTTGCTACCAATGGTTCAAAGCCACCCGTCCGAGGGAATCACTTGCCGTTTAGTGAAAGCAAGTCAATAATAAACTCCGATGTTTCTTGATTAATCAGGCTTCATTTAGCTCATACTAATTTTTGATGAATAAAACTTAGGATGGAGCTGAATGGAAAATGGAATTTGAAGCAAGGAATTCTACTGAAAATGCTCTTCATGATTATAAGGCTGGAATTGGTGTTTTTACGGAGAAAATGCCCGATCTTGCCGAGAAATTCAATTCCTTTACGGAAGAGTGCTTTAAAGAAGGTCAATTGACCAAGAAGGAAAAACAGCTTATTGCATTGGGAATCAGTCTTTACTCACAAGACGAATACTGCATCATCTACCATACTAAAGGATGCCTGGATCAAGGCTGTTCGGAACAGGAAATCCTTGAAGCCATTGGGGTGACAGCGGCATTCGGAGGAGGCGCGACCATGAGCCAGGCAGTGACCCTCATCCAGGAGTGCATACAGGAAATCAATCAGATGAAACAATAATAAAGAAGGGATAGGACTGGTCCTATCCCTTTTCCTTATCCATGAAAAATCAGGAAAGAGGGCTCTACCATTGCAGGCTTTCGATTAAGTGACACTTCATGCATTTTTGTACATAATCTTTTTTTTCAAATTCATGAGTGCAACTTTCCCGAAGGATGTTCAGCTCTTTCTTCAGTTGCTCCAATTGTGCTTCCAGCTCTTTCATTTCAACCTTTATTTGGATGACCCGATTCAACGAACTTTTTCTCTCATAAATCATTGATAGATGGTTCCATCCGTTTTCCTGAACTCATTCGCTTTTTCTTTTAGTCCCTCTCCGATTACGGTCTCAAAACCGAGTCCCTTTTCTTTCGCTAAATCACGTATGTCCTGAGAAATTCTCATACTGCAGAATTTAGGTCCGCACATGGAGCAGAAATGTGCCGTTTTGGCGCCTTCGGCCGGCAGAGTTTCATCATGATATTCGACAGCTCTTTCAGGGTCGAGGGAAAGGTTGAATTGATCTCTCCACCGAAATTCGAATCTAGCCTTGGAGAGGGCATCATCACGTTTTCGTGCATGCGGATGGCCTTTTGCAAGATCAGCTGCGTGAGCGGCAATTTTGTAGGTAATGACACCGATTCGAACATCTTCCTTGTTCGGAAGGCCGAGATGCTCTTTCGGTGTTACGTAACAGAGCATGGCCGTTCCAAACCAGCCAATCATCGCCGCACCAATCGCCGAAGTAATGTGATCGTAGCCAGGAGCTATGTCTGTTGTCAAAGGTCCTAAAGTATAGAATGGGGCTTCTTGACACACTTCCAGCTGCTTATCCATGTTTTCCTTGATCAAATGCATCGGCACATGTCCAGGACCTTCCACCATGACTTGAACATCATGCTTCCAAGCAAGCTTCGTCAACTCGCCCAATGTTTCCAATTCTGCGAATTGTGCTTCATCATTCGCATCTGCAATCGATCCGGGACGAAGCCCGTCTCCTAATGAGAAAGAAATATCATATGTCTTCATGATTTTACAAATCTCTTCAAAATGGGTATAGAGGAAGCTTTCTGTGTGATGGGCCAGACACCATTGAGCCATGATCGACCCTCCCCTGGATACGATTCCCGTAACCCGCTTTGCTGTGAGGGGGATATACCGCAAAAGCACACCAGCATGTATCGTGAAGTAATCGACACCCTGCTCAGCCTGCTCGATTAACGTGTCCCGAAAGACCTCCCAATTTAAATCTTCTGCAATTCCATTCACTTTTTCCAAAGCTTGATAAATCGGGACCGTTCCAACTGGCACAGGGGAATTCCTGATTATCCATTCCCGTGTCGTATGGATATTCTTACCTGTGGAAAGGTCCATGATGTTGTCTGCTCCCCACCGTGTAGCCCAAGTCATTTTCTCCACCTCGGCTTCAATCGATGAACTGACGGCCGAGTTTCCAATATTCGCATTTATTTTCACGTGAAAATTACGCCCGATGATCATCGGCTCACTTTCAGGATGGTTAATATTTGCCGGAATGATCGCCCTTCCGCTCGCTACCTCTTCTCTCACGAACTCGGGATCGACATTTTCCCTAATTGAAATGAACTCCATTTCAGGGGTGATCAGTCCTTTTCGTGCATAATGAAGCTGGGTTACATTTCTACCCTCCCTCGCCCGTAACGGTTTCCTTTTCAATCCCGGAAAGATATCCGCATTGGACTTTGACCCTGTTTTTTTGTATCCGTTATCCTCGGGTTTTATTTCCCGTCCTTCATATGCCTCAACGTCTTCACGCTCCAGGACCCAGCTGCGTCTAATCGGGTCGAGTCCTTTATGAATATCCACCGGATATCCTGTATCCGTATAGGGGCCGCTCGTGTCATAAACCCGTAAAGGCGGATTCTCCTCCTCACCGAAGGTCCCGGTAGTCGGACTTAGCTTAATTTCGCGCATAGGAACTTTAATATCAAGTCTAGATCCCTCTACATACACCTTTTTACTTCCTGCAAAACTGGACATAATCGAAACGTTCAAATCGTTTACTGAATTACCCATCATGATTTCATTTCTCCTTTTCAATTGATTTAAAAAGGACAAAATCCAATCCATTTTTCGCACGAAAAAGCCAGATCTCCAATTTAAGACCTGGCTAACGTTAGTATGACTACAGGACTGACCAACTTAATCGTCAATGCTTAGTAGATTCTAACTTCCCCACGCTGGTATGAACCAGATCAGGTCCTGAGGGTTAAGAAGCTTTAACGCGCTTCTCTCTCAGCCCAACGTTTATTGGACACCCCTAGTCTGAACAATATAATCGAATACAGGGTAACTATATCTCACCCGTTTCATTCTGTAAATCATTTCAAAGTCCTAATATTTCCAGCATCAGCACCATGCTTCATTATGCAATCGAGATCAAAAATTCAATCCTCCAAGCTCGCAAGAATGGGGAATAACTCCGCCAAATGCCTGATTTCATAGGTTGGATGCACCTCAGTCCGTTCCTTATCCTCGCGGTTTATCCAGACCGACTTTATACCCACTCTTGATGCCCCGAGGATATCGGTCATTAAATTATCTCCGACCATCAATACTTCATCTTTATCCAAATCCATGATTTCCAAAGCATGCTCAAAAATGGACGCATCCGGTTTACCGCACCCGAACGCTCCTGAAATGACGATCCTATCAAAATATGGAACCAGTTCAGGTGTAATTTCAAGCTTCGTATTTTGCAGTTCTGGAGAGCCGTTCGTCAGCAAAAGCAATTTGTACTTCCCTTTCAATTCATCCAGTACTTGGAAGGACTCTTCGTAGATAAACGGTTTCTTACGCCTTTCGGCAGGAAAACGCTCTGCCAGCTCAAGCCCGAATTCAGGGTCATCGATTCCCAAGGCCTTCAAGCCCCTCGTCCAAGCTTCATTTCGGTAAGCCGGTACAATTTCCGCCATCTTCCTGAATTCGTCATGATCGTCGTTAAAATCACCCCATAATCCTTCAAAAGGGTTGATTCCGATCATCTGCGTAAATGCATATGTATCGTAAGAAGAGTAAAGCTCACGTGCTTCCTTTCGGACAGCTTCCTCAAACTCGCCGACATGTAAATCATATTTCTCACTAGCCGCTTCACATGTGGCGACAAAAGCCTCTTTCACACTTTTCTGATCCCAAAGTAACGTATCATCCAAATCAAAAAATACTGCCTTAACCAAATCATCCAACCTCTTTCCCCATTATGGAATTCGTTAAAATTACATTAGTACAATAATAAACTACAACCATGGGAAAATGAATAACTATTCGGAAAATGACTGGACCTTTCTTTAATCCATCATCTTGCGGAGATACTTCATCACCTTTCGAAAATATATAGCCTTCCATTGCTCGCAAGCTTGAATTTCGGACCTCCAAACCCCCGCCTTATCAGCTCTTTCCTTAAATAGACCATAAGTGCGGCATGACACACGATCAAGATATCTCTTTCCCCCTTTGCAAATATCTCGTCCAATACTTTATTGATTCTCCGCTTTGCAATCTTAATTTCCATTCTTGTTTGCTTGTTCATGACTGAGCAGCAGCGAATCCAGATGGCCCAAAGGATGAAGGGCAGCTTCACCTTCCCTTTCAGGGGCGGGGAAGGGATTTCCCGCAGCTCCTCCATAAAGTGAATCGTGCCAGGATAAATATGTTCCGCAGTCTTGACTGCCCTCGGCATATCACTGCAATAGCATTCCTCCCATTCCGTCTTACCTAATGGAGTCGATCCATAAATGATATCCGCAGCATCGTAATCGAGAAACCACTGCTTCATGTCATCCCCCGACACAGATCTCCCGGTCGGGAATTCATGTGACACCTTAAAATGCCTTACCAATCCAATTTTCATAAGTACTCCTCTTCACATGCAAATTCTTTTTTTCTCTCTACCATTAAATCAATATGTAATACCTTATACTCTATAAGGAACCATTCATTGAATAAAAGCGTTAGCATTACAATACTTTATCCCTCTGTTCTCTTATTTGGTACCCATTTCTTCACGTTACCTAACAAGGAGGAAGCATCACCGGGTGGCAAACAGCAAGTGAACGAGATATATCATCGTCTAATGGAAAAAAGAGAAAGCATTTGCCTTCTCCATCAATCTATTAACCCATGAATTGAAGTTCGGTGATCGTACATCTTTTCCTGAATTTATATTTCCCGCTTAAATCACTGAATTGATAATCATTGAGGGCTTTTCCGAGCTGCTCCTTAAGCTTCTCCACCGTTATCGAGGCATCCACTATCTCATGCCAATTCTCCTTGCCGATTACCTCATCGAACGGGATGACAGCCAGTACTTCATCATAGATCTCGATGCTTTGATCAATGCCAAAGCTGCCATAAATACTTCCAGTTTCATCAGCAAAGATATGCTCCGATTCCAGCTCTTCCACCAGCACTTCAAGATACCCCTTCGACTTAACGGGCTTGATGGCAATCTCTGCCTCCGCTTTTACAGGTCCCAATCTCTTATCGACGATTTCCATCGTCAATTGAACGTGAATTGGAGGATACACTTGCTCAAAACCCTCACAAAGTTCCGCTGCCGAATTATATACCATCTAAATACCCTCCTTTTATCACTAACATTATATAATATATCCACTTCATTTCCTTACCAAAAACTCTTATCCAAGCTCATATGACTTCCTTTGCTGCCAGTTTTTTTTCCGCTATTAGCGCCTCATCTTCAAATTAACAAAACCACGATATGGAAAAGGCAGGAAGTATTTGCTGTAAATACAAATAAAAAGACCAAATTCCCAGGACTAAAATTGAGAATTTGGACTTTTATCGTTCCTATGGATTTGTTTCCTTAAGTATTGACCAACGGTCTCCAAATACTACGATTTCTCCTTCCAAAGCTTCATTGGATTGCATTGACCTTCAGTTAAAGGCATTTGTATCATCTTAAGTGAGCGTTCTGCCTTTGTCTTTTGCAAATCCTCATATATACTTTTAGATTTCCCTAAACCCACTTCTTCCGCATTCTCAACTGAAGCACAATAAAAAACCTTATTGATTCCAGCAAAGTACATTGCTGTCAGACACATCGGACAAGGCTCCCCACTTGCATACATGGTATAACCGGATAGATCGTTCGTTTGGAATTGCTCTTGCGCGCGCCGGATAGCCAGTAATTCCGCATGACCACTACTATCATACCTTTTGTGCAGTTCATTAACGCCTTCAGCTACACACTTGTTATCCCTCACAAGTACTGCACCGAAGGGTTGACCACCTTCACGAACATTTTCCACCGCTAATTCTACTGCTCGTTCCATGAATTTATCCATTTCAAGACCTCCATCGATGTTTTAGTTAGCTGATTTCCGCTCCTATCAACTTAATAGTCCCACTTTAAAAACAACAGCCTTTACGAAAAGAGCCTCCAATTAAAAGATAGGTAAATTAATCATAGGACATTGACAAAGGCATTGGCGAATAATAGAACCACTGTAATCTATGATTTAGAAAATGGCATGGGCAAAAGTTCAGTTAGTCTTTTATTCCCATTATTCTCGAATCAAAACAAAAAGGAAACGGAGAAATCCATTCCCTTTTTGATTAGATGCCATTCTTACTTCATTTAGTGAATTTTGGTTCAAGATCGCCTTTATAAGGTTCATGTTCAACGAATACAGTCATGTCCTTGCCATCATTGTCTTTACCCGTTCTTTTATAGGTGAATTTTTTATTATTAAGTTCGGTAAGCTCAAGAGCGGCGCCATATTTATTATCTCCAATTGAAACATGGGCTCTTATTTTATTGTCGTGTACAATAGCAAAGTAGCCATAATCCCCGCGGCTTTCTCCTGTCTCAGCATTGAAAAACTCATATTCATTAGTCTTGTCATTAAATTTTGCCAAGCTTATAAAATTGGAATTGGCCTTCGTAACATCGTTACCTTCTTCATCCAACACCTTAGTTCCGTGCCAAAGAGTGCTACCTAAAATCTTATCCCCATCAACGTCTTTAACAATATCCCCTGTAGTAGTGTCCAGCTGCTTGTCAGGGTCAGTGAAAGACAGCTCTTTTTCTTTATACGGAATATGTTCAACGAATACCTCTACATCTTTGCCATCAGCATCTTTCCCCATTCTTTTATAAGTGAACACATCTTTATTTATTTTTTCCATGTCGACAACTGCTTGATAATTCATTGATTCTGAAATTAATATTCTCTTCTTTCCATCATTGGTGATGAAGAATGTTCCTTTATCGCCACGACTCTCCCCTGTCTTTGCATCAAAAAATTCATATCTTCCTGACTTCGCATCATATTTTGCAAGCCCAATGAAGTTTGCATTTTCTTTTGTTAAATCATGATTATCTTTATCATACACTTTTGTACCCTGCCAATTTGTGTTGCTAAGAATGTTAGCCATTTCCTGACCTTCCGTTACCTTATCTTCCTTGTTAGTCTTCTTATCAGCTTGTTCTTGCTTCTGTTCACTATCATTTTCTTTAGTGTTGGTGTTACAGCCTGTTAAGAATAATGTGAATCCTAGCATTATTGATGTTATTGCTTTTGCATAATTGTTCATTTCGTTCTCCTCATTTCTTTAATGTCGTATATATATATTAAATGTCCAACCATTTGAACATTGATCCATTACTGATTTTACATGGAAGCTTTTAAAAACTGACTATTTCCCTGAGTTAACGACATCTGTTCCTCCTTCTTTTCTACAGCTTGAATTGATAGGGACACTGAAACGTGAAGGCAGTTACTACTTCCATCATGATAGTCCCAAGTTATAAACTCCCTCTAAATAAATTCTTAAAAAAAGATAAACTTATTCTTAAAACTTATTTGTGTGTCGTAAACGGATCTTCCTAAAGATAAACTTCGCTTTCTGTTCCAGCAGATTGACTATCATGACACTTACTCAAATGTCTTCCGATGTGACGCCAACGAAAAAAAACCAATGCATTAGATGCATTGGTTTTTTTATATCAGCTATCATTATGGCTTTAACACCACTTTAATGCACTCGTCTTCATGATCGTTAAAGATTTGATAAGCTTCTCCCGCTTTTTCGAGAGGAACTCGATGGGATATGATTTCAGTAGGGTCAAACTCTCCAGCCGTAATTTTTTCAAAAAGCATCGGCATATAATGAATGACCGGTGCTTGTCCCATTTTAATGTTAATATTCCGTTCAAATAAATCGCCTAGTGGGAACATATTGTACTTCGATCCATACACTCCAGTCAGCTGTAGCGTGCCGAATTTGCGAACAGCTTTAATCGCAATCTCGATTGCACTCAGCGTTCCCCCTTGGAGCTTCAGCTTTTGTTCGATTGCCTCAATCGTCGATTTCTTACCATCCATCCCGACACAATCAATGACGACATCGGCCCCGCCTGAAGTGATTTCCTTAATATAGCCGCCCATATCGTTATATTCATCGAAGTTATATATCTCCACCTTATTCATCTGTTTGGCCCTATTGAGCCTATAAGGAAGATTGTCGATGGCAATGACTCGCTTTGCGCCTTTCATCCAGGCGAACTTCTGGGCCATCAAGCCAATCGGCCCACATCCGAGTATCGCTACCGTATCCCCTTTTTTCACGCCGGCATTCTCTACACTCCAATATGCGGTCGGCAGGACATCGGACATGAACAGAAGCGCCTCATCTTCCAGCTCACAAGACTCAGGGATTACAAAAGGCATGAAGTTTCCATATGGAACCCTTAAATATTCCGCCTGCCCACCAGGATAGTTTCCATAACGTTCAGTAAAACCAAAGTATCCCCCTGTATCCACCGCTTCATTTGGATTGGAATTATCACATTGACTCTCCATATCATGCTCACAATAATAACAATGCCCACATGAAATATTGAAAGGCAGGACAACTCTATCCCCTTTTTTCACCTTCGTTACTTCGGGTCCCACTTCTTCGACGATGCCCATCGGCTCATGACCAATGACATAATCTTTATGCGTCGGCAAAGCACCCTGATAGATATGGAGATCGGAACCGCAGATTGCCGTTGAAGTAACTCTTACGACGATATCATCCTTCTGCTGAAGCTTTGGATCCTCAACTTTCTTTACCTGTATATCTTTTGCCCCTTGAAAAGTAACCGCCTTCATAATCATCCTCCTAGAAATCACTTAATACTCCTACTATACCCACCAAAAAAATTGCCAATCTTTTCAAGCCTGATTTTTCCCCATAAACAAGCAGAATAACAAAAAAAAGCCCCAGATACCTGGGACTCACCAATGAAAATCTTCCATGCGGCTCATCGCAGCTCCTTGTTAAGGCCATGATTATGTTTATACTCTCTTAAGACCTCGTTAAACACATCCGGATAATTCGTAAATACCCCAGTTGCCCCCCACTCCAATGCTTTCTTCATATCAGCCCTTTCATTGACTGTATAAGGATGAAATTGCAGGCCATGAGTTCTGACCATTTTCACATATTTCCTATCAACCATATTGAAGTTTGGACCCACTCCAACGGCATATCGCTTAATGGATTGCAATTCATTTTCAGTAATGGTCGCTTGATTCTTATAAGAAAAAAGCTGCACTAGAGGTAACTTTGGATTCAGGTCATGAACCTTTAAAAGACTATCCCTGCTGAACGATTGGATGAGGACATTTTTGGTATAGCCCTTTGAATCTACCATTTTATAATCTTTCAAAACCTTCAGGAGTGCTTCTTCCATTCCCGGATATACTTCTGGGGACTTTGTTTCAATATAGTAATTGGACT
Source organism: Peribacillus muralis (assembly GCF_001645685.2). NCBI lineage: Bacteria > Bacillati > Bacillota > Bacilli > Caryophanales > Bacillaceae > Peribacillus > Peribacillus muralis. The sequence goes on along the minus strand of NZ_CP017080.1, from coordinate 781,932 downwards.
GTCTGCCGAATTTCTTAAAGACTTCTTCCAGAGTGGGAACCACCAACCCTTCATATTTCTTTTTTGCCAATTGTGGATATTTTTCATTAAACCATGAACCCGCATCCAGTTTTTTGATTTCTCCCAGCGTTAAATCCTTTACAAGGCCAGTACCATTCGTCGTGCGATCCACCCGTTCATCATGCATCGCTATCAATCTTCCATCCTTTGTCATCTGAAGATCGATTTCTATGTAATCACCCTTCATTCCTTCTCCTAATTGGTAGGCGGATATCGTATGTTCAGGGGCATAACCAGAGGCTCCCCGATGTGCAATATTCACAATTTTCTTCTCATAAATAGGTGAATTTGAATGATTTTCATGTGCGGCCGAAGCACTCATAGAAACAGCCTGCAATATAAAGGCTGCACCTATCATACTTAAACCTGCTCTTTTCATGCTCTTTTTCATTTTCTCTCTCTCCCTTCCGTTATTACCATCAGTTTAGAAGGGAAATGTAAAGCTACAGCAAATATCATGTAAATAAACCATATATTTGGTAAAATGAATAAAATGGCCTACTTGGACAGAGCGTGCAAAGGAACATTTTATGGAAAATTTCAACTTTATCCGATTTACAAAAAACACGTATCAGCTTACTATTAAACAAACAGAACATTAATATTAAGGGGAATTATGCTAAAAAACTACCAATATTATCAAAACAAACACCAATTGATCATGAGGGCATTCATGGGCATGATATCCTTCTTACTTTTGGTAGGCATATCCGTATCACCAATCAGTTGGAGGGATAATCCTTACGAAATGACTTTCCAGGTCATTCTTATATCGGGAATGATCATTTCTTTGCTATTTTTCATTAAAACGGAGGGCAACTTCTATAAAAGCTTATTCATTTCCTTAATCACCGTTTATTTATATAGTAAATTCTGGGTATTCCCGGATACGGCAATCATGCTAGCATTATTTGCATTAGCGCCCTTGATCCCGATCTTTCTCTTCGATAAAATCGGGTTTTATATTGTCGCAACGTTAAATATCATATTAGGTCCTGCTTCCATCCTGATCATTTCGCATACAGATCTTCAATATACTTATGAATATGTCGCTTTGGATAGCTTTGGAAATATATTGAATTTCACCGCCATCCAAATCATATTGGTATTTGTATTCATAGGAGCCTATAATCGAATGGAATCGGCAAATGCCTTTCAGAAGGAAATTCAGCAGGCCAAGCAATTAAGTTCAGTTGGCCAGCTTGCTGCGACCATTGCGCATGAGATTAGAAATCCCATAACAGTCGTGAAAGGATTTGCCCAATTATTGGATCAAGAGAAGGAACTGAATGAAACGGAAAAATTCTATGTTCAAACCATGCTTACTGAACTTGAATATACACAGGTGATCATCAATGACTATTTATCCTTGGCAAAGCCCCATACGGGTGATCTACAGGTCATTAGCTTAAATGGTGAAATCCAAAAGGTGGCCGAACTATTAACCAGTTTTGCCAATAATCGAAATATAGGCTTCCGGCTTGATTTTCATTGTGACCTGCAATTACATATGAATCAGATCGAGCTTAAACAAATATTGGTCAATATCATAAAAAACGGAATTGAATCAATGAACGATCCCGGATACATCATTGTCGAAACAGAGCAGGAACGCAATATGGCAAAAATACGAATAACGGATACAGGCGTCGGTCTTTCCAAAGATCAGCTGGAAGCACTCGGGACTCCGTTTTATTCACTTAAAGATAGGGGAACCGGCATCGGGTTGACCGTTTGTTATTCAATCGTTCAAAAATACAAAGGGAAAATCGCCGTCCAAAGCGAATTGCACAAAGGGACTTCCTTCACGATCTCTTTGCCTTTTTATGGCGACACCAACTGAACATACTAAAGAAGGATGCCCCCTATGCCAGGGGGCATCCTTTTCATTTATGCTTTGAAGCTATCCTGCCATTTCAGTAAATGATTTTCCAAAAAGCGAACAAGTGAGTCTGAGATTTTACCAGCCAGGGCAAAAATGATGATGCCGACGAATACAATGTCGGTTTGCATGAATGAGCGGGCATCCTGGATCATGAAGCCCACTCCTCTGTCCGCTCCCAATAATTCAGCGACGACCAAGCACATCCATGCGGAGCTTAATGCTAAGCGAACCCCTAGCAATATATTGGGTAAGGCTGCCGGGATCATGAGCTTCGTTATCTGTTCCAAACGGCTATACTCCATGATTCGTGCCACATCATATAGCTTTTTATCCACATTCCGCAGACCTAAAAAAGTTTGTAGATATAAAGGGAAAAAAGCGCCTAATGCAATAAGCAGTACTTTGGATAGTTCACCAAATCCGAACCACATGATGAATAAAGGTGTGATTGCAAGTAAAGGAACCGTTCGCAACATTTGAATGCTTGGGTTTAAATATTCCTCGGATTTTTTTTGCATGCCAACAATGACACCGATGAGCAGCCCTAGAAAACCACCTAATGCAAAGCCAAGAAGCGCCCGGATTAAGCTGATTTGTAAATGGCTCGCCATTTCCCCTGATCGGACGAGATCAATGAAAGCCGTGACGATCAAGGATGGTGATGAGAATAATTGTGCTGGCAGGATTCCAGCTGAACCTAATGTTTGCCAGGCTATCAATACTACTAAGGGCAGGGTTGAACCCCGTACTGCAGATTTGGCGATTTTGGATTGTTTATTCTTTTCCCTCATGACAAGCTGTTTGTTTTGAGCCATGGTCTGTGTAGATGTAGACATTTCCATCATCCTTCCTTTTTCCAAAATTAATTAAAAGCACCAATCTTCCTTATCTTGAGGATGATGATCCAGAAGGTTTAAAATATGGGACCTCAATTCCTGAAAAGACTTGCTGGTTCTCGATCTTGGATATGGTAAATCAATGGGAACGATTGCCTTGATCCTGCCTGGCTTGGCGTCCATGACGACTACCTTATTCGATAAAAAAAGCGATTCATCTATATCATGGGTGACGAGCACCATCGTCGTCTTGTTCCTTTCCCATATCTCTAGTAAGGCTTCCTGAAGATGTGTTCGGGTGAATGCATCCAATGCACCGAATGGCTCATCCAGCAACAAAACTTCGGGATTGCGCAACAGTGCCCTGGCAATGGCCACACGCTGGGACATCCCGCCGGATAATTGGCGCGGATACACCCGTTCAAATCCTTTAAGCTTAACAAGCGATATTAAATCGTCCACCCTTTTGCGTATCTCCGGATTCTTTAATGAAAGGTTACCTGAAATATTCTTCTCCACGTTAAGCCATGGAAATAACCGATGCTCCTGAAAAATGAATCCACGGTTTTTGGAAGGGCCGCTAACCGGATTTTTCCCCACAATGATCGTGCCATCAAAGTCTAAATCAAGACCTGCAATCAATTTTAATAACGTGCTCTTCCCGCAGCCGCTAGGTCCGATGATGGTAACGAATTCACCATTATTGACGGTCATATACAAATCTTTCAAAACAAGTATGCTTTCCTGATCATTCTTGAAGGTTTTACTTACGTGATTGATTTCTAACGTGGATTCCAATTTCCTCACCCCTTCTCGAATAAAAAAACTAGAGTCCCAGCAATGGGCATATCATGGCCATTTGCTGAATCTCTAGTTAACTAGTCGATTACTTCAATATTTCATTTTATATTAACTTATCGATTATTGAGAATCAACAGTTAATACCTAATTATTTTATCGGATTAATAATAAAAAATAATTGACAGATAATTCTAACAGCTGGTAAGATGCATTCATACACAAATCCATATTCATAAAGGTCATGTGAATCCACTGGACTACTGGAGATTCAATGAAGAGTATCCCCGTTTACTCTTCGTTGAATCTCTTTTTCGTCCTTATCCTGACTATTCTTATGAGGTAAGTGTAATAAAAAATTAGGGAGGGAATTCATGAGGAAAAATCATAACCTTTTAACTGGGCTGCTGCTTGCCATCATCTGTACTACGGCATTGACTGGCTGTAATTCCGATGCCGGCAAAGCTTCCGGGGAGAGTGAGCCAGTTAAAGTGAGTATTGCCTTGAATGGCAAGATGGGGCCACTTGTCATTGCAAAGGAAAAGGGATTGTTCGATGATGAATTTTCGAAACTGGGCGCAAAAATCTCGTGGAGTGAATTCCCAAGCGGACCGCCGCTTTTGGAATCCCTAGCTTCCAACCGTGTTGATTTGTCTTTTTTAGGAGATGGTGCGCTGATTGCCGGTATTGATAAGAAGCTTCCATTCGAAGTGATTGCCCAAACCGGACAAGGTGGCTCCTCCGTTCGAATCATCACTCAAACCGACGGTAAAATTAAGAAGGTTGAAGATTTAAAAGGGAAAACGGTCGGAGTTGCCTCCGGAACAACAGGTCATGTGTATTTAATCAAGGCCTTGAAGGCCTATGGATTAACGACGGATGATATTAAGCTCATTAATTTACAACCAGATGATGCCCAGTCCGCCTTCGAAACGAAACAATTGGACGCATGGGCGACATGGAACCCTTATTACCTTAATAATATTGAAAAAGGAAATGCTGTCGCATTGAATGTAAAAGGAAAAATATTGGCTCCTGGTGCAAACATCGCCCGGACAGGATTTGCCAAAGAGCACCCTGAAATTGTCGAGGCTTATTTAAGGGTTTATAAAAAAGCGGCCGATTGGCAAATCGACCATCCAGATGAGGCATCTGAAATATATGCCAAGGAAACTAAAATGCCTGCCGACACAGTCAAGAAAATAATAACGTCCGAAGAACCAAATATCTTCTTTACCGAAGATGCCATCAAGGCACAGCAAGAATCAATCGATACATTGGCCAGTGTGGGCTACATTAAGAAATCATTTGATTTTCAAAAAGAAATTCACAATGAATACATCGATGCAGCGTTCAACAAATAAAATCAGAATATGGGAGGAAATCGATTATGACGGAAACTAAAACACAACAAATAAAAGTGGTACCTGTAGCAGGCAGGATTGGCGCGGAAATTCATGGAGTGCAATTAAGCGGTGACTTGGACTTTAACATTTTCAGCGAAATCAAGCAAGCGCTCAACGAACATAAAGTCGTTTTCTTCAAAGGACAAAATCATTTGGACGATGCCAATCAAGAAGCATTCGCCAAGCTTCTCGGTGAGCCTTATGCACATCCAACAGTACCAGTCAAAAACGATACAAGCTATATTTTCGAACTTGATTCCGCTCAGGGAGCTAAGGCGAACCAATGGCATACTGATGTCACTTTCGTCCCCGCAGTTCCTAAATACTCCATCTTAAGAGGTGTAACCATTCCAAAGGTTGGCGGAGATACAGTATGGGCCAATACAAATACGGCCTATGAAGACCTGCCGGATGGATTGAGGCACTTAGCCGACGAACTATGGGCCATCCATACTAATGAATATGATTATGCCCAATTCAAGCAAGTCGAAAACACAACGGACGAGGTTAAAAAGAAATACCGGGAAATATTCGAATCGACCATTTATAAAACGCGGCACCCAGTCGTCCACGTGCACGCAGAAACCGGAAAAAGGCATTTATTATTAGGTGGTTTTGCCGGAAGAGTGGAGGGCTATACAACAAGCGAATCCGAAAGATTACTAAGTATCTTTGATTCATACGTGACCCGTTTGGAAAATACCGTGCGCTGGCAATGGAATGAAGGAGACGTGGCCATTTGGGACAACCTAGCCACACAGCATTATGCCATCGCCGACTACGACCAGCACCGTGTCGTTCGCCGGGTCACAGTCGGAAAAGAAATCCCGATAAATACGGAAAACGAATCAAGCAGACTGCTTAATAAGAAATAACCCCCTATCTAATAAAAAGGAAAACACTTCTAAACCTTCTGAGTAACTCACTTACTACAGGAGGCTTAAAGTGTTTTTTTTCTGCTTTCAAGGTTTTGTCCAATCCCTTCATTCCACTCCATTTTGCATAAATACGTAAGGAAAAAGAGTTTCGGAATGGAAGCGCCCCGAAACCCTTTTTCCAGTTTAATGATCCTGAACGATTATTTCATCGATAATCCCGTATTCCTTCGCCTCATTTGCGCTTAAGAAGTAATCACGATCTGTATCCTTCGACACCTTATCGATAGGCTGCCCCGTCCTTTCCGAAATGATCTGATTGATATGGTCCTTTAACTTCAAAATCCTTCGGGCCGAAATTTCAATTTCCGTCGCTTGCCCCCTCGCCCCTCCAAGTGGCTGATGAAGCATGATTTCACTATTTGGCAATGCACACCTCTTGCCTTTCGTACCGGCCAGTAAAAGCATGGCGCCGAATGATGCCGCCATTCCCGTACATACAGTCCGGATATCAGGCTTAATATATTGCATCGTATCATAAATGGCAAAACCGGCACTAGTGGATCCCCCGGGACTATTGATGAAAATCGTGATTTCTTTATCTGGAGAGTCAGCCGCCAAAAATAACAATTGAGCGACGACACTATTGGCTAAATGATCGGTGATTTCTTCCCCAATCATGATGATGCGGTCTTTTAACAGCCGGGAATAAATATCGTACGAGCGTTCACCCTTACCGGATTGCTCAATTACATATGGAATGGTAGTCATATCTATTTTTCCTCCTAACAAATTGATCGGCTATGCAGCCATTGAGAGTGTGTTTGAAGGAGTGAAGCATGCTTTGGGTTGCAGCGAGCGATTCATTGTTTTAGCAATCATCGATTCACTATTCAGCGATTTGAAAGATGGGATGCTTCTAATCAGGACATCGGGATTTTGTGCCTGCAAAGCCTGTGTCATCAGCGATATCAGCCTTTTCTCCTCCTCATCTTGCCAATCTTCCACGACGGACAGCTTACGCTCCTCGGCATTATTGTCAAAACGATTTTTGACACGGTTCAGGATCGCCTTTACCGCCGATTCTGTCGTGTTCAAATAATCGGAGATTTCTTTGGAGCGATAGAGAAACCCTTCCTTCAATAGAAACACGACAGCTTGCTTAGGGGTAAGCGATTTTATTATGAATTCCACCGTTTCAAACGGATTTCCCCCCTTTGATCCTTGCAGATCGTTATCCTGCAGATCGCCTAAAGCTTCCTTTTTTCTTTTTCGTATCGTATCAATCCATGAATGGCGGGCTATCGTCTTTAATAAAGCAGGTGTTAGCTCCGTCTTCTTCCCATAACTCCGCATGGCCTTCATGATCGTATCGTGTGCCAGATCATCACCATCCCAATTATTTTGGGTCAGGAATTGGCAAAACCGACGCAATTCTGGATAAACCTTATCTAATGCCATGTCGTTATCCTTTATTTCATGAATTTCTTCCCTCAACTTTTTTATCATTTTTCTCACTCCTTTAACACCCTCTATCCTCTAAACGTTACAGAAAGAGAAAAAGATACGGGGGCGAAAAAATTTTCCATCATCCTTCTGTATATTCTATTCCATTTTTTCCAGTGGATATCCTTTCATACTATAAAACCTGTTTGATCATGATTCACCCTGGACAATGACAGCAGTCAAGAGCGATTGGCCACGCCAAATTGACTTCTAACCTTTTGAAGTGTTAATCTTAAATTAACGAAAAAGTATACATTCAAAATACTGATTTCATTAACCTGAAATAAGGGTGATCACATTTGCCAAAAGAACATTTAATTGACGTTCAGCCAATCAGATCATTGGAAAAATTAAATGATATGAAATGGTCATTGAAACGACATTGCAGCGAGAGGGACTACATATTGTTCTTGTTAGGCATCCATACCGGCTTACGTGTATCCGATCTTTTATCATTGAAGGTAAAGGACATTAAAGGCAAGACGAAGGTGACCATGAAGGAAGGCAGGAAAAAGAAGCCGCGAATAATACCGCTTGATGAGGTATTCCCTGAAGTGGCAGCTTATATAGAGGTCATCGAGAGCGTATGGCTATTCCCTTCACGAAAAGGCGATAAGCCCATAAGCAAGATACAGGCCTATAGACAGCTTAAGAAAGCCGCAGACATGGTGGACATTGAGAGCGTAGGCACCCATACCATGCGCAAGACGTACGGGTACTGGTTCTATAAACAAAGTATGGATATAGCCGCATTACAAAAAATCCTTAACCATTCACACCCTGAAGCAACATTAAAGTACATTGGAATTACAGATGAAGGAACAGGGAACAGCTTAAACGACTATGCCCTATAGGAGGACGGAAGACTAATGTCACTGACTGAATACAATGCAAAATACGAATACATCATACGCAGCAATATTTCCGACAGGCAAAAAGCATTGAAATTGGCTGACTTGATGTCCGATATGGAAGGCCATCTACGAAATGATATCGGGGAACATCGTAATAAAGAAGCACATGCTTTGTATAAAAAAATATCTCTTCTATCCAGCCTGTTATAATCGAGACGAGGACCCATGCTTTTTTTAGCGGGGTTTTTTATATGATTATTGTCTCCTTCGCGTACCACCTCTTGGTTTTTGCAAAAAATTAAAGACAAAAAAAAACACGCCCCCTACCATTCTCAATTGCTACCTTTCTATTCCGAATTTTACTTAAAAAAGGATCGCAGCATTTCACCAAATAATTTAACCAACCTGTGCTAGTACTAGAATTATCCTATAAGTGAGGCAGTTGAAGCTATTGGTGATCTAGACCCATCTTCTTGCATAAAATGATTTACCCCAATAGATTCCGAAGGAGGTAATTACTTGGGTGAAGAAAAAGGATTAGTCCCCTATTCTAATAACCATTCTCACTGTTTTAAACCATTTATAAGCCCAAACCCCATTACTTCCTTTAATCCTGTTCAGCGCTTTCCTAAAATTGATAACACAGCTTTTATAAGTCAGTTTTCAAGTGTCATAGGTGATGTCACCATTAGAAACAATGTTTATGTTGCTCCTAATGTAAGCATACGAGCGGATGAAGGAACCCCTTTTTATATCAGTTCCAATACAAATATCCAGGATGGAGTAATTTTACATGGTTTAATAAATATAAGGATTTCATATAGAAGAAAAAGATATTCCATATTCATTGGAAATGAAGTGACAATTGCTCATGGTGCTCTTATCCATGGCCCTTGTTATATCGCAGACAATGTTTTTATCGGATTTAATTCCATTGTATATACAGCAATCATAGGGAAAGGCGCATTCATTTCTTATAATGCCGTGGTTACAAATGGCGTTCGGATTGCACCTAATAGGTTCGTACCACCTGGAGCCAATATCGATTCTCAAGAAAAAGCGGATGCACTCTCACCAGTACCGAAGGATGATAAGGAATTTGCTAAGGAAGTCCAACGAGTCAATCAGGAATTCCCCGCATCTTATCATCTGTTATTCGGAAAAAAACGTTGCTCCTGTGGATATGCCTATGACGAATAATTGAACGTGGAGTTACACTCAAAGTAACGGATGAACTAGTTCAATGAAATTCCCTAAAGAAGACCACAATTGAAGTGGTCTCTTTTAATTGTTCAAAAATAAGCATTAAACTTTAACCAAATATCAGGTTTTCTGTCCAAACAGACCTAGCCCTTCCCCATATAGTAAATAAAAAGGGAGATGAGGAAAGTGAGCAGCAATAAAGATAAAGATAAAAATAAAATTAAAGTGAAGCTGAAAAATAAAATGAAAGATAAAGGTACAGATTCCTCAAGAAATTCTAAAATTGAACCTTCACAGGATAAAGTATCTCCATCATTCAAATACGAGGAATGCGTCGATCGTGCCTTTCGTATTCCCATATTTTTAAGCACAACGAATACATTAAACCCCATACAACAACAGTTTCAAACCCGTCTTATTTCAGAGATTGAAAACGCACTGCTTTTTCCTCGTACATTGCCAATAAGCGAACAATATCCAGAAGCCATTTTAACAAGTATCCGCCGGTTGGTTTCATCAAGCTATGGAATGTTGGCAATCAACTTTCGTCGATTCCTCGTTGAGGTTACTGATACTAATGTAGGGCAACCTTCATCATCCACTCCGTTCTGGGAAGGCTCGACTTTTTTGCAAATTGAGCCCTCGATGGCCTTTCAATTCGGGCTGCCCATATTATTGATAAGGGAAGATAATACTGACCAGAATATTGGAATTTGGGCAGGGGGAATTACCCCACTCAACACATTCATCGTTTGGGATTCTGAAAATGAATCTGTTTTTCCTCAGCCCAGTTATCCTTCAGACTCTGCAATTCCCCATCATAAATGATCCTGCCTTCATCAAGCATGATTACGCGCTCGCAAAGAGCCTCAATATCACCTAAGTCATGAGTGGTCAAAAGAATGGTCGTATTATATTTCTCATTGATTTCTTTCAGGAACTCACGAATCTTCAGCTTCACGAGTACATCAAGCCCAATGGTCGGTTCATCCAGGAACAGCAATGGAGGATTATGTATCAATGCTGCCGCAAGCTCACAGCGCATGCGCTGACCTAGTGAGAGTTTCCGGACCGGCTTGTCGAGCAAAGGACCGATATCGAGCGTCTTGATGACATGTTCCATATGTTCGTTATATTGTTCATCCGTTACTTTATAGACCTTTTTTAACAGCCTGAAGGACTCTTGAACGGCAATATCCCACCAAAGCTGTGAGCGCTGCCCAAATACGACTCCGATAGTCTGGGTGAATTTTTCCCTTTCCCTATGGGGGTTCATGCCATTGACCGTGATTTCACCTGTCGTAGGCTCCAAAATGCCCGTGAGCATTTTGATCGTGGTCGATTTCCCGGCACCATTTTCCCCGATATAAGCTACCATTTCACCCTTTTTTACAGTAAAATTGATATCATTGACAGCAGGGACGATCTTATAATTTCTTGTAAGCAAATCCCGGAAGGCCCCTTTTAAACCTGAACGGCTTGATGCCGACTTGAATTCCTTCCGCAGCTGTTTCACTTGTATAGCATCACTCATCCTGTTACATCCTCCGTAATCTCTTGTCCTAATGCATTAGTTTATCCAACCTCGGCTTTTTAGACAATAAAAATGCCTGCTGTTCCACACCCATTTTTTTCAGGATAATCCTGACGTTGTAAGAGATACATATATAAAGGAGACAAGTATGTCATGAACATAAAAGAATTATTATTATCCCAAATCGAAAAAGTCGTCATTAGCCTTCGTTATGACTTCCTTTATGATGATGAATTTGGCCAATTATTATGCCAGGTCATTCAAAGGGATTCCGTTGGATCGATAGAAAGCACCCCCTTAAGTTTCCAAATTCAAATTAATGAAGAAAAAGGCACTGGCCGCCTTATCTACTACCAAGCCGAAGGAGAAATGAACCGCCAATCCTTCGACATCGAAAATCCGGCCACCATTGTCGATATCCTGACCTTCCTGACTGGAATTTTGGGACCTGATTCTATTTCCAGCAAAAAATGACGGACAAAGGTTCAGCTTCTTTTTATAAGCTTCAGCAAGATTTTCAGGGGAGGATTACATTCCTTGGCCTCCTCCCCCAGATTTCCGGACGAAAAAGTGCTATGATTAAGAGGAATACGTTCGTACTTTTAGGAGGTTTTAAGATTGGATTTTAGTAAATCGGAGCTTTTACATAAAGAGGCATTGGAACATATCGTCGGAGGGGTCAACAGCCCTTCGCGTTCATACAAAGCGGTAGGCGGCGGTTCACCGGTTGCCATGGATCATGCTAAAGGGGCATATTTTTGGGATGTCGACGGCAATAAATACATCGATTACTTGGCTGCATATGGCCCGATCATCACAGGGCATGCACATCCACATATTACGGAGGCAATCGTTAAAGCAGCAGAAACAGGTATTTTATATGGAACTCCAACAAAGCATGAGGTCAAATTCGCCAAAATGCTGAAAGAGGCCATACCGTCCCTTGATAAAGTTCGCTTCACCAATTCAGGCACAGAGGCAGTCATGTCGACCATTCGTGTCGCCCGCGCTTATACCGGACGCGATAAGATCATCAAGTTTGCCGGATGTTATCATGGTCACTCCGATCTTGTTCTTGTAGCCGCTGGCTCAGGTCCGTCCACACTCGGAACACCCGATTCTGCTGGAGTTCCAAAAAGCATCGCACAAGAAGTCATCACGGTGCCTTTCAATGATATCGAGCCTTTTAAGGAGGCATTGAATAAATGGGGTAACGAAATCGCTGGCGTACTCGTTGAACCGATCGTCGGCAACTTTGGGATTGTCGAGCCAAGCCCCGGTTTCCTTGAAGAAGTCATTTCCTTATCCCATGAGGCAGGATCATTAGTCATTTTCGATGAAGTCATCACCGCTTTCCGGTTCATGTATGGGGGAGCCCAGGACTTCTTGGGAATACAACCCGACTTGACCGCACTTGGCAAAATCATCGGCGGCGGACTTCCGATCGGTGCCTATGGCGGCAAAAAAGAAATCATGGAGACGGTCGCTCCCCTCGGGCCTGCCTACCAAGCGGGTACAATGGCAGGAAATCCGGCTTCCATGCTTTCCGGAATCGCTTGCTTAGAGGTGCTTAAAGAGGAAGGTCTATACGACAAGCTTGACCGTTTAGGAAAAATCCTTGAAGAAGGTATCCTACAAGCCGCCGGTCAATATAATGTCCCGATCACGATCAACCGCCTTAAAGGAGCCTTGACGATTTATTTCACTACGGAAAAAATTGAAAACTATGAGCAGGCGGAAAATACGGATGGCGAAATGTTCGCCAAGTTCTTCAAATTGATGCTCAACCAGGGCATCAATTTGGCTCCTTCCAAATACGAGGCATGGTTCCTGACGATTGCACATTCGGAGAACGATATCGCTTACACTCTTAAAGCGGTTGAACATGCATTCAAAAACCTGATTCAAGAAACGACAACAGCATAATTATACATTTTTTATACACCCCAGGATATTCTTCATTCTTGGGGTTTTCTTATCCACAGGCAAAATACTCTTTTAAATCAACCTTCCTTCCCCTTCGCATAGGGAAATCGCCTCCACACGCACATCCATCTCATTGTATAAAAAATTGATTTCTGAATATTTAAATGATATGATATAATTACATTTATATACATTTATATCCTTACTTTCAATCTATCAAGAACTTGGACTATCGTTCGGGTTCATTAATATCCCCCATTAAATCAAATGCTACAGGAGGTGAAAGGCAGAAAATAAGGGTAACCTTATTCAAGCCGCATATATGACCCATCAATGGACACCCGCTACATTCAATGAGTTTCACAAGCAAGAACATGATGCCTGCGGAATCGTTGCCTGCATCGAAAAAAAGAAAATCGCTACAAACGAAAACATCTTTGCCTGCATCGATGCCCTCGTTAAAATGAATCACCGCTGCGGCTTCATCAATGGAGAAGGAGATGGCGCCGGAATCCATATCGATATTCCGCGGGCTCTATGGAAAAAGAAGCTGGAAGCGGCCAATGTCGATCCAGGCTCCGTCGATCAAGATGGCTTCATAGTCGGCCACTTATTTTTAAGCAAAAAAGCAGCCGCTGACGACTTAAAAATCGAAGTCAAAGAAAAGCTGCTTCAACATGGGCTTTCCTTGATCTTCGAGACGGATAAAGCATACCGTTCCGAAGCCCTGGGGCCAATTGCCATTCAAGAAGACCCTGTGTTTTGGCAGTTTGCCTGTTCTGCCCCCACCGTCAACAGTGAAGAGCTTTCAAATGTCCTTTTTGAGCTGACCTCAGACATCGAAAAAAGTAATTTCATCCATGTTGCATCCTTAAGCCAGCATCATGCGGTCTACAAAGTGATGGGTGCCGGTGATACGCTCCCTGCCTATTACCTTGATCTTGCCGACCCAATAGCAGCCTCCTCGATGACACTTGGACATAATCGCTTTTCGACCAATACCCTTTCAAGCTTCTTTCGGGTCCAGCCTTTCAGCGTGCTTGGCCATAATGGTGAAATCAATACGATCGCCAAATTACGTGATGAAGCGAAAATGATCGGCGTTCCCATCGCAAAGGATGGAAGCGACTCACAGGATTTAAATAAGACGATCGAAACCTTCATATGCCGGCATGGCTACTCCTTGTTTGAAGCCGTCGACCTTATGTTCCCGCCAATCATCAATGAAATCAAGGAATACCCCGATCACTTACAAGACTTATATACGTATTTACGGGAAGCATGGGGCCATTTCGCACAGGGCCCGGCAGGAATCATTTCCCGCTTCGGCGACGAAGCCGTGTTCTCTGTCGACTCTTTAGGTTTGCGTCCGCTATGGAATATTGAAACGGAATCGTCCTATATGTTCACTTCAGAACCTGGGATCATCCCTTCCAGTGTATTTACCGGTGATCCTAAACCGATGGGTCCTGGAGAGAAAGTGGGCTTGAAATGGAACGGCGACTCCATTGAATTGTACACCTACAAGGATTATCAGGAAAAAGTATTCAACTTATTCAGCAATCGATTCATTCTTGCGAATGATCGCGTCCGCTTGCAGCCGCATGCTTTTGAAAAAATTGTCTCCATGACAAACACGCAAGCCATTCATAATGGTCAGTATAAAGCCTTTGGCTGGGAGAGGGAGCATGTTCAATTAGTGGAACAGATGGCCGAGAAAGGCGCTGAGCCCATTCGTTCCCTTGGTCATGATGCACCACTCGCTGCACTCAATCCGCAACGGACCAATATTGCAGACTTCATTAAGGAAAGCGTAGCGGTCGTAACCAACCCAGCCATCGACCGGGATCGGGAAACAGAGCATTTCTCGACGAGGACCATCATCGGAAAACGTCCTTCCCTATTCGAAGCGAAAAAGGCAGGCAAAGTTTACGAGCTGCTGTCTCCCTTATTGATTGAAGGCTTGACCGGCTATGAATGTTCTTCCATCCTTTCACAGCCAAGCTATGATCAATTCATCAAAAATAACGAGGACCAAAAGCTTGTGCATTTCCTTTCAAGCACCTTCAAGGAGAACGAAAGCATTACAAATGCCCTGACCAGGATTACCCATGAGGCTATCGCTGCTGTGGACAGCGGCAAAACGCTGCTCATTTTGGATGATGCACTCGCCCATCAAAATGGTCACTTGCTGCTTGATCCCCATCTTGTCACCTCAGCTGTCGATCAGGCTTTGGTAAACACGGGCAAGCGCCGGGATTGCTCCATCCTTTTACGTTCCGCATCACTAAGGTCATTGCATGATATCATCGTTTCTTATGGTTTTGGAGCAAACTTGATCAGTCCGTATTATATGTTCCTTTCCTTATCTTCTGATGATATAAAGGGTGTTACCAATCTATATAACTCCTTAACGAAGGGGCTCGAGAAGGTTATTTCCACCATCGGAATTCATGAGCTCCGCGGTTATGGAAGGCTTTTCTCGAGCATCGGCTTACATGAGGAAATCGCGGCATATTTAAATGTGGCTAACTTCTTTGGGTCAGATGATCTGGACTATAATTTCGATAAAATCAAAGCTGATGCCATCAATCGTGCGGAAGATTACAAAAACGATAAAGAACGCATGGGAAAGACCTTTCACCTATTCCCTAGAATTTGGAAGTCGATCGGTGAAGTGGCTTCGACCGGGGACTATGACGCTTATCGCGAGAAGATCACCGAGCAGGAAGAGTCCAATCCTACGGCGATCCGCCATTTAACATCTTTAAAAAATTCAGATGCCCAGATATCATCTGAAAAAGTCAGTCTCTCGATCGGTGAACAGGACCTCCCTTTCGTTATAGCCTCCATGTCCTTTGGGTCTCAAAACGAGATTGCTTTCCGTGCGTATGCTGAGGCTGCCGAACGGCTAGGCATGATCAGCATGAATGGTGAAGGCGGGGAAATCAAGGATATGCTTGGCAAATATCCGAAATCACGCGGACAGCAAATCGCTTCAGGACGTTTCGGTGTCAATGCAGAACTCTTGAATTCTTCGAATCTATTGGAAATAAAAATTGGGCAAGGCGCAAAGCCTGGTGAGGGGGGGCACCTTCCCGGCTCCAAGGTTACAGCGAAGATTGCAGAAGCCAGAAATGCAACGATCGGTTCCGATTTGATCTCCCCTTCCAATAACCATGATATTTATTCAATTGAAGATTTGGCCCAAATGATCCATGAGTTGAAAACGGCGAACGATAAAGCGAAAGTGGCCGTGAAAGTACCTGTCGTTCCCAACATAGGTACGATTGCAGTCGGGATAGCCAAGGCAGGGGCCGATATCATTACGCTTTCCGGTTTTGATGGCGGAACGGGAGCAGCCAGGATCCATGCACTTGCACATGTCGGTCTTCCAGTCGAGATTGGAGTGAAGGCGGCCCATAATGCGCTTCTTGAGGCAGGCATACGCCAAAGCGTTGAAATTTGGGCTGACGGCGGTTTAAAAAGCTCAATGGATATCATGAAAGTGATGCTGCTTGGGGCAAACCGGGTTGGATTTGGCACCCTTTCGATGATTGCGGTCGGCTGTACGACATGCCGAGGATGTCACCTTGATACATGTCATGTCGGCATCGCCACCCAGATCGAATCGGAAGCACAAGCGAAGGAGCACGGGCTGCGACGTTTCGTCCCGCGAAAATTCGATTTGGCCGTTCAAGGCTTAATGAATATGTATGGTGCATTCGCCAATGAACTTAAACTATTGACCGGGTCGCTTGGCGTGAAAAATCTTCAGGACATCGTCGGCCGGTCCGATTTGCTGCAGCAAGTTAAGGGACAGCATTCATTGGATTTAACCTATCTATTAAAAAATCTGGATATTACGCCATTCTCCCAGCAGGAAAAAGAGGCATATTTGAATGAAAGCTCGATGCAAGTTGCAGTTGGTGCCGAATATCTGGATTCACATGTGGATGACCTACAGCAATCCCGCAGCTACAACTCGATCACTTCCGAGCAGCGTGTACTCGGCAGCAGGGTCTCGTGTCACCGGGTTAGGGGCAGACTTGATGGATCTTACAAAAAACTCCCTCCTGTCCATCTCTCCTACCAAAATGGTTCCATACCAGGCAATGGACTTGGAGCTTATAATACGGAGGGAATTTCGATCAGCGTGAATGGCGGTGCCCAGGATGGAATTGGCAAAACCTCGATTGGCGGGAATATCGCCATCTTTAAATCTCCCGGAAAAGATGGGAAGTTCTACAATGGTTCCGTCGGCAAGGGCTTCGGGTACGGCGCACAGCACGGTCTTCTCATTGCCCAAGGCGATGCCGATTCCAGGGCGGGAATCCGGCTTTCAGGAGCCGATATGATCATTGGCGGATTGTTGAAACAACCCCTTCCGGAAAGAGAAACCGGCAATATAGCCATAACTTCCAATATTAAAGGCTTCGCGTTTGAATATATGACAAATGGGAGAGGGCTGGTTCTAGGCGATCCCGGTCCTTGGATTTGTGCAGGCATGACCGGCGGTGTCGTTTATTTACGCCAACAGCCTGAAAGTGGTTTAACGAAAGACGTGATTAAGAAACGGGTTGCCAAAGGGGCAAAGATTTCGATAGAGCCCCTCTCTTCCCGAGGCATACAGGACGTTACGGAACTTCTTGGCAGCTATACGGTTCTATTGAAAGAACAAGGCCAAACGGAAGAAGCAACTTCCTTGGAAGCCCTGCTTCATAATCCCGAAAAGCATTTCCTTCAGGTCGTTCCAGTTAAGGAACAGGCCGATCCAGCCGTTTCCACGGAATGATGTACAACAACCATTCATCCATAAAACTGATGCTAAGTAACCCCAGCATCAGTTTTTTCCAGTCATATTAGGCTTGGATCAGTAGTGAGCAGCAGAAAAAATAACCATTTAATACAATCATTAAATTGCCTATATTTTCTTTATATATTAAACTGGAATTTGCCTCTTGTATTTGTAAGGATAATTTGAGGATTACTTTTTGTTTACATCCCATCATTTTAGTGTAAAGTACTAACAAATAAGGTAGAATACAACTTTAAGCAAAAGCCTATATATAATTAGTGCCATATAAATTACAAAGAAAGGATTATCCTATATATGAAGTTTGGTGCCCGCATTCTCAAAACAGGAATAGCAATCGTTTTAGCGCTTTATCTTTCGGAACTGCTTAACCTGCCTGCTCCTGTCCTTTCTGGGATTGCTGCAATTTTTGCCATACAGCCGACCATTTACCGTTCATACCAAACGGTGCTGGAGCAAATACAAGGAAATATCATTGGTGCGTTGGTTGCTGTCTCCTTCGTTTTGCTGTTCGGAAATGATATTTTTATAATCGGCCTTGCCGTCATGGTTGTCATAACCATCAATTTAAAATTGAAAATGGATAAAACGATTGTCCTGTCCATCGTGACGGTCATTGCCATCATGGAAAGCCAGGACGGGGAATTCCTGAATTTTGCCTTTATACGTCTCTCCTCCGTTTTGCTTGGTATCGTTTCATCTTTTGTCGTGAATCTCGTATTCATTCCTCCCAAGTATGAAGCAAAGCTGTATACACGGATTACCGATGTGACGGAAGATATCTTGAAATGGATCAGGATCAGCACAAGGCATGCTACAGAACACACTTTATTGAAGAAAGACATCAGCCGCCTGAAAGCGGAATTGCTCGATTTGGAACATATCTATTCCATGTACAAAGAGGAACGGGAATATTTCAAGAAGAACAGTTTAGCTAAAGCTAGGAAGCTTGTCATTTACCGGCAGATGATCATTACAACGAAAAAAGCGTTTGAAACCTTGAAGCGAATCCATAAATTCGAGAATGAGATCTATCAAATGCCTGAAGGTTTCCAGCGGAGTATCCTACACCAGCTCGATTCCTTGATCCGGAAGCATGAGCAGTTGATTTTATTGCATATTGAAAAAATCAAATCAATCGGGGAGATTGAGGATTGGGACCAGGATTGTTTAAGTCGGAAAGAACTGCTAGCCCACTTTTTCGAACAGCAAAATCATGTGGATGAAATGCATGATGATCTTGGCCACCTTTCTGCCCGCCTTGTTCCATTGATTTCTTCCGTCATCGAATATGACGAACAATTGGAGCATCTTGAAAAGCTGATTGTCAGCTTTCAGTCCTTCCATAAGGAAGAAAACGAAATTTCTGTTCAATATGAAGAAGATTAAAAAAAGACGGTTCTCCTCGGAACCGTCTTTTTTTGTCTCTATTTTGAGGATGCCTGTACGTTCAATCATCCAAAAGGTTTTGATCTGCCGCCTTTTCAATCGTTTCCAATTTACCCATAAGATCCTGCAGTTCTTCTTCCGTGAATGAATTGAAGTTCTTCCCTATCGAACGGTTATGCTCCGCAAGCACTTTTCCCAAAATCTCTTTTCCCGCCTCTTTCAATTCAAGGTTAATGACCCTGCGGTCCTTTTCAGAGGGCTGGCGCTTCACATAATCCATTTCGACCAGCTTATCTACAAATACGGTGATCGCACTTGGCTTTACGGTCAAGAAGTCAGCCAGATCTGTCGATTTAATCGATCCCTCTTTTTTTAATATCAATAATATGAAAAATTGAGGCGACGTTAATCCATAAGGCTGAAGGTTTTTCGCCACGATGGCACGAAGTTTCTTCCTAATCCGAAAAATCTGCATTTCTATACTATTCGTTACTTCCCATTTAAAATCCAGCCTTCTCACTCCTTATATAGGACAATCCTACCTCTTAAATTTAATTAAACGCCATTACATTGTCAACCTTCCTTCCCATATATCCTTAAAACTTTAAAAATTTTAAATTAATCCCAAAAATTTGTATTTATTTCCCACTATTTTTCGGAATAAAATACATGACAAAAATTAATTAAACTGGTAAACTCTTTACTTATTAATGTTAATACTTATAAAAATTAATATTTATTAAAATTAATAATAAACATGTTATATAGGAGGCAGGTATTAGATAAATCAGGTCAAGCGAAGCTATTTAAGTTATATGTATCAATCAACAATATTTTTTGGAGGCGAAACAAGTGAATAGAGGACGTTTAGTTTTAATCAATGTCATTGGTTTGGTTATTATATTAGCGGTTGTAGCCGGTGGGGCTTATTACTATTATGAAAGCACGAATTTCATTAAAACGGATGAAGCAAAAGTGACAGGAGATTTATATACGATCGTTGCACCTGCTGCCGGTAAACTAGCGGATTGGGACTTAGAAGAAGGTGACAGTGTCAGCAAAAATGCTAAAGTGGCGAACGTAACCAGTGCAGAAGGAAAAGAAACGGTAAAAACAGCCGCACAAGGTACTGTCGTTAAAACTCAGGTACATGATGAACAGCTAGTCCAAGCAGGTCAAACACTGGCTCAAACCATTGATATGGATGATTTATCCATCACAGCCAATATTGAAGAAAACAAATTGAAAGATATTGAAAAAGGTGACAGTGTCGATATCATCATCGATGGCGATTCCGGTACTGTCTTCGAAGGTACATTGGAACAAATCGGTTATGCTACAACTTCCGTCTTTTCCGTGATGGGCAACCAAAACAGCAGCGGAAACTATACGAAAGTCACGCAAAAGGTACCAGTTAAAATTTCCATTAAAGCACCATCCGATAAAGTTCTGCCTGGTATGAATGCAGAAGTGAAAATCTCAACAAATTAATTGGCTACACAGTTATATAGAAAGGAGGCTTTCCTTAAATGGCTTCTCAAACAATCTCAATAAACGAAAACAAGGGCATGAAACAGTTTGCCCCGATGTTAATTATCTTAATGCTGGGTTTGTTCATGGTCATTTTGAACCAAACCCTGCTTAGTGTCGCCATGCCGAGGATGATGGCCGAATTCAATGTAGCTGCGACGACGATTCAGTGGTTATCAACTGGTTTCATGCTTGTGAACGGGGCATTGATCCCACTGTCCGCCTTCCTGATAGAACGATTCGGCACGCGAATTCTATTTTTGGCTGCCATGTTTCTATTTACGGTCGGAACCCTTATCTGCGGCATAGCGCCAAATTTCCCAGTCATCCTCACAGGCCGGTTGATTCAGGCTGCCGGCGGAGGAATCCTGCAGCCATTGGTCATGACGATCATCCTTTTTATCTTCCCGCCGGAAATGCGCGGAAAAGGGATGGGAATCTTCGGGTTGGCCATCATGTTTGCCCCTGCCATCGGACCGACTTTATCAGGTTGGGTCATACAGGAATATAGCTGGCGGGTCATGTTCTACGCAATGGTCCCATTAGGCATGATCATCATGATTCTAGCCTTCTTAAGTATGCGGAATGTTGCGGAGCCCAAGAAGATCAAATTGGACTTATTGGGTGCATCACTATCCTTGATCGGTGTCGCCTCACTCTTATACGGTGTCAGTGAAGCAGGTTCCAAAGGCTGGACGGATTCCCTCGTTCTCGGAACGATCATCATCGGACTCATCCTGCTGACCCTATTTGTGGTTCAACAGCTAAAATCGGATACACCAATGCTCGACTTCCGTGTATTTAAATATGACATGTTCGTATTATCGAATATCATTTCGGCCATCGTTACAGTTGCCATGTTTACAGGCATTTTCTTATTGCCTATTTATTTACAGACGTTAAGAGGATTTACACCTGTTCAATCCGGACTGTTGATGCTGCCGGGAGCCCTTGTAATGATGGTGATGTCACCCATTTCTGGAGCGCTATTCGACAAAGTGGGGCCACGTCCACTAGCATTGATTGGGTTAGCGATAACCGCGGTCACAACCTATGAATTCGCTAAATTGACTACGGAGACCACGTATTCGACCTTGGTCATCATCTACGCCATTCGTGCCCTTGGAATGTCCATGCTGATGATGCCGATCATGACAGCCGGGATGAATCAGCTGCCGAAGTACTTGAATACCCATGGAACGGCGATGAGCAATACGCTTAAACAAGTGACCGGGGCCATCGGTACCAGCTTTGTCACGACCATCTATACCAATCGCGCTACTTTCCATGGAACTTCCTTAGGAATGGATATGAGTACGAGTGATCCCGGTTTTGTTCAGAATTTCCAAGCGATCGTCCAATCCATCATGAGCACCATGAATCAAACGAGCGAGCAAGCAAGGGAAACAGCAATGTCATTGATTTCTACCCAAATCCAGGGGCAAGCTAATGTAATGGGTATCAATGATGCATTCTTTTGGGCAACAGGCTTCGCGGTTGTCGGAATCGTACTCTCACTGTTTTTACGTGATGTCCGTAAGGATAAAGTAATCCAACAAGCCAAAGAAGAAAAATTGGATGTACCTTTACTGCCTTCACCAGTGAAAAAATCGGTTTAATCATATGGAGGGATAAGAATGAAAATCTATGTTGTGTACGACAGTGAAGGCAACCATACAAAAGCACTTGCCGAATCAATAGCTCAGGGAGCCGCTGCGGTTCCTGGAGCCGAGGTTCTCATTGACCATGTAAACGAGGCGGATGTTTATAAGCTTCAGGATATGGATGCCATCATTTGGGGCTGCCCTGGCCATTTCGGAACCATCAGTTCGAGTTTGAAGGCTTGGATTGACAAACTTGGATATTTATGGGCAGAAGGGACGCTCATCAATAAAGTGGGTGCGGTATTCTGCACGACGGCAACCGTTCACGGAGGGTTAGAGGCTACCATGCTCAATCTTATCACTCCAATGCTTCATCAAGGAATGATCATTGTCGGCTTGCCCGGCACCGTTCCTGAAAACGCCTTATATGGTTCTTACTATGGTGTCGGGATAAGCTGCCCGCCCGGCAAGGACGATAACATCTCCAAAAATGACTTGCTACTTGGGGAAGCATTGGGAAAACGGGTAGCCCATGTCACCCGTTCATTCACAAACGAGCTCTAGGAGGCTTGATTCAATGGGCTTAATTCTTATTATCATCATCGTTGCGATTTTAGCGATTACGGGCTTGATCACCTTCAATATCAAAGCATTATCACCAGAAGAGAAGCCGGTTGTTAAGGATGCTGATCCATCAACCGAATCGGGATTACCTTCGGATGATGAGCTTGATACCGAAATCATCGTGCCCGCAGTAAACGATGAATTAAAAATGAAAGACCAGGATTACCGTTCGGCGCTTTCGAAGCTACACAAGCAAACACCAAACGATGACCTAACAGAAGAAAAAAATAAACCTGACTCTCACAAGATGAAGGACTCGGAATACCGGGGTAAGTTGAAGAATTTCCAACAAAAGGACGACTGACCCCCCACTCCCCAAAGACATGTTTGTCTAAGGGGAGTTTTTTTTCATCAATGTTGAAAGCGATTGCTACCTCCTTGTTCACCCCCATTTCCCTGCTGAATATCATACAGCCTTTACTTATTTTTCTGGTTGACAATTATTCACAAAGACCTTAAGCTTAGGCTATGCAACACAAACATTTTTTTAAACTCGGCTTTTGCTGAGAGACGGAATTTTAAAAGGACTTCCTTTTTTCGTTCGTCACTTGCCTATTTGGCAGGTGGCGATTTTTATTTTTATAGGGGTGAAAAACATGCAACTTTTGAAGTATTCCATAATGGTGTTAATAGGTTCGATTTCATATGGTACATTATCGACCATGATGAAGTTTGGTTTCATGGATGGCCATTCTTCTGGTGAACTGGTCGGCAGTCAATATCTGTTAGGATGGCTGATCATTTCCGTGTTATTCCTTTTTTCTTTTAAATATAAAGTGCCTTGGAAAAGCGTCGGATTACTTATGATTACAGGCATGATGTCCACTTTCGTCGGAAAGGCATACGCCGTTTCCGTTTCAGAGCTTCCAGCTTCGATTGCCGTTGTCTTTTTATTTCAATTCACGTGGATAGGTGTCCTCATTGAAAGCTTCCTAAATAAAAGACGCCCGGATAAAAATAAACTCATCGCCATATTCGTCCTGTTCATCGGCACATTATTGGCAGGGGCCATTTTTGGGCAGCCTCTTTCAGCATTAAGCTTGAAGGGTGTATCGTTCGGACTGTTATCTGCGCTTCTTTTTGCGCTTTATATGTTTTGCAACTCCCAATTCGCAGTTGGGGAATCCTCGATGAAACGGTTGTTTTTCATCGCAACAGGTGCAATGTTGACTGCGGTATTCACGACCAACCCTGTTACGCTAGTTACGAACCTTGTCCAAACGAACTTATGGTACTATGGTCTATTGCTTGGCACATTAGGTGTCCTTGTTCCCTTCTTCTTCTTTTCAGTAAGCTTACCGAAAGTGGGAGTCGGTCTTGGAACGATACTTTGTGCCGCGGAACTGCCTTCGGCTATGGTCGTTTCCGTCATCTTCTTGAATGAACAAGTTACATCGCTGCAATGGTTCGGGATGTGCTTAATCATTTTCGGCATTGCCCTGCCCGAGGGAATAAAGCATCTTCCACAATTTCTTCCTGGCAGAAAAAAGGCGCTGCATGAAAATAGAATTCCATGATGGGCACTGGATTTTAGTTCACTTAATGGTCTCAAACTGAAAACATGCTTGATTACCATTAGCACTTCACTTAGACAAAGATGAAATTTCACTGCCTGCAGTAAGCAATGCAAAAATAAATTTAAAAAAAGGTTTCGGAATGCGACTTCCGAAACCTTTTTGTCTACAAGCGGCGAACCTGTTAAATCCCTTTTTCAGGAATCCAATTGTTGCACTTGAAATAGACCGTAATAATGCCCTTGCTTTTTCATAAGTTCTTCGTGTGTTCCAATTTCGGTGATTTCTCCATTGTCAATATGAACGATGCGATCGGCATGGGTGATCGTGGATAAGCGGTGAGCCACGATGATGGTGGTCCGGTTATTGGCCAAAATGTCCAGCGCCTCCTGGATATAATGTTCACTCTCTAAGTCCAAGGCGGATGTGGCTTCGTCCAGAACGAGGATAGGCGGATTTTTCAAAAAGACTCTCGCGATGGCAACCCGCTGCTTTTGCCCACCGGATAATTTCACGCCCCGCTCCCCTACCTTCGTTTCGTACCCCTCTTTAAGACCGATGATAAAGTCATGGGCATTCGCAGCTTTTGCCGCTTCAACAACTTCCTCATCACTTGCATCGGGCCTGCCCATCAGGATATTGGCCTTGACCGATTCACTAAATAAGATATTATCCTGCAGAACCATGCCGATTTTATCTCTTAGGCTGCGGACTTTATAGTTCCGGATATCGGATCCATCCAATAATACCCTTCCCTCCGTCACATCATAGAAACGGGAAATCAAGCTGACGATCGAGGATTTCCCCCCGCCGCTCATGCCGACCAATGCAATGGTTTCTCCAGGCAACACATCCAAATTTATATGCTTTAATACAGGTGCCTCACTCTCGTCATACGCAAACGAAACATCCTCGAATGTAATATGGCCATTTACATGTTTCAGCTCTTTCGCTCCCGGCTCATCATCGATATCATACTTCTCATCGATGAACTCAAACACCCTGTCCATCGACGCCAAAGTTTGGGTCATGGTCGTCGAAGAATTGACCAATCGTCTAAGAGGATTATAAAGCCTGTCTATGAAGCCGACGAACGCAACCATCGTCCCCAATGATAGTTGATCATGAATGACCTGATAACCTGCAAACCCTATTACGAGCAACGGAGCAATATCCGTAATTGTATTGACGACAGCAAAGGATTTAGCATTCCAGCTTGTATGCTTCAGGGCCTTATCCAAAAAATTCTTGTTCTGTTGTGCAAATAGTTCTTGTTCCCGATCTTCTATTGCAAAGCTTTTAATGACAGACATCCCAGAAACCCTTTCATGAAGGTGACTCTGTACATCCGCTAACGCTTGGGAGCGGACCCTTGTATAAGTTCTGAGCTTGCCGAAGAAATGCTTGATCGAGAATGCATAGAAGGGAAGCATGATGATCGATACAATCGTCAACTTCACGTCCATCTTGAACATGATGGCTATTACGATGATAATGGTGGCTATATCAAGCCAAAGGTTCATCAACCCCGTGATGACAAAGTTCTTTGTTTGTTCCACATCCGTGATCATCCTCGAGATGACCTCTCCCACTCTTGTGTTCGAATAATATTTGAAGCTTAGCTTCTGTATATGGGTAAATAAATCATTTCGGATGTCATATAGAATTTTCGTTCCTGTCCATTGTGCGAAATACTGGCGATAATACTCGATCGGCGGTCTTATCGCAACAAAAATGAATAACATGATGCCCATAGCCCATAAAAGGCGTTCTGATTTCACTGCCTTTGACAAGTCGCCATTTCCGATGATGTCATCCACGATATATTTACTGAGCAGTGGAAGCAGCAACGGAATCGCGAATTTTAACAGACCGATTAGTACCGTCCCGATTATTTGCCATTTATATGGCTTGACAAAATGTAAATATCTCTTGATGCTCCCCACTGAATCCCTCCATTTCTTACGGTCCATTCGCCCATGAATGCACATGAAAAAAGACCAGTCATGTTCTATTATATTTTCCTTTTCGAAGGTGAACTATCAAATGGATTTCATATTTTTCATACCTTTCAAATTGATTAAAGAAAATCTTGGAACGACGGTACCGTACACACTAGAAAAAGCCTGCTCATCAAGCAGCAGGCCTTTACTATCATCGATAGGTCAAGAAGCGTTCGTACCAACTATCGATGAACTCTGCGGAGAATGGTCCCTTTCGCTGGCGTATCATATAAATTAAATAGTCTACGTTCATTTTTAATATTGAATCGATGGCATCCGGGTAATTCATTTCTTTCCGATGCCTTTCATATTCATCCTCATCCAGCAAATTAAACGTCATATCTGGGAATACTTTAATGTCCAGGTCATAATCAATGTATTTCAATGCTCCTGAATCGTATGTGAACGGTGAACTGATGTTGCAATAATAATAAACCCCGTCCTCTCTCAACATTCCGATAACATTAAACCAATACTTTGAATGAAAATAGCAAATCGCCGGCTCACGCGTAATCCAGGTCCTACCATCTGATTCCGTCACCATAGTACGGTCATTCGCGGCTATCATCAGATTTTGGGTCCCTTTTAATACGGTTGTTTCTTCCCAGATACGATGGATATGTCCATTATGTTTATAGCTATGGATTTGGATTTTTCCTCCTTCGGCAGGAACAATCCCCATTTATCTCTCCCTACTTTCTGTAGACACCCTATCAGCGTACTGTGCCCTATTCCGTATGCAGTCGTCGTGTTTATTGAAAATATATACTTTTTTCCATTTACCCTATATTCCTATATTATAGCGATTTATTCTTAAATTTAAAACAAAAGTGGCTAATCTCAAGGTGGAAATGTGTAAAAAAGTCAAAAAAATCTGACCATCCACCCATTATCACTAAGAAATTAGCCATTTATTCATCGAATAGCCTCCTGTTGCTGCTGAAAATAAAGGATGACTTCTTCCGTTTGTCTCTCGAAGCGATCATGAATACTTTTCAATTCCTGCTTCTTCAGTTGAATTTCTTCTTGAATGGTAATTGCTTCACTTTCTTCTTGCAGGGCTAGGAGCTGCTTCTCTATATCTTGGCATTTCTCGATTTCGGATTGTAAAAGTAAAAGCTTATCCATCGTTTTCAACTGGTTATTTATAAGCCGGTTAAATTCCTCCATGAATGCACCTTCCTAATCTGTTTTTTCCTATAGTATGTATATTCGATTTTCACTCAAGCATCTCCTTTGACATAAATTGTAAACACGAAGAAACATTTGTCGAAACAAATGGAGAAAAAAGAAAAGCATCCTACAAAAGAAGGATGCCTCAGGCTTAAATAAGTTCACTTATACGCGTCATCCCTTTGCAGGTGATCCATCCTCTGTGCTTTGGCAAATGCAGAGTCTCCATTGGATCTGCATTCCTATGCGGGATCCTCATACCTTTTGTTTTTTGACCTAAAAATGAAGCATCCTTCAAAAGAAGGATGCTTCATCTTTGTATCAGCAATTAGCCTTGGCTTTTATTGCTTTGGGATTTTGCGTTTTGTTTTTTCACTTCTTGAACGTTAGTTTCAGAAGCAAACTCAGTGCCGTATTGACCTTGACCTTGTTGAGACGCTTGGTTTTGTTTTTTCACTTCTTGAACGTTGGTTTCAGAAGCAAATTCAGTACCGTATTGGCCTTGTCCTTGCTGAGTTTGTCCGTTTTGTTTCTTCACATGCTGGATGTCAGTACCTGATTGCGTTTTGTTTTTAGCCATTGATATCACCTCCACGATAATAAGATATCCATCATCACCGAGTGTTATCCAGCTAAAAACATTTAAATTTTTCCAGTTTCCTTACACGAGCAAAGAAATGCCTCCATCAACGATTACGGTTTGTCCACGGATCATGCTTGCTCCATCGGAAATTAAGAACAGGATGGTGCTCACCATATCTTCCACTTCCACCATCCTGCCTGCCGGAGTTTGTTCTGCTGCCTCTGCAAGCAGTTCTTCGCGATTCGGGAAGGACTTCAGCGCATCCGTATCGATCACACCCCCCGATATGGCATTGACACAAATGTTCTTCGCTGCCAGTTCGACCGCTAAATATCTTGTTAATGCTTCAAGCGCCGCTTTGGAAACACCCACAGCCGTATAATTCTTCAAATAGCGGATCGAGCCAAGAGAACTGATGCTGACAATTTTCCCGCCCCCGTTTCTTTCCATCAATTTTGCCGCTTCCTGGGCACAGAAAAGAAGAGCTTTCGTATTGATGTC
Source organism: Peribacillus muralis (assembly GCF_001645685.2). Taxonomy (NCBI): domain Bacteria; kingdom Bacillati; phylum Bacillota; class Bacilli; order Caryophanales; family Bacillaceae; genus Peribacillus; species Peribacillus muralis. Next base: position 753,312 of record NZ_CP017080.1, on the reverse strand, counting down.
CATCGTCCAATCCCAATGTGATTCTTCAAGCTCCATCAATGGGCGCTGCACTCCGGAGGCTGCATTATTAATGAAGATATCCAAGCGTCCATAATACGCATCGATTTCCTCGAACATGCTTTTCACCTTTGCCACGTCGCCTACATTCGCCTTTACTACAAGAGCTTTACGCCCCAGTGCTTCAATTTCCGCTGCCACTTCTAATGCTTTCGACTTGCTTCGGGCATAATTAATAACGAGGTCGTAACCTTCCTCTGCAAGTTTTATTGCCGTACTTCTTCCTAAGCCTTTACTGCTGCCTGTAACGAGTGCTACTTTTTGTTCCATTCGTTCATTCTTCCCTTCTGAGTAAACACCGAATTATAAAAATCATTTTAAAAGGAGTGTTACTGTTATGTATGTTGGACGTGATATGACAGAGTTGTCGATGATGAAAAAATCGGAATGGGAAAATAGTGAGCTTGCCTATTTTCATCATTCCCTACAACAAATGGTACCTTATTTAAACCAAGAAGGACAGAGTGTCCATAGCGAAATCGTCAAAGAAATTGAAAATAGGGGCGGCCTCACTAGACAGGAAGCCGACTATACCCATGGAACGAAAACGATTTACGATTGATGTTAAAGAAAAGGGGATATCCTTGCCGATATCCTCTTTTTTTAGATATCCTTTTAAAAATACCAAATCACGGTTGAGAAAACCAAACCAGTGCCTAAGAATGTTAACGCATAAACGGGCGGAGACACCGCCGGACCGAATGTTACTTCATTCTGCAGCGCTCCAGCATGATTCCATGCATTAACGACGTCTGGTTTATATTGACTTGTTTTTGACAATCCAATGACCATCATACTGCAAAAATATATAGCATGAATGATGAATGAAACGGCGAAAACTTGAATAACGTTTTTCATGATCCAGCCTCCCTTACATCCTTATATTACCATTATATACAATATCATTGATTGGTTGGGGAAAAACGTCTTTATTCTATTTTTTCTTTATAGGCCTTCATCATCTTTTGATGGGAGACTGGAAATGCAAATTCAGCCATCTCAGCCTCACTCACCCATTTGAGCTGGTTTTCCCTTAAGATGTTTTCATCGATCATTTCCTTGATTTCTCCGATATACGCATCCACTTTCCAAACAAGATGTGAAAAAACATGTTCTATTCGAACAAGTGGTTCCGTAATTTCCGGTGTGACCCCATATATCTCTTGAAAACGATCCTTGTAAAACTCCCGCTTGGGCTGAAGGGGTGCATGGTTCTCGAAGTTAGGATACTCCCAAAGATTTGCGAGTAGCCCAGCTGATTGTCGTTTGTGTATGAGAAATTCACCATTTGCATTCGTTAAGATGGCTGCCACAATGGGGACATCGCGCGATTTTTTCTTTTGGATCTTTACCGGCAGTTCTGACTGGACACCAGATTCGAATGCAAGGCAATGACTTTGAACGGGGCAGAGCAGGCATGCAGGCTTGCCAGGCGTGCAGATTAATGCGCCAAGCTCCATCAAGGCTTGATTAAACGAAGAGGTATGATCATGATCAATCAGCTTTCTGACGGCCGCTTCAAATGTTTTTCTCGTCTTCGGCTTTGCGATGTCTTCATATATCATTAGGATACGGGATAAAACGCGCATGACGTTACCATCGACAGCCGGTTCCGGCTTACCATAAGCAATGCTCAGAATCGCCCCGGCCGTATACGGGCCGACGCCTTTCAGTTTGGATATCTCCTCTGGATTCTCCGGCACGATTCCATTATAAGAGGCCCTCACTTCCTGGACGGCACTTTGCAGATTCCTTACACGCGAATAATATCCAAGCCCTTCCCACGCCTTCAATATCTTCTCTTCATCGGCATCGGCAAAATCCTCTAGTGTGGGGAACCACTCCATAAACCGGTTGAAATAAGGAATCACCGTATCCACCCTCGTTTGCTGAAGCATGATTTCCGAAACCCATACGCGGTATGGATCCTTATTTTTCCTCCATGGCAATTCCCGCTGTTCTTGCTGGAACCAGGAAACTAAATCTCGTTGAAAACCTTCTATATTTATTTTTTCTATTGTCGGGATCATTATTTCTTTCAAATCAGTTCCTCCAAAGATGTTACACTCTCATTAAAATTGGGAATACCTATAGTAGGCATTCTTTTTTTAATATCATGTTCATATCCATTTAATTGTAAAGGCTCATAAAAATAAGTCAAAATTATATTCATTTGATGGTTAATATATAAATACGGTATGATGAAAGAAGATCATTTTTTTTCAAATTGTGGCAGGGAGGTTGAATTTTTGGATACAGGTACTCACTTTGTCATGGGAATTGCTCTTGGAGGTCTTGCCACATTAGATCCTGTCATTGCACAGGAGCCAATCACTGCAAGTGCAGTCATAGCAGGTACGATATTGGGATCGCAAGCACCGGATATCGATACCGTTTTAAAATTAAGAAATAACGCTGTATATATACGTAATCACCGTGGAATCACGCATTCCATTCCCGCTGTTTTACTTTGGCCATTGATTATCAGCGGTGCGCTTTTCGCCATTATACCTGAAGCCAATTACCTTCACCTTTGGCTTTGGACCTTTTTAGCCGTATTCCTTCATGTATTCGTGGACATATTCAATGCATATGGGACACAGGCCCTTAGGCCGATTTCGTCAAAATGGGTAGCTTTGGGAGTCATCAATACATTCGATCCATTCATTTTCGGAATCCACGTTGCAGGTCTGATACTGTGGGGCTATGGATTTCCCCCAGGCTATTTATTCCTCGTCATTTACGGGATACTCGTCATCTATTATGTCTCTCGATTCAGGGAACAGGCTTTTATTAAAAGGGCCGTTAAGCAGCAAATCCCTGGAGCGAGAAAAATCCTTTTATCACCGACGATGCGTTTTCACCGTTGGAAAATTGCAGTGATTACCGAAAAGAATTATTATGTGGCAAGAGCCGATAATGGATATGTGACCATACTGGATACATTCGATCGGGTGCCATTGCCTGAAAGTGAAATTCTTGAGGCCGCTAAAAAAGATATCAACCTTGCAGCCTTTCTGTCCTTTTCTCCGGTTTACCGCTTTGAAATCGAACAGATAAAAGAATATTATGAAGTTCGTTTCATTGATCTAAGGTACCGAAGCAATGGATATTACCCGTTTGTGGCAGTCGTTCATCTAGACAGCGATTTGAATATCTTGAATTCGTATACCGGTTGGATCTTTAGCGAAGCAAAGCTGCAAAAGAAATTGAATATCATTTTATAGCTGCGAACCATGCACAGTGAAAAAAGGCTGATCCCAGGAGTAGAACCCCTGGAATCAGCTTTTTTTAATGCAGCCGATTCTGATGATTTAGTAAATGTTGATATTTGGGATTTTTTGCAATGAATTCGTGGAATTGCTCACCGTAATTATCAATCCAGGTTCTTACGACACGTAACGTCATTTCTTCCCCGGCATATTCATGTCCAGCTTTTGCATAGGTCGCTTCGAAATCCTCCCATAATAATTCCACCCAAGTCAAAGCTTGCTCATACGTGATGTGGTCATTTTTCTCAAGCAGTATCTTGGTTAATCTTTCATGGTAATCATTCATTAGAAACACCTCATTGCCAATATTTTTACAGAATCAACTATATGGTCCATTACCCATAATAGTGGTAAGCGGAAACGCTTCTTTCTTTAAACTGATGCTTGGAGGAAAACAACTTGCGAAATAAACAAAAAGGATTTCCGAACCAAACCAATAATAAATTTCACGGTGAACCCCGTGCCCAGGCAAGATATGCTTCAAAACGTGCAGATGGTAGCATAAATACACACCCTCAGGAACGAATGAAAGCTTCGAACGAGCGAACGAATTAAAAGTGATTTCAAAAGGAATCGGGATCATTCCCGGTTTCCTTTTATTTCAGCATCGAGATCGGGAGTGCTTCTTCCTTCCCACTACCACCTAGGCGGTAACCCCAGGCGAATACCCCATTCATATAATCAATTTTGAAATAGACACCTGGATCACCATCAATCTGATAGATTTCCCCTTTTTTGAAATCATCGGGATTCAGCAAATAAGCCCTGGCCATCGTCACTTTACGTTCCAATACAGAATATTCATTAACCATCCCCAACTGCTCAGCCTTTCTTGCCTTTTCAGTCAATGCTGCAATTTCCTGCTGTAGTTCATAGGCCGACAACTTGCTGTATCTTACGTCACTCATATATAGTGCTCCTTAATGAAATAGTCATTTACCTCTATATTAAACAAAATTTCGTATTTTGGCTAATGCTGTACTTAATCAAAGTCGGAATTGGAAAGAAACCGATCTATTAATTCGATTGGATAACCTTTTCGGTATAAAGCCTGCTTCATTTTCTGCTCATATTCAAAGCGTTCAAGATTTCCATAACGACGCTCCAATTTTTGCGCATGATGGCAAAGGGAACTCCATTGTTCATCTTCATCCTTTTCCACTGTCACATCTTCAAGCGCTTCAAGGATGACGTCTCTGGGGAAACCTTTTCTTAATAAGGTCTGTTCAACCTTTTGCCTTAATGCCCGCTCCGAAATGTTCTTTTCCTTTTTTATTGATTTTCCTGCAAGATTTCTTGCATGCTCTATTTGCAAATCTAATGGGTATTCCTTCATGGCTTCGAGAACCAATTTTTCTTTTATTCCTTTTTCCTTTAGCTCAAGCTTTAAGGTAGTCGGGCCCTTATTGCCGCCATTCACATGTGTCCGTACATAGGCCTTGGCAAATTCAAGGTCGTCCAAATAGTTAAAGCTATACAGCTTATATATCGCTTCTTTGATAATCGGCTCTTCCGTTTCCTTCTTTTTCAAATAAAGGCGAATTTCCGATTCCGATCTCATCCGGTATGATAAATAATGAAGGGCATCTGTAAATGCCTTTTGGATTTCATCATGGAATTGTATTTCAGCTAGCAGGAGGTCATCCAGTTCCGTACCCTTTTTCAACTGATATTTAAGTAAAACTTCTTCGTCCACGCTGAAGGCATATTTTTCATCAACGAATATGTTATAACGGTCTTTACGTTTTTTTTGGGTTGTTATCTTTGTTATATTTGGCATAAACCTCACCCCCAACACCTACTTTACCCCTTTATTTGCCCCATTTCTATAAAAGCATGTCTAAAAATGAAAAAAGAACATTGGCATGGTAAAGTGAAGGGAAGACAGGGAAAGGAAGTGGTTTTAATGAAAATAGCCATTGCTGGTGGAAGCGGTTTTGTCGGCACAGCCCTTATTGATGAATTACTTAAAGAAAATCACGATTTATATATATTGACCCGCCATCCAGAAAAATACAAAAAACAGCCAAAGCTCCAATATATCCGCTGGTTGACCAAAAACGCAAAGCCCGAGGACCACTTGGCGGGGCTTGATGCTTTTATAAACCTTGCAGGTGAATCTTTAAATGACGGGCGTTGGACTCCTGAACGAAAACGGAGGATTGTCGAAAGCAGGGTTGATGCTTGCAAGGAGATGAACAGAATCCTTTCTTCACTGCCCAATAAGATATCTGTCATCATCAACGCCAGTGCGATAGGATATTATGGGATTTCTGATAAAGATACCTTTACCGAGACATCTGAATCGGTTGGTGATGATTTCCTGGCGAGGACTGTTAAACTATGGGAAAAGGAAGCAGCTAAATCACGGCCATACAGCAACAGGCTCGTCCTTACAAGATTTGGAGTGATTCTGGGCGAAAGCGGAGGTGCATTGCCCATGATGGTATTGCCCTATAAATTTTTCGGCGGAGGAAAGATTGGCAAGGGAAATCAGTGGCTTTCCTGGATTCATGTTCAAGATGTGGTCCGGGCAATATCCTTTTGCATCAATGAACAGCGTATGGAGGGACCCATCAATTTCACGGCACCTGCCCCCGTCCAAATGGATGCATTCGGTAAAACGATAGGAGCTGTCATGCACCGTCCCCATTGGTTTCCTGTACCTCCATTCATCCTGAAATCCGTGCTCGGTGAAAGGAGCATTTTAGTGCTTGAAGGACAAAACGTCCTTCCCGCAAAACTGATTGAACAAGGATTCACGTTTACCTTTCCATCCCTTAAAGAGGCTTTACAAGCTAGCTTAAAAAAAGAATCTCACGTATGAAAGCCGCTTTTTAGGAAAAAATAGGGATATTAAGGTGAAATGGAGCTGATCTTACTTGTCCAAAAAAAATGAAAAAGAAAAAAGTAATTTAACGAGCACCCAAGCCATTCTTTATGCACGGGAATTTAAAAATGCAGATCGTGCTGGCGGCTTTAACGAGAAAAGATCGCGCCGTTAACTTTGGGGTATTTTCCCGTACATTTTGATTAATTGTTCTACACAAAATAAGCTGGAGATGATGAATTTCTAATATCATCTCCAGCTTATTTTTTGAGGGGGCGTTAATATGGGACGCATTAACATACATCATAATCGAGATAAAAATAAACAAAAATTGCCACAAGTTCCTAAAAACCTGAAGAGTGACGGACTTGACGTTGAATATTCTTCGGAACTGGCTGACCAGGAAGACATCGAGGCACAAGCTCGGGCAAACGCAGCCGATCGTCGAGCTCATAATCGCTAATAAATAAAATAACAAGGGGCTGCTTCTGTGCCCCTATGTTTTTTATCCACACCGTTTATCCACATCACTGTTGATATTGTGGATATATTCAGAAAATACTGATAAACAGTAGGCATTTTGACTCGCTTAGTTAACATGAAAATAATGTTATTTATGGATAACTCTGTGGATTATGTGGATAAAGGCAATATTCCTCTGAGTTGTCAGCATTTTAAATGTGGATAACTTTTTTCTTACCTTGCATACATCGACAAGATTAGTATTCCCCAATGCTATCCACACTTCGAATGTCCCCTTGATTTGCCTTATCTTATGGGAAATCGGTAAAGTATGCAGTATTGAATTTCACTACCTCTTGTCATGAGCGATTTCTTCGAGCCGTTTACGAAGGAGGAATTTTTGTATTTTCCCACTTGCATTTCGCGGCAACTCTTCACAGAAAATATATCTCCTTGGTCGTTTGTAGTTAGCTAGTGCATCGCTATTCTTACACCAGTTTTCCAAATCGAGTTCGGCTAACCCAGAGCCTTTAGCGACCACGAACGCCGTTACCGTTTCTCCCCATTTTTCATGTGGTTGACCAATTACCGCACAGTCGAATACAAGTGGATGCCCATGAAGTGTGTCTTCCACTTCCCGTGGGTACACGTTTTCACCTCCGGAAATGATCATGTCGTCCACTCGGTCCTTGACCCACAAATATCCATCTTCATCCAGGTAACCAATATCACCGGAATGGTACCAGCCTTTATAAAGTGCCCTTTCCGTCTCTGCATCCTTTTGAAAATAGCCTTTCATGATACACGGACCCTTCACAAGGATTTCCCCTGTTTCCCCTGGCTCCAGTATGTCTTCTGGCTCCGATGGCCCGTCATCATTCGGGCGGACAATAATGATATCATGTTCCGGACATGCCTTGCCGGCAGATCCCGCCTTCCTTACTTGATCATCTTCCAGCAAGAGTGTGATGGCTGGCCCCATTTCAGTCATTCCATATGCTTGGATGAACTGGATGCCTAGTTCTTCCTGACAAGCACGTACAAGCGATGGAGCCATTGGCGCCGCTCCATATAGTCCCAGCTTCAAGCTTTGGAATTTATACTCGTCCAAGTTTTCCTGAATGAGCATGTTCCACATCGTAGGCACAGCGAATAACTTGGTGATTCCCTCTGACTCAACTAGCTCCATCACCTTTTTCGGATTGAACTGGTGGAGGATGACATTCATGGCCCCAACCTGGACGCGAGGTAAAAAACAGCAATGCAGTTCGGCACAATGAAACATCGGTGCAGTGATCAAACCGATATCAGAACGATCATAATTCAGGGCCTCTCTTAAAATGGCTGCTTGTTTGACCATATCTTTATGAAGGTGAATGACCCCTTTCGGACGCCCTGTCGTCCCACTCGTATACATGATGGCATAAACATCATCCTCATGAACCTCCACTTCAGCCGGCTGAGAGAGGACGCTCGCCAATTTTTGGCGGTAACCTTTCGCATAACCTGGCACATCATCATCAATGTACCAGAAACCAGTTTCCGGGAATCGCTTTTCAATGGCCGTAATGGCTGATTCCAATTCACGTTCGAATAAAACGACCTTTGGTGCTGCATCATTTAGAATGAAGGACACTTCTTCAGGCATGAGGCGGAAGTTGATTGGATTAAAGATTGCGCCGATTTTTGCACAGGCAAAGAAGGCAGTGGCAAGCTCTTCATTGTTGTATAGGTATGTAGAGACTCTGTCGCCCTTTCGAACGCCTTCCGCCTGAAGGGCAGCCGCCAATCGATTAACCTGGTCATTCCATTGGATATACGTGTAGCGGATATTTCTTCTCACATCGTAGATAGCCTCTTTAATGGGGAATTCTTGAACGGTCTGATCAAAGATATTTTTAATCGTTATTGACATATCATTTCCTCCTCAATTAAGCCACCCCTCAACAGAACAAGCTCTTACCACTCTGGCGATAGTCGGCTGTATCTCTTTTCAGCTTGCCTTTCGTGCAAATGACCAATGTTACCGCAGACTTCATTTCAATCCAATCTTTCAATGATGGTGGCGTTGGCCATCCCATGTCCCTCACACATTGTTTGCAAGCCATAGCGTCCGCCTATCCTTTCCAGCTCATGGATCATGGATACCATGATTCGCGCACCACTGCCCCCAAGAGGATGTCCTAAGGCAATTGCCCCGCCATTAGGATTCAGCTTCTTCGGATCTGCCCCGGTTTCTTTAAGCCAGGCAATCGGTACAGGAGCAAAAGCCTCATTCACTTCAAAAATATCGATATCATCGATGGATAGCCCCGCTTTTTCCAATGCTTTTTGCGTAGCGGGAATCGGTCCGGTCAGCATCAGCGTCGGATCTGAACCGACGACGACCCTTGTATGCACCTTGAAACGGGGTTTCAACCCTAGTTCTACGGCTTTGCTGCGCTCCATCAATAATAAAGCAGCAGCACCGTCACTGATTTGACTTGAGTTGCCAGCGTGAATCAATCCATTTTCTTGAAAAACCGGCTTCAGGCCTGAGAGTACCTCCAGGTTGGTTCCACTCCTTGGACCTTGATCTTCCGTAACCTCCAGATGATTACCTTCTTTGTCTGTCCCGATAACGGAGATGATTTCCCGTTCGAAATATCCTTCTTTTTGGGCACGTATCGCCTTGCTATGGCTCTCAACGGAAAACTGATCGCATTCCTCCCGTGTAATCCCCCACTTCTTTGCGATCCTCTCAGCAGATATACCTTGGTTGATCACCTCGTAGCCGTCTAAATACTTTTGACTCGTTATCGCCCCTTGGTAATTCGATCCCATAGGGACTCGGGACATGTTTTCGACGCCGCCCGCGACGACTACATCCATATCTCCCGACAAGATGGCCTGGGAAGCGAAATGGACGGCCTGTTGACTTGAGCCGCATTGACGATCAATGGTCGTTCCTGGCACCTCAACCGGATAACCGGCAATCAATGCAGCTACCCGGGCTATATCGCCGGCCTGCTCACTAGACTGTGAAACGCATCCTAAAATGACGTCATCTACGAGGGTAGGGTCTATATCCGCCTTTTCAATTAGCTTCTTTAATACTTCCCCTGCCAGATCGTCCGGGCGAATGTCTTTCAAGACACCGTTCCGCCTGCCGACTGGAGTGCGGATTCCTTCCACGATAACCACTTCTCGCATATACTCTCTCCCCTTCACATCCTGTTTTTATTAAAGACCAAGATTTTTAGCGATGATTTTCTTCATGATTTCATTCGTTCCCGCATAAATGCTAGCCACTGGAATATCCCGATACCTTCTCGCAATTTTGTATTCCTCCATATATCCATAGCCGCCGTGGAGCTGCATGCATTCACTGGATATTTTTCTGGCTGTCTCCGTCAAGCGCCATTTTGCCATCGACACCTCTGTGACGACCTGTTCCCCCGCCATATGATTGGAGATCAATTGGTCGAGGAAAGCACGGCCCATTTTAATTTCCGTTGCCATTTCGGCGATCTTAAATTGGGTATTTTGAAATTGACTTACGGATTTTCCGAAGGCTTCCCTGCTTTTTACATATTCAATCGTATCGTCAAGCATATCCTCCGATGCCGTTTGGGCACAAATTGCTACGACAAGGCGTTCCTGCTGCAATTTTTCCATTAAATATGTAAACCCCTTGCCTTCATCACCAAGCAGATTTTCTTTTGGTACACGGCAATCCTCAAAAATAAGTTCAGCTGTATCCTGACTGTGCAAACCAAGCTTCTTCAGTTTTCTTCCTCTTGAAAAACCTGGTGTATCCCTTTCAACCACTACCAAGCTTACACCTTTGTGTTTCGGAACCGCATCGGGATCCGTTTTGCAGGCCACGATAACCAAATCCGAATGAATGCCATTGGTGATGAATGTCTTTTGACCATTCAATATGTAATGATCTCCATCCAAAATTGCCGTCGTTTTAATATTGGCCAAATCAGAACCTGTTCCAGGCTCCGTCATGGCGATCGCCGTAATGATTTCCCCTGTTGTACATTTAGGAAGCCAGCGCTGTTTCTGCCATTCATTTCCGAAGGCAGTAATATACGGAACTGTAATGTCACTGTGAAGCCCGAAACCTATAAAACCAGAACCTACCCTTTCTAGCTCTTCGTTAATTATGACCGCAAAGCCCCAATCCACCCCGGAACCTCCATACACTTCTTCTAGGTCCGGACATAAAAAGCCCTGCTCCCCCATTTTCATCCAAAATGACCGGGGAATGATTCGTTCTTCCTCCCAGCGTTCATAGTTTGGAACCGCTTCTTTTTCTAAAAACCTCCGGAATGACTTTCGGAAAATATCATGCTCTTCATTCAAATATGGATGCTTCATCTGCTTTTTCCCCTTTGCATGCTTTATGGTTTCCCCCTTCCATATAGAAGAAGGCTCTTTTTCAACATTAATAAGTAATCATCCTATACAGATGAACACTTACTTAGGTGACATCCGGATGGCCCCGTCCAGCCTGATCGTTTCTCCATTGAGCATCGGATTGGTGATGATGCTTTCCGTAAGTTTCGCATACTCTTCTGGATATCCGAGCCGCGAAGGAAATGGCACGGTTTTCCCCAGGGACATCCTCGCTTCTTCAGGCAATGAGTCGAACATTGGTGTATGGAACAAGCCAGGTGCTATCGTTACGACACGGATCCCCTTTGTGGCAAGCTCCCTGGCAATCGGCAGGGTCATTCCAACCACTCCTCCCTTGGAGGCACTATAGGCGGCTTGTCCTATTTGCCCTTCAAAGGCAGCTACCGAGGCAGTATTGATGATCACCCCGCGCTCTCCTTCTTGGTTCGGTTCATTTTCGATCATTTTTAGGGAAGCAAGACGGATAACATTAAATGTACCGACCAAATTGATAGTCACCACTTTTGAGAACGCTTCCAATTCATGTGCACCTTCCCGGCCGATAACCTTCCGTGCTATTGCAACACCAGCACAATTAATGACCGTATTAATGCTCCCGAATTTTTCAATGCCTCTTTCCAAGGCTCTGCTCACACTTTCCTCACTGGTTACATCGGTTTTGACATACAAGACTGAATTCCCCAATTCCTTTTCCATTTTTATTCCATTTGCCTCCGAGAGATCAAGGATGATCGCTCTTCCACCTTTTTTAACGATGTTCCTTACCGCCGCCGCTCCCAGACCTGAAGCTCCTCCTGTCACTGCTGCAATGGTTTCTTGAATATCCAAATATCCCACCTCATTCGTTTCGTCTAGAATATATATTCATCTTTGTCGATCATCAAAACCTAAATTCATATTAAATTTGTCACTTGCCAGTTTTTCATTCATTTTCAGGTCATGAAGGTTTTTATTGAAGCCTTGAATCATCTGCTCAAAATCCTGTTTCAATTCACTCAACTCTTTTATGCGCTCATTTACTTCATTTAATTTCTGTGCTGCCGTATCAATCGTTTTTTCCAATTGCCTGATGCCTGTCCTGTCCTTATCAAACAAAAGGACAATATCCTTTATTTCCACTAACGAGAACCCATATTTCTTCCCACGCATGATGATTTTCAGTTGTGCATACTCTTTCTTTCCATACACTCTTTTTCCTGATCCTGTACGCTTTGGCTTTAACATGCCTAATTCTTCGTAATACCGGAGCGTCCTTGTCGTCAATTCGAATTCATTCGCTAACTCAGAAATGGTGTACATGTTAAAACCACACTTTTCAAAGGGATTATTTACCTATATATTAACATTGACGTTAACGTAAACTTCAACAAATATTCACAAAATTTATATTATATGAAACTATTTAGAAGATTCAACCTGATATACTAAGGGTATATTCATGATATAGAAGGGAAGGATTAAACCATGCTTTGTTCAAAAATACTAGTTGCTTATGATGAGTCTGAATTGGCACTTAAATCTTTAGAAAAAGCGATAGAGTTAGCGAAGCTCGATCCAGCCATTGAAGTGCAGGTACTTCACGCTGTTACATTACCGATCAAACCTAATATATATGGCAATGCCTTTCAGGAAATAGAAGAATCGATGCGTAAATATGGCAATGAATTAATAGGGAAAGCGGAAACCCTATTATCTGATATTCCAAACGATTCCCAAACATTTGTCGTCGAAGGGTCTGCCATCACGGCTTTATTGGAACATGCGAAATCCCATAACTGTGACCTTATCATCATGGGCAGCCGCGGATTAAGCGGATTCAAGGAGTTCCTCGGCAGTGTAAGCCACTACATCGTTCAGCATTCTCCCGTGCCCGTCCTATTAGTTAAATAAAAAGGGTGGTTCTATATATGTAAGAAGCTGGGTTCTTGGAGTCCAGCTTTTTTGATTAGCTTGTTTTACAACCCTTCCGCTTACAGGTAAAATGAAAGTACTTTTAATAGGATTACAGGTGAAGCAATGGATATTAAACATTTACAGTACTTTATTGAGGTAAGCAATTTTAATAATTTCACTCGGGCAGCCAATCATTTATTCATTACCCAGCCAGCCATCAGCAAGATGATTAAAAACCTTGAGACCGAGCTTGGCGTCGAGCTTTTTGATCGTTCGCGGAAGCAATTGATCCTGACTGATGCTGGCAGGGTTGTCTTGGAGCAGGCAAAGTTGATTGATAAAGCCTTTCGTAATCTGGAAACGGAAGTGGATAATTTACTAGGCTTGAAAAAGGGACATATTCGCATTGGATTGCCTCCAATCATCGATGCTTCTTTCTTCCCCCGGATTCTTAGCCGGTTTCATGAGCAATATCCCAATATAACCTTTCAGTTAGTGGAGGATGGTTCAAAAAAAATTGAAGAATCAGTCCAAAAGGACCTAATAGATATAGGCGTGATCGTCCTTCCAACCAACACCGCCCTTTTCCACCATTTTTCTTTTTTAGAAGAAGACATCAACTTGATTGTGTATCCTTCCCATCCATTTGCGGATCGGGAAGAAATCGATTTGGCCGAGCTGAAAAACGAATCCTTCATCTTATTCAACAAAGATTACGTCCTTCGGGATCTAATCATTTCTTCCTGCAGTGAAGCCGGTTTTTCACCGCATATCGTCACGGAAAGTTCACGTTGGGATTTCATTGAAGAAATGGTTTACTGTAAGCTTGGCGTTGCTCTTTTACCTGAAAGCTTGTGCCGGCATGATGAACGTGTGAGGTCGATCAAGGTTAAGCAACCATTCATTAGCTGGAAGCTTGGCTTCATTTGGAGCAAGGACCATTACCTTTCATACGCCGCAAAAGAATGGCTGAAATATACCAAGGAAGCGCTCACCAGCCGAAATGCATTCTTTAAGTGAGTTGTTCGATGTAAGCACTACCATAGATGCAGGTTATGGAAACGATAACATTTAACCATTTTACATGCTTATCACCGGGGGGTATCCTTGATAAGAGTCAAAAGCCGTTAATCAATGTAAACTATACCTTCAAGAAAGGAGTAAGATAACCATGATCACTTTATCTAGTTTCGATGAGCTGCGGGCAACGCAAGCCGCGCTTATGAAAATTAAATATTCATACCCCGAATTATTTAATAGGTTATTCCATATCGTTGCCTTAACAAGGGCACTGCAATTTAAATACCATTTCATGGGAACTATACTCATGGATGAAAACCATGACGAATACACCCCTGAATTCGTTATACCCTCCGTTTCCAATTTATATATAGAGGAAGTTCAAAAGTTGAAGAATGATCCTGATTTCCAGATCTTACTTCAGATTTTCTCGCAAAGTAAAAATATAGGCTTCGCCAAAATCAGTATGCTCGTGCTCGGTAAAAGCCCTGAATCGCTTTTAGGCGCTTCGACCATTAAATGAAGCGCTTATATGTGTTTTCCCGAAAAAAACCATCCATTCAATGGAAGGTTTTTTCTTTGCTTATACTTAGAGTACTTTGCTTAAAAAGGCTTTAGTTCGCTCCTGTTGCGGATGATTGAAAATCTCACTGGGAATGTTTTCTTCGATGATATATCCTTCATCCATGAAAATCACCCGGTCGCCAACTTCTTTTGCGAATCCCATTTCATGGGTTACAACCACCATCGTCATCCCTTCCTTTGCCAGCTGCTTCATTACCTCAAGCACCTCACCGACCATTTCAGGATCAAGAGCAGAGGTCGGCTCGTCGAATAACATGATTTTTGGCTCCATTGCCAGCGCCCTGGCAATGGCCACACGTTGCTTTTGTCCCCCTGATAATGAATCGGGGTAAGCATTCGCCTTTTCGGCAAGACCCACTTTCTTAAGAAGGTCCATCCCTCTTTGCGCTGCCTGTTCTTTGGAAACCTTGCGGACCTTTACAGGTGCCAGCATGATGTTCTCAATAACCGTTTTATGAGGAAATAAGTTAAAATGCTGAAATACCATGCCAACTTCCGTTCTGACTTTATTGATATTGACCTCTTTGTCCGTCGTATCGAGACCTTCGATGAAAATATGTCCTTCTGTAATCGTTTCCAATTGATTTATACACCGGAGAAAAGTTGATTTACCCGATCCAGAAGGCCCGATTACCACAACCACTTCCTGTGGGGAAACGATTGCATTGACATTTTTCAACACTTCATTCTCCCCGAAGGATTTCTTAAGATTCTCGATCTTGATCATTCTGTTTTCAACCTTCTTTCGAGTCTATTTAATACGAAGCTTAAAATGAGGGTCAGGAATAAATAAATGAAAGCACATGCTAGATATGGCTCCCACACTTTGAAGTACTGGCTACCCATCGCCTTGCCCCAATACATTAACTCTGGAGCTGCGATGACACATAATAAGGAGGAATCCTTTAATAACACGATGAACTCATTTCCGAGCGGTGGAATCATCCTTTTGAAGGCTTGAGGCAATACGACGTGAATCATCGTTTGGGTATGGGTCATTCCCAAGGAACGGGATCCTTCCATTTGACCCTTATCGATGGATTGAATGCCCGCTCGGAATATTTCCGCTATATATGCCGCTGCATTTAAAGATAAAGCAATGACACCTGCGGCCACAGCATTCGTTTCCCCAGTAAATAAGGGCACGATCCCAAAATGAATCAAAAAGATTTGAACCAACAGCGGGGTTCCGCGAAAAACCGTAACATAAAAATAAAAGGGCGAAGCTAGCACTTTGTTTCTCATGATCTTCCCTAACCCGATCAATAAACCTAAAAAAGTTCCGATCAGGATGGATGAAATCGAAAGACCTATCGTCAGCAAGGTACCTTTCAATAAGAAAGGAGCATATTCAAAAATAATATCCCAGCGAAAACTCATTCCATTCTCCTCCTAAAGCCCAAAAAAACTGCGTAACTTCACACGTAAAGTTACGCAATCCTTCCATTTTTTATTATTTTTATTGCTGTGCCTTCAATGTTTCAACGTCTGGTTCAATGCCAAACCATTCTTTATAGATTTCTGCGTATTTCCCGTTTTCGTAAATGGCATTCACGGCTTTATCGAAATCGCCTTTCAATTCACTGCCTTTTGGAAACATTAGGCCATAGAATTCCTCGTTGAAGGCTGAGCTATCTTCGACGACCTTAAGTTTCTGATCGGGATTATTCTTCACATATTCCTCAACAACCGTATTATCAGCTACGACGGCTGCCGCTCCTTTTTGTAGCAGTTCCTGAATGGCCAGATTATTATTTTCGAATTTCTTAATGTTCTTATTATTTTCTCCGATGAGCTTTTCCACTGCTGCCTGACCAGTTGTACCGGTCTGTACCGCAATGACCTTACCTTTCAGATCTTTGCCTGATTTTATATCACTTTTCTCTGGGACGAGAATCTTGTTTGTTGATAAGAAATAGGGGACCGAAAAATCATACGTTTGTTTTCTTTTGTCATTCACTGTAATGGCGGAAACCGCGACATCCGCCCTTTTCGATTCGATTTCCACGAAAATCGGATCCCAGCCAACACTTTCGACTTTTGGTTCATAACCGGCTTCTTTAGCAACGGCAGTGATGAAATCAATATCAAATCCCACAACCTTATCGCCTTCAAGGAATTCGAATGGAGCATAATTGGCATCCGTCACGATCCTGAGCGTTTTCCCATTTGACTCTTCTTCTTTACCAGTTGTCGAAACCTCTTTATCCTTCCCGCATCCTGTCAGGGCGAGTAACAAAGAAGCTGCCACGGCAAACACAAAAAAAGAAACCTTCTTCAACATAATCCCCTTCTCTCTCGTAAACTCTCTTTTTTTAAAAAACAGATAAATCTAATTTTAGAGAACATTCAGTATTTTCATTTAAAAATATTATACGTTCATTTGTTTTTTTATGCAATAAAAAGTCGATAAATAACTTTACTAAAATAAAATTTTAATCTATTAACTCGGTAAACCAAAAACGCGGCTATGCTGTACATGGTAAACCTCTGGACTTCCCCCTTTATATAGAATGAATGGATATTATTTTAAAAACAGATATAGTCTGCGTTGCCAAGGATTAACGAAAAAAAAAGCAGCGGCTGATATAGCTGGCCGCTGCTTGCATAATTTTATGATATTTGATTATTCCCCTCATCTATATCTAGCATATCCAGCAGGAAGATGAAAATCGGTATACCGATGATCAAACCCCATATCCCTAAGAAATGCTCGGAAAACAGCAAGATGATGAAAGTGAAAAACGTAGGGAGATTTGTCTTTGCCGACATGAATTTAGGGTTTAAAATATAGCTTTCAATCGCATGGATCACAACGATCATGATCAACACAGCAATCACCTTTGGCATGCCCCCGATGCTATAGGCAATCATGCTAAGCGGGATGAGGGAAATGATGACCCCCGCAACCGGAACCAAGCCGAGGAAGAATATCATGATCCCCAGGCCCAGCAACTGCGGAAATCCAAGGATCCATAAAAAGGTAACTGAAAGCACTGCATTGGTAATGGCTATCAAGAACTGTACCTCAATGACTTTACCGAATGAATTAATGAATTTAACGCCAAAGTGTCCCAAGTTTATGAAGAACGATTTGAATTTGGCCCGCTTGAATTTAGAAGTGAAGCGGATGATTTTATCTTTTTCCAATAAGAAAAATAAGCTAAGCAACATGGAAATGAAAATTTGAAATGCCAGTTTACCGAAATCGGATATATAAAGATAGAGTGTATTCATCTGTTTTTGAAGATCGAGCGGCGATTCCAGCTCGTTCATCGTATTAATGGCATATTGAACGACCCTATTATCTGGTGGATGTTGAAAGAAGAAAACGATCTGCGTGACTAATTCCGTGAATTGGAGCGTGATGACCGGTAAATATTTATAAAGAACGATGGCTAAACATGATACGACGACTGCATATAAGAAACTTATGACTACTTTGGAGTTGATACGCATCACTTTGTTCAGCCGAATCATGATAAATTGCTCCAGCCTCCCCATAAGGAAAGTGAAAACAAAAGTAAATAACACAATATTAACCATACTTCCGATGCTTACTAAAAAGAGGACCAAAATAATTAATGTAATTAACCTAGAAAAACCTTCACTTTGTAAATACTCTTTTACCACTTACCTATCTCCTAACTACCATTCTGCCGTGATAATTCCTTCTATCTCTTATTTTACACGGAATTAAGGGATACTACTACAATTACCTTCCATTGACAACAAAATTTTTTGAATGATCAGTTAGTCCTATGATTCGGACAATGATTTCATAAAAAAACACCTGCCAATCCGGCAGATGCTAGTCTTCATCCTTCACATCAATATCTTCTGGAATTGGTTCATTATAATAATCAGCCAATTGCTTCTTATATTTCTCCATTTGTTCAAGATGTGTATTGAATTGCTCTTTGAAAATTAAATTCTGCTCACCGTCATGGACGGTGCGAATTTTATTTTGAGCGATTAAGCTTTCGATATAGGATTCCGGCATCGATAAATATTCCGCCGTCTCTTTTACTGTCAAGTACATGCCCTCGCCCCTTTTTCTTCTAACTATACTAGATTGGGGGCATTATTTGAAGTGCTTGATTCAGGGGTCCTGCCTTTCACCATCTCATTGATCATTATCAGTAATACCTTACAATCCCTTCCAATACGATGTAAGATAAAGATATAGCAATCTATCCATGGATAGTAGAGGAGTGGAAAACATGGTCTTTTTTTATGTCATTCTTGCGGCAATTCTAGCTGTGTTTCTGGTCAATTTCGTGAAACGGCAAAGTGAGCCTGCCAAATCGGCACGTTATCAAAGAGAATTCCATCAGTTACATAAGCGAACGTTAGATGTAGACGCTTCCGAAATCGTTGCCGATGCATTGCAGGAAAAGCTTAACAATGCACTGGATGTGGCCTATATGGAAAAGGTCAATAATGAATACAGACTGAAGCATCCCCGTGTTTCACAGGAAAAGGTCAACCAAGCATGGCGTGAACTGAAGCGCTATTTGATTATGGCCGCCGTATTTGGAAAGGTTGAAATGTTTAATTCGGCCATTGATGAGCTTTGGCATATCATGCTGAGCCATAAACGAGAGTATGATTCGTTTTGCCAAGCTTTCATCGACACGCCCATTTTGCATCACCCCCACTTTCAGCCCGTTTTCAAGCCCGAGGAACGGACTCTTTTTGATTTTTACTATGTACAGTTGTTCACGGTGGATTCGATTTCAATTCGAACATGGGGCAAGTTCTTTAAACACGGTAAAGGGCAATCGTTTCTTCATGATTTTGAAACGATGGAGCTCGAGCAGCTAAAAGCGAAATATATGAGAAAACCGACAAGTAACCAAGCCGAAATGACATTTGAACATTTCGCCTCCCAATTTAAAATAAATCGGCCCCTGGCAGAAATGAATGGGCGGAAGATCTACAATGAATCCGACTACGCGGCCCCTGCCTATTTCATGTATGTCAGCACCAATGATTTTGATCACGATTATAAAGACATTTTTGGGGATAATGATACTGCCTCCACTCACTCTGGCCACAGCTGGGACCATGGCAGCAGCCATGACAGCCATTCCGATTCATCCTCCAGCTGCTCTTCATGCAGCTCCTGCTCGTCTTAAGCTCAAAAGGTTAATGTGGGTAGTAGATGAATTATTTAAAGGAGTCACTTCTGATATGGATGAAAATGAGATACGGATATTCAGACCAGTTTTTGTATATGCAAATTTGGAAAAAAAGAAAAGATTAGTACGAGGTGTAACCGAAGATAGAGATAGATTAATTATAGAATTAAAAAATTATAGTAATGCCCTTTCTCCATTTTTAATTAATGTGTTGAAATCTAATATAGACCAGTGGAATATTGAAATTTATGATTGGCAAGAGGAAATAAACAAAATCGAAGAAGTAAGAAGCGGGTCTAATCACTCTCTGTTTGTAGATGATGAATGAGGTATGCGCGACTTCTTTTAGGAATACGTGTCAAAGGGTTGCTCCGCCTCTGGATAAGGAAGCACCTGCAGTGGAATGAAACGGGCAAAATATAAACCTCAAAAACTATGAGCAATGGATGTCTAACTTCATTTCACGCTAAGTGGAATGGAACGGAAGGTGCGACACTCCTGCGGGAAATGCGCGTCTACGTGAGACACCGAAGGCTCAAAGCCGAGGAGGCTCTCGGACCGCCTCTGGATAAGGCAGCATCTGCAGTGCAATGAAACGGCAATGTACAATTCCTTCAAAACTGTGGACATTCGGTTTTTTAGTTTTCACGCAAATTAGATTGGGATCGGTGTGCGAGATAGCGAGCACCTGCAGTGCAATGAAACGGACAAAGTACAAAACATCCAAAAATATTGTCCAAAATAAAAAGGCTTGGAATGTCCAAGCCTTTTTGCTTTGCCCCTTTTTCTTCATTAATTCCAGCGGTTGAACCAATTCTTGATTCTTTGTTTATTTTTTTCAAGCACTTCCTTCGATGTTCTGTTGTCTTTTTGCTTTTTCCATTCGAAGAAGGAGGCTATTCCGATAAGGAGGACTCCGCCAATGATCAAATACAACCACCATGGCATCTCACTCCACATCGAAGTAGTATTGCTATAAATATTGAATAAAATGGTGGCGGTTCCGGCAATGAAATAAGATTTGTATTTCATCATGAAGCCAATGAGCATGGCTGCCAATGACACCGTTCCAATAATGAGCGCATCATATAAGGTGTTGCTCGCCATAGCATCAAAAATCAAGTCCAAAAACAAGAGCAAGACAATGGCACTCTCGATATATTGCGTAATCTTGCCTTTAACGAAAATTTTCCTCAGCAGGATGGTGCTGACGATGAAGAGCGGCAAAATGTCTGTCTCTTCTTCAAGGACCTTGGGTACCGTGAATTGATTAGTGATGACCCAATACGGATAGAGACTGAACAATATCGCTGCAGCCAAAGAAATCTTTCTTTCCATGATTCCTGTCGTCGTTCTTCTTATTATGATGAAATAGATCGGAATCAGGACGGCTGCGACAATTTCCAAAATGACCTGTTCTGATTCCTCCATCAAAACATCCAAATTCATGGCTAGAAGAAATAGCAGGCCATAAATCCGATAAAAATCCAATTGAATAAATCCTGCTCCGTCCTTAATCAGAACGCTCTTAAAATACTTCCGGCTTAGTATCACCATGAAGGCCGAACAAGCAAAAAGGACTGTTATACCAACAAAGGGCTGTATCGAATCCGCATATTGGATGATGGTCCAATATGGATACAAACCAAGAACTCCCGTCAGCCAAACATGGATGATCCTTTCTTTTTTTCCCTTCGTGTACCGTCCCATTAAAAGGACGTAGCCTGGCAGAAGAAGTGAAACAAAGATCCCTAATTCCTCAAACCCCGGGTCCCTCCTGAAAACTTCAAGATTCATGGCAATAAGATACAACAAGCCGTAAATCCGATAATAATCAATCCTTACAATGGCTCCCTCTTGATTGAACAAGCCTTTGAAATGACGAATGCCGGCAAGCACCATCACAGCCGTACATACAAGCAGGAGGATAAGAGCCATAACAATATTCAATGTGTGTACATACATATTGTAGAAGATGTATGCCAAGCTTAGAGGAAGCAAAACATAGTTATGCCATTTCCTTTTCATAAGCAGATAACAGCCTAGCGCGAACTGTACAGTCACCAAACCAACCCAGGCAGCCTCCCAGTTAAGCGGAAAATCACCGATTGCGGTTTCCAATATGGATAAGCTCATTGTCAAAATGCTGAACGGAATAAGGTAAAACTCGATGATTCTCTTCCAGCCTTCATTGGAAGCAGCCCACATGATTGTTATGATTGCTCCGGTTATCATCATACCTATCGAGGCGATGAATGCCATTTGCTCCACGTTCTTCAAAAATAAATGTACCTGCAGGAAAAGGACGGAAAAACCTAGATACGTATACACGTATTTTTCCAGCTTCCCTTTTGCGAGCATAGCACTCAAAAGATACATCAATAGCTGAGTAACAAAGACGATCGGCGTGCTTTCCGTTTGGATGATGAGAAGATATCCAACAGGAATCGCAACTAAGTTGACTAGATGGCTGGCGTAAACGAAGTACAGTTTCCCATTTTTCGAATATTTCCCTAACATCTCCCCTATCAGGAAAAAGATAAACGGGCCGAACAATACAAACGCAACCTTCATGGTCATCGAATTAAAATCAAACACATCGTAAAGGGATGCATATAAGCCAGCACTTGTAAAAACGACAGGCACCCAGAAAATATGTTGCCGATGTATTCGGACCGACCAACTGTTTATTGCAACAGCCAAGGCAATCAAGCCGCTTGCCTTCAATGGCTGCAGCGCATCGAACGGAATCCACAGGAAGGCAAGTAAGGAAAGGAACTGGCTGCCATAACAAAAAACAGGAAAAAAAATACGAAACCTCTTCTTAAGTGTGTAGGCGCAGGCGATGGAAATAAGTGAAACCGCCATTAAATAGAGACTCACCGGGATATTTGACCGGATCCAAGCACCGCTTTCCAGCAAATATGGATAGATAGAAACGAAAGCCAGGATGAGTGTACTTGGAAATCCGTAAATGGCGTTTTCCTTCATATGCTTGGCATCGCCTTTTATATATGTGATGAAAAATAGTCCAGATATCATGCCTAGTACCAGGCTGACGGCAAGCCAATCCATTTCACTGAATTTATTCGTCAGGATCATTAACATGATCATTGAGGAGACATACACGATGCTCCTTTTAAACAGACTGTATCTTGGATGATGATTATATAAATAAAGCCCGAGATATTGAATGATCTGAAGAGCAAAAACCAAATTCAAAACGGTAGAAAATGAAATGGGCCAGGCAAAGAAAAGATAGACACAAGCTAAGTTGAAGACCACGACAGCCGGGTAGGTGAAGCGTGAATCCCTCGATTGAAGGGATACATAGGCAAGCTGAACGGCAACGATCATGAGCGCGATGAATAGCTGCGCATAATTTTCCTGGTACACCAACGCGTTTATATACATGAAAACCATTGCACTTTCAATCAGGCTGGTAAACATGAAGGTCCTCGAAAGCTTTTTCAGCTCCCCTTTATCCAAATATCTCGCAAAAGCAGTAAAAATGATTGGTAGAAGTGCAAAAGCAATGACCATGTATTCACTTAAAAAGGAATTATAGACAAAGTGGATATATCCGTACGTGAAAAGGGCACTAAACGCCATTTCATGATATTTCTTTTGAAATTGGACGGCAAAAATGAAAAACGTTACAGAAAAGACCATCAACGTTAACGAATATATAAGGCCGCTTGCAAATAACGTCAAAATCACGAACGCTTCCACAATGACCTTAAACTGAAGAAATTGAAAAATATATGGTTTGAATAACATTAAATGTTCTTCATCATTTAATCTTCGGACATTCAATAATAGGATTACATTAGTCATGCCAATCGCCAAAAACATCCAGTCAAGGGTGGGCGTCACAAAAGCAATACCGAAGTAGGACGTAATGCCAGAGGTAAATATCGAAATGAAAATGAATATTTTCGATTTAAAGTAATCCGCAATCTTGACATATATCGCTAAACAGAGTAACCCTCCAAGAAACCCCAGCAATGCAGGCCCCCCGCCATGAAGTGAAAGATACTCTCCAAAGATTTGATAATATGAAGCTGATAAAATGGTAATCGGAATGAATAGGCTCGCTAACGTCAGGAATGCAAACGCCGTCTGTTTAATTTTCAGCTTCGAAGCAATGAAGGCCATTCCCACAAAAATGACGGATACCATTCCAATGAAGAACACTTTCAGGAGCGCGTTTAGATCTCCCCATGATGAAGTTGCCAATATCATTCCGCCTAATAGAAGCAAAATCACGCCTGTGAGCAGGACGACCGAAATATTCCGCTCCCTGATTTGTTCGGGTGTTTTTTTCGGTTTTAGCGGCTTCACCGATTCAACCAGCTTGTTTTCCGGCTTCATGTCTAGAGTATTTGCCCGTTTCTGACTATCTTCGGGAGAGGAACTCAATTGCACTTGCTCTTGCTTCCCTTCGTTGGATATTGATTCGGAGGCTCCAGCGGCGCCATGTATTTCCCATCCCTTTTCTTCAATCAAGCCTTCTTGAACCTTCTCGATCGGTTCAGCATTCAACATCTTTTCTGGCTCGGCCTGAGATCGATCATGCTCCTGCTTTAAGCGTTTTTGTTTATGAAGCGCCAGCTGATAATACCTGTCGTATGCCCTTTCGATCCTGATATATTCCGATTTGGGGATGAGCCGCCCTTTCCACAAAGCATCCAGCTCTTCCTGGAAAATGCGTTTCCTTTTTTCTAAAGTCTCTTCTTCACTAGAAGAACCATTCATCCTAAGCTTTCCCTCCTTCATTAAGACCTTTAATCATCCTATGTATATGTTCCTTACGATAATAACAAAGTTTTTCCATTTTTAAAATATTCAGGATGCTGCCTGTTTAAACAAATGGATATCAAAAAAGATGACTTCAATTGAAGTCACCCAGAATGTAAAAAACCGTTAATAATGGTGAGCACCTACATATTTTTGAAAGTTGCAATGTCGCTCCCTTTCTCCGCAAGCTTCCCCTAGGATTTCAACCTATTCTCACTTTTAATAATAAATAAATAAACGATCATTGAAATGAAAATCGAAAATGCTGCTGTAATATAAATACTCCTATATCCAAAAAGAAAGCCTATCTGCCCAAATAAGATGGCACCCATGCCCACTCCAAGGTCAAAAAAGGAAAAGTACGTGGCATTTGCCATAGCCTTCCGGTTAGGTGCCGTTTTTTCAATCGACCATGCCTGCAGTGCCGGCTGAACGGAACCGAACCCAAATCCATAAAGGACTGCCGCTAAGTAAAGGATCGCTTCACCCGGCATCCAAGCCAGCAGCAGCATCCCAGCCATGATGAGCACTGTCGAAGGTAAAAAGATGGCCCGATGGCCCCTTCTATCATATAAACGGCCAGAAAATAATCTTGTGACCATGAGGGCCATTGCATACACCAAAAAGTACCACTGAATTCCATCTACACCTTTTTCAGCCGTATAAAGCGGAAGGAAGGTTGCAATTCCTCCAAAAGTGACGGATATGAAGAAAATGAGCAAGGAAGGCTGGATGGCACTTTTTTCATAAACATCAAACCTTTTGGCCACGGCTGCCGTTGATGGGTCTCTTTCAACTTTTTGATATCGAATAAGTGACGCTGTAACGATGGCAAGTAAACCGAGTAATGAACAGATCAGGAACAACTCCTGAAAAGGTAAAACCGTAGCAAGGAAAAGTCCCAAGGATGGACCGAAGGCTAATGCTAAATTTCCCGATAACCCGTAATAACCCATGGCTTCACCGCGTCGTTTCGCAGGGATGATATCAGAAGCGATCGTTCCTGAGGCCGTTGAAGAAAATCCCCACCCTACGCCCTGTATAATCCGCATCATGAATAATAAGCCTATGCTCCCCATGAACCCGAAGGAACCTACCGACAAAGCGAAAATGGCTAGACCAACAAGAAAAACGATGCGCCTTCCCTTCGTTTCCAATAACCTCCCTGCGATTGGCCGAACAAGCAGGGCCGAAAAAGTGAAAATGCCAAGCACAGCCCCCACAAGGCGATCATCTCCACCAAGCTGCTCAACAAACAGCGGCAGCGTAGGCATTGTCATTTGAAACCCCATGAAAATGCACAGGTTTGCCAAACAGATCATGATAAAGTCCCGTGTCCAGATCTTTTCAGCACCTCTTACCCGTTCATCTACTATCGTTTCCTTCATTCCTTCACCTTCTAACTATAATTGTCTTTGCCAGTTTACTAAAAATGGTTGCAAGAAGCCAACGATTTATTTCGTGTACCTAAATATATATGAAGATAAACCCAATATGACAATTAGCATTTATTTGCCCCTGAATGACAGGAAGTTCACCATGATTATGTAATGGCCTTAAAACTATTCTATAATGTAAGAAAAAGCTTTTAGGGGAGATTACCCATGAAACTCCTATTAAACATGATCCTGGGTTTAGGCATAAGTACAGGTTTATTCCTCCTCTTACTATTCGGCTTGGATGAGGATTCGGGACCGTTCATCATAATCATCCTATTGATTATGGGTATTTTAGGTATGCAAGTCACGATCTATCATATTATGAAGAAATTAAAGTAGGGAAGTCCGGATGTATCAACAATAGGCCCATAATCCTCCTCTAGTGAGTTTCCCCTTCTATGATAGAATGAAAAGCGGAAAAACGATGAGCACCACTGTTATTGTTTAAATTTTTTTTGTTTCTCTCTTAGTTGATTTATATGGGAAATGGATTGTTCAGCCCTGAAATTTCCCAGCCCGCCTTGGGGGCTATATGATGACGTAAGCCGCTTGCCTTTTTTATACGTAATTTCGTCAGGAGTGAAATCAAATGCTAAAGGTAAATCATTTTCTCGAAAAGGCCATGCCCTTCATTACGCCACTGGGTGTCATAATCGGCGTATTGCTTGCCGGTTATTTAGATTCCTATGTGTTCCTCGTTCCTTGGATATTTGCTTTCATCACCTTTACCGGAAGCTTAGGTTCCAATTTCAGTTCATTGAAGCAGGTCGCTTCCAATCCCGTCCCGATTTTTGTAGTGCTTGGCATCCTTCATATTGTTATGCCGATATGGGCATGGCTGCTTGGACACTTAATGTTTCCCGGGGATGTTTTGACCATTACCGGTTTGGTATTGGGTGTGGTGATCCCGACCGGCGTCACCAGTTTACTTTGGGTGTCCATATACAAAGGCAGCACGCTGCTCACCTTGACGATCGTTTTGATCGACACTCTCCTTTCACCGATCCTTGTCCCTTACAGCGTCGCATTTTTCAGCGGCGCAACCGTTGAAATGGATACATCGGCAATCATGAAGGGACTGATCGGAATGGTTGTCATCCCATCATTGATCGGAATGGTCCTGAATCAACTGACCAAGGGGAAAATTAAACCGCTGCTCGCACCGCGTTTAGCTCCCTTTTCTAAAATCGCAATTGGATTATGTGTGGCATTAAACAGCGCAAAAGTCGCAGGATTTTTAAGTCATATCGACGCCAAATTGATCAAGATGGCACTAATGGTCTTACTGATTGCCTTTTCCGGTTACCTCATTTCCTGGGTCGCAGGTCATTGTTTAAAATGGAAAAAAGAAGAAATCATTACCGTTACCTATACGGGAGGCATGCGGAATATCTCTGCAGGTGCCGCCCTTGCTGTTGCCTATTTTCCGGTCGCCGTTGCAGTTCCCGTCATTCTCGGCACCCTGTTTCAGCAAATATTGGCTTCCGTCTTTGGTTCGTTCTTAAACCGGTATTACCATAAGCCATACGCCGTTCAAAAAGAAAAACAGGCCGCATAGCAAAAAAGCCGACTTCATTCGGTCGGCTTTTTCATTTATGCTATTTCGTTATCTCGATTTTTCCATTATTCGTTTCCAACTTCACCAGGTTTTCACCCTTGCCAATGACAGTACTTCCCTCATACTTGCCAAGAATATCAATTTTTCCATTGTCGACTGAAACATCGAAAGTCGTATTCGTCGGTTCCTTTTCCGTTTGAATCATGATTTTACCGTTATCGCTTTCGAGATGGATCTTCCTATCCAAATCTTTTGTGATCAGCATGATTTTTCCATTATTCGAGGAACCAACCAGTTCACCCTCAACATGATCGAGCTCCACCGCTCCATTGGAAGAATTCACTTCAACTTTTTTCGCAAGTATCTCATTTAATTCGATTCGGCCATTTTCTGATATCACTTTCACATGTTCGCTTTTCAAATCCGATATTTGCACCTTACCATTGTCGGATTTGACCGTAAAGGATTTATACGCTCTTTCAGGTACATAAACCTTTAGATGTAGTGATTGAATATGGAAACCAAAGCTGAAGTTAAGTTTATTTTTCAGCTTCACCGTCAGCTTCTTACCTTCCACATCTGCAGTGAAATCCAGCTTGGAGTTCTCCACCCCTTTTGAAACCAGCTCTACCCTGGTTTCCTGATCCTTCGTCCGGATGATATCGACGGTGGCATTATCAGCGCCGATGTTTATATCCGTCACGACATCCGGAATCGTCTTTGTCTTTGTAGTCGCCTTCTGATTAGTCGCTTGGGAAAACGTAAATGCACTTCCTATCGCCCCAATCAATAATAAAACAAGAGCAACAATGGATAACTTTTTAACATTGATCATTTTTTCAAACCGCCTTTCACAAGGGATGCGTTAAATTTTAAATAACGAATGAACCCCTTCGTTAATGCGCGGGTAGCGACAAACATCCCCATGGCCATGAAAATCCCAATCCCGCATAGTGCCAATGCGAAGAACAAATCAAATAATTGAAAGCTGCTCACCATAAGGTTAAGCAGTGCGAATACCGGAGCGAGAATGAATGCTATAGCCGATGCCCAGCCTGCAATGACTACTCCAATCAGTGCTATGAATGGCCCCAATACAATCACCAGATTAAAAAATCCCAGGCCAATTACGGCCCAAACGGCCCTCATTACATTACCGGCAGAAGTCGATTGTTCGACTTGACCAAGATGATAAGTGGCCAGGAGTTCCCTGGAAATCTGTTTAGGGTTCCCAAGCGATGTGGAAATTTCCTGATCTGTCTTTCCTTGTTCCATCCCTATTGCGAAATACTCTTCGTAATCTTGCAGGATATCCTGTCGTTCCTCTAAAGAAAGCTTTTTTAAAGAGTCATTCAATTGCTTTAAAAACTGTTCTTTATTCATTGGCTCACACCTTCCTCGATTAATTGATTGACCCCTTTGGAAAATTCATTCCATTCCGTCAGCAACTCTTGAAGGTAATCCCGGCCTTTGTCCGTTAGCTTATAGTACTTACGCGGAGGCCCTTCCGTTGATTCTTGCAAATAAGTCGTGAAATATTCTTCCTTTGTCAACCGTCTCAATAGCGGGTATACGGACCCCTCCGATATCTCGATCTGATCTGAAATCTTCTGTACAAGCTCATAGCCATAACGGTCCTGCTTATCCAATAAGACGAGCACACAAAGCTCCAGGACACCCTTCTTAAATTGTACATTCATCGACCCATCACTCCCTCATTTAGGAATTTTAAGGTATAGTTCAATAAACAGTACTGAACATCAAACAATACATCTTATGCAATTAATTTACCATATGGTACTGTTTATTGCAAGGTACTAAAAAAATTTGTTATATCCGGTTCAATGAGGGTAAAAGAAAATGATCAACATCTATTCAAGGATTAGGGGGAATACAATGTATAATAGTAAAATGTGGAAGGGGGAGTTATTTTGTACAATAAAGAAATATCGAAGAAACAATTCGATTTTTTAAAGAATGAGTTCACTTATCTTGAAAGAGGAGGAGTCATCTCAGAACAAGAAAAAGAGAGGATGCTAGCTTCCTATGCTGTGAAAGGGAATTTGAGCTTCGTCACCATCCTTTTATCCATCGGGGCACTGCTGTTAGGGTTGGGCATATTGACCTTTGTAGCGAGTAATTGGCTTTATTTAAATAAAGCCTTAAAACTCCTGCTTATCCTTGCATGCTTGATTGGCGTGAACTTTGCTGGTGTGAAGTGGCAGGTGCGCTTTCCCAAAACAGCAAGAAGCTTGCATTATGTCGGTATTTTAATATTCGGTGCAGGGATTTTCCTTATTGAGCAGATGTTCAACATTAGCATCAATTTCAATAGTTCCTTCTTGTTATGGGCCATCGGAACGGTATTCATCAGCTATTACTTAAAGGATGTTTTCATCCTCCTTTTTACTTCGTTCCTGCTGTTCATTTATATTAACGGAAGTATATTCCTTGATGAAACATCTTATCCAATAGCCATCATTTTGTTTTTACCTGGTTTATACATCTTATTGAAGAAATTCGAATTCGCTAAGTATCCGGCCTTTTTCATTAACGCATTAGCCATCAATACCATCGCCTTGCTTCTAATGGAATTCGTGCCGAAGCTTGATTTGAAAAGCTCGAATACGATCGTCCTTTCCATCCTGTTTGTGCTCGGAATCGTGCTGGCGTTTATCCCGGTTACATCTGGAATACGAAACGTCATTCACATCCAAGGGCACATCTTACATGGCATTACAGCACTCTTCCTTACCTTCGAGTTTTCAATTTGGTTTCCTTTAGCTTATTTCGTTTTCCTGTTATATCTCATTCTAAAAGGCAGTTTGACCAGCATCGTGATTATCTGTGCGTTGATTTTCAGGTACTATCTCGATTCCTTTGACTTCTTGCCAAAATCGCTTACATTCATCATCGGCGGCATCATGCTTATCGGGTTTGGCTTTTTCTTTGAAAATCAACGAAAAAAAGGAGGCGATCTCCATGAATGATGCAGTATCCCGGCCATTTATCGTTTTTTCCATACCGGTCCTGATTCTTTTGATTTTGGCATTTCCTCCTTTTTTGACAACAATGACAGGAGAAGAAATCAAAATCAAAACGGCCCCTGTCGACCCGACGGACTTGTTTCGGGGCAGCTATGTAGCCCTCAGCTATGAAATTGAAACGGTTCAGCCTTCCCAGCTTGCCGACTCGATCAAATCCGAGTTCAAAACAAGAAATATGGGTGATTATAAAAAGGTCTATGTACGCTTGAAACAAAACGGCAGCGGATTATATGAGGTCGATTCCGTAACGAAAAAGAAACCAAGCAAAGGCATATACCTAAAAGGGGAATTGCAAATTCCATATGAACTGAAAAATCCAAAAAGCATCCAGATCAGATACGGTCTCGACAATTATTTCACCTCAGAGGAAAAAGCAAGGGAACTGGAGTCGAATGCATTGACCGCCCCTTCGATGGCGGTAATAAAAGTTCGCAATGGCAATGTTGTCTTAACCGATATCATCATTGAATGACGAGGAAAAGGAGCATCGAATTTCGATGCTCCTTTTCCTCGTCGTGATTGAATCATGATCATTACACTGTCACTTAATGACCCGTTTTGCCCCGATATATTTTCCCTTCCAATACTTATCGGTCATTTTGACCTCCTTGACTCCTTTGGAGGTGGCTCCGATAAATGTGCCATTTCCATAATAAATTCCCACAAAACTAACCTGCCCTTTCTTTCCTGTCGCATAGAACACCAAATCTCCTGCTTGTAAGTCTTTTTGTTGTATGGCTTTACCGGTTTTATATTGATCGGCGCTAGTTCTCGGAATCTTCAATTCTGTTGCGGCATTTTTATATACATACTGGGTCAGACCGCTTGCATCGAACCCTTTTGGTGTCGTCCCCCCGTATTTATAAGAGCTCCCCACCTGCTTCTTTGCCATGGCGGCAACTTCATCACCATAATTGATAGATGCTGAAGCATTGGCAGGGCCCAATACGAATGCGCTCAACAAAGCCACAAGTAAAACGATGGCTGCAAGCCATTTTGAAACTGGTAAACGATAACTCATTCTTTTTCCTCCCCAAACTAAAATGAACCACGATTTTAAATGTATGCGGCATTATTAGCTTTCATTCCAATTCCTCCAGCATTCACGGTCAACGTAAAAAAAAACAAAAACCAGATACTACCGTTGTATTACTTAAACGGTGTTATCTGGTTTCTTCTAACTCTTCAGCAGGATTCTACCATTATTTAGGTTCTTCATAACTTCGAGCATTCTCGCTGTCCCTCAGACCTTTAGTGGTATGATCAATCACACCGCCGACCCCAAAGAATGTAAGTGCTATAAAGTTAATGATGCCCAAAGCCCCGCTCAAAGCATCATCACTAATGGTAAAGCCAATAGGGTGAATGAAATTGTTTATGAACGCCGCAACCATCTGTACCAATAGCAAAAGCCCAGGAAGGAGTACCGTGAATATAAACGTCGGATTCTTAAGGCGCACTTTCCAGTTGATCATTGCCATGCCCCCCTTCTATCATATTAAGCCCGCTTCATTGAATGCGGACTTGCTATATAGTATGCGGCTTGTCCTTTTTCCGTTCGGGAAATGCATGAAATAATCTATCGCCCTAGCATCCATATTCGCTCTCTAGTATACTCCCAAGCAGATTTGGAAAACGCTAAAACCTTCAGGAAAACGAGGATGGAGTCCCAATTGCCGATAAATTTGGAGAAGCTGCACTAAGTCCGTTCCATGGCACTGGAGGCGCTTAGCTTACCGGAGACGGTCCGACCTAGGCTTTTGCGCCTGTAGGGCCCCGCACCTTTTACTTCTAACAAACTTTGTTTTAAGGTTTAGATAGTTTTTTTGTTTGCAGCCTCACCTACTTTAATAAGTAAGGAGTCAACTTCCTCTAGCCCCGTATATTCTTGATTGTTAACTGATACCTTTCTTTAGAAAATATGCTTCTGCAGCTATAGGTGTATTGGCAGTCACCGTCCGCAAACCTTCTTTTACACCATCTCCCCTGTTGTGGATTCTCGGGGCAAGCCTCTGCCAACCAAATGGGCGGACATGATAATCGTTCTTATTTCATAAATAAGCGAAAAAGTAAATGTAAATTAAAGGAACTTCCTTGCAAATCATCCGTATGTAATAGAGGAAGGAGGTGACACACATGAAAAAGTATCTTTTCTTTACATTTAGTTTCCTATTGTTATTTACAATATTACAAGTAATATCCGGACTGATTCTAACTGCTGCATACACACCTGACTTTTCAGGGGCAACTCGTACCGCCGGTTCATCCATTATCGTTTCGCAATCTCAATTGCCTGTCATGACACTTGCTGCACTCTCAGCTATATTGTCGTATTTCATTTCGAATAGAGTGATGAAAAGCAGCTGACTCTCAAGAAGAAAAACGCTCAATCAAGGATTGAGCGTTCTTTTTGATTGTATATCGCCGACACTCCGATATACGATGCTCGTCAGATCACCCAATCCGTTTCCTACAATCGATTTTCCATGAACAGCGCTATCCATAGTGCCGCGAGACCTCACCCCCGATGGAATACGGATTTTGTTTGAATCTTATTTATTCTTCGTATTTTAAGATTAGCCGTTTGTTTAATGGTTGAATGTCACGATTATTACTATGGTAATAGCTTTGGAAAGTTTCTATTTGTGCTTTTGAAACTTCTACTGGTTTTTTCATGATATACCATTCCACATTTTCTGAAAGGGGTGGAGTAGTCAATGAACCAAGATAGTGGTAATAACTTTTGTTGGCAGGAAGCATAGTAGCGATATTGATATCACCAACAGAGGTGTTTTTATCACCTTTTTTAATGCTATCAATCACTTTTTTGAATCCATGGTTTTCTGCACCTTCTTTGAAGAACACACCAATAACAGCTATACGTCCGTCTTGTGCTTTATTTACGAAATGAACTTCAATCGGATAATGCTTACCATCAAGCTTATGTTCACTTGGTGCATGAATATGAAATTGTGTTAAATCAAAGAGGCGACCATTGATTTTGGCAGTTCCAGTAACGTCTAGTTGGATACTGTGGCCGTTGTCTTCAGCAACAAGTACAGCATTATTATAGTTAAGTTCAATTGCTCCATTATCTTTCATTTCCTGTGTCTTGGTTGTCTCAATGTCGATTGGTGATTGTGTATCTCCTGATTCCAACTTCCAATTTTTTTGATTTTTGTAGTTCAATTCATCTGTTTCAATAGTCTTTTCTTCTTTTTTGACAGTGGAAGTTGCGTTACTGCATCCTGTTATAAACAGCGAGGATGTCAGTAAACTTATCCATATAAATTTCATGTTTAGCCTCTTTTCTTAGAAGATATATAGGCATCCTCCTTGAAAGTGCGTGTCACAATATGTTTAATCTAAAAATTCAGGGCCAAATATAACTAACCATCAAAAAACATCATCCTATTCTTTCCGTTTTAGGGGAATGCTTTGCCTTTGCTTGATGCATCGGTTAGATCCGGGTACTTAACTCTTTTTGTGCTTACTTAAATCACTGCAAAACCACCCTACCCTAATTTAATTGAGAATGTATCATTAAAAAAACCGTCCAATTTACGTAAATTGGACAGTCTTATAAATAATAGAAGGAAATCTTATTATCCTTCGTGAGGGGAATATTTAATTTACTGTACCAGCTATATTCATCAATTCCTTCACTACCTGCAATGCGGATTCATAATCTGGGTGATCCGTGACTTCCGGCACGTATTCCACATACTTAATGATTCCTTCTTGATTTATTACAAATACTGCCCTGCATTCCAGTCGATGTTCTTTCATGTACGTTCCATATGCAGTACCAAATGACATATCAAAGTGGTCAGAGAGTATGGTTATAGCTTCCACATTACTTTCTTTACTCCACCTGGCTTGCGCAAATGGGAGGTCTGCACTAATAGCCAATACAGCTACATCTTCACCCATTGTGCTTGCTTCTTCATTTAAGAGCTTTGTTTGTAAATCACATACACCCGTATCAAGCGAAGGAACAGTTGTGATGATGCATGTCTTATTTTTATAGTCTGTCAAATGTTCTTTACGGCGGTCACTTGTTAATAGTGCAAAGTCAGGGGCCTTATCCCCCACTTTTAGTCCAGGACCAATCAAGGTCACTGGATTACCGTTTAAAGTCACTGCATCCGTACGTTCATGTGCCAAATTTCCCCCTCCTTCCTGATTCACTAGCTTCCTCGGTAAGTGCTATATCCACCTGGAGCAACAAGCAGTGGAACATGATAATGTTCTTCATTGCTCCCTATTCCAAAACGAAGTGGAATTTTATTTAAAAATGGCATTAAATATGAATCATTCGCTTCATCATTAAAATACTCCCCAACATAAAAGACAAGCTCATACTCACCTGGTTTGAAATCATCTCCTTGAAGTAGCGGATCATTTACTCTGCCATCTTTATTTGTATGGACCTCTTTAATGAAAGAATGTTCTCCCTGATTCTTTATGGCCCAAAGCTCTATCTTCATCCCATTTGCCGGAAGGCCTTTAGACAAATCTAAAACATGTGTGGTCAGCTTACTGTCCATTATCGGGAAACCTCTACAGTTGATTCAGCTGCCTTTTTTTGTTTAACGTCTTCTTGCGTAACGACAAAGCCTTGGAAGCCAAATGGAGGACGAGGTTCCTGATAGACACTTCCTTCTGAATTCGGAATGATATCTACTACTGTTTCCCAGGTACGATTATTCGTTTTAAATTGAACATTCGCAAGCTGCGGGAACCGTTCCAAAATCCTAGTACCGATATGATAAATGAGCTGCTGAATCGAACGGTTATCCAGTTCATGGAACACTGTATTTGCAATATCACAAATTTGTTCTGCTGCTACATATTTCTCTGGATTCGCGCCAGTGGCATCCTCCCAATGGCTGTATTCCCAATCGAAATCCAAGTAAATAAATAGTGGCCGATCTTGAGCCTCCGGCAGTGTGGTGTATTCATCTTGAATAAATCCATAAAAAGAGCTTCCTTTAACCTTGATTAAATGGACATCCACTATTCCACTTGAATGCTTAACGATTTTGCTTCCGCTAGGTGTCCTTTTCACCTCGATTGTAGTGGTAGCCCTTTCATTTCTGGAACATCGAAAAACAACATCACTATTTACATGTCCTTCCCCTTTTGGAACGAGTACATGATCGAAGGGGACTTCAATTGCTGTCAGTTCTACTGCATCTATGTGGCTATACTTATCAAGGAAAACTTCACATATGAACTTCAAAAATCCTTCCGCCGTATTTCCCTGATAATTGGCGGCCTGGCGATGAATGATGTTTTTCATGGAATCCGTTGCAACCACCAAGCTATTGTCTCCTTCCGTAAAAGAAGATAAAAAAGCATCACCTTTCAAAGAAATCTGGCAATTAAATCCAAAAATAGTATTATCTCTTTCTATGAAACGTGATTCCGGTATTCTCCTTAAGCCTGTAAGCGGTTTTACATAAGTCCTATATACAAATACATCACCTTTACCATAATACATCGTTCTTTTTTCATTTTGGACTGTCATATTATCACTCCCATTATTTAATAAAATCAGATAACCTGTGGCTGGCAATTAAGTTGATTTGCTTGATCGCTTCCTTAAGTTCATTTGCCTGATCCAAACCAATCCTTCTTTTCATCTCTGCCTTTATCACCGTTTTATCGCTGCCGCGGACAGCAAATATGAACGGAAATCCAAACTTATCTTTATACTGATTATTTAACGCATGAAATTCTTCATATTCCTCCGGAGAAAGAGAATTCAAACCGGCCGCGGATTGTTCTTTAACTGATGCTTCAGCCATATCAATCCGGGCTGCTAGGTCCGGGTGAGACTTGATTAATTGGAGCTGTTCCGTTAATGAAGCATCCTGGACAACTATTTCCATTTTCTGTTTTAGGTCATCTAAGGAAATGAATGGCTTGTAATCCCATGAACGCTCTGCTATCCATGGGGAATGTTCATATACCCATCCGAACTTTTGGATGAATTCTTTCCTGTTCATCTCTTTTATGCTATTAAGGTCTGATATCAATATAGGCCCTCTCTCTCTTTTTATTTTGATAATTCCAAACATTCTTAACTTAATAGAATTATATACATGCACTTATTTATAGGTCATTAGCTGAAAAAGCTAATATTATTCCAAACCGTTTGTGCTTACCGCACTATCCATATTTCCAGCGTCAGTTGCCAATGTTCAAAAAATTAGTTAAATTAGAGAAAAAAGGCACAGCGAAGGAGACTTATCATGCATTTAACGTTGACTGATGCATTAGCATTACCACAGATAAAACAATGCCAAGTTGTAGCTGGCATTTTGGGCCTTAATAGAGAAATACAATCCATCAACAGCTTTGATGCTCCTGATGTGCTCTCCTGGTTGAAGCCAAATGAATTGATTCTAACGACCGGATACTTATTTCAAGATAATCCGCAACAATTAGACCAATTCGTGATCGAATTAGCAAAAATGAATTGTTCAGGATTGTTCATTAAACTGGAAGAAATTCCACAAACCGCCATTAATATTGCCAATATGGCCAATTTGCCTATTCTCAAAATTCCCCCTGAGTTTTCGCTATCAGAAATCATGTCTCCCCTACTTCGTGAAATTGTAACGAGACAGAATGAACATAAAGAGTTGAGTTATAGTATTGAAGATATGGACGGAGTTGGTACCGAAAATTCAAGTTACGGGATTTTAGGAATGACGGAGGACAATTCCAGCTTCCATCAAATCACTGGGGGATTCATATGTACAGTTCTACCTTTAACGCTGCAATGGAATCATAGGAATGATACCATTGCTTATAAACAGTTGATCAAGACAATTGAAACTTTGACCGGGCAATATAAAATCGATAAGCTGATTAGGAATATGAAGCTCAGTCTAGTCATCATTTATCTGGATACCCTCCCACTAGGGAGTACCAGCTTTTATTCACAAGTCATCCATTTAAGCCAACAAATCATCTCCACTTTATCTAAACACCTGCCACTGGAACTTACGCTGGGAATCGGTAACTATCATAAAGGGATAAATAACCTGGCCAATAGCTTACAGGAGGCTCTACAATCTATTGAACTGGGAAAACGATTGAACTCAGGAAAGGAAATTTACTGCTACAAAGATTTAGCAACATTTAAAATTTTGCAGTACGCCCCAAAAAATGTACTTATTGATATTGTCACAGATAATTTAGCACCGCTAAAGGATCATGACGATGAAACCGAGTCTGATTTAATCAAAACTTTGGAGACATATATGCAATGCAATCTTCGACCTGCTGAAACGGCCAGAAAAATGGGGGTACATCGAAACACGATCCATTTTCGAATAAAAAGCATAAAAAAACGATTAGGATCGGACTTAAGCAATGATGATTTATTTACTTTAAAACTTGCCTTATATGCCAAACGTCTATTGGATAATCAATAGGAAATATTCCATTCCACATGAAAAACTGCCAGAGTTATCCGATCTCCTGGCAG
Source organism: Peribacillus muralis (assembly GCF_001645685.2). Lineage (NCBI taxonomy): Bacteria > Bacillati > Bacillota > Bacilli > Caryophanales > Bacillaceae > Peribacillus > Peribacillus muralis. Next base: position 715,294 of record NZ_CP017080.1, on the reverse strand, counting down.
TTTTCCTTGTTCAGCAGCACTTGATTCAAGATTGCTTAAAATCCTGCTTCCTTTACCTAGTCATCCAATAACTTCGCAGCTTTTATACTAAGCTGCAATTTAAATGCAAGATCGCTCGATTTTAAATCAACTCCTAGTAAGTCCTCTATCCTCGACAAACGGAACTTGACGGTATTTCGATGAATAAACAAGGCCCTTGCCGCATCTTCTATTCTCCCTCTTGAAAATAGATAGGTTTCTAAAGTTTTTAACAACTCCCCCTCATTTTCCTTATCATACAAAATAATGGGTTCAATCATGGATAGCACGTATTGAGCCAGTACATCCTTTGGGATTTGATTAATTAAATCTTCAACTTCAATGCTTGCGTAATCATTGATATTAGTCGATTTAACCTTAGGGCCCAGTTGAATGGCCATTTTAGCTTCACTAAACCCCTCTTTCATATTGTGGATTTCTTTTTTCACCTTGCTTAATCCCATCGTTAGAGAAATGCTGGGGTTACCTTCGATTATAAGACCTTCTAAAAGGGTGGCAATTCTTTCGGCCTGCAAAAGTAGGTGCTCATCGGTCACCATTCCTTTTCCTTGCAGGATAATCAAGTGACCATTGAAATCGATATGCCAATACTTAAAATCCACTTTTTCAGTTTGGTTTAAATTCTCCAGAATTCTACCAATTGGAATTAATGAATCCCCTTCTTCTTTCGTTTCAATATTTATTAAGAGCAGAATGTATGGCCGATGATTAAAGCCGATTTCCTGTAATTCGGGGGGGAAAGATGAACTGCTACTTTCCCCACTCAAAAGAGAATTGAAAATTTCAAAACTTCCTTTTCCATTGTTTTTCACTTTCTCTCTATTAACAAGTTCATGAGTAAAGCTGAATAATAAGTCGGATAAGGGCATTTCATAAGGAATCTCGAGTAATGGGAGTTTGTACTTGTTCGCCTCCTCTACCATTTCAGGAGGAATCGTAGAAAGAAACCTCTTAATCTTAATAGCCAATCCAGCACTTCCTCTTTTCGACAATTCCCTAACAAGATTGATTTGCGCATCGGAATCATCCTTAAATACATAACCAGTTGTCAGTAGGAGTTCCCCTCGTTTAATCCATGATATATCCGGATGGTCCATTATACTTACTGAATTAATTACTCGAGCTAAACCCTGCTCCCCTCCAATAACTTCCACTTGGTTTAGGGCAGGAAGCTTCAAAGCTTTTTCGACCGTTAGATACATATTGCCCCCCCTATTCTTTCTAATTATAAACCGATAACGTTGATAGAATATTCATTTTTTTCCAAAAAATAGTCTTGATTTAGCAATATTGTGGTGATAATATAAAAATACACCAATTTTGTAAATGGTGTTTCTTAATAAGCAACAAAAACCCGATCACAAGAGAGTACTTACAAAATGGCAAGGAGGGGATTTCATTAAATTAACATAATTAACAAGGGCTTACTAATTATAAGGGGGCAAACATGGAAAAATTAAGCAAAATCAGCACGCTATTGTTAGGTTTGCAGCATGTTTGTGTAATGTATGGAGGAGCGGTAGCTGTTCCACTAATTGTCGGTCCTGCAATCGGCTTGACACAAGAACAGATTATATACCTGATCTCGTTTGATTTACTGGCCTGCGGGATAGTCACCTTGCTTCAAGTTATTGGCGGTAAAGGGTTTGGTATAAGGTTACCGGCTTTAATGGCTGTTTCTTTTATCGTGGTTGAGCCAGTAATAGCTATAGGATCCGTCCATGGTATAACAGGGGTTTTAGGCGCAGTTATGGTTTCTGGAATAATTGTTGCTTTTTTATCTGGAGTGATCGGTAAATTAATACCCTTTTTCCCACCCATTGTTGCAGGGTCCGTCATATTAATTATAGGCGTGTCGCTAATGCCAGTTGCCATGAAAAATGCAGCGGGAGGCGTCGGTTCCCCTACCTTTGGAGACCCTATGAATTTAATGCTGGCTTGTTTTACACTACTGAGTTTCCTATTATTGAATACACTTACTAAAGGTTTCGTGAAAGCGGTTTCAGTTCTGTTCGCCATGATCCTTGGTACTATATTGGCTGGTTTTTTAGGTATGGTCGATACCTCTGCTTTTATAGAGGCCAGCTGGTTTACAATGGTGACACCATTCTATTTTGGGGTACCTACCTTCGACTTTTCATCGATTATCACCATGACAATCATATCTTTAATCATTGCTGTTGAAAGCATAGGCGTCTTTTTGACACTTGGGGAAGTATGCGGGAAGGAAATAACTGAAAAAGATGTGGAAAAGGGGCTCCGTGCAGAAGGAATAGGAAGCTTCATAAGTGGTATCTTTAACTCTTTTAACCATTCTACCTTCTCGCAAAATGTAGGCTTGGTCCTGCTGACAAAGGTAACTCAGCGCTCTGTAGTAGTCACGGCAGGCTGTATCCTAATCGTTCTGGCTTTTGTGCCTAAGGTCGCCGGCCTTACGACGATGATCCCTTTACCCGTTCTGGGTGGGGCTATGATACCAATGTTTGGAATGCTTCTATCTGCATCTTTGGGGATGGTAGCCAAGGCTGATTTAAGCAAGCCTTCCAATCAATTGACGATTGCACTTGGAATTGGGGTCGGTCTAGCAGTGAAGGGAGTCCCGGAGGCATTCGATAAATTCCCGGAAACAGTCCAATTAATATGTGGAAATGGAGTAGTGATGGGTACAATAACGCTAGTTGTGATAAATGCCCTTCTGAATGGAAAATCAAATCCATCTATTACACACCATCATTCCATACCCGATATTCAACCAAGTATGAGCCAGAATTTAATATCCACCCTTAGAAAGTAGCGGACAAGGCAATTCTCTAAGGGTGTCTAGTTGGCTAGGATCTCCAACACCTTTAATTATAACCCTATTCAGACAATTTTCAAACAAATTATATAAGCATCATGCAACAGCCTATTCAATAGGTAAGCAAGGTGCTTTTTTTCACTCAATTTTCGGGCAAGGTCTAATGGCTTTCCGACTTTTTCTGTTGCAGCCATATTCCTTACCGATGTTTTCTATCATTGTGACATTCCCGCTCTATTCGTTTACTATCATTGATCTTTTCATGATCTGTTTCAATGCTTGATCCAGATGATTGAATTTAAATGCATACCCTTCCTTTTCCAACCTTTCAGGCAAGACCCAGCGGCTTTTTAAGATCAATTCAGTTTCGGTCCTCATGAAGAAGGCACCCATCGTAAGTATCGGTACGGGGCACGGCAGTCCCATCTTTTTATTCATGGCCTTTCTCAGCTGTGCCATCAGCTCACGATTGGTGACTGGGTTAGGCGCGGAACAATTGAACACTCCCTCAAGCCCTTCATTCTTTCTTAGGAAAAGGACAATATTGAATAAATCTTCCAAATGTATCCAACTGAATTTTTGGAACCCAGATCCTTGGTGGCCACCCAGGCCGAATTTGACCAGGTTCCTATAAGGAGTCATCACGCCGCCATCTCCCAAAACAATGGCTATCCGCAAAGCAATTTGTCTCGTTTGGGGTAATTGGAAAGTAAAGAGTGAACGCTCCCATGCCTGTGCTACTTCAACGGAGAATCCTGAACCGATTTCACCATCCTCTTCTGTCATCGGTTTATCCTCAGCATGCCTGTATATCGTCGCCGTACTGGAGTTTATCCATAAGGAAGGCGGATTTTGGCATTGTTCAATTGCATGTCCGAGCACTATGGTCGTATCTGTACGGGACTCTAAAATTTCTTTTTTGTTCTCCTCATTATATCGGCAATTGACCGTTTTTCCTGCAAGGTTGATCAGCATATCCGAATTATCGATGGCTTCCTCTATTCCCTTTCTGTCATCCCAGCCAATATGTGGGGTTTGCCGGGAAATGATCACTACCTCATATCCAAGATTCCTGAAATGTTGTTCAAAGTATTGCCCGACAAAACCAGTTCCGCCTGCTAAAACCACTTTCTTCAGCATCTACACAACCCGCTTTCTTCTATAAAGTTACATGTTCTTGTGTCATTAATCATTGTGAACTAATTCACATAATTATATCACATCATTACATTATATGGTAGTTAAAACCCCCTATCCAACCCTTCAAATATATTTAATGAACTTGTCCAAGCAAAAGGAAAGATTACACATAATTTAGTAATGTGGAAAATTATAAAACAAAAGGATGATTGCATTGTCAAACAAGAAACTAAGAAGACTTAATGGTTCTGAAACTGGTGGTAATACCAGTCCTGAAAATAGCAGCAGGGATGCTTTGATAAAAATCTTGAATAATTTATTCAACAATAATACAAATACTTCAATTAAGAAACCTAAGTCAATCAAGAAGTTCAGAAAGGGTTAAGCTGTAGCTTTTGGAGATTAACATGGACTCCCTTTGGTAAATTCCAAAGGGGTCTCATGTTAAGGACATGTACTATTAATGAAGGAGAAGTTAAGATGCATTTTCGAAGCTGGATACCGAAAAAAGATAAGAAGAAACTAACAGATATTACGGTAAGGAATTTTCATGTTTCTCCTGATACAGTAAATCAGATTTTGGAAAAATCACATAATGTACTTGTAATTTGTAATCAAAAAGGAAAAACCGTCGGCTTTCTTTGTTATAACCTTTATCTATATAAAGTGGCACATATAAATTATATCGTCCTCGAACAGAAGTATCGAGGAAAGGGCATCATGCAATCCCTTTTACCAGAATTGGTCGCTTATGCTCGAAAGCAAGGCATCCTTGTTGTGTCCGGTTTTGTAAACAAAAAAAATCCCGAAGCCTTGCAGAAATTTAAAGACTTCGGCTTTATGCCCATTTTAAATTATCATGATGATATTCTAATTCAATCACTCATTTAAACATTAATGACTGCTCAAAAATGGCTGGAGTTACTAAAATCCGTGATTGGTATTAGTTGCAGCTTTTTCCAGGGGTCCGGTGTTTGGATTCATGTTCTACTGTCAAGTAGGTCCCTCAATGAGCTTCACTGCCGGATAGTGAATGAAGAGGAGCTGATTTAAACGGAAGTTCCTCTTCATCTTTCCTGTGAATGTACATTCGTAAACGCTTGCTGATTCGTAAAATTCCCATACATAATCATAATGACAAGCTGTGCCCGTTCATTTCCCATATCCCGGTACGTAAGGTCATTTCGGAACAAGCTTAATTGCCATCGGACAGCGTTTTGGGAATATATAGCCCGACGAAGGGATAGTTCAAGCTTCATTGAAAAGCTTACCGAATCAATCATCGATTGCCGATAAAATGTTTCATGTATAGATATTGGTGGAAAAGGATGATATAGGAGGGATAAGAAATGTTATCTAAAAAACCAGTAACCAGAATGCTTAGTGCCGCAATTCTGACCGGTTCCCTATTAGGTGCAGGTGCATCCTTTTCAACTGAACCGGTTCAAGCCGCATCAACGGCGGAGGACTCCTCCAGCTTAGCGAAGACACACGCCATCACCACATTATATGAAATCTACAATAAGGCCTTTTCAGGTGAAATGCCTTATACTGCCACAGGCTTAAAAATTAATGAAAATGCCCAGAAAGATGTATACAATACGTTCGGGTCTCCTCCAGAACCAGGAAATGCCGATGAAACTTTTGACTTTTATCATGCTGAAATGGGACACCCGGGATTCGCCTTCGCTTATAGTGAAGACAAGATCATTTCCCAAATCAGGTACTTTGGGACAAATGTAGAGCGAGATCATAATCTAGGAAGCATCACTCCTAAAGTATTGGGTGAACAACTCGGCAGTGCCGACCAAATCCGACATATTTCAAGTACGGATGAAATCAACTATATTTACAAGACGGGTGATTATGAACTTCAATTCATAGTTGGCGAAGATCAAACCGTCAATCATGTCAACTTATTGGAAGATAAATGAACGTAGACAGGTACAAAAGAATAGCAGTTGCAGGTTGCCGGATCTCGGCAGCCTTTTTTCTTGAATTGATTGAAAAACAAAAAAATTCACCGCGAATAGATGCTTTTATCCACGAATGTGGCGGTTTATCTGCCATATTGATGCTTTTATCCACGAATTTGGCGGTTTATCTGCAAAATTGATGCATTTATCTACGAAATCGGAGATATATCGATTTTTCGACAAAACCAAGGGCCAGACAAGCAGATCCGCCACCGTGTAAATATATCGCGCAATAGTTTTGCGTTAATATGATTATTTGGCGCACTGCGTTAGATAAATCTCCTTCATAATAGAAACTAAACGGATTTTCACGCAATAAAACGAATTCGTTCCTCTGTGTGAAAATCCGTATAATTCATCAAGATTCATTCACACTAATGATATAAGTTATTTTCATTGACTTTTTTCCTTTTCTTGTATAGTATCACAGAGTATCAATCCCTATCAGATTACTAGGAGGTCTACCGAAATGAAAAAAATGGTTGCACTTTTATCGCTATTGTTAGCTTTCACGGTTGTACTTAGCGCTTGTGGTTCAAATACAAAAAACGAGGCAAACAATACCGACAATAAATCTTCTTCACAAGAAAATCTTTACGATAAAGTTAAAAAAGATGGCGTATTAACAGTCGGAACTGAAGGTACATACCCCCCTTTCACTTTCCACGATGATTCAGACAAATTAACTGGCTTTGACGTTGAAATTGCTGAAGAAGTGGCAAAACGCCTTGGAGTGAAAGCTGAATTCAAGGAAACACAATGGGACGGCCTGTTTGCAGGATTGGATGCGAAACGTTTTGATATGATTGCAAACCAAGTGGGCATTAATGATGACCGTCAAAAGAAATATGATTTCTCGGATGCCTATATTCAATCAGGTGCCGTTCTGCTTGTACACAAGGATAATAATGACATTAAATCATTCCATGATTTAAAAGGTAAAACTTCGGCACAATCTTTAACGAGCAACTATAATGACCTGGCTGAATCTCATGGAGCAAAAGTTACCGGCATCGAAGGGTTTTCCCAAAGTGTTCAGCTTATTGGTTCTAAACGGGTAGATGCCACGATCAATGACAAATTGTCTTTCCTTGATTATAAAAAGCAGCATCCGGATGCGCCAATTAAAGTGGCCGACGAAGAAGAAAATGGAGCTGCAAGTGGTTTAATGTTCAGAAAAGACAGCGGCAAATTAGTGGATGAAGTAAACAAAGCATTAAAAGCGATGAAAGACGACGGTACTTACGCTAAGATCTCAGATAAATGGTTCGGTGAAGATGTTTCTCCTAAGTAATATTTTCAATGACCCTGAGCGTTTGAACCAGCTTGTTTCCATCGCCCAAACCTCCCTCTATCCTATGATAGAGGGAGCTATTCAAAAAACGATTCCACTAACACTAATTTCATTTGTAATTGGCCTTTTTCTCGCTGTGCTTACAGCATTGGCTAGATTATCTTCCATCAAAATCTTTCAAATAATTGCACGAGTATATGTGTCAATCATCCGGGGGACACCATTACTCGTGCAATTATTCATTATCTTTTATGGATTGCCGAACCTTGGCGTAACCATCAGCCCTTTTATTTCGGCTATAATCGGATTTTCACTAAGCGTTGGAGCATACGCTTCGGAAATTATCCGGGCTGCGATTTTATCAACACCCAAAGGGCAATGGGAGGCTGGCTATTCAATCGGAATGACATATACCCAAGCCCTAAAGCGAATCATCTTGCCGCAAGCTGCCCGGGTATCCATTCCCCCGCTTTCGAATACGTTCATCAGCCTTTTGAAGGATACATCGCTTGCATCACTGATCCTTGTTACGGAATTATTCCGCAAGGCGCAAGAAATCGCAGCAAAAAACTATGAATTTCTGCTACTGTACATGGAAGCGGCCGCCTTATATTGGATTTTTTGTACAATCTTATCTTTCATACAAGGAAGCATCGAGGACAGGCTTAATCGCTATGTAGCAAAATGAGAACCACAGCAGTTAAAGGAGATTTTAATATGATCAACATTAAGAATCTTCATAAATCATTTGGTGACCTTGACGTATTAAGGGGCATCGATTTGGAAGTGAAGCAAGGGAAAGTCATCGTATTGATCGGTCCTTCGGGTTCAGGTAAAACAACCTTTCTTCGGTGTTTGAATCTCCTTGAAGTGCCTACGGATGGGACGATTGAAATTGATAAAACGGTGATGGACTTCAATAAGCCGGTCAGAAAAAAATCGATTACTTCTTTCCGCAGTTTGACTGGGATGGTTTTCCAAAGCTATAATCTCTTCCCTCACAAAACAGCTCTGGAAAATGTAATGGAAGGTCCCGTCATTGTAAAGAATATAGCGAAACACCAAGCGAAAGAAAAGGCAACTGCCTTGCTTACAAAGGTTGGCTTAGGAGAAAAAATTGATTTTTATCCGTTTCAATTGTCCGGGGGACAGCAGCAGCGTGTCGGCATCGCAAGGGCCTTGGCCATGGAGCCGAAGGTCATGCTATTCGACGAGCCTACCTCGGCTCTTGATCCCGAGCTAGTTGGGGATGTGCTGCAGGTAATGAAAGACTTGGCGAAAGAAGAAGGCATGACAATGATTGTTGTCACTCATGAAATGCGTTTCGCTCGTGAGGTTGCGGACGAAGTCATCTTCATGGATGAAGGAAAAATAATGGAACGAGGAACACCCGACCAAATTTTCACCAATCCGAAAGAAGCGCGCACACGTAAATTCCTCAATCTGATTCAAGGGTAATATAGTGAGTATTTCGCCAAAATCCCCCATTCTTTAAATGGGGGATTTTGACGTTTCAGCAATTATAGAGAGGCTTGGACTTGTTTATGCCGGGAATGATAATTCTGAAATAGAACTAATGCAATATGGGAAGGACCGCGCCCGATAATGAACATGCATACAATGTCCCAGACTAAAAAACACTACAGATACCTTTAATACGAACTGCTGGTACACTATACTGTGGAGAGAGATGATAAGGAGGGAGAACCATGTCCGAACAGTGGATTTTAATTATCGACGATGAAGAAGATTTGGCACGTCTCATGGAGACCGTTCTACATAAAGAAGGCATCGCCAATATTGTGAAGGCAGGGACGCTTGCAGACGGATGGGCCAGGTTCCAAGAACTTGATCCCGCCCTCGTCTTACTCGATATCATGCTGCCTGATGGCGAAGGGTATGATTTATGCAGGCGTATTCGTGAAGTGTCCAATGTACCGATTTTATTTTTGTCGGCAAAGGATGAGGAAATCGACAAACTTTTAGGGCTGGCGATAGGCGGCGATGATTACATTACCAAGCCGTTCAGTCCGAAGGAGGTTGCTTACCGGGTGAAGGCTCAATTGAGACGAGCCGGTTTTACAGAAGAAAAACACGTCCCTAAGAATTTGCAGGTTGGTCCTTTTGAGCTTAGTGCAAATGAAACGGAAGTGAAAAAGGATGGCCAAACAATCGAACTCACCGCTAAAGAAACCGGACTGATGGGCTGCTTCATGCACCATCCCAATCAGATTTTAAGCAAGGAAACCCTTTTTGAGCATGTTTGGGGCGATGAATTTTTTGGCTCCGACAATACCGTGATGGTCCATATTCGCCGCTTACGCGAAAAAATTGAGACAGATCCCTCAAAGCCAGCTTTTATCATAACCGTGAAGGGACTTGGATATAAATTGCAAACCAAGGGCAAACAAAGATGAAGTGGAAATTGACACGGCGTTTTTTGGGATCCGTTGTGACAATCGTAGTGATCGTGGGGATTGTGAATATCATCATACTAGTATGCTTGCTCTTATATCATTTTAAGACACAAGAAGAATCAGTGGAAACCTTTAGCAGGGGCTTTTCACGATATATAAAACTACAAGATGGCAATCCGATCGTAAATGAAGAAGGTTTGAAAATACTGGAGAAAAAAAAGGCGTGGATACAAATTTTGAACGGAAAAGGCGAGCAAGTTGCATCCTATCATACGCCGGAAAGTTTGCAAGCTGCGTATACGCCCGCCGAAATAGTTCAAATGTATAAGTATAGGGAAATTGACGCTGAGACGACCGTTTTTGTAGGTGAAGCACATGATTTCAGCTATTTTGTAGGAATTAAAGATCGTGGAATAGGACGATATGTATTTTCCTATAATTACGTTCACATCATAAAGTATCTCAACATCATCCTTTTACTATTTTTAACCGTGGATATCATGATTGCTTTAGTCATTGGATTCTTATTTGGAAAAAAATTAACGAGTCCCCTCCACATATTAATAGAAGGAATACAGCAGCTGCGCGAGCGACGATTTAAGAAGATGGCCATACCAAAAGGCGTCTATGAAGACGTTTTTCACAATATGAATGAACTATCGGTAAAGTTAGATGAATTCGAGAAGGAACGAGACAAACTGGACCGCATGCGTGAGGAATGGATTAGCAACGTATCGCATGATATGAAGACACCGCTTGCTTCCATTCATGGTTATGCAGAATTGCTGAAAGATGGAGCAGCGAATTTAACACCGCAAGAATTATTTGAGTATACAGCCATCATCAATAGACAGGCCATTTATATGAAGGATTTATTGGACGACCTCAATCTGACGATGCGCCTGCGCAATCAACAGCTTCCTTTACAATTCCAAGAGGTAGATCTGGTCGTATTTATTCGTGAGCTGATGATTGAGTTTCTAAATGATTCACCCTACGCAGATCGACAAATTGAATTAGAGGCAAATGTGAATAAAGCCCTGCATCCTGTGGATAAAAAATTAATGAAACGGGCCATCCTTAACTTCATCTATAACGCACTTGTGCATAATGAGGAAGACGTCGTTGTCACCATCCGTATTGACGCGCTTCATCCATCGCTCGATCATGAAAAGAAGTCAAGCAATATGGCCTCTTCTCAAGGTTTCCACACTAGTATTACCATTGCCGATAATGGATACGGCATTCCTGCAAAAGATGTAGCGCAGGTTTTCGACCGATACTACCGAGGAACGAATACCTCCAACACACATGGAACAGGTTTAGGTATGGCCATAGCAAGGGATATCATCCTTGCCCATCATGGCAATATTGAATTGTCCAGCATTGAAAATAAGGGAACGACCATTACGATTCTTTTATAATCATTCATCTTACAGAGAAAGGGCTGTCCACAACTTACGGACAGCCCTTCTTTCCTATTTGAGTTTTTCTTGTGCCTTCTTAGGAATCTCCTCGAATTTCACTTCATCATAGGAAGATACCTTATCTTCACCCTTCACGTACACTTTCAAGTAGGCATCTTTCCGCAGATTTTTTTGTGCTGTGAATTCAAGCGGCTCCGTTTCACCATCAGCATTTGTTGCCTTCAATCTATATGAATAAGAAGTCATCACCGAACCATCACCCAATTTGGTATCATGCTTTGTCCCATCCTCCGTAATTTGTACATAATAATGGTCTGCATTCATTCGGTTAAAGTCGATTTTGGTTAGCGCGAAGGCACCAGCCGCCCCTATCAGGAATATGATCCCCGCTACCGTAAAGAATTTTTTCATTTCAATCACCCTTCTGTTTTATTATTTCGTGTAATGATGCGATTATAAGAAGCTACCGTTAAGATATAATACAGACCGTAGATGACTGTATAAGCCATCATCCAGATCATCACAGGTTTTGCCAAATCCATCATCAATAAACTAGAAAATGCTTTTAAAGCGACAGCACTGTGGCATAATCCTGCTGCCAATGGCACAAAGAAGATGACGACCACTTGCATGGCAATCGATTTCCGCATATCCATAGAGCTGACGCCCATTTTGTGAAGCATATTGTATTGTGATTTATCTTCCTCCGCTTCAGTCAAAACTTTAAAGTAGATGATGCTTCCTGTCGCAGCTAAAAAGACAAGACCAAGAAAGCTGCCGATGAAGAGCAATGATCCCACGCTTTCGAGGCTGTTCTGGAAGTCTTGGGGAGCACTGGAAAATAGCGCTTCTTCAGGAATCTCCTTGGAAATTTCCCGAGATATATCTACAGAAGCCTTGTCCATGCCAATGGCACGATATGTTAGCGTCTCTCCAGCCTTTTGCAACGCTTGAAATGTATCACGAGATACGACCACCGTGATGCCCGCCGTCCCTGCATTTAAAACCGTTTGAGTCTTATATCCTTGAAATATGATTGCCTCGTTGGTTTCTGTCGTGATGGTCTTTCCCTTGTATTCGGGAGAGAACCTTTCGTCAAAACCAATATCGAGAATGACAGCATGGTCATCCATCACACGAAGCACTTCCTTGCCTTGGATTGCCGCCAGCCGGTTGTACGTTTCTTCGTCGATAACCGTGTAAATTCTTTGACCTGAACCATCCAAGTCATTTAATTCTTTCGCATTAAAGGTGACGGACAGTGCTTCGATCGCTTCATCATACTTTGCATCAGGCAAAATGGCGCTGACCTTGCTATCAAGGTTTGCATCAGTTTGCCGATACATGAACGTATTCGGATCAGCGTTCAAAACCTGATCGTTCGTGTTGTAATAAAGTCCGTATACCGCACCGCCTGCCGTTACCGTCGTAGCACTTAACACAGCAATCACGGTCAGTGTACGTGCATTGCCCCGAATCCGATAGAGAAGCTGTGAAACTGTCACTATATGAAGACCTTTCCATAGCCATTTTTCATTTTTCTTGATCAATGTCAACACAAAACCTGTCACACTATGGAACAATAAAAACGTACCGACAATAACTGTGGTCAATATAATGAGGACAGTCATTACAAAGCCGATTTCCTCCCATACTTTGGAAGTGAAAGGGTCCTGCAGCGCCAGCCAATACCCGCTGCCGATCAGCAAGATTCCAAGAATGGCTATACCCATCGATGGCCTAGGGACCGCTTCCCCTTTTTTTGAAGCGTGGAATAAATCAATCAATTTAAATTGATAAATTAAACGATAGCCCTGGAATGATGTCACCAAGAAGATAAGGAGGAATACGATGGCTGTGTTCAAAGCGGCCGATCCCGAAAATGTAAAAGGTGCAATGGCATCATAGCCCATTAAATAAATCAAGATCGTCATGAAGCCCTTCGAACATAAAAAACCCAATACAATCCCCACGACTAATGAAACCAAGCCTAATAATAAGTTTTCAAAAAAGAGCATAAAGCCAATTTGACGATCACGCACGCCAAGCAATGCATATAATGCGACTTCCTTTTTACGTTTTTTCATGAAAAACGAATTCGAATAAGCGATGAAAATGGCTACGAAGAAAACCAGGATGACTGCCGCCGCACTCATTAGTGATTGCATATTTTGGGATGACTCCGTTTTTTCCATAATCGTATCGCTGTATTTCAATGTCACGAATGTAAAATAGATGATGATGCTAAAAATCATGGATGCGATATATAAAAAATATTGGGATAGGTTTCGGACAATATTCTTTCTTGCCAGACTAAATAACGTCATCTACCTCACCTCCAATGGTTGCAAGGACATCGATGATTTCTTGGAAGAACGCTTTACGTGTTTGGCCACGACGATGAATTTCCTTGGAAAGTGTACCATCCTTGATGAAAATGATACGCCTGCAGAAGCTTGCCGCATAAGCATCATGTGTCACCAGCATGATGGTGGATTGATTATTCTCATTTAATTCACTTAAGCTTTCCAGTAAATCAGTCGCTGATTTCGAGTCGAGCGCTCCTGTCGGTTCATCAGCCAGGATCAAGGCTGGCTCAGTTACAAGCGCCCTCGCTGCGGCTGTTCGCTGTTTTTGTCCACCGGAGATTTGGTACGGATATTTAGCTAATAAATCTTCAATACCAAATACTTTAGCAATGCGGTTCACCGAGATATCGATTTCTTTTGCTGGCATTTTAGCAATAGCCAGTGGCAGCAATATATTTTCCTTCACGGTCAATGAATCGAGCAAATTGTAATCTTGAAAGATGAATCCAAGATTATCACGTCTGAAATCCGTTAAATCGGCCCCCTTCATGTCGTGAATGCTTACATCTCTCATATAAATTTTGCCTTCAGTCGGTGAATCAATCGTTGCCAGCATATTAAGCAAGGTAGATTTTCCTGCTCCTGATGGCCCCATGATTCCCACGAACTCCCCTTCATGAATGTCAAAAGATATATTCTCGAGCGCCGTGTAAGCAGCGCTTGACTTCCCATAAGTCTTTTTGATATTTTCCACTTTCAGTAATGGTTCCATTTTTTTCACCTCATCATGATTGTTGATATTCATACTATATAAGCTCATCCTTACAGCACATTTATGCCAACCTTACAACAAGCTTACATCCATAAAAAAACGCCTTCCATTGAATGGAAGGCACCTTCTGGAAATCGCTTTATAAGGAAAAATGACGATTGAGGCCTGCGTCGCCATATGGGGTGGTTAACTTTGCTTCAATACCTTTCGATCGATTACAAAATTCCCAAACGGGATAAATGAAACGATGAAGATCAGTGCCATTTTAATAAAGGACCACTTTGATCGAATGCTAACATAAAGAAGTAAAAGGCCGAACACGATGAATAAGAAACCATGGATGCTGCCCAAAATGAGAGTCGCTTCACCAATATTCAATATGTACTTAATCGGCATGCCGATAGCCAGCAAGAGAACATAAGAAATCCCCTCTACTATTGTAATGAATCTGAACCATCCAAAAGCTGTCGTAAACATTCGCTCATCCCCTTATTCATTGTTCAAGTACGATTGTTATCCAAAATATGTAACATCATCATATAATATTACTGAACTAACCACCAATAACTCGTACAAAAAACGATTGCCAGAATCAATGCATGTAAAAGGCCCAATCCAAGGATCGGGCCTTTTACATATAAACGTGATCCAACACAGGACAAAAAGCATGGCTCAATTCCGGAACCAATTCGCTCCCTCATCCATATGCACGAAGGGAATATCCGTATCGATTACACCCATGATCCGATCCAGCGCAACATCTTCTCCCTGAAGCCACTTCGCAAAATCGATGATGGTTGGCTCCTGATTGCCCCCTAAAGCAATCCAGGCCTTCAAGTCCTTCGGCAAATAAGCGGACGTATGAATCGTCCCCGCCCAGCTGCTATATAAATCCGAAAAAACACCTTGGTTGGAATCATTGAACAGGCGATATGCCTCGTAGGCAGACGTGAGGCTCCCTTCTTGTTCTTGAATGATCCCCAATCGGCGTTTGGAATCGATCAGATGGTGACGATTTTCATTTTTCATGATCTCAAAGTGATTGGTACAGGCATTTGCCGTGCGCACCTCCACATTTCTCGGAGATGTTTCCACAATATAGGTACTTCCGCTTTGATCATAGACGACGTACGTGAAAGAATGACGGTGGGGAATTTCCTTCAACATTGCCACCGCTTCCTCTACGTTCGCACATGATTCAACGATCAGCCTGCCAATCATGCAACAAATGAAACCATCTCCAGGATTTTTTCGATTCATGAAGTTATACCCAATCACCAAGCCCTTTTCATTCATCGCATCCATCCTTCCAGTCCCCCTCTGGCTTGGGCCGATGCTTGAATATCCTTGATCGGTTGGCTCGTATAACACATAACGTCCTTCATATGTCTTTGGATGGTAATCATAATTGCGAATCAGATAATCATCACCCGTCATGATCGAGCATCCAGATCGAACATAATCCAATCGGTACCCTCCGAATTCTTGGAGCACACGCTCCATTGGCCATTTCAGCGCTTCCTGCATCCCAAGCAATTCCTCCCACACACCAGGAGCGAACTGTGTAATCGCCCGCTTGACCTCCCCTTCCTCAACCGTAAATCGCGGCTGCCTGATTTTCCACTGATCTTCACGATTCTTTACCGTTAATGAATCCTTGAACTCCTCCCCCTGCATGTATCCAAACTCATAATGCGTTCCCCTAAATTGTATGATATCGCTATATACTTGCTTCACGGCTTATCCCTCATTTACATTAGTTGCTATTCAAGTTAAGAATACTTGATGTATGGTTGAAAATAAAGAAGTTATGCCTTTACATTTATGTAACAACCGAAGCTTTGCAAAAGCGGTACATGATCCATGATTCGCGAAATGCTTATGAAAAAAAGGAATATAAACAAACAATACCCATCATTTATTCTAACTAGGAT
This sequence comes from Peribacillus muralis, assembly GCF_001645685.2. Taxonomy (NCBI): domain Bacteria; kingdom Bacillati; phylum Bacillota; class Bacilli; order Caryophanales; family Bacillaceae; genus Peribacillus; species Peribacillus muralis. The sequence goes on along the minus strand of NZ_CP017080.1, from coordinate 699,189 downwards.
TACTACTGATATTTTTGGGACTGTAATGATGGATTTTTTGATATTGATCTGCAATGTACGTTGAGGGAATGTGAAAATTGTGCTCAACCCAATAAGATATCAATCCTATGAAGGAGTATGCCTGAGTTCGGGCATATATGGATGTATCGATTTTTTCAAATGATGAATCTATAAAGTTCAATTCCGTAAATACAACCCTTTCAACAACTTCACAGAGCTTTTCCCGAAAACCAAGAAAAGCATTATCACTAAATAATAATCTGAACATCTCCGAGTTATTTTTCATATAATCAAAAACCTTGATTACATGTATTGGCAAGTTCCTCCTTCCTAAATCACTCAACTGTTTATACGGTTCTCTAAAGGCTAGAAGAAATCCATCCACCTTTTCTTCGATAATTTCATTAATCGAGGATTCTTTATCCGGATAATGAGCATAAAAAGTCGCACGATTGGGGGTGAAAGCATCGAGGAAAACGGTGGACAAGCAATCGGAGTAGTTGCGAATGTTGCAAAACATGCCATGATTAATACGACAATGGATGCTTTTAATTCACTGGATATCCTTGTAAATAATGCAGGGATAATGGATAACATTACACCTGGCTGATTTAACGATTTTAAAACAATCGGAAACAGTGAGAGATTATTCCATAGATTAGTTGTCTTAATGGGAAATGAAAAAGAAGCTTGCAACCTGGAAAATAGATATTTCAAGGATTATTTTATAGCCCTTTCACATTTAGGATATTTAGAATGACAAGAGAACAGCAAACAATTGGTGAAAGTATCTTTTCCATCCTTCTTAGCAAAAGAAATATCATGAGCTTCCTTAAACTTTGATAAGGTCATTTCGGTGTTTTTAGTCCTTCTTTTAAAACTAAGCTGGCCCTTACTCAAGCGAGTAAGGGCTAGCTTAATTCAAATGGAGAAGGTCCTAGACTGAAGACAAACTTGAAACACTCGTAAACGTTAGTCGCGCTCCTTGTATGGTTTTTAACATCATTTCTTTATAACGATCAGCACTATTTAAAAGCTATTGAGCCTGTATATATGGTTCCCTATCAAGAGTCTAAATCATTGATGTAAAAAGGTGACCTGTGAGGCTGAATTCCCCGATTCTTCGCCATATTGTTCCACCACAAACTTAACATAGTCATCTTTGGAAAGGCCGATAGGTAACCCGTTGATTTTATCGACGGGAATCTTCTTAGGGTTATCAAGGTTCGTATAGCCATTATCATACCAAGCTAGAGCTAGAGATTTTAAATCTTTATAACCATAGTAGTCTAATTGTCCTTCAATCTCTACGCTTTGAGCTGAACCCTTCTGTTCTGGTACTTCTCCCCACATTCCACTTGTCATAATGCCTCCAGTCACTGTGAAAACCGTTAGTCCTGATACTAAAATTTTTAACATATTAACTCCTCCTTTTTAATGGTACTAATTAATAGACGTTGGAAAAGAGCATAAAGTTTTCAAAAAAAAGGGAATGAAAAACTTATTTCCAAATATCAATCAGCACTTAGAGCCAATCTCTTAACTTACGTTAAAAACCACTTTTCAAAATCAGAAACCTAAAGGAAAGCTCCTTTCCATATCACACACACATTTTTGTCCAAGTCCAATGATATAGTGACTATTGAGCTTGTTCCTTTCCTAATTGTTACCTGGCAGTTTCGAGAAAGGAGTGATATTTTTTGGTTAGTACATATTTAAAGGCCATTTGCTAACTTCAAGGGAATAGTAACTAAACTAATGAAGGTTCACCCATAAATTCTTCAAACCAATCACCACCGCGATATCCCTTCATAATCTGTAACTAGGCACATTTATGAGGGGGACGAATCATGGGACTGGAGTTGTCTGCACTCCACTGGATTTATGTTGTATTCATTGCATTGATCATTGGATTTATGGTAAAGCGTCGGGATACGACCCTCATTTGCATCATTGGAATTTTCCTATTGGCGCTGGTGGCTACAGGCAGTTTAGCTTCGTCCATCAGCGGGATATTCAACAGCTTCATTTTCGCCATCACGGAATTAATGTCCACGATATTGATCATTTCCATCATTGTCGCCATGAGCACGGTGTTGACCAAGTCTGGAATCAATGATGTCATGATTGCACCTTTTGCGAAATTCATTAAGAATCCTGCCCTCGCCTTTTGGATAATTGGAATCATCATGATGATCATATCATGGTTTTTCTGGCCCTCACCGGCGGTTGCCTTACTTGGCGCGGTCCTGCTTCCCGTAGCTTTACGAGCAGGTTTGCCGGCACTCGGCGTGGCGATGGCCATGAACCTATTTGGCCACGGTATAGCGCTATCAGGGGATTTCATCATTCAAGCTGCACCCAAACTGACGGCGGATGCAGCTTCGATTCCAGTCGGTGATGTCATCGCCGCCAGCATTCCCCTTGTGATTACGATGGGGGTTGTCACTACCCTCTCCGCTTTTATCCTCTTGAAGCGGGATATGAAACTTGGAAGAATCAAGGCAACGGAAAATGTGGGCATCGTCCAGGATCAAGCAGAAAGTGAAGAACTGCTCACCCTGGTCCAAAAGAAGTTTTTTGCCGTATTCATTCCACTTGCATTTCTGCTCGATGTGGTGGCGTTGTCGATTTTGAAGCTGCAGGGCGGAGATGCGACGGCGTTGGTTGGCGGTACGGCGGTTTTCATTTTACTGATTTTATCTCTTTTTGCGCATAAACAGCAGGGCCTTGAAAAATCTACGGCCTATTTGATTCAGGGCTTTCAATTTGGCTTCAAGGTATTCGGACCGGTCATCCCGATCGCTGCATTTTTCTATTTAGGTGATTCCGGCTTCAATCAAATCATCGGAGATTATTTACCAAAAACGTCGCTCGGCATCGTCAATGACCTTGGTGCCGCCTTAGCGGCCGCTGTTCCTCTGACGAAGGAGATCGCCGCCGTAACATTAACCGGCATCGGTGCCATCACTGGCCTTGATGGTTCGGGCTTCTCTGGCATTTCTTTAGCCGGTTCCGTTGCCAAACTATTTGGCACGGCCATCGGCAGCGGAACCGCAACTTTGACTGCGCTGGGACAAATCACTGCGATTTGGGTCGGCGGAGGCACACCTCCATCGACTAAAAACATTCCTTGCGTCTACCGGAAAACACAAAAAAGCACAGCGTGTATAAATAGTGTTGGACCACTAATTATACCGTCCGCCTACTCACGATAGGCAAACACTTGCTGTACCCTTAGATGTAGTTTATTACATCATGGGTTTCTTAGCAACGGTTTGCTCACCCAGGGCCGTTGCTTTTTGTTGTCTAAGGAGACTGCAAAATGAAGAAACGTATTGACGTAATATCAAATGAAGAATCATATAACAACCTATCTTCTTTCACAGTTATTGAAGAATTAAATAAAACCGTACGAGTTTACAGGGACGTCATTCGTGTGGACATTAAACGTTCAGATGTACAATCCAGACTAATTGCATTGTTGGAGCTTTTGAAGCGTCATAGCTGCAAGCAACTTGGTGTGAGCTATATGTGTAAGAATACAATTGCAGCCAAGCTTGAAATTTCTTATAAAACTGTTCAACGTTTAATGAAGAAACTTGAAGAACTCGGCATGATCCGCCAGGTACCTATGAAGAGGAAAAGTGATATGATGCAAACAGCTAATGCTATTATCATTCAGCCTGTAAATGATGAAATGACCGGCAAGAACCCTGTGAAAATGACCAAGAAGTGTCCGGCCATTAAAACAACTACATCTTTCTTAAAACAAAATATTAAAAACAATAAACGTAAAGCCGTTACTCAATTCTCTCATGTGGATAAATCTCTAGAAAACTCTTTAAACAAAGCAAATTTTGTAGCCCATTGGGTTCCGGGTCTATTTAGTAATCTAGTAGGTTCTTTCTACGAAGAAGCTGAAACTATACAAGAGTTTTGGAAGGTAATTAGGCAGTGTAATAGAGTGGTTGATTATTCTACTAACAAAAGAGCATTCACAAGGGATCAGGAAATAGAAATCGGCACTAAAGCGTTCAAGGAATTTGCTATGAAGGTGAAAAGTGGAGTGAATATGCGTAAAGGACAATTTGCTTACTTCAACGGGATTGTGAACAAGCTTATGAATGATCTTTACTTTGATGCTGATTTTATAGACAATTAATTGCAGATAAGGTTTTTTCTGGCCATGGATCATATTTCTTATGGAACTAACGGGGCAGGATAGTTCATTAAGATGTATCACGCAGTTGACGCAAACTGTGCGGTAACTAAAGGGCTCTGAACTGAATATAATCTTTTACAGGACCTAGGGGGATACAATTGAAAACTTGGGAAATGATTAAACGATCTGTACAAGGAGATATTTGGTATTCGGAAACTTTAGGTTACTCGATCATTCAAACTTCTAGAGGATTAGTTTCACTAAAATCAAAATTCCATTCAATAAAAGCATCAAATAACTTTTTGAGAGCTACTGACTGGAAAAAAATCAATAAGGACCATTAATTACTTGGTTTAATGCAGAGTACTACTGGGCTAACACTTTAAAACTATTAAAATGGATATTAAATAACTGACCCTAAACCTAACCCTATCCCAAAAAAGGTAACTATTGCGGAACAAGAATAGTTACACAAACCAAATTATATAAGAAGCTATTCGGGAGTTTTTTAGTTCCATCGAAAGTAAAGATGCACAGTTCGAATAAACAGTAAACAAAAAAAAACAGCCTATTGGCTGTTTTTTTATATGTTCCTTATAACCAAGCGTGAAAAGAAGGAATTCATACGAGACAAAGCCGGCTGGAATGGGAAGCACCTCGTCAAAAATGAAGAAAGGGAAATCCCGCCATTAGAAGTGGGGTTTCCCTTTCTCTATCCATAACTCGTCGTCCGGTCCCTTCTCCTTCTTACTCTGCTTGTAAGCAAGGATGCTAACAACAAGCAGAGTAAGAAGGAGCGATTCATACGGACCCTTTCTGGAGTAGCCTCCGTCACTAGGGAATTCGATTTAAATATTCCCTCTTTTTATTCGAGTCTTTTATTTTTTTAATAACCAAATAAAAATTAATAGTAGAACAAGATATGCTACCATATATCTTTTTTTAAATTTTATTTTTTTAGAATAAAATAGATAGATATATATAAAACTTAAAATAATAAAAAATAATAGAAACAAATTAAAGATCATATAGACACCACTTCATTTATCTAGATTTAACTTTATATGCTAAAGCCCAAGTCATATCGACTATAACACCTTTTCCTTTGTTTTTCGATTTCATTGATTTGGCCAGTTTCCCGCAATAGGCTGACGTTAAGCCCACACCCCCTGCTATAGGAGGAAGCAATAAGTATGCAGCCCCAATAAAAGCGATATCGATTCCTGCATCCTCTAATTGGCCCACTGTTTTTTTTGTTTGGGCATTAGTATATGTCGCGCGTTCTCCCCACCAAAATTTTTTGGACGTGTAGCCTTTACTAGCAAATGTTGTAAACGATTTATCGATGATGGATAAATCATCATTTACTTCCACTTGCCCATTTGCCACTTGCTCATTAATTTCTTCAAAATATTCTTCCAATAAATCTACTTTATATTCATTATATAAATCTATTGGAATGTCACTGTCGACATATAAAAAGCCTTGCGCATCTTTATGTATGTAAGATTCTATTTCTGAAATTAATGTTGTAGTATCTTCAACTTCTGTGGCATTTGGTACTTCTGTAATTTCGTTTGAAGAGTTTTCACTTGCATGAGCAGTAGTTGTTAAAGATCCAAAAGTTCCGCCTACGGCTCCTAAAGCTAGCATTGTTGCTACCCCTAGATTAATTGTTTTTTTCATCTTTTTCATCACCTTATTATTATTTTTAAATATTGGTGTTTATTTAAACACATATATCAGTATAACATAAAATTGGTATTTTTTATAAAATTAATCATTTTAACAATAAAATAGTATTTTAGTACTTATTTGGATCTGTTTTTAAAACGAATAATTTTCCTTTCAAGAAAGGATTGATTTCAATTTTTCAATAAAATGATGATTTTCTTCAATTAACGGATGCGTTAGTTCCATAGTATAAAATTAGGAGACCATAATATCAAAGGTCTCCTTTTAATATTAGCTAGAAAGTAAGTACGCAACTGGAGTTATAGGATTTTTATCATTACAAATCTCAATATGGATAAATATGAGAATATCCTCTAGGATTGAAATAGCTTACAGACAAGCTAAATTATTAGGTGTGAAGGTCGATGATTTATATGAAGACAATGAAGACTGATCACATGATAAAGTAGATGGAGGGAAAGCAATGTTGGCGTTTTTAGGATTACTTTGTATTGTGGCTACTATATTTTTTATTATTGCCGCAGGCATATCAGCTATTAGAAAAACAGGGAAAGTTAAGAAAATGTTATTGTCATCGGCCGGGTCATTCATTTTACTTTTTGTTGTTGCATTTATCGCAGTAGCCATTGAAGATGCAGAATCTTCGGTAGTACCAGAAGAGAAAACAGCAAAAATTACAAAGGGGGAATATAACAAAATTAAAGAGGGTATGACTCTTGAAGAGGTTAAAACCATCGTAGGTGGAAAAGAAAAAAGCCAGGATAAATTCGATGATTTTGTTGAATATAATTTCGATGGTGAAAATGGTGTTGAAAATGATGCATATGTAATATTGGACTTTACTTATGATAAAACAGTAGAAACGAAATTTGAGTATGGACTATTATCACCTCGGGATGATACAGAAGTATCGACGGAAGAAGATACGGAAGAGTACACTACAGAGGACTTAAAATATCATATAGAGTATCAACTTACCGAAGATAATGATTTTAATATTGTCAATTTAGAGGTCAATGAACATATGGGGACCGATACGGAAGACGATAATATTGTTATTCTTACACTTTTGGGAAGTGAAAATCTCACGGCTAAGATGACAGCCAATGGATTATTTGAAGATAGCAATGTAGTATTTCAAAATTTGTTTGAAAATACATATGTAGAAGAAGCTGTTTTGTTTTGGCAACTCCCTGTTACGGATTCAACTGGAAACACATCAGATCAAAATGTACTAAAAATCAGGCTGACCAGAAATACATTTGAAAATATAAACTGGGAAGATTTCAATTCTCATAATTATAAGATTGTTGCAGAAGATTATGAGGAATTGATCCAGTTTCCGGAGTAATATTATGAATATAAATATCAAGGTTTATTTACAATCAAATAATACGAAATTCTTAAAAAGTGGAAGCTTTCCCGTATCGAATTCTGATTTTAAAAAAGATCCGGATTGGGCAGCCGCTATTGCAGCTTATGAATGGATTCGGGAGATTAAAATGAGTTTTTCCATTAGCGAGGACTTTAGAATTGATCAGGTAATTTATAACGGGGAAAATGACATTACGGAGTTAGTTAGGACAGTCAGGTCTATTTAATCAAAAAACAAGCCCTTCTCAAAATGAGAGGGGCTTTTAATTTTTATTTATATTTTTGGCTATAAGTGGTTGCACATGTTTGATTATTAGACCTAGTATTATTTTTATAGTTTATCTCACTAATTTTAGAATAGATATAACTGCCTGATTGTTGTTGATTTCTTTGATTTGTTTGATTAGCATTTATTAATTTGGGGTTTAAAGTTTTCAAAACAACATCTCCTAAAAATTATAATCACTTGTAAAATATAATTTCCTTTTAGCCCATTTGAAGCCTTCATGTTTGGTAATTGAAGCAATTTCAATAGGACCACCAACTGATTGATCACCTGCAGTATATGTGGAGAATTTTGCAGTCATATCAATAAGGAAATCTGCTAAATCTATTGCATCCTTTATAGGCATAGGTGCATTAATAATTGGAGAAGATATCTGGTTACCAACTTGAGCCATAATAATGTCAACTTGATCCTCAGGAATCCCAGTTGACAAAAGAACACTTTGTAATTGCATAGAATACCCATTGACCAATCTGGATATTGCTTCTGGTTGACCTGCCCATTTCATTCCAGTATGATCTTGGCTTGAAAGTAAAAATGGCTGATTTTCTATCATGCCGTTTAATTCAACTCTCCATTCTTCCGCATAACTAGCATTTGCAGAATATCCAGAAATGGTAAAACCCGTATAAGGTCCATTACCTTTCAAATGAGAATATTCATTCTTATACTTTTCAAGTATAAAAGAATGAAAAGTATTTGCAAGGTCCTCTAATGTATAATGATTTTTATCTATTTTGTCTTCCCCAGTACTTATTAATTCCCGATAATTCTTTACAATTGTAGCTATAGACTCTTTGCCAATACTACCATTACCCCAAGTTATTAAACCAGCAGGGATTTCTTTGTGTAACTGTAACACTTTATTAGCATTATTGTATACCCTCTTTAATTCCTGCCCATTGTGATACTCAGTGATTGTAGTTGCGCTATCAGCAGCTAAAACAATTCCATCATTTATTTTTATTGATAATGCGATTGTCATTATATCCCTCCAAAAGTGAATAAAACTAATTCTATAGTATTGGTTTGCTCGCATTCCAGAAAGATTCTTTATACCTATAAAAGGAAAATATTAGTTAATACCCCCTTTTAAATACCTAGTTTCCACAATATTGAAACCATATAATTGCTTGAATTAAAAATGCCACCTATCACTAAGAAAAGGGCTTCTGTATTATTTAAGTCCATATATCCTTTTGCCTAAAGAAATGGTATATTAAGAGAATAGTACTTTTGTGGAGGCAAAAATTTTGAAGTCTATCAAGTGCATAGTGTTAGTGGCAAGTTTATTTCTTATAAATTATGTAGGTGGCGTCCCTGGGGATTTGAAAAATTTGTTTATCACCCATACAATTTTCCTTACTCCTTACATACTAGAGCTACACAAATTTCTACTTGTGAAGTTTGATAATATAGTTTATTGGATAGTAAGAATTATATATGGTCTTGGATGTACAGTATTAATAACAAATATCTTAGGTATTTTCGGTATATTAACTATGAATGCAAAAAAGAGTTTTGTAATTAATAAGGATTATTCATTGCCAGTACCATTCTCAATTGGTTATGATAGATATATATTAATTGCCACACTAATCTATGTAGCAATATTTATGGTTACTATTTTATTTGACCATTTAGTATACCTTCAAGTAAATGCCAATAAAGAGGAAAGTGAAAAAGAAAATATAGCTTGAACGGAGGGATTATACATGTATTTGATAGGTAATGTATTAATTGCTTTATTATTCGCGGTTTTACTTTTCGTATTATTTACGTTTGTTAATGTTCATTCATTTAGCAAACATCCTTTTACTAGCTTCTTTTTAACATTGAGCTTTTTGTATCTATTTTTAATCATGCCTTTTAAAGGAACAAACAAAATATACAAAAGCAAGAATAAAATCATGAAGAGTATTAAGAAGGATCGAACTCTATCTTCAGCAGATAGGCATCAAATTGAAAAAATTATTAGTAATAAATTAAAAATATTTTATGTTTTGTTTAAGTCAGGAGCGTTTTCTTACAATGAATTAATGTTAGAACTTTCTCAATGGTACTTAAATAAACCATTCAAATTCAAGTTAAACATTAAAATTAAAGTAACCAAAGCAAAACACGAATATGAAAATGCTTATATTAGTTCATTGCAAAAAGATTTAAAAGAGGCTGTGGCATTTGCTTAAAAAGATAGAGTCACTCATTAGAGTGGCTTTTTCTATAGTTAAAACAGCAAAAAAAAAGCCCCTACTCAATGCGAGTAAGGGCTCAGTCGGAGTACTATATAAGCTCTATTTCAATTTAAAACATACGGTTCCATGTGTCAGGACCAACTCGTCCATCCTGGCTTAAACCATGCCTTTTCTGATAAGCTTTAACGACTTTCGTAGTTTTAGGTCCATATTTACCATCAACGTCCTTTTCAGCCATTCCAGACGCGCGCTGGACACGTTTTATATCGACTTCTTTCATTCCTTTCGCGCCTTCCTTCAATACAATCCCTGGGTAAGGAACAATCGCCTTCGGTGTAACTTCCACTTTTATATCTGGTTTTATGACATTTCCAGGTTTCGCTACAAAATCTTTTGCAATACCGAAGTTAATTTTCTGACCAATTTTCAATTTGGTTGGATTAATACCAGGGTTTGCTTTAATTAAGTCGGCCACCTGTACGCCTCCAGTACCATCCTTATGTGCAATGCTCCATAAGGTATCACCTTCCTGGATGGTGTAAACATCTGGAGCAGGCGCTGGTTTGGTTGGTGTTTTGGCACCTTTCCAATCAAATGCTTCTCTGTAGTTGTACTCACAGCAGGCTTTCCAGCTATAACCTGGCATTTCATTATGAGCTTTATCGTATTGGCCGATGCCATCTTTAACAAGCGCAGCGTGGAGTTCCGCGATACTTGCAAGGGTAGCTTCGTCCATGGTGTCGTATCGGTAATCACCAGCAACGCAGATCCCTAATGAAAATTGATTGCTGTCCCCCACATGATAAGTCCGGTTGTTAATATCGTTTGAATATACAATTCTAGCCCTTTTTCCGTTTGGAGTATCAATTAAATTCTTAGGCTCAATAACCAACGCATACCCACATCCAGGCCATCCTAGTGTACCCACATGGTAATCAGCAAAGCTTGCAGCATCGGAGCCCGCCAAATTCTTTTTGGTTAAAGAATGGTGCCAAACACGGTGAGTGATAGCTTTTGTGCGTTTTGAATAAGTACCCTTTGATTTTAATTTACCTCTCATATCAACCAATTGTGGAAGGTTTGTAAAGTTCATTTTCCATCGTCTCCTTTTAATTTAAAGTCGTAATAAAAAGCCGCCCGATGATGGGCAGCTTATCTTGAAGATCCTTCTCTTTTAGCAACTAACTCATAAAGACCGGTACCTCCTAATCCTGCAAAAGCTCCGGCCCATAGCCTTAAAACTAAATCCATATCTGTGAAAGGAAAAGCAACAGATCCTACCGCAAGACCAATTACCAAGCTTAAGATTGGCAGTACGTTGTTTGGTAAGGTTACGGTCTGTTTTACCACCTGTACGGCCCCCGCGACGATTGGTGCCAGGAGCGTTGTAAAGATTAAAACCTGTTGCATGACTTCGTTATCCATGTGATCAACCTCCAAATGTATTTGTAATTTCTCCCCAAAATGCAATAACAGCTGTAAGAATTCCTACGAATCCTCCTCCACCAAGTAAACCTAAAACAATTTCCTTTCGTGAACTTATCTTTAACTTAGAAACTTCCCCTTTCGTTTCTTCTTGCTTAACAGTAATCCCCAGGCTGTGCTCGATTAATTTATTAAGTAAATCTTTCTGATCGCCCGAGGATTTAAGGACTACGTTTTGGATCTCCAATTGTCCCTTTTCCATGCTGCTAATTTTATTGATGACCTCGCCATAATTGGTTTCTAATTGTGATATACGTTGCTCATGATTGTCTAATCTTTGTGGCATGTCCATCTCCTCCAATGTTCATGACCCCCTTTAACATGAAAATTCTCTCTCTGTATATATGTCTAGGATGAAATTTATAAATAGTAAAAAGCCTTCCCTTATTAAGAGCAGACTTGGATGTATTGCTGATATCTAATGTGAATGAACCTGTTTTCCTAACCTTTATTCTGCTGAAAAAAACTTTAATTCTCTAATGCAGCTATTCTTTGTTCCATTTTTGCCATTAATGCTGCCATATTCTCTATAGTTTGTTGCTGAGTAGTTATTTTTTCTTCTGTTGCTGTTTCTATTTGTTTGATTTTATCCTTCAGTGAAGCAATTTCTTCTTTTTGTTCACGGACAACGGGAATAAGCAAAGTCCAAAGGCGGTCGTACATTAACCCTTCTACTTCGCGTGTTCCATCTTCTTTATACGGACCGTAGGAAGCATATTCTGGAAGTCCTGCCTCGATGACGTCTTCAGCAATAAGACCTGGCACTCTTTTAACTTCAGGAATATCTACCTTATCCCAATCTACTTCTTCTCCAGATAGTTCAGCAGTCAATGCATCGGCGTATGCCTCAGTTGCTGATTTGTCGTACCATGTTTTAGGATTAAGTTGTAATATCTTGTGCGCATCAAATTTCGACTTTTCTATTCCTATCTTATATTTAGATGCCGATGTGGATCGCCCAAGTACACCGTTACTCGTTATGAACGCATTAGGCGCATCAGAGTACGTACGACTATATAATGCCGGAGACATAATATATGGACTTGCAGAGGTACCAGCAATCGATAACTCAGTTCCCGTTGATGCATTTTTCATTACCAGAGTTCCTTCAGCCTCATAACTACCACCGGAATTTTGAATCAGAAAACGATTACCTGTAATATAAAAGTTACCAGTAGCTCCGATGGTTGCTCGTCTAACTGTACCTGTAAAAAATTGAAGTGGTCCTTTTGCATTAGAAGCATCATCAGGAGACTCAAATATTTTCCAACCGTTACCGCCTAACCATTCTAGACCTTCATTGCCTCCAGCATCAGCAAAGGTAATTCGGTCAACGTTCTGAAGCTGATTATTATTCATGTCAAAAAAGCCAGTACCAAACATAACGATTGGACCGTCTATTCGCAATGCACCAACAATCTCTAATAAACCATTAACGTTCGCCCATTTCGCGTTCAAAGTCTCAGTAGTAATTTCAGGATTTTCAAATAGTGCAGCAGTTAATGTTGTTCGATATACGGTTCTACCAGTTACGGGATCATCCTGATGATACGAAAAATAGTGTGGAGCCATACTCATTCCAAACTCACCATAGGTGTCATTACCGTGTCGGGTCATCCATAGGGCTCCATCTTCAATGTGTAAATCATCAGCGTTTTTTCGATCAGTATCGTCCGGATTTTTATCGGTTACCCATATTTGACCTTTATCCATTCTCACAAAGGTAGTGCCTTGTATCCAATTAGTGTTATTATTAGATATGTTTAAGGTACCACCTCTCATATCGCCAAGATCGGAAGCAAGAGCAGATAACTTATCAACCTTTAATTGCGTAGCCGTAATAGATCCATCTACAATTAGTTCACCGGCATACCGTTTTCGAATTTCTAACTGTCGCATATAGAAATATCCAGTTGTTGAAGCATCTTTTTCAAAGGATATATCTATACGACTTAAAGTCTTAACTGGGTCTATATCAGTTGTTATTTTGACACCGATACCGAACTTAGCCGTAGAAGCCGTTAATGGTACGATTGCACTTCCGGCATTAGCATAACTTCCGTCGCTATAAAAGTATCTTATAATTACAGACACATTAGTTATAGCAGCTTCCTTATAACCAACCCCTCCGAAATAGTACTCATCTCCGACTTTAAATTCCTGCATTATCGATTGGGCTAGGAGAAGTCTAGAATATGCCGACGGTCCAATCTTAAAATATCTAAGATTGTTAATGTCTACCGTTGGATTACCATTTGGGAAACTTTCAGAATCAACTTGAACTAAGTTTGTGAAGTCAGCAATAGCCATTTTGTTGGTGGTGATTACGTTTGCTGCTATGTGGTTGGCTCCGATAGCGTTTGCTGCTATGGTATTAGACGTTACGGCACCGGCTGCTATTTTACCAACATCAACAGCACCTGCGGCTAATTTGTCTGTGATAACAGCATTGGCTGCTATATTGTCAGCACCAACGGCATTTACTGATAACTTACCAGCTGAAATAGCTCCTGCTAATATTTTATCTGCGGTTACTGAATTTGCAGCTAGAGCATTTGCAAGAATACTTCCTGGAACAAATAAAGACCCATCTAGTATAGTCGTATTAGGGACTACCAAATGGGTGCCACTTTTATTAACGAATACTAATAGATCGTCATCGCCAAGAGTCGGATAAGTATTGCTACCATAAAAGCTAAGAGGATCACTAAATTTCCAATAAATATAAGCTAAATTAGTGTTGGCATCTGCTATTTTATAGGTTTTCCCTTTATAACTAATATTGACACCCGTCCACGAGATATAACCAGTAGACGGGCTATTATCAAGCACATTCATGCTGTATCACTCCTTTTTAGAAGAGGAAATGAGTAGCCAAGTTCAATTTATCCTCAGCGATAGATCCTGCCCCTAGTTGTGCGCTACCGACTGCTCCGTTAGCGATATTGCCAGCTCCGACAGCTCCACTTCCTAGTTTTCCTGACGTTACAGCTCCATTTGCTAATTCGGTTGATCCAACAACACCGCCGGCAATCTTACCTGAAGTTACTGCACCTGAAGCCAACGCTGTACTTCCGACTGCACCGGTCCCGATCTTACCTGAAGTTACTGCACCTGTAGCTATTGTTGTGTCTGTTACTGCGTTTGCCGCGATCTTGCCTGCCGTTACCCCACCTGAAGCAATTTCGGTTCCTGTTATAGCGTTCGGCGCAACCTGAGCTGTAGTTACTGCGTTTGTAGCAATCTCCGTCGTTCCAACTGCATTCGCTCCAATTTTACCGGACGTTACTGCTCCTGAACCAATTTGAGCACTACCTACTGCCCCTGAACCAATTTTTGCGGTTGTTACAGCCCCCGCGCCTAGCTTAACCTCGGTTACTGCTCCATCGCCCATTTGAGTTGATCCGATCGCGCCATTGGCGATTTTGGATGTGATAACGGCACCCGTAGCCAATTCTCCGGAACCAATAGACCCATCCATTAATGCTCCACCAGGTGTTAACTTACCTGCAGTCATGGTGCTTGTAAACGTACCACCGTCATTGATACCAACTAAGACATCATCATTAGTGAGCGTTGGTTTCGTATCCGACACCTGCAATACAGTGTTTGGAGACGCTGAAAATTTCCACCATAAGTACTTTTTGTTCGTGTTACCATTAGCTAATGTGTAGGTATTGCCTTTATACACAATATTTATATCTGTCCATGCTACTGATCCAGCCGATGGTCTATTGTTCGCAACGGTGTAACCATCAATCATGTGCGATGCTAAGTTCAAATCTGATGTTTGTATCCTTCGTCCATCAAGTGCGACTCCTGCACCCAGTTCCCTTAATTGACCCATTCGATATGTTACGTCATGTAATACGCTGGCAAACTCTTGATTCATTGTCTCTCTAACACTTGCAAACTCATCGGAAATAACCCCAGATACGATTCTTTTAATATATTTTTTTAACATGCTCATTTCCTCCCCAAATTAGAAAATCAAATGTGTTGACCATTTCATCTTTTCTTCACTGATAGAGGCTCCATCAATCTTTGCTCCATTCATGCTAGTTCCGTCTGGTGCCGTCCAACTATCTACTATATCCTTTGCTGCTTGTGCGATTGCATCAGTAACACTTAGCCATGTCGTGCCATTAAATTGCAAAGGCGTTACTGAACCATCATCACTAGGCTTAAACCATAAATCACCGCCTTTCGGATTCTCTGGCGGTGATTTATCGTAGTAATTCGTATTTTTACCATTGGCTGATGTAAGGGCTGTGTTTGCGGCTGCTTGCGCTGCTTCTGCTTTATTCCTGGCTTCAAATGCTAAAACCTCAGAATTCTCAGCAGTCTCCACCGCATCGTTAGCAACCTTTGTTGAATTCGTAAATGGTATATCTACGCTACCCGTTAAAGGCACAATTACTCACCTCGTTTATGCTCATTGATTCTGTATAATTGATTGGTTCTTTGACTACTCTCTATAATTTCATTTCCGAAAGCGAATCCCTGGATGAGCCATTTTTTACCGGTATCGTCATAATAAACACTGATTGTTTCCGGCTCATGGAAAGGTGTATCCTTTATTTCTTGAATAGTACCCTTGTCGAACGTATAGACAATTCTATAGACTAAGCTTTTCGATCGCACGTCGATACAATAAAGACATTTTTGGTCTTTATCGATAGTGAAGCTACCACTTGTGAAGTAAATATACGGGAAATCTAAACAAGTACTTTGATAGGTTTGCTCTTTCCCAAAAAAGTCGATATCCGAAGCTTTCATGGCATAGACAGGATTCAAAATACCTTTTAAAATATCACTTTTCTTAAACACATGCATACCTGGATCAGCTACACCAAACGCACATAATACATATCCATTACGATTGTCTAAATTTGTTCGATAAGGAACCGGTGTTTTTACTAAAACCTGAATTGAAGGATCGCCCCAATCCAATATTTTGTTTGGAGTATACGGAAATCTGACAACATACCATTCATTTTTAGCAACATACTTGTAATATGACCATATCCACATTTTACCGCTGACATATTCGATTCCAAACTGTGCTCCATGGCCGGCTCGTATACACCACATTCGATCCTTGATAACACCGGTCATATCGGTTCTTGTTATGGTGTAGCTTTCATGGTTTGCCGCATTGTCCTCGTCATGTCTCTTGTCACCGTAATATTTCTGACTCCAATATATTTCTTGTCTTGGATAATCGACTTGTGCGTATTGGGCCACACTCTTATTAAAATCAGTCCAACCAGACGGAGCAGTCATTTGTAAAGTGGCAAAATAGGCGGCATCGGTCTCCTCCGCATATAAAGTCGGCTTAGCACTATCAAGATCTTCCGTGTTAACCTGACAACGAATGGTACAACCAACGACTTCAGGTCCGACTTCTATGATATTTCCTACTCCGTCATGTGCTTCTTCCCATACAGTATCATGAGCCCCAACCGAATCAATCTTCTGCCAACTGAAATCGAAAGGTTGTATTTTTTCCGTGACGTTAAGGGTTCCCCAATAAACCCGAATAACTATTCTTTTAGTACTCGTTGTATCAGCGAAATCCGTACCGTCGGGAGTGAAATATTCAAGCCTATATCCTTTAGACGCTTCTGCAGCTTGTTGTGCTTGTGAGGCTTTGGCTTGTAAATCCCAAATATCCCTAGGTGTAATGGTCACGATTTCAACAAATTCACCCAAAATAACTTTGGTGTCGATCGGATTAGCTTCACTTTCATCTAATTGAATTACTCTAGCCGATACCGTCATTTCGGGTTGCATCGAGAAGTCTAAGACTTGCATATGGTCTCCAATATTAGGTATGAAATCCAGTTGAGCGACATCGACCTGATATGTGAACTTAGGATGATTCCAATTATCAAGTTGTCGTTTACCCCATTCCAATAGTCCACTCGGGTTTTGGATTTGGTCATTAACGATATAACCTTCTAGATATGGTCCGCCATTGTTATAAAGATCATTTGCATCGTCGTCCACAATATAATCTCTGCCATTATTAACGCTTGATATAGAGACGGGAATGCCGTCTTTGTTATTCCCACCATAGACGAAAAGCTTAGTATACATTTCCTGATCGCTGCCTCTACGACTTACACCGGCTAAACCGTGTGAGTATTCGAACCTCCGGCCATCCGAATCGCCTAACTCGTCAACAAGATCGATTAACATTCTTGAGACTTTTCCGTTATATAGTTGTACATATGCACGAATTTCAATGTTGAATTCTTGAATCAAATAGTCGGCCCAATACATACCGTTGTTACCGGCGGTTATCTCTAGCGTTTTAGTACCGCCAAAGAAATCGTCTTCCTCTACTTCCCAACCAGTTTGTTTCAGAATATGATCAAATCCATCACGACTAGTCGCGGCTGAGAATGTTCTAGCCGGTACATTTTTGTGCGATAAGTCCCAAGCTAGAAGATTAATAGCTTGTACAGTCTTGACGTGCACAGGACCTATCGCTGAATCTTCCCAGTCAAATATCCGATAACAATAAAAACGCCCGTCTCCAGCCTCCTTAAGGAGGTGATGACCTTGCGTCATATACTCTGTTTCTCGGTATCCATAAGGTACAGAAATAGTTAACGTATCACTCCAAATTTTCCCCTGATCGTCAGCGAGTTTAGTGGATTTCAAATCGTTATAAAACTTACACCCCTTACCCTCTAAATCTAGTATTCCTACCACATCTAAATCTGGGTTTAGAATCGTATACATGAGTCATCACCTCCTATTGGGTTGTTGGTCGATATTCCAAATACCAGTCGGCTTCATCTAAACCTGGCTCGAATGCAAAGGTCTGTGTAATTCCACCTTGCATTGTAGGAAAGTCACTGCCGATATAAAGTTTCTTCATATAGTAATCGCCGTTTTTATAAACAGTACGGTCTTCACAATTGATTTTCACCTCATCGCCTTTGTGAGCAATTACCGTAGGTTCGGTTAAAGATGCACCATTTCCGCCATCTATGATATTCCACACTTTTACATCACTCACCATGAGGTCATTATTTCTATAACGAGTGATCGGTTGAGTCGTATCTTCGTATATATCGTACTTGGCAGCGTAGAAAGCTATACCTGCGAGGTCTTTGGGAAACTCATTCTTGGTATCTGTCCAAGTTTTAGTGATGGGCTTACTCCAAGCTGGATTGCTATTGTCGTCGAGCTTCATGATATTTATCCGATATTTATTGCCGATTTTCTCCAACTCTAAATATCCATAAAAATTGGTAAAGGTGCTGGTGTCCGAATCTTCATCAAGCTTAACTGTTTTCCATTGCTGAACAGTCTTCGTCTTCCCTTTTTCCTTAACTGTTTTCGTACCGTTTTTAATCTTGAGTGTAATGGTTTTACTTTTTCCCTTTTTGATAGTACCAGGACCATAGTATAAATCTCTGACTTTAGATCCGTTATATAGTTTAAACCCAACATATACGACTTTACTCTCCGTACCATTGTCTTTGAGCATGAGTTTACCTAAACGAGCACCATTAGCGTCTAATAAGTACATCTCCACTTTTCCCTGAGCCCTATTATATGTCTGCTTGTTTACAAATCTAACTCGAATACGGTAATCATCGTAACTCCCAGGTAACCACTGTAAACGAACTGGCCCGTGCCATTTCCCTTTGACTGGACTGCCATAATTAGCATATCCATCGCTGGTCGTAGATACTCGCATAGCATTAGGAGTCGTGGTCATATCTCCACCAATAACACCGTTATCTAATTCCCAAGTTAATGTTGGACTGGTTATTTTAGTCCAAGTGGCAAGGGTGTTACATGGGTCGTTTAAAACTTGTGGCTCTCTATTAATAGGCGAATTACCCGTATCTGGGTCTACATCTGCACCAATAAATACATAGTTCCCATCTTGATCAGTAATGGCAATTTTTTTTACATCTTTCTTTGGCATACACGTGAAGACGGGGTAACACTCAGTAGTGCCTTTGGGCGTAAGGGTTATAGGGTTGGAAGTAAAGTTAATCAATTCGTATTCCCCATATCCTTTAGGATCAGAACAAGAAAAAGTAAGGGTGAACTTAGCCCAATGAGAGGTTTGACTGATTCTTTCTGGTTTGGAAACAGCACTAAAATGGCCGTAATAGGTGTACTCGGCCTCATCGCTAAAAACCATGGGATATTCAGCATTGCCGGTTTGCATAATCAGCGTAGCTAAATCATGAAATTTTTGCACCCGATCCCTTTCAGAGTCAGCTTGGATTGTTACCTCCAAATCGAACACTTTTTGTCCATAACTATTCCCTTGAAACAATTGGCCGACCATGCCTGGGATATCTTGAACATTTTCCGTAATGTCAGCCGTGATATTCCGGTTAATCTCATTTGTGATTAAAAATAAGTCATTCTTCGAATCAAATCCGCAATAATTAAAGGTTATTTCTTCGCTCATAAGCTATTCACCCCCTTAGCCATGTTCCTGATCTTCGTTTCAGATTGGCTATATTTCTTGTTGTTGTTATAAAGAGCTTTGCCATCCAGGTAAGTATTATTGTCTTTCGCTAGGATTTTAGATAAAAGTCCATTTTGCTGTTGTAATAATGCGATTTGGGCATCCTGCTTTTTTAATAGAGAAAAAATAAGACTATTATCGCTGCTGCTAGTCTTAGTCGGATCACCAAATATTTTACTAGAAACGGCAGCCAGTAATTCTAGCGCTCTACTACGCTTGTTGGGGCTTAAAGGAATAATCGCTTCTGGCTTGTTCCCTTCTCCTACCATGGCTAAATGCTCCTTGGTGATGATGCCGCCATTTTCATATCCATGTCCATGACCAATGTATTTAAGCATATTAGATCCATAGCGCGATTTAGCGTAGTTCATCCCTGCCAGTAAGCTGTCTAAACCATTCATTTGGTTTGTATGGCCAGGGAATGCAAAACTGCGAAATGTTGGCGGGATCACCTGGACGAGCCCGCGGGCTAAATTCCCCGTATAGTAATTGATATCCTTTACAGCTGTTGATTGGATAGCCTTTTCATTACCACCTGATTCAGACTTGATTTGCCTTAACCATGCGTTCACATAATTAGCACTTGTAGGTAGGCCACTCATTCCTAATGCCTGTATGACGGTACTCCGCCATCTTTCCACGCCTTTACCCACAGGAGCCGCACTGCCTCCGCCGCCGAATCCATCGAACAAGGAACCGAAATAATCCATGGCTTTATTTTTCGCCCACGCCACAACACCATTCCCGCCTGCCCATTTGTTCGCAAATGTAGGAAATGTGTCTTTAAAGTTTAGGGAATTTTTTAACTGGTTCCATAACTTAGAAGGGCCTTTTGTGATGATATCGAATGCATCTACAGCCTTACCGCCCAATGTTCCGATGCCGTTCAAAACTTTGTTAGATCCATTAATGATGTAATCCATAAACGAATCATCATCACCCGTACCCTTTGCAAAGCCAGGGATCGAATTAGTCGGGAAATTATAGTTGCTTAAGACCGCCTTTGTTTTATCGTGTGGAAGAATAGCTGAACCTCTTGGTAAATGCATCAGTTCAGTACCAGTTGTGCCAACCAACCCAAGTCCTTGACCTGGTAAGTATCCTAGTTCTGGACCTTCTTCACCCACAAAAGATAAACCGCCTTTAAAGGGCCCTTGAAACGTACCTTTAGCATTTTCAGGAATGCTGCCAGGTTTGAATTGAGGAGGGGAAGAGGTCTTATCTTTATTACCAAATAAACCTTTAACCCAACTAACCGTGTCTTTCAAGAAACCGGTTAAACCATCAAACGCTTTTCCTACACCTTTGGTTTCTTTTTGAGCATTTTCAATATTTAACTCTTTTTGTTTTTTGGAAGCTTTTACGGACTCTTCTTTTTGGCGTGTTGCATTCTTTATGACACCATCTTTTTTCTTTCTAGCTTGTTCAATGGTTTTTTCTTTTTCTTTGTCTGCATTATCAACAATTTTGTCAAATTCGTCTTTGGAAATTACGCCTAACTTCTCGTATTGCACCTTTGCATTTTTAACTTTACTTTCGCGTTTTTTCTCAGCGTTTGTTTTCGTTTCTTCAAATTCCTTTTTTGCCGCTTTAATGGTTTGATTCATTTCTTTTGTCGTGATATCATGGCGCTGCTTACTACGTCTTTTGTTTATGTTGGTTAATTCGTCTTCACTTTTGACCGTCTTTTTAATTTTGGTATAATACATTCGGTCATTAATCTGGTTTATTGCCAGCTTTTCACTTTGAGTAAGAGCTCTTTTTTCTTTAGAGGCATTACTCATAATTTGCTTAACGCGCTCATTGTCGCCTTTGACTTTTTCAATTTCAGCTTTATGCTTTTCATCTAATTTTTTCAGGGCTTCATCCTTATCTTTTTGTGATAATTCTTTATTGGATTTCAAAGCCTTTACCGCTTCGACACGTTCCTCCTGGTGCCGATCTTTTAAGGATGAAAGAACACTCTTGGCCATGGAATTATATTGTTTGAAGGTGTCTTCTTTAATCTTTTTATTGACGACAGTATTGGATAACATGAGTTGGTTGAGCTTAGTTTTCGCCCCGGTATATAGCTTGTCATACTCACCCAGAGCCTTTCGGGTTGATTCTGAAACACCCTTGATTTTAAGATTTAGTGAAGCTCCGTTTTCCGCTATTTTCGTCGCTTTTTTACGGGCAGCTTCCTTCTTATCCTGTTTATCAAATACCTTGCCAATTGAAGAACCTACCTTATCTCCGACAATTCCTCCGATAATCCCACCAGCAATGCCACCTATTGCAGTGCCAATACCTGGCACTACCGAACCAAGAACCGCACCAGCCGCCGCGCCACCACCAATACCACCTAAAGTGCCGCCAATGCCTCCACCAATCGATTCTTTTGTTCCGGAACCGGTAGCCAATTCATACCCTAACGCGCCGACTCCCACTACTGTTCCAATTGCGCCGGCCCCTTTTACATATTTCAAGGCCTTGGCTCCTTTACCAACCTTCCCTGCATTCTTCGCCGCTCTACTACCTGTTGACATGGAGGGAGCAACTGTGGTCCCTGCAGGTGTCTTCTTGCCACCTGCTACCCCGCCGCCGCGAGCGTTATTGTTGCGTTGCAGAGCTGTTGTGTTGGTATTAAGGGCACCTGTCTCAGCGTTTAAAGATTGTGTGCTACCTTTGGTCATGGACGTAAAACTACCTAAATTAATGACACCATTTGATAAAAATTTTAGTAGACCGGCCCCGCCAAGTGTAATTTTTCCGACTCCAGTAACTAAACCACCAATCCCGATTGTTAAAAATCCAAGTGCCGCACCTACACCTGCTACACCCACACCAATGGCTGTCCATTTGGCGATGGAATGCTGCGTACCCTGGTCTAATTTATTAAACCATCCGACTACATCTTCGATGGTCCCAGCCACCGTTTTTATGGTCGGAATCAAGGCAGTCCCGAAGGTCGTGGCAGCACTCTCCGCTTCACCCTTCATTTTTTCAATAGAGCCTTTTAATGTGTCCATTTTAGTTTTTGCTACATCATCGGCACTAATTTTATTAATGGCTACGCCCATCTCGTCAAACGCTTCAGCCCCTGATTTACTAGCAATCATGGCACCTCGAATCGCATCCGAACCAAAAATGGTATTAAAGGCATTGATTTTTTGTTCTTTGGAAAGATTCTTTGTAGACTTTTGAAGAATATTAAAAACTTCAGACATGGATTTAACATTACCTTGCTCATCAAAGAAGGAAGATGAAAGATACCCACTTGACTTTTGCAATCTATCGTATTCTTTTCTTAATTTTGCTTTAGTTGCTGCCCCACCAAGTTCTTGTTTGGCTAATTCTTTGAATGCCTTATCTAAATCTGGAACGGTTCTTGAAGCTGGCTGGATGCCCTTTTCCACTAAGTATTTATAGCCGGCCGTTGTATTGGTTGTCGCAATTCCCAATTCAGCCATTGCCGTTGCAGCTGCATCAGTCTGTGGAGACAACCGCATTATCATGGTTTTTAAGGATGTACCTGCATCGGATCCTTTAAGCCCTGCTTGAGCGAAGACGGCCAATGCTGTGTTTGTATCAGCAAAGCTAAAACCAACGGGGCCTGCCACACTTGAAACTTGGGATAAGGAATAATTCATTTCTTCCACGGATGTGGCGGAAGCATTTGCGGAACCGGCTAATAAATCGGCTGCTTTTGCCATATCAATATTGTCATCTCTAAAGGAATTCAACACAGTAGAGGCAATTTCAGCTGCTTGGCCTAATTCCAATTCACCAGCTGTGGCTAATGAAAGGGCGGATTTTAACCCACCACTCATGATGGCATCCAGATCAACACCAGCTTTAATCAACTCTTGCATCCCGATGGCTACTTCTTTATTGCTATACTTCGTTTCCAGTCCGAGTTCATTCACAAGTTTGTTCATCTGTTTCCCATATTGTTTCCACTCTTGCGGACTCATGAGTGCCTTAATGTCGGCCATAGCTTGTTCGAAATCAGCTGCTTGTTTGATGGTATAACCTAACCCTAATCCGCCGGCTAGAGTAATGCCGCTAAAGCTAGATGAAATGGAACGGCCTGTATCATTTAAAGTTGATCCAGTGGTCAAGGCGCTATCGGACAAGCCTCGAAGCTTCGATTCGGCTTTTCCAATATCATCTGCTAATCTACCAATAGAGGGATGGACAGTAGAAATTTTTCGGTTCAATGTATTAAACGATGAATTCAATTTTTCTTGCTCATCTACAAGGGACTTGTATTTGTTTTTTGCCTCATCTACTCTGCGATCATGCTCGCCAAATTCCCTCGTCAAATCCGCCACCTTTTGCTTTTGGGTATCAACGATTTGTTGATGGATCTTCGCCTGGTCACTCAATCCTTTAAGCTTATCTTTTTGTGCAGAAAAGGCTAACCCGCTTTTTTTCTGACTTTCCACATGATCGTCCGTTTTCTTTTTGAGTTTGGCCAGTTCGGATTCTAAATCTTTCGTGGACGATGTGTAGTCGAGCATTTTGCCGGTAGCATCTTTTACTTGCTTTTGCCAGGCACTTTGTCGCTGAATAGCTGTATTAATTTCTTTATTTAAATCTTGTATGACCTTTGAACTTTCCGCATTTGTCTTGAGCTCATTTTTGCGTTTCTCATTCAATTGCTGAATGCGTTTTTCATTCAAAGACATGATTTTATTCAAGCCTGTAACCTGTTTCCCTAATGCACCATACTTATCATCGGCATTATTCAACACGGCCATATTCGCTTTCATTTCCCGTTCAGCGCTTTTTATCGACCGATTTACAGCTGTTAAAGATTTGGTAAAGTTGGCGGACGATAAATCCATTTCGATGATCATTTTTCCGAGTGGCTGATTTTTTCCTATCAATTAGTTTCCTCCTTTCCTACGATAATATTTTTACAAGGTCCGCCAAATCCATGGCCTTTTCTTCTGTTGGTTTTGCATCATTATTTAATATTTCCATCAAATGATAGTAATCCGCATTGACGACGTCGTGATAGCTCATGCCCTGCTGCATTAAATCAAAAAATAATGCATTTAGATTTTCAATGGCTTCTTGTGGAGTTAATCCAGTACCGGCTCCATTTCTCCGTCCTTCATGTACTGAATCAACTTCTGTTTCTTTTTTTCACTGTAACCAAGAACTTGGTAATACACTTCATACAATTTCTCCATCAATTCATGCGCCTGGATACCGTCTAAAATGTCATCTGCTGTAACACCAAATAAATTAGCAACGAAAGTGACCAGGGCCATCGTTGATTCTACGTCATCCTCATAGACCGCATTATTCAGCTTCAATGCTGTGATTAATTGTTTGCCGCTAACACTTGTTTGCGTAAGGGTTTTGACTTCTTTCGTTTTTAAATTCGTTAAGTCTAATTGATACATGATTCATTCCTCCAATTTTTATTAATAAAAATGAAAAGCCCTCCGCAAGGAAGGCCTCTAATTATCCAGCTGGTGGTGTAGCTGGGGGGAATGCATAGGTTTTTAATTTCGCCGCGAGTTCCGTACCGATCCCGTAAGCAATGGTTTCACCATCATTATTCGCCACACATTCCATTGTCAGCTTTTCATCTTCTGGCTCTGCAGGTTTATTTTCACTTGTTTTTAGTGACACATCCCCGGCAGACATTTTGCCTTTCAATAAAGCGAAAAACACCGGCTGCCCTGTTGCATCTTCCGATTCCAGTAATACGGCAACATAAGGAGCCTCAGTACGTTCGCCAATCAATGTAAAGCCATCGGTGTGTTTCTTACGGCCCAGCACCGCGACTACCATTTCTTCCGGTACGTCTAAAATGCTTAGTTCCGTTTTAATGTCTCCCGTACCTTTTGCAGACACATAATACGCTACATTTGAGGCAAATGATTTTATGGATTCTGGGGAGATGCCGGAAATGGTCGCTTCCTTGGTACCACCCTTATTAGCCTTCCCTTCTATCACAAACACATCTTTTGTGACTTTCCCATTTATATCTAAAACGCCAACCGTCGCTCGCTTGAACCCTACTCTAATACTCATTTACAGCACCTCTTCTTTTATTAGTCCTTGATAACGCCTGGCGTCAACAAAGCGCTTTGTTTCTTTGAAATATTCATCTAAACCATCTTTTAACTGACCGAAACCAATCTTTTTTAGTTCATTTTTTATTTCACGTTGAATCTCTTTGACTAGCAAACGATTTGAAGCTTCCACATCAATTTGGTACAAATACTCATTGGCATGATTTTCATTACTGGCAAAAACCGCTGGACCAGGTACATCCAACGGATCAATTACAATGAAAGGTTTGCTGGCATCGGCTGTTTCGGGATATTCATAAAATTTAATGCGGCCATTACAATGGGAAACAATTATTTCATTTGAATTTAGTTGGTTATAGATCACCATTAATCCGTCTGTCATAATTGTTTTTTCATCTCCTTGGTGACCGCATGCAAAAAGGCTCCTTCACTATTCGAGATTGCTCGTTGAATAGATCCGTAGCCTTTAGGTTTTATTTTTATGCCATTTCTGTTATATCCAAATTCATTTAGATGGACCAATCGATAACGCTCTTTAGGTCCATTCCAACCCACTAATACCGATTTATACCCATTACTGCTAGTTACTTTACCTATTACAATTTCATCCTGAGACGCCCCTGTATCTTTAAAATCATCAAATTCATCGGAGACGGCTTTTGAAACCTCTTTTGCCCCAGCGATTAAGGCTTTATTGGTCACTCTGCTTAAAGCCTGTTCT
Source organism: Peribacillus muralis (assembly GCF_001645685.2). NCBI lineage: Bacteria > Bacillati > Bacillota > Bacilli > Caryophanales > Bacillaceae > Peribacillus > Peribacillus muralis. The sequence goes on along the minus strand of NZ_CP017080.1, from coordinate 672,718 downwards.
GACAATTGATTCTGCAGGTTTTTATAGATGTCCTCAAATCCCTTAAATTCCACACTCATGTAATCACCGCCAAAAGAACAGTAATAAGATCGTTGTTTTTTAAGTTCGGGCGAACATCTATCACGTTAAAACGAATATAGCTGCGCTGGCCATCTATTATTTTTGAATAGCGATCATCCTCTAACTCTGCGTAGTGTTCAGTGTCGGGAAAATACTCACCGAATGAATCGCGGATATTAATAGTTACGGCATTTTTCGTATTCATAAATTTTAGCTGCTGCTGTTCCCTGCCAGAATTGAGAATTTCGATATCTTTCATGCTTGCGCTGTACACTTCTGCAAAACACTCATATACCTGCGCCAATGCTCCTTCTCCTGGTTCTGGGCCATTGCTCGGGGCGTATTGGTAAAAGGAAACTGGCGTCCTTAACTCACCGCTGCCAATTTTGTTTGGATTAAACTTTGGTTTCATCAGGATCCCCCTCGTATAAATCCAGAGCTAACCCTGTTATTTCACTGGCAAAGTTTTCATCGAAATACTCCACGGCGTCATTATACGAATACCGAGCACGCTCAAAGACAAGTTCTTTTCCGCCTTCATGCTTTTCAATATCAAATACTCCACACTTTCTTTTGATGGCAGCATATGAAAAGGACAACACCTTTTTAAGATTGTCGTCCTCTTTCGTGTGGGAAATTTTCATGCGTTCTTTGAACTGTAATAGCAATTCGCATGTGATTTCCAATCAAATCACCTACTTGTCATCTTCGTTTTCTTCTACCCTACTTAAGTAAGAATCATCGAGATTTTGTTCAACCTCTTTGGCCCGTTTTACCGTCATTTCGATTTCTTGATGAGGATTATAAACCTCATTGGTATGGATATCCTTGAATGTTTTTAACACTTTATATTTTGCCATCAAAATCACCCTTCCGGAGTATTAATAGATAATGTATAAATTGCTGATACTTTATTATCATCTGCTTTACCAAAAGCGAATTGTTTGGCTGTGTAAAGATAGCAATCTTCCAAAGCAAGAGTTTGATCAAATTTGTTAATTTGGACGCCACCCGCTGTATAAGCATCATATCGGTTGTTTACAAAAGCGATGACCTCCCCGGATTCAACAAATTCAGATTCTACAATACGCAAATTAAACGGTAGGGCTGTCACATACGTTCCATTTGCATTCAAGAACGTATATTGAGCTTTTACTCCCCAGGAATCGATAGGGTTAACAAGTAAAACAACTTTCCCCCCGATTTTCACAGATTTACCATTCGCTTTGGTGGAAAGGTAACTCATGACTTCCGATAGTTCCTTTACTGTTGTTTTTGAATCAGCAAATGTCAGGGTACCGGTAACTGATTTTTTTGCGTGACCAGTTGCTTGGCTTACCGCTGCGTCTAAATCCCGAATTAAACCAATTGGCTGATCTTTAACAGGACCTACGCCATTAATAAATCCATTTTCCAATGCCACAGCAAAAGTTTCGGAGATTTGTGTACGAACATAAGACTCAATCCAAGCTGGCCCGAATGTGTCTAAATCTTTAGGAAGAACAACGAATGCCGTCAGTTTAGATTGTGTGACTTTTTCTTCACTAAAAGCCGTTTCAAGTTGTCCCTTGATTTCACCAAAGACCTTACCCCATACAGCAGCACCAGAAGGATCGGACTTGATAATGCGAGTTACAAGACCTTTTTTCTGCAGATTGATTTCAGACAAGAATGGATGATCTGATGTTAAATCTTCAAAAATACGGTCAACCGTCGTTTCTGGCAAAATAATATCGTCTGTAAACCCGTCCGATTGCACGACAGCATTGAAAAATTTAGTTTCCTCAGATGTTAGAACATTTACACCACGAGCCGCTAAGATCGTTTGATCTGCATTTTGTGTTTGGACAGCTTGGGTAATTTGTGTTGTTAAGGAATTTACGAGCTCATCTTGCATGGTGTTCCAAACTGCTTCGATTTGCTCGGGAGTTGAGCTCTCATTCTTCACTACTTGTGCATATGCTTTTTTAGCCTCATCATAGGCTTTTGTATGATTATTTAATTTCATGACCATTCTTTTTTCCTCCTGTATTTTCGATTAATTAAAAAATGAACCCTTTACGTTTTGTCATAACTGGCTCAGGCGCAGTTGGGACAGATGGATGAGGTTCATTGTTTTGTTTATTATTTTGTTTTAAATTGTTGGTAACAGTATTAATGATTTCTTGTAGTTGTTCGTCCGTGATGCCTTCTTTTGAATTTTCTCTCGGTTCATATTCCACTTTGTCAGCAAAGCCATCCTTAACAGCCTGCTCGGCCGTCATCCAGGTTTCAGCCTCAATTAATTTAGCTATTTCCTCACGGCTATTACCTGTCTTTTGTTGATAGATGGATATGATCGATTCATCATATGTCTCAAGGGCATTAAGAGTCTTCTTGATGTCTTGCTTAGTCCCATATGCAAAGGTTGCTGCTTCATGAATCATCATTCTTGATCCAGTTCGCATAATCACCTCATCCGCCCCCATCGCAATTATCGATGCAGCCGATGCGGCCAACGATGTCACCTCCACAACGATATGCTTATCCAGATCTTTTAAGTAATTGTAGATTTCCACCCCTTGATCAGCATCGCCACCACCGCTATTTAATTTGATTCGCACTGTGGGTGCCGTAATTTCAGCCAATGCATTACGAACATCTTGTGCACTAGTAGCCGTATAAAACCAACCACTTTTGCCAATGGCACCTGAAATAATCATTTCATGCTCTTCTCCATTGGTTTGATTCAAAAACTTATAAGGGATTGCTTGAATTTTTTTCGTCACTTAGTCTCACCTCCTTCAACAGTACCTGCAGCCTGATAGTTTTTAGTAATAACAAATTCATCTAATTCCGGATTGTCAGAACGCTCTTCACCAAAAAGAACACGTACTTGATTCCGTGTGAACGCGCCTGATGCAACCAGCTTGTCGACGGCTTCAGCGTTCTCAATGACTGCTTTTTCTTGAATGCCTTTAATATCGAATTTTTTACCCTCCTGATAATCCTTTTTGGTAATTAATTTGGCGTTCAACTCATCTTGAATTTTCTTTAATAATGGGCCAACGCAAAACTTTATATAGGCTTTCATCGACTTTTCTAAATCAGCCATCTCTCCATGAACAAGTGCCGTAGGGATACCAAGTATTTCAGCAACATCATTCGTTATAGATTTCTTTAACTTCGATAAATCGTCAATGGAGGGACCTGCAACCTCACCATCTGCAATTTCGTTGTACTTAAATCCTTTCAACAAAGGAATAATGGCCACTGCATTGTTCTTTATTGAACTAAATACCCGATCAATGTATCCCTGCAGCTTATTTTGTTTCTTATCTTCCAATGATTGAACTGTCTCAACCTCTACAGTCCCTCTGATTTGGTAACCGCGCATGGCGGCCTCCATCATTCGGCCGAATAATTCCCCGTAATCAGTAAACAAACCATCTAAGAACTTGGTCAAACGCTCATTGTTGTAATTTAAATAAATCACTTCATCCATTTTGAAGGAACGTTTAAATTGATAGTTTTTAACCACCACCGATTCAAACGTATCAGGATACAAAGCAAGTTCGTTTCTGATAAAACTGTCAGCTATTAATAAATCATTTGTATCAGACAAAATTACAAGAACCTCATTTTCATGAATCAACTCATAAATAAATCGCTGCCAGAAATCTGCAGCTGATTGATCGGTGTTAGGTCTTACATTAAGCAAGTAATCCCAATCATCTCGGATCCGTTTATTATTTTCCATCATACGAAAATCTGACTGAGAAATGGTCCGTCCGATGAAGTTAATACAAGTCTCTAATGCTATGGACTTTAAATAAACTCGTTTCGATGCTTCCGTGATCCATTCAAAATCAAATGAAGATCCGATTTCACTGTTACGATTAAAAATATCAGCTAAGAATCCGATTATTCTCACCCCCTCTCTATAGGTCAAGTTAGAAATTCAAACTTTCTAAAATATCTAACGCCCCATCTATATCTATTTCTTCGAGTTCATCAGCTTGCCAAAGAGCATATACAAAAGCTGAAAATCCATCAGTCTTTCTCTTCACTTCATCTTTTTTGACAAAATCTTTATTACCATCATTTTTAATTTTTACAACAATGTTATTTGTGTTCCACCTCATCAATGGATTGTCACCAAAAATAATACGCTTTTGGGCAAAGAGCATTTCAATTCTAGGAGCAAGTTTTGCATAGATGGCATGAGGATTTTGTATATATAAAACTTTAAATCCCGCTTGTTCTAGTGCTTGTTTTACAATATCCAGACGGAAGGTATCCCCAACAATGGTATTCAGCCCATATTTCTCTCTCATTTCACAAAAGTAATTGACCATATAACTGATATTAATAACGGGCTCATCCAATAACGTAATTAACCCCTGTTCCTCCCACTCAAATATTGGAGGTTTTAAATTTGCTTCTTTGATAAATTCACGCCTTGCAAATTGATGACTTTCCCAAATATAATTATCGCCATCCTTAAATAAAACACCGCATGCTGTAAAATCTTTAATAAAAGAAAAATCAATTGCACCTATACACATTTTATTTTGCAATCTTTCGTATGGAATAGGTCTATTAGTTGCTTCAATATCTTCCCAAGAAGCAACCTTAACCGTATTATCTTGTTGTGGGAGATTCATCCTTTTTGCCATAAACTCAGGGCGCCCAGAGGGGTCATCTTCCAGATCTAAATATTCATCCATAATGGTGTCAAACAGTTCTTCAGCATACGGGCTTCTTGGCTGACTAAACATAGGATTAGCCTTTTCCCACAACTCCGGATTTTCGACTTCATCCTTACTATCCATTTTGCAAATGAAAACAAAACGGTTCTTACGCATGCTGCCGCCTTTTAATATTTCAACACATTGCTCAATGAATCTATCGAAAAAACCACCACGGACATGACCGTTGGTGGAAATATAAATTCTTCTTCTATGTTTTACTTTCCCTAATCCTGAGCTTAGCGTGTTTATGAGTTTTGTATCTTCGTAAATATGCCACTCATCAAAAATCAAACACCCAGGGCGGCCACCATCTTTTGTGTCAGCATTGGATGTCCGGAACTTGAATTCAGCAAGAGCAGCTTTACCGGTAATCTTTGTCTTGGTCCAGGAAAAGAAGTTCTTCATGAAGTTCTTGTTCTTCTCTTTCATGTTATATATTTCTTTTACAGACGTTTCGGCTTGATCTTCACTGTTGGCCACAACATCTACGTTATATCCTTCTATTCCATGACCGGGACTGATGAAGTAATCAGCAAGCCCAGAAATCAGACCATTCTTTCCATTTCCACGAGCAATAACAATCACAATGTCTTTATAAAATAGTTTGTCGCGTTCTTTATATTTAAGGAATATGAATGCAATAATAAACTTTTGAAAAAGTTCTAATTTAAAGTACCATTTTTCAATGTAATTAATGCATTGATCAATTTGCCTTTCATCGAAATATATATCGTCTCGATTAAGCACTTCGGTTTCCAACTGATTTATTAATTCAATACGTTCTTGATTAAAAATAGCGCGACCTTCACGCCATGCCACAATATAAGCATCGACATACTTTTGTTTAATCAATATAGATCACTGACATTGGGTTCGTCATTATCCTTCTCTTCATCCTCTGTTATAACTGGGACATCCATCATTTCAAATTTAATCGATTTTTCAAGAGCAATTAGGGTTTTTGTGAGCTTATTTAACTCGTTTAATGCAGGATTTGTTTTAATGAATTCTTGACTTGCATTAATGGTCGTCATCATGACGCCGTCTTTATTGATTACAACTTGAAGTTTCCTAATTTGCTTAACAATGGCTATATAACGCTTAACTTTATCAACTTCAATTAAATCGTCACAATTAATTCTCATCATCAACTGTTTTTCCATATTCGATATTTTTACCGTTCCGCTCACAACAACCCCCCTCTCTTTTTTTACCCCCCTAATATAGCAGGCGATTTTTTCGATTTTTTTGGACAGCAGGGCCCCCTCCCCGGTCCCCGGGTTGCAAAAAAAACGCAAAAGTTTTTGACCGGGGGGTGTTATTTAATCTTTTCTTTCAAGTTAACACTTGATTGTCTACCACAATGAGAACAATAGTTATCAGATTTAAGAATCGGTTCGGTACATGTGGTACAACTAATATGATCTCCATCACTATCCATTCCCTTACCACCTTTCATCATCCCACTTCTTCGGCTTTGTCGCACCAAACACACGGTCATGCATCTTGTTATGGCAGTTTAGACATAATGTAGTAAGGTTATCCAATACCAACGCCAGCTGCGGATAGTCTTCAATCTCATACTTATGATGGACGTTCAGTTCAATGGTCTTGCGTTCTCCTTCAACCTTCTTTGAGTCCACATGCACTCGACCTTCACGCTTACACTGTTGGCACTCGTAGTTGTCCCTCTCTAAAGCTTCAAGCCTTAGCTCGTTCCAATCACTGGTGCGATAAAACTTCTTCTTCTGTGCATCGGTCTTGTACTCAGCCATATCCTTTTATAATCCACCTTCTTTCCCCATAATAAAAAACCACCTCAAAAGAGATGGTTCATTATTTTTAGTATTTGTCACCTGTGCCAAGTAAGCTTTTAAGTGCATCTTGAAGAACTCTGGAGAAGTTCACGTTCTTTTCCTTCGCTAAATCATCCAACCACTTAGGAACGGTAAGAGTCTTCTTTACTGCTTGATTTTCTATTTGATCCCTAACAAGTGGCATCCATACTTCAATCAAAACAATGACTTGATTCTTGGATACCTTAATTTCTTGTATAGCTGAAGCTTCAGGAATACTATCCCCGTCCTTCTCCATTCCATACAAGTGAAGTCCCATTGCTTCCTTGGCCATCTCCAAGGCTTCTGCATCATTATCCCCGCACGTTAAGCAACCTGGTAAATCAGGAAACTCTACACTGATTCCATCATCTGCATAATCAAATACAGCTGGGAATAAATATTTATTCTCAAAACTCATATATGTTAACCTCCTTGCAATCAGGGGTTATAATAACCCCGATTGCTTAAGAATATTCTTTTGTGTTTTTTTAGGAAAGTCTTTCTTCGGATGTGGTATCGTGACTTTTCCTTCTTTAGTAGGATGTTTGTATTGATGATGGCTTCCCACAACATTTACTATGTACCATCCATCATCCTCTATCATCTTGATTAATTCTCTTGAAGAGTATGATTTCATTGTTACCTCCTTTCTATATACTTATTATAACACGTATTCAGATACGTGTAAATAGATATCTTGTTATTATCCACTGTTTTTAAATATATTTTCCCAACAAAAAAAGCACCCAAATTGAATGAGTACTTTCTAATTGTTCTATTATGCTCCAACGTTGCCTGGGTCCAAACTTAATGGACTTCCACCCAAATCACCTGGATCTAAAATTATTGCACCTAAATTCCCCGGCTTTAAACCCTCTGATATTCCTGAATCTTTCACCATGTATCCCTCCTTCCTTTTCTTATAATCATTTATACCCTTAGTAAATATCATTTGCTAGGTTTCTTTAATATATTTCTTTAAATCTTTTCTTTAGGATTTGCGCTCTAATGAAGGAAAAAAAATCAGCGTACTGCAACTGGAGTACTCTAGCGTACTGCAACTGGAGTACTCTAGCGTACTGCAACTGGAGTACTCTGGCGTACTGCAACTGGAATACTCTACCCTCCGTACTGCAATTGGAGTACGGAACGTTCGTTTGTATAACTTTAAAAGAAGATAGTTATTCCGATAATTGTTTAAAAGGAGGTGTTAATTTGCTAAATATTATTGTTTTGTTTGCAATTTTATTAATTTCATTCTGGCTTTTTAAGTCAAGCATAATTCCCGGATTAATAAGTCTATTTTTTGTTGTTGCTGGGGTTATAACCTTTTGGTTAATCTTTAGCCCAATGTTTGCAGAAACTTTTACAACAAACGTTACGGGTGAAGTAACCTCATTGGATGGTTCATCCGCAGTTGTTGATACTGATACAAAGTCATACAACGTTGATACTTCGAGTTACCCAATTATTAAAGTAAATGATAGTTTGACACTAAAAGTAGAAAAGGATGGGCTATTCAAAGGTCTTGAAAAAGCAATGGATCTGAATGGTAATATTTATCCGGAAGAAGAAATAGTCACAATCAAAAGCCATAACATAAATTTATTCAAAAAAATCTATCGTAATTTAACTATGGATGAATAAAACAACCGCAATAATTTTTAGAAGGCCAGCTTAGGCCTTCTTTTTATCTTTTCTAAATCACCTCATTATGCTAATAGCTTTTTCAAATTAAATGCTTCTAAAAACAGGTCTATATAATTGCAATACACGCTTTACTTTGGGAGGATAAACTAAGTAAAGCAGATTGCACAAAGCAAAGTACGCAATGCAAAATACTTTAACAAAGGTTCCCCGATTCAAGTGTCGCAAAGACTAGCGCGTTCAGGCTCAGAATGCTCCTCCCATTGGTAAACATTCATCAACACCCATAACTTTCATCGAGTACACCATCGGCCCATAAGAATTATTTCATCGCATAGGCGCGCTTGATAAGGGAAAGATGCGTCTCCCACCAGGTAAAACCCGATAAGAAAATCTTACCTTTCATAGGAAAATAAAAAGTCAGTTGTTTTATCCAGCGTTTTATCGTGATTTTGTTGCAAAAAAAAAAAGCAATGACCACGCAAGTGATCACAGCCCTTTTTGAAAATTAATATATATAATCTTCATATAAATTTGACTTAACTATTATTTCGCTAGACATTCCAATTTCTTTGACCATTGACTTAACTTTATCAACAACTTCAGGTGGTGACTTTGGTGATACATATATGGAGTGAATTAAATTATTTAGATCACATGATACTAAATTTCCATTGGGATGTGAAAATTCATAAGACTTTTCTTCAAGATCATCAATAAGCCCATCCCAATCTTGCATTGGTATACCTTCGTTTTCAAATTGCTTTGTAAGATTTTTATGATCAATTCTGCTCGCGATAATCATCAATCTAAGTTCATTCTCAAAAGAAAATGATTTGCGTTTATAAAAAAGCGTGTCAAAGACATTTTCACTCGTCATGTCCTTATAAAAATCTATATATTGCAATTTCCCACTAAAGATTATGTATGGATCATGGATTGAATTGTATAGATCTTTATAAGTCGTTTTTATAGCTATTCCATCACCTCCACCCAAATATAAATCCCACATTGCAGCAGACTCATGGTCGTTAATATGCCAACAAGAAATAGCTGAAAACTCTTGAATCCTTTTCATATAATCTCTAGTATTTCCCCCAGTATCCCTTTGCTTTATATCCCAGTGTGAATAGCTCCCTTCAAGCGGGTCGACAAATCCACTTGGTTTGGAAAAGTAAAGTGCTTTCTCGTCCAATAAAGATTTGAATTTTTCCATGCTCATGTATTTCCAAACCGTTGGATTATCATTCACCTTATATTGTTCACTGTAATCATAAACTGACTCAAAGTTCATTGCTTCGCCATAAGCCCTATGTTTATCTGTAATAGTCATATATATCCTCCAAAATCCGTTATACTTTTTTATTAAATTATAACATTAGCATTCAACATTAAAAACAGCACTCAGATAATTCCAAGTGCTGTTGCAATAAGTCTGATAGCTTCTCTTTTTTGATTATAATACTGATCCTTTGTTAACCCCATATCTAAATATACCGTGATGTCCTTCATTCTTGATTGAGACAGGTATTTTCTTTTAATAATTTCTCGTTCGACCTCATCAAGGGCATTTTCTAACGCTCGATCTATTTGTCTCACGATTATTGTTTTATCGCTTTGCTCGCTATTTAGAATCGGAAATATATTTTCTTTACCTTCGTCTATCTGTTCAGATTTATTTGTAACAGCGACTTTAAGTGCTTTGTATTGTTTCAGTTGCCGGGCAACAACCCGACGAACCTCTTTTTCATCAACATCCGGAAAGAAAGATAATTGTCCCATTCGTTCTCCCCTCCATGGTATAATATGTACACCAATACAATCACCATGGCCGGGAGAAATCCTGGTCATTTTTTTATTTTCAGTCAGTTGCTCGAGTTCCATTAGTCTAATAAATCGTCGTCTTCACCCGTAAAATCAGATTGAGCAAAAGGATCATCGTTATCTTCATCTTTTTTGTCAGGTTCACCCTGGCCCTGACCTTCGCTATCTTCTTCCTGGGCCACATCGTCCAATGTCATCTGATTCGGAGAAACGCTCGCGGTCCCGTCTTTTCCTATTTCATATTCAATACCATCATGCGTTTCCTCATTAAAATCATCCATGCTCATTTGAGATTCAACAATACACAATGTAACATCAGATCCGGCCTTTTTATAAAAGTTAAAAGTGTTTTCAGCAGAAGCATCGCCTTTTACAATGAACTCAAGCACGGTTTTTTTACTGTCTTTAGTCGATTTATTAAATTCACATCTTAGTTTTTGCTCCACGCCTTCAATTTCCAGTTCGACCACTTCACGTGTTAGCTGATTTAATTCTTGTTTCTTTTCATCCTCACCTTTTACATAGAACTGAACAAGTTCCTTTTTACTATCCTTCGTTTGTTTATTAAAATGTGCTTTAACGGTTACCTGCATAAAATTCGCTCCTTTTGTAATGGTTTTTATGATATTAATTTATGAGTAAGCTGTTTGTATTCAAATGAAGAAACAGATAAAGTATTCCTTTATTTATAAAGCGTTTCTAGCCTTAGACAATCTTTCAGCTGCTTGTTGTCTTTGTTCTTCGGTCATTTCGCGCTTCTTAGGTATGTTTTTCATGCTAACCTGTTTTTCGGTCAAAGTTCCCCTAACAGCTATCGGTCTATCATCCTCGGATTCTAGGACGAATAACTCTGTTAATTTACTGAGTTTTCTAATGTGTTTTGGAACCGTAGAGTAAACGGTCCACTCGCCTGTGCTATTGTCAAAAACCAAAGAAGTTTCTTGTTCTTCACGGGAATAAGCCATTTTGTGTACCTCCCTGTATATTCGAACTATGCTGTACTTTTCTTAAAAATACATTAGGCCTCTATCAAGGTACTCTCTTTTTAGATACAATAGTCTTTTTAGATACAATAGTTACTGACAGGAAATTGATAACATCAACTCTTAAAGGGGGTATTCCCAATTAAATTTTTCCCGAAAAATGTAATCTATATTTATTTAGTTCTTCTAATATTCACTACAATTAACGGATTCTTTAATAAACCCGAAGACGCAGGAACACTAGATATTAGTATTGTTATTGCCCTTTCAATAAGTTTAATTATCCATATAGCAATGATTTTTTATGAAAAGAAAAATGCTGAATAAGTAGATATGACAAATTTTCAGTCGGCACTGTTTGTGTCTACTGTACGACTCTCATCATCTTAGCGATCCAAGGAGAAGAATAGTCTTCTACCTGGAATCGCTTTTGTTCAAAAGAATAAATATTAAGAACTTCAGATTGTTGATTTTCCTGTTTAAGAGAGGAAACAATCTCAAATCCCCTCACTAATAAATCCTCGATAGCCTGTTCTGCTTCATGTTTTTGTTGGCGGCGAATAACAACCGGCTGAACCTTAGCCATGAATATCAGCCCCTTCGTTACTTTTTAAATAACCTGACTTAACAAAAATGTTTCTCCAAGCGCGATTCAAACGATCCTTCCGTCTTTTGGCTAAAGACTTTTTCAATCGACGTTTCCGTTTTGGTTTCATACTTTGGCAACCTTCCTTTTCTTCTTAGGCTTTTCCACTGGATTTAAGATAGAATCTATTACCTCAGCTTGATAGCTTGAAAGATATCCTGCATTGAAACCACTCTTAACCGTCCAAAGATCTTTTGCAATTTCAGCAAGAATATAAGCATCAACCACGTTGTCGCTTGAATGGCTAAAACCAAAGTGTTCTTCCGCCGCCTTCATGACTACCTTCTTTTTCTCCGGTCCAGTATGGCGTTTTTTATGGCCAACTTCTCCTACCCAGCCAGTAACGTTCACGTACTTCTTTACCGAATTAGGTGCAGCTTCGTAGTATGTAAATCCTCGTTTGTATAGTGCGTTACGAATACCCCAATGCAGGCCGCCTGCGAACATGGCTCTCTGAGTATCATAAGGAAATCCCTCGATGCAAATGAAGTCATCTTTCCGGATATGATCCATCACTTCATCAATAAGTGTAGACATCCTCTTAGGGTCCTGGGATCCTAAGCCTTTGAGCTCCTTACCTCTCAGGACAATACCTCCCTGGTCCATTGCTACAAAACCAGTTTTAGTTGATGGATCTATTCCTACAAAGCGCATTCTTTTTTCTCCTCTCTTGCAGCAGCCGTGCAGCTGCGTAACGATCCCTTAATCTATTATTCTTATCAATGGCAATTTGATAGAGTTGCTGGATGGTAGCAAGCGTCAAGTTCATGCCTGCTTTACCTCTCTTGGCAACTCCGTGAATTTTTGCTTCCAGTTAAGGAAAAGTAATTTGAATTCGTTAACGCCAATATCCCGACCTTTTGCAAAAGTCTGATTGATGATCTTTCCTTGGGAAGTCCTTTCGCCTTCACTCCAAAGGAATTCAACTACATCGGCATCCTGTTCAATGAAACTTGATTCCTTCAAATCAGCTAAAACCGGTCTTCTAGCAATTCCACCCTTATCAGACTCCCTGGTCATTTGTGACAACATCATAAAGCAACAGTTCTGCTCCATGGCTATTTGTTTCGCTTGACCTGTGACTCGTCCAATTGCCAGTGCCCTGGTATCACCATTGGTCTGAGGGATACTCATGATTTGTAAATAGTCCACCACGATCATGGCTATCTTTCCGTGCTTCCTCTTAAACTGCTTGGCAGTAGCCTTGATTTCATCGATTGTGACACCTGAGCTGTCCTGCATAAAGATGGGAAGGTATTCGAAATTGTCATACGCCATATCAACAAGCTTTTGCTCCTTTTGATTCAAGTCTTTCATTTTAATTCTTTGGAATGGTATACCTGTTTCAGCTGAAATCATCCGGTCTTTTAAAGAATCTCTTTTCATTTCTTGACTCCATACAAGCACGACACCTTCCTTTTGCTTAGCAACACCATTTATCCTTTGCAAAGCTAAAGCCGTTTTCCCAACTGAAGGTCTTCCAGCACTAATGAAAAGCCAGCCCCTCCATATTCCTTGGGCCCACTTGTCATATTCAGAGAATCCCGTCTTGATGAACTCGGCCGGCGTTTTTAAATGCTTGTAGTATTCCTCTCGCGACTCTGAAAAACTAAGCATCTTAGCATTATCAACTGGTCTTAATTCGGTTACCAGCTGCTCCACATAGGAAAAGAATTCTTCGTCCGTTTCATAATCACTCCTGGACATTCCTTCGATGATTTGAGCTGTATTTTTAATCCTGCGTTCCATTGCTTTAGAACGAATCATTTCAGCATGGAATTTCACATTTGCAGTGGTGGGACAGGATGCAGCTAAATCAGATAGATAAGGAACACCACCGATTTTTTCGATATTCCCGAATTTAACGTAAGCATCGGTCACCGTAATGATATCCACGGGTTTCCCACGTTTTTCTAGGAATCTCATTACTTTATAAATCTCTTTATGCTTAGGAATAAGAAAATCCCGTTCTTCCAAAAATGTAATTTCATCAAGAACATCCGGATCCAGGAAGACTGCTCCTAAAACTGATTGCTCAGCAGCCATTTCAGTTCCAGTTGAAATCATTTGGATCCCCACCCCCGGCAACCCACTGTTGGAACTCAATATCTTTGTCTCGAGAGTCGGCTTGTTTTATAGGCTGAGAAGGTTTCTTTTGGCTTGCCATTTTTACCGCAAGTTTGGCAAATTGCTTTCTAAATGTTGAAGCAGATAAAATATTCGTTCTCCAAAACTCATCTGTTACAACCCAATCCATAACTTCTTTCGCATGGTGCTTTTCTATTTCTTCCAGTTCCACCAGCTTCCTAAAATCATCGGCCCATGTTTGTAAATTTGCTCTGGCAATCAAATGCTCAATACCGGCCTCTTTAGCGACAATTTTGACATGGTTATGAAAATAAACAGCTATTTTATAATAGGTGTTATCTTCTTCATATACTCTCTTCTTGGCCACTTTCTTCGGCTTTAATGGCTTAGGATCAACTTTTGCTTGAGCCTCACCCGATTCCCATTCCTCATAATTTTTATTTACGCCCAATTTTCTTCCTCCCTTAGAATTGAAATCAGAAACAGTTATGATTTTCTTTTCAATTAATTGATCTAATCCTTTTTGAGCTTGGCCCTTATTAGCTCCAATCATTTCAGCGATTTTACTAATAGGTAATTCCGCAGTAGTATGATGAAATCCATAAGTTCTTCTCCAAACGGCTAATATAATTCGAAACTGGGTGCCGTTTAACCTGTGTTTCATGATCTGTTCGAGTAATTCATTAGCAATTCTTGTGTATCCATTTTCCGTTTGTGGATTTGCCATTTAGCATTCATCCGTTCTTTATTGTCTCAGCGTCAAAACACCTCTATTTCATAGTCTTTTCCTGGCTTAAAACCCTTCCTATTCAGTGCTCGAATCGTCGTTAATTTTGCCAGCTCCGTCATGTTGTTGCTGCTGGATAAGTGCGTAAGATAAATTTTTTCTCCAACGCCCTTCACAAGTTTTGTTAGGGCCTCGGCAGTTTGTGTATTGCTTAAATGTCCAATGTCGGAAAGAATACGCGCCTTTGTTGCATTCGGATAATTAGAATGTTCAAGCATGGCCGGCTCATGATTAGACTCTATGATCAAAAAATTGCTATATTTCATAGTCTCAATCATTTCTGAATCTACCTTGCCGGTGTCCAAGCAAACTGATACTTTATCTCCAACTTTATCCACAATGGAATATCCTATTGGTTCATAAGCATCGTGATGAACTTTGAATGCTGTTACATCAAAATCACTTATTATTTGATTGCCGGGCATGATTCGTTTAAGACCAGAATCCACACCCTTGATGCTTTCCCATTCACCTTTCGAAGCAAAAACAGGAATATGATATTTATTTGCCAGTGAAAGACCTTTAACATGGTCTGAATGTGCATGTGTTATTAAAATGGCATCTATGGAGTCGGGACGAATCCCGACCTCCAGCAGCCTTTTTTCAATCTTTGTTTTAGCGATTCCTACATCTACTAAGATGGTATTTCCAGAGGACCGGATGGCAATCACATTGCCGCCTGATCCACTGGCTAAAATTTCAACCTTCATAAATTCACCTTATGTTCTTTCCAAAACCACTCTTCAATTTCTTCATATTCAGATTCACTAATTTCCCATGATTCTAGAAGTTCCATTAGTGAATCCCTTCTAGCCTCTTTCATTAATGCGTACATGAACTGATCTAATTTATCTGGTTTCATTACCCATGCACCTCATTCCAATTCGTCAGCATCAGCATGCTGTGCATCCTGCATATCGATGTGCATGTCCATTAATTCAAGTAATCCGAGAAGTTGCGGCAAGGTGGGCTCTCCCTTAATGTCCCGAGCGTTCTTTTCAATGTACTCAGTTCGAGCTTTACCTTTAGGAATACCGAGCCTTTCAAACTTCTTTACCATTTCTGTTTTAGCTTCATCGATGGCATCCATATCTTCGTTCTTTGGCTTACTTGGTTTTTTGGGATTATCGATAACTTCCTGGTTTGGAGTGATGTCTTTACGCTCTTTTGGCTTGTATTCAGGGACCGCATCTCCTGCAGGCTGAGGAATATCCTCGTCTCCAAACTCTAAGCCGTACTGCTTTTTTAACGCCCGCTGCTGCACATGTTTTCCGAACATGTCAGCTGTCCACTTCTGCCAGTTATCTTTATTTTGGCCTTTAAACATATGCTCAATTTCAGCACGATCCATAATGACCGTTACCGGACGTTGCCCTTCACGGTAAGATATTGAGTAGGCCCCAATAATTTCCCCGCGAGGAAATCCGATTTCATGAGTAACCACTTCAAGTTCTTTGGTTTCGGAATTCTTAGCAACTTTGAATTCATCATTTTCGCAAACCATTTGAGTATCGGGTGGCTGGAACCCTTCTTGCTCCCTGGCTTTTGAAAGGTACGCTTCGGCAGCAAATTGGATGCGGGCTGTATTGCCGTACTTGATGAAAAAGATTTCATTTTTGAATGGATCAAGGCCATAACTTGCAGCCTTATGAGCGAATAAAAGAAATTCTTGATCATTGGCTGTTGGAGCAATTGAATTACGAATGACCTGCAGCACTTCCGGTTTGAATGCTTCGTTAATTTCCGGTGTATATTGAACGATTGAATTATTGTTTGCCATGTTTTTAGTTCCTCCTATTAATCTGCAGTTTTAAATTGAAATCCTTTAACCTCAATTAGATAATCTTCCAAACTATCTTCCAGAACCATCTCACCGTTGCTAGGATCAAGGACAACTGAGTCACCAATAAGGACTTCATTTCCAAAATAATCAGTGCCGAAGTGTTCCGGCTGCGCAACAAGATTTGCATAGCCGGTTTTATTGACTTCGGTAACAATTGGATGTTCTAAGTCAGCCATTTGGCAACTCCCTGATTTGACCTGTAAGACGGTGGACAATGTGCAATTCTCCAGGGAGGTTCTTTACGATTAACCATTGATTAGTGTCTTTGACCCCTGCCCATTCCATGGATTTTCGTTGGTTTAAAGTGGGTCTTTTACCTGATTTCATTCAGCATCCACCCCTTCAATTTTTAACTTCTGACCTGCAACTACCCTTGAAACAATCAACTGGCCAACAGGCTGCTTAAAGCTTGTAATTGATTCAGCGTTATCCACAAAAACAGGTGTTATTAGGTCACTTTGCTGGGAAAGAACATCCCTAAGCTCCAACCCTGCCCTTATACCTTCTGCCGTTGAAAGCTTGCGATATGGCTTCTTATCAAGCTCAATTTCAAATGTGTTCTTTAACTCACCATTTCTTTGTTCTTCAAAGAGACGGACGGATAATGTTTCGAAAAGTGCTTGTACCTTTTCACCTTGAAGTTCGGCCTCCTTGGCCTTGAATGCCTTTACACAATCCAGAATGAAAATCGACTCATTCAGGGAATGAAGTGTTTCGTTTTCATCAGTCTGTGCCTGTTTTACTTGTTCCTGCAGCCGCCCAAATTCACCATGGATTCTTATCGCTTCTCGTAATGGTGTCCCCTGAGGATCAAGTTCACGAATTTCATTTCGTAATTCTGTAACGTCAATGAATTCCATTTCTTCAAGTTGGGCCTTAAGGCCAGCACGTTCTTTCAGTAGCTTTTCATGATTAGCCTTATAATTTTCAATACGGATTTCTTTATCTTTCTTTACAGTAGTTACGGATTCTTCATCTAATGGCCGTTTACAGGTTCTGCAACTATCTTCAATTTCTTCGTTTTTAAGTAACGGCCAATGTTCTTTTGACATTTCGACCTGATCTTGTATGTTTCGAATTTTTGCTTGAAGAGAATTATAGGCCTGGTTCTTTTCCCAGGCTTTATCTAGCAAACTTTCTTTCTCCCTAACTTGCTTGTCGATTTGAGCCAGTTCTGCTTTTAAAGACTCTAGTGGGACATTAGAAATATTTATTTGTTCAAGCCGCTCCTGCAAAGTCTTTGTCCTACTTTGAGCTGCGATATATTTCTTCTCTAATGTATTTTTGTTTTCTGCATGTATTTTTTTAATATCTTCTAAATTATGTTTTTTAAATAAGGCAGCTAGGCATTTGTTTTGCTCGTCCGGCATATGCTTTATAACATCTTTATTTATTGGAGAAGTGACATACTGCAAAAGCATGGAACGTTGTTTTTCCCAATGCATAGATGGAAAGTAACTCGGATTGAACAAAGAAAGAAACAGATCCTTATCAAATAGTTTTTCAACTACTTCATTGAACTCCCCAGCCTTTGAAGGAACTTCATTCACATAATAGATAGTCTTGTTTTTCTTAAGGCTGCGCCCTAGCATTAATTCTTTTCCATCAACTTCTAACAAAAGTGAAACCTTTATCTCTTCTGCTTCGTAAGTAATCGGTGTAGGATCTAATTTGCTACCTAGAGCATCTGTGCCGTACAATACATATGTGGGAGCTTCACAAATTGTGGACTTCCCCTCTGCATTGTCCCCCGTGATATCTGTTCTCTCGCCAAAGTTAACAGTGATATCACGGTGGGATTTAAAATTGTTAAGGATTAATGTTTTAAAGATTACTTGCATTTACAGCACCTCACTAACTGGATATTCGTACTTCACACCGACTACAGGCAATTGTATTTCTGTGATAAGCTCGTCCTTGCGGTTAAACAATTTAAATACTCCATCATGCTCGATAATGTCATCCACAGCTTGTCCGCCGAATTCTTTGCCGACTTCGAATGTATAAATAAATGGCTTGGTTGCTTCAGCAATTACTTCTAATGACTTGATTGTTCTTTCCACAGCTTTCACCTCCTCTTATTTTTGGCTTCTTACATAAGCCCGATAAATTTCTATGTAACGGTCTAACTCAGTCATTGCTAACCATTCCTTGGATCTGATTTTCATCTTTCTCACCTCCCTTCAATCTCCCTGCGGTCAATGAGCTGCCGCACATGCATCCACCTAAAAACAGCAGTGCCTCAACGAAACCGTAAACCATGACTATGCCCATTAAAAAACCTCCCTTTTATTGTCTATCGTGACTTTTCCAATAGTTAAATCAGAGAATTTTATCTCCTTCCCATATTTTCTAGAAAGGATACTTTCAATAATCGGCTTTAATGTAAGGACCTGTTCTTTAGTTATTTTGAAATTATCTAGCGTCATATAATTTCACCTCTCTACAGCATATGCTGTGAAAACAGTGGGACAAATCTGCTTTTTAATTTTTCGTTTGTTCCTATAAAGGAACAATGACCTCAAAAAAAATAAGCACTCGGAATACCTAATTTTTCGGACATTAACCTTGCTTCTTGTAAAGAGAAGTCACCTCCGGTTCCGTTAAGCTTTTGATTTATAGCACTTTGGCTTTTCTGAAGTATTGCGCCCAAATCTTTTTGTGAAATGTTATTTTCCACTAAGTAAGCCTTAATTTTTCTGTAAGGCTGATGGCGACGAGAAATACTTTCGTTGATGTTAGCCATTATTTCACCTCGCTTCACACCGTTCCTTTTTAGGAACATTTTTAGTATAGGTCATTAAAATTTAGATGTCAATAAATTATATTCCTTTTCAGGAACGAATTCAGTAGATTATATTGCATTGAAGGAACGAATGATATAGTATATTAGATATGAATAATATGGTAAGGGAGAAAAAAGCTTATGTATTCTTTTGGGTCTATTCTAAAAAACTTACGTACCTCAAAAAATTTAAGTATTGATCAGTTAGCAAGACAAATTAATGACAAATATGAAACAAAAATAAGTAAAAGTATGATTTCTAGGTACGAAAATAATTTAGCTGAACCAAAAATGGATGTAGTTCGTATTTTTGCTGATTTCTTTGATGCTTCGCCTGATTACATTATGGGATTAGAAGACGGGTCTTCTAGAGATATCAAAAAGAAAAGCAAAGCTATTGAGACTATTGCAGCTCACCTTGACGAAAAAGAAATAACTGAAGAGAAAATGAAAGATATCTTAAAATACATAGACTTTATATTCCAGGATGATAAATAACAGCTATAGATAGAGAGAGAGGTGCAGCCGATGCACTATAATAATTTACTTGAGGATTATCGTGATGTAACCATTAAAGAAAAGATTCTGGAATTCGGATTTAAAGGATTGTACATGAATGGGAATATCATTATTGAAAAACGATTGTCAACTATTGAAAAAGGATGTATTCTCGCTGAAGAATTAGGCCATCACTTCAAAACTGTAGGCAATATTTTAGATCAAGGGAAAGTTGCTAATGTTAAACAAGAAAAAATTGCGAGAAGTTGGGCACATAATAAATTGCTTCCACTTTCATGCTTTATTGAAGCATATCACTATGGTTGTACTAATCGATTTGAAGTAGCTGACTACTTAAATGTGACTGAGGAATTTTTACAAGAAGCTTTAGACAGATATATTGAAAAATATGGCGATTATATTTTTCATGAAGAGATTATTATTCATTTAAATCCTTTGAATATAATTAAAAGAGGTTTAGCGTAGATTCCCAATTGGAGGATATATTCTTATGAAATGTATTATCTACGTCCGAGTGTCAACCGATGAACAAGCAAAGCACGGTTATTCAATTGCTTCCCAAATAGAAAAACTAGAAGCTTATTGTATTTCGCAAGGTTGGGGGATTATTGATATCCTAGTTGATGAAGGATATTCTGCTAAGGATTTAAATCGCCCTAAATTCACCTTCATGATGGATCAAATAAAAAAAGGCGGTATAGATGTCTTACTGGTTTACAGATTAGATCGTCTAACTAGATCTGTACTGGACCTTTATGAAATACTTAAAATATTAGATGAAAACAATTGCATGTTCAAAAGTGCAACTGAGGTTTACGATACAACTAATGCTATGGGAAGGTTATTCATCACGCTTGTCGCCGCTATAGCTCAATGGGAAAGAGAGAATCTTGCTGAACGAGTTAGATTAGGTATGGAAAAAAAGACGAAATTGGGTAAGTGGAAAGGCGGAATAACTCCCTATGGCTATAAGGTGATTAATAAAGAACTGGTTATTAATAAAGATGAAGAATCAATCGTTAAAACTATTTTTGAGCTTAGTAAAAGTTCAGGATTTTATACTATAGCAAAAACTCTTAGTGCCCGTGGATATGGCACAAGAAAAGGTAGCGATTGGCACGTTGATACAGTTAGAGATATAGCTAATAACCCTATTTATGCAGGATACCTTACTTTCAACGAAAACCCTAAACAATATAAGAAGCCTCCCAGGGAACAAACTCTTTACGAAGGCGTTCATGAAAGAATAATACCAAGAGATGATTTTTGGGCATTACAAGATGCACTGGACAAAAGAAGAGGTTCCGGTGGAAAACGCGAAACGAGTAATTATTATTTTTCCTCCATTCTAAAATGCGGGCGCTGCGGCCACTCAATGTCCGGACATAAAAGCCCTAATGGGAAAACGTATAGATGTTCCGGGAAAAAGGCAGGAAAACAATGTACTAGCCATATAATAAAGGAAGATAACCTTGTAAAAACCGTTTTAAATAACCTAAATGGTCTATTTGAAAATATTAAGGGAAACATTAATATTTCGAATGCTCCCGAAGCAAAAATAAAACAGTTAGAAATTGAACTTAAAAATAATCAAAAGCTCTTAAAAAAACAAAAAGCTATGTTTGAAGCAGATGTTATTGAAATAGATGAATTAATTCAAAAAACGGATTCCCTTAGAGAAATTGAAAAACGGATCTTAGCTGAACTTAAGACAATTAAAAAGGTCGGGCCTTCAAAAGTAGATGAAATTAAATATATTTCTGAAAACATACACACACTTTGGGAATATGCTAACGATTATGAAAGAAAGCAAATGATGACTACATTGTTCTCACAATTAATTATTGATACAAAAGATGAATATAAAATCGGAACTGGTAAGGCGCGAGAAATTATCATTGTTTCCGCAAAATGATAATATGTCTTATGTCGGCGGAGGCACCTTGATTCCATGGGCACTGATCCCAGCCGCTGCAATATGTAATGTCAGCCCCTTCGAACTCGCGCGCCGGAATTTGCTGCCGGTGGCAATTGGCTTGGCAGTCACAACCATAGTCGCAATGTTTCTTATTTAATTGATTGCGCCGATTTATGGGCTTTGAATCACGGAACAACATCTTGATTTCCATTTTCATATTAAAAAAGTACCGAATAAAAAATCGGTACTTTTTTATTTCAATTTCAACCGGAGATATAATTGCCGATTTCGTCGATATATTCCTTTTTTCGGAGATATAACTGCTGATTTCGTCGATATATTCTTTTTTCGCTGATATAACTGCCGGTTTCGTCGATATATTCCTTTTTTCGGTGATCACTTTTTCACTAACCGTAGTTAAATCAACTTTGATTCTACAGCCGAGGAGATTAATGCTCTAGCTATTCGTATATCGCAAAAAAACCGCAGATCAAACTCGATCATGATCGAGTTTGATCTGCGGCACCCTTTTCTTATGTCATGCATTTACATTTAACCTGCTTTAATATCCTCTTCTTCAGCCGTTTGAGTATCCACAGGTACTCGCTTGCCCATTCCAAAAGCATAAAAACTAATGACTACGATTGCTAAAAAGACAATTCCAGCAATAAGTGAAATACGCGTTTCATCATTGAACCACATGCCCACCAATACCATAATCAAGTAGGCGATGGTCAAGTAGTTTGTTACAGGTGCAAATGGCATTTTGAATGGGTGATTGGCCATTTCGGCTCTTTTGATTTTTCTGAATTTAATTTGGCTTATCAGGATGACAAACCAAGGAATCATTCCTGGCAGTACGCTTGCACTGTATACATATACGAATAGGTTTTTTGGTGCAATATAACTTAACACGACTCCAATTGCCAATCCGATGATTACACCGAATGTACCGAATAAAGGAACACCGCTTTTCGATACTTTTGCAAAGGATTTAGGTGCTTGTCCATTCATTCCTAATGTATAAAGCATGCGGCCTGCACTGTAAATTCCGCTATTACAGCCGGACATGGCCGCTGTGATGACGACAAAGTTAATGATGCCTGCCGCTGCCGTGATACCGACTTTCGCAAAGGTTGCCACGAATGGACTGCCAATTGCACTTAGTTGGTCCCAAGGATAAACGGTTACGATAACGAAGATGGCACCTATATAGAAGATTAGAATACGCCAAATTGTACTTTGGATCGCTTTGGTGATCGTTTTTTGCGGATCCTTCGCTTCGCCAGCTGTAATCCCGATCAGTTCCACACCTTGATATGCAGCCACTACCAGTGATAGTGCAAAGAAGAATCCTTTCCAACCGCCTGTAAACCATCCACCATGTTCCCAAAGATTCGATAGCCCTATTGCATCTCCGCCATTACCGAGGCCGAAGAAAATAAGTCCAAATCCTGCAACGATCATCAAGACGATCGTTACGATTTTAACCAATGAAAACCAAAACTCGATTTCACCGAAAGATTTAACGGAAATGAGGTTCGCCGCCCCCAGGATAACCATTGCAATCAAGCCTGGTATCCACGCTGGAAGATCCGGAAACCAATACTGCATGTACGTCCCTACTGCAATTATTTCGGCCATCCCGACAACAACCCATTGGAACCAGTTACTCCAAGCAGTCATATATCCTGCCAATGGATGGATATATTTATAACCGAATGTCGCAAACGAGCCTGTACTTGGCTCTAGATATAGCATTTCCCCCATTGCACGCATGATCAAGAAGATGAATAAACCTGAGATTGCATAAGCTAACATGACAGACGGGCCTGTCCATTTGATCGCACTGGCCGAACCCATGAATAAACCAACGCCAATTGTTCCGCCCAAAGCGATCATCTGAATATGACGGCCCTTCAAGTCCCTATTCAAATCTTTGTTTGCCATTCCATTTCCCCCTACACTGCTAATCAGTCAATTTCGCTGCAAAACCTAATGTTACCGTAGTGATAGAGCGGGCATCCGTCACGCTTCAAAATCATTTTCCACTTCATATCCAAGCATCCCAGATAGTTAGAAAGATTCATGAGAATTTTCGCATTTATCAGCATAAAACGTCAAATCGATGGAAAGCGCTTACTTTTTTCCTGATTTAAAAGGTGCATCATACACCGCTAAAAAAAATAACGACCTTAATAAAATAACCTGAATAAAAGAGTCTTGCAACTCTTTTATTCAGCTTCGGTTCATTATGCGGTAACTAAAAAGGATTTCAATCCGAGCTTGACCAACATATCCTTCGTCATTTTCTCCAGATCGTATTCCGCTTTGAATCCCCACTCTTCCATCGCACAAGTCGAATCGATGCTATTCGGCCAGCTGTCGGCTATCGATTGTCTTGCGGGATCGACCTCATAGTTCATGATAAAGTCAGGAATATGCTTTTTAATCTCGGATGCAATTTGTTCCGGGGCAAAGCTCATGGCCGATACATTGAAAGAATTCCGATGCTTCAGCTTGGATGCATCCGCCTCCATTAATGCCATGATGGCAGCCAAGGCGTCAGGCATATACATCATATCCATATACGTTCCTTTAGCGATGTAGGAAGTGTATTTCCTATTTTTAATCGCTTCATAGTAAATTTCAACCGCATAGTCGGTGGTCCCGCCGCCAGGAGGCGTGACATACGAGATCAGCCCCGGGAAACGAAGACCTCTCGTATCAACGCCAAATTTATGATGGTAATAATCACATAGCAACTCTCCCGATACTTTGTTCACTCCATACATGGTATTTGGACGTTGTATCGTGTCTTGCGGTGTGCCATCTTTAGGTGTGGTTGGACCGAACGCGCCGATCGAGCTAGGTGTAAATAATCGGCAGTTCAACTCCCGTGCCGCTTCCAAAGCATTCACCAATCCACCCATGTTCAGATTCCAGGCTAACAGCGGCTTCTTCTCAGCTGTTGCTGACAATAAAGCAGCAAGATGAATGATCGTATCCACTTCATGCTTCTTGGCAATGTTAACCATCTCTTTTTCATCCGTAACATCCAAAATCTCAAATGGACCCGATTGGACAACAGCGCTCTCCGTCTTTCGGATATCCGTTGCCACGACATTGTCGGTTCCGTAAATCTCTCTCATTTTCAGCGTCAGCTCTGAACCAATTTGACCTAAAGCACCTGTAACTAATACCTTTTTCATCATAAATCCCTCCCCAATGTATTCCCAGCAAGCAAATTATCCCCTTAGATAATTGACATCTCTTTTCCTACTTTTTCATAAATCGCTATTGCACGATCGAGCATCTCTTTTGTATGGGCAGCAGTCGGCATATTCCTTACCCTTCCTGTTCCCCTTGGTACGGTTGGGAATACGATGGACTTGGCATACACACCTTCCTCATTCAGCCGCTTGCTGAATTGCTGTGTTTTCGCTTCATCGCCAATGATGCAAGGAGTGATCGGTGTTTCGCTCTCGCCGATATCAAACCCTAATTCCTTAAGGCCTTTTTTCAAGTAAGCGCTATTTTCCCACAGCTTATTTTGAAGCTCTGAGCTGTTCATCAAAATATCGATCGCTTCTATGCTCGAAGCCACTGCTCCTGGGGTGACAGCTGTCGAAAATAAAAATGGCCGGCTTCTAACCTTCAACCAATCAATCAAATCTTTCTTCCCTGCTACATAACCTCCAACAACACCAATCGCTTTCGATAGTGTTCCAATCTGGAAATCGACTTTATCCGATAAACCGAAATGTTTTACCGTCCCTGCACCATTTCCCAATACACCAGAACCATGGGCATCATCCACATACGTAATTAAGTCGAACTCTTCGGCAATCTCCACAATTTCAGGAAGCTTGGCAATATCTCCATCCATGGAGAACACACCATCCGTAATGACCATGACCTTGTTATACAATCCCGATTCTTTCGCTTGACGTGCCTTTGATCGTAAATCCTCCATATCGGAATGGATGAATGGAATGATTTTCGCTTTGGACAAACGGCATCCGTCAATGATTGAAGCATGGTTCAGTTCATCTGAAAGGATGGCATCATTCTTATCCATCACTCCTGAAATCGCTGCCATATTACAATTAAATCCAGATTGATAAGCAATGGCCGCTTCCGTATGCTTAAATTCCGCCAGCTTTTCTTCCAATTTGACATGGATATCTAACGTTCCATTGATCGTCCGAACCGCCCCAGCTCCGACACCATACTTCTTCGTCGCTTCGATGCAAGCATCGATTAATCGTCGATCCGTGGCTAAACCTAAATAGTTATTGGATGATAAATTGATCAGCTCTCTGCCTGCGATGGTGATTACCGGACCGTTTGGACCTTCTACCGGATCAATAACGTTGTAAAGACCTTTATCTTTTAAATCATTCAAATTATCTGTTAAAAATTGATTTAATGATTCACTAGTCATTTCAAATACCCCCTCAGTATTGGTTGGAAAAAATGCGGATTTTTTTTATGGTTTACTCTTATTCTAAAAACGGACCTTTAAGAATATTGAATTTTACTATTTTTTTCAAAAATACATGTGTCTTCTCCAAAAACACAATAAGAATCAACGTGAATCCTTTTGTATTAGGAGTTATACCCATCATAATAATCGATAATTTTATCGTTGTCCATATTGTGTGGACAAAAAAATCGGAATTTAATATTTTCGCAATAAATAATCCCTAAAAAAACCTTTGAATTCGCAAGAATACCTGATGGATTTCAATCATGGAATTTTTAGCATTACCTATGCTAGATGATTCTACCGCCTGACAATATCCGGCCCAGGACGTTTGAAAACGTTGACAACGATTTTATATGAAGTTATTATTTTTATTACAAGTTAACGATGGTGGAGATTTGGAGACCCATGCTTTAATAGGACCTGTCAAAATGAGGGTACGCTATTTGGTATGGGTTTTTTTGTTTTATCGCCGTTTCTTAACCAAGTTCATAACTTAAGTTCATTAAGGAGGATTGAAATGTTCAAAATGTTTAAGCCTGCCCCGCCAGTGCAAAGGTTACCTGAGGAAAAAATTGACTCTGAATACAAAAAACTCAGGCTCCAAGTTTTCATCGGGATCTTCATTGGTTATGCAGCGTATTATTTAATTCGCAAAAACTTTTCCATGGCAATGCCCTATTTAAAGGAAGAAGGATTCACAACCGGACAGCTGGGTCTGGCATTGTCTGCCATTTCCATTTCATACGGGATAAGTAAGTTTGTAATGGGCACCGTGTCAGACCGGAGTAATGCAAGGTACTTCTTGCCGACAGGTTTGATTCTAGCCGGAATCGTTAGTCTGCTTATGGGATTCGTTCCTTTCTTTACATCATCGGTTGCTATTATGTTTATCATGTTATTCATTAATGGATGGTTTCAAGGAATGGGCTGGCCCCCATCTGGACGAGTACTTGTTCACTGGTACAGTGTAAGTGAAAGAGGGGGGAAAACGGCGATATGGAATGTTGCCCATAACGTTGGCGGCGGTTTAATGGCGCCATTGGCCATTGCGGGTGTTTCCATCTTTGCTACATCAATGGGTTCTTCTTATGCTGGCTACGAAGGGATTTTCATACTACCTGCTTTAGTTGCCATTGCCATTGCACTCATATCATTTCTCTTAATACGTGATACACCCCAATCAGTTGGCTTACCTCCAATTGAAGAATATCGCAATGATTATCCTAATAAAACGAAAAAAATGTTTGAAACGGAATTGACAACAAAGGAAATTTTATTCAAATATGTTTTGAATAATAAATGGGTCTGGGCGATTGCAATTGCAAACATCTTTGTTTATTTCGTCCGTTATGGCGTACTTGATTGGGCACCCACCTATTTAAGCGAAGAAAAAGGCTTCAATATGGATAAATCAAGTATGGCTTATTTCTTGTACGAATGGGCTGGCATCCCCGGAACTTTGCTATGTGGATATATATCGGATAAGGTTTTTAAAGGCCGTCGTGGACCTGCGGGTGTTGTCTTTATGCTAGGTGTTTTAATCGCTGTCCTGGTTTACTGGTTTAATCCCGCAGGGAACCCAATGGTCGATATCATTTCCTTGATTGCGATTGGCTTCTTGATTTATGGACCTGTAATGTTAATAGGTTTACAGGCCCTTGATCTAGTTCCTAAAAAAGCTGCCGGTACTGCAGCAGGATTGACTGGCTTGTTTGGATATTTAGGTGGGTCTGTAGCAGCAAATGCCATGATGGGATATGTAGTGGACTTTGCAGGTTGGAATGCAGGCTTTACATTAATAACAATTTCTTGTGTTCTTGCAGTAGTCGTATTTGCGATCACATGGAATGTTCGGGGACAGGAAGTAGTAAAAGGGTAAGGTAAGGCTATGCTGTCAGGTACGATAGCATGATGGGATGACAGTAAGAACGTCATTGGAAGCACCGGCGCAAGCCAGACAAAAAGGCTTCGGAATGTTTCATTCCGAAGCCTTTTTGGTTTTTCATTACGTTTAAAGCAGGAATGATGCCTTCCGTAAAAATGGAAATTTGTTGAAGTTTTAAGGCTAGTGGAGGCGAATTTAACGGTTGAATTTCGCAAAAAAGCCGTAGACATCCTCAATGACTATCGAGTTTGCCTACAGCCTGAAATTCCCGTTACTGCGAGAATTCAATCAATTTTTCCCAATGTCTCCTTGATGCTGCCGTAAACTTCAGACCAAAGGCTTCCATCCTCAGAAAACGCCTTTGTGATCTTTTTAAAAACCTCTTTTTGCTCGGCCTCAAAGCGTTCATCTTCCTTAGCTGGCAAAACTGAACGCAGCTCCATGACATAGTCCTGCACTTTAGGTGCGCGAGGTCCCCATACAGCTCTTTCCTCGCCATGCTTGTCAATGAATATAAAGATGGGAATGGAACGCGCTGTACCGTTCGTTAAGTATTGATCCATCAGATCAAGGTTTTCATCTCGTAAAATCATGCGGGTTTCGATATTCGCCGCTTCCGCAATATTCAACAAAATCGGTATATTCATCATCGCGTCTCCGCACCAATCTTCAGTAATGACAATAGCGCGAAGCTCTTTCGCTTTCAACTCATCAAAAAAATCCCCATCTTCCACAGAAATGGAAAAATGTTCTTGAATCGACTGCAAGCTTTCTTTATGGACCTTCATGGAAGAAATAAATTCTTCCGCAGGAATACCTTTTCCAAACCATTCATTCAGTGTCGTCATCTTATTGCTCCCATCTTTTTTAAGTTAAACGTACCATAAATCACCCATAATTTCATTGCATACACTCTACAACCTATCCAAGTGAAAGATGAATACGTTCAAATTGGTAAATCAAAACCATGTTTTCTTTCCCGTGTAAAGGGAAAACTTTATATACAATCAATAGCTTACTATCTAACTATCTGCTATTCATTTAAAAAAGGGTTATCCAGTTTAGGAGTTGAAATTCGTGGAAGGTATTCTCTTGGCACTACTCCCCGCTTTGACATGGGGCAGC
The DNA here is from genome assembly GCF_001645685.2 of Peribacillus muralis. NCBI lineage: Bacteria > Bacillati > Bacillota > Bacilli > Caryophanales > Bacillaceae > Peribacillus > Peribacillus muralis. Next base: position 643,545 of record NZ_CP017080.1, on the reverse strand, counting down.
TTGGTGCTTGTTTCCGAAAAACTTGGAGGCAGTTCCTATAATCAAACACTTGGCATTACAGTCGGCTCATTACTGTTCGCTATCGTGATGTCTTTCGTCAATCCCCCTGAATGGAGCAGTCTAGTCTGGATCGTCGGCATCATATCCGGAATAGGGTGGGCATTCGGGCAGTTATTTCAGTTTAATAGTGTCAAAGAAATTGGGGTATCTAAAACCGTTCCCATTTCGACAGGTCTGCAAATTTTAGGAAATACATTTTTCGCCGTTATCATTTTCAGGGAATGGAATGACAAGCTTACAATCATCATCGGCATCGTTGCCATCATCTGCTTGATTACGGGTGTCTTGCTGACAAGCTATGGTGACGGTGCTGAAAAAAAACAAGGGAGCATGAAAAAAGGGCTTTTTTATCTTGCGATTTCAACGGCTGGTTATGTTACATATGTCATCGTGGTCAGATGGAATGAAGTGGACGGATGGTCCGCGATCCTGCCGCAAGCAATCGGCATGTTCATCGCTGCCCTGCTGCTTTCCCTCAAGCATAAACCGTTCAATAAATATGCAGGAAGAAATATCCTGACCGGACTGATGTGGGCTGTCGGGAATATCGGCCTTCTGCTTGCTAATCCAAAGGTCGGTGTGGCCATTGCCTTCTCCTTTTCCCAAATGGGGATCGTCATTTCGACTTTAGGAGGCATCTTTCTCTTAGGTGAAAAGAAATCGAAAAAGCAAATGACCCTCGTCATCATTGGGTGTGTACTCGTCATTGCTGGCGGCGTCATGATCGGCTTTACAAAAAAATGATTGAAGGAGTGATATATCATGTATAAAGATTTAGAGAAAAAAGTGGTCGTCATCACCGGAGCGGCAAAAGGGCTAGGAAAAGCCATGGCCGAAAGGTTCGGTAAGGAAAAGGCACATGTAGTGCTGAACTATCACACTGAAAATGACGATCATAAGGATATCATCAAAACGATCGAAGCAGCCGGGGGCAAAGCGGCGGCCATCCAAGGCGACGTTTCAAAGGAAGCGGATATTAAGAAACTGCTTTCATTCGCGGTCGATACGTTCGGCACAGTCGACATCATGATCAACAATGCCGGGATTGAAAATGAAGTGCCAAGTGAAAAATTGACACTTGAGGATTGGCAGAGGGTCATTGATGTAAATCTAACCGGGATGTTCCTGGCAAGCAGGGAAGCGATCAGCTATATGCTAGACCATGACATTAAGGGGAATATCATAAACATGTCCTCCGTTCATGATCGAATCCCTTGGCCTCATTTTGTTCACTATGCAGCTAGTAAAGGCGGAGTGAAGATGATGACCGAAACCCTTGCACTTGAGTACGCCCCTAAAGGGATTCGCATCAATAACATATCCCCTGGCGCAATCGACACGCCCATCAATGCCGAAAAGTTCAATGACCCAAAAGCGAAACAAGAGGTCATCGACTTAATTCCAATGGGATATATCGGTAAACCGGAACAGATTGCCGCTTGTGCTGCTTGGCTAGCCTCAGCTGAATCAAGTTACGTAACGGGCTTGACCTTATACGCTGATGGCGGAATGACGAAATATCCTGGATTCCAAGCAGGAAAAGGCTGATCATTTATATGTAAGGCAGTTTACAAAATGCCCCTTGCATGTTCTTGAAAAAGGTATGTACGGGAATAGTGAGACAGGGTTTCTCCTTGTCTCTCATTCCTTTGCCCTGTTATAGTCGATTCTCAAATCCAAAGTACCATTCATCAAGACACCCTCTCCATAAAAACGCAAGCTCCATTCCATTAACTAAGGTGGGATAAATTCCATGCTCACCACTTATCATGGTTTTTCAATAAATCTTTGACACTTTCAGATAAAAAATAGGCGGCTTTCATTATCGCTTTTTCATCAATCGTAAAAGCAGGGTGATGCCAGTCTTCGTTTCCGTTCGTACCAAAAAAGGCAAAAGTACCGGGAATATGTTGAAGGTAATAAGCGAAATCTTCCCCACCCATAGAAGGTTCTGGATCGATTACATCTAAAGTTTGCCCCAAAGCGGAACTTCGTGCCATCTCTGTAATAGCTGGATGGTTGTGAAGCGCAGGTGGCCCTGGAAACCAGTCAATAACAGCTTCCTGTGAAAAAGCAGCCGCGATATTATTTACGATCGAATGAAATTTATGCTTTACTTCCTCCCGTATTGCAGACTCAAAAGTCCGGATCGTTCCTTCAAGTGTGACTTCACCCGGAATTACATTCCACGTGCTTCCACCTGTTATCCTCGTCACGCTCACCACAGCACTTTCCAGTGGGGATACATTTCTGCTGACGATGGTTTGTAATGCCGTAATAAGCTGGGCACTCGCTGCTATTGGATCATTTCCACTTTGAGGGATCGCTGCGTGACTGCCCTTGCCTTGAAGCACAATCTGAAAACGGTCAACTGCCGCCATTAACGCTCCTTCTTTTATCCCTATGGTCCCGACAGGTAAATCCGGTTTATTATGCAATCCGATTATGGCAGCCACATCATCGATTTGACCATCCTTTATCACATGCGCAGCACCGCCACCTAATTCTTCTGCTTGTTGAAAAAGCAAGCGCACGGTTCCACCCAGCTCCGATTGACATTCCTTTAACAAATAAGCAGCGCCAATGACAGCTGCGGTATGGAAGTCGTGCCCGCAGGCATGCATCACTCCTTTTACTTTTGAAGCAAATGGAAGCCCGGTTTTCTCCTCGATCGGGAGAGCATCGATATCCGCCCGTATTGCAATTGTCGGTCCTTGCTTTCCACCCTTTATATCTGCAAAAACACCTGTTTTCAATCCTGTCTGACGGATTTCTATATCCTTTTCCCTAAGCCACTTTTGAATCGACTTGGTCGTTTCGAATTCTTCATTGGATAACTCCGGATATTGATGTAAATGACGCCGTATCGCTATTAAACGGTTTTCCAACTCTCGCCCCATACAGCCGCCTCCTTCTATAAATCCAAGCGATAGCATTTCACTAAAATATCATGATTTTGGAATTCCTTCGTTTGATCCCGTATAAAGCCAAACCATTCATATAGTTTAATCGCTTTATGCATCTTATCAGTAGAATGCAGATACAAACTGGATGCCCCTTGCGCTTTTGCATAATGTACACTGGCTTTTAATAATTCCTGTGCGATACCGCGCCCCCTTGACTGGGGATGAACGGCCAATAAACGAATGATTGGTGAAGAAATTCCAAGTTCAGGCTTTTCATATGCCTTTTCAGATGACCGAAAAAGCTGTAATGTACCAAGGATATCTTCTTGGCACTTTGCAACCAATACCTTATCAACATGTGGATTATCCAAGGATGATTGAATATTATTTAAATATCCTCTCCAAGCTTCCGGGTTCGAATATTCAAATTCATACTGTTGATAACTTTCCACCAATAAACGGCGGACCTTCTCTTTGTCTTCTTCAATCAATTCATTGACTACGATTGGATGAGTCATCTTCCCTTGGCCCCCTTCCTTCAACTTCAATTGGCTTTTTCTTTTAGATACGATATGGGAGTATCCCTTGATATCCTGTTCAAGAATTGTCGTGTCCGCTCTTCTTTTGGTGCATTGAAAATTTCAAGTGGTGACCCTTCTTCCACGATGACCCCGCCGTCCATGAAGAGAACTCGATCGGATACCTCTCTGGCAAAACTCATTTCATGGGTTACAATCACCATCGTGATGCCTTCCTGTGCAATGGTTTTTATTACCGAAAGCACCTCCCCGACCAACTCGGGGTCCAATGCCGATGTTGGCTCATCGAATAGGATGACTTCCGGATTTAAAGCAAGGGCCCTGGCAATTCCAACACGTTGCTGTTGACCTCCTGACAATTGCGAAGGGAAATGGTTATGCTTATCTCCTAACCCTACTTTCTCCAGCAGAAGCTCACTTTCTCGTTTTGCTTCCGCTTTCTTATATTTTTTTGTAACAATTAACCCTTCCATTACGTTTTCCAAAACGGTTTTATGAGCAAATAAATTATAATGCTGAAAAACCATCGCCGATTGTCTTCTAAGAGACAAGATTTCCCTTTTGGTCGCCTTCTTGGACTTCACCTGTACATCTCCCACTTGAACGATGCCCTCATCTGGTTTATCCAGAAAGTTCAAGCACCTAAGCAAGGTTGTTTTTCCAGATCCGCTTGGTCCAAGAATGGTCACTACTTCACCCTTGCCTACTTTCAAATTGATTCCTTTTAAGACGGGCTGCCGGTTAAATGATTTTTTTATATCTTTTAAATTAATCATTGTACTCCTCCTCGATTATAGGCAGTGGCTTTTTTCTCAATCAAAAACGAAAGTCCCTCCGCAATGATTGTGAGACCCCAGTAAATGAAACCAGCAGCGATAAAGGACTCCAAAAATTTCAAATTGGTGGATGCAACTATATTGGCTGCACCTGTCATTTCCTTTTGAGATACGATGAAAGCGATCGATGACGTATGCAAAAATCCAATGAAAATATTCGTGAAATTCGGAATGGATTGAGCCATTGCCTGAGGCAGAACGATGCGTGTCATCGCTTGAAATGTATTCATGCCCACAGAGTACGCTGCCTCCATTTGTCCAGTTGAGACACTGATGATTCCCGACCTGAATATCTCCGATAAATAAGCACCCGCACTCAACGATAAGGCGGTCAAGACGAATAAACTGATCGGGATGGAATTAGATTGAATGCCCCAATCGAATTTCGCGGAAATTAGATCGATCAATAGGGGAAAACCGAAATAAATGAGCATGATGTGCATGATGATCGGCGTTCCTCTAAAGAAAGATACATATCCATTTGCCACTCCAGCTAGATATTTCACTTTATAAATCCTGATCAAGGCAACGGCGAGACCGATTAGAAAACCTGCAAAAAGAGGAATGATCGTCAAGAAAAGCGTAGTGGGAAGTGCCTTCAAAATCTCCTTGAATGCAGTCCAGATAAATAGAATATCAATCGTCAAACCCTTCCCTCCTCCTTTATTATCCAGTAGCAGACACATTGATTGCCTGATGCCGGTTGATGCGATTTTCATACAATCTAAATATCTTCTCGAACAATAGTACGACTGCATAATAGATGATGGATAAAGAGAGATAGACTTCGAGACCATGTGCCGTAGCAGCAATCAATGTCTCCCCTCTCCCCATCATATCCATCACACCGATGGTGAAGGCAAGAGAGGTATCCTTCAATGATCCGATGATGGCGTTAGCGATATTCGGAAAAGCGATCCTTATTGCCTGTGGAAGCACGATCCTAAAAAAACTTTGGCTATTATTCATCCCCACTGAATAGGCTGCTTCCGTTTGCCCATGATCGACAGCCTTTATCGCCCCTCGAAAAATCTCCGCAAAATGCGCCCCACTACTTAGTGCGTAAGTAATAATGACAAAATACAGAGCCTCCATTCTTGAAATATCGATGTTAATGAATAAAAGGATTGCAGGAAGCCCATAAAACACTAGAAATAGTTGGATTAAAATGGGGGTTCCCCGAATGAAGGAAATATACAATATGACAAATTGATTCAAGATCGGGATACGGAATACCCTCAGGATGGCAGCCGCTATCCCAAGGATCATCCCTAATGAAACCGATGCTGCCAGAATCTGTAACGTGACCCCTAAATAATGGATTAAAGTCGGTACGAAATCGACTATTAAAGAAAGATCGAATGATTTCCCCATGCTTTAGCACCTCCGCGCTTACGACAATTCAATTAAAATCCGACTGAATAATCAGCACCCAGCCACTTTTTACTAAGCTCGCTCACTGCGCCTTCCTTTTTCAGCTCCACAAGTGCTTCATCAATTCTTTTCTGTAAAGGCGTTTCATCCTTTCTTAGCAAAAAGTATACCTTTGAATTAAGCAGCGGTTCACCTACGACCTTTTGCTGTGCATCTGCTTGTTCATTCAAGAAGTCGACTGCAAATGGTGTCGTGATGGTAGCATCTGCCCGGCCCGTTTTGATTTGATTCTTCGTATCATCCGCCCCTTGGCCTGAATAGATGATATCAATGCCGGCATTATTTTCTTTATTGTACTTTTCAAGAAAAACGGCTGAATTGCTCGTTGCACTCACTATCGCTTTTTTTCCTTTTAGATCTTTAATGGAATGAATGTCATTGTTGTCCTTATGAACGGTAACTTGAAGGGGAAAGACATTGTATGGTTCCTCATTAAAGAGAAATTTCTTTTTTCGTTCGTCATTCACTTCCATTTGATGAGCAACAAAATCGATTTTATTCGTTTCTAAACTTAATAATAGATTGGAAAAATCCATCGTTTTAAATTCAAATTCATATTCCGGCAGCTTTTCATCGATTTGGCGAACCAACTCGACATCATAACCTGTCAGTTTACCGTTCTTATCCAAAAAGCAAATGTTCGGGAATTGCGTGCCTGTTCCTACAATGATTTTCTGAACCTTTTCATTTCCAGTATCCCCAGTATTTGATTTTGCTGTACTCGATGTTTCTTTCGAAGAGCAAGCTCCTAAAACAGTCAGCAGCAGTGCCATCACCAAAAATAATATTTTTTTCATCTCAATTTCCCCCGACATTTTTATTGACTAACCAATGGTTCTTGATGCGGTACAGCGTTTCATCTAGAATTTTACGTAGGTAGACAATCTTTTCGCCATCGTGAACTCGTTCGGCAAAAATCTCATAGCCTCTTCTTTCATAAATGGATACAAGCCAAGGGTGGCGATCGGCTGTCGCCAAATAGACAGCCGGCGCTTTCACCTGATCCCGAAGCATATTTTCTTCCACCCAAGTTAACAAAGCCGATCCGATGCCTTTTTGCTTATATAATGGATCTACCGCAAACCACCAAATGAAGGGGTAGGGACTGAAATGCTCGGGATCATTCCATGGATGGCGAACGGTCACGGTCGATACAATTTGGCCATCCTGTTCTAATACGTAAGTGAGATTCCGCCGAATATTATTCGTCACTAACTGCAAATCAGCCGTCGCAGCCAAAAATTTAATATTCAAATCCCTAATCGGTTCATACGCCCTAAGCGTGACCCCCAGCACTTCAGATGCATCCGTAACAGTAGCAAGACGGATTAGCTGTGACATGATTCATCCCCATCTCCATAGTTCATTATCCAAACAAGAATAGTCGGAATTATGTCGCGATTTATTCATTCACCTGTTCAAGACCTTTCTATCTGCTGCTGATTCATGAATTTTGGTTAAAATGCTGGATTTTTGTGATGGTACCGGTCAAGTGCTTTTTCAAGATGGGTGATGCCGACTTCTGTAACGGCCTCATAGACGTTCCCCCGCCCGATTTCAATAATGGGCACATACCGGACGCCATATTTGATTTCTAAAATATCGCGCCGTTCATCCTGGTTGGTAACATCCACCGTTTGATAAGCAATGCCCTTTTCCTTTAAGTATTGTTTAACATCCTCGCAATAGTGGCAGCCTTGTTTTGACCAAACGACGACAGATAGCTGTTCTCCCATATCATCTTCCTCCTTCGATTATTGTTTGATTTTTTCTTTCGCATAACGATTTTCCGGAAACGGCAGCCCCAGGTTGCCCCTTAATGTATCTGCTTCATATTCAGTACGATATATCCCCCTTTGTTGTAGGATGGGAACCACATGGAGAACAAAGTCATTCAAAGCGTTCGGGACACTTGAAGCAAAGATGAATCCGTCCGCCCCCTTCTCTTCGAACCATTGCTGCATCAAATCCGCCACTTTCTCTGGAGTTCCTATAAAGGGAGTACGGGGTGTAGATTCATTAAGGGCCACTTGACGGAGCGTCAAATGTTTCTCCTTGGCCTCCTGTTTAATTCGATCGGTCGTACTTCGGAAACTGTTTTTTCCGATGTCCCCTAGATCCGGGAAAGGGGCATCCACATCATATTGCGTAAAATCATGATGATCAAAGTACCGTCCCAAATAATCGAGCGCCTTCTCTACGGAAACAAGATTAGCAAGTTCTTGATATTTGTTCTCTGCCGCTTCATCAGTTGCGCCGATGATTGGGGCGATACCCGGCAGGATGACGATATCATCGGGGTTTCTCCCAAATGCACTGGCCCTGTTTTTAACATCTTGATAAAACTTCTGCGCCTCTTCCAATGTTGGGTGACCTGTAAAAATTGCATCCGCATCTTTAGCAGCAAGATTTTTGCCGTCTTCGGATGAACCAGCTTGGAAAATGACCGGACGCCCCTGTTTGGATCGAGCAATGTTAAGCGGTCCCTGTACAGAGAAAAATTCGCCTTTATGATTTAATTGGTGCATTTTTGAAGGCTCAAAAAACTTACCCGACTCCTTATCCCGAATAAACGCATCATCCTCCCATGAATCCCATAATCCTTTCGTGACCTGGATATATTCCGAAGCAATGCGATAGCGTTTGGCATGATCGGGATGTTCTTCAATGGTTTTGTTATAGTTCAAGGCAGTATTTTCAAGAGGTGTCGTAACAAGGTTCCATCCGCCGCGTCCATGACTGATGTGATCAAGTGAAGCAAATTGCCGGGCTACAGTAAATGGTTCACTATACGAAGTGGAAACAGTACCGACAAGCCCTATCCTTGTCGTCACGGCTGCAAGTGCGGACAACAGGGTAAGTGGCTCAAATCGATTCAAGAAATGGGGAATTGATTTCTCGTTGATATATAAACCGTCAGCGATGAATAATAAATCAAATTTTCCCTCTTCGGCCTTCCGGGCCTGCTCCGTATAAAATTCGATACTGACACTGGCATCCGCTTGTATGTCAGGATGCCTCCAACCAGATATGCTTCCTCCAACTCCATGAATAAGCGCTCCTAATTTCAACTTTCCCCGCTCAGACATCCATACTCCCCCTTTTAGTCTTTTATTGTATTGGAAGTCCCCAAATGAATGAAGACATCACCCTTGGCTCGTTACGTGTTTCCCTTCAGGTAAGGCTGATTGAAGCGGGCTCAATAATTGGAAGGATCGTAATCTTTCCGCTTCTTTTAAAACCGGTGTATGTAAGATGAACTCATCTACCCCGTATTTTTCATGCAAATTGGTTAACCGTTCTTTTACATAAGTGGGGGTTCCAGCAATAATATTGGAATCCTGTTCTTCAATTTCGTATGCTTCCCCAGCCTGCTTCGCAAATATCTCTGCTTGCTCAAGTGTTTGGACCGTCACTGAACGACCGCTTTTGAGATGGACTTTCACTATTTTTTGATCACCGATTAGCTGGATTGCTTCGTGCTGTGAAGGAGCGGCAATCACGGCAACCGATATCTTAAAGCTCCCAGTCGGAAAGTTGCTTCTGTAAATGCGTGCAGCATCATCGAGTACAGTCTCATTACTATTGATGAACCGGGCAAATACATAAGCGATACCAAGATTGGCAGCTAGCCTCGCACTGTCTGCACTCGCCCCGAGCAGGAACATTTCTGGTTTTATCGACGGAAGCGGTGTTGCTTGAACGCTTGCGAGAGGATGGGTATCATTAATCGAATTTTCAATTATCTTTTGCAAGAAAGATAACCTCTCTTCGAAATCTTTTCCATCATTCACGGTACCATGCTGCAGCGCCTTCGTTGACAAAGGGAGTCCCCCCGGTGCCTTTCCGATGCCAAGATCCACTCTGCCAGGTGCAAGATTCGATAACACATGAAAGTTTTCCGCCACTTTATACGGACTATAATGCTGAAGCATGACACCTCCCGACCCTACTCGAATCGAGTTTGTTTGGGCTAAAAGATGCGATATCAATACCTCCGGTGAAGATCCCGCCAAGGTTTCGGCATGATGATGTTCCGATACCCAGAAACGATTATACCCCCACTCTTCTGCGTATTTAGCCAGTTTAATGGTTTGCTGTAATGCATCAAATGCTGTAGAACCGGGAAATATCGGACTCTGATCTAAAATGCCAAGCGTATAACTCATAATTTCTCTCCTCCGCTCTAATTCCGAGTTAATTTATGTGATTAATTGATTTTGATATATCCTATCACCAGAACATCCGGATGGCAATGGTTTTACCAATAGAAAAAAATATGGCATTGATAGAAAATATCTATCGATTCGATTGTAACGGTGAGGGATGACGATTTTGTCCGAATTCCTGTATTGAAAAAAGGATGTCATTCCATAATAAAGGAGCCTCCATACCTTGATTTATGTGGGTTAGGTAGATGTGCTGCTTTATCTTGATTAAATGTGACACGTCCACTTCAACCAACGTACCCTCTTCTAACTCCTTTTTAATGCATAAATACGGTAAAAACCCGATACAGCTTCCGCTAACAATCAATGATTTAGCCACTTCCAGGTGATTAACTTGAAATTCTATCCGCGGCTCCACGTTAGAGACTTCAAATATTTTATGAACCTGATTCCAGTCGAATGCACCGCACTCAAAAAATACGAGTGGCTCCATTGCCAGGGTCTGCACAGAAAGCTCGGTTTGAACTTGAAAAGGATGTCCTGGATATACGACTAATCGAATCGAATTATCAAGCGTCTTGTGATTTCTCAGCCCACTATGTGTAACCTCCTTCATGAAGGCAATATCAACCTGCTTCCGGAGCAATTTATCCAGTAATTCCTCATTTGTTGCAGATATGAATTTAAAGCGTAAACCTGGATTGTTCTTTTTCCAGAGAGGAAGGGCGAATGGAATAAAGTATTGCGATGTAATGATATTGGCCCCAATCGTTATTTCCTCCAGATCACTTCCGGCCTTCAGCTGCTTTTTCCCCTGTTGAAAGGTACGAATGATCTGTTCCGCAAATGGAATGAAGGCTTTCCCTTTCTCGGTTAAAATGATCCCCCTCCCTTGCCTTTCGAACAGTTCCGAATCGAGCTCCCCCTCAAGCGTCTTGATTCTGGCAGAAACCGTTGGTTGTGATAAAAACATCGCCTCTGCGGCTTTATGGAAGCTATTAAAGTGAACCACATACATAAAAGCTTCAATATGATCAATATTCATTCCTTCTGCTCCTTTTTTTTGAAATGAACACAAAAAGCTCCTGCCCGCTCATCGCGTTCAGGAGCTTTCGGTTTTCCGATCAGCCCATCTTATTTTCATTGTTTATCCGATTTTAATCCTATAAATCAAATTAGTAAAGTGCGAATTAACAAAAAATTCAATTGAAGGTAAGAGGATATTCGGTCCGTCACCGCTGACAGACGCCATGTAGAGATTTCCCGCTTTTGCCAGACAGTTCTAGATAAAATAAAAAAACACTCCGTATTCTTCCATTTATTTTTTCATTTTGTCTCCAGCTATGGATGCCTGCCGCGTTAAAACATCTCATATTTTTTCATCATTTCAACATTCAAATATTTTAACTAACATACACCACATCGCATGACTTGGTGAATAGCAACAAAGCGAAAACAGCTTTTTTTTTATACATGTGTACCATAGGTTTTCATTAAAACAACATTAGCTTGAAAAGGCAGAAATGCTGTTAAAACAACATTTCTGCCTTTTCCTATCAATTAAATCAATTTCAGCTTCATCCAAAATTCTTTCCCGCCATTCAATCTCGATCTCATTCATCAATGGCTTATTCAACTCCATTTTCTCTCATCCGTCAGCGAATTCAGGACAAGGTCTTCAGGTTTGGATTATATTTGCTGAATAAAGGATTGGGAGGCGAAACTGCGCTCGGTTCTGCAGGTTTCACATAAATGAAGGATCCTCATTTGTTCTTGACCACTACCATCTTGATCTAATTCCTCTTCAGCACCGCACACTTCACATACTTTCATTGTCCATCTCTCCTTAATAACCAGATTCGATGAAAATGGCTACACTTCTTTAATGTAGAATCCCGTATCTTTCACAGCCTGAAGAAAATCTACTTGAGAGGCTGCTTTCTCATCATAGCTAAATGTAACCAGCTTGTTTGCCAAGCTAACTTCAACTTCACTTACTCCCCAGACTTCGTTTAAAGCATGAAGAACTTTATTAACATCATTCTCATTTCTCATACCTTCCACTTTAAGAACTCCATTTTCCACTTTACCATTCTCCTTTTTAGTGCAGCTCTCGCTTATCTCCTTGAAATGCCTCTCCCATTCCTTCTAAAAAGCCCAACATAGTCGTCAGGGAGGTTCTTACTTCCGGATTTCGAATACTATTTCCTAGTTGCCATAAGCTCACTTTTTCGTGTTTATCTATATTCTCTGCCAATTTATCCATACCATGACTTACTCCATTCAGAACTGTTTGTAACTGATCGGGATTCAATTGGCCAAGGAAGTTAAAGGCATTCATGCCATTCTTGATTGTATTATGCATACTAGGCTGATTGAGCTGTTGAACGGCAATCACCCCTACATCAACCCGTTTCTCCAGGAGCCCATTCACCGTATTCAAAACACCCATATCATGGAGTTGCCTTACGATTCCAATTGTCTCCATGATCGCATCTCGGTTCTCTGCCAATGCTGCCACAATGTCTGTGATCGCTTTTGATTGCTCTTCTTGGGGATCTGCGGTTTCTTTTCTAATTTGCTTGATTGCTTTCGCCAATATCATCACCTCCTATTTCGAATAACTCTGTAATTGGAGTAAAGTCTTCCCGTTTCCATTTTTCTTCCACTCTCACACTGATTTGAGGAAGACGGTTCCCGAATCGGTAGTTCACTTTCGGTAAAGGTGATTCTCCTTTTTCTTCGAGAACCTCCATTTTCACACTCATTTCCTTATAGTTCGGTGTGTGGGTTACCGTGTCATGATAACTGCTTGTCAGACGGTTAACCGCTTCCTCATCTTCTCGTGTATTCATCGTTAAGTATAATTCGTTCCCAGTTACACGCTCTGTGACTATTGCTCTTACCTTTACGTGACCATAAGGTGAGGTTAAACGAACGAGAGAGCCATCCTCGATTCCACGTTCCCGAGCAAGCTCCGGTGATACCTCAAGCCAAGGGTGGGGAACCTTATGTGTCAGTCCTTCTGACTTGTACGTCATATTCCCTTCATGGAAATGCTCCAACAGTCGGCCATTATTTAAATGTAAATCATATTCATCACCGGCTTCAAAAGGAGGGGTCCATTCAAGCGGAATGAGCCGTGCCTTGCCATCTTCAAACGCGAACCCTTCTTCGAAAAGGATCGGCGTATCCGTACCATCTTTCGCAACTGGCCAGATTTGACTATTGAACCCTTCCAGTCTTTCATAGCTCACCCCGGCAAAATAACCAGCAAGACTCGCTGCTTCATCCATGATTTCGCTTGGATGCTGATAACTCCAGTTCGCTCCTAGATGATTAGCAAGCTCTTGGAATATGAGCCAATCCGGTTTAGAGTCTCCAAGTGGCTCAAGCACTTGATAAAACCTTTGAATCCGGCGCTCTGTATTAACGAATGTACCGTCCTTTTCCAGACTCGGAGCTGCAGGCAAAATAACATCGGCGAATTGCGCCGTTTTACTGAAAAATAAATCCTGGACAACAAAAAACTCCAGATCTTCGAGCATAGTATCAACAAAATTCACGTTCGAATCCACAAATGCCATGTCTTCACCGAATAAGTACAACGACTTTAGTTTTCCTTTCTTGACACCTTCAAGCATTTGATGATTATCCATTCCAGGATCTTTAGGCAAAGAAACGCCCCATGCCTTTTCATAGCGTTTTCTGACCTGCTCGTCTTGAATCGGTTCATAGCCAGGGAACCATGAAGGCATTGTACCGAAATCGCATGCTCCTTGAACGTTATTATGTCCTCTAAGTGGGTAGGCACCTGTTCCTGGACGGCCATAATTCCCTGTGATTAAAAGCAGGTTGGAGATTGCCGTACTCGTATCCGTTGCTCCCTTATGCTGGGTGACACCCATGGCCCATAAGATGCATGCCGATTTGGCTTCATGAATCATGGTTGCCAGCTTAATGAGTTCCTCCTTTGTAATGCCGGTCATTTCTTCCGCATAGTCCAATGTGAATTTATCAAGAGAATGAAGATAACTCTCAAGCCCATTCACTCGATTTTTTAAGAACTGTTTGTCTTCCCAGCCCTGCTCCAACATATATTTGGTGACGGCTGATAACCAGATAAGGTCCGTACTAGGCTTGGGATGAATAAAGAGATTCGCCCGCTCCGCCAATTCATTCTCCCGTAAGTCCGCAACGATGAGTTTATGCCCATGAAGCTTATGAGCGCGTTTAATTCTGGTTGCTAGGACAGGATGGGATTCAGCAGGATTAGCGCCAATTATGATCACCAACTCCGATTTCTCAATGTCCTTGATGGATCCTGAATCTCCGCCTATTCCTACTGTTCTCAAGAGCCCTGCCGTTGCCGGTGACTGACAATACCTCGAACAATTATCGACATTGTTCGTTCCCATGATTGCACGGGCAAATTTTTGGAATAGATAATTCTCCTCATTGGAGCATTTGGATGAGGCAATATAACCGATCGAATCAGGTCCATGCTGCTCCTTGATGTCTGTTAACTTCGAAGCGATCAGAGTCAGTGCCTCCTCCCATGTCGCTTCAATGAATTCATCTCCCTGACGGATCAATGGCTTGGTTAGACGCTCTTCACTATTTACATAGTCCCAGCCCCATTTGCCTTTCACACAAGTTGAAATCCCATTTACAGGTGAATGCTCTTGAGGCTCAATTTTCAAGATTTGCCGATCTTTTGTCCATACTTCAAAGCTGCACCCAACTCCACAATAAGTACAAACCGTTTTAGTACGTTTGATTCTCGCCTTGCGCATAGCTGCTTCCACTTCTGAAATCGCGAAAATTTCTTTATACCCCGGTTCGACTTCCTTGGTTAGATCAATCATTGGCGCTAATACTTTCGGGGGAATGGATGTTAAATAACCGGCTTCTCCCAACATCGATTTTTCCATTAAAGCATTACACGGGCAAACCGTTACACAATGTCCACACGAAACACAAGACGATTCATCTATAGGTACATCGTTGTCCCAGATTACACGAGGTTTTTCACGTTCCCAATCAATCGTTAATGTTTCATTCACTTGCAGATCTTGACAAGCTTCCACACATCTTCCGCATAAAATGCATTGATCTGGCTCATATCGATAGAAAGGATGTGAATGATCTGGAGGATAAGGCTTCGCCTCGAATTTATATTTTTGATGCTCGATTTCCAGATACTCCGCCGTATTGTGAACGACACAATTTCCATTGTTATTATCACAGACTGTACAGTAAAGTTCATGATTCTTTAAGATTCTAGACATCGCCTCGTACTGCGCATCCTTCACAGGTTGGGAAAGCGTATCGACGTTCATTCCAGGTTCTGCTTTCGTCGCACAGGCACGCACCATTTCACCCCCAGCATTGACAAAGCAAGTATCGCAAGTTTGGATGGTTCCTAAGTTTGGATGGTAGCAAATACTTGGGATGTATGTTTCATGAGCTTGAGCCACTTCTAATATAGTTTGTCCTGGATAAGCTACGTATTCCTTTCCATTAATTTGAAAGGAAAATGAGGATGTAGATTCTTTCACATGTTTACCTCCTTATTATTCAATGAATATGTAGTCTTTTAGCATGTCTTTTAGCATTCAAGTTTCACCTACAAACCCGATTCCTCTTTTAGCATCTCCAATGAACGCAGGAATAATTTATACAAATCCCACAATATGTGAGAAAAATGAGCATAAACCCTATATCACTTCTATCTTCTAATTTGCTGACGAAACCGCCAATTCAAGCAATTTGCAGCCGTATCACATTCTATTTCATAATGATTTATTCATCGTAAAGGCATAAGAAAACGATGAAAGGGTTAATCTTAGAAGGAATTATGTTTTGTAATCATGACGAAGGTAGGTTTTCACAGTGGAAAAAGAACTTTTATATCAGCGTGTACAAAGTATGATTATATCTTCAGCTAAAAAGCCTAAATACTCAGCCCTCTCTACCGTAAAAATCGCTGACTTATTTGGAGTAAAACCTGATATTATCGAAGACATGTTACAGGAATTAATAAACGAAGGGCGGCTGCGTAAGGACAAATTGACTGAAGCTCCAAATTACGAAGTGTATTCATTACCCTGAATAGGGTAGCGGTTTACAATTTAAAGGATGCGATACATACTACAACCTATCGCAACATCTAGGGAGTTTTTTGTTTGGAGGCTTTCATTCGTTGTGGATTTATTTTGGATTGAAGCGAAGCGGCAGTTCGATGCAATTTATTCATGGTGCAGGAGGGCGCATTGGCCTGGTCCCATAACCATTCGGTTGATGTACAAACGGAATATGGAGTTGAACGTTGCTCGGAGCCAAGGTAACAGTAATGGTTTTTCTAATAGGTTCTCCATCCAAGCCGGCAGTTGCCTCATTACTTAGCAAACGAAATGTCACTTCTGTTTCATTTGGACAATCCATAACATGATAAACGAAAGAATAACCATTAAAAGAACCCATAACCAAGCTAGCTTCATATTTCCAGTGTCAATGGCCAAATATATCGCTGTAGGTACCGTTTGCGTCTTGCCCGGAATATTTCCGGCAACCATTAAGGTAGCACCAAATTCCCCAAGTCCCCTGGCAATGCTCAAAACACCTCCTGAAATGATCGCTCTAGAAGCCAAAGGAATCGAAATCATAAAAAAAACTTGCCATTCATTTGCGCCAAACACTCTCGCGGCATCTTCGATTTCGTGATCTATTCCCTGGAAACCTATCTTGGCTGACTGGTACATTAGAGGAAATGCGACAATAATGGATGCGAGAACAGCGCTCCACCATGTAAAAAGAATCGATTGCCTAAAAACCATTTCTATGGCTTCCCCCATCACACTTTTCTTTCCCAAAACCGTAAGCAATAAGAATCCCACCACTGACGGAGGTAAGACCAATGGAAGCATTAAGATCGTCTCTACTATAACTTTTCCTTTGAAATTTTTCAGAGACAGAAATCTACCGGTTATGGTTCCTAAAATAATTACAGCTACGCCAGAGATGATGGTGATTTTAATTGATAACTGTACGGGCGTTAGAAACTCTTGAATCATTTATCCTCCTAATAAATAATGATTTGATTTTCATTAAAAATCTTCAAGCACATCTTAAGAAGTTGATTTTTTCATTTCAAAGAATTCACTCTCAATTCCCCTGCTATCCAACCTAAAAACGGAAGCTATTCCTAAAAACAATGAAAATAACTGTAAAAACCAATCCTTATTACTTTTTCTCGTACCTATACACTTGAATATTTCTTGAAATTGGATTCTTTCATCTGCGGCGACGATAGGAGCTGCACCAAAATACTTCAAAACAAAATCGAATTCCATCTGAACTGCTGCCTGTAACATATCGTTTAAAGTCTCGATGTAACTTTCAATGTTTTTTTCTTTATACAGTTTTATAAAGTCGCTATTCACCCTCGAAATAAGCAACTCTATATCCAAGTCAGTGATTTCAGTCATCTCGATCATTTTTTTAATGTCCATTGCCTCTCCTCCTCTATTCGTAAGTTGAACCAAGAGTCATTATTGATTGAAAGATATTTTAGTTACCCTTGAATAGGCTTATCAAACACATAAATTGTCATCGCTGTATCTATGTCCAAGTCAATATCTGTAAAGATGCTCACAATTTTTGCCTTCACCAAATCCTCGATTTTTTTCAAAACCACAGGATTTTTATAAATTTGCTTTACTAATTTGGTTCTTGCTTCGTGGACCATCCTTTGTCCATCTCTTGAACTGATCATAAAATTCTCTACATTGGTCAAATTGCCCTTCATCTCACTAATTGCCCAATTGTCTACAAAGCGTGTATGAATTTCCTTTGGTCCATTACCTACATATTCTTTACGTATCTCACGAATTAACATATTAAACTGATGCTCCATGTTTCCATTTCTCCTATCTGATTCTTTTATTTTTTGATCCTTCTGGTGAAGGCAATAGTATATAGCTTATTGTAAGCATGAGAATGACTAGGGACAGCCATAAATTTTGAAATGAATTTCCATTGTTCACGATAATAAACCGGATTGTCGCTGTAATGCCAATATATAAAAGGTATCTAAGCGGGAAATGGTGACTTTCTTTGAAATACGTCAAGATCATTGATATGAATCCAAAATACAAGAAAAAAACTAAAATTTTACTGAACGTTCTATGAACGTCTTTATTTTCTAACAAAATATCACTTAAAATGTAATATAATTCTCTAAAAAGAAAATAAGTTAGAATGAAACTAAGAATGATTAATGCTATATTCAACACTATTTGATAAAGTTTGATCAACGATCTTCCAGCTGATTCATCCATCTGTATCCTCCATCTTCGTTATCCCACTCCTACATGATTTTTTCCCGTTCATCCACTTCCATTTTTCTTATTTTGTTTTGCCTACCGAAAACTAGCTGCATAATTTCTGCCCATAAGCTAGTTACGAAATGCATCACCACTGATGAAGAACATGCCCAAAGAGTTCCAAATAAAAAGTCCATGAGCATGTACTAAAACAGTTTCCATTCATTAATGACGCTAAACATTTTTAGCTATCGAAAAGTGATGGATGCCCGGCTCCTTACATCCTGTACCGTTTGCATGAATAAAGATCGACCCTTTTACATTCATTCTGTACTTCGTCTCGAGAAAGCATACTAATTACTGGCAGGGATCGGGACTCTCATTTAGTTATTTATTCAGACCTTCGCCTAGCCCCTTCAATAGATCGATAGAAAACCTCATAACTCGATTCACATCGGGGTCTCTTAGCAGCTTCACTAAATCAAAAACACCTACTTTTTTGTTTGCCTGGAATCCTTCCTCTGCTCTTTGAAGCCCTTTTGATAAGCCTCCCACTAATTTTTGTGTTGTCTCAGGGTCCAATTCTGTCAATACTCCAGCTGCAGCCATGGCATTATTAAGCGCATTAGTTACAGGGGGACGCAACATTTGCCCTACTGCAATTTTAGCTACATCTTCTTTTGCCTCGACAAGATTATTGATTGCCCCAAGAATTCCGCTATCATGCAGTTCCTGGAGAAGTTTGATGGTTTCTTTAATCCCATCTGAATTTCGTGATATATCCTGTAATACGACATCAAGCTCCTGGATTTGCTTTTCTTTTTCAGTAAGCACTGGTTCTTCTATTTTCGTAATTGGTTTTGCCATTACATATTACCCCCTATCACTTTCTATCCGCTGTTATATTCAGGTCTGCAATCGGCTCATAATCTCCACGATTCCATTTACGTTCAACCTGTACACCGAGCTGTGGATTTCGCTTAGCATACCGAGGGTTGTATAAAGGAAGTGGTTTGCTGCCCTTGACATTAATTATTTCCATTTTCACTTTTGTCTGTTTATACGCCGGTGTTTGCGTTCGAACATCGCCAATGCTTCCAGTTAATAAATTAATCGCATTTTCATGGCTTACTGAATGCATCGGTACATATAACTCTTTTCCTTGCACACGATCCGTCACAACTGCCCGCAGTTTGATGGCACCATATGGTGACACAAGACGTACTAAAGAACCATCCTTAATACCGCGTTCTTTGGAAAGTTCCGGTGAAACCTCTACGAATACTTCAGGCAATTTATACTGAAGGCCCTTAGATTTGTTAGTCATGTTTCCTTCATGGAAATGTTCCAAAAGCCTTCCGTTATTTAACGTAAGATCAAATTCATGTGCAAACTCAATGGGCGGCACATATTCCACTAGAGAAAAGCGAGCTCTTCCATCAGGGAAGTTAAAATGGTCCGTATAAAGAAGAGGCTCATCTGTACCATCTTTTTTCACTGGCCACATTAAACTTTTCCACCCTTCAAGCCGTTCATACGATACACCTTCAAATAGCGGAGACAGGCTTGCAATCTCATCCATGATTTCACTTGGATGCTCATAGTTCCAATCAGCACCCATATATTTTGCAACTTGTTGCAGGATCCACCAATCCGGTTTGGAGTCACCTAAAGGATCAAGCACACGGTACAGACGTTGAATCCGTCTCTCTGTATTCGTGAATGTACCATCTTTCTCCAATGAAGGAGCTGCCGGTAAAACGACATCTGCAAATTGAGCCGTTTTCGTTAAGAAGATATCTTGGACGACAAAGAATTCCAACTTACTCAGCGTTTCATGTACATGATTGGAATTTGAATCCACCCAGGCCATGTCCTCTCCCATTAGATACATCGCTTTTAAATCACCATTCTCCACTGCTTCTAACATTTCAATGTTCGTTAGCCCTGGCTTATCAGAAATATTCACTCCATATGATTGTTCAAACTTTTCTCGCGCCCTGACATCTGATAGGCGCTGATTTCCTGGAAGCCACTGTGGAAGGGTACCCATGTCACATGATCCTTGCACATTATTATGGCCACGAAGAGGATAGGCCCCTGCACCATGGCGGCCAAAGTTTCCTGTTACCAATAGAAGGTTCGCGATGGCTGCTGATGTATGCGATCCTGAAACGTTTTGAGTGACGCCCATTCCCCATAAAATACATGTTCCATCCGCTTCATGGATCATTTTGGCAGTTTCGATAAGCTGTGCTTTTGATAGGCCTGTCACTTCTTCTGCATATTCAAGTGTGTATTTTTCTAATAGCTCAGCATATTCACTATACTGATTCACATGTTTTTCAATGAATGCTTCATCATGCCAGCCTTGATCGATGATGTACTTGGCAATGGCCGTTATCCAGACATAATCCGTTCCTTGTTTTGGATGCAGAAACAAATCTGAGCGCTCAGCCATTTCATGTTTGCGAAGGTCCGAAACGATTAATTTTTGTCCGTGTAATTTTTTTGCACGTTTTACCCGAGTTGCCAATACCGGATGACCTTCAGTTGGATTCGCCCCAATGATGATGACAAGACCTGCACTGGCAATATCTTTGATTGTACCGGAATCTCCTCCATACCCGACTGTCGAAAGCAATCCATCTGTGGCAGGAGACTGACAGTATCTTGAACAGTTATCAATGTTATTCGATTCGAATATTTGGCGGGCTAATTTTTGCATAAGATAGGCGTCTTCATTCGTTGTTTTGGAGGAGCTTACAAAACCTAGCGCATGCCCTCCGAAGGTTTGTTTAAGTGAACCCATTTTTTCTGCAATCAATGTTAAAGCTTCATTCCATGTGGCAGGTACAAATGCTTCTCCTTTACGGATTAAAGGTGTAGTAAGACGTTGTTCACTGTTTACGAAGTCCCATCCGAATTTCCCTTTCACACAGGTTGAAACGCTGTTGACAGGACTATTTTCAGTTGGTTCAACTTTTAAAATTTCACGTCCTTTTGTCCAAACCTCGAAGGAACATCCTACGCCACAAAAGGTACAAACGGTTTTTGTTTTTTTTGTACGTGTATCACGCATTGCCGCTTCCACTTCCGATAGAGCAAAAATGGTTTTATAATCCGGTTCGACTTCTTTTATCAGATCAACCATGGGATCTAACAAATCTTTCGGGATGGCTGTCATGAGCCCAGCTTCGCCCAACATCGACTTTTCCATCAATGCGTTACAAGGGCAAACGGTGGCACACTGTCCGCAAGATACACAAGAAGATTCATTGATCGATTTGCCATCATCCCACACGACACGCGGAATCTCACGTTCCCAATCGATGGATAGGGTTTCATTGACCTGTAGGTCTTGACAAACTTCCACACAACGACCGCAAAGGATACATTGATCCGGATCGTATCGGTAAAATGGATGTGACATATCCACCTCATATCCTTTTTCCCGATATGGGCGGGTTTGATGTTCAATTTCCAATAACTCGGCTGTGTTATGAACTCGGCAATTCCCGTTGTTATTATCACAAACCGTACAATACAGTAAATGGTTCTCCAAAATGCGATCCATTGCTTCCATTTGTGAAGCCTTGGCCAATTCTGATGATGTCAATATATTCATTCCAGCCTCTATTTCCGTGGAACAGGCTCTCATGATTTTCCCGTCAATTTCGCACATACACGTATCACACGTTTGAATGGGACCTAATACTTCCGAATAACAGATATGTGGGTGATCTATTTCCAGTTCCAAAAGATAATCTAGAATTCGAGTCCCTTGTTTCACTTCATGTTGCTGCCCATTAATTTTCACTCGGACTTTTTCTGCCATTTTAAAATCTCCTATTCTAAAAAAATCAAAAAAAGCCCGCCATAAAATAGAGTGTACACAAAATCATGCACATCTATTTTATGGCGGGCTAATAACTAAGCAGTTTTATCTACTTGTAATCCGTCTCACCACAATATAAAAAGAAAAACAGGATATTACGGCAAGTTGTCGTTACCTAATATCAATGATTTCCTTATACGTATCTTCATATTTCATTATAATACTTTAAATAAGTAAGCTCAATAAGAATTTCCCGCCATTCATCATCCACCGCTTACAGGGGGAATAAAGGCAACTGTGTCTTGATCTTTTATCATTGCCTCATCCGTTACAAAGCTTTCGTTAATGGCTGTCATGAATGGCTCAAAAGATAGAAGCGGATACTTGCTTTCAAAATATTGTTTTAGCTGCAAAACTGTTATCCGATCTTTTTTTATTATTATTCGATCCAATCCAATCACTTCCCTTATTCCCGCGAAGAATAACACTGTGATCATTTCTTATCCCTCCTCACTTGGCCTTCCTTCCGGATATTCAGCAGTCTCCAATTGATCTCCAATCCACATCGTCCCGTCTTCCCAAAATTCCTTTTTCCAAATGGGAACGATTTGTTTAATTCGTTCGATAGCATACTCATTTGCTTCGTACGCTATTGAACGATGAGGTGAGGAAACGGCGATTACAACGGCTATATCCGTTATTTCTAATTTGCCTACTCTATGGGTGATAGCCACCCATGCATCAGGCCATGCCCTTTCGATTTCTTCCCCTATTAGATTCAACATTTTTATCGCCATCGAATCGTACGCTTGATATTCAAGGGACAACGTTTTCTTGCCTTTAGTCAATTCCCTCACGGTTCCAATGAAAATTGTAATGGCGCCAGCTTCCCTTCTGGAAACCAGGTTTGTTACCTCTTCTACAGATATGGGTTCACGGACTATTTTAAACATGCTTTGTACCATTTTTTTCACTACCTCCACGAATGCTTTGCCGCTAATTTGGAATCCTACATTCTGTAGGATGGAACGATATTATCCCAAGGCCATTCACTGCCCTGCACGTCTTCCAATAATAAGACATCAACTGCCATTCCCTTTTGATACCCTCTCGTACCTCCCGGAAGAACGATAAAGGCATCTGCTGTTGCTAAAGAGGAAACGGCACCTGATTTATTAAAACCTGAAGGTGAAGCCAGTAGCCTTCCTTCATCATAGGAAAGTGACCCCCTTATTAATCGTGTAAACGGATTGGGTTTTGTAAAATCTTCCCCTAACCATGCAGTCTCCCTTTTAAGATGTGGCCGATCATTGAATAATTGGATTCGGATCGCAGGGCGGGCAAATAATTCAAATCCAACGTAACAAGCAGACGGATTTCCTGACAAACCGAATAATAATTTTCCATTCATTTGCGCAACCGTCGTTACACTTCCAGGCCGCATCGCCACCTTATTAAAAAGGACAGCAGCCCCTAATTTATCGTAAATGGCAGGCAAATAATCATAATCACCTACAGACACACCTCCGGTAGTAATAAGCATATCCACTTCGGACAAAGCGTTTTTGACAGCCATAAAGCAGCTATCGAAATCATCATCTAATTTTCCGAGATATTTGAATTCACCTCCGGCTCTTTCAATTTGGGAAAGAATCATGTAGGCATTGCTATTCCTGATTTTCCCCGGTTTAAGCTGTTCACTTACTTCAAGAAGTTCACTTCCAGTAGCCAATACTCCTACAATAGGCTTTTTGGCAACAGGTACGTTGCTGTATCCAAACGTAGCCAGTAACGCTGTTATACCTGGATTGATATAGGTACCCCGTTTTGCCAATACGGCCCCTTTTGTTGTATCTTCTCCTTCAAAAGAGATGTTATCTCCTTCGTTAAGGGACCGTTTAATTTCAATGAATTTTTGGTTAGCTTCTGTGAATTCATTCACTAATTCAAGCATGATGACAGCATTGCACCCTTCAGGAATTTGAGCACCGGTCATGATTCGAACGGCTTCAAAGGCTCCGACCTGTCCATCAAAGACCATACCAGCACCTATCTCTCCCGCCACTTTCAATGAAACGGGATGATGGGAAGTGGCCGTTCGAGTATCTTCGGATCGAATGGCAAATCCATCATATGGCGAACGGTCAAAGGAAGGCACATTGTGATCGGCTATCAGGTCTTCAGCCAAAAACCGTCCAGAGGCCGATTCAAGTGATATCGTTTCCTTTTTACCATTCTTCGCGTATTGCGTTACTTTACGTACACATTCACCTATAGAGATGGGGGTTCGTCTTTCTACCATAACGTTCACTCCTTCTATTAGCCCAGTAGACGATAATACAGATTTTTGGCAAGCTGGATATCATTCGTTCCATGGACAAAAACACGTCCATCCCTAAATATGACCAAACGATGATTTTGAAGCTGGCAGGAAACCAAATAAAGGTTTCTCGTTACCGCACCGTGAGCTTTCAATCGTTTTTCCATTTGTTCAAAGCTATATTCAATCCTTCTGGCAGGTCTGATTTGCACGGTATTCCGCCCGCATAATACTTCTGTTTTAGTCTGGTTTTCATACGATAAATAAGGATAAGTCCTAACTGTCCCACAGGTCGGGCAACCTTTTTTATTAATTTTATCCAATTTAATGGAGTAATGTTGATTGCTCCATACGTCAAATGTCAAAAACGCGTTTCTCAGCGATGCACAATTACCTACAAGAATTTTGAACGCTTCCGCCACTTGATAAGCGGAAACGATTTGGACAGCCGGGCTAATAATGCCTGCTGTATCACATGTTGCACCGCCGTTCGGAACTTTCTTTAGGAGGCAATGCAGACAGGGCGTCCTGCCGGGAATAATCGTGTACGTGGCCCCATAGCTTCCTACACATGAGCCATAAATCCACGGGATGTTAAACTTATGTGAAAGATCATTTATAATGAAGCGAATGTCAAAATTGTCCGTACCATCGATGATGACATCGACGCCGCGTAACAAGTCTTCCAAATTTTCCGGTCTTGCATCCAATACAAGCGCTTCGATTTCAACTTCCGAATTAATTTGCATCAAATGCCTTTCCGCAGCTACCGCTTTTGGAATTTGGCCTTTTGCATCACTTTCGTAATATAACTGCTGGCGCTGCAAATTGCTCCATTCCACATAATCTCGATCAATAATTGTCAGCTTTCCGATTCCTGCTCGCACTAACGCTTCAGCACCGGCACTGCCCAATGCCCCAGCTCCAACAATCAGCACATGCTTATTTCTGATTTCTTCCTGACCCTTCAAGCCTATTTGCTTGAACAGCTGTTGCCGTGAATAACGGTCATTCAACGAACTCTCCTACTTTCTAACGAGAATCATTTACACTAGCCAAACTTCATTGGTAACGTCACCTAATCACCTTCGGAGTTTGGTGGTGTTAAAGGATTTTTCAATATTAATAACCTAGTAGATGATCATCTTTCATGAAAAAAGTCCCCGCTTTTCCCACCCGTTTTCTGGACTAAAAATGTTTCTTTAATGACCATGGTTTTATCCACAGCTTTACACATATCATAAAAGGTAAGAGCAGCAACAGATACAGCAGTTAAAGCCTCCATTTCAACTCCCGTTTTCTCATTGCATTTCACCGTAGCTCGTATGATTAGATCATAGCCCTTGTCACTTTTATGATAATGGAAGGAAAAGTTACTTCCTTGCAGCATGATTGGATGGCACATTGGAATGATGTCAGCCGTTTTTTTAGCAGCCATTATTCCGGCAATCTGTGCTACTTGAAGAGGATCGCCTTTTTTGATTAATTTGTTTTCAATCGCATCGAACAGTTCATTGGATAAAGCGATCGTGCTTTGAGCAATAGCTGTCCGCGGTGTAATTTCTTTTTCGGAAACATCGACCATCTTAGGTCTTCCTTCTTCATTCCAATGTGAAAAATTGCTCATGATTTACCTCCTTCGCATGTTATGAATCTATTAAAAGCGGATAAAAGGTTTATCCTCCTATATGAGACATTTCTACCTTTGAACCGTTTTTTGGACTTTTTCCATTTGCACGTTCATCAGAATAACGATCACTGCGATGGTTCCATATATCCGTAATTTCATTGGTAATCACTTCATCCGATTCTTCAGAGCGAAGCAAATGACGAAGGTCATACCCACTTGATGCAAATAAACATGTATATAATTTCCCTTCGGCAGAAATCCGGGCCCTAGAACAGGTCGAACAAAAAGAATCGGTGACGGATGAAATGATGCCGATTTCTTGATCATCATCCATATATCGATACCTGGTTGCCACTTCCCCTACATAATTCGGCTTCATTCGTTCAAGTGGCATCACTTCTCCAATTCGATTCAAAATGTCTTGTTTGGTCATGACTTCTGCCATTCTCCAGCCATTTGAATTTCCTACATCCATATACTCAATGAAGCGAAGTGTATGTTTTTTTTCTTTAAAGTACCTTGCCATGGGGACGATATCTTGATCGTTTTTCCCTTTTTGAACAACCATATTCACTTTCACTTCTAACCCTGCGTCAGAAGCTGCCTGGATTCCTTCCAAAACTCTCTCAACCTTGCTCCTATTGCCATTCAACTGGGTGAAACGTTCATCATCTAACGAATCCAGACTAACTGTCACCCTTCTTAACCCAGCATCAAATAAGAGAGGAGCAAATTTTTTAAGAAGAGATCCGTTCGTCGTGATGGCAATATCCCCGACTCCGGCAATTGAATTCAAACGGCGGATCAATGCTGGAAGATCCTTGCGTAATAGTGGCTCTCCTCCTGTAATCCGTATTTTCGTAACACCTAAAGAAACGAATATACGGGTTAAACGCTCCATTTCATCAAAAGACAGAATTTTATCAGAAGCTAAAAAGGGATAATCGGGACCAAAGATTTCCTCAGGCATGCAATAACGGCAGCGGAAATTACAACGATCCGTTACAGATAAACGTAAATCCTTCAAAGGACGTTGCCATGTATCAAAGATAACTTTTTCCATAACCTTCAACTCTCTTCCATAAGAATGAAAACGAACACGATTATCCAACCGCGTTCATAGAATTCGTTCCGGACATGTATAAATATTAAAAGATTGATTTCGAATAAAACCTACTGTCGTAATTCCCAACCCTTCCGCTAACTCTAGCGCCAATTCAGTAGGAGCGGATTTCGACAGAACTATTTCACAACCTATTTTCGCCACCTTCAATAAAATTTCTGATGATATCCGTCCACTGAAAACAATGATCTTATCACCGATCGGAATGTCATTTTTCAAGCAGTACCCGTATATTTTATCCAACGCATTATGTCTTCCTATATCCATGCGGCTTAGCATGAAATCCTTCACATCACATAAGGAAGCATTATGAACTCCTCCCGTATCCTGGAAAATAGTAGCTGATTCCTGTAAATTCCTCATCAAACGCAAGCAATCATCCGGGGAAATCTTCACTCGGATATCATTCATTTTCTTGGCGGTCAAAGCATCATTGACAAAAACGAACCCTTGCCTGCTCATCCCGCAGCAAGATGTAATGTAGCGCTTGTTCTGGAAGCTTTGAAAATAAGGATTCAGCTTATCGATTTTCACATGTACATACCCTTCTTTTTCTTGAAACCAAATATTTTTAATCTCCTCGTATCTTCTTATGATTCCTTCCGATGCTAAGTAGCCGATGACCATATCTTCAATGTACTCCGGTGTACAGACCATCGTAACGAATTCCTGTTCATTGATTTTTACCGTAACAGGAAACTCTGTAACAATTACATCCTCGGCATTTACAATATGCCCATTCGCATATTTCAGAATTCCCCTTTTCCCCACCGTCGGTTTCATATAATGATCATCCTTAAAATTATATTCTTTTTAAAGGGTTCTATACTTTTTCATAGAATCAATTTCTTAATACTTGTTCTCTATGAACGAGGTCTTGAGCTAGCGACGCAAACATTTCCCCAGTAAGCGAATCTTCATCATAAACATTTGAATGATTATTTTCCTCTCGTTTTGCAAAGGGGATTCTCGCAATGACTTCAGACTCTAGCTGATGTGCCAGCATATCACCGCCGCCCTTTCCAAAGAGGTAATTTCTTGAACCATCCTGTTCTTCATAATAAGACATATTCTCCACGATACCTAGAACTTCATGTTTAGTATGTTTAGCCATGGCTCCTGCTCTAGAAGCAACATAAGAAGCGACATTATGTGGAGTCGTGACGATGATTTCCCTTGATTGAGGAATCATGGCGGCTACATCAATCGCTACGTCTCCCGTGCCGGGCGGCAAATCGAGAAGAAGATAATCAAGTTCTCCCCAATGTGTATTTGTAAGGAAGTTTTGAATCCATTTATTTAACATCGGCCCTCTCCACATGACCGGATTATTATTTTCCGTAAAGAAACCCATCGACATAATTTTAACACCGTTACTAATAACTGGGATGGCCGTTTTATCGATCATGGTTGGTTTTTGTTTCACTTCCATCATTGCCGGAATACTAAATCCATAAATATCAGCATCTAAAATGCCTACCTTTTTACCCATTCGAGCCAAAGCAGTAGCTAGGTTCACAGTAACCGTCGATTTCCCCACCCCTCCTTTTCCACTCGTCACCGCAATAAATCGGACTCCTGAATCCGTTCGCAGCATGTTGGGCATTCCCGTTTCTGTCGTAGCATTTTGTTTTAAGGTTTTTGTTAATGCAGCGCGTTCATCCGCTGTCATGGAGCCAAAGGTCAATGACACATTCGAGGCCCCTATCCCTTTAAGGGAACTTTCGACATCCTCTTTTATCCTGGCCTTTAAAGGACATCCGGAAATCGTTAAAACCACTTCAAGTTCGACATTTGACCCATCTATTTCAATATTCCTTACCATATTTAAATCCACGATACTTTTATGCAATTCGGGATCCTCGACGTGCTTCAGCGCTTTCATGATTTCTTCGTGTGTCAACATACCTATCATTCCTTTTCAATTTAATAAAGTCATTTCCCTTTCATTATGGCCAACCGGTTTGGAAAAAGATTCAAGTATATGAATTTCATCGAATAAAATAGTCGTTGCAACAAAAGAGGGAAACAAAAAAGCCCATCATAAAATAAATTGTGTACAAATACATACACAGCCTATTTTATGATGGGCTAATGACTAAGCAGCTTTACCTACCAGTTATCCATCTCATCATGTAAAATAAATATAAAAATCAGGATACAAAGGCAACTTGCGGTTACCCCATATCAATGAATTTGTAATTTCATTATAATACTTTTGATCTATAAGCTCAATAACTTATCTAGATTAATTTTGAGACGCAGCTTAGGGCAAGCTGTTTTCTTGTATATGGCTCAACTCTTTCGTGTTTTACTCGTGAATGACATTTTTGTTGCTTCAGAAAGGTAAAAACCAAGCACATCCGCTTAAGAGAGTGGGCTTGGTGTTGAAATTATCCTAAAGATCTTCATCCTTTAAAGGCGTTCGCTTATCCATTTTCAGCAGGTAATAGCTCGCTGCGACCAAGGCTAGGAAGATGATTCCGACAAGCAGCGATATCCTGGTGCTCGGATTGATCGCCATACCGACAAGCACCATCAGTAAAAAGGCAATCGTCGCGTAGTTGCTGAAAGGCGCCAATGGCATTTTGAATGGATGTTTCTCCATTTCAGCAGCATTTACCTTTCTGAACTTCAGCTCACTGATGAGCAGGACAAACCATGGAATCATCCCAGGTAGAACGCTTGCACTGTACACATAAAGGAACACTTGCGGCGGTGCAAGGTAGTTCAGGATAACTCCGATGCCCAAGCCTAAAAGTACAGCGATCGTGCAATAGGCCGGTACGCCACTTTTTGATACCTTTGCAAAGATTCTTGGCGCTTGGCCGTTTTGCGCTAATGTGTACAGCATCCTTCCTGCACTGAAAATCCCGCTGTTACAGCCTGACATCGCTGCCGTGATCACGACGAAGTTAATGATTCCTGCCGCTGCAGTGATTCCTATCTTTGCAAAGGTTGAAACGAAAGGACTGCCTATCGCATCGAGTTGATTCCAAGGAAAGACCGTCACGATGACGAATATGGCGCCGATATAAAAAATTAAGATGCGCCATATGATTGATTGGATCGCTTTTGTGACCGTCTTCGTTGGGTCTTTTGCTTCACCTGCCGTAATGCCGATGAGCTCAACTCCTTGGTAGGAAGCTACGACAAGGGACAGCGCAAAAAAGAACCCTGTCCAGCCTCCCGTGAAGAAGCCGCCATTTGACCATAGATTGGATAACCCAATGGCATCCCCGCCATTTCCTATTCCGAAGAAAATGAGGCCGATACCGGCAATGATCATCAGTACGATCGTGATGATTTTTATGAGTGCGAACCAAAATTCGAATTCACCGAAAGATTTTACGGAAATGAGGTTGGCCGCCCCCAAAATGATCATGGCGACGACACCTGGAATCCAAGCAGGCAGCTCAGGGAACCAGTACTGCATATACAGGCCAACGGCAATGATTTCGGACATTCCGACGATTACCCATTGAAACCAGTTGCTCCAAGCAGTCATATAACCTGCCAATGGATGGATATAGCTACTCGCAAAGGTTGCGAAAGAACCTGTAGTGGGCTCCAAATAAAGCATTTCGCCCATGGAGCGCATGATGAAAAATATAAAAATACCTGCGATGGCATATGCAAGCATTACGGATGGCCCGGTCCATTTGATCGTGCTCGCCGATCCCATGAATAGCCCGACCCCGATGGTTCCGCCCAAGGCTATCATTTGTATGTGTCGTGCCTCCAGCCCTCTCTTCAATTCCTTGTTTGACATGTTTGACTCCTCCAGGTGCTTATTCTATGTTCTACCCGACTCTTTATTAATTTAATTTTGCATTTGATTTTGTATAGTACTGTAATTTCATTTTCTTATCTTATAATAGTAAATATTCTGTAAAAATACAAATGTATTTTTGAAAAAAACAGCTGGCAAAAACTATCTTTTTAAAAATCCTTACCTGAAACTATCATTTCAGAAAAATGATGAACAATATTCAGGAATAGTGATTATTCAAAAGTTGTAAAAAAATCCATTTTTCCGCTGGAGCTCCTGTTTGTGTGCGGTCAAAAATCTTCCTCACATCAAGATCGTAAACCCGGATTCAAGCTTATACGACCTCCAGAAATAATTTGTTGACCGATAGATTAATAAATGATAGAATTCGAATATTATTTTATAAGGATAATGAATGTTTTATCGTGAAAGCGCACCACTTGCCTTTCATGAAAGACGTTCATTGACAACCGCATACAAGCAAGCGATGAATGCTATGGATGACACTATAGCAGGAGCAGCTTCTGGAGAGACTGTACAAGATGCAGCGCCGAAGGATTCACAATCTCAGGCAAAAGGACAGAAGAGTAACGAACGATAAATTGTTATTCTGAACCCTTTAAGAGATTGGTATTTTCCAATCTCTTTTTTCATTGTCCACTTTTCTGTTAAGACGGAACAAACGAGGCGACGCTTCACGTCCCTCTCTCCAAGACCGTACCGGTTTGAAATAATTTTTCATTACTTAGACTTTGAAAAGGCGGGGGCGTATCGAATGGCTAAACAGGAGTTAAAAAGAGATCTACAGAATCGGCATGTACAATTGATTGCGATAGGGGGAACCATTGGTACCGGTTTATTTTTAGGGTCCGGAAAAGCCATTCAATTGGCGGGACCATCCATCATTTTTTCGTATCTAATCATAGGGATAGCCTTGTTTTTTGTCATGAGGGCCCTAGGTGAATTGCTCTTATCCAACGCAGGTTATACGTCATTCACCGAATTCGCAGCCGAATATATCGGACCGTGGGCTGGATTCGTGACAGGATGGACCTATTGGTTCTGTTGGATCATGACCGCAATGGCCGATATCATCGCCGTTGGTGTCTATATGCAATACTGGTTCGATATCCCGCAATGGATTCCGGCTCTCATATGTCTTGTCATTTTATTAGGATTGAACCTATTGACCGTCAGGCTATTTGGCGAATTGGAATTTTGGTTTGCCATCATTAAGGTAATTACGATCATCGCCATGATCGTCGCTGGAATCATTTTATTGATCATCGGCTTCAAAACAAGCACAGGAACGGTTTCATTAACGAATCTTTGGAGTCATGGAGGCATGTTCCCCCATGGCATATCCGGTTTCCTTTTGTCTCTGCAATTGGTCGTCTTCTCCTTTGTAGGTGTCGAATTGGTTGGGGTTTCTGCAGCAGAAACGGCAAACCCCAAAAAAAACATCCCGTCTGCCATCAATAAAATCCCTATCCGGATTTTACTGTTCTATGTCGGTGCCTTATTCGTCATCCTGGTTGTGAACCCTTGGACGCAACTGGATGCGACGAGCAGCCCATTTGTAGAAGTTTTTGCTTTAATCGGCATTCCTGTCGCTGCTGGAATCATCAATTTCGTTGTATTGACATCGGCCGCTTCCGCATGCAACAGCGGTTTATTTTCAACAAGCCGCATTCTATATACGCTAAGCAGGAATGACGAAGCCTCTGCCAAACTGGCACATTTAAATAAACAGGCTGTTCCAAGCAATGCCTTATTTACTTCAACTATCGTTGTATCAATAGGAGCATTGTTAAGCAAACTTATACCGGATCAGGCCTTTACAGTTGTGACGACCATCAGCGCCATCTGTTTCATCTGGGTTTGGAGCATCATCTTGATCTCCCATATCAGATATACGAAAATGCGCCCTGACTTAAGGGCCAAATCGACTTTCAAGGCACCCTTCACACCCTTCATAAATTATTTGATTCTAGGATTATTCGCATTCATCCTGCTGGTCATGCTATTTGCTGAAGCTACACGACTATCACTAATGATGACGCCGATCTGGTTCATACTCTTGGCGACGCTTTATAAATATAAAAACCGATAGCGAATAAGATGAAGCCTTGAACTCAATAGAATTCAAGGCTTCATCCATCCCATGGCCGGGACTGCTTAAATATATAAGCACCCACATTAAATTTTATATCAAAATAGTGTAAGCTATATATCATCGGCCGATTATCCAAAAATAATGGCATACGCTTCACTTTATATAAAAAGGAGGAGTTTTTTTGATGAAGATGATATATATCCTTACACTAGTTCCTTTTATAGGCATACTAGGATTTCTGCCCTTTGTGAATAGGATAGAGCCATACGTATTGGGGATGCCCTTCAATATGTTCTGGATGTCGATGTGGGTGGTCCTCACCTCTGTCATTTTGGGTATCATGTATAAGCTGGACCCAAGGAATCGCGAAGGTGACCAGGAATGAACAGTGCACTTATCATTATTTTAGCATTTTTACTTTTAGCCATATTTTTAGGCATTCGCTCATCCAAAGGGAAGGATATGAACCTCGAGCAGTGGACCGTCGGTGGACGTGGGTTCGGGGCGATATTCGTCTTTTTACTGATGGCCGGTGAAATCTATACGACCTTCTCCTTTCTTGGCGGCAGCGGCTGGGCCTATGGCAAAGGGGCACCTGCCTTATATGTTCTCATTTACATCACATTGTCTTACGTATTATCCTATTGGCTCCTTCCGGAAATATGGAAATATGCCAAAGAAAATAAACTGATGTCCCAATCCGATTTTTTTGTTAGTAAATATCAAAGCCCTATCCTCGGCATTTTGGCGGCAGTTGTCGGTGTAGTGTCGATGATTCCAGTAATCGTCGTGCAGCTGAAGGGATTGGGGATCATTGTATCCGAAGCATCTTATGGTGTCATTTCCATGTCTGCTGCGGTATGGATGGGGGCCATCGGCTTAACCATTTATGTGATGATATCAGGAATACACGGTTCAGTTTGGACGGCAGTCATTAAAGATACCTTGATGATAGCCATCATAGGCTTCTTAGGGATTTATTTGCCCATTCATTACTTCGGCGGTTTTCAACCGATGTTCGAAGCCATCGATGCAGCCAAGCCCGGTTTCCTGAAGCTTCCTGAACAGGGTCTCAGCGTATCCTGGTTCATCTCCACGGTAACCTTACTCGTGTTTGGTTTCTATATGTGGCCCCAGGTTTTCAGTGCGGTATATTCAGCGCGCAGCGGGAAGGTCTTTCGAAAAAATGCCATCATCAGCCCCATTTATACACTCATGCTACTATTCGTGTTTTTCGTGGGGTTCACGGCTATATTGAAAGTGCCTGGTCTCGTCGGCGCAGATGCCGATCTCTCCTTGCTTCGCCTTTCGATCGAGACCTTCGATCCATGGTTCATCGGCATTATTGGGGGCGCTGGATTACTGACAGCCTTGGTGCCGGGATCAATGTTATTGATGAGTGTCGCTACGCTGCTTGCAAAAAACGTCTATAAGGAAATGGCACCAGCAGCATCCGACAGGCACATCGTAAGGCTGGCAAAGCTGCTTGTGCCCATCATCGCCCTTATCGCCGTCTACTTTACCTTGAACGGCGGAGATACGATGTCAGCATTGATCCTGATGGGATACAGTCTCATTACACAGCTCTTCCCATCCCTTCTCTTTAGTTTGAAAAGGCATAATCCGATCAATAAATATGGTGCAATCGCAGGCATCATCAGCGGATTGGCCATCGTGATCTGCATCACGGTCAGTCATTCGACAATAGGAACCTTGTTTCCATCCCTGCCGCAAGCAGCGAAAGATTTGAATGTCGGAATCATCGCCTTGGCGGTCAATTTCCTGGTGATGTTCATGGTAAGCCTTGCTTTCAGTAAGAGGGCGGCTCAGGCAGAACCTACCATTAACAATATTTGAAGCTTTTAAAAGCAATTTATACAGTCCAAGGCTCAGTCAAAATGACTGGGCCTTGGACTGTACTGTAAACGCTCCTTTATAAAAACTAGGTTGGTAAACTGGATGACCTTGGGCCGTTCCTTTTCACTGCAGGCACTTAGCTTTGCTCCTGTAGGGTTACTCCCTTGGATTTTCATTCCCGCAGGAATTTCCGTTGCCTTCCTTTCAACTGACACTACACGTTTTTAAAAACTGCCGTTGCCTATATTGGTGATGTTAGTGCCACGCCCTCTTTTTGCCGGAAAAGTGACCGTGATAGTGGCAATGCCCATAGCCATTGCCTTTCCATACAAATTTTTTCACATCAGCTCTCCCTTATACTTCGCCTCGATTAATAGGGCTCGGTTTTGTCGGTTATCACGCATTGCTTAGCAGCTTCAATGATCCACTAAAGCCTTCCTTCGGTCATTCAACGCTTTCACCTTTCTCCTGCATTCCTGAACTTGCTTCTCCAGTTGTTGTTTTCTATCCACTATCATCCTCGAGACTTCTTTCGGGCTCGGTCCGCCCTGTATGCTTCTTATTTTGACAAAGTACTCGGGGGAGATGATTTTTTCCCACTCACCTTCAGCTATGTTCACTGAAGCGAATTCATGGATAAGCTTGTTAATGTCATCTGTATCCCAATCATATAGCTCTTTTCCTTCACTTATTGAACGTTTTGCGATATGACTGGCTATCGTGTGGGCCTTTCTAAATGATATCTTATGATCCCTTGTGAGCGTATCAGCCAATTCAGTAACCGTAATACAAGATTTTGCCGCCATTTCCTTTGTATGTCCTTCATCTACTTTTAAAGTCGCGATGACGGCATACATTAGCTTCATGACACGGCCTGCGTTTGCAAAAGCCCGATATAAATGCGGCTGCAAATCATCTTCCGTATCGACGATATCACCAAATGGAGTATTGTGGATCATATTCATGGCAGCAAGGGCATCACCATACGCGCTGCTTGCGATTGATCGGGAATGTTCAATGGAAACCGGGTTTCTTTTTTGCGGCATGATGCTGCTCACTTGGACATAAGGATCCGCCACATGAAATGTGCCAAACTCCCTTGTCACATGCTGCAGGAAATCTTGAATCCATCTGCCGGCATCGACCATGCATGTCATGATCGCAGTGGCGGTTTCCACTAAATAATCGGCACCGGCAATCGAGTCATAGGAATTTTCGATAACCGAATCGAACCCAAGCAGTTCAGCAGTACGGTTCCGGCTAATCGGAAAGCCAGTCGTGGTCAATGCAGCTGCACCAAGGGGAGACCGGTTCACTGTTTCGTAAGCTGCCCATAACCTGCCTGTATCTCTGTGAAGAACATCATGAATGGCCAGGAAGTAGTGGCCCAATGTTGTCGGCTGGGCCGGTTGAGTATGCGTATAGCCGGTTATATACGTTTCTAGATGCTGCTCTGCCTGCAAGAGGAATGCTTCACGCAATTGATTTACTTGATCGATCAATTGAAGAAGGCTGCCTCTCAATACAAGCCGATACATCGCGACCCCCATATCATTGCGACTGCGGCCGATATGGATTTTACCCGCTAGCTCATGGCCGATCTCATCGCCAATCTTCGCCTCCATCATGAAGAATAAGTCTTCGAATTGAGGTTGATAGGCTAGTTGGGTGATATCTGTTCGAGCCACTTTCCGAATGCCCTCCAGCATGGTTTTCGCTTCTGCTTCTTTAATGATCTTTTGCTCCGAAAGCATGATGATATGAGCACGATTAATATCGAACATCGCATGAAATAAGTAATCTCTTTGATCATTGAAAACAGGCATCAGAAGCTCCTCTGCATATGTTTTCCCTGGAAAAGCACTGCCTTCATTTTTGATAAATTCATCAAGCTTACTCATCTTTGAACCTCCGATTTATAAAGCTTTTTCCGCTTTGATTCCAAAAAACCTGTTTGAAATAAAGAGTACGATAACAATAAGCGTGATTTGAACCATCCCATATGCAGCTGCCTGCCCCATATTGAACATCCGAAGCTGATTCATGATTTCAATGGATATCGGTCTATTGGAAATCGTATACAACAGCACCGATGTCGGAAATTCCCCGACGGACTCGATGAATGCCAATAATGTCCCTGCCAACACCCCAGGCATGATAATGGGCAAAAGTACCTTTCTGAAGGTATAAAACCACTTCGCTCCAAGGTTCCTGGCCGCTTCCTCGATCGAGTCATCCAGCTGCTCCAAAACCGCGTTAGTCGAACGGACAACAAGTGGGATATGCCGGATGAAATAGGCAAGCGGCAGAATCCAGAAGCTCCCCACCAATATTTGCCCAAAAGAAAATACGCTCGGTTCATTAAAGGCGAATATCAAGTTCATCCCAATGACCGTTGCCGGCAGTGCCCAAGGAATCATGACCAAAATATCAATCATGCTTTTCCCGACGAATTTTCGTTTGACAAGCACATAGGAAGTGATCACACCGAACACTAAATTTGCCAAAGTGGCAATAACCGCCATCAGTAAACTATTCCGTAACGGTTTAAAGATATTTGGGTCTTCGAACAATAGCCGGTAATTTTCGATATTAAATACTGTTGGGTACGTTTGGAATGTCCAGGTTCCATCCGGCACAAGTGAAAGCAATAAAATCGTGAAGTGAGGTAATAGCAGGATGATCACGCCGATAATGCCCGTTACGGCCATTGCCCACTTCATCAGCGGGCTTTTCACTTCGCTTCTATGTGATCCAATACCTTTCGAGGCAATGCGGTAATCCTTCCTATTCTGATACCACCTCATGAACAACAGGAAGGAAATCGAAACGATGGATAAAATGACAGATTGAGTTGCGGCAATTTCCATATCACCATTAATCTTTGAAAAATAGATTTGCAGGCTCAGAACCCGGTATCCTCCAGCCAATAAAAACGGGGCACTGAAGGAGGCCATTGAAATCATGAAAACAAGCAAAGAAGCGGCAACGATGGCGGGCGTCAATAATGGAAATGTCACTTGCCAAAACACCTTGAATTTACCAGCCCCAAGGTTATATGCAGCTTCTTCCAATGACGGATCGATTTTATGGATTGCAGCGGAGACGGTCATATAAAAGTAGACATACATCGTATAGGCATGAACGATCAAGATTCCCGAAAGCCCGCCGATTTTAAACGGCACTTGCTCGAGCCCGAACAGATCCTTGATGACATTCGGAATCAATCCCGATTCTCCATATAAAAACAAAAAGGCCATGACCCCGACCAATGATGGCAATACGATCGGCAATATCGCTGCAGATGAAAAGAAGCTTCTGCCTGGAAAGTCATAACGATTAAAAATGAATGCGAGCGGAATGCCTATCATCGCACTGACCAATACACTCAAGCCGGAGATATAAACGGAATTCCAAAGCGCCTCCAGGTTCGTTTTCGATTCCTGTACGAAGAAGTCCTGATAATTTCCGAGGGATATCGATCCGTCTTTTTGCAAACTTTCGATGAAGGTCCTCATTGATGGATAAAGAACATATGCCGCGAGCACCAATACAACTGGGAGAAGCAGCCAAATCGTCAATCTCGTATCGCGATTTTTAATCATGGGGCATCACCGCTTATGACAGGGATAAGGCGAAGCTGGTTTGGAGGAAGTTCGACATACACGTCCTTCCCTTGATAATAGTAGCCAACTTCCTGCGTATTTAAGACGTCCACCCTTATTGACACGTTTTGGACATCCACGATGACATTCACAACAGATCCGAAGAATTGAACGGAATCGATCTTTCCTTTAAAGATATTGATTCCATCTTCGGCCACATCCAGAATCCGGATTGCTTCAGGACGTATCGCAACGGCAAGGTCCTTATCTGTACGTAAAATGGAATCTCCCTCTCCAGCTTGCTTCGGGACATCGATCGTAATTTGTTGTTCACCGTTTTCAAGCGCGACCACCATATTCTCATGTTCCACGCTTTTCACTTGAACGGGCAAAAGATTGATTTCACCTATAAAGCTTGCAACAAAATCATTGGCCGGTTGATTATAAATTTCTGCCGGAGTTCCCACCTGGTGACAAATGCCGTAATTGAACACAGCGATGCGATCACTCATCGATAATGCCTCAGCTTGATCATGTGTGACATAAATGGTGGTAATTTTATAATCACGCTGCAGCCTTAAGATCTCCACCCTCATCTCATCTCGAAGCTTGGCATCCAAATTACTTAACGGTTCATCCAGCAGCAATATTTCCGGTTCTATCACCAGTGCTCTCGCAAGGGCCACCCGTTGCTGCTGGCCGCCGCTTAACTGGCTCACTTGTCGATTTCTGTAACTCTCGAGCCTAACCTTTTGGAGGGCATCCTGCACTCTTCTCTTTAACTCGGACGAACGAATTTTTCTAACGCGCAATCCAAATGCTACATTTTCAAAAACGGTCATATGCGGAAAAAGGGCATAGTTTTGAAATACCATGCCTGTATTTCTTTTTTCCGGCGGTACGCGCGTCATATCTTTGTCGCTGAAACGGACGATGCCTTTGGTAGGATAATAAAAGCCGGCAATCATCCGAAGCGTCGTCGTTTTCCCGCAGCCACTTGGGCCAAGAAAGGTAAAAAACTCCCCTTCTTTAATATCCAGATTCAAATGGTCGACAGCTATCGTTTTCCCGAAGGCTTTTTGGACATTCTCCATTTTTATTGACGCCATCCTCCGACACTTCCTTATTCTTTAATTTCCTTATCGCCACTTTTAATGTTTTCATCCCAATGCTTCATCCACTCATCGCCTTTTTCTTGAAAAACATTCCAATCAATATCCATCGCTTTGATTTCTGTGCTCGTAATCCATTCTGGTAAATCCGGTACATCACTCCTGGTCGGAATGCGGTAAAATTCTTCGGCTAGATTTTTTGCCGCTTCCTTCGTATTGACAAACTCATAAAACGCTTCGGCCGCTTTTGGATGCTTCGCACCTTCCACAATGGCAATCCCTTCTGTCAATACTGGCGTCCCGCTTTCTGGAATGACGAACTCAAACGGATACTTTTTATTTTCTTTCAACATGACGACATCCGGCATGGCCCAAACGGAAAGGGAGCCTTCTCCTTTCGCTATCTTGTTATACATCAATTCCGGATTTGCAGAATATTCCTTCGTGTTTTGGTCGAGCTTCTTTAACCATTCATATCCATCTTTTGGATCCTTCGTATCTTTATACGTACGATAAATCATCGCAGAAAATATCGTTCTCATCGTTCCGGAGGCTAAGGGATAGCGGATGATAATTTCGTCTTTCCACTTCGGATCAAGCAGCTCATTCCAATCTTGCGGTACTTCCTCCTTTGATAGCTCCTTGCTGTTATACATGATCACTTCAGGTGTCTGGCTCGTTCCCGTCCAATACCACTCCGGATCATGGAATCCTTCATCAAGATGATCTGAATAGGTTGGCTTGTATGCAGCTAGCAGTCCTTCAGCACTAGCTTGATTGAAATTCGTTGAAGGAGCTCCCCACCATACGTCTGCCTGCGGATTATTTTTCTCTGATCGAACACGGTCGAGAATCTCCTGCGAACCCATGTCAAGCCACTCGACATCAACCCCATATTTAGCTTCGAACTGCTTTTCATATTTTGCTAAAATATCCTTTCCATGCGGGGAATACACCACAATTTTATCTTCCATTTCTCCTTTTTTCCCTTCGGAAACACCAGCTTCCTCATTTTTTGCGTTACAACCGGAAACCAATATCACCGCCGCCAAGGTCCATATGGAAACATCTAATCTCTTGCTAAATTTCATTAATGATCCTCCTCATCACGTGAATTTAAAAGGCCATCATACTCCCTTAAAAATAAAGAAACCGCTCCTAAAGCACCTGCGTTTTCTCCCAGTCTTGCTGTTTTCATTTCTGCTGGACTTGGAAGATATCGTTCAATAATCTCCTGGATCCGAGGTATAATGTATGCCGCAGAATGTAATACACCACCTCCTAATATGATCACCTCGGGATTTAGCAAACTGCATGCATTGACAATGCCGTAAGCCAAATGTTCAATCGCTTCATGAATGACGGCAATTGCTGCCGCGTCACCACTTGCTGCGGCCGAAAAAGCATCTGCCCCTGACAGCTGTGAAGACTGGGCCAGGGCGAATAAATAATGATGAGGATTTTTTCTGACAGCCTCGGTGAAATGATCGCCAATCGCTTTCCCCCCTGCAACACTTTCCAAATAACCGTATCTATGAAAAGCCGGCTTAAAATCGCGCAGCATCTCCTCTTTGTTCGTAACCATGTATCCGATTTCCCCAGCTGCGCTGGATGCTCCCCTATATAACTGATTATTCAAGATCATGCCACATCCAATCCCCGTACCAACCGCAATGAACAGCACATTCCGCTTATTTAGTGCATTTCCGAGCCACTGTTCTCCGAGAACCGCAGCATTCACATCATTGTCGATAAAAATGGGGAAATTAAAAAAGCGTTTCGCTTCCGCTATAAACGGATACTGTACCCAACCTATACTTGGTGCCTCGATAACCAATCCGCTTGCCGTCTGCATAATTCCAGGAATCCCTACTCCCATCCCCAATATCCTGTCTTTCTCAATCGGGCTCCTGGCAATTAATCGTTCAATTTCAAGCGCCATCTGTTCAAGCAAACCCGTTTGCAAATAATCACTTGTTAAAAATCCAGTTTCAGCCTGGATGTTGCCGCATAAATCACATAACACGATTTTCACCTTCGTTCCGCCAATATCGACGCCAATGATATATGCTGCCTTTTCGTTGAAAAAGAGCTGAATGGGCCTCCTGCCTCCTTGCGAAGATGATTCGCCTATCCCCTTCTCGAATATCCATTTCTCCTGTAAAAGCTCATCGACGGCAAGCGAAACAGTCGGTTTACTAAGCCGCAGCTTAACGGCTATTTCAGCTCTTGAAACCGGGGAACACTCTCGGATGCATTGAATGATTCTTTTTTTATTGACATATTTTTGTTGACGGGGTGTTTTATTCATACTCATCTCATCACGGCCTAACCTTATTTAGTTAGTAAATATGACTAATTAATTTTCCAGAAATTTAAAATGACATGACATACAAGGAGTTTTTTTGACTAGCTTAAATTGACTGATTATAATAGTTACTTCTAATCATTTACAAATATAACCATAAATGATATTCATTAGATACCATCTTTCTTCTGGTTAGTTAGAAAGCAGTACTAACCTATATTTTCTTTCTTCATTAAAGCTTTAAAAAATTAGAAGGGGGTTGAACTAATAAATGGAAAAAATACGGATATTTTTTTCTCTTTTATTAGTGCTTGTACTATTGCCGTTGAGTGGGGTTTCAGCAAATCCGGAGAAAGCAAATGTCGCGTTATGGAATGCAGTCAAGCCTCTCGGGACAACCGTTACATTCCTAAACAGCGGTGCCCATCCAGATGATGAACGCAGTGACTTTCTCGCTTACCTTTCCAGAGGATTGGGCGTGAAGACATCGAGCTTGATTGCAAACAGGGGTGAAGGCGGGCAAAATGAAATTGGTGATGAACTGGACAACGCGCTTGGTATCATCCGTTCAAGGGAAATGATAGAAGCTGCAAAGATCACCGGAGTGAAGGCATATCATCTAAGTGAAACGACATCAGATCCCATCTATGATTTCGGCTTCTCGAAAACGCCTGAAGAAACATTGGAAAAATGGGGAGAACAGCTTACGTACGAGCGGCTTATCCGCTTTATCCGAACGTACCAGCCCGATATCTTGTTGCCATCCTTCCAAAATGATGATACCCAGCATGGACATCACCGCACGATGACGATCTTAAGTGAGCGTGCATTCAAGGATGCGGCAGATCCGACCATTTTTCCACATCAATTGAAGCAGGGGCTATCGGTATGGCAGGTGAAAAAGTTGTATTTACCTGTTGCCTCGGCAGACAAAGCCACCACCTCCATTGAAATCGGGAAATATGATCCCATCTACGGCATGACTTATCCACAACTCGGAGAACAATCCCGTTACCTCCATAAAAGTCAGGGCATGGGTTCCAATATTCCTGCTGAACCGCGGCAGATCCATCTTGATTTGAAGCAAAGTGCCGTCGATACTATGAATAAGTCGGAACTTTTTGCGGGTGTACCTTACAATTTTACGGAATGGGCTGAAAAACTCCCTCCTTCAGCTAGGAAATTGAAGAAAGACTTGAACGATATCCAGAGAAATTTGGATGCTGTCATTGCAGCCTATCCAAATGAAAAACGTGTTTTTTCCAAATCCCAGACAGCTCTTTCTCATCTGCGTAACCTGAGCATACAAATAAAAAATGCGAAGCTAAGCCATGCGCTGACGAATGACCTGCTTCATAAGGTTTCATTAAAGGAAGAGCAATTACAAGCAGTCAGCTATGTCTCTTCAGGATTGGACGTTCAAGCTATAGCAGATTCCAACATCCTAACGAAGGGCCAAAAAACGAAGGTGACCATCACACTTAAAAATGATGGAAAGCAAACATTGAAAAAAGTCACGGCTGCAGTGAGTGTGCCTAAAGGATGGAAGACGAACACACCATCCAAAAGTGTCAGTCTTGCACCAAATGAAGCGGCAACCATTACGTACCAAGTTAAAGTGCCGGAGGATGCATCCTATTATCAAGCTTATGGGGGCCCAACGATTGCTGCCAACATCACTTATGGGTATGGCACGACGAAAACCTCCATTACGGAAGAATTGGATGGAACGATTGCAGTCCTTCCCGACGTTTCCCTTTCCCTTTCTCCGGAAGATATCGTTGTTAATACAGCAGATGTAAGAGAAGAAATCCCCGTGACCGTATCTCTGAAAAATTATTCAGAAGGAAAAGCATCTGCAAAGGTCGCTTTAAATACTCCAAAGAACTGGAAGGTACATCCGAAAAAAGCCATTGTATCTTTTAGGAAACATTCAGAAGAAAAACAAGTGAAATTCATCCTCACACCACCTAAAACGATTCAAAATGGTGATTATCAAATCAAGGCAGTTGCTACCGTTCACGGAAAGGATTTTGACTCGACCATTCAGGAAATTTCTTATGATCATATTGGAACGTTCTATTACCAATATCCTGCAGCCATCAACACCGCCGCATTTGAGCTTTCAATGCCCGACTCATTAAAGGTCGGTTACATCGACAGTGGATTTGATAAGGTGGCAGATTATTTAAACCATGCAGGGCTTGTCATTACAAAATTGACTCCAGTTGATTTGGCTGAAGCTGATTTGAGCCAATACGATACGATCGTCACAGGCATACGTGCCTATTTATCCAGGGAAGATTTAAGGGCCAATAATGCACGCTTGCTTCAATATGTGGAAAATGGTGGCCATCTCGTCGTTCAATACCACAAACCGGGTGATGGCTGGGACCCCATGACTACTGCTCCATATCCACTAACTCTCGGAAATCCTTCGATTCGATGGAGGGTGACGGATGAAAAAGCCAAGGTTAACGTGCTAAAACCAGAATCACCCCTTTTCAACTATCCAAACAAAATAACAGCGGATGACTGGGAAAATTGGGTGCAGGAAAGAGGATTATATTTCCCAATGAAGTGGGACGCCTCTTTTGAAACATTCATTACCATGGCCGATCCAAACGAAGCACCATTCGATGGGGGAATCCTGATGGCTAATTACGGTAAAGGCACTTACCTCTACACCAACCTTGTCCTCTACCGCCAAATTCAAGGTCAGGTCCCAGGCGGATACCGCATCATGACGAACCTGATTTGTTATGGAACACAGTAAAACAAAACACCAATGCAGTCCTTAGGTCAGCATTGCAGCCCAAAAGGGTTTCGGAATGAGA
This sequence comes from Peribacillus muralis, assembly GCF_001645685.2. NCBI lineage: Bacteria > Bacillati > Bacillota > Bacilli > Caryophanales > Bacillaceae > Peribacillus > Peribacillus muralis. Next base: position 598,756 of record NZ_CP017080.1, on the reverse strand, counting down.
ACATGCCGAAACCCTTTTGATTTTTCATTTGAAATTGAAGGAACTGTAGCAACGTAGTCATCTTTACAGAAGCTAGCTGTATTGCAAGCTCAATCGGCGACAACAGCTTTTAAATATTCCGACTATCTCAATCACTCAACCAGAGTCCTTAAGAGATGAATATCAGATCGTACGAATACGAACAAAAATCATTGCGTTCCACTCACCCACGAAGGCACAAACGGTTTTAAATGGATTGAATCGAACATACGGGACTCATTCTTGAGGATTTTGTCCAAGTGAGACCCAAAAGGAGCAAAAGCGCTGGGCAAACAGCCTCTGCATAAGGGGGTGCAATGAAACGTTCGAAGTACGAGGGGCAACAGGAGTTCAATTCTCGATATCACTCAAATTGAGTAACTCGAGAGTTCGGAGGGGCTGTGAATTGAATTTGCTGCGGGTGTTCATAAAAATTACGCCTTTCACACGTAATCGGGGTCGTTTCTCGTCAATTTCTTGTGTACTCTTGAATTAAGTGCACCACCACCAACTATAGATACCTTCAATATCAATGATCTGACATTTGCATATACCTGCAACAGGCTTCTTTTCCCTATAAAAAAAAGTTATGCACAAAGTGAAGGCAAAGGGATGGGCGATCGGGTTGTCCCTCATGTCCACATTCCTTTATCCACACTTTATGCACAACTTCTGCCATGGCTTACTTATTTGAACGGCAATCTCATGATTTTTGTTATAGCACCTTACTCAAGAAGGATTTGGTTCTCTCATGCTGTGGGTTGCCGAATAATGCATTCGGCTCGTTTTCTTCAACGATGTACCCTCCATCCATGAAAATGACTCGGTCACCGACTTCGCGGGCAAAGCCCATTTCATGCGTGACGACGACCATTGTCATGCCTTCTTTAGCCAGTTGCTTCATTACCTCTAAGACATCTCCGACCATTTCAGGATCAAGCGCAGAAGTCGGCTCGTCGAATAGCATGATTTTCGGATTCATTGCCAGTGCCCTAGCGATGGCAACCCGCTGCTTTTGCCCTCCGGAAAGTTCTCCTGGATAGCTGCTCGCCTTCTCCCTCAAACCCACCTTATCCAATAACTCAAGTGCCAATCTCGCCGCTTCGGCCTTATCGGTGGCGCGAATTTTGATCGGGCCCAATGTTATGTTTTCCAATACCGTCTTGTGAGGAAATAGATTGAAATGTTGAAAAACCATTCCTACCTCTTGCCGCACTTTGTTTATATTGATTTTTCTTTTAGGGTCGGTTATGTTGTGTCCGTTAACGACCACTTCCCCGCCCGTTACCTCTTCAAGAAGGTTCAGGCATCGCAGAAATGTACTTTTTCCAGATCCAGAAGGGCCTATTACACAAATTACTTCCTTTTCCTGTACTACTGCATTAATATCCTTTAACACCTCGACAGCTCCAAATGATTTTCTCAGGTTTTTTACAGTAATGATGCTCATCGCACTTGAACCCTCCTTTCAATGAAATTGGCAATCAGGGTTATCAAATAAATGATGATAAAGTAAATCACACCGACAACCAGCCAAATCTTGAATGCCTCAAACGTTGCCGAGGCTTGAATTTGACCTTGCTGCGTCAAATCGGCAATCCCGATGACGGATAAGAGAGATGTATCTTTCAAGCTAATGATCGATTGGTTCGTAATTGTAGGAAGCATCCTTCTAAAGGCCTGTGGCAGCACGACATAGCGCATCGCTTGAGTCCCAGTGAACCCGATTGATCTTGCCGCTTCCGTTTGGCCTTTATCGATCGATTGTATCCCGGCTCTTATTATTTCAGCAAAATATGCTCCGGCGTTGATCGCAACCGTGATGATTCCAGCTGTCGTACTGTTCAATGAAATGATATTTAGCGAGTTCACTCCGAAATAAATAAAAAACAACTGCACGATGAACGGTGTCCCTCGTATCGCATCCACATAAACCTTTGCAATCCAGTTCAAGATCTTGATAGGGGCAAGTCGTAGCAAGGCCACTACTAAACCAATCAAAAAACCTAGGATAATGGCAATCACAAAGATGTAAAGCGTCACCTGAAGTCCTTTTACTAACATAGGCAACGCCGCAACAATAATATCCATTACTTTCACCCCTCCGAAAAAGAAAGCGCGCCTTAGGCGCGCTTATTGAGCCTTTAACCTATTCTCCAAGATACGTTTTTATGATTTCATCATACTTGCCATCTTTTTTCAGATTGGCAAGACCATCATTAATTTTCTTCAAAAGATCCTGATTTTCACCTTTCAATACAGCAATTCCATACTGATCGCCATTCAAGCGGTCACCTACGGTTTTCAAGCCAAGGTCTTTTTGGGCAATGGCATAGGAGATAACGGGATAATCTTCTATAAGTGCATCGGCGTTACCATTCGACACTTCTTGGAACATCGCTGGTGAGTCATTGAACTGAACCACTTTAATCTTTAATTCACTAGCATTATCCTGAGCATATTTAGCACCGGTTGTCCCTTTTTTTACTGCTACTGTCTTCCCTTTAAGGTCAGCAACTGATTTGGTCGTCTTATTATCTTTCGTCACGACGACAGTCAAGCCTGCATCGAAATATGGCGTTGAGAAATCAACAACCTTTTTTCTATCCTCGGTAATGCTCATTCCTGCAATGGCCACATCAAGCTGATTGGCTTGCATCGCCGGAATGATTCCGCCGAAATCCATCGGAGTTAATTTGATTTTAAAATTCTGGTCTTTCGCTACTGCATTGATTAAATCAATATCTATGCCTTTATATTCGTTTCCTTCTTTGAATTCAAACGGTGGATATGTCGTATCCACGCCAACTTTATATACTTTTTCATTTTTCTTTTCCTCACCTGCATTTTTTCCATCATTGCTCCCACATGCAGAGATAAAGATAGTCAAAATCAAAAGCAGACTAAGTAAACCAAGCTTCTTCATTGAAATCACTCCAATTCTTTGATTATGCGTGATAATTTATTATTCTCCCTATAATATAGCATAAGTATAAAGTAATATAATATGAATTTTTAGAATAAATATTATTTTCTCTAAATAATATTTATGGGATTTTTTTCTAAAACCTCTAATACTATTGAAAATTTAAAAACGAGAGGTTATGTCTATGGGATTTTTTTATCAAATTGACAATACCGTTTCCCGGGATTTGCTTTTATTCAAATAACAACTTTACTATCAAAATGGAGAACACTTTAAAAAAAAGGAGAGATTATGATGGGGGAACTAGATAAACGGAATAAATTAATGGAAGAACCCTTCACTTATATCGTCACAAAAAAAGCAACCATAATCATTTATTTCCATAATAAACAAATCAAGGTCGTAAAGGATAAAGAAGCAGAACGGCTGTTAAAAAAAATTAAAGACGTTGAAAACAATATATTGGAGGTACAATTACTTCTCGCCAAAATTACGGGTAACTTCAAACATGGGAATGAAAAACTAAATAAAAAGAAATGATCAGGATCGCCGCCTCACATAATCATTACACTCCCTCCCTGAAATTTTTTATGCTACCAAATCATAATTCATCAAGATTTCAAGATCCAAACCGATATAGATGTTATATGAATCCTGAGACTTTGAAGAACTATCCGTATATGGGCGCTTGGATAGTTTGGAGTCAGTAGCGCAACCGGCTAATTAAACATAATGTTTAGTTAGCTTTTTTTATCTGGATTATTAACTGATTGAGGAGTATGACCATGAATAAATTCAAAGGGAATTATTTAATGTTATTGTTTAGTGCAGGTACGGTTTTGATGGGAATCTTCATTCATTTCTTGCACAGGTACACGGGTTTTTTAGAAGACTATCTAATTATGAGGGAAATTGCGCAGCTTCCTTCTCACCTATCATTTTCTCTTTTCATATTGTTTCTACTTCCAATCATATTCTTCATTTTGGCAAGCCTATTCTATAAGAAAAATAGAAATCATCCGTTGCTGCCTTGGTTTATCACGTTATGCCTCACGTTTTCATCCATATCCATGATAGCTGGAGGGAATGGGTTGGTTGAATACCATTTTTCAATTTTTATGGTCATTGCTTTAATCGCATTCTTTGATTCCATTCAGCTTGTCCTTTTGAGCACGATGATTTTTGCCATACAGCATCTGGCAGGCTACTTCTTATTTCCAGAGCTGCTTTGCGGAACATCTAATTATGCGTTTTCGCTTCTCCTGGTACACGCTTTCTTCCTAATTTTGACTAGCGGAGCAACGATTGTTCTGCTATTGCACAAAGAATCAATGAAAAAAAACTTATCGGAGCAGAACAGCAAAATCGAGAAAAAAACAACGGAGCTGTTGACCGCATTGGATTTAATGTCTCAAGATATGCTGCACGTCTCATCTGAGATTAAAGGAACGAGTCAGGAAACCAATAGCGCCTCAGCCCAAATTAATGCCAATATCCAAAACATGGCCCTAAAAACGGAACGCAATCAGGACCTGACGGAATCCAATATGATCAGGCTGAAGAGCATGGAAGAACAGGTCCTCGACCTTGGCAAGCGCACGAATGAGGTTTCAGAGAACTCGGTTTCCACCAGCGTTCATGTGGATGCAGGTCAGCAGCTGATGAAGAAACTTCATATTCAATTCGAAGCAGTCAATGAGCATGTTACCGGTTTGGCGAATACGATTCATGGCTTCAAACAGCGAATAAAAGATATTGAGCAATTTACCATCATGATTAACCGTATTTCAGATCAAACTAACCTTTTAGCCCTTAATGCTTCCATAGAGGCAGCTCGTGCGGGAGAAGCTGGAAAGGGATTTGCTGTTGTTGCAGAAGAAGTCAGGAACCTCGCTAAACAGTCAGATTCTTCTGCTCAAGAGATTGTCCGTGTGGTCAGTAAAATCCAAGACGAAACGGAATTGATACAGAAGCAAGTGGGAGATTCGATCATGGATTTGGAAAAGGGAGCGAAGATCGCAAATGAATCGCAGCTGGTATTCGGATCGATTTATTCGTCCAACGAAGGTGTGAACCAGCTATTGCGCCTCTACGAATCAAGCATATTTCAATTGACGGAGACGAACAGGTCCGTTCATGAAATATTTGAGTCCTTACTGCATGATTCACAGGAATCTCGTTCAGCTAATCAGCAAATCGCCTCTTCTACAAGTGAACAGGCATTCTTGATGGACTCTTTGCTGAAGCAATCCCTCCATCTTGAAGATCAGGCAAAACAAGTCATGGATTTGGTTGGCCATCTAAATCAACAAGCGCCAGCTTAAACGATAAACCCCGTATTTCCATGAATGCGGGGTTTCGTTATTGTCCAGCTCCACTATGCCGTTCATGCATTTCAATGAATATAAAAACATGACTCCGCAGCCTAGCCGGAGTCATTCAACTTATTATCGATATTCTGTAACGATCGCTGTAAAAAGTTCAATCGCATCGGCGAAGACATCCTCGTCGATATCGAATTTCGGATGGTGATGCGGAAATGCACTCTTTTCACTGTTCATTCCCACAAAGATGAACGCCCCTGGCTTCTTCTGCAAGTAGTAAGAAAAATCTTCGGCGCCCATATAGGCATCAACTGTTTGGAAACGATCCTCACCGAATGTTTTTCGAATGACCGTTTCAGCAAATGACGCCTCTTTCGGATCATTCACAAGCGGAGGTGTTCCTACGATGAAATCAATATGCCCTTTTGCACCAAAGGTTTGGCAAAGACCTTCAGTAATTTTCACCATTTGCTGTTGAATTGTTTGTACAGACTCTACAGACAATGCGCGGATGGTCCCTATCAGTTTCGCAGTATCTGGAATCACGTTATATGTACTGCCGCCTTCAATTTTCCCTACCGTCAACACCCCTGAATGAACAGGATTGAGCTTTCGACTAATGATTCCTTGATACGCTTGAATTAAGTGAGTAGCGATATAAATAGGGTCGACCGTTTCGTGGGGGGTTGCACCGTGCCCGCCCGATCCTTGAATTCTCACTTCAAAGTCATCTACAGACGCCATTGCAGCCCCAGCTTTTAGACCCATCCTTCCCTTTTCCATGCTTTGCCACAAATGAATGCCAAAAATCGTATCTACGCCGTCCAGCACACCCATTTTAATGAGACGGTCAGCACCACTTGGCGTAATTTCCTCTGCCGATTGGAAGATGAATAGGATGTTTGGCTCCACTTCATTCCCAGGTTTCTTGAACCATTCAGCTGCCGCAAGCAGGATGGCTGTATGACCGTCATGTCCACAAGCATGAGATACGCCCTTTACCTTGGAGATATACGGTTTATCACCCTCCTCAAGGATTGGCAATGCATCGATGTCTGCACGTAGGGCAACAGTTTTCCCGCCCTTCGTTCCTCTAATGTAACCAATGACACCTGGTGGTTCGAAGTCCAATATCTCGATATTTAATGATTCAAGTCGCTCACGTATGAATTTCGTTGTTTCCCACTCGCTTCCAGAAAGCTCTGGATTTTCATGAATATGGCGACGATCTGCTACCGCCTGCTTCGCTAACGTTTCAAACATTGATAACAATCTCCTTTCTTAAAATGGCCCGTAGTTCATCCATTCTGCCACAACTAATAATACCGCACACACAATCAATTGGATAATGAAGAAAGGAATATACCATTTCACCCATTTGTTCCAAGGAATTCCCGCTATCGTAAGAGATGCAATGAGCGCACCATTCGTTGGGAATAAGGTTGCCGCAATTCCATCACCGAATTGAAAAGCAAGCACGGCCGTTTGCCTCGTCACTCCTACAAGGTCTGCCAGAGGAGACATTAAAGGCATTGTAAGGGCCGCTTGTCCACTTCCTGAAGGGACCAAAAAGTTAATGATGATTTGTAAAATCATCATGCCCACAGCAGTAAACGCCGAAGGCACCATATTCAATAAATCAGAAGCATAGTAAAGGATTGTATCCATCAATCCCCCTGACTCAAAAATTACAAGGACTGCTTGTGCCAAACCGATAATGATGGCACCCCCGATCAATTCCGCGGCGCCTTTCACAAAGCTATCGGCAATCCTGGATGGTGATAGCTTACCGATAACACCCATGATTATGCCGAACATCAAAAACAAACCGGCAATCTCGGTAATATACCATTCATATTTCATCACTCCGAAAATCAAAATGATGAAGTTAAGTAAAAATACACCTAGTACGGCTTTATGACGGAAAGTCATATTCACTGCCGGTTGTTGTTTTCTATCCTGATTTAAACGCCCGAATTTGCCATAGATCCCAAGCTCCGGATTCTCCTTCACCTTCATCGCATGACGATAAACGAAAATGACGGCCATTATATAGAAAATACAGAAAACGATCAGACGATAGCCAATGCCCGAAAAGGTCGGCAGCTCCGCTATTCCCTGTGCAACTCCCACTGTAAATGGATTCATGAATCCAGCTGTGAAGCCCATTGATGCACCGACCACGACTATCGCAAAGCCCGTTACAGCATCAAAGCCTAAAGCGATCGTTAGCGGTACAAGCAAACCTACATAAACTGCCGTCTCATCAGACATTCCCATCGTCGCACCGCAAATTGCGAAAAACAGCATCAATACCGGAATGATTAACTTCTCACGATTCGCCATCTTTCGGGCAAAAGACGTTATAAACGTATCGAGTGCCCCTGTTGCGCTAATAATGCCGAATACCCCGCCAATGATTAAAACAAAGAAGATCGTCCCGGCACCATTGACCATACCTGTATGAATATCACTGAACAACTCCAATAATCCCACTGGATCACTTTCTATGAATGTAAATGTTTCAGGATCTATCACGCTGCGTCCGTTAACATCCACGGTGTCATAATTACCCGCTGGGACAATATATGTCAAAACCGCCGCAATCACGATTAACGAGAAGACTAACACATGTGCGTTAATGCCCGTTTTCTTTTCATTACCCTTTTTCCCTTTAGACATCTTTTGTCAAAACTCCTTATTCCAGTAGTTACCATTTATATCATTCATACTGCAAATTATTATTTTTAAATAACTATACATATAATTCTATATTAATACAATCCTATTTTATATACTATTTTTAGTAGGTTTTAGAAATGACTGATATTAAAGTGTTCTTTTTAAATAGTAATATTTTTCTGAATTTTTATATTCAACAATTCAGTATAAGTGGTGGTCCATACAGTCGGAGGAAGCTGGAAAACACAAAAAAGACCTTTTTCATGATCAAGTACTTTTCCTTGGTTATAAAATCAAGAAACTCAACCAAACGGTGGTGATGCCTGGAATCGGTTCATCGGCATTTCCCCAAGCGGCACACCTTCATTGAACGCAGCATTTGCCACAAACGCATCAAAGTCATATAGATCACTTCCATATCCAATCCCTGTTCCTGCGCTTCCCTCATTAAACCCTTTTTCTGCTAAGTGATTTCCGTTGTGGCGATAACGCCGTGCCCCTTCCTTACAAGCCAAGTGCAGCTCCTCTTCCAAGCCCGCTGCCCGCCCCTGTAATGAGAATGTTTTTATTCATCTGACAAGACCACTATTAAAATTCATTACTGTTTCCATTAGCGGATGATACTAACCATTCACATACGCATGCATCCATTATTTATCAGTTAAATAATGGATATATCCCTAAATCCTTCATCTATTTTCCTGATATGTGCCATAATTAACTTGAAAAGATATTCAAAGAAAAGAGGAGTATGACGATGAATTATCGAAACATCACAATTGCCGGCAGCGGCGTATTGGGAAGTCAAATTGCCTTTCAAACCGCTTATAAAGGATTCAAGGTATTTGTATATGATATCAATGATGAAGCATTGGAGCATGCCAAAGACAGAATCATGAAATTGGAGCCATACTACAAGGAGGATCTAGGAGCTACAGAGGACGATTTCCGTACTGCTTATGAACGGATTTCTTTTAGCAGTGAATTATCTACGGCAGTTTCTGAAGCTGATCTAGTGATTGAAGCGATTCCAGAAGTGGTACAAATCAAAACGGAATTTTACACGAAGTTAGGGAAGGTTGCTCCTGAAAGGACCATTTTTGCAACGAACTCCTCAACCTTATTGCCAAGCCAATTTGCCGAAGCGACAGGCCGGCCATCAAAATTCCTCGCCTTGCACTTCGCAAATGAAATCTGGAAAAACAATACGGCGGAGGTCATGAAGCATCCTGGAACGGATAATAGCGTGTTTGAGGAAGTTTTGGAATTTGCAGAGGCGATTGGAATGGTTCCCCTGCCTTTACATAAGGAACAGCCGGGCTATATTTTGAATTCTTTATTGGTTCCGCTTTTGGATGCTGCCCAAATGCTTCTATTAAAGGAAGTCGCTGATACGGAGACCATAGATAAAACGTGGATGATCGCTACAGGAGCCCCGCTTGGACCGTTCGCCATATTGGACGTAGTCGGAATCAATACCGCTTATAATATCTCACTTTCCAAAGCAAATGCGACAGGAAAACCAGAGTTTGAAAAATTGGCGAACTTATTGAAAACGAAATATATCGATCAAGGAAAAACGGGCAGGGAAACGGGTGAAGGATTCTACAAGTATCCCAACCCAAGCTTCGCCAAACCCTATTTTCTAAAGTGATAATGAAATGGATGTATTGGATAAGTTGTAAATAGCCTTCTGCTTTATACAGAAGGCTTTTTACATGCACGAGCGCTCTTTCAGCATCCGGTGAAAAAACGGCTCCTGCCCTGGATTTTCATGAAGGATAGAAGAGAACCTTGTCCTTATGGTCGCCGCACTTTTATCCCCTATATTTATAAGCTAACCCTTTTAAAAAGTTCCTCGCGTATTTATCGCCGCACTCTTTATAATTCCTATGCCCAACTTTTCGTAAGATGGCACTTAATTCCCCTTTAGTTATCATGACTCCAGCTTCATCAAGGATATCAATCACGTCCTCACTGGTTAACGACAGGGCAATTTTCAATTTCTTCAGCAGTATATTATTCATGCTTTCCTTGTTCCTTGGAGCTAATGCCACACTTTCGGGCTGATTCGGTTTCGGCTCTTGCTTCCCTCTTTTAAAAATGATCAAGCCATTTAAAAAGGATTCTAACATCGTGTTATTGCAATTTATGCCATCCTCATCCACATCATCTTCATATTCATCATCAAAACCTTCTTTTGGTTTTGTGAGCATCTGCATGACTTCTTCCCTTGTCACGTCAATATCCCCAAGCTTGAATATCTCTACCATATCTTTATTTTTTATATCGAGCGCATACCTTAATCGGATTAATATATCATGATTATGCATTCATTAACCTCCTGTTTTCTTTTAAGTTTCATAAACACGGCTGAAAATCCGGGAACCAATGCAGATTCCCGGATTTTCAATTTCGTCACAACAAACCTTTTGAGCGTTACAGCATTTCACTGTCGCCGTTTTGTTTTGCAAAGTTATCAAGCAATGCCCTGACTTCATCTGTCGATTTCGTATTCATTAGTTGGTTTCTTAATTCACCAGCTCCACGGAATCCTTTGACATAAATTTTGAAAAAGCGATGAAGACCTGTAATGGAACGTGGCAGCACTTCCGCATATTGATCTTGAAGATCAAGCTGAAGTCTTAAAAGATCAAGGTATTCTTTACTGCTATGCTCTTTTGGTTCTTTTTCAAAAGCAAAAGGGTTCTTAAAAATGCCTCTCCCGATCATAACGCCATCAATCCCATATTGTTCAGCAAGCTGCAGCCCCGTTTCACGGTCAGGGATATCTCCATTGATTGTTAGTAACGTATTGGGTGCAAGGCGATCACGTAATTTTTTAATTTCCGGAATCAGCTCCCAATGTGCATCCACTTGGCTCATTTCCTTTCTTGTACGTAAATGAATGGAAAGGTTCGCAACATCCTGTTTTAGAATATGCGTTAGCCACTCCTCCCACTCATTTACCTCTTCAAAGCCAAGTCGTGTTTTCACGCTGACAGGCAGCCCGCCCGCCTTTGCTGCTTGAATAAGGTCTGCCGCAACGTCTGGACGCAGAATAAGGCCACTGCCTTTCCCTCTCGATGCCACATTCGGTACAGGGCAGCCCATATTAATATCGATGCCTTTAAACCCTAGCTCGGCCATCCCAATACTCATTTGGCGAAAATAATCGGGATTATCCCCCCAAATATGTGCCACCATTGGCTGTTCATCTCCTGTAAACATCAAACGGCCCCGAACACTTTTCATCCCCTCTGGATGACAATAGCTATCCGAGTTTGTAAACTCCGTGAAAAATACATCCGGTCGTCCGGCTTCACTTACTACGTGACGGAACACAACATCCGTCACATCTTCCATCGGTGCAAGTACAAAAAATGGTCGTGGTAAATCACGCCAAAAATTATCTATCATTTCTAACTCAAATCCTCTCACTATGGATATAGCCTCTATAATCTACTTCCTTTTTACGTATGGGAAAATCGGCAATGTTCATTTTAACGAAAATCGTTCGTAAAAAAAAGCAGATCGCATGGTTTTTCGACTGTTTTTCCTATTCACTCCGGATTAATAAGGAAAAGGCAACTCCCGTATAGGGTTAGTTGCCTTCTTTTAAAATAAGCTGCGAGACACACTCAACATGGCTCGTTTGCGGGAACATGTCCACAGGCTGTATGGATTGCACCTCATAAATTGTGCTCAATTCTTGCAGGTCCTTTGCCAGTGTGGACGGGTTGCAGGAAACGTAGACAATCTTTTTCGGCTTCGCCTTCAAGATTGTTTGCAGCAGCGCTTGATCGCAACCTGTTCTCGGTGGATCGACGACGAGCATGTCCGGTTTCCAGCCCTCTTTGACCCAGCGCGGCAGGATATTTTCTGCTTTTCCGGTTTCGTAGTGCATGTTGCTTCTCTTATGTTTTTTTGCATTTTTCTTGGCGTCTTCAATCGATTCCTTGATGACATCCATTCCACGAACCTCTTTTGCATCTTGGGATAGCCAAAGTCCGATCGTTCCCACGCCGCAATAGGCATCGACAACTTTTTCCGTACCGGTCAAGGCTGCCGCCTTTTTCACTTCATCATACATGCGGACCGTTTGGACAGGATTAAGCTGGAAGAAGGTCCGGGCTGATAGTTCGTATGATAAGTCACCCAATGTTTCGTTGATGACTTTTCCGCCAGCAAGATGAATCGTTTTCTCACCAAAAATAAGCGAGGTGTTTTGGTTGTTGATGTTTTGAACGACAGATTTCACTTCAGGAAGCTGATCACGAATTTGTTTAAGCAGCTGTTCCTTTTGGGGAATTTCTTCCGCTCCTGTTACGAGGACGACCTGCACCTCGCCTGTTTCAAATCCTACTCGTGTGATGATCGTGCGGATTACACCTTTTCTTTTTCTTTCGTTATAAATCGAGATGTTCAAGTTTTTCAGGATCTTTTTCACTGTCCGTGTCACTTTATTGGTTGCCTTATGCTGTACAAGGCAGTTCGGAATATCGATCAATGTATGGGAATTCAATCCGTATAGGCCAGCAATCAATTTCCCATCTTTTAGGCCGACTTGGTACTGACTTTTATTCCGATAGTTCCAAGGGTCTTCCATGCCGATCGTTTCTTTTATATTTAATGAAGAAACCGGAAGTTTCGTATATCGCTCCATCGCTTGAACGACGATATCACGTTTTTCAACAAGCTGCTGATCATAGCTTAAATGCTGTAATTGACAGCCGCCGCATTCTGCGTAAACCGGACAAGGAGCCGCAATTCGATGCGGTGATTCTTTCCGGATGGTTTTAATTTTTGCCTCTGTGAAGTTTTGCTGTACCTTTGTGACCGAGGCTACAATTTCCTCACCTGGCAAGGCTCCTGGGACGAAGACGACTTTCTTTTTGAAATAACCGACTCCCTCTCCATTAATGCCAAGTCTTTTAATGGTCAGTGGAAGGGTTTCGTTCACTTCCAGTTTTGTATCTTGAATGTTTGTCATTTCTTTTCACTCCGTTTTTCAATGCTTCTCCATAGATAGAGGGAAGCGTAGCTTAGATATGGAGCCCAGTTTACACTATAGGTCTCCATTTCTTCTTGTGTCGGCTTTTGCGGTAAGCCGTATAAATTTTTAAGGGCATTTTGAATGCCAATATCAGCTTTAGGAAATAGATTCGGCCTTCCGAGTCCGAAAAGCAGAAAGTTTTCAGCCGTCCATCTGCCGATACCGCGTATTTTTATTAGTGTATCCATAACCTCTTGATCGGATAGCTCTTCCATCGACTCAAGCTGGAGATGACCTTGGGCGATTTGCTCGGAAAGCCCGATGACGTATTCCGCTTTCCGCCCGCTGAACTGAATCGCTCTCAATTGTTCTATCCTCAGTTGGGAGGTCGTCGCCGGCGTGGGATAGAACCAGGCACCATCCATTTGGTAACCAAAATTTTTTACGAACCGTTCCGTGAGCGTATGAGCAAAGGATAAATTTAATTGCTGGTGTATGATGCATTTGACGAGGCAGCTGTAGTAATCAAAATCCAGAACAATCGCCGTTCCGCGATGTTCTTCGAAGATATCACTCAAATCGGATTCCCTGAAATGCCTGGATACACCCTCCAATGGCTGATGCCAATGAAAGACCTTTTTTAACCGGTCAATTGCTTTATACTTGTAAGTTTCTGAATGTCCTTTAATGAAAAAGATAGGTTTTTCGATGCTTCCGATTGCCTGAACCTGCAAAACGACTGGTTCTTTTTCTATATATAGGGGAACTTTTACCGTCCTGTTAGTAATATCAACTACTTGAAGAGGGTCTAACGATAATCGGTCGAGAACTAGATCGAAATTATAAGGTCCTTGAACCTGTAATTTTTCTGTCCACACAACTGATCCATCCTTTTGCAGTTTTCCACGTATTATAGCATGTTTCCTGAAATATTACTTGAATTTAAGGAGAATGGAAAAAAGCGGGACCTGAATGTCTCTTCAGGTACCCGCTTTTCATTTTTAATAAAGCATTCTGTTAGGCAGTTGTTTTTCGATCATTAAATCATCCAGACTGCTGAATGTATATCCTTGCTTTTCAAGATCAGTTAAGATGGAATCCAGTGCTTCCGCATTATCTTTGGAAACTGTATGGAGCAATAAAATGGCGCCCGGATGAATCTGCTTCAGCACTTCATCATGTGCGAATGCCGCTCCCTTCTGCTGGTCAACGATCCAATCTTTATAGGCTAGAGACCAAAAAATGTGGTAATATCCTTCCTTTTTGGCAACCTCCATCGTTCTTTCATTGAATACCCCGCGAGGAGGACGCAAATAATTCATTTCCTTTTGCCCGGTTAATTTCTCCGTCGCTTTTTTAACCCGTATAAGCTCAGTGCGGATGACATCGTCCGTGACACTCGTCATATCAGGGTGGTTCCAGGAATGGTTCCCGACGATATGACCTTCATTCGCCATCCGGACAACCAGCTCAGGTGCCGTTTTCAAATAATGTCCCGTAACGAAAAAAGCCCCAGGAGCGTTATGTTTCTTCAGAACATCCAAAATCTGTGCCGTATAGCCATTTTCGTACCCGTTATCAAACGTCAAATATATATCTTTCTTCGTTGTATCCCCTTTGTAAATCGCTTCATATTCAGGAAGCATTTCATTGAAGTTTTTTCCTGCATCGGCAGGCAACCCATTTTTCCCTTTATTGAAACCCCAGTTGTAGGATTCCGCATAAGCCGGGCTCCCCAAAGAACAAATCAAGCAAACAAAAACAGTTAAAATCGCCTTTTTTTTCATTCGGTATATCCCCCATGTCCTTTTTCTTAGTGTTTGGAACATGAAGATTTATATGCATGCTATCTTACGGTCGATTTTCCCTCCGGGTAAGGACGAATTCTTTTCTGCTTTGGACGAATTATTCAAGTGTAGGACGGATTCTTTCCGGCTTTGGTCGAATTACTCGCAGGTTGGACGGATTCTTTCCGGATTTGGTCGAATTATTCACGCGTTGGACGAATTCTTTCCGGCTTTGGTCGAATTACTCGCAGGTTGGACGGATTCTTTCCGGCTTTGGTCGAATTATTCACGCGTAGGACGAATTACTTCCGGCTTTGGTCGAATTATTCACACGTAGGACGAATTACTTCCGGCTTTGGTCGAATTATTCACGCGTTGGACGAATTCTTTCCGGATTTGGTCGAATTATTCACGCGTTGGACGGATTCTTTCCGGATTTGGACGAATTACTCGCAGGTTGGACGGATTCCTCCCGGCTTTGGTCGAATTATTCACGCGTTGGACGAATTACTTCCGGCTTTGGTCGAATTATTCACACGTAGGACGGATTCCTCCCGGCTTTGGTCGAATTATTCACGCGTTGGACGAATTACTTCCGGCTTTGGTCGAATTATTCACACGTAGGACGGATTCCTCCCAGATTTGGTCGAATTATTCACGCGTAGGACGAATTCCTTCAGGGTTTGGTCGAATTACTCACGCGTTGGACGGATTCTTTCCGGATTTGGTCGAATTATTCACACGTAGGACGGATTCCTTCCGGATTTGGTCGAATTACTCGCAGGTTGGACGGATTCCTCCCAGCTTTGGCCGGTTTATTGCCGCGTAGATGGAATTCTATATAGGTTTGGATGATTTTTTTTACGGTTTGGTTAATATTTTCGCTGAAAGCGCGAATTCCTTCCGCGTTCCACCAGATCATGGGCTTGAAATACGAATTCAGCTGAACTGCGGCCGAATTCAACAAAAAAAGGGCCATTCCTCCAATAAGGATTGGCCCCCCATGTTTTTTATCCCTTAAATAACGCTTGTGCCGCCTTCCAAACAATGGCGATAGCGAAAATGATAACGATTACAATTCCGACTACATCTAGGAATGTTTCAAGACCGGAGAAAATTGTACCAGCTACAGGAAGTTGGATGAAAGCAAAACCGGTTAACATGGCAATAAAGAATAAGAAGTAATTATTCTGCATGAAAATCCCCCCTTTCTTTATTAATGTATGTGCGTCCGTTCCAAAAGATTGTACTTTTCAGAGGCAATTATCGCCTTTTTTTTCATATACATGGACTAAGGGGGCGGATGACATGCTGGAATGGGTAATCACATTGGGCTTCGTTGGTTGTCTAGGCTTAGGTGCAGGGGTGTTTGTGCATTTTGTGAAAAGTGGTTTGGATTTAGAGGATGCATCAAAGGTCGATCCACTGCCAGATATAGAGGAATAAAGTTAAAAAGACGCTCAGCCGAAGGGGCGAGCGTCTTTTACATACACTTATTTAAATACTGGTTCTTTGAATTGTGTTAGCTTCTCCAATGAAGATTGCTGAACATCTTTATGCAGGCTGTTTCCATGCGAATCCATGGTAACTACGGCTGTGAAGCCTTCGACATTCAGATGCCACATCGCTTCTGGAATACCAAATTCGGTGAAGTTCACACCTTCGACGGATTTGATGCAGTCTGCATAATATTGGGCAGCGCCGCCGATTGCGTTAAGATAAACACCACCGTGTTGATTTAGGGCTTCTAGCGTTTTTGGTCCCATTCCACCTTTGCCGATAACGGCACGTATGCCGAAGCGTTTCATGATATCGCCTTGATAAGGCTCTTCACGAATACTTGTTGTCGGTCCTGCAGCCTTCACATGCCATTTACCTTCCTCATCCTTCAGCATGACCGGTCCACAATGATAGATGATTTGACCGTCAAGATCAATTGGTGCAGCGTTTTCAGATAAGTGCTTGTGGATGGCATCCCGGCCGGTATACATCCTGCCGCTAATATGAACTACATCCCCAACTTTCAATTCACGAATTTGTTCTTCCGTTATTGGTGCTTGCAAGGTGATTTCGCGTGGAGCTTCAACGTCTGATTCAACAGCTGCCGCCACCTCCTCCTTAGACGCTTTTTCAGCTTCTAGAGCAAAGTCGATTTTATCTCCTTCTTGGTATAACCACTCATTGATTTCACCTGTTTCAGGATTCACTTTCACTCCTAAACGGCGGAATGCCCAGCAATTGTAGGCAACGGAAACGAAAAAGCTTGCCGGAATACGGTGCATGACACCGATTTTACAGCCAAGCAGCGTGGTTTCGCCGCCAAAGCCCATCGTTCCAATTCCCAACTCATTGGCTGTCTCCATGATGTACTCTTCAAGTTTGCGAAGGTCTTCATTCGGATTGACATCTTCATTACTGCGGAAAAGTTGGGCTTTAGCCAGATCATATCCGGATGAACGGTCTCCCCCGATACCAACCCCGATGAAGCCTGCACTGCAGCCTTGTCCTTGTGCTTGGTAAACGGAGTGCAGCACGCATTTGCGGATTCCATCCAAGTCACGGCCTGCTTTTCCCAATCCTTCTAGTTCCATAGGCAGACTGTACTGGATATTTTTATTTTCACATCCGCCGCCTTTTAAAATAAGGCGGACATCGATGTAGTCTTTTTCCCACTGATCGAATTTCATGACAGGAAGACCTTCCCCAAGGTTATCCCCGCTATTTTCACCCGACAGGGAGTCAACGGCGTTAGGACGGAGCTTTCCGCCTTTCGTCGCTAAAATGATGGCATTTCGTATTGCTTTTTTTATTTCAAGTTGGTTCACGCCAACTGGAGTTTTAATTTTGAAAGTCGGCAGACCTGTATCCTGGCAAATTGGAGATACATTGTCGTCAGCCATTGTAATGTTATTGGTGATGGTGTCCAAGCTCAACGCTGAGCGAGTACCGGCATTTTCACGCTGCTTAGCGCTTTTGACTGCCCGACGAACATCCTTTGGAAGGTTCGTTGAAGTTTCAACGATAAGGCTGTACATACTTTCTTGGAATTTTTGAATATCCAAATTTCTCTTCCCCCTCTTATTTCCCCTATATTAAAAACTTTTCCCTGCTTCTCTGTATGGTGCAACACCCGTTTTATTATACATCTAACATATTCTTTCGAAAACAAGTAATTAATGAAAGGCTCTTTTCAAAAAAATTGTTGATTTAAAACAAAAGGATTTTAGGTTGATTGAAGCGGTTAGTGGTCTCCTGCGAAAGAAGCTTAACAGGTAACAAGCCGTTCAGGCCGAAAAGGCTCCGGGAAATTAACCACACTGCATTACTTCGAAAACGGAAACGAAGTATTTTGGCAGTTAATGACATACTGGAGTGGAAGAACAGAGTTCAATAAAATCATGGAAAAAGGGATGGCATATGTTACTTGCCATCCCTTCATGAATAAAAATATCGAAAACATCATATTATCGAAACAGATATCAATCTTCCTCGCGGGTTTTGAATTGTTCGACTTTTCCTTCCAAATCATCTAACATGCCGATCAAACGGTCTATATCTTCCAATTCCGTATTTTCCGGTTCAATATGATCAAGAACCTCCATAAACATCGTGAGGCGTTCTTTTAGATAAGTTAATTGTTCGTTTTTACCTGTAATGGATTTTCCCATGAGGCACTCTCCTTCCGTTCTCCATATCATCGTATCTAAATCTGATTGAAAGTGCAATGGCAAGCTAAAATGCAGCTCTTCGCCATTTGACAATTTTTGTCCGCATTGTTCATAATGGGTTAGTGCACTATTACGTAAGGAGTTTTAAACATGTCAATAATCAAGCAAGATCTTTTAACACCAATTACACCCAAGCATGATCCTTGGGAAGCATATATGGACGTTGAACAATATGGAAAGATTAATTTGACCAATGTGGAGTTCACCACCACCACCCTTTGCAATATGCGATGCGAGCATTGTGCTGTCGGCTACACCCTGCAGCCAAAAGACCCGGATGCCCTTCCTCTGGAATTGCTGATTCAACGGCTTGATGAAATTCCCTTGCTTCGCTCACTCAGCATAACAGGCGGGGAACCGATGCTATCAAGGAAACAAGTGAAGAATTATGTATTGCCTCTATTGAAATATGCCCGTAGCCGGGGAGTGCGGACACAAATCAATTCCAACTTGACCCTGGATTTGGAACGGTACGAGGAAATCATTCCATATTTGGATGTTCTGCACATTTCCCATAACTGGGGAACGATTGATGAATTCATCGATATCGGCTTTGCCATGATGGATCGTAAACCATCACGGGAACAGCGTAAGAAACTATTTGATAAAATGATTGAAAATTCACGTGCCCTGACAAAAGCTGGTGTGCTGGTTTCGGCAGAAACGATGCTCAATAAACGCACCTTGCCGCACCTTGAGCACATCCACAGACAGATCGTCGATGAAATGGGCTGTCAAAGGCATGAAATACATCCGATGTATCCAAGTGATTTCGCATCGGCCCTTGAGACATTGTCTTTGGACAAAATGCGTAAAGCCATACATCATTTACTTGATATTCGTGATGAAAATGTTTGGATGCTCTTCGGTACATTGCCATTTTATCCTTGTAATGATAACAAGGAGGATATCGAACTTCTACAGCGCCTTTACGGAACGCCTAAAGTGACAGTCCGCAATGACCCCGATGGACGTTCACGCTTGAATATCAATATTTTTACCGGCGAAGTCATCGTGACCGATTTCGGGGATGCGCCAACCTTGGGAAATATTAAAGACCAACCATTGACCGAATCGTATGACACCTGGATGAATTCGAGACTGGCCAATGAATTGAACTGCCACTGCCCGGCAGTCAAATGCCTAGGTCCGAATGTTCTCGTCAAAAACGCCTATTATCCGAAGGAAGACTTCAGGACAAGAAGCTCAAACATATGAGAAGAACTCGCCGTTCAAGGCGAGTTCTTTTCGTTACCTCGGCTGCTGCGATACGGTGAAGCTAAAGGAAACGTGGTCCTGAACAGGTATCCAGGCCCCGATGCCCTGTGAAGTGATGTTCTTGATCGTGATCGTTCTTTTATTGCCTTTCAGGTTCAAGTATACTTCCCCGTATGTGACCTTACCTTTTTCATTTACGGCCGAAGCATAACTGGATAAGTAACCTATCCTGTTCGAAGCCACATTGTATACTTCATCTTTTTTCGTACCCGCTCCGACGATGGTTTCGAAGGCCAATGGCAAATTCGTCTTTTCGGTGGCTTTCAATAGCATCATCTTCTGAACGTCCTCAGCCTTCGGAATTTTGGCCGTCAATCCTCCGATTACTGCCTTCTGGCTTTCCTGGACGTAACGGATCCTATATGGGACTTCTCCGCCGCGATTATCATAATAATTCATATTGATTTTTTGATATTCCCAGTTCGGTGCCGTTTCCGATGACTCATAATTCAATGCCCAATGACCAAGATAAATGGTTGCCCTGTAACCAAAAGCAAGCGGGGCCTTTGCAATTGCCGATTCATTCAGCATATGGATAAGTTCTGGATTTTCAATCTTGATATCAGACGAATCGATCAATTGTTCGGCAAACTTACTGGGCTGGAGCATCGGAAGATCTTGAGTCGAGTTAGGGTACGTGTTTTCCTTTGCAATATTCAATACGGAAGGTGGGATCTTCACCTTAGTCGGAGCTGCCTTATCTCCGGGTTTATCGGCTGCAAAGCTTACATTCACCTGAATGAAAGCAAGTAGCGCAATCATCGTACAAAGAATTATTCCTCTCATGCTGTCGCACTCCTTTTCAAGGGTTCAATCATTTTGTTTATAGATTTTGTTTTTAGGCAGCATTCTATACATTTCAATCAAATGTCGGTTTTGTAATGAATTTGTAAAGTTCAGAATATTTACTTTTCTTTTGGAATCTGTTATACTTCATTTACATTATAAAAAGGAGGCGAAATCGTTCATACCTATTACACACTCAGGGGGTATGCTTATCGAGCAATCCAGACACCTTTTAAAGGATAACAGAAAACGAAATCGCCAATACTTAAATCTGATGTAAAAGGATGGTGTAACACTCTAGAATATTTCTCAACTTTCACAAAGCATGATGAAAAATTTTGGATTAACTTATGAATGGTAATTTACTAATATAGAAATGACTCTGCTAAATCCAACCTGAGCAGAGTCATTTTTATTTGTAAAAAAATGACCTTCCGCAATGGAAGGCCTGTATTCCTATAACAAATAAAATCCAATGCCCATAATGAAATAAGCAGCCAATAGCGTTAGTCCCTCAAACCAGTTCGTTTCCCCATCATTCGATATCATGATCATCAAAAAGACGGCCGTAACCATTGAAATGAGCTCTGGCCATGTAAAAACAAGCGGCATATGCGTCGGATACATTAACGAAATCAGCACGAGTACGGGAGCTACGAACATCGCGACTTGAAGCGTGGAACCGACCGCAATCTCCACAGCGACATCCATTTTATTTTTATACGCCATAATAACGGCTGATGCATGCTCAGCTGCGTTACCTACAATCGCAACGATAATGACACCGATGAATAATTCCGTCCACCCGAAGGTTTCCCCCACTTCGCTAAACGTATGGACAAGTTTCTCCGATACATAAGCAACAGCCAAAGTAGCAAGGGCAAGAACGATAATCGCCTTCTTCTTGCTCCACTCCGGGACTTCATCTTCATGCTCCTCTTTTTTCTCATTATGCTGATAGACACCGCGATGAGTGACCAATTTAAAGAATAATGCAGCAAGGTATAATAAAATCAAAATGATCGAAATTCCGACACTTAACGACATGGTGCTTGTTTCACTCATGTTTTGTGTGAATACTTCCGGGATCACGAAAGCCACAATAACAGCAAAAATCAGCAACCCCGCATTATGTCTCGCATCGAAAACGTTGAATTTCTGCCGTTTGTATTTCGTACCCCCGATAAAGAAGGATAATCCTGCCACCAACAACAGGTTTCCTAAAACCGAACCCGTCAAGGAAGCCAGTACGACCCCCACAAGTCCCGCCTTTAAAGAAAAGATGGAGATGATCAATTCAACTGCATTGCCAAAGGTAGCATTCAATAGACCGCCTATCCTCGGCCCCATGACAATCGCTAAACTTTCCGTCGCCCTGCCCATGAATCCTGCAAGCGCAATGATCGTCAAGCAATAGACGATGAACATGATTACGCTCGGCCAATGCAGCAAAGAACCAATGACCGATAAAGGGACACCCAGTACAACAAGTCCCAAAAATATTTTATTCACGATACTTCTCCTCACAATCTTATATGTACTTTTTTATATAACAAAAACTATCATACATAATCTTGGGCATTGCCAAAGGAAAATTTTATCACAGCACTCCTTCTTGTCAATATTTACCCAAAATTCTATTGCTTAACCCTGTTCGTAAGATGTAACATCAACATGGTACACATTTTATAGGAGACAAGAATTTATGAATCAGAAACTGCTACTATTTGTTTTAATCTTAATTGTCGGGATATCCGGTTTTTCCCAAGGGATGCTTTTGCCGATCATTGCCATCATTTTTGAAAGTGACGGAGTCGGCTCTTCCTTAAATGGGTTTCATGCTGCATCGCTTTATATTGGGATCCTATTGATTTCTCCTTTTATGGAAGCACCCCTCCGTAAATACGGATATAAACCATTGATTTTATTTGGCGGAATCACCGTCATCCTTTCTTTGGCCCTATTTCCTGTCTGGAAATCATTCTGGTTGTGGTTCCTGCTGCGTTTCTTCATTGGGGTCGGCGATCACACACTTCACTTTGCCACCCAGACTTGGATCACGGCTATTTCACCCATAGCGAAGCGAGGAAGGAATCTTGCCATTTACGGCCTTTTCTTCAGTCTTGGCTTCACGGTTGGTCCGCTAATGACGAAGCTGCTCGAAATCAATCAATCATTACCTTTCATCATCACATCCATAATCAGCCTGCTCACTTGGTTAACCGTATTCCTGATTAGAAATGAGCTTCCTGAACGTGATGATTCGGCAAACACATCTTTACTTGGCACATTCAAAAGGTTCACGAAAGTCAGCCGCATCGCCTGGATCGCTTTTTTATTGCCCTTCATCTTTGGTGTGCTCGAAGCTTCATTGAACAGCAACTTTCCAGTATTCGCATTGCGATCGGGAATCGATTTAACCGCCGTTTCGATTATCATTCCTGCTTTTTCAGGAGGTGCGCTGCTAACGCAGATTCCACTCGGAATGCTCAGTGACCGTTATGGAAGGCGAAGGACATTGCTGTTCATCGTTTTTTCAGGGTTTTCCATATTCACTTTGGCAGGGATTTACTCCCATTCCGTAATCGGCCTTTTCTTCTGCTTTATGCTTGGCGGAATGATGGTGGGTTCGACTTTTTCACTGGGTATCAGTTACATGGCAGATTTATTGCCTCGAAATCTTTTGCCTGCTGGTAATTTGTTATGCAGTATCTTTTATAGTCTAGGCAGCATCGGCGGTCCATTCTTTGGCGGCCTTGTCATAGAGCATATACAGGGTGGGAATTTTTTTTATATGATCAGCATCATGCTTTTCCTGGTCTTCATTGCATTAGTTCTTTTCAAGGAAAAAATGCCTGCTGCAAGTAAATAGTTTAGTTTTATTATCTGGACTACTTGATTAATTATTCAATTGAAAAGCCTTTTATTAATCACATTTTCCCTTAGAAATAACTGCAGTTTATATTTTTTACTAGATTAGAATCATTCTTCTTTATTTCCGAATAGGATATGTGGTAATATAGTATTATCAAAAAACAAACCATATCAACAGCCCATTAAAACGTTGCTGTCATCGCAATTCCGATGACAGCTTTCATATTTTACGGAGAAAAATGACGTTGATTATCTTTCTCAATTAGATAGTGGGTTAATGATAATCTATATCAATTACACAAAAATGAAGAAGAATGTGGGAGGGAAATCTTATGATTACAGAAACGAAACAATTAACCCAACCGGCGGCTGCATGCAAAACCACTTGGTTGGAAAAGGCAAAACCACATATTGAACTTATCGCTGCATTATTCAGCGGTATATTAATACCTGTGGGCTGGGTCCTTTCAAAGAATGGCATGGATTCCACCTCCATCGTCATTTACTTGGCCTCTTTCCTGATTGGTGGTTATGCCAAAGCAAAGGAAGGCATCGAAGATACGATTGCCGAACGCGAATTGAATGTTGAAATGCTGATGATCCTCGCAGCCATCGGCTCTGCAATTATTGGTTATTGGACCGAAGGCGCGATATTAATATTCATCTTTGCTTTAAGCGGCGCACTTGAAACGTACACGATGAATAAAAGCCATAAAGAAATATCTGCGCTTATGGATTTGCAGCCGGAAGAAGCACTTCGCATCACCAACGGATATGAAGAAACCGTATCCGTTTCCCAGCTCCATATTGGGGATTCGATCTTGGTGAAGCCAGGAGAGCGAGTGCCTTCTGATGGAAAAATTATCGACGGGCGTACAAATATCGATGAAGCTGCCATCACTGGTGAATCGATCCCGGTCAGTAAATCATTGGATGATGAAGTATTTGCCGGGACGGTAAATCTACGTGGCACGATTACCGTGGAAATCACCAAGCCAGCAAGTGAAACTTTATTTCAAAAGATCATTACCCTCGTACAGTCCGCCCAGAGCGAAAAGTCCCCTTCACAGCTGTTCATTGAACGGTTTGAAGGTACTTATGTAAAGGTCGTGCTGACTGTGGTCGGGTTGATGATGTTCCTGCCCCACTTCTTATTGGCTTGGAGCTGGACGGAAACATTTTACAGGGCGATGATACTGCTCGTTGTCGCTTCGCCTTGTGCCCTTGTGGCTTCCATCATGCCAGCTACCTTATCCGCCATTTCAAACGGTGCACGACATGGCATATTATTTAAAGGAGGCATCCATCTGGAGAATTTGGGCAACCTCCAGGCTATCGCTTTAGACAAAACCGGTACATTGACAAAAGGAAAGCCAGAAGTAACCGATGTTATCATTCGAGAAGGATTATCTGAAGAGGATTTCTTATTCCATATTGCATCCGTCGAAAACTATTCGAACCACCCTCTGGCAACATCAATTGTACGTTATGCCAAAACGAAATTGGCCACTGACATCGTTAAACCAGATAATATGGAAGATATTTCAGGAAACGGTGTTCAAGCTTATATCAACGGAGTGCTTTGGAAAGTCGGGAAAGCTGATTTCGTCGGTCGCAATGAAGCAGAACAATTCAACGATGGGGTTGCCTTAACATTGGCGGAACAAGGTAAGACGGTCGTTTATGCAAAAGACAATAAAGGAATTGCCGGTATACTCACCTTGAAAGATGTCGTGCGTACAGAAACGATTGCCGCCATCGAAGCTTTAAAGAATGAAGGCATCCATACCGTGATGCTGACAGGTGAC
This sequence comes from Peribacillus muralis, assembly GCF_001645685.2. Classification (NCBI taxonomy): domain Bacteria; kingdom Bacillati; phylum Bacillota; class Bacilli; order Caryophanales; family Bacillaceae; genus Peribacillus; species Peribacillus muralis. The sequence goes on along the minus strand of NZ_CP017080.1, from coordinate 573,549 downwards.
GGTGAAAAAACGGCTAAAGCCATAGCTGTGGAGAGCCATATTGATGCATATATTGCGGAATGCCTGCCTGAAACGAAAGTTCATGAAGTGAAAAGGCTGAAAGAGCATTTCGGCACTGTAGCAATGGTTGGGGATGGGATTAATGATGCACCTGCACTTGCAACGGCTTCTGTCGGGATCGCAATGGGCGAAGGAACGGACGTTGCCCTGGAGACAGCCGATGTGGTCCTGATGAAGAATGACCTGCCCCGTATTGCTGAGGCCGTCAGGCTATCCAAAAAAATGAATCGTATCATCAAACAAAACGTCATTTTTTCGATTTCAATCATCATGATTCTCATCGCATCCAACTTCCTTCAATTCCTGGACCTTCCTTATGGGGTCATTGGCCACGAAGGTAGCACGATCTTAGTTATCCTGAATAGCTTAAGGCTATTGAGGAACTAAATGCAAAAAGGAGCCAAAGGCTCCTTTTTTATATTGGGCTCGTTAATGATACCCGTTCTTACCGTTTGCAGAACCAGACGTTTTATGGTTCGAACCTTTTTTCCCTTTTTGCTTGGTGCTGCCATCCTTTTTGTTCATGAAAAAACTCCTCCTCTACAAAAGTTGTCATTTCTTGAATAGTATCTACAGCAGGATGGATCGACATTACGGGAAGTCAAGGAAGTTCATTCACAATTTGGATTTTTCTTTTCGCTTAGGAGGGCATTTATTTCCCCGCCCAGGATGATGATGAGTCCTGATAAATAAAACCAGACCATTAGAACGATTATTCCACCAAGACTTCCATATGTCGCGGAATAATTACCGAACTTATCGACATAAAAAGAAAACAAAAAGGAAACGAGGCTCCAGCCTGCCGTTGCAAAGATAGCACCAGGGAGTATGGTCAGGCATTTCAACCTTTTATTCGGTGCAATCCAGTATAGGATTGTGAACACGATTAGGAATACAATCGTGCTGACCACCCAACGCAGCTGGTTCCAAATTGTTAGAAATTCATCGGATTGTCCGATTTCAGAAAACAGGAATACCCCGATCTGCTTACCGAATACCGGAAGCAGCAATACGACAACAAAAACAAAAATCATCGCTAAAGTGAGCAAAATCGACATTACCCGGGAAATAAAGAAAGTTCGACTTTCTTTTACACCATACGCATGATTGAACGCTTTTATGATTGCATTCATCCCATTTGAAGCTGACCATATCGTGCCGATGATACCAAACGACAATAATGTACCGTTCGCTTCCATCACTTCGGAAAGATTGTTTTCAATGATTTTCATTGAATCGTCAGGTGCATAGGAACGGACCGTATTTAATATATCTTCTTGGGAAAATGGCAGATAGGCCAATAAAGTGAACAAAAAAATTAATAACGGAAACAAGGAAAGCAGGAAGAAATACGACAGCTGAGCAGCTAATCCCGTCACTTCATCCACCTTTAACCGTCTTATGAAAGCCTTGAAGAATGAGCCTTTCAGCCATTCCTTTCTACTGGCCATATCTCCACCCCATTTTTTAATTTAAGGAAATCCGATCTTCTGGATGATCATTTGAAGACGACTCATCATCGTTCTCTGCAGTAAAGACTTCCTTCGTCTCCATCACCACTTGGGCAACCTGCGCTGGAATATCCTTCATTTCCTCCACTTTTTGGGAAATGAAAGATACATCATCGGAAATTCTTTGAACCGTTGAGCGGACCTTCGTTGAAGTTTCACGCACTTGTGAAAGAACCTGATTCGGATTCTTTACGAATCCCCTCATACTACCGATGCAACTTTTACCGTTATCCAATACAGACATACGCGTAGTTTTATCAAAAAGGCTCACTACTGCTCCTGCAACCGCCCCAATGATGACCGCTTGCATAAATTTACTTTTCTTGGCACTTCTATATTCTTCTCGAATGTTGCTCATATATTCTCCTCCTCGTCATATATTGATTGATGGATATTGGTATCTTTCTCCATTATACAATGTTTACACAAGATTTTTCCTATCTTTTCCCAAACCTACTCACTTTAAAACGCGGAGACTTAAGTGAATTATGTTTCATGCTTGTTTTCAACTCCAATATCCATTGACTTCTAATGGCAATCATGCAAAGATGAAAATAATTTAGGAACGCTTGAGAGGATGAGGGAAATGGATTTAACTCAAAACACGGCCGAAAGCGTCGAGTTTATGGTGGAAGCAATTAAAGATAAATTAAAAGTGATGAACTTCGGCGCAATCAAATCAACTCATTTTGATATTGATATGTACGAAGAACTGCATGACATTTACCGAATGGTCATGAAGAAAACGAATTTCAGTGTCCGTGAAATGGAAGCGATCGCTGAAGAACTTGGCAAACTGCGCAATAAGTGAACGAGCAAATCCTCCCGGATCGGTGAGGATTTTTTTTTTTGTGGATTTCTGCTACATTTGATATATGTAAAAGAGACAGGAGTGGAAAGCATGGTGGAAAGTAGGAAGCCGATCAGTATTGCACAAGCAGTTAATAAAGTGATGGAATATAAATTAGCGGGACAAGTGGAATGGGTCTCATTGGAAGAAAGCCAGCATCGTTTTTTGGCACAAGATATTACTGCTACACATGATGTTCCTCATTTTAACCGCTCGCCGTATGATGGATTCGCTCTCAGGTCAAAGGATACCATCGAAGCTTCCGTACATGGCCCTCTCAAGTTTGAGGTGGTGGAAGAGTTGGCTGCAGGGATGGTATCGACCGTTCCCGTTCAACAAAACCAGGCGGTAAGGATCATGACCGGGGCACAGATGCCAGCTGGATGCGATGCCGTGATCATGCTCGAGCTTACTAAGGAATTGGACATCGACGGAAGGAAATACATATCATTTAAACGCTCCCTCAAAGAAGGGGAAAATGTGTCCTTCCAAGGGGAGGATGCACGACTTGGGGATATCCTCGTAAAAAAAGGGGCATATATCAATCCGGGAATCATTGGTTTACTTGCAACTTTCGGTTATGCAGAAGTCCCCGTGGCCGTGAAGCCTGTCATTGGATTATTCGCTACAGGTTCGGAACTTCTCGATGCTAATGAACCTTTGCAGCCAGGGAAAATCCGAAATAGCAACTCGCCTGCCATCTCCGCCCAAATTCGCAGGGCTGGAGGAGAAGTCCGTTACTATGGAAAGCTTAAGGATGAGTTTGAAACGACCTACACTGCCATCTCAAAGGCCTTGGAGGAAGTTGATTTGCTCATCACGACTGGCGGCGTATCCGTCGGTGACTTTGACCTCCTTCCTGATGTTTATCAAAAACTTGGAGCGGATGTGTTATTCAACAAGGTGGCCATGCGCCCCGGAAGCGTTACGACTGTAGCCGTTTATCAAAATAAATTTTTATTTGGCTTATCGGGTAATCCATCTGCCTGTTATGTTGGTTTTGAACTTTTTGCGAGACCGATCATCCGGACGATGCTTTTTTCCGAACAGCCGCATTTACGCAAAGAAACAGCTCAACTGGCAAAGGATGTCTTAAAGCCCAACCCATTCACACGTTTGCTTAGAACACAATTATATTACGAATCAAGCCAGTTGAAGGTAACTCCAAGCGGTGTGGATAAATCCAATATTACAACAAGCCTGGCTGGTGCCAATTCACTGACCGTCCTACCTGGGGGGACACGTAATTTCCGCTCGGGAGACACTGTGGATATCCTGTTGCTTGAAGACCAGCAAGGAAGTAAGTGCCCGTGGTGAAGCCCTTTGTTTTTCAAGTTGCCGGCTACCAGAATAGAGGCAAGACGACATTCATTAAAAAGCTTATGGAGAATCTTCGCGAATTGAACGTAGACGTGGCTGTACTGAAGCATCATGGTCACGGAGGAAAACCAGATATCGCCAAATTGAAGGATTCACATAATCACTTCCATGCCGGTGCGGTAGCTTCACTTGTTGAAGGCGACGGTACTATGGAATTACTTGGCAACTTCAGCGCTGGCGCTTCAATTACTGAGCTGATTCACTTATTGGAGTTATTTCATCCAGATGTGATTTTAATTGAAGGGTATAAGCAAGAGGACTTTCCTAAAGTCATTTTAATCAAAGAAGAAAGCGACCTGCTTTTACTGGAAGGGCTTGTGAATGTCAAAGCGGCTGTTGCTTGGCCGAAATGTCTCGAACGAACCAGGAAACAGGCTTCCGTCCCCGTCTTCCCTTTGGATTCAAATCAATTCTTTGATTGGTTTTTAGAACAAATTTTAGGCTGGCACAATGCTCGTTCAATTGCTATAAATAAAATTGTAGAAGAAGACCAATGAAACATTCATTCCGAAAATATCGCTGTCTTCTGATTATGCTAACATTTTTATAAATCGAAACGCGAACAGGTGCGGATAAACTCTTTGATCATTGAGTATATCCACAGCCTGCCATTCGTTTTTATATCGCTCGTAAATTAAAAAGGTTTCGGAATGAGACCATTCCGAAACCTTTCTACGGCAGCATGATGCAGCGGCCAATCTTCATTGCTCCGTAAGGATAAGCGGACCGTTTTTTGTGATGGCGATTGTGTGCTCATATTGGGCCGAGTATTTCCCGTCTGCAGTGGAAGCCGTCCATCCATTCGCATCCCGGCTGACCTTATATGTACCTACGTTGACCATCGGCTCGATCGTGAATACCATGCCTTCCTTAAGGCGCGGACCTTTATTCGGAAGCCCATAATGCGGAACCTGAGGCTCTTCATGAATGACATTTCCTATCCCATGTCCGATGAAATCACGAACGACCGAAAAGCCCTCCGCCTCGACATATGATTGGATGGCATGACCAATATCACCTATCCGATTGCCTACCACACTAACTTCGATGGCCTTATACAAAGATTCCTTCGTCACTTGCACTAAATGTTCCGTTTCCTTCGAAACCTTTCCGACCGTATACGTCCAGGCCGAGTCGGCAAGGGCTCCATTATGATTGACGACCATATCAATCGTTACGATATCTCCATTTTTCAAAGGTGTTTTACGAGGGAATCCATGGCAGATTTCTTCATTTATGCTTGCACATGTCGCATATTCATACCCTTTGTATCCTTTTTGTTCAGGCTTCGCTCCATGTTTTTTTAGAAACCCCTCGACAAATTCCTCTATTTCCCACGTGGTCACACCAGGAGCGATCATTTTAGCGATTTCCCTATGACAAGCGGCCAAAATTTTACCTGATTCATGCATCGCTTGAATTTCACGTGCTGACTTTAATACGATCAATCGTGACACTTCCTTTTTTATTCGTCTCTCCTTTTATTTTACTGCAAAGATGGAAGTATATGAATCCTTTAAAGATTATTCCATAAAAAAACCCGGCAGCTGCCGGATTTTTATCATTTTAATAAGTTCAGCGATTCCCGGTTAAAAGCAGGAAGATCTTCAGGTGTTCTGCTTGTCACAAGCTGGTTGCCGCAAACCACAACCTCCTTGTCCAAATAGGTGGCACCTGCATACTCCATATCGACTTTAATCGAGGTATAGCCTGTTGCGTGGCGCCCTTCAAGTGCCTTAGCCGTAATCAGCAGCTGCGGTCCGTGACAAATTGCAAAGACGGGTTTTCTATCATTCATGAACGCCTTCGCAAATGTTACAAAGCGTTCGTCTGCACGCAGCTGGTCAGGCGAGAAACCGCCAGGAATGAACAATGCATCAAAATCCTCCGGTTTAACCGAATCTATGCTTTCATCAATCTTGACTTCAACTTCACCTTGTTTTCCTTTAACCGTTTTCCCTTTTTCCATTTCGATTGTCGTTACCGTATGGCCAGCTTCCTCAAAAGCCCTGGCCGGTTCACTATATTCCGAATCCTCAAACATATTCGTCACTACACATGCAATTTTTTTACTCATATAAAATTCATCTCCTCATTTTGATCGAATGAACCTACTTTAGTACACTATTTATCTTCCCTCCTATACCATAAATAAAACACATAAATTATTATGTTCCTAAAATCATCGCTACATCATCCACTGATCGCTTCATTAATCAGGCAAAATCCAAAAAGATAAGGCAGCTTATACCTTATCTTCCCTTTTGTTAGTCAATGTTTCGGATATTGGCCCACAACGTGTATGGCATTGATGATCCTCTTATTGATCCATTTCCGATTTTCTTCCGTATTCAGATTTTCAAATATCCGCATACGTCCTTCTTCTGTGGTTACATAGTAGTTTGGCATGTTATTCAATGATAATGTGATGATGTCATTTTTACATTTCCTGCATGAACAAAAGGTTTGGTATTCCATGCCTGACATTAAAACCTGAACCCATGTGACAACGATTTCTTCCATCACATTTATATATTCTCTATCCATTTATGCTCCTTCAAAAAGTAAAACCCGTCCATTCCAGACAGGTTTTCACTCATTTATTGCTGTCCGCGGAACAATCAGGATTTCAACTCTCCGATTTTTCGCTCTTCCTTTTTTCGTTTCGTTAGAAGCCACTGGCTTGAATTCCCCATGTCCCTTAGCACTGAACATCTCAGGGTCCAAATTTTTATTTTCGAGAAGAAGCTTCATGAAATTGACGGAACGCATCACACTCAGATCCCAATTGGATTCATATTGGTAATTCTTGATCGGGATATTGTCGGTATGCCCGCTTACAATAATGTTTCGGGGTAAGTCCATGACCAATAAAGTGGATATTTCCTTAGCGATTTTCCGATTTGCTCTTCTAACCTCAGCAACACCCGATTCAAACAGAACATTTTCCCTTATCGAAATCAACATGCCTTCATCCGTAAGGCTCGTATCCAATTTATCCGTTAAATCATTCTTTTCGATATACGCATCCACACGCCTCTTCACTTCTGTAAGCTCTTCCTGCTCATTTTTTCCTAATTTCTCAAGATCCTCAGCCCCTGCTTTTTGCTCTGGCGATGTCGGCTCATTGCTCGGTGAATCACTCGGGAATTCCATAAACCCCGATCCGCTCGTAAACACCTGGTTAAAGACATTGGACAATTGCTGGAACTTTACTGCATCCACCGAACTAGAAGCGAATAAAACGATAAAAAGAGCTAGAAGCAATGTTAAGATATCTGCATACGGAACCAACCAGGACTCATCGATATGCTCTTCATGCCTATGTTTCTTTTTCCGCCTAGCCATCCTCTCTCACATCGCCTTCCAGCCATTTTTTCCGATCGCCAGCAGGTAAATATGATGTCAATTTCTGTTCAATCGTCCTTGGCGCTTCTCCTTCGATGATTGACAGAATCCCCTCTATCATCATTTCCTTGATCCGGACCTCCTGCTGCGATTTCCGCTTCAGCTTATTGGCAAAGGGGTGCCATAACACATACCCCGTGTAAATCCCCATCAAGGTTGCAACGAACGCGGCAGATATTGCATGTCCCAATGCCTCCGTGTCAGCCATATTCCCTAACGCAGCAATCAATCCGATTACTGCACCCAACACTCCGAGTGTCGGTGCATAGGTTCCCGCTTGACTGAAAATCGCTGCCCCGCTTAAATGACGTTCTTCCATCGCATCGATTTCCTCAGCCAAAATATCCCGAATGTAATCGGCACTCTGACCTTCAACAGCAAGATTCAAGCCATTTTTTAAAAAGGTATTATCCACTTGATCCGAAATGCTTTCCAAGGCCAATAAGCCTTCCTTCCTGGCAATGACCGCCCATTCCGAAAAAGTTTTGATTAATTCCTCCGGCTTTGTCAATTTTTGCTGCAGGAATAAAACCTTGAATATTTTTGGTAGCCTTTTTAATTCCGACAAAGGAAAAGCCGTTACGACTGCGGCAATCGTCCCTACAATAATGATCAAAATGGCAGCCGGATTAATTAACGCCGTTACACTTACTCCCTTCAACACCATCCCGACCAAGATGGCCACAATACCCAGAACTACACCCAAAATTGAAGTTATATCCATAATATTCACCCATTCATTTATAGTCTCGTTTTCTTTTTATATCGGATGATATTTGAAAAAAATGAGGATTATTTTACTATTCCGCTTTAAATTACCTCAAATGCCACAAAATCGACCTACTTTTCTCCTTGCTAATGCGGATTATATTGCATATATCCACCGTTACGAGCACAAATGAAAATTATTCCATACGACTGGAGCTTCATATGTCGAAATCCGGCTGTTATTCGTACGTCTTAGCGCTTTCTCATGAATTCCCCCAGATCGAAACAAAGGCAAAGCTAGTCAGCTTTGCCCCTGTTCCTGTTTCCTTTCATTTCTTCCATCCAGCCATTTAATGGCGGGCGAAAGAAGAAATAATATGAATAATATCCTGAATAAATGAAAGCTTGTGACAACGGATAAATCGACATGCACGGACATCGCAGTGACCGCCATTTCCGCCACACCGCCAGGGGCCATGCTCAGAAACAATTCATTCGGGTGCAAAGATAGCTGCGGAGCCAACTGAATCGATAAAAAATAGCAAAAACCGATCAATAGCATATTACTTAAGAATACCGCTCCGAACATTTTTCTGAAAAGTCGTGGGTTATCCACCTTCAATGTGTAGCCTAAATGGGTTCCAATCAATAATTGTGACATGCTCAGCCAAAAGTCAGGTATTTCCGGGGCACCCGGTCCGACTAAATTGAATATGGCCGCAGCCATTAAGGGACCCAGTAAAAAAGGCAGTGGAAAATTCAGTCTCTTTGTGATGAAGATGAATGATAGCAAAGTCAACAACATCAAGATGGCCATTTTTCCGTCATAAGCAAATAAAAAAAACGGTCTTTCAACCATGGCCGCATCCCCGCCTGATTCAACTGACATCACATGGGTCACCAGCCAAGGTACGGTGGAAATGACGAGAATGATCCGAAGTGTTTGCATGAAACCTACGACCGTTTGATCACTATTCTTCATTTCCTCACTTAAAACCACCATTTGGGAAAGACCGCCGGGAAAACTGCCAAGCATGGAAGTGCTTAGAGATAAATTCATTCTTTTCCCGACAACCCATCCGGTCAACATTGAAAATAAAATGATGGCGATTGTTGTAAAAAGCATGACAGGCAAATACTCACCCATCTCGTTTAAAGATTGTTTCGTGAATGAACTCCCCAATTGCAGGCCAAGAATGACCAGCCCACAGCTTCTGAAGGGCTTAGACCAGATCATGTAATTCCCTAGCTTCACTTTGGCGATCATGACTGCAAATAAAGGCCCAAGCATCCACGGCAAGTATACGCCAAGCCATTCAAACGTATAACCACCAAGGAAAGCCAGGATAGATGTAAATATGACTTTAACACTCTTACTTTTCATTAAATATGTTCGCACAATATTACCTTCTTTATCAAATATTCATTTTTATATCTTAACATACAGTGGGCCGTTCCAAAGGTTCAGCCGCGCTTGCTTAGGACAAGGTTAGGGCATTCCGGTTTTGTTCGCAGTATGAAGGGTTTACAACAGCAGCTTATGATCATTTTGCTCATCGAAAAAAAGGGCCTATTTCCCCCTTCGGCGATTTACTAGAATTACCACCCCCACAAACATCCTATAGAAGGTAGAATGAGTATATAGGGGTCAAACTCTTATGGAGGGGTGACTAAATGTTATCAAATACAGAAATAGGCATTGACTTAGGAACTGCAAATACGCTAGTTTACAGTAAAAATAAAGGAATCGTATTTAATGAGCCATCAGTGGTGGCCATTGATATAGAGTCTAATAAAGTATTGGCAGTCGGTGTGGATGCAAAAAACATGATTGGGAAAACACCTGGAAATATCGTGGCAATTCGTCCGCTGAAGGACGGTGTCATTGCAGATTTTGATGTAACCGCACAAATGCTTCGTGAAATCATGAAAAAAGCAAGTAAGGCACTGGGATTATCTCTTCGGAAACCTAGTGTAGTGGTATGTACGCCATCAGGCTCAACGTCTGTCGAAAGAAGGGCGATTCAGGATGCAGTCAAAAGCTGCGGAGCCAAACAGGTCCATCTCATCGAGGAACCGGTGGCGGCAGCAATTGGCTCAGGGCTTCCTGTCGAAGAGCCTGTTGCCAATGTCATCGTCGATATTGGCGGCGGTACGACTGAGGTTGCAATCATATCATACGGCGGAGTAGTATCATGCAATTCAATCAGAATTGGCGGCGATCAATTGGATGAAGATATTAGCCAATATGTCAGGAAAAAACATAATGTGCTGATTGGTGAAAGAACAGCCGAGGCAATAAAAAAAGAAATAGGCTATGCACTTGTTCAACATTCCGTGATAACCATGGAAGTAAGGGGCCGCGATCTCGTAACGGGGCTCCCGAAGCCAATTACAATATCATCCACTGACGTTCAGGAAGCCATCCAGGAATCACTTCTTCACATTTTGGAATCGATCAGGGCAACTTTGGAAGACTGTCCACCTGAATTAAGCGGGGATATCGTCGATCAAGGTGTCATCTTGTCAGGTGGGGGTGCCCTTCTCAACGGGATACAAGAATGGCTGACGAATGAAATTGTCGTCCCTGTCCGACTTGCAGATAATCCGCTTGAATCAGTTGCCATCGGAACCGGACTTTCACTTGAGGTCATTCACAAATTACAAAAAGCGGTATATTAAAAAGGAGCCCCCACTCGGGGCTCCTTTTTTTATCCTTTTAGCGATGTTTTCAAAAGAAACGGATATATTTTCACTTGATTGTGCAGAGAATAAGAAACAGCGTTTGTCAGTCCACGTTACAATGCTTTATGAGAAGGATTCCTCTTACAGGACTTATCGCATGCAATGTTACATAATTTATGATATAATATAATTATGTTACATTGGCAAGAGGAGAAGATGTATGGAATATGTAGAAGCCTTTAAGGACATCAATCAAATCAGCAAAATAAAGACTTATTTACGAGCTCACTCCAGTCGGGATTATTTATTGTTCGTGCTTGGCATCAACACAGGCATGAAAATAAATGAGATGCTGGAAATTACAATCGCCGACGTTCTTGATGAAACGGGCAAAATCAAGGAGTTTTATGAACAACGGATGGAAAATGACGAGGTCACTCAAATTTTCTTAAACCTAAAGGTTCGTACCGCTTTACAAGAGCATCTTAAAGGCTCCAAAGTTATCGAGGGTCAATTTTTATTTCTTTCCCCAAAGACAAAAAAGCCAATCACACGTCAGCAGGCGCACCGAATTATCCATGATGCTTTGGAGGGTGCAGGACTGATAGGTAAATTCGGGGCAAGTTCGATGCGTAAAACTTTCGGCTATCATGCCTATAAACAAGGTGTATCATTAGCTTTGATCCAAAAGCATTATCATCATTCAAGCCCATCGGAGACACTGAAATACATCGGCATATCCAAGGAGAAGAAATTCAAGACGATTATTGATGTAAACTTATGAACATTTCTATCTTCTGTTAACTCTAACCAACAAATTTAAGGAGGAATTCCAGTGAAAATTAGAGAAAGTGAACTTCCTGGTATTGGCCAAAAGTTCGAAATCATAACCAGAAATGATGAAAAGCTAGTAGTCGTCATTCACGATGACGGCCGGCGGGAATTATACCATTTTGATCAAGAGCACGAGGATGTCATTTCAAGCATTACCATTAACGATCAGGAATCAAGGCAATTGGCTTCCATCATTGGCGGCATGGTTTATAAACCACAAGCCCTTGAAACGATTGAAATGTCCCTGGGTGACCTGGTGATTGAATGGTTCAAGGTGGAACCGGGCTCAAAAGCCATCAATCAAACGATTGGTTCGATTGATATCCGGAGCAATTATAACGTTACCGTCATCGCCCATTCGAAAAAGGGTAAAAAACAACTGAATAATCCCGGTCCTGACTCCATCATCGAAACAGGCGATACACTGGTGATATCTGGTGAAAGAAAAGATATCCGTAACCTGACAAGAGAATTATTGACCGACGAAAGGAGTGACTAAGCTCATATGGACCATTTAGTCTTCGAAGTGGGAACTGCCCTGCTTCTAGTAGCATTTGCTGCTCTCATTGCAGGTAAATTCAAAGTATCCAATGTCCCAATTCTCATTATCATAGGGATGCTCGTTGGCCCTCATGCCCCGCACTTCGGGCTGATCGATCTACGATTCATTGAAAGCGATGAAATCATAGCGTTCCTCGGAAGAGTCGGTATTTTATTTCTCCTGTTTTATTTAGGGCTTGAATTTTCCGTTAAAAAGCTAATGAAATCAGGGAAAAATATCGTGACTGGCGGAACCTATTACATCTTAATCAACGTAGGTATGGCCCTCATCTACGGATTCCTCCTAGGACTCCCATTAAAAGAAGTCCTGATACTAACAGGGATTATCAGCTTTTCATCAAGTGCCATTGTGGCCAAGGTACTGGTGGACCTGAAAAGGACCGGTAATAATGAAACGGAGCTAATCCTTGGTATTATCATGTTTGAAGATATCTTCCTCGCTGTTTATTTATCAGTCGTATCCGGATTGGTATTAAGCTCTTCTGGTTCCGTATGGGGAACACTACTTTCTACTTTCATCGCGATCGGGTATATGCTGATATTCTTCGTGATAGCCCGAAAGGCTTCTGGGGTACTGAATAAATTATTCAATATATCCTCAGATGAAATATTCATCATTGTCGTGTTCGCTTTACTATTCTTCATTGCAGGTTTCTCGGAAACGATTCATGTTGCAGAAGCCATTGGTGCATTATTGCTCGGTTTAGTCTTTTCTGAAACGGACCATAGCGATAGGATCGAAAAGCTTGTCATCCCCTTCCGAGACTTCTTTGGGGCCATATTCTTCTTCAGCTTTGGCTTAAGTATCGATCCGACTTCCCTTGGCGGAGCCATTTGGATGGTTCTTGGGGCCGTCATCATCACTATAATCGGCAACTTTGCCGCTGGTATGATAGCTGGACGCAAATCGGGCCTATCTCACAGGGCTTCCGCCAATATCGGTTTAACGATCGTTTCACGTGGTGAATTCTCCATCATTTTAGCGAATCTAGGCATTGCCGGCGGTTTAATGCCTATACTCACCCCGTTTGCAGCATTATATGTGTTGACCTTAGCGATTCTTGGGCCTATCATGACCAAGGAATCCAAACACATCTATAATATCCTTAATAAAGTCTTCAAATGGACCCCTCCGAAGATTGAAAGGGAACAAGAAAAAGAAGTGCACTAATAAAAAAACCAGACAACGCTGTCTGGCTCAGCATGAAAACAAAAAGGTTCGGAATCGTCTCATTCCGAACCTTTTTGTTATAGATCTGGGTGGAGAAGTGGGTGAGCATAGACCTTCATACACTTACATAATCCCAACTTGTTTATTGATCATACTAAAGTTTATTTCTTGAGGTTATCAAAATGTCTATCCTTTAAATTTTAAGCCTTAAAGGCTCAATCTTTAGCAGCTAGAACATTTTTAGTTAAACAGCTGTTTTCTATTTCAAAAATTAAATGACCAGACGCACACGGACCTGATATAACTGATCACACTCAGTATCATCAAATTTATAAAAATTAAAATGAACTAGCTAATGAGTGGCCCGAAAATTATAAATTTCCTTTGGCTACTGATAACATTGCTCGGATACTCGATTTTGTTTCTTAACCTGCATTAAAGTGTTTAATACATTATCTGCTTTCTGATTGTTGATTTTGCTTTTTTACTTCCTGGACATTTGTTTCACTTGCAAACTCCGTTTCGAATTTTCCTTTAGTCGATTGTTTGTTTTGACGTATCACTTCCATGGCATTTGTTTCACTTGCAAACTCAGTTTCAGATTGAGTAGCATTTTGTCTAAATTCACCAGATTGATTTTTCTTTTCCATTTGAATTCACCTCCACGATAGTAACTTAACCAACAACGTGAGGGAGTATCCGAAACTTCCTTAACGAGTGGATTATTCGTTCAACAAGATCTTGACCTTGTTGATTGGATTTCTAGACATTTATTTTACGTCCTTTCCATTTTACAGAACGTAAAACATTCACACGGAAGAAGGAATATACATATACTCCTGTGAAAAATAAAAACAATAGTGGATAAAGAGGGAATACCGCCCTTCTGAAATTTCCGACCCTACGGGCAAACCATGCCGTTTGAAGCGTATAGAGGATATACAATACTCCACTGAATATAATAACGGGAGTGTTTAATTCAATAATTGACGAGATCAACGCTCCCGTAGTGATAAAACTGCCGGCGACCCAGAATATAACCATCAACATAATGACTGGATGAGTAGACTTGGAACCGACGGCAAAACTTTTGCACCAGCCTTCTATAAGGCTGCCCAAGCCTTCCGGGTACATGCGTAAAGAGATGATCCCTTTACCACCCAAGCAATGAACCGGGAGATTATGGTCAAGAAATGCCTGGCCCAGTGCCAGATCATCCATGATTTCCCCTTCGATCTTTTTATGCCCTCCTGACAAAAGATAATCGTCTCTATTGCATAAAATGCACGGACCGAACGAGCCAGCGGTTTTGAACCGTGATCCCCAAATGGTAAATACATTCATGCCCACAATGACAATAATGTTAAATATTACAGAGAGGTGTTCATATAAGCGATTAACTGTATGATATGGCTGTAAGGATAAAATGCCCCTAGCTCCTTTTCCCTGGTAGAAATGCAGCAGATTTTTTAAACCATCCTGATTGATGAACGAAGTATCCGCATCCAAAAACAATAACCAACTCCCTTTTGCATGCTTCGCACCACGCCAGCATGCCGATGACTTCCCTGACCCTTCATTTTGGAGAACCTTTGAACCGTAGCTTTCCGCAATAGCCACAGTATTGTCAGTTGAATGGTCATCAACGACCAATATTTCAAATTGCTTGAATCGTTGTTCCTGCAAGGATTGCAATAACGGTGAGAGCCTGCCTCCTTCATTTCTGGCAGGAATGATGATTGACAGAAACGGAAGACCGGTACTCTTACCGGAGGAGAAAACTGGAACTGGCAAAGACCAAAATATGATAATGCCAATCATAACTGCCAGTAAACCAATAGCGAGATTAATCAATTCTAAAGCTGTCATATAAAACGCCTCCTTTAACTATGAGTCAACACAAAGACTTCATCTTCCTGAATAATCAAACATTTCACCTGTATCGTCTTGTATCAGTTCCTGTGCAGTGATCCTCGCGGATAATAGGACGATAGGGACACCCGCTCCAGGATGTGTGCTGCTTCCGGTAAAATACAAATTTTCACAATGTGTTGCTTTGCTTTGCGGACGGAAGTGGCTGCTTTGGGCCAGGGTTGGTTGCAAACCAAAAGTGGCGCCATTGTATGCATTGAACTTCGACTCAAAATCCACTGGTGTTGTATACGTTTCGGTCACAATCTCATTTTCAATGTTTTCAAAACCACGAATTTTTTTTAATTCATCTAAAATGTAGCTGCGATAATAAGAAATGGTTTCCTCATCCCATTGATAATTGGCTGTTGCTACATTCGAGACGGGCATCAGGATATACAATCCATCTTTTCCCTCGGGCGCAAGGGAAGGATCCATTTTAGAAGCTATGTATACATAAAAGGAGGCATTCGTCAGTTTCTTCCCGTCAAAAATATCTTCCAGATTCTGATTTAGTTTTTCATTGAATATAAAATTATGTACATGGTCAATTTCTTCATATTTTCGATTCATACCGAGATATAAAAGAAAACATGAACAGGTGTATTTCATGCTGTCAATCTTCCTATCCGTATATTTCCCTTTGGCGGCCTTGTCTTTTATCAAGTGTTTCATGGCATATGGGAAGTCTGCATTACAAACGACAAAATCCGCGGTGATTTTTCTGCCATCCACGATTATCCCCGTCGCCTTGCGATTATGAATGCATATTTCCTGCACATCTTTGCTATAGTGAACGGTTCCTCCAAGTTCCATGAAGAGCCTCTCCATAGCAAGTGCCATCGTATACATACCGCCTTTGATGAACCATACTCCATATAAAAATTGGATCATGGGAATCATGCTGTAAAAAGATGGACTTTCAATTGGGGAAATGCCTATGTATAACGTTTGAAAACTGATTAACTGCTTCAGCCGTTCATTCTTGATATATTTTCCTATAAAAGAATCTGCAGTGCCGTATACTTTTAGCTTCAAAGCTTTCTTCAACATGGGAAGGTTATAAAAATCAGCTTTTTTGCGGAACGGCCTTTGAAGAATGTGATGCTTTGCAACGACAAAGCTTTTGTAAATATCATGCAGGTATAGAAAAAAACCTTCCGCATCCTCTTCGCTGATCGATTCAATCATCTTTGTCAATTCGGTAAGGTCTGAGGAGATATCAAAAGGAGTGTCGGGAATATCACTGAAGTAAGCCCGATAAATCGGGTTCAATTTTTTCATAGGAATATAATCATCGGGGTTACGTCCGCATAGTTCGAAGATCTCCCGATATAATTCCGGCATCATGACGATGCTCGGCCCCAAATCAAATGTATAGCCATCCAGTTCAATTCGATTCATTTTGCCACCGGGAGTTGATCCTTTTTCATATATCTCCACCTGGTACCCCGCTTGCTGCAGTCTAATTGCACTGGCAAGCCCTGCAACACCTGCCCCCACGACAATAACCTTCTTACTCATGTACATTCCCTCATTTCCTTACAGTATGCCGCTTCATTTCTTAACAAATTTTGAAGTAATGGCAGTAATACGCCCGCGATTGTAGCGCTGAACAACGATAATGGGAAGGTTGAATACAAGGGCATACAAGATCATCACCCAGCCCGCCCATACTGGATTCCACAAGAAGAACAACGGAGCAGGCAAAATGGAGAGCCAATGTGTGAATTCCGCACGTTTTGTTTCCGCAGCAAATATCGTCAAGTCCCTCAACCCGATGCCATGTAAGCCCTTTTTACTGTAACCCTTTTTAAGAAAAATCGTGCCATCTATAATATAGCCTTTCCATCTTTTTACCCGGAATAAACGCTGCCACAATTCTCCGGATTTTTCCCAAGAGAAAATCTGAAACCAAAAGTGATCTCTCAGAAACCATACTAAAGGCAGTTTCAAACAAATCGCAGAAATGGACAAATGAAAAAATGTCCATGCTAAAATGTCAATGATAATGATCCAATGGTTAGGAAATGAAACAATCATGTTAATTCCCCTCATTTTCTATGCTTCACAGGTAACATCGTGTGCTATGATTCCTAATTACAACAGCCACTTTCTTAACTTCTTCAATAACTTCATATTTCTATCGGAATAAGGCGGGAATTTACCTTGAACATGGATGTAATGATATGCTTTGTAATCTGTTTTATCATAACTGAAGGCTAGAAAACCAGTCTTTCCATGATATGCACCGTATCCACTTCTTCCAATCCCTCCAAATGCGACATGGGGATTCGCAGCATGATGTATCACTTGATTGACGCTAATGGTTGGTGACTTCATGTGTTCCGTGAACTGCAGGATTTGTTTATTGTCTTTACTGAATATATATCCTGTTAGTGCATCACGTTGTATCATATCACTCGATAATAATGTTCTTATGTCTGTATATGGAATGACAGGGAGTACAGGGCCAAATATCTCTTCCTGAAAGATGGAACTCCCCGGTTTCAAATTAGTAACCACCGTTGGTTCAATGAACCGATCGTTCCTATCATACTGCCCGCCATGCCAGACATCCCCTTTCCCGATTAAATCAACCACCTTCTGAAAATGTGCATCGTTACAAATCCTACCATAATCAGCGCTTTCCTGGGGTCGATCTCCGTAGAAAGCCGAAAGCGAAGCCGATATTTCAGAAAGTGTTTTTTCGTAAATGGACTGATGGACAAAAAGTGTGTCCGGCGCAATACAGGTTTGTCCTGCATTAAGAAACTTCCCCCAAATGATTTGCTGGATTGAAGCCTTTGAAAAGCCTGTTTCATCCATGATACAGGGGTTTTTGCCGCCGAGTTCCAGTATCACCGGAGTGAGTTGGCTGCCCGCCTGCCGCGCTACCGCTTTTCCTGTCTGCTGACTGCCTGTGAAAAAAATCAGGTCAAAAGGTGATGAAGTCAATAGGCTGGCGGTCTGAGCATCTCCTGTAACAACTGTTAATTGTTCGGGAGGAAATACGTGATTAATGACCTCTCTAAGCAGTTCACCAGTTGCCGGTGCATGTTCGGATGGTTTGATCACACATCGGTTTCCGCTGGCTATCGCTCCGATGGCAGGCATCAATGCAAGCTGGAGCGGATAATTCCACGAACTAATGATGAGTATACTCCCGTATGGATGCCTCATTCTTTTGATTGATTCCACATATCCAAATTTTAGATATCTGGACCGAACAGGCCTGCTCCATTTTGCTAAATGCTTGCATACATAATCGATTTCATTTAATAAAACTGTAATTTCAGAAGAAATGGTTTCGAATGGCGGTCTTCCCAAATCTGAATAAAGGGCTTGAATGAATGCCGTTTCATGCTCCAAAAGAATGGTCTTCAGCTTC
Source organism: Peribacillus muralis (assembly GCF_001645685.2). Lineage (NCBI taxonomy): Bacteria > Bacillati > Bacillota > Bacilli > Caryophanales > Bacillaceae > Peribacillus > Peribacillus muralis. The sequence continues at coordinate 555,079 of NZ_CP017080.1, read as the reverse complement.
AATAGCTTTTTTTTACGCGTTTCAACTGAAAGGTCGGCACTGGAAAATAGATCCTCTCTCTGCCTTTCCGGTAATGTTTTAAGAAAATGACCGTCATTGTCAGGCATTGGATACATCCCTCTGAACAATTTTCTCGCTTACAAGCTGACCACTTAAGGTAACCATTGGCATTCCGCCGCCGGGGTTTACCGTTCCGCCGACAAAATATAGATTATCGTAGAGTTCGCTCTGTTTCGGATGCTTAAATCCTTTATTCTTCTTGCGGTCTGACACCGTTCCATAAATCGCACCGCGGTCGGAGCCATACATCCTTCTGATATCTTCCGGCGTCCATACATCCTTTGTGACTATATTATCCCGTAAGTCATGCAGCCCCATTTTTTCCAACTTGATCAAGACCCGCTCAGAGAATTGTTCATAATCCTGCTGTGTATAAGGTTGTTGATCCCGAATATAGGGAATATGGGGCAGTACTTTTATATTTTCATATCCTGCAGGAGCTTGTGTCGGGTCCGTCTTATTGACATTGACCAAATAAATGACCGGGTCGTCCGGCAGCTCATGGCGATGGAAGATCGATTGCATTTGCTGCTTCATATTTTCTGCGAAAAAGAAATTATGATGGCGCAGCTGCGGATAGCTCTTTTTCACTCCCAAATGCATCACAAGTCCCGAACTGGCAGGCTCGAATTTCTTTTTCAGTTTTTTTACATAATGGCTATCTTCTTTAAGTAAACGTTCGTAAACCGGTATGACTTCCATATTGGAAACAAAATAATCTGCTGTTAGTTTTGTACCGTCTTCCAAAACGGCTGCGTTAACTTTGCCATTCTTTTTTTCCAGTTTTACGATTTGCCTTCCCAAATGGAAGGTAACGCCCACTTCCTCAGCCAGCTTCACCAGGCCACTGGCAAGATTGTGCAAACCGCCGGGTACATACCATACACCCTGGTCATGCTGCATGTAGATCATCATATTCAACACGGCCGGTGCATCGTAAGGGGAAGAACCCACGTACTTGATAAAATAGGAGAGCATCACGCGGAGCTCCTCATTACTGATCCGTTTATTAATGGCTCCATGAACCGTTGAAAACAGATCAAAGTTCTTCAAAGCAGTGAACAAACCAGTATGTTTCATGATTTGTCTCGTCGTATCAACGCCTTGCTGAAAATAGACTTTATCCGTCATATCATAAAGTCTTTTCGAATAGTGAAGCAGATCTTGATATTCACGCATATCATTTTCACTCAGGGCTGGGTTCTTCTCTTGCATTTCGTTCAGATCTTCATATAAGTCAATGACATTTCCATTAGGGAAAAAGGAGCGCCATTGATGATCCAGCTTTTCAATCGGGACGTAATCCTTCATGGATTTTCCACTGGCGGTAAATAATCGTTCAAATATCTGGGGCATCGTCAGGATGGATGGCCCAAGATCAAAACCAAAGCCATCTTGATCCAGCCGGTTCAATTTTCCTCCAATGTGGTCGTTTTTCTCATATAAGGAGACATCGTATCCTGCTTGCGCAAGTGAAATGGCAGCTGACAGTCCACCGAGTCCGCCTCCGATGATGATTACGTTTTTATTTTTCAACTGTAAATGCATCTCCTTCCCTCAAACCAAAGGCGTTGTTGGCTGCAGCATTGATCTGAGCCATTTTTGCTTTTGTAACATAGTTTCGTTTAGTTAGACACTGATATCCATTGTTTCGCACAGCGTCAAGTATGCCTCTGTAAACGTGGGCCGACAGATAGACGGGTATGCGGCTATCTGGATCCAACAGCTCTATGTTGAACAAGAACTTGCTATATAATGACTCAGCTCGAGCAGCAAGCTTTTCCCATAGTTCGATGAAATTTTCATTGATCGTGCCGTTATGTAAATCATGATGTGAATAGTGGACATGGGTTAGTCCGTCTTCGGGTAGATAGATGCGGTTTTTCTCACGGTAATCTTCTCCGATATCACGCAGGATATTCGTTATTTGCATGGCAACGCCAAGACTTATCACTGATGAATGCAATTCCGCAGAAGATCCCGAAGCGATGACAGGAACAAGCATTAAACCAACAGACCCAGCTACATAGTAACTGTACCTTTCCAGTTCTTCCATTGTTTTCGGGGGTGTAAATGTCAAATCCATGGATTGCCCAGTCAGCTGGTCATAAAATGGGCCGATATCCATATCATACGTATTAAATACATGTCTGAGTGCGCGCCATAATGGTTTATCCAATTCCTCATGTTCATTGAACAAATCAAGTTCTTTCTTTAATTGTCTCAGCAACTGAACCTTTTTCTTGGATGACTGGCTTCCATCTGCACACTCATCTGCGGTCCTGCAAAAAGCATAGATGGCATAAACGGCTTTTGCTTTTTCACTAGGGAGCTGTGAAAATGCATAGTAAAAGATTTTGGAATGTTTCTTTATGATTCTTTCACAATGATCAAAATCTGCTTGCCTTTGCTCTTTATCCATATCCATCTCCTTCTGATCTATTATGCAGATCATTGAAATATAATAAAGTGCCGATTGGGTACGTATATTTTTATCTACTGCCACCAAGTCTGTATCCTTAAAACTTATTTTAAGTCCTGGTTCCCTCAAAAAAAAACTTGAATGTGCTGAAACATTATATAAGGAAGGAACAACGGAGGAAGTGTTTCAATTTTCAAAGGATTCCATCACTTCTTTGATTTTCCATGCGATCAGCTGCCAAGCCTCTTCAGCTCTTTCTTTTGGGCCTAGATGGGTAAAAGCATGAGAACAGTCCTTGAATAGCACATCTTGAACGTTTATCCCTGCTGCTTTTAATTTCTCAGCATAGCATTCGGCTTCTGGTCTAAATGCGTCGTACTCCGCTATGAGGATAAGAGCAGAAGCTAAGCGGTCACTGATCTCAGCACGAACAGGGGAAGCGTGAGGATGCCCTGCCAATTCCTTGTTGGGTACGTAACACATATTTATAAAATGGGCAACTTGAGGGTATCGGGAACGCCACTTATCTCGTTCTGGTTTATCTCCATGCGGGGTGACAAAATCCAGCATCGGACAGGATAGCACTTGGAGCAGCGGCTGATCGTCCCCTTTCTCTTCAAGGTAGAGACAAATAGCTGCTGCGATATTTGCACCTGAACTTTGTCCGCCAACCATGATTTTACCCGCATCTATATTCAAATCATCAGCTCTTCCCTTCACCCATTGAATAATGTCATAGCCCTGTTCAATCGGTTTGGGAAACGGGTACTCCGGTGCTTTGGCATAATCGACATTAAGAACGACACATTCTGCCTGATTGGCCAAGAAGCGGCAATAAGGGTCATCCATCTCCTTTTCATTCATTATGAACGCTCCGCCATGGAAGTTGATGTAAACAGGGAGCTTTTCCTGTATTGCTTCCAGAGGATAATATAAAGATAGATAAGTACGTTGAACAGATGTCTCTACTAGCACATTTTTTTTCATTTTTACTTGTTGCAGTGGAATCATAGGTGTTTTCTTTGCTTCATTGGGGAGGAGACGCAGTAATTTTGCAATAATTGTAGTGAACATAGAAGTAACCTCACTTTTTTAACAGTATAGCTTGAATGAAACGCATCTATACTCCCCCTTTCATGTCACCAACACATAATTTTTAAATTTGATAATGCTACTTAACTATCTATTCCACAAAAAGAGGCGTAACCCTGCTTTAAGATTACCCTGTTGATTCAGTTTTCATCTGTTCAACGCCTTTTCTTAACGCAATTCCAGCTCGTTTTCTTCCTTTTTTGTGCAGCTGTTCGTCTGTTTAGAGCGCCAAGATAGTTTTTGAGGTTAAAGCAGATTTTAAATATTCATTATCCTTTTTATCTTTGGTTGATTTCCTTTTCCTGCACTTTCGCTCTGTTCTGGTACGAGGGGGTGGCCCATGATCATATTCCGGCTTCATTCTCACATGAATTGGAATGAAGCGGAAGGCGCGAGAATCCTGCGGAAAAGCGGTTTAAAGGCGGCTCACCGGCCGCCTCTGGAAAGCCAAGTGTCGGCAGTACAACGGCACGGCCAGTCTACATCCAGCAAAACTGCGGGTAATCTGAATCCCTTTTTCCGTGCAATGGAAATTAAACGGATAAACCCTAACCATGCAAGATCATATACCGTTCCGAAAAAACATACAATTTCTTTTAATATAGGGATTAACTTTTCGCAACAAAGGGAAAAGAAGCAGATAAACTAAGTAACTAGTCAGGAGTGATTCCCAGATGGATAAATCGATAAGGTTTTCGAAAAAGCTTATCAAAGAAATAAAGGAAGATCGTGTCACAGGACTGGCAGCAGAACAAGCATATTATTACTTACTCGCACTATTTCCATTGCTCATATTACTGCTGTCCATATTGCCATACCTGAATATCGATATTCAAACGGCGTTGGATACGATCAAAACCTTTATGCCTGCAGAAACGATGGAAGTCATCGAGGAAAATATCATTAAAATATTGAGTGAACGGAATGGCGGTTTACTGACTTTTGGTTTCCTTGCCTCAATATGGTCCGCTTCAAATGGCATGAACGCGTTCATCCATTCCATGAATATCGCTTATGATGTCGAAGAAACAAGGAACTTCATTAAAGCCCGTTTCATTTCGATTGCTTTGACATTAGGCCTGGTTGTGGCATTCATCGTTATGCTGGGACTTCCAGTTTTCGGGAAAATCATCATTGATCTATTACAGCAAGTCATTCCCATCCCGGAAGAAATGCAGAACTTATTCAGCTTATTACGCTGGGTCATAGCGGTTGTGGTTATAGCACTCGTTCTTACCTTTTTATACCGCTTCGCCCCGAATAAGAGCTTTCCAATTAAACATGTCTTCCCTGGTGCATTGACCGCAACAGTACTTTGGCTAGCGATCTCCATAGGATTTTCTTTCTATGTCAGCAACTTTGCCAACTATTCCTCCACTTATGGAAGTTTGGGAGGGGTCATCATCTTGATGCTGTGGCTGTATTTAAGTGGACTGATTTTTGTCGTCGGAGGAGAGATCAATGCGATCCTTCATCAAAAAAACATACCAAACAAAAAGTCACGTACGCTTGTACACCCCGTCCCTCTTAAAAGGTGAACACTATTCTATATTCATAGGAGAATCATGCAAAAGCGGCTGTCCCATTCGGACAGCCGCTTTCTTATTCAACCTTTATTGACGAACTCTTCATACCTTTCGTCATGGGCCAGCCATGCCGCGTATTTCCGCTTCATGTATTTTTCCGCCTCCATAAAAGTATCGAACGCTTTTTTCAGTTGTTTTCCGTTGATCTCAACAATCCATTGCTCTTCCTCGTCTTCAAAGATGAATATGTCCTGTTTTTCCCTCGTCGAATAGAGACAGCCCTCTGGGGACTCTTTTACATTCAATTGATTTTTGTGAGCATCGCGTTTCAAGGGATCGGCAAAGAACGTTTTTTCGACGAATTGACTGAATGCCTTCTCGGACATGGTGCACCCGGCGGCTTTTTGATGTCCTCCCCCATCGTACTTTCCGGCAACCTCGGAAACATCTATGTCATCATGGATTGTCCGGAAGCTGATTCTTTTACTTCCGACCATCAGGATGGCGATATAATCCAAATGCGAGAATTCCTTCGATAGCTCATTGCCTAATTCCGAGTGATATGACTCGGCGTGGACCACTCCAGCAGTATGAGGGCCGACAGTAGCCTGATAAACTTCTCTCTTCTTCCTGTTTATGTATCGATCGACGCGACTCTCTTCCACTTTGAGAAGAGTTTGCTCCACTTCATCAAATGTAAAGCTTTCGGCCGTGGAAAGCTTTTGAGCGATTTTCATCTCAAACTCCTCAATTGGAATCATGAAAAATAAGTCATTTAACCGTTTTGCCGTTGCATTTTTATTAACTTCCCATTCCCATGTATCGTATTGACGAACCAATTCCACAAATTCCGCTACAATGCTTGAGGGCTCCAGCAGATTGTTTTCAATTGCATACTGATAAAACAATGAAGTCGCTGCCGTCTGTTTACCGTCTTCCTGCTCGACCGTCACGGATGCCCAGTCATGTTCGTTCAAATGCAGTGCGGACTTATGATGGTCTATCAGCAGCGCCTTGCCTCCATCTTCAACAAACTGCGAAATCATCTTTTCGTTATCTTCATCAACCGAAAGATCGGTAACAATCAATGTATCTTCAATTTTAGCCTGCTCCAGAAATGCTCCTACGTTCTGGTTAAGCCGGCCGATTGAATTATAACTAACCACTACTTCTTCTCCGAATGCCAGCTTAGCCACAATGCCGCAGCCGACTCCATCTAAATCATTATGTGTAAAGAGATGGTACACACAAACCCCTCCTAATAACTAATAAGTTTACTTTTCCCTAAAGATATGAATTTCAATTGCAATCTTTACAATTGTAGCATAATCATGTCCGCATATTTTAAAATGCTTTCATTACCTGTTGCTTTTGCGTATTTTTTTATAAACGACCGAAAAATTCTTTGTTTACCCAATCCAGATCTATTTTGCAGTAAAAACCCATTAATTAGAAATTGAATATTCCTCTAAGGTTTAAGTGACCTTACCTGACTTCCGCTCAACAGCAATTCAAATGATATAATGCTTTCGGACAGAATCAATATGGAAACAAATTCTTATGAGATAAGGAAGAAAACGTGACCATTTCTTCGTTTAAAAAGGATTACCGGGAATGCCTAGAAAATTGGATAGTGTGACTCTGTAAGTGATTATCGAAAACATGATAATCGCTACGGGATTGATCGTTTGTTTTGCTGTTCTAATACTTAAGAATTTGCCGCGAGCTTCGAAAATCAGAATATTATGGAAATGTTCATAGGAAAGCCGCAGGGATATCCTCCCTGCGGCTTTCCTGAATGATATTTATTGCTCTATCAGCTTCCCAAGGTTAGCCATTTCAATTGCACTAACAGCCGCTTCATAGCCTTTGTTGCCAGATTTAGTTCCGGCACGTTCGATGGCTTGCTCGATACTCTCGGTCGTCAATAAACCGAAGATAACCGGTACACCTGTATCCAAGGACACGGCCGCCATGCCTTTAGCTGCTTCATTGCATACATAATCATAATGTGAGGTAGCTCCCCTGATTACCGTTCCAAGACCGATTACTGCATCATATTTACCTGTGTTCACAAGTTTCTTCGCAATTAACGGAAGCTCAAAAGCACCAGGAACCCAAGCGATATCAACATCTTTTTCATCCACACCATGACGCTTGAGACCATCCAAGGCCCCGCCCAAAAGCTTGCTTGTGATAAATTCATTGAACCTGCCTACAACGATTCCCACTTTTAAACCTGATCCGATTAATTGTGCTTCAATGATATTCCCCATGTCCAATTCCTCCTAATTTATAAAACATTTCATTTTTTTGTTCATGCGTTAAACCTTACGAATTCGGAAGGTTCAGTTCAAGTTCATGTTTTCTGCTTGTTGCAGCTTTCTCAAGGTATCGAATCAATTCGGCGATCGTGATGAATTTCAAGTTGAATTTTTCGGCAATGACTTCTAAATCGGATACCCGTGCCATCGATCCATCTTCATTCATGATTTCACAGATGACCCCAGCCGGTTTGGCACCGCATAACTTGGCCAGATCGACAGAAGCCTCCGTGTGCCCTGCCCGGTTAAGTACGCCGCCTTCTTTGGCAACTATTGGAAAAGTATGACCAGGCCTTTGAAAATCTCCAGCAACCGAATCTTCTTTAAGAAGCTCTAAAATGGTCAAGGACCTTTCAAAAGCACTAATTCCTGTAGACGTGCTCTTATGGTCGACACTTACTGTAAAAGCCGTTCCATGATGGTCGGTATTATCTCCAACCATAGGATGCAAGTCAAGCTTGGCTGCCAGTTCTTCGGTTATGGTTGTACATATCAAACCTCGTCCATGAGTCGCCATGAAATTAATCGCTTCCGGTGTCGCCTTTTCAGCGAGTACTACAAAATCCCCTTCATTTTCACGGTCTTCATCATCCGATACAATTACTACCTTGCCAGACTTCAATTCTTCAATCGCTTCTTCTATTGTAGAGAACATCCCTTACACCGCCTTTATATTAGAATCCATGCTCTGCTAAAAACTCTAGATTTATTCCTGGTTTTGAGTCGCCTTTTTTCATTTGATGTATAATATATTTCCCAATCATGTCGTTTTCGATGTTAACAATATCCCCAGCCGCTTTCTGCCCCAAAATGGTGTCCTGATGCGTCAATGGAATCAAGGAGACCGTCAAAAGGTTTCTTTCAATCCCAAATATCGTCAAGCTCGTTCCATCGATGGCGACCGATCCTTTTGGAATGCAAAAGGCACTAAGCCCTTCCTCCAATTGGATGACATAGTAAACGGCATTTTCTTTTCGCTCTTTCTTAATGATTGTTCCGGTGCCGTCGATATGACCTGAAACGAAATGGCCGCCAAACCTGCCCTCTGCACTCATGGCACGCTCGAGGTTCACAAGTGATCCCACTTTTAATGTCCGGATCGTCGAAGCCTTGACCGTTTCTGGCATTACGTCGACAGCAAACAAACTTTTCGTGAAGGAGGTTACCGTCAAGCAGACACCGTTGACCGATATACTATCCCCCAGATGAACATCTTCAAGGATCTTCTCGGAACGAATCGTCAACTCCATACTGCTTTTTCCTTTTTTTAAGGAATGGACCGTACCAATATCCTCAATGATTCCCGTAAACATGTTTTTCCCCCTTTTATGGAATATAAAAAACCCCTTAGAATGACCTAAGGAGTTAGCAGGAGAAATGAGTGAAAAATGGTATACCTAAGAAACCTAATTTTATCATTTTTGAAAAATTAGGCGTACGTATACACTTGGGTTCCACACGTCCTTCTCCCATCCAGACTGTACTGTCGGCTTTGGAATCTCACCAAATCCTGCCTTTATCAGGCTCGCGGGCTTAGAATTTCTTCATCACCGCCGGTTGGGATTTTCACCCGACCCCGAAGGACTAATAATATGAATCTTTAAATATTTTATCACCTTAAAGTACGGATGTAAAATTTCTTACTATAAATGGTCCATTTGTTACAGAATCGCCCCCCTTACAAGAACTGATAAAAAACCTCCGATGTGCTCCAAAAAGGTTATTCAAGTAAAAATAGTGGAATAAGATATAAAAGTCACAATACGTTCAAGGAGGAGTCCCATGCTTATAGTCTTTTTTAACTTGATTTTTTACTTATTCGTCATCACCATGAATTTTTTAGCCAATTTCCTTCCATTCAACGGCCAAACATCTGGAGAGGTCTCCGATAAACTGGATGTTCTTTTCACCCCTGCCGGTTATGTATTTTCGATATGGGGCTTCATCTATCTTTTACTGGCCATTTGGGTTTTTAGGCAATTTACAGGCGAACATAGAAACAGCCCTGCCACCAAGGCATCATTTCCATGGTTCGCTTTAAGCTGTGTGCTGAATGGTGCGTGGCTACTGGCATGGCATTACGAGTACTTTTTGTTATCCGTTTTCATCATCGTTGCACTTTTGGCTACGCTATTGGTCATTTATACACATATTAAAAAGGTTGCGCATACTGGTTTCGACCTGTTCCCATTTTCCATTTACTCAGGCTGGGTAAGCGTTGCCACCATCGCTGACATTTCTTATTACCTCACTTATATAGAATGGGACGGTTTTGGGATTTCCAAAGTGGCCTGGACGATCACTATGCTGATTGTAGCAACAATCCTGGCTTTTGCCTTTGCAAGTAAAAACCGGGATTGGGGCTATCCGCTCGTGTTCGTTTGGGCGTTCATCGGCATCGGGGTTCGCAACGAGGCCAACTACCCAGTCATTACGACCATTTCTTATATCCTTGCCGCTGTCATCTTGATCATCGCCGTGATCATCTTCATCAGGTATCGGAGAAATAAATAAACAAGAATACGTTCCTTAAAAGGCTTGCAGGAGATCATCCCAGATGTCCTGCCAAGCTTCAAGGCCAACAGATAGACGGATGAGTTGATCGCTGATGCCCATTTGCCTGCGCGATTCTTCAGGTACGGCCGAGTGCGTCATGGTAGCAGGATGCTGGATCAATGTTTCGGCATCCCCTAGGCTGACGGCAATCTTGACTAATAGAAGCTTATTGAGAAATTCCTGGGCATCTTCTTTTGTACCATGCAATTCAAAAGAAATAAGCCCTCCGCCATGTTTCATCTGTTTTTCCATAATATAATGATCCTCATGCGTTTCATCCCCTGGATAGTATACCTTTTTTACCTTTGGATGCTTCTTAAGCTCGCAAAATATTTCCATTGCATTGCCCGAGTGCCGATCCATCCTCACTGGCAAAGTCTTTAACCCCCGCAGCAGTAACCAGGCATCGAATGGTGAGATGATCCCGCCTATATCTTTTTGTGTCGTTCCCGCTACGTGATCTATAAAACCTCTGCTGCCTACCACAAGCCCGGCAACGACGTCCCCATGGCCGCAAAGATATTTGGTAGCGCTGTGAAGAACGATATCACAGCCATATTCAAGGGGTCTCTGCAAGTAGGGGGTGCAAAAGGTATTATCGACTACGACCGTCACATTATATTCCTTCGCAACTCTCACCACCATCTGCAGGTCGATCATTTTCATCGTCGGATTTATCGGGGTTTCCACATAAATGCAGGTCGTTTGCGGCCGGATCATTTTCCTTACCTGCTCCTCTGTATCCATTTCACAAAAATCATGGGCGATGCGATATTTGTTTTTCATTAGCTGCAGAAGGCCGAAGGTGCAACCATATAATCCCTGTGAACAAAGGATGTGATCATCCGTTTTTGTCAAAGCAAAAAGCACAGCCGAAACTGCAGCCATCCCCGAACCGAAAGCAAGTCCTGCTTCCCCTCCCTCCAAAGCGGCGATCTTTTCTTCCAGCACTTGTACCGTCGGATTGCCCAGCCGAGAATATATATAGCCGTCCTCCAAGCCCGCAAACCGCCGTTCCCCTTGCTCCGCCGTTTCGAAAGTGAAAGTAGAAGTTTGGAATAAGGGTGTGGTCAAACTCCCTAAATGCTCCTTGGAGTCATATCCTTCATGAATGACTGCCGTTTCGAATCGTTTATGCCTATCTGCCATATTATCTCCCCCCACTCTATATCTATTTCTATCTTATGTCAGAAATAACTCTTGTGGAAGCGTTTTCAAGAAGTGTTTATCCTATTTCCCAAGGTCGGATATGGCCCCCTCCATCCCGCTAACGTCCGTTCAACCTTATTGATGCGCCAGAACGAAAAAAACCATCCTAGAGCGAATGGTTTTTTCCTTTATCATTTGTGGATGGGCTGAGAGTACTTAACCTATTGCGAATCAGCGGGGAAAAATAGTTCAGAATCGGCCCACCCAAACAAACGGTTAAAAGTGTTCCGATACCGATTGGCCCACTGAAAGCGAGTGCCATCCCCAAGAAGAAAAGATAAATTAAAGTTTTTGAGTATAGTATATTCATGCCAGTTAAATCCTGAATGATTAACATCGAACGGTCTACAGGAATCGGGGCAAAGTTTGCAAATAAATAGATAGCCGTTCCTAACCCGAGAACTGTTAATCCGACCAGTACACAAAAGAGTTTGGTGAGCAAATGCTCCGGCTGTATCAAGGGCTGCAATAAAAAAAGCCATAGATCAATCCCAATACCTGTTATAAAAGCTGTCATTAATCCTAACACTTCAGGCCTCTGCTTGTTTAATAAGGCATGAAAAACTATCATTATGGCCGCTATGATGACCTCCCAGCTTCCAACCGTTAGGCCGACTTGTGTGGTCAGTCCGACCAAAAGGGCATCAAATGGTGATGTTCCGATATCCGACTGAATCGTTAAGGAACAGCCTAGTGTCAAAATCATGATTCCCGTTACATAGTGGATGAATCTCATTTTACCCACGTTAAACAGCCTTATTCATTGACCAATTCTTTTATCATGAGAATATGGGGGCCGCCGTCTTCAATGAAGACATCTGAAGAAGTCCGGTAGCCAAGCTTTTGATAAAATCCCTCAGCTTGAGTTTGCCCATGTAATTTGACCCGCGATATTGCCTTTTCCCTTGCGATTTCTTCCAACGTTTTTATGATCGTTTTCCCTAGGCCGAACTTGCGGTAAGGCTCGAGGATACAGATTCTTTCCAATTTCCCTAAATCTTCGACGATCCTTAGCCTTCCGGTTCCGACAGGCTGATCATTATGAAAAACTAAAATATGCTCAGCTTGACCATCGAGTGTATCAAATTCGTCAAATTCATCTTCCAATCGGTAACCTTGTTCCTCAACAAATACTTCTTTTCTGATGGCAAAAGCCAAATCCAAATCGTCAGCCACCGTTATTTTCTTTGAATCCACTGATCCTCATCGCCTTTCTAGATTTATTCCTTGAGACAAGTCATAATAAATTCATAACCTTTTATTAGTATAAACGAAAATATTTTTGTTGTAAATACAACAAAAAGAAAGCAGGGGTTTTTAAATGAAGGAAATACTTCGCGAAATCGGAATGATCGCTAGGGCATTGGACTCGGTTAGTAACATAGAATTCAAAGATTTTGACCTGACGAAAGGTCAGTATTTGTATCTTGTTCGAATATGTGAAAATCCTGGAATCATTCAAGAAAAGGTAGCGGAAATGATAAAGGTTGACCGTACGACGGCAGCCCGTGCCATTAAAAAACTTGAGAATCAAGGTTTCATTGTAAAGAAAAATGATGATTACAACAAAAAAATCAAAAAATTATTTCCTACCGTTAAAGGCGAAAGAGTTTATCCATTTTTAAAAAAAGAAGGCGAGTATACCGACAAAGTCGCATTAGCCGGTTTATCTCCAGATGAAACCGAAACGATGTTAGATCTACTGCAAAAAGTCAGAAAGAATATTGAGGTTGATTGGGAGTATGTGAAGAAAGGAAACAAAAGAGAGTACTGATCTGCCATTCATTACAATAAAAAAAGCGACAGCCATTTTAGAGTGACCCAGTAAAATGAGACAAGGAAAAAACACCCCTTGAGTCGTATTAGTTATCTAAACGATTTTGGAGGTGTTTTTCTTCATGGGCACAAGAGTTCACTACCCCGAGGAAGTAAAATGGCAAGCTGTAGAATTAAAGTTACAAGGAATGAGTAATAAAGCAATAATGAAACAGTTAGGAATCAAAAATGTATCCCAGATTAAAACATGGAAGAAATGGCATGATGAAGGGCAAACCCATCGATTCTCTCAGCCTGTAGGAAAACAATATACGTATGGAAAAGGACCTGCTGGTTTAAGTGAAAAAGATGCTTTAAAACAAGAGAATAAGCAATTAAAAGCACAGTTGGAAATCTTAAAAAAGTACCAAGAGATCGAGAGGAGTTGGAGCCACAAATTGTTGTACAAGTAGTCAAGGAACTGTCTTCCATGTACAAAATCGTTGATATATTAACAGTATTAGAAGTACCTAAGGCCACCTATTATAGGTGGAAGAAAAAGTATACAAGATCCGTTATGAGCCCACTTGAAGAAGTAGTCGTTCTCCTATGCGGAGAGAGTCATTTTCATTATGGTCATAGGAAAATCAAGGCTCTTCTAAAAAGAATACATGGAATTGAAGTTAATCGAAAAACAGTTCAAAAGATCATGCAGAAATATCAAGTGCAGTGTCAAATTAAAGTTAAACGACCAAAATATTTAAATGGTGAGAGTAACATTGTGGTGAAAAATATCCTAAATAGAGAATTTACAGCTGCCAAGCCTAATGAGAAATGGGTAACGGACATCACTTATTTACCATATGGATCAAAAATGTTGTATTTATCAACAATCATAGACCTTTATAATAACGAGATTGTAACCTACAAAGTGAGTGAGACTCAGGATGTAGATTTGGTTAAAAATACACTTAATGAAGCTGTAGAGAAAAGAAAACCAAAAGATGGGTTACTGATTCATACTGATCAAGGTTCTGTTTATACATCTTATGTTTTTCAAAATTTAGCTAAAGAAAAAGGCATCATCACAAGCATGTCCCGAAAAGGAAACTGCCATGATAATGCCGTCATAGAATCCTTTCACTCCTCGCTAAAGTCGGAAGGATTCAACACTCAAAGAAGAGCATCTATATCTAATTCTAAAGTAGTGCAAATGGTAAATCAATACATGTATTATTATAACCAAATACGTATTCAAGCAAAATTAAACTACCTGTCTCCAATTGAGTTTGGAGAGCAGGCAGCATGAGTGTTTTTTCTAAGTCTCAATTCGATGGGTCAGTTCAATTTGGCCGTCGCTTTTTCGGGGAACTATTCGTCGTCCACGATATTTCCACCATAGAAGGTCACTCTCGATAGGGGGATATCCAGTTCACGAGCCATTTTTTTCAACTCGCGCTCCTCCCTTTCCGTCACGATTGATATAACGGTGCCATTAGCACCCGCACGGCCGGTTCTTCCTGATCTATGAATATATTGGTCGATATTATCAGCCATATCAAGATGAACGACTGCGGTCAGCCCTTTAATATCAAGTCCCCTTGCCGCTACATCCGTTGCAATTAGCATCGGCGATTTGCCGGAACGAAGCTTACGCAACGCTTTTTCCCGATCGACTTTATTGGATTCTCCATGTAGGACCCCCATCTCAATACCTTTATAGCTCAGCTTTTCGTGTAAAACGCTTAGCTCTGCTATATCGTTAAGGAAGGCAAGGGCCTTCACATCCTTAAGTCTTGTGATTTTTTCAAGAATCTTGGATTTTTCCCTTCGCTCTACAACAAAGTAAAGATGGTCCACTTTCGATTCCATTTTTTCATTCTTATCGACCTTGATCAGCTCAGGTTCATTCTTCATGAATGAACGGGCCGCTTTTTCCGTTTCCTCCGGCAAAGTAGCTGAAAACACCAAGATTTGCCGGTCCTTAAGCGTAGCCTTGATGATATTACTGATCGTACTCATGTGCTCAGCGGTAATCAATTGGTCCCCTTCATCAAGCACTATTGTCTTAACTTCATGCATCTTCAATTTCTTTTGGGCAATCAATTCATAAATCCGTCCTGGTGTCCCAGCAATGACCTGCGGGTGCTTCTTCAGTTTGTCCAATTGCCTTTTTACGTTAGCGCCGCCGATGAATGCTGCCCCGGTTATGCCGCTTCCCTCTGACCAAATCCGGACTTCTTCATTGATTTGCATGACCAGCTCACGGGATGATGCCAAAATCAAAGCTTGGGGGGATTTTTTTTCAGGATCTATTTTTTCTAGCAATGGCAATAAATACGCTAATGTTTTTCCCGTTCCAGTCGGTGATTCAGCCATGATGTCCTTTCCTTCAACGATTACGGGAATCGCTTTCGCTTGAATCGGTGTAAGTTGCCCGAATCCAGACTTTTTCCAAACCTCTTGGATATATGGTTTTCTATCGTTCAATAATGCAGGTAATTCGCTCATATCGTTCTCCTTTAATAAAAAACTTTTCCTATCACCCATAGTACCATTTATTCTTGTCCAGTAGCCAACGGAATCCGAATTGTAACGGTCGTCCCTTCGTTGACCATACTTTCAAAATGCAGCTCCCCATCAAGCCGGTGTACGATCTTGCGGCAAATTGCCAGACCGATCCCAGTCCCCTTTTCTTTCGTCGAATAAAAAGGTTCACCGATCCGTTCAAGTCGTTCCGGCGCCATCCCGCTGCCATTATCACTGATGCTGACTACAGCTTCACCGTTGATGATTTGCAAGGATATATCGATTTCCCCATTGTCGGCAATCGCTTCAATGCTATTTTTCAATATATTGATGATCAGCTGTTTGAGTTCTATTGGATCAGCCATTATATGAATGGGCTCTGCAGTTTTAACCTTAAGCACCATCTCGATATTATTTAAATTCGTCTCAGCTTTCATCAATGTGAACACCTGCTGTACGCTGTCTGCAAGATCGATTCTGCGGAAAGCGATATCCTGTTTCTTTCCAAGTATAAGCAATTCGCTAGAAATGATGTTGATACGATCGATCTCCTTCAACATGATATCAGTATGCAAGGGATCGACCTCCTTCGTCATATCCATTAGCTGGACGAATCCTTTTAACGAGGTCAGGGGATTCCTTATTTCATGGGCGACGGCAGCTGCCAGATGTCCGATGACCGATAGCTTTTCAGACAAAACCATCAATTCCTCTTCTCGCCTCACTTCAGTAATATCCCTGACGATTGCATAAACACCAAGCATTTCCCCCTGGACGATGATCGGTAAAAAGGTTACACGGATGATCCGTTTTTCATCTCTCATATTTTGAAAGGTTGTTTCGAATTTAACAGCTTCGCCTTGAAGCGAATGTTCAAAATAAGCAGTCGTTTTTTCCTCATCATTCCATTTAATGAGGTGATTGCAATTCTTCCCTGTCAGGTTATCACTTTGCTGTCCTAACAGCTTTTCCGCTTCAGGGTTGATGGAAACGACATTTCCTTCAAGGTTCAATTCGATGACACAATCCGGGTTATGCTTGAACAGCGACTGATATTGTTCATCCTTAAGATTGAATTCCTGCTGCGACCTTAACATTTTTTCCGTCCAATACCGAATTAAGAAATATAAGAATATCCCTGTTATGCAAATGAATGCCCATCCTTTGGAATGTTGAAACATTGCATATGTTTCAACATCCGACTTTGCCTGTGTCATTGAGAAGTAATCTGAGACGAAAATCCATAAGACCCCAATGATGATATATATAATGGCTACTTTACCTGCAATTTTATGAGATTGGTTCATATCTTATCCTTTATATGTTTTTTGGTTTTTGGTTTATCATTCCCAAATTGCTCAAAAAAAGCCCTCATGTTTTAAACATAAGGACTCTATTGATATTGTACCATAAAATTTTGTATTCTTTTGAATATCTCATGAAAAATCAGATGACATCTTCAACAGGGTGGTTGTGGCGCAATCGGGCATATCCTGCAATTGGAGAACTTATAATTAAGGGGGGATCATCCCAAGCGCCGATATTTACAATTGTGACCGCTGGTACTAGAATTAAGTCAAACATCACTATCGGAAAAATAGGCTAAGCTTGTACCTTTCACCACTTTCATATTACGAGATTAGATAATTAGGAGGAATCTGGCCATGCAATCCTACATCAATCAGTCTGATGGGGTCTTTCCCTCAGTTTGTTCTCTTGATTGTCCGGATCAGTGCGGTTTATTGTTGCACAAGAAAGATGGAAAAATCATCAAGGTTCAAGGAGACCCGGACCATCCAGTCACAAAAGGGAATATTTGCAACAAAGTAAGGAATATGACAGACCGCCTATACGATCCAAAACGCCTAAAGCAGCCGCTAAAGCGCATCGGAGCAAAAGGAGAAGGTGCCTTCACCCCAATCACCTGGGAAGAAGCCATTGACACCATCACTTCCAATTGGAAAGATTTAATCAAAAAGCACGGTCCTGAAAGCATTCTTCCTTATAGCTTTTACGGAAATATGGGGAACCTCAGTGCCGAGGGGATGGATCGCCGTTTTTTTAATAAGCTCGGCTCAAGCATGCTTGAGCGTTCCATTTGCAATGCGGCTGGATCTGCCGGCTACGGCTATACGATGGGTGGGTCGTTCGGCATCGACCCTGAAGAAACGATACATACAAAGCTTTTCATCATGTGGGGCATTAACGCAGTGAGTACCAATATGCATCAAGTTACGCTCGCCCAGCAAGCTCGAAAAAACGGTGCCAAAATAGTCGTCATTGATGTACATAAAAACCAAACAGGTAAATGGGCGGACTGGTTCATCCCAATCCTTCCTGGAACCGACAGCGCCCTCGCCCTCGGTTTAATGCACATCCTGTATGCAGAGAATCTAATCGACCAGCCTTTTCTGGATGCATATACAGTGGGTGCCGAGCAATTGCGCGATCATGTCCGCCAATACGATCCTGCGACCGTATCTGGAATCACAGGTGTACCAATAGAGGATTTATATGAATTAGCCAGGATGTATGGAACGACCACCCCATCATTCGTTCGAATCGGCAACGGTCTGCAGCACCATGACAATGGGGGCATGGCAGTACGTACCATTGCCTGCCTCCCTGCACTTACCGGCCAATGGATGGCAAAAGGAGGCGGAGCGACCAAAGGCAATTCAGGATACCTGGCATTCAATACAGATGCATTGAGACGTCCTGACTTATTACAGGATAGAACGACCCGGACGATCAATATGAACCAAATCGGCCAGGCTCTTTTGGAAAGTGAAAACCCGATTCGATCCATGTTTGTATATGGCTCCAACCCGGCACTAGTCGCCCCGAGTGCTAATAAGGTGCAGGAAGGACTTATGCGCGATGATCTTTTCACAGTGGTTCATGATTTATTCTTGACCGAAACGGCCATGTATGCCGACATCGTCCTTCCTGCCGCATCATCTTATGAAACGGAGGATTTTTATAATTCATACTGGCATAACTACATCCAAATACAAAAGCCTGTAATCGAAAAATATGGCGAGTCGAAATCGAACGTAGAAGTGTTTAAACTATTGGCAATCGAGATGGGCTTTCAAGAACAAGCTTTTAAAGATTCAGAGGAAGACATGATTCGACAGGCTCTCGATTTTTCAGATAACCCATATCTAGACGGCATCACCTATGAATCCCTTTCGAAAAGTCAATATGTCAAGGCCAAGATGAAGCCGCTATTCCCGGGCAAGCTGAAAACACCTAGCGGAAAAATCGAACTTTATTCCGAACGGATGAAACAGCTAGGATACGAACCATTGCCGACCTATAAACCAATCATAAAGGACAGCGACCTGCCCTTTTTATTCATACCGGCACCTAACCATAACTTCTTGAACTCGACCTTTTCCAATAATGCCAAGCATATCTCTTTGGAAAAGGAACCGAAACTGCATATGAATGAAGCTGATGCCAAACAATTAGGGATTGCTTCCGGTGATATGGTCAGAATCTGGAACGACCGCGGTGAATGCCTGCTCAAGGCAGCACCAGGCGAAAATGTATTGCCCGGCGTACTGGTCAGCCAAGGCTTATGGCAAAAGACGCCCGACACGAAGCAGCACATCAATGTCCTTACACCAGATCGCCTATCAGATATGGGTAATGGCGCCGTTTTCTTTTCAGGACGAGTTGACCTTGAAAAAGCTTCGCATTGAGGTGTAAATAAATTTCGAATCGTCGATATATCTGCAGGTTTCGTGGATTTATCTTCGATTCTGGCAATTTATCTGCTGGTTTCGTGGATTTATCTTCGATTCTGACAATTTATCTGCAGGTTTTCCGGATTTATCGACAATTCTGGCAATTTATCTGCTGGTTTCGTGGATTTATCTTCGATTCTGACAATTTATCTGCAGGTTTTCAGGATTTATCTACGATTCTGGCAATTTATCTGCAGATTTTCTGGATTTATCTACGATTCTGGCAATTTATCTGCGGTTTTCTGGTTTTATCGACGATTCCAGTGATTTATCTGCAATTCTGCCGTATTTATCGACAAAGATGGGATCTACCATCTGCACGCAAAAAGGCCATTCCTCATAGAACGGCCTTTTTTGCTAAAACTAACCTTTATTCTTCATCAAACCAGCCTGTTGGCTGGATATCCAGGTTGTTATTGATTTGCTTCAATTCTGTGTATGCTTCATATCCGAACGTGCCTAGTTCGCGCCCATTACCGCTTTGCTTGAAGCCGCCCCACGGAGCTTCGTTATAAGTCGGGTGATAAGAGTTAATCCACGTAATGCCCGCACGGACCTTTTTAATGACGCGGTTTGCTTTGGCGATATCATTGGTGAACACGGCTCCGGCCAAACCATATTTCGTATCATTTGCGAGTTGGAGAGCCTCCGCTTCATCCTTGAACGTTTGAACGACAAGTACCGGTCCAAAAATTTCTTCCTGTACGATTCGCATTTCAGGTTTCGTATCGACAAAGATCGTTGGCTCGACAAAGTATCCGTTTTCCAAGCCTTCCCCTTTAATTCGATTTCCACCAACGATTAATTTAGCTCCTTCTTCTTTCCCGATTTGGATATAGGATAAGATCTTGTTCATGTGCGCCTCTGAAACGACAGGTCCCATTTGGCTTTTTCCATCCGATCCTGATCCTACCTTGATACGTTTCGCTTTTGCAGTCAGGCTTGCTATGAACTGATCATAAATCGACTCTTCCAAAAGTAAACGCGAGCCGGCCGAGCAAACCTGTCCTTGATTACAGAAGATTCCATACAACGCATAGTCGACGGCTGTCTCAAAATCAGCATCAGCAAATACGATATTGGGGGATTTTCCGCCAAGCTCCAATGTCACTTTCTTTAAATTTCCAAGCGACGCCTCCATGATCTTACGTCCCGTTGCCGTTCCTCCTGTAAAAGCTACTTTATCAATTTCTTCATGCTCTGCAATGGCCTGTCCGACAACAGGTCCAGCCCCTAGCACAAGGTTCGCGACACCTTTTGGCAAACCGACTTCAGCCATGATTTCAAACAGCTTGACCGCTGTCACTGGTGTAATCTCTGATGGTTTGAAGACGACGGAATTCCCTGCGGCAAGCGCCGGTGCAAGTTTCCACGCTGACATCATCAAAGGGAAATTCCAAGGAACGATTTGCCCGCATACACCAATCGGTTCCCTTACGACCATCGCCTGTTGACCGTCTGGAACTTCGTAAGTCTGTCCTGTCGGTTTCGTAGCCAAACCTGCATAATATCTAAAGCAGGCTGCTGAATCATCAATATCAAAACGGGACTCGCGTAACGGCTTCCCATTATCCAGCGTTTCCAAAGCAGCAAGCTCTTCGGCCTTTTCTTCAATCTTGTCGGCGATCTTGAATAAAATGCGGGCACGCTCGACTGCCGGCGTTCCCCACCATCCTCCTTCATAGAAGGCATACTTGGCTGCCTCAACCGCTTTATCGACATCCTCCTTCGTTCCTTCCGCAGCTGTAGCAATAACTTCTCCCGTGGCTGGATTCAACACATCCCTTTTTTCACCTGAAGACGAATTCACCCATTGCCCATTAATGAACATTTTTAAGTCCAGTGCTCCGGTCCCTTCTTTTTTCGTGTTATTTTGTAAAGTTTCCTGCATTTAAATTCCTCCTCGGTTAAAGTGATTTACCTATTAATATATACGAGCAAGTTTCATGCCATTTTAAAAGATTGCTAACTCTATTTTTCTAACCTATCTGTGGTCCATTTACATTCATTTGTGAATTATCTATTCATTTTTGCATAACTTTTCGCCAAAAAAGAAGATGGGCTTTTGCCCATCTCCTCATTAATTCCGATTGATAATGACCAATTTCATTTCCGTCATTTCCTCGATTGCATATTTCAGTCCTTCGCGGCCCGTTCCGCTCTTTTTGACTCCACCGTATGGCATGTTATCGACGCGGTAAGTAGGGATATCATTAATGATCACACCGCCGACTTCCAATTTCTCTGCGGCAAAAAGCGCCAAGTTAATATTATCCGTGTAAATCCCAGCCTGCAGGCCGAATTCCGAATCATTGACTAAATCGATCGCTTCTTCAACGGACGAAACCTTGTTTATTAATACGATCGGAGCAAAGACTTCCTGACAGGATACCTTAAGCATCGAATCGACTTCCAATAACACGGTTGGATGCAGGATATTCCCCTCAGATTTGCCTCCTGCTGCAACGACCGCTCCATGTTGTTTAGCTTCCCCGATCCAGTCGAGGCTTCGTTGCACATCACCAGGACTGATTAACGCAGAGATGTCGACCGAAGGATCCAAAGAATCACCAAGCTTCAAGGCATTTGTTGCTGCTATGAATTTTTTGGTGAACTCATCGTATACGTCTTCATGAACATATGCACGTTGTAAGGAAATGCAGACCTGCCCTTGGAAAGCGAATGCTGCCGATACACAGCGCTGGATGATTTTATCGATATTGATCCCTTTATCGACAATCACGGCCGCATTGGAACCAAGTTCAAGACTCACCTTCTTCAATCCCGCTTTATTGCGGATTCCGATCCCTACAGCAGGACTGCCAGTGAAGGATATGCTTTTCACCCGTGAATCAGTGACTAATTTATCACCGATTACAGAGCCGCTTCCGGTAACTAAATTGAATGCTCCGGCAGGCAAATCCGTCTCCGCCAATAGCTCTGCAAGAAAGATCGAGGATAGTGGTGTTTGGCTGGCAGGTTTCAACACAATGGTATTACCAGCAGCAATGGCCGGGCCAACTTTATGGGCGACCAGGTTCATCGGGAAATTAAAAGGCGTGATGGCACCAAGGACACCAATCGGTTCACGGACTGTGTAGCCGATCCGTCCCTCCCCATCCGCTGTAGCATCCATCGTCAGCGTTTCCCCATGTATCCTCTTTGCTTCTTCCGCTGCAAACTTATATGTGGCAATCGTTCGGGACACTTCCACCATCGCCGTTTTAATCGGCTTCGCTGCCTCTTTAGCGATGATTTCTGCTGCTTCATCCTTGCGGCTTTCCAACAGACTTGCTAGTTGTTCAAGTATGGCAGCACGTTTGTGGCTAGGCAGGGCTGCCATCGTTTTTCTCGCTTGATGAGCTGATTCTATCGCCAGCTCCACATCTCCCACGCTTGCCGAAGGAATTTCCGCTAGTACTTTCCCGCTATACGGAGATTTAAGCGTCGTGAAATGTTCAGCTTCTTGCCATTTACCATCAATGAATAATTTCTTCTTCAGCGTTTCCGTCATTTCCATCACTTTCACCTCTTATAAAATTTCTTTTTCGACAGCTGTAAATGTTTTATCAAGAATATCAATGATCTTTTCGACCTCGGTTTTAGTAATGATTAAGGGCGGGGCGAATACGAGTGTATCTTGATCAAACGTGACAGAACGGCAAATCAAGCCATTCTTCGCCGCTTCAGCCACAAGTCTTGGGGCTAATTGTGTCTTAAAGCCTTCTCCCGTCATTTTGTCCTTCACGATGGAGATGCCTCCAATCAGTCCAAGCGCCCTGACATCACCAATGATCTGGTGTTTGCCCTGAAGCTTCTTAAAGCCGGCAAGCAACTCTTCCCCACGCTGTTTCGAGTTTTCCATCAGATTTTCACGTTCAATTATTTCAATGTTTTTCAAAGCAACTGCACAAGCCATCGGGTGACCGCTGTATGTGTAGCCATGTAAAAGCGTGCCTTTTGAAAGGGAAATGAAGTCCTTGTGCAGCTTATCATTCAGGACCACACCGCCTAATTGGGCGTACCCGCTTGTCACACCTTTTGCAAAACACATCATATCCGGAACGACGCCATAGTGTTCAATGCCGAAATAAACCCCTGTTCTTCCGAAACCTGTAATGACTTCATCCGTCACCATTAAAATGCCGTATTCATCACAAATCTCCCGTACTTCCTTAAAGTAGCCTTCTGGAGGCAGATTCACGCCGCCAGCTCCTTGGATCGGCTCCGCGATAAATGCCGCAACCGTTTCCGGACCTTCTTTTTCAATGGCCTTGCGCAGCTCTTCGATCGAGGAACCGTCTACATAACAAAAATCAGGAGCGATGGAGTTCGTGAAGTCACGGAACGGTTTCAGCCCAGTTGCACTTGTCGCTCCCATCGCCACTCCATGATAGGACTTCGAGCGTGAAATGATTTTTTGGCGATTGGGCTGGCCTTTCAATATCCAGTAATGGCGGGCAAGTTTGAACGCCGTATCATTCGACTCCGATCCGCCCGAAGTGAAGAAGACGGCATTCAAATCACCAGGAGCGATTGAAGCGATCTTGGCTGCCAAACGAATGGCCGGCTCATTGCTGAAGGTAGCGAAATTAGAGGTGAAGGCCAGCTTCGCCATTTGTTCTCTTGCCACATCAGCCAGCTCTTCTTGCCCATGTCCAATATTCACATTCCAAAGCGAAGACATGCCATCGATGACTGTTCTGCCCTTAACGTCCGTTAGATAGATTCCCTTGCCTTCTTTAAAAATGAAACTTGGCCCATCTGCCTGCTGCTGTTCGATTGCCGTAGTCGGATGAATGAAATGCTTTTTGTCCAAATCGATTAATTCCTGAATACCCGTCTTCTCTTTAATCATGTAAAAAAACACCCTTCTTAAATAATGGATTTTTTATATTTTGCTGAACCAATTTATTTTTATATTTTTAGATATTGCAAGATGCATGCCAAAGTATATGAACCTAATATTAAAGGTATTCGACTTAAAACGATTCATAATCAAATCAAAACGAACACATGATGATTTATTTCAGAATCAAACAATTCATATTCGAATCATTCGACTTAATTACCTCATTCCTATCATAGATTCCTTGGATAAAACATATGATGTTATATAATCTAACATTAAACGTTGAATTTTCGGAAGATTTGTATTATTATCGATACTATCCTTTTGTTCACTTAGTTAATCTAATACGAAAGAAGTTGATAGATATGCAGGCAGGTTTTGAATTGCAGCTAAAACAATCCTTGAAATTATCATTAACCCCTGAATTACAGCAGGCAATCAATATCCTGCAATATTCCACACATGAATTAAACGATTTCCTACAAGAGCAGGCTAATGAAAATCCTGTTCTCGAAATGGCCGCAGCGGCTAATGCCCCTCACACCTCACTCTCTGAACCTAATATTCGTACACATATGATGGACTATCGCATACGTGAAACTTCTCGCAAAGGGAATAGATACAGTACAGATAATGATTACAACCCAATCCAAAATTATTCCTGCACCACGGTAACGTTGGAAGCACACTTATTGGAGCAGCTGAGTTTGTTCAGATCCTTGAAAGACAGTGAAACAAAAATAGTTGAATTCCTAATAGGAAGCTTAAATGGAAATGGCTTTCTTGATATTGATATGAATTGGACAGCCTCGCTTTTTTCGGTGTCCAGCGAGGAAATGGAAACGATGATCCAAGTATTGCAAACCTTTGACCCCATTGGCGTCGGCGCTAAAGATCTGACTGATTGCTTACTTCTTCAAATTCGCAATCAAGAAAATGACAATCGATTGGCTTATACGATCGTCGAGAACCACTTAACGGACTTAGCCGAAAAGCGTTACCGGAAAATTGCGGACCTTTACAAAGTGACCATTCAGGAAGTTCAGGAGGCAGGCGATTTCATCCGTACCTTGAACCCACGCCCAGTCAGTCACTTTTCCGATGAGATGATTCATTACATCGTACCGGATGTATTCGTGGAAAAAGAAAAAGATGGATATTCGATAACGGTTAACGATGGCTTCCTACCCAAGCTGTCCATTAATCCTTACTATAAGGACTACATCGCCATGAAACATGAAAAACGAGCTAATGACTACGTTAAGGCTCAACTACATGATGCTCAATCGTTGATTAAGGGGCTCGAACAAAGGCAAATGACTCTATACAAAGTGACGGCGACAATCGTGGAAGCGCAGCAGGAGTTTTTCCTGAGGGGAATGGCTGGATTGAAACCGATGACACTTAAGGACATTTCCGAAAAAATTCAGCTTCATGAATCAACGGTCAGCAGGGCGACGAGTAATAAATACATCCAGACACCGCATGGACTTTTTAAATTAAGGAATTTCTTTACGAGAGGGTTAAAACATGTAAACGGCAAAGACTGTGAATCAACTACTACCATTAAAGAAAAAATAAAGGTTTTGATTGCCGATGAGGATAAAATAAAACCATTTTCAGATCAGAAGCTATGCCAAATCTTCGAAAGTGAAGGAACGATGATTTCCCGCCGAACCATTGCAAAGTACCGTGAAGATCTTGGTATACCTGGTTCTTCCAAGCGGCGCAGATTTTAAGGTCCAATTAATCCATGCCATGAAAAAAGACTTTTCCAAAAGGCATATCCATTTGGAAAAGTCTTATATGCTTTACTTATTTCATTTCATTGACGACCACATTGGTGATGACAGCAGGCGCCTGTCCTCTGCCCTCTCCCCCTATCGTAACCGATTCTCCCGGTTGGATCTTTTTATTCCATTGATCATTTCTGATCACATAGTGATGCTGTGATTTGCTGATGATCTTCCCATTCCATATTTGCTGCATTTCCCCCGCGTAATCGAACTCAACCTTCCAATCCTCAATAGGTGCTGTTCCAGTGTTTTTAATCCTGATATTGAAAATGGAACCTGTGCCCCACTTAGAAGTGATGGCATATGTGACATTTACATGGTCGATGCCATCCTCTGGTCCATTAATGCCGCCTTCGAGCAAATCATCAGAAATTTTTTGAAGGAGGGTATCGCCTTTGCATGTATACTTCTCTGAAGTCCTGCAATCTAGGCTTAAATCCCAAATCATTGCCCCTCCCATGTCTTGTGACTTGATGAAATCGGTTTTATATCCGATGGACTCGCGGTCGTCATATGAAATGAACGACTTCGTCTTTTGGTTATATAGGAAAGGCACCTTTGCTTCGTCATTCCAATATCTTTTGTAGCCTTTCTTATTTACATAGTTCGCTGCAAGGTCTCCATAATCAAATATTCCGGTTATGCCAGATTCATCATCATCCCACGTTCCCCGAGGAAGGAAAGAGCCATTGTTTCCAGGTGTGGCTGTTTGGTATTCGCCATTTTCCCCTCCATCATCCACACCAGTCCACCCTTTTCCATAAAACGGCAAACCTAACGTGACTTTATCCATGGGCACATCCGCTGCCTTATACCGTTCAACCGACTCCTTGACCGTCAATCCCCAATTATGATTAGGATCATTTTTTGAAAAATATAGCGGGGCATTATGATTTGTAGTCGTTTCCCAGCCACCGTGGAAATCGTAGGTCATCAAGTTGATCCAATCCACAATTCCCGCAATCTTTGAAGGTTCCGTATTTTTAATGAACGAGCCGCTTATGCCTGCTGCAATCGTCAATAAATATTGCTTTCCGTCCTCTTTTTCGGCTTTATCCAATTCATTGCGAATTTCCTGAAGCAATGATGTATAGTTTTCCCTATCTTCCGGGCGAAGAGAGTTTCCCGCCAGCCCCCCTTCAACAGGATATTCCCAATCAAGGTCGACGCCATCAAATCCGTATGTTCGAATGAATTCGACCGAAGACTTGGCAAATACCTTTCGTGTTACAGGGTCCGCTGCCGCATCGGAGAAACGGTTGCTCCATGACCAGCCACCGACAGCGATAAGCGTTTTTATATGTGGGTACTTTTCTTTCAAATCATTGAGTTTTGCGAAGTTTCCGCATTCCGCACGACTACATTGCTTCACTGTCTTTTTCCCATAAGACCGTTTAACGTCAGTATCGGGGTCACCTAAGACGACAGTCCCATTCGGTACTTTTTTACTTTGCAGTGGAATCGATTTATCCTGGCACTTCCATGTCTTTGAACCTGGGTTATCAACAGAATCATTGCCGTGCACTCCATCCCAGCAAATATCGGCAAAAGCATAGTTGATATGGGTAATATTTTTGCCATCGATGTCCTCCACCTGGAAGCCCCGGTCCTTAGCTCCCCAGGAAGTATAATAACCGACGACTTTCTTCACCGATTTACTGGCGGCTTCTACTGATTGTGACGTTTCCGCCCCTCCAATCACTAATGAAGTAATCAAGACCATAAGCATCCCCAAAGAATACATCCACTTACTTTTTTTCATTACATATCCCCCTCCCGATTTTTACAGTTACTAGATTGAATCTATTAAACTAACGAGCCACAAGGATGCAATTGAATAAATTTGTATGATACTAATATTTTACATGTTATTACAAATTATTTGTACAGTAGGAAAGGCCTGTTTATGTAAAAAAAATCCATATGAAGTATTTGGTACTGAAAAGGGCATCTCATAAAAAAATCCCCAAAATCGGGGATTTCGCACTACATACGTAAAACCATTCTGCACCAGTGAACATCATTTCCTCCCTTATAACTCAATTAGAAATCCCCGTGAAAATTGATATGATTTTCCCAGGAAAACCTTTACAATTAAATTGACTTGAAAATTTCACCGGGTTCAGCATGTTCCATCCTCTACAAGCTTCACTCTTTCTTGCGGCGTTTGAGCTTCCACATAAAGGTTTTCCTGAATCATCCAGTTATCTTCCCACATCTGACGCGCCTCTTCGCCATCCCGTTCGAGGCCGCGTTCCAAACGGCGATCACGGGGACATTCGACCCAAATAGTGAAATCATAAAGTCCAGCCAATTCTATACGAGTTGAATACATTCCTTCGATAATGACCAGTCCTAAAGAAGGAACCACTTGCCATTCGGTTAAAGCGTCCTTATCCCAATCATACCGCTGATATCTTGCTTCCATCCCCTCGGAAAGCGGTTTAAGGACTTGCCGAAACAACCGCTTCCAATCATAATCTGCCCCGATCTTCTTTTGGGTTGGGGGTAACGGGATGCGCTGTGAAGAAGGCAAATAGAAATCGTCCATATGAACAATGGAACTCCCTGGACATGCGGCATGCATAAGGGAAGCTAGTGTACTTTTTCCAGACCCACCCCTCCCATCTATGGCAATCAAATAAGAAAAGCGCTTTTGGGACTTTAAGTGAATTTCGGCTATAAGGCCTTCAATCGTAAGCGGACCGTTAAGTTGGAAATTTCATGAGCATTCCTCCTATATTACTTATTTCCATTCATTCTCCCGTGTTTCCTTTGGAGGAAAAAAGAAAAGCTGAAAAGAAGGTGCATTTAATGGACACTATCCAATTTGCCGCCATTTTTGATATGGACGGCACCTTATTTCAAACAAACGAAATTTTAGGTTCCTCACTTGAAAGAACATTCGATATTCTTCGGGCAGAAGGAAACTGGGCCGGGATTACCCCGCTTGCAGCCTATCAAAGGATAATGGGCGTCCCATTGAGCGTTGTCTGGGAAACACTGATGCCAGAACATCCTGATCATATTCACCAACAGGCGGACCGTCTTTTTTTAAAATGCTTGAATCAGGAAATCAAAGAAGGAAAAGGGCAGCTTTTTCCTTATGTGCTGGAGACGTTATCAACGATTAAAGAGCTTGGTATTTCCGTTTTCATAGCTAGTAACGGACTGGAAAAGTATTTGGATGAAATCTGTTCATACTTTGGACTGCATCGATATGTTACCGACATTTACAGTATCCAAAGAACTGTGGAAGGCTCCAAGTCCGACTTGGTTAGGATGTTATTGAATGACCATCACATTCAAAATGCAATGATGATCGGAGATCGGAAATCAGACATTGAAGCAGCAAAGAAAAACAGCCTAACTGCTGTAGGCTGCCAATTCGGATTTGCAGGGGAACAGGAATTAAAAGAGGCGGATGTACTCATCGCAGATTTCCGTGAACTGCAAACCTACGTATCCAATTGGCTCCTAACGTGCAGTGGCTAATACGCGATCCTGTTCTGCCAGCATTACGACTATCTTATCCTGGATGGACGTGATGCCTTTTTCTTCCACAAAATTATTCAAGATGATTGAAAATATGACTTTTTCCCCGCGTTTAGTCGTCACATAACCAGCTAAGGAACTTGTGCCTGTAATCGTCCCCGTTTTCGCCCGGACATTCCCAGCTGCAATGGTCCCCTTCATCCTCTTTCTTAGCGTGCCTCCTACCATACGATTCTCGATTCCTGCCACCGGCAACGCATTCAAATAAGCGGGGAACCACGTTTTTTCCTGTACGGCATATAGCAGCTTGGTTATTTCATTCGCTGGAATCATATTGACTTGGGATATGCCGGAGCCATCACGCATCTCGATCGTTTGCATATCGAGCCCCAAACTCTTCAACTCGTTTCCGGCGACCTTCAATCCATCCTTCCAGCTTCCTTTTCCACCAGCCTCTTTACCCATTTCTTTTATCAAGATCTCAGCATGACTGTTATTGCTGAATTTCATAAAAGGAATGAGAAGCTGTGAAAGGGGCATGGACCGATGAGTGGCAATTAAGTTCGCGTCTATAGGCGTTTCCCCTTTTTTCCTTACGCCCACAAATTTTATTCCTTGTTTTGTCAATGATTTTTCGAATAGGCTCAACGCATATTCGGTCGGATCTTTTACCGAAACCCATTCCTTGAACTCTCCTGCATTCTCCGGAATCGTTCCGGTCACCGTAACGGTCCGTTTTCCATGAGATCGGTCGATTTCGATTTTCTTGTGACCGTCAGCCGCCACCGTTTTCGTTTTGTTGATGATCCTCACATGATCCGTTTCCGGTATCATTTTCACCACTGCCTGGCTCCCCGCTTTATCACCTGGCCTAATCTTCACGATGATGGTTCCGGTATCATAATCTTCATCCGGGGAAGCGGTCAAAGCCGAAACGGCCGCTCCGTAATATTCTTGTTCATCACTCCATACCAAGTCTTTTGAATACCGGACATCATCATACCAGGAATCATCCCCAACTAAATCTCCGTATATGAGCTTCACTTTTTTTTGCTTCAGTGAAGCCGCCAACTCATCGAAATCACCTTCCAGCAATGTTGGATCTCCCTTTCCTTTCAAATACAAATCTCCCTGCAGGACATGGCCGACTTGCACGCCTTTTACGAATAATTCCGTCAGAAATACATGATCCTCCCCCAACGTTTCCAGTGCAGCCGCTGCCGTCAAAAGCTTAAGGTTGGACGCTGGACGCAAGCGCGTTTGCGAACCTCTTTCATAAATCAGTTCACCCGTTTCTGCGGACCGGATCGATATTCCCGTTAACGCCCCTGATAATGCCGGGGAATCATTCAAGATACGTTGAATTTCCTGTCCCACCGTTCCATCTTCTTTCGCCGCCTGCATCGATTCACCATGAAAAATGCCAATCAATAACAGGAAGAAGATGAAGCTTACCTTCCTTTTATATGTCAAACCTATCACTCCTACCCGAAAAACTGCCTCCTACTATCTTGTCCACTTTACCGCCATCTAATAGGAAGACAAACCGGGAACTTTTTCAAAAGATAAACCGTATAAGGTATGAAGACACAAAAGGAGTGAATATATGCATTCAAAGATTAAACCACCTACTAAGAAGATTTCCAAACAAGCGGTGAAGGTTTGGCGGATTTCTGAAGCCATCATCCACCTCATTATCATTGCCATCCTTATCCTTCTATTAATTGCAGACAACTATTTTACTTGGAAAGAATGGATCGGATGGATGTTAATCGGATTTGTCCTGCTATCCTTATTCCATTCTATCTGGTCCATCTTCATTGAACCAATCTTGCTGCAAAAATATTGGCGTTACGATGTGAATGAAGAATTCATCCATACAAAACGAGGAGCCTGGTATGAAACGCATGAACTCATACCGATGACGAAAGTGCAATCCGTCAAGCTGGACCAAGGTCCTTTGCTGCGAAAATATAACTTATACTCCCTAAGCATCGGCACAATGGGCGACTCTCACGAGATACCTGCCATCCCAGAGAAAGAAGCCTATGATTTACGGGACAAAATCGCCTATTATGCAAAAATTAAGGAAGTGGACTGACGATGGACGAACAGGCAAAACGGCTTCACCCCTTTAAAATCCCTTTTGAAATGGGAAAATTGCTGAAGGGGAATATTTTTTTCATCATCATGCTTTATATATTGAACTTCGGATCGGAAAAAATGTATATGAAGCTACTCCAGATCGCCTTTCTCATATATTTGGTTTGGAGAGTCTCATCGATCATCCTTGAATGGTATACCTATAAATATCAAATCAAGGAAGGTACCATTCACATTACTTCAGGACTCATCTCGAAATCATATCGAACGATACCGCTACATAAGGTGCAAAATATCCAACGACGGACGACGGTATTCCACAGGATCTTTAAATTAACCTCCTTGACATTCGAAACGGGTAATAGCGGCGACGAGGGCAGCGTACCTTTCGAGGTGATTTCCCAAAAAGAGGCCGAACGGTTAGAGCAGACATATTCATCAAGTCATGATTCGATCCTGGATGCGGAAGTTTACGTGGAACGATCTTCTGCAGACCTTGAATCAGTCACGAAAAAAACGATTCATTTCACCCCTACCACCCGGGACGTTCTGAAGGCCTCCTTTACATCGCTTAGTTTCCTGGCCCTCATTCCCATTTTGGCTACATTAT
The DNA here is from genome assembly GCF_001645685.2 of Peribacillus muralis. Lineage (NCBI taxonomy): Bacteria > Bacillati > Bacillota > Bacilli > Caryophanales > Bacillaceae > Peribacillus > Peribacillus muralis. Next base: position 522,995 of record NZ_CP017080.1, on the reverse strand, counting down.
ATAATACACTCGATGATTTCATCGATTTAAGAAATGCCGAAGGATACGCAGCCCAGGTATTGGATACATGGTGGATCGTCACCATCGCCATCACCGCTTTCATCTGTATAGCGGTCACCTTCGGAATCGTTTCCACCTTTGTTAAATATGGAAAATATGAAATTTCATCCGATCAGGAGCGAATCCATATCAGGAAAGGTATACTGGATGAATCTTCTTTTTCCATTCGGAAAGAAAAGGTGCAAGCTGTCGAAATCACCCAATCCATGATCAAAAGGATGCTGGGTTTAGCAGAAGTGAAACTGATAAGCGCAGGAAGCACCGGCGATGAAGAGCTTGATACGAATGTTCTCTATCCTTTTTTATCGGTTGAGCGTGCCTATGGGATGATAGAGGAGATTTTGCCAGCTTACAAGGTGGAACGTTCGATGGAGCCGCTCTCGAAACAAGCATTTAAAATTAGAATGCTGCGTCCCAGCTTTTTCTGGCTTCTTGCGACAGCCGCCATCTGTTTTTTCGATATAGCTTTGTGGTATATCTCGCTGATTTTACTTGTCCTCATTTACACGTTGAGGATACTCGATTACAAAAGTAGCCGCTACTTGTTAAAGGGCGAGTTTGTACAGTTTAAAACCGGAAGCTTAGGTACCTCACTGTTCTTAACCAAAAGAAGCAAGGTCATTCAAATTGAAGTCAAGCGCTCCAAGCTGCAGAAGGTTTTCGGGTTAGCCAGCATCGGAACGATCAACCGCTCAATACCTGTGCATCACACAAAAATCCGTGATGTGCCCGTTGAATATGCGGACGATTTTCACACTTGGTATTTAGGCAGAACCCAACATATTCAAACCGAATAAGTCTTTTCTAAAGAAGAGGTGACTGATACAGTCTCCTCTTCTTTCTCCATTATATGGCTCCCGAAACCCTGTGATGATGCGGATGCTCAAGTTTCATGATTTATTATGGCAGTTTTCCGAATAGGAGCTTCAAAATTATGAATGCGCTCCGAAATATCTAATAGAAGCCAAAATTAAATTAGATTTATACAAGGAGCATCGGTCATGAATAAAATTACAGGTTGGTATTTTAATTCGCTAAAAAAACAGATATTGATCCCCTTTTTAGCTTTAATCATGATAAGCGGATTGGCCATTTCTTACATGAGCTATAAAAACAGCATCGAGTTAACGACGGATGAACTTACTGGAACGACGGAAGAGCAAGTCAAGTCAATGAATGAATCCTTTGAAATATTCTTTAAAAAAACAGAAGATCAATTGGATAGGATCAGTAGTTATCCCAGCATGGTCACTTATGAAAAAAAGCCTGAATCGATAATCGATGAGTTTTCACATACCCAGTCCAGTAATTCTGAAATAAACGGCTTATATCTAGGCACACAAAAAGAGGGAAAAACAATAATATTCCCTAAAGCTGAATTACCGGCTGACTTTGACCCTAGGCAAAGGGAGTGGTATCAATCGGCGTTGAAGAAAAAAAATGAAACCATTTGGACCGAACCTTATACAGATCAAGCTACAAATACTCTTGTCATTACTGCAGCCAGGGCCATATATGAGGGTGACCGAGTAATCGGCGTGCTCGGTGTCGACATTTCGATTGACACATTGGTCAAGATGGTTAATCAAACCAAGTTTGGCGAAACCGGTTATTCGGTTTTGCTGGATAACAAAGGAGCCTTCGTTACACATCCTGATAAGGAGAAAATCCAACAGGAAATTCCCAAGGAGAGCATTTTCAAGAAAATGAAAAGTGAATCCGGCTCGATGATCGAGGATTATGAAGGAAAAAAACGGATCATCGGCTACGCCACCAACCCGACTACCGGATGGAAAATAGCTGGATTGATGGATGAAGATGAAGTGATAGTCCGAGCAACCCCGATGATCAAAGATAATATCATCACACTGTTGGTCGTCTTTACGATCACTGCCTTATCTGCCATCTTCATCACTAGATCCTTGACGAATCCGATTAAAAAGCTGCAAGAATCGATACGGAAGATGGCTGGCGGCGATTTCACAGCCAGGAATTCCATTTCAAGGACCGATGAAATAGGGCAGCTTGCAGAAGATACGAACATGATGGCCAGTAATATGAGCCAGATGCTAGGAAAGGTCAATACCCTTTCCGATAGAGTATCCGATTCCTCCATGACGCTAGTGGCAAGTGCAGAGGAAAATTCGGCTGCGGCAAACGAGGTCGCCTTGACGATGGAACAAATTGCGTCGGGTGCGATAGATCAGATTGAAGTCGGTCAAAATAATGAAAATGCCGTAAAGCTTTTGGCAGACAAAATCAATGTTCTTGATGCAGAGACTAGCAAGATGGCGTTGGAATCCGACAACATGTTCAAAGCTTCCGAAAGCGGCATCACTCAAGTGCAGGACCTCAAACAGCAATTCAATGAAACGGCGCTGATCTCAAATAAGATGAGTACAGCCGTTACGTCATTGGATGCACGTTCCCGTGATATTAGTGCGATCGTAAAGACGATAAGCGGCATTGCCGGCCAAACTAACCTACTCGCCTTGAACGCTGCCATTGAAGCGGCACGGGCTGGTGAGCATGGAAAAGGGTTTGCCGTGGTAGCTGATGAAGTGAAGAAGTTAGCCGAGCAAACGGAATATTCTTTAAAGGAAATCTCGGAAATCATTCAAGCGATGCAAGCCGATACAAGCAATACAGTACACCTGATTGATCAAGTCAATCAAAAAATCCATCACCAAGATACATCGGTAACGGATACAGAAAGTGCCTTCAGTCACATCGCAACGATCATCGGGAATACATTCAGCAATTTTGACGAAATTAAAACGATGATGAACGATATGGTATCAGAGGTCACACGGATGGCCGGCAATGCGGAACAATTAAACTCGATCAGCCAGGAAGCAGCGGCGGGAACCGAAGAAGTATCCGCTTCGATCGAACAAACGAACGCTTCCATGGAACAATTGAATGCCCTTGCCAGTGACCTGGATACCTTATCACAGGAAATGCATAAAGAGATTCGAAAATTCATATTCTAATCAAAAAAAGGACGGACCCTAAAGGGTTTCCGTCCTTTTTCCATTTGTCTTCATAGCGTTCTTCTGCCGTGCGTTAACGTTTCATCCGTTTCCGTAATGCCTGAATAAGAAGAATTCGATTTACGCGCATCTGCATCGACGAGCACAAGCAGCTTGCCGCTTTTCACATCCGCTTCATACCGATTCGCTTCATCTTCCGGTAAGCCCATCCCGATCAGTGTACCGGCCAAACCACCTGTACCAGCACCCACAGCTGCACCAGCCAATGTTGCAGCAAGCGGTCCTGCTGCAAGTACCGGTCCGATTCCCGGTATCGCCAATGCACCCACTCCTGCTAATAAACCAGCTGCCCCGCCCAAGATACCGCCGGTCGCTGCACCAGCTGCGAGGCCCTCTTCGACCTTCGTACCGGTTTCTTCATTCACTGTCCTTAATTCCTCTTTGTCTTTCGCTACCACCGAAATCTCATCACGGTTATATCCATCGGCCTGCAAGGCTTCAACAGCCTTAATGGCTTCTTCTCCAGTTTCATATACCCCTATTATGCGTTTATCCATTTCTATCATCCTCCTTAAAGAATGTAAACTTCGCTCCCTCTTTACATACCCCAGAAAGTGGAAGTCCTAAACGTTTGGGGACAGGAAAAAATTTTCGAGTTAACACTTGGAAAGGAGGGGTATATATAATGATAGTATGCATATTTTTGGGAGGTTTTCTTTTTGCTCATCGAGTTACTTAAAGATCTAGTATCCATTGACAGTTCATCGAAAAAAGGCGCCAACGAAGCAGTTGAATACTGTGCGGACTGGCTTAAAAAGCAAGGACTCACCGTGAATGTAATCGTAAATAACGGCTATAGAATGCTCGTTAGCGAGATTGGCCAGGGGGATAAAACCATCATTTGGAATGGCCACGTCGATGTTGTCAGCGGGACTCCGGATCAATTTTTCCCACAGGTTCATGAAGGGCATCTATACGGACGCGGTGCAGCCGATATGAAAGCAGGGGTTGCCGGAATGATGTGTGCGTTTACCGAACTGAAAGATATGAACTTAGGCTTGAAAATTCAGCTACAGATCGTATCGGATGAAGAAATTGGCGGGCTGAATTGTTCTGGTTATTTAGCAAAACACGGTTATAGAGGAGACTTTGTGATTTGTGCTGAACCTACCCAATTGGGAATTGGCCTTCAGGCAAAGGGCGCCCTGCGCCTTGATATTGAGGTGTCCGGCAAATCCGCACACGGAAGCCGCCCTTGGGAAGGCGTGAATGCAATCGAGAAGGCATATGAGCTCTATCAAAAAATAAAAGAGCTTCCTTTCACTAGGGATCATACCCCCCTTTATGACTCCCCCTCACTTAACCTAGCAAAAATAAAAGGCGGGGATGTTTATAATAAGGTACCGGATGCCTGTTTGCTCAGCCTCGATATCCGCTATCTACCTACGCAAACAATGGAAGAAGTCGTCACTCAAATCGAAAGTGTGACGGGTAAGAATATTTTCATCAATATGTACAGCAAACCTGTAAAAACGGAAGAGTCGGACCCCTTCATCTCACTGCTTCGTCCCATCATCAAAAAAAACACCAACCAGGATGCTGTGATCTTTGGACAGCATGGTTCGGCTGACACTGTCTTCTATGCAGCCTATGATATACCAGCCATTGAATTTGGGCCAAAAGGAGAGAATTGGCATGGTGACAGGGAATGCGTGGACCTGGAATCCGTTGCCGTGTATCAAAAAATGCTAGTTGATTTTGCAACGGAATTCACATTAGTTTAATAGATTGGATAATTTGAAGATGCCGTCTGCATATTGCAGACGGCATCTTTTTAGGTCTCATTACCTCGATGCTGGTTCAACTATTTGATCAACCAAATTCTAATCCACGATCATCTACACGCAAAATCACATTTTTGGAATCTTTAAAATCACTCATTTTTTTCCACAGGAGACATTGGTTTATCTCGCACGATTAGAAGCATACAATCGGCACTTACAGGCGGAGTGCAAGTCTTTAGAAAAGCAAGCTTTACTTGAGAGGGAACGGTTGAAGAAGAGCAATTAAGAATGTTAGCTTTTATTCTAATGCAGAACGCAACGGGCAAGATCTAAATCTTCTAAAACCGCAGGAATCGGGGGACTATCTTTTTTAAAATGCAGAAGAGTGCAGTGCAATGAAACGGTCCAATTACAGATTCCCCCATACTGCCGACAATGGAGATTTCAGCTTCGTTTCACCCAGGGTGGAGTGAAACGGAAGGTACTTCTAACCTTAGTGTTTATATTAGATCTTTTTAAAATGGATACCGGATTCTCTCCCCTCTCCCAAAAACCATCAATTATATAGCAATAATCCAGTCATAATCGGGCTACTTTTTTTACAAAAATCCATAGGTCTTTTAAACCAGCTGTAATATATCCAAATATTATATAATTAAACAAAAAACGCCATTAAATCTACAAAAAAAGCTTTAAAACCGACATTTCCAATCATTAAAAAACATATCGAAATAATCTTCACCAAGTCCTTTTTACCTAATTTATATTACGTTCATTTATCAACGGAAACGTTTTTGTAACACAATTACTATTCCATCGAAACATTATTGTCACATAGACCTGTTATTCTAAGTCTACGATTTAAAACAAAGGAGACTATTCATTTTGAAAAAAATACTACTTCCAATCTTCACTGCTTTCTTCCTGGTATTTAGTTTTTCCGGAGTTTCATCGGCTGCTACTACTACATACAAAGTCAAAAGTGGCGACACACTATGGGGTATCGCCAATAAACATAATATAACAGTCAATCAACTCAAAAGTTGGAACAACCTAAAAAAAGATAACATTCATCCAAAACAAGTCCTAAAGGTTAAGAAGCCTTCTAGTTCTGCTAAACCAAAAGCTAAAACTACATCATCCTCAGCCAAGAAATATAAAACGATCACCGTGAAGGCAACCGCGTACACAGCAAATTGTAAAGGTTGCAGCGGGATTACGGCAACGGGTCTAAACTTAAAGAAAAATCCTAAAGTAAAAGCCATTTCCGTCGACCCCAAGGTCATTCCGCTAGGAACGAAAGTTCATGTGGAAGGCTACGGTGAAGCCATTGCGGCAGATAAAGGCGGAGCAATCAAAGGAAATAAAATTGACGTCTTCTACTCTTCTCAATCAAAAGCACTTGATTGGGGCAGAAAAACGGTAAAAGTCAAAGTCTATAAATAAATCCAAAAGATCAGCCTGAAATCTATCGGGCTGTTTTTTTCTTTTTCCCTATCTTCACCCTTTTCAAACCATCTATCTGTCCTTGCACAATAAACATTTACTGAAAATTACGACAATGATATGATTGGTACATCTTACAAAAAGAGGTGTTCACTTTGAATATTGTCGTTATGGGGGCCGGGGCACTCGGCTGCTACTTTGGGGGCAGATTGCAGCAGTCCGGACAGCATGTTCAATACTTGGTACGGCAAAACCGTGCCAAGCAAATGAAGGAAAATGGAATTGCAATAACCAGCCCTCACGGAAACTACCAATTTAACGAACTTCATATCTCAGAGAACGTGCATGATATTGAAAAAGCGGACCTGGTCATTCTTGCCGTAAAAGGACAGCATCTGCAGGGCGCCCTCGCCGATTTAAAGGTTCTTGTTGAAAAGGGCGCCAAGGTCCTCCCGCTTTTGAATGGATTAGAGCATATTTCCATTTTACAGGATGAACTGGGCGAGGAAGCCGTTCTCGGGGGCAGCGCCTTCATCATTGCCACCCTTGACGAAAAAGGCCATATCATTCATTCGAATGATCATCATGATTTAATCTTTGGTCCACTTCACCCATCCCAGGCATCGGTATGTGATGAATTTGAACAAGCTGCAAAATCAGCTATCCTGGCGGTAAGCAGGACGGAAAACATATTAGTCAGAATGTGGATCAAATACATGTTCATCACCGCCTTCTCCGGTGTAACTACCGCATCCAACCTCCCTATCGGCACGATTCGGAGGTTTCCGGAAACCAATGGATTATTGGAAAAAGCACTTAGCGAAATGATGGAACTTGCAAACGCTTATGACATCGGGATAACCAAACAGAATGTTGCCCAGGCCATGGAGAATATGGCAGGTTTGCCGGAGGAATCCACTTCCTCCATGCATCAGGATCGCCGGAAAGGCCTAACCCTCGAGGTGGAGCATTTGCAAGGCGGCGCACTGCGTCTCGCTGACAAGGTCGGATTGGAGCTTCCCGTGATTGGAACGCTTTATGCCCTCATAAAGCCATTTGAAAATTGATTTCATGATACCGGTGCTCAGCCGGTATTTTTTTTATGGCTGCTCGCCCTTCTCCGCATTGTACCCTTAAGACCAAAAAGACCTAAAAGAACAATATCACCAAAAGAATATTACAACTCCTCCTTCTGTTACACTGAATTCAAGTTAAGAAAGCGCTATCATATAACAAAGGAGAATACCCCATGAAACTATTGAAAAATTTAACGGTTCAAGTCATTATCGGCATCATTCTGGGGATAACGGTCGGTTTCTTTTTCCCAGCTTTTGGTGAACAGCTGAAGGTATTGGCTGATTTATTTATTAAAATGATAAAAATGGTTATTGCACCGATCATCTTCCTAACCGTCGTAATCGGAATTGGCGGTATGGGTGATATGAAAAAAGTTGGTCGCATCGGCGGAAAGGCTTTGCTCTACTTTGAAATCGTTACCACTTTCGCCCTTGCGATTGGAATTATCGTAGTCAATCTGCTCGGACCAGGTAAAGGCTTCAACATCGACTCAGTCGAAGGCGGGGATGTATCACAATATACGACAGCCGCTTCAGAAACGGAACATGGCGCGATTGCCTTCATTTCCAATATCATTCCTGATAATGCCGTTGCCGCAATGGCTGGAGGAGACTTGCTTCCGATCCTCTTCTTTGCCGTTTTGTTCGGTTTATCCATGGCAGCCATGGGACCGAAAGTACAGCCAGTCGTGTCCCTCCTTCAGCATATTGCCGATATTTTCTTTGGCATCGTCAGTATGATCATGAAGGTATCCCCATTGGCAGCCTTTGGGGCGATGGCATATACGATCGGTAAATTCGGACTCGGCTCTTTAAGCTCATTAGGGCAATTGATGGGGAGCGTGTATATCACCATGGCGCTTTTCATCATTCTTATTCTTGGCGGAATAGCAAAACTCTACGGCTTTAATATTTTCAAATTCATTGGCTACTTAAAAGAAGAAATCCTCTTAGTGTTAGGAACATCTTCCTCTGAATCCGCTCTGCCAAGCGTGATGAAAAAACTGGAGAAATACGGCTGTTCAAAACCGGTGGTCGGTTTGGTGGTCCCAACTGGTTATTCTTTCAACCTTGATGGAACATCGATTTACTTGTCCATGGCAGCCATTTTCATCGCCCAGGCCTACGGCGTCGATTTAAGCATCTGGCAGGAGTTGACCCTTCTCGGGATCTTGATGTTAACCTCCAAAGGAGCTGCCGGTGTAACAGGTTCTGGATTCATTACATTGGCTGCAACATTAGCGGCTTTCCCGATGATTCCAGTTGAAGGTATGGCACTGCTGCTCGGGGTCGACCGATTCATGTCAGAAGCGCGTGCCATCACGAATCTTATCGGTAACAGCGTCGCGACAGTGGTCATCTCTAAATCAGAAGGTGAATTCAATCCAAATCCTGCTCTCTCCGAAAATATCGGTGAAGTGGCCGTATCATCCGAAAAATAAATGGCAAGATGAAATGGGAGGGGTGCACACTTGCCCCCCTCTTTTTTCAAGTTTTTTTCAATCAATCTATCATTTTCAAAAAATAGCCAATCAAATAAATGTCGGAATCGCTAAAAAGTGTTTATACTTTTACCTAACAGGTAAAGGTATAAAGTTGAAAGTTATTTTAGTAGTTTGATGAATTAAACCAAAATTGGAGGTTTTATCATGAAAGATTACGGAGTATTCATTAATGGTGAGTGGTCGGATTTTGGATTGGACAAAATTGAAGTGACAAACCCTGCAACGAATGAAGTTGTTGCCACCGTTCCAAAAGGCGGTGCGGCCGAAGCAGCGAAGGCTGCAGATGCCGCATACGAAGCCTTTACCGATTGGGCAGCACGCTCGGTCTACGAACGGGCTGAATTGATTTGGAAATGGCATCGATTAATTGATGATAATAAAGAAGAACTAGCTAAAATCATGACCGAAGAACAAGGAAAACCTTTTAAAGAAGCCCTTGGTGAAATGACCTATGCCAATGGATTTTTATCTTGGTTTGCGGAAGAAGGAAAACGTGTATATGGCGAAACGATTCCTGCCTCCGTATCCAATAAGCGGCTCTTCGTGACCAAACAGCCAGTTGGAGTCGTTGCTGTCATTACACCATGGAACTTCCCTGCAGCGATGATTACCAGGAAAGTCGCGCCTGCCCTTGCTGTAGGCTGCACTGTCGTCATTAAACCGGCTAACCTGACGCCCATCACCGCTTTAAAAATGGCTGAATTAGCTGAAGAAGCTGGCATTCCAAAAGGTGTCATCAATGTCGTGACAGGCAAATCACCTGAAATAGGGGAAACTTGGCTTCAAGATGCAAGGGTCCGCAAATTGACGTTCACGGGTTCTACAGAAGTCGGCAAAACGTTAATGAGGGGATCGGCTGACACGGTTAAGAAAATATCGCTTGAACTTGGAGGCCATGCACCAGCGATCGTTCTTGAGGATGCCGACCTTAATAAGGCGGTCGATGGCATCATTAGTTCCAAGTTCAGGAATGCCGGGCAAACCTGCGTCTGTTCAAATCGCATATTTGTGCACGAAGCCATTCAAGATGCCTTTATTGAAAAGCTCGTTGCCAAAGTCAAGGAACTTAAAGTAGGTAACGGATTGGAAGATGGTGTCGATATTGGACCGCTCATCGACCAAAATGCTGTGGATAAGGTTCAAAAACAAATTGATGAAGCGCTAAACAGCGGCGCTAAGCTCGAAGCAGGCGGGAAAGCCATCGACGGCCTTTTTCTTGAACCAACCGTCCTTTCCAACATCGATGACAGCATGCTCTGCATGAAGGAAGAAACATTCGGACCGCTGGCTCCCATCGCCTCCTTCAAGACGGATGAAGAGGCAATCCAAAGGGCAAATGACTCCATTTTCGGATTGGCAGCATACGTCTTCACTGAAAATATCACCAAAGGAATCCAATTCACCGAAGCACTTGAATTTGGGATCGTAGGTTTGAACGATGGACTTCCATCCGTTCCCCAAGCTCCATTTGGCGGTTTCAAACAAAGCGGACTTGGCCGTGAAGGCGGTCACCAAGGCATCGAGGAGTTCCTGGAAGTTAAATACATTTCTTTAGGTTTGTAATTTGCGAAAGTCAAAGGGACCGGCTCATCTGAGCCGATCCCTTTTTTTCATTCCAATATATCTTCTTCTAGCTTTTCCTCTTTCCGGATCCTGATGAACTTCACGATATTCAACACGATCGTTTTAACGACGGAATAAGTCGGAACCGCCAAAATCATACCGATGATACCGGCTATGTTTCCGGCAACGAGCAAAAGGATGATGATGGTAAGCGGATGTGTATTCAATTTTTTCCCGATTACCAAAGGCGAAATGACATTACCATCAAGCTGCTGGATGATCGTTACAACAAGAATGACCAATAACGCTTGAGTCGGCGAATGGATCAGCCCCACAATGACCGCGGGAGCCACCCCAATGAAAGGACCCACATACGGAATGATGTTCGTAACGGCACCAATCAGTGCAAATAGGAATGCATAAGGCAGGTCAATGATCAAATAACCGATGAATGTTCCAATTCCCACAAACATACAGACAAGCATTTGTCCTTGTATGTATGTGGTAAGCGTTTCCCCCGTTTCCTGAAGAACGGTCAAGGCCGGCTTCCTATAGCCGACTGGTACGAATTTCATGATCGCGCTCGGAAGCTTATCTCCATCCTTCAACATATAAAACAAGATGAAAGGAACCGTCACCACCACTAATGTAATGTTCGTGACTACACTGAACACGGAAGATAAGCTGTTCGTTATATTAGTAGGTAAATCCGTCAAATATTCTTGCAGCGAATCTCCTACTTTTTTCAAGTCCACATAATCTTGTTCCATCGTCCACAAAAACCATTTCGACTGGGCCGAATCTTCAATGAACTTCCTTGTTTGATTGAAATAATCCGGAAGGTTATTGATTAAATCAGTAACCTGTTTGGAAAGGGACGGACCAACCAGACCAACCAGCAAACTGATTAATCCAAGGAAAAATACATAAAGCAATAATATCGCCAATCCTCTTGGCACTTTTCTTTTAGCGAGGAAATCAACGGTTGGGTTGAACAAAAAGTAGAGAAAACCCGATATCAAGATTGGAAAAAACAAAGTTGAAGTAAATATCACGATTGGTTCGAAAAGAAAAGAGATCTTCGTACCAACATAAAAAAGTAAAGATAATAATAGTAATTCCAACGTCCAAAAATGCAGTTTTGTTTTGAACAAGTTATCTCCTCCACTATAGCCATTCTATCTAACTCTTTTTTATATCGAAATAATATCATTACGAAAAAGCTTTATGTATGATAATCATTCATTGTTAGCAGTTTACCATATTTCCATAACCCGAATGTATAATTAATTGCAAATATACAAGAAACCTCCCATGATTCCTTTCCCTTTTCCAATCAGAGTCAATCATCTTTTCAATCAGTTTTACATTACGATAGGACCTGTCGGTGCCACGTAGTCAATCTTCCAGATAACTCTTGATCGACCCTTAATTTTTGACGATGTGTGACCTAATTCATTTTAACATCCAATTTACGATTATTCCAATAATGACCAAATGGAAGAAGATGTGTATTCGGACGCAAGCTCTTTACAGGTAGTGACGGAAATTTCCATACCGGGATTTCGAACGAAATAAAAAACCCTGCTGCATGCAGGGCTTTGATGATTATTTTTGAACTTGAAGGACAGCTTCAAGCATTGTGCCATTTTTCATTAGATTCGTATGCCACGAGAAGGCTTTTTCAAGAATATGCGGAGTTTGGTGTCCCCCGGTTTGCGCGACGGCTTCCGTGAAATAAGCACGAAGCTGAGGGCGGTAGTCAGGATGGGCACAGTTTTCGATGATTAATTCTACGCGATCTTTTGGTGCCAGACCGCGCAAATCAGCGATGCCCTGTTCCGTCACTAGTACATCCACATCATGCTCAGTGTGATCAACATGAGAAACAAAAGGAACGATACTGGATATTTTGCCGCCTTTTGCATATGATTTCGTTACGAATATACCTAGGCGCGAGTTACGGGCGAAATCTCCTGAACCACCTATTCCATTCATCATCCTTGTCCCGGAAACATGTGTAGAGTTTACATTGCCGTATATATCACATTCTAACGCCGTATTTATCGAAATCAATCCAAGACGGCGAATGATTTCTGGATGGTTGGATATTTCTTGCGGGCGAAGAACGAGTTTATCACGGTATTGATCAAGATTACCGTATACCTGCTTTCCTTTTTCTTCAGCTAATGTAATAGAACACCCTGAAGCGAATTTGACTTTCCCAGCATCGATTAAATCGAAAACTGCGTCTTGCAATACTTCTGAGTATACTTCCAAATCCGTAAATTCAGAATCAAGGAATCCCGCGAATACGGCATTTGCCACTGAACCAACACCTGATTGCAACGGTGCAAGACTTTCCGTTAAACGGCCTGCCTTGATTTCTTCACGAAGAAAATTTATTAAGTGGCTGGCAATCGTTGCCGTTTCTTCATCAGGAGGCACGATTGTCGAGGGTGCATCAAGATCTGTCGAAACGACGATCCCCATTACCTTTTCAGGGTCAACCGGGATGCCGATGGAACCTAAGCGATCGCTTGTGGCGGTCATTGGAATGGGTTGGCGCTCCCCTTGACGGGCTGGTGTATATATATCATGCATCCCCTCCAATCCTTCTGGATGGGACACGTTCAATTCAATAATTATATGTTTAGCTTCTTGAACGAAGATGGCTGAGTTACCTACAGAAGTTGTCGGAATGATTAATCCTTCTTCCGTAATGGCCAAAGCTTCAATTATTGCAAAATCAATAGGACCGACAAGGCCTTGACGGACTTGTTCAGCTGTATGAGATAAATGCTGATCCACATAAGTGATTTCATCAGCGTTGATTTTGTTTCGAATTCCCTTATCTGCTTGGAACGGCAGCCGTTTATTGATGATTCCGGCTTCCGCCATATGTTGGTCGACTTCCGGCCCCAAGGATGCGCCAGTATATACGTCAACTTTGAATTTTTCAGTTTTAGCCCTTTCAACCAGAGCCATCGGGATGACTTTTGCATCACCCGCACGAGTGAATCCACTCATACCAAGCTTCATCCCATCTTTTATCCATGAAGCGGCTTCCTCCGCTGTAACAACCTTCCCCTTAAATTGTTCATTGCGAATTTTATTGAAAACGCTTTCTTTCATCCAAAAGACCCCCATTTTTTCGCTTTTTCTACACCCAATTTTATCAAGCGAGTGTAAATGTCACATTCCTTTCCGAATGAAAAGGCATTATTTGGGCATCAGACAGCATTTTCAACACATAAAGAAGAGCACTAAAAACCGAGCGCTCTCCTGAATTGACTTGCATATGTTTGACTGACTTGTATTTTGGAGCTGTCCTTCATTATCAGTAAAAACGTTGAATGAAAATCCGGAAGGATTTCTTGTATATAATTGATATTCACGATATAAGAACGATGCACCCGAATGAACGAATCGCTTGGTAATATGAGTTCCAGTTCACTTAAGTTCATTTTATGGTATCCACTCACAAGTTCGGACTGAATTTTCGTTTTCCTGTTTTGTGCTTCTAAATACATAATTTCACCATATGGAAGCGGAATCCAGCGGTCATCTATTTTAATTGTCAGGAATGATGTTGGTAAAATCATTGGCTTTGAAGGCAAGATCGCCGTGACAGCCCCTAGAGGATTGCCCTCATTCATGATCGGTACACTCAACCCATAGTACGGTACGCCAAATACATTACTCTCGACTTGCACCCCAATTTTTTTTCGGATACTTAACGCCTGGTATGTAGCTGTATTCTCACTTATCAAATCACCCGGCTTTATTCTTAAGTCAACTTGCTTGCTAGGTTGGTAATAAATGTATTTTTCAGAATCAGCCACGGATATTGAAGCACCCTTCGGTACAAACTCCCTGATGATATTTAAAACGGATTCGACCGTAAATTGGTCCATTTCCTTTCACCTCTTAATAAAACATATTAATAATTTACCCATTATGAAAAAGTGCATTCTTGAATTAAATTTCCTTCTCTCACTTTCACTTTTGCAAAATAAAGAAAAATCGAACTAACTAAGCGAAAAGTGTCAAAAAAAGCAAAAAAACTGGATTTAAATTATGCCCTTACCCATTATAGTTGTAAAGCTTCATGATTTCCATGGGTGTTTCAAGAAAAGCAAAAAGAAGCCGCTCATGGAGAACGGCTAAAGGGTCATTTTTTTGAACGGGGATTGTGAAAGGAGGATTTAGTGCGAAGCGACAGAATTTCCTCTAAATTCTTTAATGGTAACTCCAATAAAAAGGATCGATCATCAGGTTGATAAATCCCTTCCGATATGAGAGTCGAGGCAATCTTCTGCTTTTTTGCATTAACGATTCGGACCAATCTTCCCATTTTGTTTGCTCCCTTTCATAAATCTATTCATATTAGCTCCGGTCGGTTTTACACAGTGCATTAAAACTCATTCTTCAGCGCATCATGTCCTTCTTTTCCAGTGCGGATATTCACAACGTTCGCCAATTCATATATGAAGATTTTCCCGTCACCAGGTTTACCTGTACTCAAGAACCTTCTCGCAACATCGACAACTTCCTGAACCGGAACTTCACACACGACAATTTCGATTTTCAAACGGTCATGTAAGGACATTTCCCGATTCCTGCCTCTATACGTTTCAACATAGCTTTTTTGGAGTCCCGCTCCTTTCACTTCCGATACGGTCATTCCGCTTACCCCTATTTTTGCTAATTCCGCTTTGAATTGTTCAAACTTGATCGGACGTGTAATGATTTCGATTTTCGTTAAAACCTCTGACATATTTTCACCCTCCTTTTAAATTGATTCATGGTAGGCTTTTTCTCCGTGAAGCGTAAGATCCAACCCCATTGACTCATCTTCTTCACTGACACGTAATGGAACGAATACGTTAATGACCTTAGCAATGACATAAGTGACCACGGCAACGAAAATATATGTCGCAACGATTGCCACAAGCTGCTTCCACAGTAAGTTGAAATCCCCATAAAATAAGCCATTTCCCCCAGCTTCGTTAACGGAAGTCGTTGCAAATAAACCTGTAGCGATGCCGCCCCATGTTCCGCCTATCCCATGCAGACCGAATGCATCCAGTGCATCGTCGTATCCCAGTTTATCCTTCAAGAAAAATACGCCCCAGAAACATACGGCTCCGCCGACGATTCCTATGATGATGGACGATGCAGGCGTCACGAAACCGCATGCAGGTGTAATGGCAACCAACCCGGAAATCGCTCCTGATACCGCTCCAAGCAACGTCGCCTTTTTATTAGCCATATACTCAACGATAAGCCAGCCTATGATGCCCGCAGCTGCAGCAACGGCTGTATTGACGAATACCGTCATGGCCACTGCATTGATCGTCAAAGCGCTTCCGACGTTAAAACCGTACCACCCAAACCAGATTAAAGAGCCCCCAAGGAACGTTAACGGTAGATTATGCGGCGCACTGTCCCCAGATTCCTTCCTTTTGCCTAACATGATCGCCAAAACCAACCCGGCAACCCCTGAAGAAATATGAACAACGTTGCCTCCAGCAAAATCCAAAGTACCTAGTTGCGCCAGCCAGCCGCCTCCCCATACCCAGTGAGCAACGGGTGCGTATACCAATAAAGACCACAAGATCGTAAAAATTAAAAAAGCTGAAAACTTCATCCGTTCGGCAATCCCTCCTGCAATGATCGATACGGTTAAAACGGCAAAAGTCATTTGAAATAACATGAATAAGCTATGAGGAATCGTTTCGCTGTAAGGACCAGGGGCAAAGCCTACATCCTTTAATCCAACCCAATCCAGCCCTCCCAGAAGAGCATTACCTGTTGAAAACGATAACGAATATCCAACCAGCACCCAAAGAATTGAAATGACAGCCAGAGGCATGTAACTATGCATGGCCGTATTCAGGACATTTTTACTCTTCACCATCCCCCCATAAAATAGGGCAATCCCTGGTGTCATTAGCCAAACCATCATCGTCGCCAAAAACATAAAAACCGAATCCGCCATTTGCATATTGTTTTTCCCCCTTATTTTTATATATGTTATGTTATGTAACAAATATATGTTATGTTTTTTATCATATACTTAATTTTCTAACAATTCAACATGTTTTTCCGTTTTTTTTAACAACATGTAAGATTACTTAACACAATAACCCATTACATCCTTTCCTGATTCCTTTTTAACTACAATAAGCCAAAACAAAAAGCTCCCCAAAATTGAGGAGCCTCCAATCGTATATTTATTTAACAGCATCTAGACACTTTGCCACCCTTTGCGTTATACCGTTCATCTTGCGCTTCACAGAAAAATTCTTTTCTCGTCTTTACGGGATCTTGCGGGTGATGAATCTTCATATGTGCCACATAGGTATCATAACTCGGCACACCAACAAGCAAACTGACAAACTGTTTTCTGTAGCTGAGTATCTTGACCAGCCTTTTCAACATGACCGTCCCTCCCTCATGATGTCCTTCTCGATACATAAGGCGATTCATGTAAGTCTATTTTCTGGTTCTTCAGCACTTTTATCCACAGCCTTATTGCGGAAATGAGGACAGTGATCACAACGATCATGAAAATGGCACAAAGTGCGGCATCGACATAATCATTGACGATGACCTGCTTCATTTCAGCTAAATCTTTTGCAGGTGCGAGGATTTCCCCTTTATCATAGGCTGCTTTAAATTTATCCTTATGCGCTAAAAAGCCAATTGCCGGATTTTCGTGAAACAGCTTTTGCCAGCCAGCCGTCATGGTCACGATCAATAAGAATGTAGTTGGGACAAGAGTGACCCAACTGTATGCTTTTTTCCCCATTTTGAAGAGGACAGTCGTGCCGAGCAGTAACGCAATGGCAGCAAGCATCTGATTCGCTATACCAAACAACGGCCAAAGTGTATTGATCCCTCCAAGCGGATCGATGACCCCTTGATAAAGGAAATATCCCCAGCCAAGCACACAAATGGCCGTCGCAATGATATTGGGCAGCCACTTATTCGTTTCGGCAAATGGCCTATAGAAGGTTCCGATGATATCTTGGATCATGAAACGCCCCACCCTTGTTCCTGCATCGATGGTCGTCAATATGAACAGCGCCTCGAACAGAATGGCAAAGTGATACCAAAACGCCATCAGCGATGCTCCGCCAATCACTTGCGAGAAGATATGGGCCATCCCGATCGCAAAGGTTGGCGCCCCTCCAGTACGGGATAAAATGGTCTCTTCCCCAACATCATCCGCAAGGCCCGTGATCATCTCAGGTGTCAAAACGAAACCCCAATCCGATATCGTAGCCGCCACTTGGGCCGGCTCCGTTCCGACAACCGCACCTGGACTGTTTATCGCAAAATAAATCCCTGGCGTCAGGACACAGGCTGCAATCATCGCCATGATGGCAACAAATGACTCAGTCAGCATCGCCCCGTAACCGATTGGACGGGAATGGGATTCGCGTTCAATCATCTTAGGAGTCGTACCTGATGAAACGAGTGCGTGGAATCCTGACACGGCACCGCAAGCGATGGTAATGAATAGGAATGGAAATAGGTTCCCTGAGAAGACAGGGCCTGTTCCATCAATGAATTGGGTGACGGCTGGCATTTCAAGGCTAGGCATGACGATAAAGATGCCAAGCGCAAGTCCGATGATCGTACCGATTTTCAAGAACGTACTTAAGTAATCACGCGGTGCCAATAACATCCATACCGGCAAAACGGAAGCAACGAAGCCATATACAATCAACATGATCGCGATCGTTTCCCCACTGAACGTGAACATCGGCGCCAATGTCGCGCTTTCCGAAACAAAACGTCCGAAATATAACGCCAGCATCAATAGGATGATACCTAAGATGGAACCTTCACCGACACGCCCCGGTCTTATATAGCGCATATAAATGCCCATAAGGACGGCAATCGGTATTGTCGAGGCAATCGTGAACATCCCCCAAGGGCTTCCTACCAGTGCCTTTACGACAACGAGGGCAAGTACAGCCAATAAGATGATCATGATGCCAAGGATTCCGATCATCGCTATCAAGCCAGTAACGGGCCCAATTTCCTCTTTGATCATTTCCCCTAAGGATTTACCGTTACGGCGCATCGAACCGAAGAGAATGATGAAATCCTGAACGGCACCAGCCAATACAACTCCGACTACAAGCCAGAGTGTACCTGGCAAGTATCCCATCTGGGCTGCGAGAATGGGGCCTACAAGCGGCCCGGCCCCAGCAATTGCTGCAAAATGGTGACCAAACAGAACCCATTTGTTTGTAGGTACGTAATCCTTTCCATCATTATTAGCCTCTGCTGGGGTCTGGCGATCATCATCCAGCTCAAACACTTTCTGTGCAATGAATTTACTATAAAAGCGATAGGCAATAGAATAAACACAGAGTGCTGCAGTGACGATCCACATGGCATTAATGCTTTCCCCGCGATTTAAAGCGACGAAGCCAAAACTCACTGCCCCTACAGCGGATATGATCCCCCAAAGAATGACCGATTTAAGCGCTTTCATTTTTACCATCTCCTCTCATTGGAACGAATGATTTACTATAAAAAATCTTCATTTCACTTGGTATCAGGTCCTGACACTCCCGCCACCATTTAATTTAAAGAATTTTATCTATATTCTGAATTATATGTTATTAAATGGATTTTTAGCAATATAAATTTAGTCAATTTGTAATGAATTCACTATCATTTTGTCGATATATCTCTTTTTCATCAACTAGTTAATACACATAACTGAAATCGAATTCACCTTTCTAAAAATAAGGACCGGGCGATATATCCTTACTGGTCATCCCACACGCAAGAATGATAGATAACTGATATTTTGTCGTAAATTGAAGCATGAAAATAAGTGAAAATAAGTATAAGAATTTAATAGAGTGGATAAAATGATAAAAAAGGAGTGGGAGAATATGGAGACAAAAACGAAAGAAAGCACGAAAGAATTGTGGACTGAAATCAATGATTGCATCTCTAGAATAATTGATGAAAAGCACGATTTATCCTTTCAAAAGAAGAGCAATGATAATTATATGAATCTATATATCCAAACTGCCGTACTACACACCTTATTCGGACTTTCAGATGAGCTTAAAAGAATTGAAAGGAAATATAACCGAATTTGAGGCAATCAATCTATTATTTCATGGTTTGGGAACACCCTCAATTTTCCTGCCTATCAGTAGTTCTGGTGATAGTTTTCAGTAGCAAAGCCCCCTTTCCGAAATGGACAAGGGGGCTTTGTGCTTTTAATAGCGATCATCCGGGTCTTTATCGATTTGGAAAAACGAATTATTGCGCCAAGCTTTCCGCCAAGCGGTTTTCCTTCCAGATGACTGTAATCCCAAGGCCAATGACCATAATGACCGCAGCAAAAAGATAGGGATAGTTAATGTTTATGTCAAAAAGCATTCCGCCCATCGCCGGTCCGACAATGTTCCCTAAGCTTGTGTAGGTTGAGTTCATGCCCGCAACGAATCCTTGCTCTTTCCCGCCCGCTTTTGATAAAAATGTCGTCAATGCCGGACGAAGCAAATCAAATGCCAGGAAGACGAAGCACGTCACCACCAAAACGGCCATATAACTGGAGATTAAAGTCGAGGCCACTGCGAATATCGCACCGACGATTAAACATAATTGGATAAGTTTCTTTTCGCCGAGGAAGTCGACCATTTTTCCAAACATGAATACCTGCACAACCACACCGAATATCGAGCTTATTGTAATGATCATTGCAATATCCTTTGGAGTGAAACCGAATTTATGATCAGAAAATAGACTAAAGACAGTTTCATAGGCCGATAATCCAAATGCCAATACAAAGACTAGGATAAAGGCAATAAAGTAAAGTGGTTTAAGCGATTTTTTAAAATCGTCCACAAAGTTCGTTTGCCCTGCATCAGCAGAGACTGCCGCAAGCTGCTCCTTCGTCAGCGGCTCTTTTAAAATAAATATCGATGTAAGGCAGGCCATAAAAGCAATGATGCCCGCCAGGAAGAAAGGCAAACGTATCCCGTATTCCGCCACGAATCCACCAATGCCCGGTCCTATAATAAAACCCAAGCTAATGGCGGCGGAAATATACCCCATCGCTTTTGGACGTTCCTGAACGGATGTAATATCCGCTACATATGCAGTGACACCCGGCATGATGAACGCTGCACTTATCCCTCCCAAGATCCTTGATAGATAAAATACGGATACGTCTGTGCCTAGACCGAAAATAAGCTCCGAGACACCAAAAAGGAGTAAGCCGATAATGATGATTTTCTTTCTGCCATATCGGTCGACCCAACGACCTGCGAACGGGGACATGATAAGCTGTGAAACCGCAAATACGGCCACAAGATACCCCATCGTACTTCCTGATAAATGCATGATATTCATCAAGGAGGGCATGACGGGAATGATGAGCCCGATTCCTAGAAAGGCAATGAATATATTGCTTAGCAGTATGATCAATACCGCCTTTTGTTCTTTAATTGGTTTAACCATATAGTAACACCTCTTTTCATGTAGATCATTTAGGCGATATACCTCTCCAAAACACTGTCCAGGAGGCTGCCACTTTGTCCTTCAGCCGCTTTTCATCATTGCCGTAAACAAGCTCCAGCATAATCGAATCCACAACTCCCAAGAAAGCGAACGTAGGCGTGATCGCTGCCTCTTCAATGATTATCCCGGCATTGATCCAATCCTGAAATTTCCCTTCAAGGATGACCTGCACCTTATCCTCTATATCCATGACTTCTTCTGAAATCGCTTCTTCCAGATGTGCCGGCGGAAAAAAAGACATGCGCAGCCAAAACTTTACATGCTCATTTTTTTGAAAAAGATCGATGCTCAATTGTAAAAATCCGTATAAATCCTTCTCAGGATCTTTTGAATCGACTTTACTGAAATATTGAAGTTTGGACGTTAGCTCCGTCTCTTTCGCATCACGCAAAACATTGAGAAAAAGATCATCCTTCCCTTTGAAATGGGCGTAAATGGATTGCTTTCTCATGCCGACTTCTTCAGCTATTTGTGAAAGAGATGCTCCTTCGTATCCATGAATCGTAAAATACTTCAGGGCAGCTTCTTTAATTTCGTTGCTTTTCAATACTTTCACCTCGAATTTTAACGAACGTTCGTCAGTTATATTAGCAAATTATATACATTTAAGCAAGCAGAAAACGATTAATCCTAAAACCTTTTCTCCCGGCATTTGGAAATTGAATTAGAGAGCACTAGGATAGATCCAAATAAAAAAATCTCATTATTCAAGTTAGTTTTCCACGTACAAAGCAAAAAATGCGCGCCTATCGGCACACATTCCTTACATCATCCTGTCTGAATTTCCTTTATTGAACTGCGGTATAGGTTGTAGTAAAAACCCCTTTGCCGCAGCAGCTCCTCATGTGACCCCTTTTCAATGACCCTTCCCTCATCAAGAACAAGGATCAAGTCACTTTGCTGAATCGTATTCAACCGATGGGCGATGACGAAGCTCGTTCTTCCTTCCATCAAGCGCTGTAATGCTTCCTGGATTTTAAGCTCGGTGATCGTATCTATGCTGCTTGTCGCTTCATCCAAGATCAAAAGGATGGGATCGGCTAAAATGGCCCTCGCAATCGACAAAAGCTGACGCTGCCCCTGACTGATCCCACTGCCATCCTGACTCAGGATGGTCCCGTATCCATCCGGAAGCTTCATGATAAAGGAATGGGCATTGGCAAGCTTGGCTGCCTCCTCCACCTCTTCATCGCCCGCCTCCAAACGGCCATAGCGGATATTTTCACGAATCGTACCTTGAAACAAAAAGGAATCCTGTAAAACGAATCCCATATGCTTTCGGAGACTTGCCCGCGTAACCTGCTGGATATTCTGCCCGTCGATCAAGATCCTGCCGCTGTTCGGCTCGTAAAAACGGGCCAAAAGGTTAATGATCGTCGTCTTACCAGCACCGGTTGGCCCTACAAGCGCGATGGTTTCGCCTTTTTCTGCATGAAAGCTGACATCATGTATCGTTTGGTCATCTTCATTATAGGAAAAGGACACTCCTTCGAAATCAACCTGACCACTGACATCCCGAAGCTCAGAGGCTTGAACCTCATCCACTTCTTCTTCTTTCTCATCCAGAATCGCAAAAACCCGTTCCGCACCAGCAACGGCCGATAGTAGTGTATTGAATTGATTAGCCAGATCATTGAGCGGCCGGGTGAATTGCCTCGAATACTCGGTAAAGATGACAATCACCCCGATGGTGACCGTTCCTATCCCGCTCAACGCCAAAAACCCTCCGACTGCGGCTATTACCGTAAAACTTAAATTGTTCAATAAATTCATCAACTTTGGAATCAACCCCGAATACGATTGGGATAAAAATCCTGCCTTCTTCAAGTTTTCACTCCTGGTGATAAAATCACGAATCACCTTGTCTTCCTGTGAAAAAGCCTTTACGATCCGCTGACCGGAAATCGTTTCTTCTATAAACCCATTCAGTTCCCCCAGATTTTTCTGTTGCTCCTTAAAAAGCTTCCCGGTCCGGTTCGTTATCCATCTCAAGCCGAAGAACATGAGCGGGACGATGATCAAGGTCAACAAAGTTAACAAAGGACTCAAATAAAGCATGACCCCGACTGTCCCGATGAGTGTCAGCACACTAGAAAAAATCTGGATGACAGAGCTATTCAATGTGGAACTGACATTCTCGATATCATTCGTGACCCTACTCATCAATTCCCCGTGCTGACGGCGGTCAAAAAAAGGAATGGACAACTGGTGAAGCTTTTTGAACAATTGGTTTCGCATGACATAGACCGTATCCTGGGCAATGCCGATCATCCAATAATTTTGAAGCCACATCGATAGGGAATAGAATATATAAACACCAAGCAGCCCGAAAAGAAGGCTAAATAGCCCGGCACTTTCCTTTGTGACAATGTAATCATCAATGGCCCTGCCGACCAGAAAGGGGCCAAGCAAGCCTAGTGCCGAGCTTACCAGTACCATGAACAGGACCCAAAGTAGAAGACCTTTATTCGTTGCCAAGTAAGGGATGATCCTTTTTATCGTACTCCATGAGTTGAGCGGTTTAGCCTTATTGGGAGAAATTCTTCGGCTCAATCGCAATCCCCTCCTCCCCAAACTGCGAGTGAACGATTTTCCGATAAAGCTCACTCGTATGAATCAATTCTTCATGTTTCCCTTCAGCAAGCACTTCACCATTTTCCAGCAATAAGATTTTATCCGCCTCCATCGCTGTACTGATTTTTTGAGTAATGATGATTGTCGTGCATGTATAGGATTTTAAAGCGCTAAGCAACTTGCTTTCCGTTTTCAAATCCAACGCACTTGTACTATCGTCTAGAAGGAGAATCTTCGGTTTGCGCACTAAAGCTCTCGCAATCGACAGCCGCTGCTTTTGCCCTCCCGAGAGATTCACTCCTTTTTGCCCTAATAACGTTTCATATTGCTTTGGGAGCTTCATGACCGTCCCATGGACTTGGGCATGCATCGCCGCTTCCTTGACTTCTTCATCCGTGGCCCCTTCTTTTCCCCAAGCGATGTTATTTTTTATCGTTCCTGAAAAAAGTAAGGCTTCCTGTGGCACATAGCCGATCTTTTTCCGCAGCGTATCGAGGGGGAAATCCTTCACATTCTGTTCATCAATAAGGATGGAGCCTCCATCAGCTTCATATAATCTCGGAATCAGCTGGAACAGAGATGTTTTCCCAGACCCCGTCGCTCCCATGATGGCGAGCGAACCCCCGGGATCAATAGAGAAGTTCAAGTGCTTCAATACGGCATTATCAGTACCTGGATAACGGAAGGATACATCAAGGAATTTGATGCCTCCACCCTTGATACCATCACTTCTGATTTCCTTTTTTCCTTCGTAGATATCTATAGGGGTCTCGAAGATTTCCGTTACACGATCGGCCGAGGCCTTCGCTCGGGAGATGACAGTGATCAGCCAGGAAAAAACCGAAAGTGAGGCAGCGATCCTCGTTGCATAGTTAACGATTGCCACTACTTCCCCTACCTGGATATCCCCTGTTGTAATATATCCGCTTCCAAGCCAGAGAATGACCAAGATCGCCCCATTCATGACAAGCATCAACACAGGCATGGTCGTTTCAATTAATCGAAGCGAGGTCATTGTCTTTCTTTTCAGTTCATCATTGGCTCCGTCAAACCGTCCAATCTCATGCTCCTTGCGAAGGAAAGCTTTGATCAAGCGCATGCCTGTAAGGTTTTCCCTCATGACATTATTGACACCATCAAGCTTTTTCTGAACGAGCTTAAACAACTTCGCTGCCCTTTTCATGACCCATACCAGGAAGAAAACAAGAATAGGAATCGATATTACCAGAACGAGTGATAGCTTAAGATCAACCGTCATGGCCATGATCGCACCGCCGATTACGATCAATGGTGCCCGCGCCATGATGCGCAATCCCATAAAGACCGTATTTTGAAGCTGGGTTACATCATTCGTCATTCTTGTAATCAAAGAAGAGGTCGGGATATTATTCAGATTAGCAAAAGAAAACGCCTGTATTTTACTGAATAGACTTTTCCTAACATCATGCCCGAAACTTTGACTTACATGTGATGCAGTAAAGGAATTAACAATCCCACCCAAAAAAGAAAAGATGGAAAGGCCGACCATGATGCCTCCCCATTTAATCACCACCGACAAATCTTTCTGTAAAATGCCATCATCAATTATCTTTGCAATAAATAAAGGTTGTAATAATTCCACACCAAGCTCGACAATCATCAAGAATAAAGCAAGAATGATCAGGAGCCAGTACGGCTTAAGGAATGAGGACAGTTTTTTCATCTATGACACCCTTCGATTCTTCATATGTAGAAAGCATCTTTATCATCTTATTATACATTTTTATACAGATTTATTAAAAGATTTTAACTGATTTAAAGTGTTGTTAGATAATTTGATTTTTTTTAATAAATACTATTGACAAATCAAAGGAAATAAGCGAAAATTCTAATTGATAATGATTTTCAATTTCATTATCGATCTCTGAAATTTGATAAACTTTTACGATATTCCCTTATCGTACCCTGTTGATGTTGTACATAGCTACAATGTCGCCCCGGCTTTCTCTGTGCCTAGAAAAATTATATGCTCATTAGCGAATGCATGTCACTAGAATATTGCCCCCTCTTTATTCAAGTAATTTATTCACGTTGGAAGCATATATTAGGCAGCCGGGGATTTTTTCTTTTTAAAAACATATAAACCTTACATATATATTGATTTTTGAAGGAGAAGGATGAATATGAAATTAGAAGATATCATAAAAGGACGGCGCAGCATTAAGCGTTTCAAGGACATCCCTGTTCCCATTGATACCATTCAGGGATTATTGGAAACGTCTACATGGGCTCCGAACCATAAAATGACCCAACCATGGCGCTTCGTCGTAGTGCATGGGGATAGTCGCCTAAAACTAGCAGAAGCAACCCGCGCATTCATGGCCGGCAAGGAAAAAGATCCAGAAAAGAAAAAGGAAGCTGGACAGCGTGGATTCAATAAACTGAGCGGTGTTCCGATGTTTGTCGCGGTTATCATGGAAGAAAATCCGAACCCGATGGTACGGGAAGAAGATTATGCAGCTACAAGTGCCTTGATCCAGAATTTCAGCCTACTTGCCTGGGAACAAGGCATCGGTATGATATGGGAAACTTATGGCATGATCCATAGCACGGAATTTCGTGATGCTTTAGCGGTGAAACCAGGCGAAAAAATAGTCGGAAGTCTTCACGTTGGCTACCCTGATATGGTTCCCACGCCGAGACCGAGGAAAGAAATCGATCAACTGTTAACCGTTATGGATTAATGAACTGAAGCCTCCAATATTCAATTGGAGGCTTTTTCTTCATTTCGGTGGAATAAATAAAAAGACTTTCGTTCAGATTACTCAAACTTCATTTTTCTCATTCCAACCATTAAAAAAACGAACGCAAATGCCAATAAAATAACAAGAGAATCAACAGGTAAGGTACCATTCGCCGCAATTTCCTTCAGCCCTCTCATCGACCAGGTCTGTGGCAGGAAATCAGCCATTTTCTGCATAAAAGCGGGTTCTATCTCAAGAGGCCAGTAGACGCCGGCAATCATACAGCTGGAAATGATGATGAGGTTACCCGCTGCAGATTGCTGCTCCACCGTTTTGGCAAAACCGGCAATCATGAGTCCCAGTCCTACTATCGCCAGCATCATAGCTGAAACGAGAGTTATTAACGATAATGGATTTCCCCAATTGACGTCAAAAAGGAAGGACGTGGCAACAATCAATGAACCAAATTGTATCCAACCGATTAAGAAAAAGGACAAGAAATACCCAGCCGCTATATCAAACCGTGATGCGGGTGTTGACATCAGCCGGTACCACACACCATTGCTTTTGGCCTCTAATATCGTACTGGTCACACTCACCATGGTTATCATCAGAAACATGATCGAGAAGCCGGAAGCATTGCCGGATACTTCACTTCGTTCATTAGACGCTCCTTTTTCAATGATGACCTTTTTGATTTTCACACCTTCATTGTTTCGATTCTTCGCTATTTTTTCATACATGTCTTGCCAAGGTGCTCCAGTTTGTTCACTCCAGACAACCGCTGCAGTCGATTCTATTTTCAGCTTTGAAAGCTTATTTGATAGAAACCCTGTAACCATTGGATACGTTGTGAATTCAGGTATATGTTGAAATGCGATATCAGGAGCCCGCCCATCATGCAATTCGGCTTCAAATCCTTCCGGGATGAAGATGATTCCCGCCACTTTATTTTTTTCAATTTCCTGAAGCGCTTGTTTGTGCGTTCTCTTTTCTAACTTGAACAAAGAATTATCTTCGTGAATCCCTTTGTATAATGACTTTGATAATACTGTGCCATCGTTGTCCACTAATGCAATGATCGGCTTGTTTTGTCCTCCGTCTCCAAAAAAGGTGCCAAACAAAAGAGTGAAAATAAGAGGCATGGCAAACATGACCAAATAGCTCTGAGGCCTTTTGAATATCCTTTGCATTTCCCATCGGCAAATGTTCCAAATTACCTTCAAACGTATCTCCCCCTTAAACGCCAAGCTCCTATAAGCAATGACAGGCCACCAATCGCCCCTAATACGAACAACGGCAGCAGAAGCCCGCCCCAGCCTACACCTGACATGATGTCAAGGAAACTGGTTAACGCCCAATTATTCGGCACAAAAGCAGCGATGCCCTTAAACCAGTCTGGAAACGAATGAATGGGCAGCATTGAACCCCCAATTATCGCAAAAACCTGGATACCGATCCCGCTGATTAAATCAGCTGTTTTTTCCTGCGTAATATAGGCAGCCAATAACATGGAGAGACCTGCAACCGCCACAGAGTAAGTAAACCCGATAGCAACGACCTCCCAATGATTTTCACCCCAGTTCACCTTCAATAACATTGCAGTGACTATATAAAAAAGCAAAAACTGTATAAAAGCAAAATAAAGAGTGCCTAAAAACTTTCCGAGAACAATATCCCATTTACTTATCGGTGTACTGTTTAAACGTGCAAGGGTCTCCGTATGATGCTCTTGTATGACAGATTTGGCCCCGAGGGTCACATTATAAAGTAAAAACATCGCAAGCATCGCAGCAGCATAATATTGCATCGAAGATACCTGTTTTACACCGATGGATTGCTTGGTGATTTCTATAGGTTCTTCACCGCTGCCCGCTAACGCCTTCATTATATTCTCTGTCGTCTGCCCGGAATTCCCTCGATTTGCTGAACTGCTATGTGCTGTAGCCAAATCTGCCATTACGGCTTGGGAAGCTGTTGAAATCGACTGTACCCTGTCTGTAAAAGCAGTGATGATCGACTCGATGACCGCTGCCTTCAACTGTTTATCTTTATCTGTGAAAAGGACGGCTTCTTCAAGATGGGCACTCCAATCAGCAGGAATCGAGATACCTACCTCTAGATCACCTGCTTTCACCATCTTTTTAAGCTTTTCCTCACTGTCTACAAGTTTTACCGTAATGAATTGCGTCTTCTCCAATACATCGCGTCTTAATAATTCTGCCATTTGATCTTTTTTTGCCACGTACAAACCGACTGACGTTTGCTGAAATTCTTCTTCTCCGCCCATGATATCTTTCAGCGCTGCTCCAAGGATCATCGTTAAAATGATTGGCATGATGAGCATCATCGTAAATCCCCTTTTATCAGTGGCCCGAACCTTAAAGTCCTTCCATGCTATAAAAAAACTTTTCATTTTCTTCCCCTCCTAATCACGCAGTGAGCGCCCTGTTAACTGTAAAAAAAGACTCTCTAAGTTGGGCTCCTTCCTTTCAAAGGACGACACCTTTACATTTGCTTTTACAGCACACGAAATAATATCGGAGACGATATTTGCATGATTATTGCCGACGATTTCTAATGAATTTTTTTCTGCATTAGCGATAACCTTTTCTACACTCGCTATTTGTTCAAGGTCCTTGACCCAATTACCTTCCAGGGAATTAACGTGCAAAGTAATCACCACTCCATCCTTTAACGAACCAAATAACTCTTCTTTCCTTCCAAGCGCGATGATTTTCCCTTCATCAACTATGCATATCCGGTCGCATATATACTCCACTTCCTCCATATAGTGGCTTGTGTAGATCACCGTCATCCCGTCCGCATTCAGCTTTTTTACCGTTTCTAGAATATGATTGCGTGATTGGGGATCAATGCCCACCGTCGGTTCATCCATGATCAATAGTTCCGGCTCATGCATCAAGGCAGCACCGATATTGATCCTTCTTTTCATTCCACCGGAAAACGTCTCGATTTTATGTTTGGCCCTATCCTTCAGTCCGACGATTTCCAGTACCACTTCAGCCATTTTCTTGGCCTTTGCCCTGGTTAGCCCATACATCCTTCCCCAGAAAAGAAGATTATCTATCGCTGACATCGAATGATACAAAGCAATTTCTTGCGGAACAATCCCTATTTTCTTTTTTACATGACGTGGTGACTTTTTCACAGAAAGCCCATCAATAAGGATTTCGCCCTCCTCATAAGGTAACAAACCGCACAACATTGCAATCGTTGTAGACTTTCCAGCTCCGTTTGGACCTAACAAACCGAATGACTCCCCTTTTTCCACTGAAAAAGAAACGCCTCCAACAACGACTTTCTTTCCAAATGATTTTTTAATTCCCCTTACCTCGAGCATCTATTCATTCCTCCTAATTATCCAATTTCTCTTAATCATATGTTTAAGTTAAAAATAATCCATCTGCCTCAGGGTAGAAGTTCAAAAAAAAATGACCTTCAGCTATGCTGAAAGTCATCTATAAATTGAGCGATTGTTCCTTCACTCTGAAAACGTGGTAATCCGATACCGAACGGCAAAGACGGCTGCCTGAGTTCGATCACGCAATTCCAGTTTACTGATTATATTCGAAACATGGTTTTTCACGGTTCCTTCGGTAATTGACAAGGCAGCTGCAATTTCCTTATTACTTTTACCATAGCCAAGATTCCTCAGGACATCATGCTCCCGCTTTGTTAGTTCACGAAGAACAGCAGGCTGAATGTTCACCTTCGTTTCATTATTTCTCTTTAACTCTTGCAGCATGTGAATGGTGACCTCCGGCGGAAGTACCATTCCTCCTGATTGAACGGTCTTGATTGCATTTGAAATCATGTCTGCTGACATATCTTTCAGCAAATACCCACTTGCTCCTTCTTCAAGCGCAGAGAAAATGAGCTCGCTATCCTGGAAAGTCGTCAGCACCAGCACTTTCGTATTTGGAAGCTGAGATGTGATTAACCTAGTACCTTCGACACCATTTATCCCAGGCATCCTGATGTCCATGAGAACAATGTCAGGCTCCCTTTCCAAGGAAATTTCATAGGCTTCCATTCCATTGCTCGCAAGCCCAATCACGTCAAGTTCAGGACGTAAATTCAAAAGCGCGGCTAACCCCTCCCGTATAAGTGATTGATCATCAGCAATCAATACCGTTATCATGACGTCCCTCCTACAACCCATTTTTTTTCGATCAGCGGAAACTCAACAAATATGCGAAATCCCTGGTTCACTGCACTTTCGTATAATAACTCGCCACCCATTTCAAAGATTCGGTCTTTCATGTTTTTTAATCCAAACCCAGGAATGATCACGCTTGTACCTTTACCGTTGTCTTCAATATTAATCAAAACCTTTTCTGGCAAACAATCAAGCTTGATTGCACTCATCGATGCATCACCATGGCGCTTTGCATTCGTTAAACTCTCTTGTATCAGCCGAATGATCGTTAGCTGAAGTGCGCTTGGTATGTTGCTTGGATCACCTCTTAAATCAAGAGTCGACCTCAAGCTTGTTGATTGGTAAAAATCATCAAGTAATCTGCGTACACTTGGTAAAAAGGCTGCTTCCTCTTCCACCTTCAATGCCCGGACGGAAAAACGGACCTCTTCCAACGCCCCCTGAGCCAAATCCCTGCAAACTTTCAGCGTATCCTTCGTTTTAACCAAGTCATATTTGATTAGTTCATCCGCAAGTTCCATTTGGACAAATAAAGCCGTCATCTTATGTCCGACGGTATCATGAATCTCCCGAGCAATTCGATTTCGTTCTCTGATTCTAGCCGCTTCCTCAACTTCTTGCGAGTATGATTGCAGTTGTTGATGGGCCGCTGATAGCTCCTCATGCGCTACATTCAATTGCAGGAATTGTTCACTCATCACGTCTCTAGCTTCAATAAGTTTCCTGATCAAATCACCAACGATAGCTGAAAACGCTACAAACGAGATGCTCGACAAGTTATCAATGATGTCCAGTTTCCCTGATTGAAAATAGGTTGTGCCCATAACCATTAGCCACAGTAAGACTATAATCAGAGAGTATAACTTAAGTTTCTTGAAATCTGAGACAATAATGAACAAGGTAATGGTTACCACGCCAACCATGATCAAATAGAGAGTGGACTTCTGAAACAAAAAACCGAATCCAAAACTAAGTATTCCATCCAGATAGATGATCCGCAGTTTATAAGTAAATGATTCCTTATGAAATATCAAAAAATGATTAAGGATAAAACCTACAGCCGCCACTACGACAAACCATCTAGAAGCATCGGATTCAGGCAACCTCCAGTAATAGAAAAAGCTAATCATCAAGAACATGACTATCCGAAGATTTATTAACCACATACTCATATCGTCCGCCCTCTTTCATTTTCTCTCGCTTAATCATGCCTAAATTATAGCTGAAAATAAAGGACATAAATGAAATATCCCCACTCGCTATGATTATTCGCGATTTATAAATCACATCCCTCTTCTACATGCTCCCTTTTACTAACCGCCATAGTCCTGGGTAGTCAACCTATAAGTCTCCTTCAAGACATCCAAAATCCCGCAGCCAATGACCTAAATTTTCATCTTCCAGACTTCGCCATTTCATTTACGGTAAGAAAGTTTGGCAGCAGTAAAAAGGCCTCTCTTGTTAAAGAGGGCCCTAAATATGAATCATCAAAAAAACTCGTGATACAATGCCTGGATGGCCATCTCTTCACTGTGTTCCTTGACGCCGAACATCATGCTTACCTCCGAAGAACCTTGGTTGATCATTTCGATATTGACCTTGGCATCCGCCAACGCTTTCGAGGCTCTTGCCGTCGTTCCGACATTATGCCGCATACCTTCGCCCACCACCATGATCAACGCCAAGTTATGCTCCACAATCACTTCGTCGGCATGCAGCTCTTGCATGATTCGCGTAATGATTTTTTTCTCGGAATCGCCCTTCATCTGGTCCTGTCTCAGAATCAGTGTCACATCGTCAATTCCCGATGGAATATGCTCATAAGCAACTCCATAATCTTCAAGGATATGCAGCAGCTTTCGGCCAAAGCCGACTTCTCGGTTCATTAAATATTTACTGACATAAATACTGCAAAATCCCTTGTCACTCGCAATTCCAATGACCGGTCCATTCGTATTATCGCGGGTACTCACAATGCGAGTCCCTTGTGCCGCTGGGTTGTTCGTATTTTGAATATGAACGGGTATTCCTGCCCGGAAGGCTGGAATGAGCGCTTCATCATGGAATACCGAGAAACCGGCATAAGAAAGCTCACGCATTTCGCGATAGGTTAATTCCCTGATCCCCTTCGGATTGGGAACCACATTTGGATTAACCGCATAAACGGCATCCACATCGGTAAAATTTTCATACAAGTCGGCTTTGACGCCATTTGCAAGAATCGAGCCCGTTATGTCCGAGCCGCTTCTTGAAAACGTTAAAACATCGCCATCTAACGTATATCCGAAAAACCCTGGAAATACGACGATTCCAGGCACATCATGCAGATTATATAGCCGATCATACGATTCTGGTAGCACCTGGGTAAACCCATCTTCATCCGATACGATCAAGCCAGCCTTGTTCGGATTGATATATTGCGCCTCGACACCGCACCTTTGAAAATAAGCGGCAATCAGCTTCGCATTATTATCCTCGCCACTGGCCTTTAAAGCATCCAAGTAACGCTTTGGCTCGGATTGATCTGCATGCAGCAATGCCTGTAAATTTTCGCGGATCGCAGTGATGACCTCCTCGGATATATCCAGTTCCTTAGCAATGTTTCCATAGCGGGCGACCACATCTTCGATTAAAGGTTCGCCGTTATCCCCGCGCAGCTGCTGTTTTGCAGCTTCAATCAATAAATCCGTCACCTTTATATCATCGGAATTGCGTTTTCCGGGAGCCGAAACGACGACAAACTTCCGCTCCGGATCAGCTGTCACAATTTCGAATACCTTCTTGATTTGTTCACCTGACGCCAGTGAACTTCCGCCAAACTTCGCAACCTTCATCTCGACATCCCCTATTATTATAAAAATTCTGTCAACATTAACTCTCCCTATTATTACGTTTTTCAACGAAACAATCAAGAACAAATTCCTTTAGAGGAGGACAAATGTATTTTCAAAAAGGACAATACGACCATAAAACTGTATGATGACAGGGAAAGGAAAAAACGTTCCATCGCTCTCAATTTTTAAATTTCCGGAGCTTGGATTTCATTCAGCTTTGCTTGAAAAAAGATAGAATACCATTTACCTATAGGTCTGTGTTGCGGTGATTAGACGGTTGCTTCCACTGCAGGCACTCACTTATCCAGAGGGGTACCGGCACCGCTTATTCATTTTCATGTTCGTGTGAATGAGCAAGGATTCTTAGTGAAGGATGACACGCCACAGTTGGTAGCAATTTAGGGAAAAGCAGATAAAATGCGGAGTGAAAAGAAGGATTGGCGGTTATTCGATATGGATGAAAAGCATGAATGCGCAGGCTGCTTAAAGGGGAATCAATACTATTCAAAAGGATTTCGAAAGTAAAATCCTTCGAAACCCTTTTGATATTTCTTCCTTTTTAACGATTATCCACGGTTTCAGGGTATAAGTCATGATTCATCAAGCGGTAATCCGCCATTTCTTCATACTTCGTCCCTGGCCTTCCGTAGTTTGTGTATGGATCGATGGAAATGCCGCCCCGGGGTGTGAACTTGCCCCATACTTCAATATATTTTGGGTCCATCAATTCAATTAGGTCATTCATGATGATGTTCATGCAATCCTCATGGAAATCACCGTGGTTACGGAATGAGAATAAATACAGCTTCAAGGACTTGCTCTCGACCATTTTCACACTTGGAATATAGCTGATGTATATGGTTGCAAAGTCCGGCTGTCCGGTTATCGGGCATAAGCTAGTGAACTCCGGGCAATTGAATTTGACAAAATAATCCCGGTTAGGGTGTTTGTTATCGAACGACTCGAGAATTTCTGGAGCGTAGTCGAATGGATATTTTGTTCCTTGATTCCCAAGCAATGTTATTTCCTTTAATTCTTCTTCTTTTCTTCCAGACATAAAAAGTCCTCCTCTTCCACGCTTGTCGGGGGAGATTCATAAAATGGGCCTCTATATAACAAAAAACCATATCTCTAAAAAGATATGGTTGATTCGCGAAAAATATCAAAGCCATAGTTTTTTTAAGAGGGTGATGCTATGAACCTCTCCCATTATCGGGAAATATATTGAAATAGCCATAGTAAATATAGAAAAAAAAAATCAATCTGTCAATCCAGCTCTCGTAAAATGAGTTTGATTCCTATCCATATTCCGCTTAGAATGGAGAGGAAGATATCCTAATTGAAGGAAGAGAGTATACAAATGTGGATTTTTGCTGCACTCATCACCAGTATATGTTTCGGTATCAATAACAGCATTTTCAAGTGGAGCAGCGGAAAAGGTTACTCCAAGATACATATCCAATTTTTCTTTTACTTTACGGCCTTCATCATGGCACTATTGTATGGCGGGATCGTAGATGGTTTGACCACAAATTGGCTATCCATCTTGCTTGGAGCTGCTATCGGGATCCTTAATGCTAACGGGAATATCCAGATGGGCAGTGCGTTTGAAAAGGGACCGGCAAGCTTGACATCACCGTTGATTGCGGCCAATGCCATCTTCCCCATCCTTTGTGCTGCGATCATTTTTCATGAGCATATTTCTTCGTTGCAGTGGACCGGGATCGCCTGTATGCTCCTTGCTACCCTTGTCATTCAGTATACCCCTAACGCGAAGGGCAATCATCAATATTTCCCCTGGATGATGCATACATCATTTGCAATATTCTCATTCGGTGTACTTGGGATCTTAATGACAACGACCACGCGCCTTCATTTGAACTCACTTGATATCCTGGTATCGATGTATGGCGGCGGAACACTTTATTTGATGGCCGCATCGGGCATGAAGAATGAAAAACTCAAGTTAAACGAAGTGAAAATCGGCTCTCTAGTAGGCTTGTTGAGCATCATTGCTTATGTATGTTATTTCTTCGCTTTAAATACCGGAATTGCCAGCATCATTTTTCCAGTGGTGAGCTTGAACTGTTTAATCGTAGTTTTTGCCGGTTGTTACTTATTCAAGGAAAAACTAAAGTCCTATCAAATTGCAGGGGTTTTGGCAGCCTTGATAGGGATTATCTTAACTAAAATATAAAGAAACGGCCTTGCTTCCATAACACAGCAAGGCCGTTTTCATTTTACCGAGGATGATTTTCCATTTCCTGCACTAAAATTTCACTTTTAATGTCCATGCTATCATTAAAATATTGACAATTTTCACAATATATCAGATAATTATGAATATTAAGCAACATCGTCGTTACGCCGAAATGTTTGATAAATCCTCACCCCCGGGTATACAAGAACCGTACACCCATCCCATTAAACTAAGCATTCAAGAAAGGAAAGATGAATCATGGTAAAAGTTACAGTGAAAGTTGATTATAAAGGGAAATCCTATCAAACGAACGTCCTCACGGATCCTAGTGCAAACCAGGAACAGATTTTACAGCAGGCCCTTCATCAAGTCCAGAAGCAATGGAGTGAATAATAAGAAGCAGGCATCGTTTTCAGATACCTGCTTTTTTTATGTTTTTAGGCTAAATTCCTCAATTTATACGCTTGATGATCCGTTGTCTTTTTATATTAAAAAACAAATAAAACGCTTATCCCCCTCGTCTTATTCATCTCCCTCATATGGAATATTATTCTAATGTAATTTTATTGAAATTTTACCAATTCAAGAACGGTTCTTTTGAGAATAAATTTCATTTAAAAACACCTTTAAAATGTATTAAATTAATAAGCTATTATACTTCTTTTCTTATTATATATCCAACTAATAACCTCATATCCCATTCTTTCACTATCTCTTCATGAACTTTTTGTGACATATGTCACTTTTGATTGTTTTTTTCCATATATGATACTAATATAGAGACGTCAGTTTGTGAACAATGTAACACTCACTCTGAATAACTTGTTATTTAGAATTTCCAATAAAGAAAGAAAGGGGTATCTATATGAAAATGAAATGGGCTTTATTAACTATAATTTTTTCCATCGCGACTGTACTAACTGGTTGCGATAACCCATTAGCTGTGTTGGATCCAAAAGGTCCTGTAGCAGCAAACCAAGCTAATGTGATCATGATTTCAATTTGGACGATGTTGATTATTGTCTTAGTCGTTGTCATTCTCTATGCAATTATGTTATTTAAATACCGCGCTTCCAAGTCAAGCGATGACTATGTACCACCTCACGTGGAAGGAAGTCACGTTCTCGAAGCGATCTGGACAATCATCCCGATCCTTATCGTCATATTCCTTTCAGTTGTCAGTGTTCGCTCGACAAATGAAGTCGAGGCTACACCAAAAGGATATGAAGATCAAGAACCATTAATCATTTATGCTGCATCTTCAAATTGGAAGTGGCATTTCAGTTATCCAGAAGAGGATATCGAAACAGTAAACTACTTGTTCTTACCAACAAACCGACCAATCGAATTTAAGCTTTATTCTTACGGACCGATCTCAAGCTTCTGGATTCCACAGCTAGGCGGACAAAAATATGCGATGAGTGACATGGTGAACACTTTACACTTAGCAGCAGAAACACCTGGTGAGTATATGGGACGAAACGCAAACTTCAGTGGTTCAGGTTTCGCTGAGCATACTTTCAATGTCAAGGCAATGCCTGAAGAAGAATTCACGAAGTGGGTAGATGAAATTCACGGTACCGCTAAGAAATTGACGGAAAGTGAATTTGATAAACTATTGGAACCAGGTCACGTTGGACAATACACATTTAACGGAACACATCTTGACTTCAGACCTGCTCCTGAACATAATCACGGTGCTTCAGGCAATGGTGAATCCGAACACTCCGAACACTCTGATCACGAAGATTCAAAAAAAGCAGATGAAGCAGAAACAGAGCATCAACATTAAGATTTAAAATCACAAGCAGTTATTTAGAATAACTTTTCGAAAGGAGTCACAAAGAGTATGGATTACTTTGATAGATTTGCCGTACCACACAGCTCCCCTATGATTGTCGGTTCACAGATCGCAATCGCGGTTACAGTACTAGCAATACTAGTAGGCGTAACCTATTTTAAAAAGTGGGGCTACCTATGGCGCGAGTGGTTCACAACGGTTGACCATAAACGTATTGGTATCATGTACATTCTCGCTGCACTACTTATGCTTTTCCGTGGTGGAGCCGACGCAATATTGATGCGTGCTCAAACAGCAATACCTGATAATGGATTGTTGGATGGACAGCATTACAATGAGATTTTCACAACACACGGGGTCGTTATGATCCTGTTCATGGCCATGCCATTCATTATCGGTTTAATGAATATCGTCACTCCTCTACAAATTGGAGCTCGTGACGTAGCCTTCCCTCGTTTGAACGCAGTATCTTTCTGGTTGTTCTTTTGGGGAGCGATGTTATTCAACATCTCGTTCGTAGTCGGTGGTTCTCCTGATGCAGGTTGGACAGCTTACTTCCCATTAGCGAGTGTTGAATTCAGTGAATCCGTTGGGATGAACTATTACGCAATTGCGATTCAAATCGCAGGTATCGGTACATTAATGACTGGTATCAACTTTATCGTAACAATATTGAAAATGAGAGCACCTGGTATGACATTGATGAAAATGCCGATGTTCACATGGTCAATTCTTATCACGAACCTTATCATCGTCTTCGCTTTCCCTGTTTTGACAGTGGCACTAGCGTTAATGACAATGGACCGTCTGTTTGGAACCAATTTCTTTACAATGGCTAACGGCGGATCGGATATGCTCTGGGCTAACTTGTTCTGGATTTGGGGACACCCTGAGGTATATATCGTTATCTTGCCTGCCTTCGGTATATACAGTGAGATCATTTCTACATTTGCACGTCGTAACCTTTATGGTTATAAATCAATGGTTGTCTCTATGGTTGCCATTTCCGTTCTATCATTCGTTGTATGGGCTCACCATTTCTTCACGATGGGTCACGGTGCGATGGTTAACGGGATCTTCTCGATTACAACGATGGCGATTGCCGTTCCGACGGGAATCAAGATCTTTAACTGGTTATTCACGCTTTGGAGAGGGAAAATCGAATTTACCGTTCCAATGCTTTACTCATTAGCTTTCATTCCGATCTTCACGATCGGTGGGGTAACGGGAGTCATGCTTGCAATGGCAAGTGCCGATTACCAATACCACAACACCATGTTCTTGGTGGCGCATTTCCACTACGTATTGATTCCGGGTACAGTGTTTGCCGTACTTGCTGGGTTTACGTACTGGTGGCCAAAAATCTTCAACTTCCAATTGAGCGAAAGAATTGGGAAATGGGCTTTCTGGTTCATCGTAGTCGGATTTAACGTAACATTCTTCCCTATGTTCATCACAGGGCTGGATGGTCAAGCACGTCGTATGTACACATATTCAGAAGCAACAGGATATGGTCCATTGAACCTGCTTTCATTCGTCGGTGCACTTGGTTTATTGATTGGTTTCGCATTCCTTGTGTACAACATTTACTGGAGCACTCGTTATGCACCAAGAAATATTACAAGCGATCCTTGGAATGCACGTTCATTGGAGTGGGCTACTCACAGTCCAGTTCCAGAATACAACTTCGCTATCGTACCTGAAGTTGATTCTTCACAAGCATTCTGGGATTCAAAAAATAATGGTCCCGCATTATTCAAAGGCAAGTACAAAGAAATCCACATGCCTAACAACAGCGGCGTTCCGTTCGTACTGGGTATCATCTTCTTCGTATGGGGATTTGCAATGGTATTCAGCATGTGGATCTTCGCTATCATTTCGACACTTGGAATCTTTGCTTGCATGGCCCACCGTTCATTTGAAAAAGATCACGGTCATCACATCTCCGTTGAAGAGATAGAAGAAACAGAAAAAAAATTGCGAGGTGCTAACGCATGAAAATAGATAACTCGCTGCCACTTGAATATAGTACAGAAGAAAATCGATTAAAGATTTTAGGTTTCTGGATTTTCCTTGGAGCTGAAATCGCGCTTTTCGCAACACTTTTTGCAACGTACTTCACACTAGTTAACAGGACTGGAAATGGCCCTATTGGTGGAGATATCTTCGAGGTTACACCAGTACTAATTGAAACGATCCTGCTATTGACTAGTAGTTTCACCATCGGTCTTGGAATCAATGCAATGCGCCATGGCAGCAAGAATGCAATGATGGTATTTTTCATCATCACTCTTGCTCTTGGAGCAGGATTCCTTGGCACTGAGATCTTTGAGTTCAAGCACTATGTTCATATCGGTGCAGGACTGCAAGTAAGTGCGTTCACATCCATTTTGTTGACATTGCTTGGAACGCATGGAGCTCACGTAACGCTCGGTTTATTCTGGGGAACATTCATCGTACTTCAAGTCAAGAAGCGCGGTTTGACACCGGAAACTACGAACAAAGCGTTCATCTACTCTCTATACTGGCATTTCCTAGACGTTGTTTGGATCTTCATTTTCAGCTTCGTCTATCTGAAAGGAATGATGTAATATGAATATGAAACAGCTATTCCCACGTGGACATGTTATGGGATTCATATTCTCC
Source organism: Peribacillus muralis (assembly GCF_001645685.2). Classification (NCBI taxonomy): domain Bacteria; kingdom Bacillati; phylum Bacillota; class Bacilli; order Caryophanales; family Bacillaceae; genus Peribacillus; species Peribacillus muralis. The sequence goes on along the minus strand of NZ_CP017080.1, from coordinate 483,038 downwards.
ATGGTTCTTACAGCCGTTGCTCTTGGTGTAGTTGTATATGAACTTTCTTTCAAAACGGGTATGATCGTCCTTTTAGTGACTGCATTCATGCAAGCCGGCGTTCAGCTGGTCATGTTCATGCATGCTGGTGAATCCGAGGATAAGAAAGCCATCTACACAAACGTTTACTACGCTCTATTCATTGCATTAGTTACCATATTCGGTACACTGCTTACAATGGTTTGGGGCTACCAATAATAGCTTAAAAAGAAGGGTGTCATATTGACACCCTTCTTCTTTTTGTTTTCGCTTTTGTTTTTATTTTGATGATCTTGGTCGTCTCCGGTTCAACTCTTTCACCCTTATGTGTATTCATCACCATTTCTTCGGTCAGGACAAAAAATATACCAACTAGAAAAATGGCAGCTGCGCTTAATGTGATGGCCATACCAACAGCGGTTAGTATGTAATCTCTATTGTAATCGCTTACAAAAAAACTTAAACAAAAAATGAAAATTCCGATTACACAACCTGTGCCCGATACCCATCTCACTGCATCCAACATCTTCTGATTAGCTTCCATAATTTCATCCCCTTTCTTTCTATTTTATTACAATTCACAAATTTGTCAAATATTTTCTATTTTTCAACATATAAACAGTATAAATTCTTGACAAGCAGATGAAGCCACTGCTTGCCTTTAGGCATTCATGACTAGATGGGAATTTCTGCAAAACAGGAAATATACACTATTATTTTTTCCTGAATCCTCCCATTCTATACACCAACTATCAGGATGGCTCATCTTATCAATAAAGGACCCCTGAATTGCTTCAGGGGCCCCCATCTCTTACTATGACTTTTGCAAAGTAATCGTTACCGTTTTCTCTGCTTTACCACGATACACTTTAACCTTCACTTTATCGCCGATCTTTTTATCGGTATATAAGTATTTCCTCAATTCTGCAGCTGTACTGATTTTCGTTCCGTCAAGTTCCATGATAATATCCTGTTGCTTAAGTCCTCCCTTATCAGCAGCCGAACCTGCTTCTATACTCGTGATCATTACCCCTGTTTTTGCAGCCTCAGGTACATCTTGAAGATAATACTGCGGCAGCTCTTCGATACTGGCCAAGCTGACACCCAAGTATGGGCGCGTGATTTTACCCTTTTCGATCAATTCCGTCACGATCGGGATCACATCATTGCTTGGTATCGCAAATCCCAAGCCTTCCACGCCACTTTCGGATATCTTCAAACTGTTTATACCGATAACCTCACCAGCCGTGTTGATCAATGCCCCTCCGCTATTTCCAGGATTTATCGCAGCATCCGTTTGAATGACATCCAGTGTCCAAGCTCCATCCGATGTATCGACTGATATGGAGCGCCCCGTCGCACTGACGATTCCCTGTGTTACCGAACGTGAAAAATCAAGTCCCAGTGGATTTCCGATGGCCAGCACCTCTTCACCTGGACGCATGCTATCCGAATTTCCAAACTTGATGCCATCCGGTGCCTTCGAAGCATCGATGGTCAAAACCGCCAAATCGGTCAAAGCATCGGCGCCTACAACGGCTGCTGTTGCCTTTTGTCCGTCATACAAGGAAATTTCGACCTCCTTGGCGCCTTCAATGACATGATTGTTCGTAATGATATAGGCCTTTCCATTGTCTTTTTTGTAGATGACCCCTGATCCGGTTCCTGTCTCGACCTTTTCACTTTCCGTGCTTTGTTGCTGGAACGGGTTTTGGTTTTGTGTTTCCTGTAAATTCACGACCCCTACAATCGATTTCGATGCCGACTCAACCATATTTGCCCGATCCTTTGAATCGGTGCTTGCCGACAGCTTTTGCGGAGTGGCGCCACCATCCTTTTCCGTTTGCGTAACACTTGCCGTCTGGGCTGAATCAGCCACTGAATTTTTTTCTTGATCTATGAAATCGCCGCCAAATATAAATACAGAAGATGTAACCACGGAAGCAACCGTGCCGGAAACAAGACTAGTCATCCAAAGCGATTTCCCCTTTTTTCGTTCTTCCTTCACCTGGACTTGCTCATTGCCATTATAATTCTCCATCATAATCCCTCCTAGGAATTCCTTTGATGGATACTATATTAAACGGGGATTATTAAAAAATTCTTAAGAAATCAATCTTTTTCCAAAAAACTTGTAATTCTTTAGCTATATTAATCGAAGGGTGCAATATGAAAGGCGGTATCCGGGCTCCCTGCTCTTGGCTTCTTACATGACTTCAAATACCTCTTTCGTCTCCGCATTCACGCCATACCAGCCCCAAGTCGCCCCGTGACCGCTCCCCTTGCTTTTTTGATCAGCTTCGAAAACCTGGAAAATATAATTTCCCCTTTTATCCTCCCGAGCATATTCGATTTGTAAATGCGGGAATTTTTCCATCTCCACGTATGCTCTTACAAGCTTTTCTGCCTCATGTTCACTCAGCGGTTTGTCCTTCACTGGTTCACCCTGCTTCTCCGGACTGGATTTTAACGAGCCTGAATTGGGGTCATCAGACTCCTCGGCAGTGTTACTTTCAACATTTCCTTCACCTGGTTCAATACTGGCGGATTGAGATACGGAGGTCATCTCCGTTGCCTTTGAAACCAGGAGCTTCCCCTCGCCCGATTTTGCTTTATAGGCGGATGCATCATTAAATTCAACTTGGGCCGACTTAAAATCCTGTTCATCATATTTCTTCATTCCAGCTGCAAGAAAGCCGGAAAGATCCATCAACTCTTTTGCTTTCGACGTTTTCGCTTCTTTATAGGCTAATTCAAATGCCTCGTGTGCCTCTAAATAATTTTCCTCATGCAAATGACTTTTCCCCAAATCCATATTCGAATCGAAATTCCTTGTTACGCATCCGGAAGCAATCATTGTTATCAAGACAATGATCACGAATGAGCTCTTCACCGTATCACTCCCCATTTTTCTAATCTATAAATCTATTTTAAACGATTGATCACGATAAGATTTCTTTATTTTGTAAGATTTTTTTCATGAAAACCTTTTGTTTCATGATTATCTTTTACAAATAGTGGTACATCATAGATAAACGATTGAAAGGATGATCAGCACAATGATGCAAAAAAAACAGACTTATCACGTCGATTTGGTCAGTGGCGATGTACTCGGACAGAAACTCGAAGAAAATCCAAGCTTCACGATACACGCAACGGATGAGGAATTGGCGGAGTTGAAACTATGCTTGGAGGAGCACCACACAAATGATCTGGAGTCATATGCCCGTTCACATGTGCCCTATCTCCTCTATCACCATGACCGAGCAAATGATAAATACGATGCAGCCATGAAAAAACTATATGCCATCATTTATCAATTAGGAGATGAAAATGCCCGCAAGCATATAGAGGAAATCGGCATATTGAAGGATAATAAATTCGAGGGCGATCAGGAAGTGAGGAATTTCAAATAAAACCATCGACAGAACCTGACATCCAATGGGTTCTGTTTTTTATAGTAACACCCCCTACCCATTCGCTCGTGAAATATGAACATCGTTAGAGCGCCCAGCTTTCAAACATCCTTCCTAACTGTATCGACAATTGATCAGACGCTTGTTGGCCGAATTAATTGCTGATTGGGACGAATTATTGCATATTGGGACGAATTAATTGCTGATTGGGTCGAATTATTGCATATTAGGCCGAATTATTGCTTCTATGTCGGATTATAAATCCCACCTTAGATAAAAGTGATGGATATTCTATTATTATGCTGAAATGAATCCGCCCCCTTGTTCACGATCACAAGAGGGCCTGAACCATGATCATTCATTCTACTGTTTTTGTTTGTAGTACGTAATTGCTAGCGCAAGGGCCAGCACTGTTCCTTTGACAATATCCATCGCATAATAAGGCACAGACATCATGATCAGCCCATTTTGAAGGATTCCGATCAGGACGGCTCCTACAAAGGTTCCAAAGGCATTCGGTTTACCTGCCCCCAAAACAGAGGAACCTATGAAGGCTGCAGCAACTGCATCCATTAAATATGGCGACCCTGAATTAATTTCAGACGTCATGACCCTTGAAGCAAGGACAATTCCCCCGATGGCAGCAAATAAAGCGGATAGGAGATAGGCCAGCACCTTATATTTATTGACCGATATCCCGGAGAGTCTCGCCGCTTCCTTATTTCCTCCGATTATGTACATATAACGACCGTGCTTCGTATACGTCAAAAAGATATGCGTGGCCACCACTATGACTGCCATGATCCCGATGATCCATGGCACTTGGCCGATTTTGGCGAAAAGCGGGCTGATAAGCCCTGTCGCGAACGTCCCATCAGGCATGACCATATTTTGCGAAACCGTCGCCCCTTTTGTATAGGTAAGGGCAATGCCCTGAATAATGAACATCGTAGCCAATGTCATCAGCATGTCAGGGATTCTCAATTTAACAATCATGAAAGAATTCAATGCCCCCACGACAAGTGAGGCCCCGATTGCAGCCAATATGGCAATCAAGGTATCCTGTGAAAACCAGACAAACATGGAAATGACGATGGCATTGGCCATTGAAGCGACAGAACCGACGGAAAGGTCGAATCCATCCACCGTTAAAGATATCGTTATGCCGATGGCAATGATCGTCACGATTGAAATCGAACGAAGGATATTAATTAGATTGGTGGTCTGAATGAAAGATGGGTTGGTAGCGGCGAAGACCCCAACTAAAAGGATAATGGTCAGTATCGTGCCGTATTTATAGAAAAATTCGAACAGCTCCAACTTTCGCTTTTTCACATTGGCTGTAACAGGAACGGTTGTGCTCATCCTATTCTCCTCCTGTTGAATAGTATAGTAGTTCTTCTTCATTGGTTTTATTGGTTTTTAGTTCGATTACTGTGCTTCCATCGTATAACACATATGTCCGATTCGTAATCCCTATGATTTCGGAAAGCTCGGAGGATGCATATATTATTGCTTTCCCATTTCTGGCAAGCTTCGCAATCAAGTGGAATATATCCTTTTTGGCACCAACATCGACACCTTTTGTCGGTTCATCGAATATGTATACATCCGCATCGGCTATAAGCCATTTTCCTATGGCGACCTTTTGCTGATTGCCGCCTGAGAGATGCTCGACCCTTGCTTCACCCGATGGCGTTTTAATGCCGAGACTAGCGATCATCTCCGTCGCTTTTTCCTTTTCCGCCTTTCGATTGAGGAAACTTAACGTGCTGCTAAATTCACCAAGACTGGCTGCAGTCAGGTTCGACGTCACCGATTCCTGAACGAGGACCCCCTCTTTCCTGCGTTCCTCCGGTACAAGTGCCAAACCGTTTTTTACGGCATCATGCGGTGTTTTCAAGGAAAGCCTTCTGCCATTCAGGATCACTTCGCCAACACGAATGGAAGTATGCCCAAAAAGGACTTTACACAGCTCCGTTTTCCCAGCCCCGACCAACCCTGCCAAGCCAATTATTTCTCCTGCCTTCAAATGCAGGTTCACATCCTTGATCTTCCCTGCATCTGATAATCCCTTCACTTCCAAAACGATGTCACCAATTGCTGCATTCACTTCAGGGAACTGTTCATCCATCGTTTTTCCCAGCATGAGCTCAACCACATCTTTCTGGTTGATATCCCCCGTTTTACGACATGTGACATGCTCTCCGTTCCTCATGATCGTAATATCCTCACAAATCTCAAAGATCTCAGGGAGACGATGGGAGATGAATATGATTCCTACATCCTTTTGCTTCAATTCATTTACAATTCGAAAAAGTTCTGTCGTCTCCCTATGGCTTAACGGAGCAGTCGGTTCATCGAGAATCAAGAATTTGCATTCAGTCGAAACGGCCCTTGCTATTAAAACCATCTGTTTTTGGGCCAAGGTAAGATCTTTTACCAGTTGTTTCGATGAAACATGAATGTTCATATCTTGAAGTATCTGCGCGGCCGCATTATGCAGATTTTTCCATTTTACCAGCTGTTTCTGGCCCATGTTTTGGACCATTTCATTCAGCATTACATTTTCACCAACGGTTAAGTATGGGATGAGTGACGTATCCACCTCCTGATAAACGATCTGAATGCCATGTCCCTGAGCCTCCTTTGGCGAACGGATTTGCCGCTTTATCCCATCCAGATAAATGTCACCTGAATAATGAACATGTGCCCCAGATAAAACTTTCATTAACGTGGATTTTCCTGCCCCGTTTGCGCCGACCAATGCATGAGCCGTCCCTGTCCGTACTGAAAAATCAACATCACTAAGAGCCTTCACTCCGGGAAATTCAATCGAAATGCCCTTCATATCCACTCGTGTGCCCATGTTCATACCCCCTACCTGAACAGACACCCCCCTTCCTAGGAAAGAGAGTGCCTCTTTTTATTTTTTATAGTGAGCTTTCAAGACTTTCATCCAATCTTCTTCAAATTCGCTTGATTCGCCCCAGCCATTAACAATCCCAGATAGGTTTGTCATGTTTACCGCTTCTTTTGAAGCCTGGATTTGCTTTTGTGAAATAAGTGAAGCCTTTAAATCATATGTTTGCGGCGTATCCTCTCCAGCTAATTTTTTTGCCAATATCCTCATATTCACTGCACCGATCAACTTCGGATCGACTGCTGCCGTGTAAGCCCACGAGCTATCAGCAGAGTGGATTTCCTGAAGATCTGCGTTCGATACGTCAATTCCGTATATCTTCACCTCTTCACGGCCAGCTTCTTTTATCGCCCGTGCCGCTCCGATAGCAAAAGCATCCCACGTTGCAAAAATGGCATCCAATTCACCTTTAGGATATTTGTTCAGCATTGCGGCGACTGCATTCTGTGTCTGAACAGATGTATCAGCAGATGCCACCCCGAACCTTTCGACTTCTTTTATACCAGGATTCTCTTTCAATTTTTTCTGATAGACGGCATTTCTTCTTACCATCGGGGGAAAACCATCCACCCACAGATAAGCGATTGCCGCTTTACCCTTCTGCTCTTCTATCAATTTATCCAAAGCAAGTGCTGCCAACGCTTCATCGTCCTGTGAAGTTAATGTCACACCTTCTATCTTGGACAGGTCGTTTATCGAATCGAAGGTGACCACGCTTTTTCCTGCATCCACCAGCTTTTGAACGTCATTGACTGTTGCTGCATCATCACCATGGGAGATGATATAGCCGTCATAATCTTGTTGCATAGCCTGGGCTATGGCATCATGGAATTTAGCCGTATCACCATTTGCTGTATATGTATCCACTTGAAACCCCAGGGATTCTCCTTCTTCCTTCGCTCCGGCCAGATACTGGGCCGTATGATCATCCCCGCCAATTTTACGGATTACTTTGATCTTCGCTCCCTGCCCATCGGCAAATCTTTCCGGAACATTTTCAAACGATACCTTTTCTTCTTTCTTCGTCTCTGTTGAACTCTGTCCTGAAGAGCAACCTGTTAAAAGCAAAGCAGAAGCGATAGCTGTAATGAATGTAGCTTTAATGGTCTTTCTCATCCTGTTTCCTCCATGTCATTTTATTATTCTTATCCGTTAAGTTGGTGTAAATCCTAAAATAAAAACCTCTCTAGTAATAGAGAGGTTTAATCAGCTGTTTGCGGACTTGTCCCTCTCTTATCTGTCAAAACATTTCTGTTTTGCAGGATTTAGCACCAATTCCTAATGGAACGGTTGCTGGGCATCTTAGGGCCAGTCCCTCCGCCACTCTTGATAAGAGAATATAATGTGTTACGTTTTTCGTAATTACCACTTTATAGGGATATAGTCGTAAAGTCAATAGATTTTTGAATATTTAAAATGTTCGTCGTGACTATTTATTTTCTTTGCAGTTGAGCTAGACGCTTTTTCTCGATTTTTTCAAGCTTCTCCAGCTGGCGCAATTTCACTTCGAACAGCGTGATAGGGTCACGGTACACTTCCGGATTTTCCTTCATATGCTCCAATGCTGCCTGGTAGTCTTTAATTTCAGTCTGCGTTTGCTCTATCGTTTTTTGCAGTAAGGCAAATGAACTGCGATAGAAAAGTGAGATGTCCCGATCCAAGGATTTTTCAAACAGGCCGAATTGGGTCAGGAAGCGTTCCGTGATCATCTCCGCTACATCCTGATAATCTTCGCCTTCCAAGTATTTCTTATAACGGTTGTACATATTGGCTTTATTTTGCGGAATCGCCCCAAATAGTTTTCCTGCGCCTTTAAGCAGCAGCTGCGATGGTGTCCTGCGCAATAAAATATTGACGTTTTCAATGCGGATGCTGCTAGTCATCCGATCCGCATCACGGCGCCAGTCATCCAGTACCCTGAAGTCCCCGGCAAGCATGATCCGTTCTTCTTTGTACAATTCATTGAACCCCGAACTCATCTCATCCATAAACTGTTGGCTTTGTGTGAATTCCATTTGGGAACTGGCAATCCAATCTTGCAGCGAACGGTAATATTGAGGCATGATTTTATCAGATATGAGGGCTTGGATCCGATCATTCATTTCCTGATTTAACTCAATATGAACCTGACTGAAATCACTGCTTTCCGTTAACGATTTGGAACAGTCCCTCAGTAATTCGGGAATTTTAGAAGAAAGCTGATTTTTCACTTCATCCTTGAGCAAACGGTATGCCCTGATGATATTTTCACTTTTTTCTTTTTCCAAATCTCCCAGCTGGTTGACGGCACCATTAAGCTTGACCTCCATCTGTTCATTCCAAGATATGGAATGCTCGCATTTCCGCTCGTTGGCCGCTCGTTTTTCTAACAGGTAAGATAATGTTTTGCGAATGAAGGCAAGAATTTTTTCAGATCTTCTCTCCATCCAATTACCATCATGGTAATTCGTTTGAAGGAATGCTGAAAGGTCCTTCAACTGCTGCTTGCTATCATATAGCTTGGAGAAAGCAAATACTTTCGCATGCGGGAAATATGCATTCACCTTATCCCACGTTTCGTCTTCCATCCGCACTGCCACTTGATCGCTGTAGATCGTATCCATCTTATTCAATAAGAAATGGATCGGCAGCTTTGGAGCCAGTTTTTGAATCTCCAATAACAGATCCCGCTCACTGCCTGTGAAAGGGGCACGGGCATCAAGGACGAACAATAGGCCATCACTGCCATGCAAGTAGCCCTGGAAATCCGATTCCACGCTTTTTTCCCCATTGAATCCTGGTGTATCCAAGAGGCGCAAGCGATTATTCTTCAGATAATCACTAATAAGAGTAACATCGACAATCGTCCCGCGCTGACGGCGAGTTTCATCCAAATCCGTTAGTTCCAAAACAGCCTTGCGCTCCGTGTCGGTGATTTCGAGGATTTCCAAATCATCCCCGTCTTTAACACTGACCAAGGAAGAATGATCTTCGGCGGCTATACTTTCGCCGACAATGGACTGGATGAAGGATGTCTTGCCATTGCCTGCACTCCCCACAAGCAGGAGATTGAAGTTGCCGGTATCATTAAGCCCCTCGACCATCCACTTCAGCTTGTTGCCAACCTTTAAATCGTTCTCTTCAGCCCATTGGATAATCGAATGGAACAGTCTTTCACCCGCTTCGAGCCCGCCACCCAATTTAGGGGACTTCGCCAACAGGCTTTCTGCGTCCTGAATGACTAGCGCATTAATCGTATCAGGGAAAATTTCATTCCAGGACAACGCGGAGGCTGCTGCAAACAACGAAAGCTCCCCATCTGCGATTTTCAACCAGTTTTCCAGCAGTCTTGGCACGACAGGACTCAGATCCTTGATCAAATGCGTTCCTTCCAACAGCCCTGCATAAGCATCTCGGTATAGGGCTGTAAGCTCTTCCCAGACATCTCCTTGGCTTAATTCAATCGTATCTATCAAGTTATTGATCACTTTTAGCCATTCGAAATAGAAGTCGGTATATTTATAATTTTTCCAAAGGACAACCGTCATCTTTTCGAAACGATCCTGGTCGAGCGCATATAGCGAACCTAGTACCGTTGAAAAATAATCCGGGGCAACAGATTGAGCGACACCCTGCTGGATATATGTTTTCAGTACATCGAACCAGCTCATCGATTGTGTACGGATACTTTCGTCCGAAGCTAGAACGACAGCACTGTTCCAATCCTTTTGTTCTTCAAAAAAGGCGCGTGCGATTTCCGTGACATTCGGGTAATCCGGTTGAAACTCTACGGCTTCCTTCACGACTTTTGACGCCAGGTCATTTCTTGATTCCACTATGTAAAGGGAAAACAATTGCAACAGAACCTCCGTTTTCAACACCGCTTCAGCGGTATCGACGGATTTATAGATATCTTCTGCCGTTGAATACATTTCCAGTTCAAAATATGCATCAGCTATATTCTTCTTCGCCCACGATCCCAGTTCACCTTCAATGTTTTCCCATTTGAAAATGGCAGCTTCATAGTCATGGTGCTGAAAGTATACTTCTCCTTGTGCATATCGAATGGCGGTTAAGTCCGCTCTTTCCTTTTTTTGTTCCACGAGAAACATTTCACCTAAAGCTAGAATCGGATGCTTCGATACATCCTCGATCATCGTTTCATAATACTTTTTTTCGATTAGACGTTCGTCCATCTTTATTCCCCCGATATATTTCATATTTTCAATTAAAGGATGTTCACTGATTTGCTTAAGCCTTCCTGGAGCTTTTCGCGCAAAGAGCTCTATACGTTCCTTTAGTTAAGAAAATTATTTTCAAAACCTTAAAATATTATTTTAACAAAACAATATGGTAACAAGATGTCACCACTCTTACAATTTTAAAACAGAACCGATCGCCATTGTAATGATTTTAATAAACCGTTACAGAGAAGTCATTTCCATATTCGAGAAAATTTGTTTTATTTGATCCTGATCCATGTGCCACTGGACATCAGACCTAAAATCACTGAAAAACGAATAATGATTCCCACATGAAAAACATAAAAAAGCAGCACCTCTACATCATGAAAGGTCACTGCTCTTTAATAAGCTCCGAACAGTCGTTGTCCCTTGACGAAATAGGATTATACCCCTGTACGCTTACGTTGGTTATTCGGCTTTTTAGTCAACTGGCTTTTAAGCTGTTTCGTTTTCTTCACTACGCCGGTTTCCAATTTATCTTTACTTGAACCTGCTTGCTTTTGAGCCAGTTTTTGTTTGACCGCATCTGCCAGGCTTAACTTTTTATTTTCAGACATACTGTTATCTCCTTTAGTGTTCTGCCTTCTATTATAATATAGTTGCGGTTAGAAAGATAATAGGGAGTTATTCCAGGTCCTTTTATCCCCGATAAAAGAAGGTTCGCCAACTGGTGACTAATTTCCTGCTCCTCCATGACGATAAATGGGGCTGCGAACGTTTTTATAGACTATTTTCTTTGCGTTTCACATTGCTTTATTTTGGAAATCTTCACCGGCTTTTTGTTATGATGAGTGAAAGGAGATGATAAGCAGTATGTCGAAGCAAACCCGTATTGGCAAAACAGATTTGTACGTTAATCCGATTGGCCTTGGCACGAATGCCATTGGCGGACATAACCTATTTCCCAATTTAAGCGAGGATACCGGAAGGGATGTCTTAAGAACGGCACTTGAAGAGGAAATTAACTTTTGGGACACAGCCTTCATTTACGGTCCTGAGCGATCAGAAGAACTTATCGGGGAAATTCTTAAAGAGACGGGCAAACGTGAAAACGTAGTCCTTGCCACTAAAGGAGCCCATAAATTCATCGATGGCAAAGTCGTCCTAGATAATTCTCCCGCCTTCCTGAAAAATGCCGTGGACTCGAGCTTAAAAAGACTTCAAACCGAATATATCGACTTATTCTACATCCATTTCCCTGATGAAGGCACACCAAAGGATGAAGCGGTAGGTGCCTTGAAGGAATTGAAGGATGCCGGGAAAATCAAGGCAATCGGCGTTTCCAATTTTACGTTCGAGCAATTAAAAGAAGCGAATAAAGACGGCTATGTCGATGTCCTGCAATCCGAATATAACTTATTCAAACGCGAAGCGGAGCTGGACTTGCTGCCATATACAGCTGAAAACAATATCTCTTTCATTCCCTATTTCCCCTTAGCTTCCGGCCTGCTTGGCGGTAAATATAATCAAGAATCAAAATTCGATGATGGACGCGCACAAAGTCCACTCTTCCAAGGACAGGAGTTTGTAAGCAACTTGCAAAAAGTGGAAGAAGTCCGCACCATCGCACGCAGAAAGAATGCCGATGTCGCCGACGTCGTCCTTGCTTGGTATTTAACCCGGCACTCGATCGATGTCCTCATTCCCGGAGCAAAAAAACCGGAACAGGTGACACGCAACTTGAAGGCATTGGATGTCGAGCTAACGATGGATGAAATAGCCGAAATCAGCGCCATCTTTGCTTGATCGCGATTTTAACAGATAGGGAAAAGCTGTTCAGCTCAGGCTGAGCAGCTTTTTTCATTAGATTCAAGCTAGAGCTAAAATGAATATTTAATTGTCTATTTGACAAGTAAAAAGAAAACGTCATATCGCCCTGTTACGAAAACCGGGTAATAAATACTCGGAAAATCTCATCAGCCCTTGTCTATCGAGCATGATTTACGTTATCCTTTAAGGAAGAAAATTCGAATGAAAAGGTGTGCTTTAGTTGAGGATCAATAAATATATTAGTGAATCAGGAATTACCTCGAGACGAGGCGCAGATAAATGGATAGCCGAGGGCCGCGTTACGATTAACGGAGCTGTAGCTGAGCTCGGCAGTCAAGCCCAACTGGGTGATGATGTTCGCGTGGACGGCAAACCGATAAAAGTGGAACAGCAAAATGTCTACATTGCCTTGAATAAGCCGATCGGGATTACCAGTACGACGGAAAAACATATTAAAGGAAACATTGTTGATTTTGTCAACCATCCGCTCCGCATTTTCCATATCGGCCGACTCGACAAAGACTCAAGCGGACTGATCCTGCTTACGAATGACGGAGATATCGTAAATGAAATCCTGCGTGCAGAGAACAAACATGAAAAAGAATACATCGTAACTGTGGATAAGCCGCTTACCGCTACATTCGTTAAAGAAATGTCATCTGGTGTAGAGATTTTGGATACGAAGACACTTCCTTGTAAAGTTAAGCAGTTGACCAAATATACATTCAACATCACCTTGATGCAAGGACTGAACAGACAAATCCGCCGTATGTGTTCAGCTTTAGGCTATGAAGTCCGTGATTTACACCGAATCCGAATCATGAACATCCATTTAGATGGACTGGCGCTCGGACAATGGCGTGACCTGACCGAAGATGAACTAAAGGATCTATTTACCGAATTGAACTATAAACCTAGGCAAAGATGAACAGCAGAGATGCCCCAATAATGGGGCATCTTTTATTTGTATCTTCACTCGTAAGCTTGGTATCCACAGATTAAATCGGGTGTTTTCTTATGATAGTCCACAATTTACTGCTTGTTCTTGGGATTTCGGGACGTTTGTTCTTGAGTTTAGGATGTTAACGCACGAGCTTTGGGGTTTACTCGTTAATTCGGGGCTTTACTCGCGAGTTTGCCCGCTTTACTCGCCAATTCAATCATTTCGCTCATTCAGACATAAATATAAAGCAGCCTGCTTGAGGCTGCTTTAATCATGTATTATACCCACCATAATTCAGTGGGGCTTTCATTGATGAGGACTGTTTTCAAATTGGTCACTGCCCGTTGGAACCCTTCTTCGACTGACATCAGCGGATCTTCGTGCTCGATGCTGACGACATAGTCGTATCCGTATGTACGGAGGGCGCTCATGATATCGGACCATTCTTGCAGGCTGTGTCCGCATCCTACCGAGCGGAAATTCCAGGCACGACTCTGGACATTTCCGTATGGCTGCATATCGGTTAATCCATACATGTTGATGTTATCCTGATCCAGGTACGTGTCTTTGGCATGGAAGTGATAGATGGCTCCCGCCTTGCCGAGAATCTTGATGGCGCCGACCGGCTCGATGCCCTGCCACCAAAGATGGCTTGGATCTAGGTTAGCTCCAATTGCATCTGATGTAGCTTCACGCAGTTTTAGCAAGGTATGAGGTGTGTGAACGAGAAATCCGCCATGCAGCTCAAGTCCGATCTTAATATGATGTTCATCGGCTATGGCTGCAACTCTTTTCCAGTAGGGAATTAGTTTTTCCTCCCACTGCCATTTCAGCACTTCCGAATACTCATTCGGCCAAGGTGCGACTGGCCAGTTCGGATGTTTTGCCCCCTCATGATCACCAGCAGTACCTGAAAAGGTATTGACGACAGGGACGTTGAGTAAGGATGCAAGCTTAATCGTTTTGATCAATGTTTCGTCACTTTCTTTAGCGAATGCTTCATCCGGTGAGATTGGATTGCCGTGACAGCTGAATGCACTGATCGACAATCCTCTTGATTGAATGGCTTCCAAGTATTTTTGACGTTTTTCTTCACTTTCCAAAAGCTCATCGAGGGGACAGTGGATATTCCCTGGATACCCGCCTGTACCGATTTCGACTGTTTTCAATCCAGAATCCGCCACATAATCAAGCATATCCTCGAATGATTTTTGAGCAAATAACACTGTAAAGATTCCTAACTTCACAAGCCCCACCTCACCTTTTATTTAGTTTATGCTCATGACCTTCCCACTTGCCGAGCTTTGATATATGGCTTCGATTATTTTTGAAACTTTCATGGCCTCCGCTGGCTTTACCAAAGGTTCCGCCAGCCCCAAGCAGCTATTGATGAAGTTCTCCGCCTGTTGCAAGTCTGGTGTATCCTCCCCAGGCATCCAAACGGCTTCACTGTTTAAAAGCATGCCATGCTTAGCCTGGTTCAGGACTAACGGGAATACATCCAGCCCGCCCTGCGTTCCGGATAAGCTCAAAACTGTCGCTTCTTCACGAATATTCGCGGCCCAAGAGGTTTCGAATAATAAGGATGCTCCGTTGGCAAATTTGATATACGCCGTGGCATGGTCATCGACTTCAAATACCGACGCATCGAAATTTCCCCATAGATTGACCTGATCGACTCCCTTACTGACATAATTATATGTCGAGCCCACGATTTCAATCGGTTCTGGATCATCCATGAGCCATAGGGCCAAGTCAAGCAAATGGCAACCATAATCGATCACGCTTCCCCCGCCTTGCAATTCCTTGCTCGTGAATACTCCCCAGCCAGGGACTTTGCGCCGTCTGATTGCCTGTACACGCGCTACATAGGGCTCGCCGATTTCCCCTGCCTGAATCATTTTCTTGGCGGCCTGTGCTTCCTTCATGAAACGGTAATGATATGCGGTCGACAGCACTTTACCTGATAGATTGGCAGCCTCGGTTATAGCCTTGCATTCCTCAGTCGTAATGGCCATCGGTTTTTCGCAGAGCACATGTACGCCCGCTTGCAGGGCCGCAATCGAAATCTCCGCATGGAATTTGTTTGGTGTTGCAATCGTAACCGCATCGACCTCTGCAAACATTTCTTCGTAGTTGGTGAAGACTTTCTCGATATGAAATTCCCTTGCTACATCTCTAGCCTTCGATTCGTCTATATCATGGATGGCGTATAATACTACCTTGTCTTGAAATTTTTGAAAAGCTGGGATATGCCTTTTTTGGGCAATTCCGCCAGCACCGATAATACCCATTTTCAATTTGTACATGATGATCGTTAACCCCTTTATAAGCGGATGATTTTTCGGGTTGCATTTGATTCCATCGCGCCAAGAATGACTTTTAAAGATTTTAATCCTTCCACTCCCGAGACTAGGGGCTCCTCATTGTCCTCCACGCATTTAACGAAATGGCTGATCACTTCCGAGTCATGCTGCCCTTCGGATTCGTTCGTCTGGATGCTTCCTAATTTGACGGTATCCGTCTTTCCATCATCATGATGGATGATCAGTGAATAAGTCGGATCGTCTTCCAGGCGCAATACGGCTTTCTCCGCATAGATGATTGTCGCATTGTCCTCCTTCGCATAAGACCAACTGGCGGTAAGGGTCCCAATGATACCGCTCGCAGTCCGCAGGATACAGGCGGCACTGTCATCGACGTCTGTATTTTTCTTGGCTGTCGTTTCTACAAACGCACCCACCTCAACAAATTCTTCTCCAAGGATATACCTTAATAAATCAGCTTTGTGAACTCCTAAATCTCCCATCGCACCAATGACAGCCTGATCTTTTTTAAAAAACCAGCTTTCTCGCCCGTCCACGCTCCATGTCTCTGGACCGGAATGTCCAAAAGCCGTCCGGAAGCTATAAACCTTCCCAACCTCACCGCTCTCGATGAGCTGTTTTGCTCTTTGATGGGAGGGAACGAATCGCTGATTATGGCCAATCATTAAGGTTTTTCCACTTTTCGCTGCGGCTTCGTTCATTTTTTCCGCGTCATCTAATGAAGTGGCCATCGGTTTTTCACAAAGCACATGCTTGCCTGCTTCCAGTGCCGCAATGGTAATGCGTGCATGCAGGTAGTTCGGTGTACATACACTGATTACGTCAATTTCCTCATTCTTCAAAAGTTCTATATAATCAGTATATGCTCGCGCGCCATACCTTTGTGCTGCTGCATTCGCCCTGTCTGGCACAATATCGCAAACGGCGATGATCTCTGTTCGGGGATGTGCTTCATACTCAGGAAAATGCCTATTTTTCGCAATGCTCCCGCATCCAATGACTCCTACCTTCACTTTGCCCATAATGCTCTCTCCTTCACTTCAGCTCTTTATCTGAGATGGTTTCCAACGGTTCGGACCTTCCATAATTCGTCATCATGCCGGACTCCGGCTTGACCCATTTGACGGCATTCTTAATGACGCGCTGTATCTGCGAATTGTGGTAAGTCGGATATGATTCATGGCCTGGTCGGAAATAAAAGATCCTCCCTTTTCCCCGTTGATACGTGCAGCCGCTCCTGAATACTTCCCCACCCTCAAACCAACTCACGAATAATAATTGATCTGGTGCTGGAATATCGAAGTGCTCCCCGTACATCTCTTCCTTCTCTAGCTCTATATATTCTCCGATCCCTTCAACGATCGGGTGGCTGGGATCAATTACCCAGAGTCTTTCCTTCTCGTCAGCCACACGCCATTTCAAATCGCAAGTCGTGCCCATCAATTGTTTGAATATCTTTGAAAAGTGTCCAGAATGGAGAACAATGAGGCCCATTCCCTCGAGGACCCGCTTGTGGACCTTTGCAACGATTTCATCACGCACTTCGTCATGTGCAACATGCCCCCACCAAAGAAGTACATCGGTTTGATTCAGTACTTCTTCCGTCAGCCCATGCTCTGCTTCATCAAGAGTGGCAGTCCTCACTTCAATCTGTTCACTTTGTAAAAAATCAGCAATTGCGCCGTGGATTCCATCAGGATATATTTCAGCGACTTCAGGCTTGGATTTCTCGTGGCGAAACTCATTCCATACAAGGACCCTCATGAATAATCTCCTCCCTGCCTCGTTTGATTATCTAATACCTCATTTTCGTTCACGCAAACGTTTGCGTTTCAATTGATCAATATTTGAACACCTTTCATTTAATCGAATAGTACGAATTATTAAAAATGTTCGTGATAACCTTTATTGTAAATTTTAGTGAATAAAAATCAAGCTTTAATTGAGAAAACATTTCTACATTTTTCTTTTAATTTCCTTTTTGACTGCAAAATGCGACTCACGCTTTATGATTTTGGTAGGAATCCTTATGTTTTTTTCCATCATTTCCGGAGTTGAAATCAAATCGAATACACATTTGGCCGCCTCATATCCAAGCTGATAGGTATGGATATCAACCGTCGTCAGCGGCGTACTTAAGAATTCAATGAATTCGGAATGGTTGAAACAGACGACAGTGACCTGTTGAGGCACTTTTATATTCCTTTCAGCTAGCACTCCGAGCAAAAGAACCGCCAACAAAAGATCGGTAACCAAAAAAGCGGTCGGTGTTGCTTTTGATTCCAGTAAATCGTCAATTGCCTTGATTCCATCGTTCCGATTCAAAGGAATGAGTTTGATGTAATCCGGTGGCACATCCAATCCTGCCTGCTCCACCGCCTGCTGGAATCCCATCAAGCGGTCGGAAATCACCTCAAACTCCGGGCTGCCTCCTAAAAAGGCAATCCGCTCATGTCCAAGCTCGATGACAAACTCAGTTACTTCCATTGCCGCTTGAACATTATCATTATCTATGAAGGTGATGCCGCTCATGTTCGTACTTGGCTTTCCTATCAATACAAACGGAAACCCTTGTTTCAGCAAATACGGTACAACCCTGTCATCCTTCTTCGAGTATAAAACAATCATGCCATCCACTCTTCTGCCTTGCACCATCTTCACGACATCCTCAAAGATGGCATCCTCCGTTTCACCCGTTGTCAAGGAAAGACTGAACCCCTCTTTATTGCAAAAGTCCCCGATTCCACGGATCACCTCAGGAAAAAATGGATTATAAAGTGATTCCTTCGCTGAGCTTTTCATGACGATGCCGATGGCCTTGGTCGACTTTGTGACCAAATTCCTGGCATTTTCGTTCATATGATAACCCATTTCCTTTAATACCTTGCGTACTTTACGCTTTGTCTTTTCACTGATTGCCGGGCTGTTATGGATTACACGCGATACCGTAGATGGAGCGACATTCGCTTTTTTGGCGACGTCCTTTATTGTTACAGACATCTTCATCAACACTCCCCGTCCACCGCATATGGTTTAATATTCCCTATATTTAAATAGTTATTTAACGGCTCCATCCGCAATCCCTTTAATGATTTGCCTCTGAGCAAAAAAGTACGCAATGATGACTGGGATGATGGATAATGTTAGTCCGGCCAGGGCAAGATGCCATTGCTTCGTATATTGTCCGAAAAAGAAGAACAATTTTAGCGGAATGGTCTCAGAGCCTGCGCCGCCAATTACAAGGGAAGGCAGCAAGTAGTCGTTCCATATCCAAATGACATTCAAGATCCCAACGGTTATCGACATCGGCTTCAAGAGTGGAAAGATGATATGCCAGAAAACTTGAAAACGGTTTGCACCATCGATTTTTGCCGCTTCATCCAACGAGATGGGAATTCCCTTCAATGTACCATGATAGAGGAATATGGAAAGACTGCAGCCAAATCCCAAATACATGAAAATCAATCCCGCCTTATTCAGCATCCCAAACTGACCGAATTGGGCAACTAGCGGTATCATAACCGACTGAAAAGGAATCAGCATCGCTGCTACAAACACGAAGAAAAGCAAGGAGCTTATTTTACTTTTATTTCGTGAAAGTGCATAAGCTGCCATCGCCGAAAAGATGATGATGATGACGACGCTCACACCCGATATCAATAAAGAATTGAATAAAGTCCGGAGAAAATCCAGCTGTTCGAAGGCTTGAACGAAGTTCTCGAATGTCCAGGCCGAAGGCAGACCAAGTGTATCGGCAAAAATATCACGCTTCATTTTAAATGCATTCACAATCATTAAATAAAATGGAGTGAGCCATAATATCGCCAAAATGAAGCCAATGCTGCCAAGCAGCCACAATTTCCATTTTTCCCTCATTACAGCTCTACCTCCCTTTTCTTGTTGATATACACTTGCGTCAATGAAACGACCGCCACGATCACGAAAAAGATAACCGCTTTTGCCTGTGCATAGGCCATGTCATTTTCCGTGAAGGCCGATTTCACGATATTCATCGCGACCATTTCCGTTGAATTATAAGGAGCACCGTTCGTCAACGAAAGATTTTGATCATAAATCTTGAACGAATGGGACAGCGTCAAAAACAGACTGACGGTAAATGCCGGTGCTACAAGCGGAAAGGTAATATGGCGGAAACGCTGGAAGGTGTTGGCACCATCGATTTTTGCCGCCTCGATCAAGTCTTCAGGAACGGCCTGCAAATAGGCGATATAGATGATCATGATATATCCCGCCATTTGCCAGGAAGTTAATATGATCAAGCCCCAAAACCCGGTGTCAGTCGTTGACAGCCAGCCATTGAATGCTTCTATGCCTGTTAAATCACCGATTGCTCCGAAGACTTTGATGAATATGAACTGCCAGATAAACCCGAGGATCAAGCCGCCAATTAAATTGGGCATAAAGAAAACGGTCCGCAGGATATTGCTTGATTTGATTTTCGAAGTCACGATAAGGGCCAAACTTAATCCAATGATATTGATGACCACGATTGCGGCTACGGAAAATTTGATGGTGAACCAGAAAGTATCCAGGAACCCTTTATCGGTGAACAAATCAATATAGTTCTTGAGCCCGATGAAGTCCGGGGTTCCAAGGCCGTTCCAATTCGTAAAGGAATAGTAAAAACCATAGATAAGCGGCACAATCACCACCAATATGAGTGCTGCAAGAACAGGTGTCAAAAACAGCCAATATGCGGCATCCCGATTTCTCAACGGAACCGACCTCCTTAAGAAGAAATAATGTAGGTAGCTTTGTTTATAATCAGCGGTTGGATGCAATCCAATCAGGAACAACCAATCGACATGCTTTCATGCCGATTGGTCATTTTCAAGCCATTATTTACTACGGATCTTTTCCCAGTTTTCAATGTTCTGTTTAACGAATTCTTCCCATGTCAGCTTTCCGGTTACGTATTTTTGGACGCTGGCACCAAGTTCATCATTCCAGCCGACAGGATATCCGTTAAACACCCAGCCTGTCGTATTTCCTGCTTGGGAATATTTATAGATTTCCTTAGAAATTGGATCGGCTATCTTTTCCACGTCATATCCTTCATAAGCAGGAATGAATTTGAAATCTTCCAGGACGGCTTTTTTCCCTTCGTCGGATGTATACATCCAATCAAGGAACTTCTTCGCTTCCTTCTGTACCTTTTCATCGGATTTCTTGTTCACTGCCCAATAGTTCGGGACGCCGACCGGCATACCCGTAGCTTTTTCACCATTAGGAATCGGGATGATGCCAATTCCTTTTTCCGCTAGCTCGGGATCCATATCGTACACGGTGTTATACACCCAGTTTCCTTGCTGAATGATTGCAACCTTTTCCAACGAGAACAATTCTTCCACTTGTTGAGAGTAATCAAGACTCGCTGTCGGCTGGACGGAATATTTATTTTGGATATCGACAAGTTGCTTGAACTTATCGCCATCCGTAAATTTAACAGTAGGGGATTTGCTAGCTTCCAATACATTCCCGTCGAACTCCGGAGCTAAAAACACATTGGATAAGTGATTACCTGTCACCCACTTCTCTTTGACCGGATAGGCGAAAACCGCATCAAGCTTCAATTTATCCTTCTGTGAATCGATTTTCTTGACCGCTGCCTCGAGCGCTGAATAGCTTGTGAGTTGTTCAGGGTCAATTCCGGCTTCTTTAAAGATACGCTTGTTATAAATCAAGCCGTACCCTTCTTGGTTGAATGGAAGTCCGAGAATCTGCCCGTCCTCTTTCACACCATCCAAAGTGCCATCAAGGGCAGCTTTTGCCGCTTTCGTATCCTTTAAATCTAATAATCTATCTCTATATTGTTCGACATCCACCGGCCCGCCAATGTTAAAAACGGCTGGTTCTTCACCCGAAGCGAATTTTGCCGTAATGGCTGATTTATAATCATTTCCGCCGCCGACTGTCGATATTTTGATTTTCACACCTGGGTTTTCTTTTTCATACTGCTTGGCCAAAGCCTCGAATTGCGATTTGAATTCTACCTTGAATTGAAATACATCAAGAGTCACATCATCCTTAGAGCCGCCGTCCCCGCCCGTTGAAGAAGAACACCCAGCCAGAATCACACTGAATATCAATAAAATAGAAAAGATTCCCCCGTACCATTTTTTACGCTTCATGCCTACCGACTCCCCCTTATTCATAAAATTCATGCAATTTAAAGAAAACGTTTGCATAAAAAAAGAAAATAAAAATCTTTTAATCTATCATATATACAAACTATCCTGACTCTTTACACCACCTCCTCAAACGGTTCCTTTGCAAACGTTTACATTTATGCGCTTTATATTACCACCAAATCCCACACTTTTCAATATTTTTGAATATTTTTGCAAAAAAAGGATTAAATAAGATGATATAACTTATTTATATGATTCGGAAGTCAGGAATTATTCCTATATGCAATCATTAAAATAATCGGCCGGGTTTATTATCTACCAAAAGAAGGGAAACCAGTGGTCTCCCTTCTATCATTTCAATACCATCTTCACATTGGAAGATCCATATTCATCTTTCAATTCATAATATTTATCGCTTGCTTGACCAAATTCTTCAAATATGCCGCTGATGATCAATTCATTCGTTTCCTTATCAACCACACTGTACTTGATATCTCTTTTCCCAAATTTCCTGTCATCCACTTTCAAAAGGATCACCTTGAACACCTCCATTGTTAATGGCTGCACTCCTCAGGATGTAAAACTTCTGAATTACATGATATAACAAATAATTATGAATATATAGATTATTTTACAAAAAATTTCATGACACATTCAGACAAAATCTGAGGCGATCTCCATTTAACCGCCCTCGAAAATATAAAAAGGGTTTCAGAATGGAAACATTCCAAAACCCTTTTGCCTGCCAGTTAATCGATCCCTTCAGGACTTCGATATATCGAGGAACCCTTCACCGAATACGTCTCGGACATCGTGAATCGCAATAAATGCATTGCTATCGGTAGCTTTCACGATTCTCTTTAGCTTGAGTACCTCCTGCTTGCTAATCACGATATACAAAATATCCTTTGAAGCTTTTGTGTAATATCCATGACCGCTAAAAACGGTAACTCCTCGATCCATCAATACGGTTACTTGACTTGCAATCTGGTCTGCTTCATTTGATATGATGGTAATCGCTTTTTTCGGATTCAAGCCCTCTATAATAAACTCCATCGTTTTCGTTCCAATATAAAGCATGAGGATTGTAAGCATAAGACCTTCTGCGCCAATGATGAAATAAGATGAGAACGCAACGATCAAATCAAAAAACAGAAGTCCATAACTTAAGCTCCATCCCAAATACTTATTGGTGATTCTGGCCAGGATCGTTGTACCGGCAGTCGTGCCGCCCACTCGAATGATCATCCCAATTCCTGCACCGGCAAACACACCGCCAAAAATCGCATTGATGACAATTTCATCGGAAGATATATTCCAGCTCTCCGTTAAATGAAGGAATAACGAGTTGAATGCAACCGCAACGATCGTATAAATCGTGGTCATTTTTGACAAATATTTATAACCGACAATGAGCAGGAAAGCATTGATGATCAAGCTTAAAAGCCCAGGCGACCATTCAAAAAGATAAAATAAAATGATGGTTATCCCCGTGACTCCCCCTTCTCCCAGTTCATTCGGAATAACGAAAAGGTTTATTGCCAAGGCGAAAATAAAGGCCCCTATTACTATAAAGAAAACATCTAAAGAAATCTTTTTCATGGTTATTACCTTCCTTTAAGTATGGTTAATGTGAAAAGATAGGTTAATTTCACTGCTCTATAGTAACATGGAAATCACCTTATTCCTTCAAAGATTTTTTCTTTTCCAGATGCTTCGTCCACTCACCGACTGTCTTCTTTTCAAGACATGAACAAATAGGGCTGCCATATTCCTTGTCTTACCGGAATAAAGCAGCCCCATTCTTTATTTTAACCATTCTACTTATGCAGGTTCACGCGTTTTCCCCTATCACCATTTGTATAAACCTTGCCGTCTATGATATGGATCACCCGATCACATAAATCTAACATTCTTTCATCGTGTGTAACCATGATCGCCGCTTTATTTCTTGACTTCACCTCATGCGCAAGCATTTCGACTACAGCCCTTCCCCTTCTGGTATCAAGGCTTGCGGTTGGTTCATCGGCTAAAATGATTTCCGGATCATTCATAAGCGATCGGCCGATGGCTACACGCTGCCGCTCTCCACCTGACAGCGCCTCCGGCAAGTGATCTGCCCGATGTTCAAGACCAAGATGGCTAAGCAAACCATCCGCTTTAATCACAGCTTTTTTATCCCGCTTGCCAACCAATTCAGAAAGTAGCAGAAGCTGGTCACGTACGTTCAGATATGGAACTAGATTCGCTGATTGAAAAATGAACCCGATTTTTTCAAGCCGGACCCGGGTCAATTCCTTTGAAGATAATGATGTGATATCTTTCTCATCAAGCAGAAAACGGCCTTTACTCGGTGAAAGTAATGCACCGGCTATGGAAAGGAACGTACTTTTTCCTGAACCAGATGGTCCCACGATGGCAACGAATTCCCCCGACCTTACATTTAGGGAAATATCATCAAGGGCTGTCACCTTCTCATCGCCTTCTTCATAAATTTTACTGATGTTTTCAAACAATAACTTATCTACCATCACGAAACCCTCCCTATTGCATCAAGCGCATCTATCTTCGCTACTCGATAGAGTGATAGAATTGAACCTAATGCGGAAACAACCAAAAGTAACAAGGAATATTTAATGACCAAATCTGGACGCAATTCAAAGGGCATCCCCTCTGGCATGATTAAAGTGACTCCATATGTCAGTGCCACACTAATTACGATGCATACAACGGCAAGCAGCATGACCTGGCCAACGATGCTTTTTGCAAGATAAACCGTATTGGCACCAAGTGCTTTAAGGACTCCGAATTGATTCGTTTTCTGCAAGGTAATCACATAGAAGAATACCGCCAGGACAAACGCTGCAATGACAAACAAGAAGGCGATCATCATTGTCAATGTGGCCTGTTCTTCTTTGAACCCTGGGATACTCTGAAGCATTTCATCTTTTGATAGAAGTGTTACGCCATCAGGTAATGCCTCACGTATAGTCTCTTCATCCTTTGCATCCATCTGCACAGCTAGCGCACTTATCGAATTCTTTGCATGGTTTTTCAGTACAGGATTGATTTCCCTCCATCCTGCAACATTCATGTAGACAACCGGCGCGTGGCTGTAAGATTGGTTTTCCGTAAAACCAACTATGGTGAAAACCTTTCCTGACAACTCATCTTGAAATGAATCACCTAACTTATAGCCGACCTCTTTTAAAGAACGATCCGCAACAGCCTCACCTTGCTTCTTATCATCGTAGCTTGTTCCTTCCATGACTTCCGGTGCCAATATACCTCTGCCATTGGTGGCAAAAATCGTGACCTCCGTTTTCTCATTTGAACCGATTTTATTTAAGGTGGCCATCATTTGCCCCAGACCTTCAGCCGTTTGAACTTCAGGTTCACGGAGTTCTTCCAGCATGTCCATGGATATGATCGATCGGTTCAATTTGTTTTTTGAGTCATGTTCCATGACGAAATAGTCAGCCTTCATGTTTTGTATGGATGAAGCGTTATCTGAAGAAAGTCCATTGGCTAATCCTGAAATGATAAAAACAAGCAAAGCTACCAATACTATGATCAATCCAATCAGCAAATAACGTAACTTTGAATGCTTAAGTTCACGGATGGCTAAAAACATGATTTCATCTCCCATTCCTTTTCTTAACCGATTCATATGCGCTTCGATCGGTATGACTGGATTGTACTCAACCAATATGAATGGAAGATGAACGGATGATTACATAAGGGGCAAACGGATATAAAAAGTGGTTCCCTTGCCAAGTTCGCTTTGAACTTCGATCGTTCCACCATGCAGGTCGATCGTCTTCTTCGTAATTGAAAGCCCTAAACCGCTGCCCGTTTCACTGCGATTCCGCACTTTGTCTACTTTATAAAATCGATCCAGGATATACGGGAGGTCTTCTTCCGAAATTCCCAAGCCAGTATCTGAAATCATCACTTCAGTAAAATGGTCCAGTTTTGTAAGGCGGATGTAAATAGAGCTGCCGGTTTCGGAATATTTAATGCTGTTGGTTATCAAGTTCGTCCATACTTGACTCATAAGTCTCTCATCTGCAAAAACAACGGTTGAGGGCACATCCATTTCGATCAACATTTCTTTCTCCCGCCAATTCCATTCCAGCATGAACATCACTTGCCGAATTTGCTGCGCCAAATCGAAACTGGACCGCTGCAGCGGGTCTTCCTCTTTATCCAACGAGGCTAGCTGAAGCAGCTGTTTACTTAACAAAGACATACGCCTGCTCTCTTTTTCGATTATCGACAAGTACTGATTTCTTTGTTCCCTTGTTAATTCCTCTGATTGCAGGGTTTGCGAAAACCCTTGGATGGATGCAAGCGGCGATTGAATTTCATGAGAAACGTTCGATACGAACTCCTGCCTCATCTCATCCAGCCTCTGGATACTATGGGTCATTTTCGAAAAATGCTGTGCCAAATCCCCGATTTCATCACTTCGTGAAACATTCAATTCACTTCCATAATCTCCATCTGCGATTCTTTTTGTAGCTTCAGTCAATTTCGTAATCGGCTTGACGATGAAACGTGTATTGATGATCACGAATAAAAAACTGAGAAGAAGTGTAAGTATTAGCAAAACGGCAAGGAAAAAGCGTATTTCGCCAAACTGCAATTCTATATTCGGTCTTACAAACAGGGCATGTTTCTCGCCATCGACATTAATGGGGACGCCGATGCTATTGATTAGTACATCATCAAAAAAACCGGTAATGAATAGCCCATTATTATAGCTGGCGATCCCTTGGTATGTCTTGCCGTTCAAAACTCCAGAAATCGTGCCTGAATCCAAGACGGTTTCCCGAAACGGCTCCCCATATAGAGTTCCTTCACCCTGCTCATTAAACAAATATATCTGATAGTGCAATCCTGCTATATGGTTTAAATAGGCATCGATATCCTGACCTGGATTTTCCTCATATAAGGAAACGATATCACTCGCGACTTTGCTTATCTTCTCACCATTGAAGGGCTTTTGAACCTTATGGTAGTATACATTGGAAATTAAAAAGGCGATGACACTTGCGAGCACCATGATCAGTATGGTTTGAATAACTATCCTGAAATAGAGTGTTTTCACTTTTTGTTAACCTCCAGCTTATAACCGAGGCCACGAACGGTGGTGATGGAAAAATCATCTGTCCGCCCGGAGAAGCGCTCCCTTAATCGTTTAATGTGAACATCGATCGTTCGGTCATCTCCTACAAAATCAGCACCCCATACGAGTTCAATCAGTTGCTCACGCGTAAAAACCCGCTCCGGGAAACTCCCTAACTGTGCCAGCAGCTCAAATTCCTTAAGCGGCAGGAGCAATGTCTTCCCCTGTATTCGCACCTCATAGCTTTTACGGTCAATAATCGTTTCGTTCAATGCGATTGATTCTGAATTAACCATTCGGTACCTTCGCAATAGAGCCTTTATTCGAAACATTAGCTCCCTTGGCTCAAATGGCTTGATAAGATAATCATCGGTACCGGCAAAATAACCATGTTCTTTATCGATAAGTTGATCTTTAGCAGTCAATAAAATCACCGGCAAGTCATATTGATCACGTATTTCCTTGCAAAGATCCAGTCCGTTTTTATAAGGCATCATAATATCGACAACGGCTAGATGGATGCGCTCGTTCTCCAGTACCAGCGAGGCCTCGTTCCCATCCCTCGCCTCAAAAATGATGTATCCTTCCTTCTCCAGGTGGAATTTAAGCAATTCCCTAATATGTCGGTCATCATCCGCAATTAATATATGTATCAAAGCACCCACATCTCCACTTCATGTATTACCGTCAATATTCTTACAATAGCAATAATTGGCCATTTAAAACAACTTATACTGATTGTAGTTTCATAAGCATGCTAATTTTGTTCTTACAACTCACCAATCCAAACATCACCAAAAAAACACAGTAAGCTAGCGGTTTAAACCGCATGGATTTTTTTTATCACCAAAGGGTTTTAAATATTCAGAATATAAACTATAATTGATTTATTTTATAAATCAGGGAGGTCATTATGGGTTTAGTAGAGAAAGTCAGCGCATTTGCTGGTAAAACATTTACCTTATGGGTCATGATATTTGCAGTCATAGCGTATATCTTGCCTAATCACTTTATATGGATCGGGGCGTATATCGTTCCTTTATTGGGAATTGTCATGTTTGGCATGGGTCTTACACTATCCGCCGCGGATTTCAAAGAAGTTTTCCGGCGACCGAAAGAGGTAGCACTTGGGGTGGCGGGACACTTCATCATCATGCCTTTATTGGCGTTTGCATTAGCACTCGGATTCGATTTACCGAAGGAAGTGGCGGTTGGCGTCATTTTGGTCGGTTGCTGCCCTAGTGGAACAGCTTCAAATGTGATGGTGTTCCTAGCAAGAGGAAATGTTGCGCTTGCGGTTGCCATCGCCTCCGTTTCCACCATCCTGGCTCCCATCGTCACCCCGCTTCTCATTCTGCTCTTGGCAAGCAAATGGGTCAATATCAGCATTGGATCATTATTCATATCCATCGTTCAAGTCGTGATCATCCCGCTCCTGCTTGGATTCATCGTCAAGAAATTTTTCGGCAAACAAGCAGAGGCCGGTGCAAAGGCTTTGCCACTAGTGTCCGTCATTGCGATTGTGCTGATCGTATCTGCCGTCGTGGCAGGCAGCCAAGATCAACTGGCTAAAACCGGGTTGATGATTTTCGCGGTCGTCGTGCTTCATAACGTTCTTGGCTTCATTCTCGGCTTTTTCTTTGCCCGGTTATGCGGGATGGATTTGGCTAAACAGAAGGCGGTTGCCATGGAGGTCGGCATGCAGAATTCCGGTTTGGGTGTAGCGATAGCAACCGCCCACTTCTCTCCTTTGGCAGCTGTACCAAGTGCCATCTTCAGCGTTTGGCATAATATATCCGGATCCATATTAGCCTACATTTTCAGCCGCATGAAAGATAGGAAAAAGATTGTGGACGTTAAAAACGATTCGATTAAAAAAAGTGTATAATGATGAACTTTGAACGTTTAGCCGATTGAAATGATCGGCTCTTTTTATTGGATTGCAAATATTTTTTTCTTAATAACCGGTTCCCCCATTGCTGAAATATGAACTTACACCTTTGTTGTGGGTATTTTTTTGAACTACCTGCTATACTACTAAATAAAAGTAAGACATAAAACACGTTGATGATTCGATAATAGTAATGGAATATCATGTTAAGGATGAGGGAATAAAATGTCGCCAAAAATAAAATCGTCAAGAAAAATAGCTCGGTATTCATTAATGTTCATGGGAGCGGGATATATTGCAACCACTCCATTTCTAGGTTCCTTGCCACTGGATTTATTACACGGAGGGTTTGAGGCAGGACTTGTCGGTGGATTAGCAGATTGGTTTGCCGTCACTGCACTATTCCGCCATCCGCTTGGAATTCCAATCCCCCATACTGCTCTCTTGCCCAACAACCGGAAAAGAATGACCAATGCACTCGTTTCGATGCTGAAAAACGATTGGCTGTCTAAGGAGAGCATTCAGGATAAAGTCAAAAACATTCCTTTTACAGAAAAATTGATCCCGGTTATAGTAAAAGAGACACAAAGTGCCACGTTTAGAAAAGTCCTGATTAAACTTATTAAGCAAATGATTTGTTATATAGATGTAGAAAAGGTTACACCTTTCGTTGCAAAAAAAATAAAGGGATCACTTTCTAACATGGACATGAGCAAGATTCTCCATGCAGTGAGTTCACAGTTACTAAACGAAGAGTTTGATAAGAAGGCTTTGGACCATGTTTTGAAAAAAGCTGAAGATTGGTTGAAGCAAAAACAAACCGGTCACCGACTAGGCACTGTTTCCATGGATGTACTCAGCAAGGTTGAACTGGAGGGCATGCTTCAGTTTGCCGTTAAATCAATTCAAAGCTTGCTTAACGAAGAGAAATTGGGCAATATCATCCAAAATCTTCTGTTAAGTGTCGTAAATAATTTAAAAAATGAGAATGAACCAAATAGAGAAGCATTAATTTTATATATCAGGAAAGAAATTCAAGGCATCAATGATAACAAGGAACTATTACAAGGCGTTGAAAAATGGAAGCAGCAGCTTCTAACAAAATGGGAGCCTGAGGCAACAATAACGGGAACCCTAGAACAAATTCAACAAGAAGCCTTGAATTTCGTCGAAGGTGAACATTTCATGGACGCTTATTTGAATCCCATCATGCAGCGCATCCTTGCTAATTTAAAAGAAAACAGCACCAGCATCGATCAATGGATCCAGAAACAAATCACTATTCTCATTGAAAATAATCATACCCAAATCGGCAATCTGGTCCAGGAAAATCTGGATAAGCTAGACAACGAAACGCTGATTGATATGATGGAAAATGGTGTAGGAAAAGACCTGCAATGGATTCGTGTGAACGGAGCCGTATGTGGTTTCATAATCGGGATCATCCTAACCGGAATCCAAGCCCTGCTTACCCTTATATGAACCATGCGCCAGTTGGTGCTTCCTTTAATTCCCTAATCCAATAGGTTTGCCACTAATATGAAAAAGAAATGAGCCGGCCAAGGGTTCATGAAACACCTTGGCCGGCTCACTTTCATCTTCATTTGTTTGTTTTAATAAAGCAGTACCTTCGATTAGCTAAGGTTTGGATGGTTGATCACGAAGCCATCCATCAATATGATCTAAATTAAAAATCAGCAAATTATTGATGGGTCTGAGATGGGGTATCTTTTTATTTACTATCAGATCATTGACTTCCTCTTCGGTAATTGGATGATTTACCGACTCAAGGTAAACTATCAAACTTTTTATACCATAGGCTTTCCTCATTTAATCACCTCCCACCAAATTCTCCTTATTCAACATAAAGAAAACTTAGTGCTAGCTATTAAATGAAAGAACGCTCAATACTTTATACCCGCTTTTTGAAGAAATAATCGCTTGTTTGCTTTTCGTTTAATGGAAACGGTTTGTACTGGCAAAATTAAGCGCATACCCTTATATGTGTATTAAATAAGGATTTATTCTATTTGAATAAGATTTCCTTTCCTCCATTATCACCACTTCATCCCATTCCACATATCTTCCAACCAATACCTCTTTCCCATTTTCAACCTTATTAACTTTGCTCCATGTTCATGTAAATAAGTAGACCAGTCTTAATAATCGCTTCCTACATTGAACATATACAACAACTCTAAAGCGCAAAATTAATTATCCAACTTCATTAAATAGTCTCTAATTTCTCCCTTTGGAATAACCTTCTTACTTTCAGGTATATCTCCAAATATTAATATTGGTTTTTTCACCTCTATTATTGATTCTATTTCGTCAAGAGGCACTTCTTTTTTAAAAACAAATTGCTCCTGCTTCTCGAATCCATATAGGTCTACATCATTACTATCCATACTGAATAAAGAAATCTCATTTTTATCCAAGATATGCCTGCCTAATGAATAAGGACCAAACTCTTTCCCTTTATAAGTCACTAAAAAATCTAGCTCATAAGCAAAGTCCACTTCTTCTATAGGTACCACCTTGATATATAGATGAGGATGTTTATTTCCTGCTAAGTCAATAAGTTCTTGAAATCCTGGATCTGGTGTATTACTTCTCAGCCTTAACATGTCATTTCGAATATTCAAATGATAATCCTTTTGATTATATTTTGCATATTTCATATTTTATTCACCTCATTTTCTAGGTACCCATTCCATAATATCTCCATCAAATATAAAGCTCATTTGCTTTTCACCAGTAGTTGCATCCTTAATATCAAGGATATCACCATCTTCAAATTGTTTAGGTGGATGATAATATTCTGGTAATACAACTTCTTTACTACCAGTAAATCCTCTACCTGTATATGGATAAGAGTCAGGAGTTGGATCCCAATTTGGGATTGAAATTTTACTTGGGTCATTTAACCGATATTCAAACACACCATAAAATCTATCTGGTCCTCCAATAGATTGGGAAATTCCATCTACACCATGTGTAACTTTATAGGCTGTATTGTTATAATCCAATCTGGCTCCTTCATAATGGTCATGTAAACTCTTTAATTGTATAGAATCATCTTTAACAGCAGTAAAGCCTCTAACACCATTATAATCAGGGTCATATAAGTATTTATAAATATCCATTTGTGGAATAGTTTTAGCCATTATTGTCCCTTTAATTGGAATGCCGATTTGATTCCTAATTGAAGCTACTATATCTTCTTCTGTTAAATTCAGTACTTTATCGGGGTGTAATAACTTTATAAATTCATCGACTTCATAACCATTTTGATTCACTACCTTTTTTATACCATCACTTGTTTTTGAAATTACTTTTGTTGTGGATAAGCTTCTGTTCAATTTAAACTTGTGATCCACATATTTAGCGGCACCTGCCACACCGCCGATTCCAAGTGCCATCAACAGCCCGTTCTGGCGCTGTTCCTCGGTTAGCTGGTTGCCGAACATGTCTTTTCCGGTGGCGGCTTCACCGAGGCCGTTGGCAGTGAGCAGTCCATATATTCCGTATTCGGATTTCTGGAGAAGGCTAAAGCCTTTAGCCGATTTATAAGCGTCGAGTGCGTGGTTCGCTGCGTTCAGTCCTTTTGCCGTTTTGTAGATGGCGCGGCCGCCCTTGATAGCACGGCCGGCCCAGCCGACGACGGGGATGAATCCAGCGGCGGCCATCGCGCCGGCGGCGATTCGCTCGGCATCGGACAGCTTGCGTCCCGTTACTGGATCGACTCCGGTCGATGCCCTGATTGAATCATAATAACCCGTGAATTCCCCTGTAAA
The DNA here is from genome assembly GCF_001645685.2 of Peribacillus muralis. Lineage (NCBI taxonomy): Bacteria > Bacillati > Bacillota > Bacilli > Caryophanales > Bacillaceae > Peribacillus > Peribacillus muralis. Next base: position 450,447 of record NZ_CP017080.1, on the reverse strand, counting down.
GGTTTTTGTCGTATCCCAGGCCTTTTCGTACCATGGGCGGTTTTCGAGTTCTTCCATTTCCTGTTCGATTTTCCGTGCTTCTGCTTGCTGCTTCTTGAAGGTCTGATAGTCCTTCATCTGACCGGCGACCTCATCCTTCACTTGGTAGACGTCACTATTCTTGAATGCCGATTGGTTGAATGTCATTGGCGAAATGCTGCCGTCCTGTTTAGTGGAATCAAGCAAGGCCCGGAAGAGGCCAACTGCCACATTTTCCTGCCCGATTGACACTTCATATTCCTCGACCAATTGCCGGTCGACGTTCTCGACTTTTGTCACGGTGTCATCCAGTCTATGTCCGGCAAGCGTGATTTTTTCATTAAATTCCTGTTGGTCGAACATATCCAGAGGAAGGATATCGTCAATGCTGTTCAGGATCCTTTGGAGATCGTTCGCTTGTTGGTCGACAAGCGACTTCGCTTGGTTGATTCCGTTCGATACTTCTGCATCTAAAAAGGGAACCTCGACCACTGTCCTCCCGGAAAGGTCCGCTTCTTCCAGACTTGCCGGAACGCCTTCCAAAAAACTGATTTGGGTCGTGAATAGTTCCATCCAGGCGTCCGCCACCTCGATTTGCGCTTCATAGAAGCTTTTGATGGCTGCAGCACCGGCTCCCTGAAACTCGTTATCCAGGCCGACGATGCCCTGAAATTCCTTTTTCAGGGCATCGGTTTGCTTCTTTAATTCTTCATATTGCTTGGCGCGTGACTTGGTTGCGGCCTGCAAGCTTTGTGCTTCGAAGATTTTCATCGCGAAGGATATCCATTTGAAGTATGGGCCATGGCCTCGTCCTGCTCTTTTAATAAATCAATGTTGGCACGGGTATCTTCCACATTTTTTTGGACGATTTTAATATATTGTTCAAAAACCTTCTCAAGGTTCGTTTCCCGATCAATCCACTTCGAGGTAAATTCCAATTTATTGCTGCCCAGCTCCCCTGCCGGCAGATTTCCAAGCGTGACGCCTCCAAGCGCCGTCTTCACCTGATCGACCTGCTTTGTTACAGCAGGATGATTCAGTTTGATTGTCGTCATTAAAACAACCACCCTTTTAAATATGATATTTTACTTTCCAATTGTTCGATGAAGGTCTCTCCTTTACCTAAAAGGGCATCCGCTTCATGGGCAATGGTGCCAGCTGCATTCAAAGCTGTTTTCTCTATATTCAACATCGTGATCTTTCCTTCGATTTTCTCTTGGTAGTCGTCATAATCAACATGAATGATCGTAGACATGGCCTTGTACGCATCGCTGCGGGCATCTTGGAAGTCACCGGCTCGTTTTCCCATCCAGCTTCCTGCCAATTCCGGATATTTTATTTTCCCGATTTCCCCTAAGCATGCATTTTGTTCTTCATTGATTTGTCGTTTAGCCTGCTCCAAGCGATTGATTTTTTCACTCACGTCGGACATTCTACCCGAGATGGCCGAGTGAATCTCCCTTAAAGTGTTTGCATGCACTTCGTAATCACCTCAAAAAACCATTCTTTATTATTGTCATATTTTTCATATTTTTTATTATAAGGATTATAGTCTTACAGTTAAATAGGGATAAATAAGCTATTTAAGCTAAATCATTAGGATGATCCCCTCATAAAAAACAAATTGCAACTTAGACTTTTTACCCCTATTTTTCCATTTTTAAACATAAAAAAGGATGCAGCCTGCACCCTTCAAAACTCCTTTCCTCTTTTTCACTTGAAGTCTTTCTCTTCAGCTAAATGAGGAGCCTTTACTTTTTTTCCATGAGGTGGAAATGGATTTTTCTTTTCGATTTTAGCTTGGTCATAAACGGCGGTGCCGACGATTTCAGCTACATCTTGAAGCTTCTCCTTGGATATCTTATCAATCGTATCATCAGGAGTATGATACCAAGGTTCTGAAGGACTGTGGATGAATAAGGCCGCAGGAATACCCGCTTCGGCGAAGGATACATGGTCGCTTCGGCCGCCTTGTCCATATGGAGTCGGCGTTCCATTCAGTCTGGTGCTTGATGCCTGGGCAAGCTTGGTCACAAGATTCATTTCACCATCATTACTCAAAATGACCAAATCTCCTGCGTCCCTGCTTCCAACCATATCGAGGTTGAAGTTGGCAATCGTCCGCTTGATCTCATCAGCAGAGAGGTTGCCGACATAGTGCTGCGAACCTAGCAGTCCGTTCTCCTCAGCGCCGAAAGTAACGAAACGGATTTCCGTATCAGTGGGAAGATTCTTTAATACCCGGGCAAGTTCAAGTGTCACGGACGTTCCCGATGCATCATCATTCGCTCCCGGTGCTCCTGCAACTGAATCATGATGACCTGTGATATAAATGATATCGCTTTTTTTTGCTTTCACGTTCTTCGTAGCCTTTTTCATGGCCACCACGTTATAAGAGGTTTTCTCTCCAGCATGGGCCCCCTCTATTTTTAATGATGCGGTCAAATTGACTCCTGCATTCAATTTTTCCAGCAGGGCTTCTCCATCCTTTTTCGTTATCGTGATAGAAGGAATAAATTGATCATTAACCCCTCCGAGGGTCCCGTTCAATTCGCCATCTGCATTATTGTACAGTATGACACCAGCCGCCCCTTTTTCTGCTGCGTTCAATACCTTCTCTGCAAAAGTGAAACTTCCTCTTTGAATAAGGGCAATCTTCCCAGTGACACTTGCTTCTTCAAGCTCTTCCTTCGTTCCTAGGCCGGCATAGACCACTTCACCTGATGGATTTCCATTCACTGAATAAGTTAAATGATTTGGCTTGATTTCCGCATCAAAGCCATCAATGGATAGCTCGACCCGATTTGGATCAGTATAGGATAAAAAATTGAACTCTTCGATATTGGCTTTATAACCATATGATTTGAATTGCTTTTTGATGAACTGGACGGCCTTGTACTCTGATTCAGTCCCGGCCACTCGAGGTGTTTTTGAGAGGTATGCAATATTTCTGTAGATCTTGTCGACTTCGATCCTATTAACGACCTGCTTATCTGCGGACGCTGCATGATGCGCTGGAGCAGGGTGTGTTGCTGCCAATGCAGTCGTTGTCCCTGATGCACCAAATACCATTCCAGCAGCTAATGTAAATGATAGAAATTGTTTTTTCATAGATTGCCTCCCAGTTTCATAGTTTCACTCCACCATTTTACAATATAAGGAGATTTCTAACTAGGTAGGTTTATCCCTGTTCACCCATGCCGAAAGTTACTTTTTTTACAAAATATAGAAACTTCCAAGGAATTCGAAACGTGCCGAAAGTCAACCCTGTAGACGTATGTAAATACTGAATGCGGCTGGCAAGGAAGTGCCTGGATGAGATTTGTATATTGCAGAACAAATGGCTCACCCTATACATAGGAGGTGTCTAAACGATGGACCAATTTGAAAAAGCCTATGAATCCTATAAACAGCAGGGTACACCGCAAGCAAATCAACCTGATTCAACTGGAAAGGAAGAAATCATTGCTGTCAGGAAAAATGAAGATGACAATATCATTGCCATCAAGACGAATTCCGGCCGCGAACTCGACTACCCGACTGCCCTTTCCGAGGCTAAGGCAGGTCAACTTGCCAATGTTGATGTCTTCCATAAATATGGACGTGACATATTGCGGAGTGAGCCTGATGGAATCAAGGAAAACAATCTCGACCAACTGCCAGAGTTTTGATATCTTGGGGGAGCTGCCTAATATGGGCAGCTTTTTCTGGCATCTAGCTCCAAACACGAGAAAGAACCAGCATGATTGCCGGTTTCTTAATTCTCATATTGATATGATTCGGAGAGTTCGAGCAGATGTCCACAGCACTCGACCACTTCAATGATCTCCATCCATGACATGTCCAGCCCCAATTCATTAGCATGCGATATTTTATCCCGTAATTTCCGGATGGCATTCGCATCCTTCCTTCCCTTACTTTTTGAGGGAATTTGGAAAAAGTGCCTCATTTCCTGATCTTTATGGATAATATCGAACTTGTCACTGATTTGAAGACACTCTATGATGTTGATATCTTCATTTTTATCAATTCTGCGCCGATATAATTCAGTTGCCTTATCCAAACGGTCCTCGCTGATCATGGAGTGCCAGCTACCATCACCGAATCTATGCAAAATGATGTCGCTCAGCCTCATTTCCAAAAGGGTGATATATCCGAATATCAACATCCTGATGGGCGGCTTTTGAAGGTCTGCATGAGTTATCAACTTTTTAATTGAATTATTCTCCAAAACGAACACTCTTGTTTTATTTTTAAAAATATGAAGAAGTTGAATCAAAGGGGTAGAATCCGAAACAAGCTCCCGTGGAGAAAAGCTTCTCAAATACTTCGAGATCCTCCCTTCACCAAGCTCTTCCCTTTCGATATATCCGATGATATCCCCTTGATCTTGCACTGCCATTATATCGAAATTCTTACTCTCCAGCGCCTTCCGTATAACGAGCGCTTCATCATTTTTATGACAGGCCTCAAGCTCTTGGGCTACACTCTTAACCGTGATGTTTTCTTCATAAAGAGTTTTAAGACTAAGGTAGCTACTATTGTTTTTTCGATGACTTCCGCTTAACATCCTTCACACTCCAATTATGAATTTTCTTCACGATCATCTTTAAGTCCACCCTAGCGTAATTCCGTTTCTTAAAAATATCCTTTTCATCCCTGCTCCCCGCTTATTCCCAATCCTTACACACATCAACCCACTCCTTAGCACCTGAATATTCAAATAATTGTGCAAGTGTAAGCTTTATCGCAGAATTCGTACTGCCGCAAGCGGGAAATACTGATTCAAAGCGCTTCATCGATATATCAAGAAAAACATCCAGCTCATTCGCCAATCCAAATGGGCAAACGCCGCCGATAGCATGCCCAGTCTGTTGGAGCACTTCATCTGGAGCCAGCATCCTTGCCTTGAAGCCGAATGTCTGGCGAAACTTCTTATTATCGACTTTTGCATCCCCGGCTGCTACAACTAAAATCGCCTTGTCCCCTTCTCCCCTGAAGGATAGAGTCTTAGCGATCCGTGCTGGGATGACGCCAATGGTATCCGCTGCCTCATAAACCGTAGCACTTGACGTTTCGAACTCCATCACTTCGCCTTCCAGATTCCATTTTTCAAAATGATGTTTGACACTTTCAATTGACACGTCACTCTCACTCCTTCTGCTTCTCTATAAAAATAATATCATCCTTCCATGCAAGAAATCAAAAATCCGTTTGGCTTACATGAGGCTTTGTCATGCAATAACCATTCTTTACACATTGACGAAATAGGCATATATCGACTACTATTAAGTTTCGGGCAAAAACCTATACGTGGTTCGTAACCATCCCACGATAAAAAACTAGGAGAGAAAAAAATGAATAATCGTACCCTCGTGATAAGCGGGATATTGGCTGCCTTATATGTGGCGGTCTCATTCGTGTTTCAACCAATATCTTTTGGCGCGTACCAATTTCGGGTTCCGGAAATACTGAACCATCTGATTGTATTCAATAAAAAATATATCTATGGCATCGTAGGCGGTGTATTCATTTCGAATCTGCTTTTTTCACCTATGGTTCCATTTGACTTGGTTTTCGGGGTCGGGCAATCCATACTCGCCTTGCTTCTGATCATTTTTGTTTCGCGGTTCATTAAAGGCGTCCAAGGACGGATGATCGCGACGATTATCTTTTTCACGTTCACAATGTTCTTGATTGCAATCGAACTGAACCTTGCCTTTGGTTTACCATTCTGGTTAGGCTGGGGCACCACAGCCGTTGGTGAATTCGTTGTCCTTTTGATTGGTGCACCCGTCATTTATGCAATGGACAAAAGAATTCAGTTTGAAAAGTGGCTTTAAAGGAATCATCGCTTCCTGAACCTACTATACTGTAAAAGAGCTGTCTGCATTATGCGACAGCTCTTTTTTCACCAATTAACCTTGAGCTGGTAAACTATAAGTAAGAATGGTGGTGACTCTTTGAAAAAATTCCTGACTTTGATCATTTTGTTGGGTATCGCAATATTTATTTTAACAAATGCAGAACTATTCACTTTAGTATGGAAAAGTGACCTGGAGTCAGTTATTGGCATATTGAAGGAAAACCTTTCACTCACCTTTTTGGTCACATTCGTATTGATGTTTGTTCAGAATTCTTTTACAATCATACCCTTAATTTTGCTCCTGACGATCAATGTCACGATATTCGGCTTCTTATATGGTTACCTTTGGAGTTGGTTCTCGAGTGTAGTAGCATCAGGCTTGATCTTCTATGCAGCAAGAAACTGGTTTCAAGACCTCCTTTTAAAGAAGCTGGATAAAAAGTGGCAAGAAAGTGTTGTGGAGCACGGGTTTATGTACGTCTTTACAGGAAGGGTTTTCCCGCTTATCCCAACAAGCCTGATCAACTTGGCGGCAGGAGTCAGTTCGGTTACATTCAAGGATTTTTTAGTGGCGACGACACTCGGAAACCTGATTTACTTTTTCTTTCTATCGCTAATTCCATATGGCCTGCTTACAGTTGAAATGAACCAATATACGTTAGCTGCACTCGCACTGCTCTTTTTATTATTTTTCGTGATCTACAAACGGGTTAAAAAGAAAAAGAACCAACGCATCTTCCGAAAAAACAGGTGACCACCTCGTCTCCTGTTTTTTAATTTATGATTGTGCATATATTTTTCTTCGATAGTTTGTTAAAATGTGTATGTAATTTTACCATTGCAATGTCTTAAAATCAGGGAGAATCTCCATGTCCAAGCGCTCCATTTTAAGTATATATATCCTTTCCGGGGTTCTTATACTAGTCGTGTTCGACTATTTCTTAACGACAAATATTCAAAACAAAGAAGTCTTCATTCAGCTACAGAGAGTGGAAGGCATTTTCTTTCTTTTATCGATAGGCCTGGTCTTATACCTTTACTTGGCTAAAAGGGAAGAATTCAAGCAATTAAAGGAAGCGGAGCAACGCCGGCGTACACTTATTAACTCGATGGTCGATTTCGTTAACTTCAAGGATGGCGATGGTCGTTGGCTGGAATCCAATTCCTTTGGTCTAAAATTATTTCAATTGGAACATGTGAACTATAAGGGCAAAAAAGACAGTGAGCTTGCGGAATACACTGAATTTTACAAAGAATCGCTGATCTACTGTGAAATTTCCGATGAGGAAACGTGGGTAAAAGGGGAAATCTCAAGATGCGAGGAAATCATCCCCCTTCCAGATGGCCACCACAAGACCTTTGATACGATCAAAGTTCCATTGTTCTTTGAGGATGGTTCCCGAAAAGGGCTCGTCGTCATTGGCAGGGACATTACTGAGAGGGTTGCTGCTGAGAAACAATTATTCGATAGTGAACAACGCTATAAATCATTATTCGAACACAACCCATACCCGATGCTCATGCTTGATTTAAACGGATTGATCACAACCGTAAATCCAAGGTTCGAAACGGTTACAGGCTTTCAACAAGCAGAAATTCACGGCTCCCCCTTCATTAAGCTGGACTTTTCACCAGAAGATGCAGACCTGATTCGTACATCCTGTGAATATGTCGTGGAAAACCGTAAAGGAATAAAAAAAGGAAAAGATATACAATTTATAACGAAATACGGGAAGTCGATCCTGCTTTCATGTTCGTTCGTCCCGATGATGATTGGTGTCGAATTGGTCGGAATCATCACTTATGCCAAAGAAGTCACGCAAATCCGGGAAACCGAAGCCCGTTTAAGAAGAAGCGAGAAATTGTCCATAGTCGGTGAGCTGGCCGCAAGCGTTGCCCATGAAGTACGCAACCCGCTGACTTCATTAAAAGGTTTCGTACAATTACTTAAAAAGAATGACCATCCCCATGAACAATACTATTCCATTATGCTAAGTGAATTGGACCGGATCAATCTTATCGTAAGCGAATTACTCGTGCTTGCAAAGCCACAGGAGCTTCCTTTCAGCAAGCACCAAATCGTCGAACTGATGAATGAAGTCCAAGTATTATTGAAGCCAGAGGCAGATTCATTCTCCGCACAAATATCAACGGCTGTTAAAAATGACATACCGATGCTTTCCTGTGAGGGAAATCAACTAAAGCAAGTATTCATCAACATGCTCAAGAATTCCATGGAGGCTGCCGCCGATCGCATTTGGATTGACTTTGAGCACAAGGACGATAGCATTTCGATCATCATTAAAGATAATGGAAGCGGAATAGAAAAAAAGCGCTTGAAGCATCTTGGAGAGCCTTTCTATTCTTCTAAAGAGAGAGGCACCGGTCTAGGTTTGACGGTCAGTTGCAGGATCATTGAGGCACACGGAGGAAAGGTCCGTTTTAACAGCGAGCCGGATCGAGGAACCGAAGTCGAAATCATTTTACCTTACAAAGCGTAGGACAAGCATTGGAACTTGTCCTTTTTTTTATAAAAAACTTAATGTCGCAGATTGCTTGAACTCCATTTTCCCATGCGTCGCCTAATCATTGGCATCCTTAATGTTCGTTATCATCCGCAGACTATTCCTCATCCATTTCCACCTTGATATCCTTCTCGAAAACAAGCACATAGGTACGTCGCTTCCCATCTTTTGAAACGGTAACGGAAATGGCTGTCTTCGCTTTGTTCTTCAACTTCACCTTTTTTTTATTTCCACCGTCATATTCGATGGTTGCCCCATTTGATCCTGCAGCACCTTGTAACTCAACTGAGGTGATATCATCATTGACTTCAATATGGTACGTATGTTCATTAGAATCAAAGGATTTATTCCATGATCCTGTTGATGCTGTCAAACTGTGCAATACAGGTGCCTCATCCTCTTTTTCTAAATGTTCCGTTGCCGATCCCTCATCTATACCGGTACTCATTTTTTTGGTTAGAGGATTTTCAGGCTGCGCTACCTTCACTGTTTGACTGACACTTGTCGGTTTTTGATCATTGAATGAACGAGCTGAAAGTGTAACTGGTTTATCTCCTTCAGTGGAGGAAGGCTTTTCGATTGCCGGTTGCTTTTGACTTTTAACATCCTTAGAGACAACCGCCTCTTCCTTTTCCTGTTTCTTGACGTCAGCCCTTGTTAGCGTAAGCGTGTATGTTCTTTCGTCCCCATTTTCTGCAGTCACGATAATCTTCACTGCTGTTTCACCGATTGGGAGTTCCACCTTCACACCACTTTTCACTGCATCCATTCCATTGACCATTACATGAGCATTACTATCACGCAATGATGGAGATATTGTAACGCTCTTAACTTTATTCTCCACCGAAGCAAAATAGGCTGTCACATTGGGATCGAAGGCCAGAGAGCCTTGAGATAACCCAATCGAATTTAAATGATTATCACCACTTTGAAGTTTTTCGACTTTGACAGTATATGTGACCGTCTCATTTACATCATCGCTTACGGTGATTTCAAACGTATTCATGCCCGTTTGAAGAGGCAGGTTAGCCATGCCATTTGTCAGCTTAGTACCGTTCACGAAAATGGTTGCATCGCCACTTCGGCTCTCGGCTTGTAAAGTGATTTTTTCAACATCATTTTCGGCTGTTGCACGATAGTCTAGTATACTTTCTGAAAAACCTTGATTGAGTGTAGCCCCGTCTATTTCCAACTTTGAAAGACCCACTTTTGTGTCAACCTCTTGAATGATGCCCGTTTCTTCTGCAGCCTTAACATCAGGCAAGCCAGTGATTGTTCCCATTCCTATGAGAGAACCAGCCAAAATCACCTTCATGCTTTTTCCCTTTGCACCTTTCTTAAGCATCCTATCCCCCCTATGATTCCTGCCGGCATAATAGGGTCATAATACTAAAGGAACCTTAATTATTTCTTAATGTGGTGCATAAGCTGCAACTTTCCATTGTCACCTTATTATTTACATGTCTATAATGGCTGGAGCTAGGCCACTCTAACATTATCGTTATTTAAATCCATCGAGCCTTGTAAACTGCCTCTGGATGCTTCATTTATTTTCACTGTTTTTTCACATTTTCCTTTTATAATAAGCTTACACAACCTAATGAAAGGGTGATGGCTTACCAAGATGAAGAATTACTTATGGCTGGTAATCAGCCTATTTAGCTTGCTATTATACCCGGCAATGGCTTTTGGTCATGCTACAGTAACTAGTTCCAATCCTAGCCCGAACGAAGCCATGGATACTCTTCCTGAAAAGATCAGCATTCAATTCAGCGAGAATATACAGCCGGCTTTCCATTCGCTTGAAGTCTTCAGTCAAGATGGGCAGAAGGTTCCAGTTCAAAAAAGCGCAATTTCGGAACAAAGCGAAAAGATATTGGAAGCTAAGTGGAAAGGCACTGTCGATGAAGGCGTTTATTATATTAAATGGAGAGTGGTTTCGAGTGACGGCCATCCGATCGAAGGGACAATCCCCTTTCAATTAGGAGACTCGGCCTCCCTATCAGACCAAGATAATTCAAATGTGAACGCAGGTTTTCCGAGTTCCATTAATGTGTTCTTGCAAGGCCTTCAATACATAAGCTTCGCGGCTCTTGCAGGTATTCTTTTTTTCCGCTTATCATTAACGAAGGACTACCGCCTTTTTCAAGCTAGCGGAAGAGCACGTCTATATCTATGGATTTCATACGTTGGTTTGGCCCTTGCCATTTTCAGCAGTCTCCCTCTAAAGGTGACGATTGACGCTGGCGTAGGTTGGACGGATGCTTTTAATGGGACATATATCAAGGAAATACTGAATGGTACAAACTTCGGTACCATCTGGATCATTCAAATACTCATGTTGATCCTTCTATTTTTAGCTCTTTATTTCATGCTTGATAATCCCTTGAATAAATCTCTGCCCTTCCTTTCTCTAATCATGACGGTCTTCTTAATGCTTGGTAAGGCTTTAACTGGACATACTGCAGCCGTTCCTAATCACGTTCTCGCCGTATTGATGGATTTCCTCCACATATTGTCGATGGCATTATGGCTGGGCGGACTTATGGCCTTATTGGTGATCTTGCCTGGGCTTGCCGGACGGCAGGGTGTTCAAGAGGATAAAAAAATCTTTTACTGGACCATCATTCAAAGGTTTTCTAGATGGGCTTTTGCATTTGTAATCGTGTTGATCGTCAGCGGCATATACAGCAGCCTTCAGCATGTACCGACCATCCATTCCTTGTTCCACACAACATATGGACAACTATTGCTTGCGAAAGTCGGTCTCATGTCAGTCATGACCGTTTTAGGAGCATGGCATTTCTTCAAGAGCAAAACGCAAACGAACAAACTGGGCTATAGCGCAGGAATCGAGCTTGGCTTAGGGATCGCCGCACTCCTTGTTGCAGCTCTTTTGACAAATGTTCAAACTGCGATGTCCTCTCCAGGACCATTTGAAAAAACGATAAAGACGGAAGAAAACAATAAGGTGACTTTAACGGTCACTCCAAATGAGGTCGGAGATAACCGAATTCAAGTGGAACTGGCAAATGGAGGCGAGCCCATTACTGATATTGAGCAGATAACCATCACGATGCAGCCAGCAGATTCACAGGGCGGTGGCGGTGAAATAAAGCTCCAGTTGCAGGCGAAAACTAAAGGGAAATTCACTTCAAAATCTTTACTTACCTCGCCAGGGAAGTGGAACATCCATGTTCATGGTTTAACGGAAAGTCTCGATTCAATCAATGCTGATTTTACAATTTTTATAGGGAATTCATAACTGGAGGGAATTATACTGATGAAAAATATTACAAAGCTACTCATCACTACATTTGCAGCATTATTCATATTCGCTGGTTCGGCGAATGCACACGTTACGGTCAAACCTAGTACATCTGCGCCTGAGGCATGGGAAACCTACACAATTAAAGTTCCAGTGGAAAAAGAAACTGCAACAACAAAGGTGACTTTAAAGGTTCCTGAAGGAATTACATTTGTAAGCTATCAACCTGTACCAGGTTGGAAAGTGACGACCGAAGGCGGTAAAGATGTTAAAACGGTAACTTGGGCAGCAACGGATGAAGGCATATCCGCGGGACAATTCCAACAATTCTCATTCATTGCCCAAAACCCTAAAGAAGAAACGAAAGTGGCTTGGGATGCCTTTCAATATTACGAAGATGGTGAAATCGTCGAATGGAGCGGTGATGAAGGTTCAGACCTGCCTCATTCGGTAACGCAAATTTCCGTCGCTCCAAAAACTGATTCAGAACCCGCTGACCACGGTCACGCCGATGATTCCAAAGCAACCGACGATTCAAAGGACACGGCAACAGCAGATGATAAAAGTAATGGTAACGGAACACTGATCATCACCCTATCCGTCATAGCACTGATCTTGTCCCTTGTAGCCCTTTTTGCGGCGCTAAGAAAAAATAAAAGATAATTATTGATTAAGGTGTCCCTAAATCCTGGGACACCTTTTTTGTTAATATTCCATGACCACTGATTTACTCGGTAATTTAAGGTTCTCTGACTCTATAGTAATCTTGATTGATTTTTCAGCTCTTTGGTCGGCAATGGTTAAGTTGAGCAGCCCATTGCCTTGCGCTTTTTTGCTAATTCCCAGATCTTCCGTACTTTTCACTAACTGTGCATACAGTTCAGCTTCAGTCAGCTTGCGGCCAAAGTCCTGTTCGGCAATCACTTTCAAGAGAGCTGCTGCACCGCTTACATGCGGTGTTGCCATTGATGTTCCGCTTAGTCTGGCATATTTATTACCTGGATACGTAGAGAGTATATCGACCCCCGGCGCAACCAAGTCAATTTCATCATTCGTATTTGAAAAATCCGCTAAATTTCTGCTTAAATCCACAGCCCCGACTTCCACTACCTCTGGATACGCACCTGGATAATCCAATTCATCGGTATCATGACGCCCATCCCCACTGTTCCCAGCCGCGCAAACAACAAGAATGTCTTTCTTAAGAGCCCTTTGAATCAGCTTATGTTCCGCCTCATCCGGCGGCCCTCCAAGTGACAGTGAAATGACTGAAACTGTTTCTTCATTCGGCCCCTGCCAATTGATTGCATACTCCAAAGCCCCATTGATCCAATCTATCTCGCCTTGGCCCTGACCATTTAATGCCTTCAACGCCAAGATGCTGGCTTTTGGAGCCACTCCCACTACACCAACCTTATTAATGGAAGCCAATATAGTCCCGCATACATGCGTTCCATGCCCGTTATCATCTTGAAAATCGCCGGTATTGGTAAAATCCTTTCCGCCAATGATTCTCTCTTTGAGGTCTGGATGCTCTTTATCGATGCCTGTATCGATGACGGCGACTACAACACCCTCACCATAATTGCTTTTTTCCCATACTGCCGGGGCTTTAACAAGCTCGATACCCTCTGGGATCTTTTCTTTCACCGTTTCCATCACTTCAAGAACTTTGTAAGGTATTAATCTTTTTTCCCTTGTCATTTGATTACCCCTTCCTTCGTTCAATAATAAGCTGCCATCAGTGCAGGGATTCACATCCCGTCTGGTTGCCGTCTACCGTTGAAAGAGATGAGATCAAAAAACTCTTCTCTCTTATATATACCAGATTTTTGAAAATAAAAAAGAAGTATTTTGAAAATTCGGTCTAAAATACTACTTTTTATTTCTTTATCTGTTAGTATCTGGTTCTTTCCATTATAGAACAAACGTTCTTATTAAGCTACTCATTTTTCAACATTGTCCAAAAAAAAAGTGACCCATATCGAGTCACCTTCCAAGTTTATTCAAGCTGCACCGCAGCATTTTTTGTATTTTTTCCCGCTTCCGCAAGGACAAGGCTCATTTCTTCCGATAATCGGTTCTGTATGAACATGAGGCATTTTGGCAGCCTTGGCACTTTCCATGATGATTTGCGTTCCTTTTTCCTTCATTTGCTGGTACCGCTGTTTAAATAACGCCATGATGTCTTTGCTGTGCTTTAACGTGTCTTCCGCAATATCCATCGCCTTTTGTTTGGAAATATTATAGTCCTCCAGCGTGAATTGATTATCGCTGAAAGAAACGCGAATCCCAAAATGCTGCCCTGCCTGGTTGTTTTTGCCGGCCTCCGCGAATTCAAGGTACACTTCCTGACAATCACATGTCTGATGCATGCAATAATAATCATATATCCAGTACGTTTTATCTTCATATTTACTCTTTAAAGCAATTCCATCCTCAACGCCAAAAACATCCAAAAATTTAATCGCTTTTCCATCGAGAATCTCAAATGGATCAATCGTTCTCATCTATAGACACATCCTAATTCATCAAAATTTATTCTTCCTATGTATTGTACAACCTAAATCCGCAATCGTCACTTGAAATGAAGGCTGCCCTTACTGAATATCCTCCAATAAAAAAGCTGCAGCAGTATGTTGCACTGCTGCAGCCGCTACTTCACCCGATCCAAGTGGTCAATTGATCAAACGATGTTTTCTTGGCAGGCTTCGGCTCCATATCAGGAAAGCCCAAGTAAATGAATGCCAGCACTTCTCCTTTTGAGGATAAATGGAAGAAGTCCCTCACCTTCTCGTGATAAGTTATTTTCCCTGTTCTCCACACCGCCCCCAGGCCAAGGGAATGTGCAGCAAGCAGCATATTTTGGATGGCACTGTTGACTGCGGCATATTCTTCAGCTACAAGAACATTATCCTTTTCACTCGGCTCTATGCCCACTGCAATGATGACGGGTGCCCTTAGTGGATTCTTCTTTTGCCTCTCAAGTTTGCTGATTAAATTTTCCGGTGTATCATCTGCATTTTCAATCTTTGTTATTTCTTCGAAGACATGACCAAGTTTATTCCTGCCATCCCCTGTCAATACAAAAAAACGCCAAGGCTCCGTCCGATGATGGTTTGGGGCATATGTACCCGCGTCGATGATTTGCTCGATCATTTCTTTAGGAACAGGATCCTGCTTTACGATTCCTATGCTTCTTCTCGTTTTTATAGCTTCAATCGTTTCCATGTTTTTTCTCCCCTTATCCCTTTATCTCCAATAGTTTCTGCTTCAATTCATTTTCCATCGATGCTAGTTCCTGTTCCGCCTGTCGCCGTTTATGCCTGCCTTCCTCTTGAATCCTCATGGTTTCCTCGAGAGTCGAGATCAAGTTAGCTTGAGTATTCTTTAATGTTTCGATATCGACAAGTCCCCGTTCATTTTCTTTTGCCGTTTCAATGGTATTTATTTTCAGCATTTCGGAATTTTTCAAGAGCAGATCATTGGTTGTCTTGGAAACTTGCTTTTGCGCTTCTACAGCATGCCGCTGCCTGATCAAGGTCAAGGCTATCGCCACCTGATTTTTCCAAAGCGGAATGGCTGTCATGATCGAAGACTGTATTTTCTCGACTAGCGCCTGGTTCGTGTTTTGAATCAGTCTGATCTGCGGTGCGCTTTGGATCGTAATTTCACGGCTCAATTTCAAGTCATGCAACCTTTTATCCAAGCGTTCGGCAAATTGGCGCATATCATTGACCTCTTGAAACTTCATTTGGTCATTGCTTAATTCAGCGGATTTCTTCAGCTCTGGAATCGTTTTCCCATGAATTTCTTCCAGTTTGATTTCACCGGCAGCAATATAGACATTCAATGCCTGAAAATACTCCTTGTTCGTTTCATAAAGTTTTTCAAGGATCACGATATCCGAAAGCAGGATATTCTTGCTCCTATCCAACTTCACACCGATCCTGTCAATTTGGGCTCCCGTTTTTTGGTATTTGGATAGCACTTCCTGAACTGACCCGGAAATCTTGCCGAACACACGCGCAAAAAAAGAGGGTTTATCCTGTTTAAGCTCATCAGGGCTCAATTCATTTAATTTTTTCATTAAGTCACTGATGATGCTCCCGACTTCACCGACATCCTTTTTCTGAACATGCTCAAGCATCGAATTGGAAAAAGTCAAGAGCTTCGATTGGGCAGGCGTGCCATAGGAAATCATTGCCTGATGATTCGTTGGGTCTATTTGTTCGGCAAGCTGATAGGCCTTTGCCCGATTCTCCTCAGGGATGACATCAATCAATTTAACCGGTTTCGCTTCCTTTGAGGATGACGGTGCCTTTTCAAGCTCCTGCACCTCATTGAATGGATTGGCTAGGAGATCATCGAGCAAATTGGCATTATCCGTTTTATTTAACAGGTTTGGATCGTTATTATTCATTTTAACCTCCTGCTTTCATCTATTACTTGTGTTTCTTTTCTCGTTTTGATCGTTTGCTTTGCTACATCCAATTCAAAATTAAGGTTATCGATATCATCGGCAATCACATTATATAAATCCTTTTCTATCGTTTTAGTGAGTTCCTTCAATGTTTTTCGGGTTTCCGCTAAAGATAGCTCGAGTTCCCTGTTCTTTCTGGGCTGCTGTGATAAAAAAACATACTTCTCCGCAAGTTCCGTGGCAGAATCCAGATGGGAATAGTAGAATTGTTCAGCCTGATAAAACCGCTTCGGTTCTTTTTTCGTAAGACTATATATTTTCCTGATCATTTTAATCATATCCTTCCTTTGCTTAAAAGAAGAAATATGCCTGACCGATATTAACGCCTTTTGCACCCGCCATATTTTCGGTTTTGCTTCACTTATATTTTTCTTTATATATTGATATTCTTTTCTCGTCAATCCATGCTTTTTAAGGAATCGTGAAGAAAAGTAAACCGAACTCAGGCAGTATGAAAGTGCCCCTCCCGCTATGGAAAGTGCAACTGAGGCAACTAGCGGCAGATTCAAAGCAAAATAGCTGATCAGCAATACCGGCAATACGACTGGAAATGCAACCAATATGGACATTAAATCAGTTAGAAATCGATTCATTATCATTACACTCCTGACTTACACGCTTTTCTATATATACGGTTTATCCTTATGATAAGTTTCAATATGCGAAGATTTCCCCCTACCCTAAACGATATAGGAACAGATTGATTTCTGCAAATTTATTGAAATTTTTTCTTTTCAACACACTCACCCAACTGGGATTTATGGGCTATCGCCTAGTCACTTCATTGAAACTTACATAAGTTATTACGTATCCATCCTGAATTTGAAAGGAGAGTTAACGATGAATTCATCCGGATTTTATCCTTTTCCACAACAGAACGGAAATCAGCAATACATTCAGCCGAATTTCAACCCGAATTTTCACCAACCAGAACGATTTGATCATGATTATATTCCTCAGCAAGACTGGAACCTCCTGCAGAATCAAGAAAACTCATTTAATTCTTCGACAGAGCCATACGATCCCGACAGGCAGCCGCCGCAATCCCAGCAACTCGAAAGAAGGGTACGGGAACTTGAACGGCAAAATGAGCGACAGACCCGAGAACTCACTCGCCTCAACCAAGAAATCACACGTGTAAACCGAGAAGTGAACCGTGTTAACCAAGAAATATCCCGGCTAAGTCAAACCGATCAACGCCATACGAATAGGCTGAACAGGCTCAATCAACGCCTGCGTGCAGTCGAAAGGAACCTCAACATTCCTTTCAACGCAACAGATGATGGCTTTTAAATCAAAAAAAGGAGCTCAATGCGGGCTCCTTTTTTTATCCGCTATTTGCTAGTTGTTTAGTGTACCCGTGATTTTCCGGCTTTTGCTCCAGAGTTAGGTTTTTTTCATTAGTTTTCGCTGTTTACTCGCCAATTTCGGTGGTTTACTAGCGAATTTCGGCCGTTTACTCGCCAGTTTCCGCTGTTTACTCGCGAATTGGAGCGTTCATCATTAATTCCGGTGGTTTGCTCATGTATGCTCGCTAACTCCTGATCTTGGTGTCTCCGCTCGTGATTATGGCAATTTACTAACAAAAATTCGATCTTCTGTACAAAATTAATCAATCGATTGATTAACTGAAAATTACGAGTTGATACCGTTTTAAAGCAAGAACAGAATTAATAACGAACGGGCTTACTCCCGTTCCAGCATGATCTTATTCATATTTTGGTTTCTTGATTCTTGTTCCTCCTTGGAGGACAAGTCATATTTCTTTAATAGATGAAAAAGTTCATTCAATGTTTCCTGTGGATGGTCTTTTTCGAGGAAAAGGTTTAATGCTTGTGTCAATGTTGTTGGTAAGAATGCCTGTTGAGCATGAAACTTCAGCCTGACATCCTGCTTTGAATGATTAAGGTTGCATGTGCCCATTTCTATATCACCTCTTACTTAATTCTATCATTTGTATTAACGTCGCACATCTTTCACTTTTTCATCCCGCTTCACGTAATCTTCGACCTTGATGAATTCTGGTGATGTATGTGTAGCCAGGATTCCATGATAACTGATATCCAATCCTAGTTCTTCTTCTTCTTCAGTGGCTCTTGTAGGGACCCATATATTGATAATTTTGAACACGAACCATGTCAGAGAAAAGCCCCCATATGCACAGTACCGCTAATCCTAAGGATTGCTCCCCAAGCAAATGCCATCCTCCTCCTGTAAACAATCCGCCTTCGGTGGAGAAAAGGCCTAAGGCTATCGTTCCCCATATGCCAGACGCCGCATGAACGGGAAAGGCGCACCGGATCATCAATTTTACGGACCTCAAGTCAAATTGTTGCAGCAAGCATAAGCATCCCGGAAATGCCTCCGATCAGTATGGCAGCCAGATCACTAACGAATGTACAGCCTGCCGTTATCCCTACTAGGCCTGCAAGGGAACCATTGATGACGGAAGGTGCATCAGATCTAACCATACCTGAAAAGTGTATAAAGCAGCGTCATTGCCCCTCCAGATGCAGCTGAGAGCATCGTGACGATGGCGATATGGCCAATGCGTCCATCCGTAGCCTGCAATGTGCTTCCAGCATTAAAGCCAAACCAGCCGAACCATAAGAGAAAGGCTCCGACAGATGCCAACGGGAGATTGCTTGGAAGCGATATGGAACTCGTTCCTGCTGTGGGGAATTTACCTGCTCTTGGCCCAATGACAATGGCCGCGGCCAGTGCAGAAAATCCACCGAGCGCATGAATGAAGGCCGACCCTGCAAAGTCCTGCATGCCTAACTCACTTAACCAGCCGCCCCCCCAAATCCAGTGTCCTGCTATGGGATAGATGAAGGCCGTCATCATCACGACAAAAATGAGGTATGCCCGAAAATTAATTCTTTCCGCAACCGCCCCGGAAACGATGGAAATGACAGCAATGACGAATGCCCCCTGAAATAACCAATACGCATCAATCGAAATCGTCAGGTCGATGTGGGATAAGTCACCTTTGAGAAAAAAGCCGTTTGCTCCGACAAGTCCAAATAGATCGGTCCCATACATTAAGCCAAAACCAACGGCAAAATAACATAAAGTCCCGATTGTAATATCGGCAAAAACCTTCATGATGATATTCACATTATTCTTGGTGCGAACGAAACCAGCCTCCAATAAGGCAAAGCCACCCTCCATCAGCAAAATCATCGCTGCTGTCAAAACGACCCAAATCGTATCCAAGCCCGAGTTCAACGTTTCTATTGTCATATTGATCGTCCCTCATCTTCCTGACTGGCGATCATCTCTTTAATGATATCAGCTGGCAAATGCATTTCCCGTTTTTCCGGTTCCTCTTCCAGTATGCCAATCATCTCATCTAAAAAAGCGATTTTTCGCTTTATCATCTCGATTTTTTTATATCTATCCTTAACATTAACCAAATGCTCCACTGGCTTAGGGGATGCCCGGTAAAAAAACGTTTCAGCGGGGAAAGAGATTGATACCAAGCTTCCTCCGCACTTCGCTTTTGTTCGTACTTATGAATTTTGGATTTAATCGAGTCAATTTCAAACTCCTGTTTGCTTTTAATGAAGCGCAAGTCTTTTACCGCTTCTTCGGATGAAAGCCCCAGAACCGTTCTATAATATACATCATCCACAATTTTTATGTTATATCACCTCACGAAACGACGTAATATTTTTTAATAATTATATGAAGTATTCTGAATTGAGTGAATATTAAAGCCGAACTCTGTTCTCCTGCCATTATTAATCAAACGTTTGATTAGTGGAAAAATTAGCATGTATATAAAAGCCGTAATTTCCTTACGCTAACAAGGCAATATAAAACAAGGAGGAATCCAGTAATGACCGTAATAAATGATGTCAAGACTACTTTAGCCGGACTAAAAAGTGCGCAAGCAAGCTTTGAAACCTTCGCCCTTTCCACGGATAACGAGCAAGCCAAACAGCTTTACCAGCAAGCTGCACAACAAACCCAAACGATCGTGGACAGCATCACTCCTCGCATCAATGAAATCGAGAACGAGGAGCCACAATACAAACAATAAAAATTACTATAAAAAAGGTTGGTTTTTTTATGATCAACCTTTTTTATAAAAGGGCCCGTTAATACATACGAGCAATTCAACGGGCCTATCCTAAAACAATAGTCATAAACGAGGTGGTTTTTTTATGCATACAGGGTATCGCACTTGGGTTTTTGACCAGAAGCCCGTCATCGTCTCAACCGGAACCGTCGGCGGACCATTCGAGGCGAACGGATTGCTTGCCGATGACTTCGACCTGCTTCATTCGGATTTATGGATAAATCAAGATACCTATGAAAAAGCTCATAAAGTCTTATTGGAAGATGCGTGTACGAAAGCAATCGAAAAAGCCGGCCTTAAGAAGGAACAGATCCAATTTTTCCTTGGAGGCGACCTTATTAACCAAATGACGCCCACCAGCTTCGCCTGCCGCACTTTGGGTACACCTTATCTAGGCTTATTCGGAGCCTGCTCCACATCCATGGAGGGTCTTGCTCTCGGTGCATACTTGGTCAATACGAACGGAGCAGATTACTTATTGACAGGGGCTTCGAGTCATAACGCCGCAGTCGAAAAGCAATTCCGTTACCCTACTGAATATGGCGGCCAAAAACCTCCAACCGCACAATGGACCGTTACAGGTGCAGGCGTAGCTTTATTAGGCAAGACTGGTACAGGCCCTAAGGTCACTTCGGCTACGATCGGTCGTGTCATCGATATGGGGTTGACCGACCCATTCAATATGGGAGGTGCGATGGCCCCCGCAGCCGTGGATACGATTGAAGCCCACTTAAGAGAGCGTAACTTGGAACCATCCCATTACGACTTAATTGTGACCGGTGACTTAGGACAGATTGGTCATGATGTTTCTTTGGAGCTATTGAATAATCACGGAATCAAAATCAAGAAAGAACAGTATATGGATTGCGGTACGATGATATACCGGGACGGGCAGCCTGTCCTCTCCGGGGCAAGCGGACCCGGTTGTTCGGCAACCGTCGTTTATGGACATTTATTGAATCGGATGAAAACCGGTGAAATCAAAAAAATGCTCGTCGTGGCCACCGGAGCCTTGTTATCTCCCCTTTCCTTTCAACAAAATGAAACGATTCCAGCCATTGCCCATGCTGTATCGATTGAATATGATTGTGATGAAGAGCAACCATGATTTTTGTATAAAAAGGAGGATGCAGCATGACGATAGCATCGGAAGTGAAGCAATGTGTCTCGAGCCTAAAAGGGATTGAAGCCGGCTTATCCAGCTTGGCACTACGAACCCAAGATGATGAATCGCAGCGTATCTTGCATGAAACGATGCTGGTGGTGAATGAAGTGATGAAGCAGGTACAGAAAAGAGTGGGAGAACTGGAGCTGGAAGAACCGCAATATAAAGGTTTTTAGAAAAATGGATTATGCAGGAGGTATTAGGTCATGCCGGATTGGTTAGAAATCGTAATGCGATCACTATTCTTTTTGATTGTTCTTTTCTTGATCACGAAAATATTAGGAAAAAAGCAATTATCCCAGCTTTCCTTTTTTGAATATGTAACGGGCATAACCATTGGTAATGTTGGGGCGGAATTGGCTACCAAAGTGGAAGGAAATATTATACATGGTGTATTGTCCATCCTCGTTTTTGCCTTAGCGCCCTTCCTTGCAGGCTCGATATCACTGAAAAGCAAAACGTTTCGTGATCTTGTAGAAGGGAAGGCATCCGTCTTCATCAAGGATGGAAAGGTCATGGAAGATAATCTAAAAAAAGAGAAATATACAATCGATGAATTGTTGGCCTTGCTCCGGAAAAAGGATGTATTCGATGTCTCGGAAGTCGAGTTTGCCTTATTGGAGGCAAACGGGGATTTTTCGGTAATGTTAAAGAAGCAAAATCAGCCTTTGACACCTAAAGATCTTAACATCCCAGTCGCTGCCGTCAAGGAGCCACAAACAATCGTCATGGACGGTCTCATACTCGATGAACCTCTTTCTACGATTGGACTGAATCGACATTGGCTTCATACTGAACTGGATAAGCTGGGTGTGATCCTTGAAAATGTTTTTCTTGCCCAAGCAAATTCCAATGGTGAATTAACGGTCGATCTTTTTGATGATAAACTCAAGGTTCCTTCTCCGCAGGAAAAACCCTTAATGCTGGCAACCTTGAAAAAATGCCAGGCTGACTTGGAGTTATTTGCCCTTGGAACAGATTCAAAGGAAGCTAAAGAGATGTATAGCAAAAATAGTGAAAAGCTGCAAAAGGCAATTGATAAGGTAGCATTTATTTTAAAAAACTGAATGCCAAAATTTCATTCCCTCACCTTCATGAATGAGGTGACCAGTCCTATAATGACGATCGTCACACATGAAAACAAAAATATTTCCACACCCAGGGTGAAGACAGCCGCTGAAATGATGAGTGTATCTATAAGGATGATTGCTAAAGCGATATCTATGGAGGATGATTTGGAGATGATTTTGGCTAGCATATCCGTTCCCCCGCTGCTTGTCTCATACCGAAGCATGAGCCCGATGCCCAGTCCTATTATAACTCCGCCAATCAAGGAACTTGTCAGTATCGATAAGGAAAAAACCTTCTTAAGCGGGTTTAGACAATCCATGAAAAGCGAGGTCAAAAGCAGACCGTGAACACTGCTATAGAAAAAGGGCCGTTCATAGCACCATGCATATAAAAATATAGGCACACTAAGGACTAACATGGAAAGTCCCGTTTGAAAATCAAAGAAATAATGTAGGATGAGGGCAATTCCGATAACGCCGCCGTCTATCAGGTGATGAGGGACTAAAAAACCATTTATTCCAATACCCACCAAAAAGCTACCAACGATTACAGCCAATACTTTTTGAAAATTAATAAAATCACCTTGCCTCCCATTTCATATTCCTTAATATATGTCCAAGTTAGGGAGTCGAGAATATACTGGTGAAAAAAAACTCTTCCTTTTACCTGCAGAACTAAAAGGCATGGGTTCCTAAAAGACAAAGAGCCCCGTCACGAGGACTGGACTCTTTTTAGATCATGATTTAAGTTCAAGTAACACAACGTTTTCCACATGTGTCGTCATCGGGAACATATCCACCGGCTGGATATCGACCGCTTTATATCCGCCTGCCTCCAAAATATGAAGATCACGAGCTAAAGTGCCAGGGTTACATGATACATAGACCACTCTTTTCGTTTTCATCTCGATGATCGTGTTCAAAAGAGACTCTTCACAGCCTTTACGAGGAGGATCGACGACGATGACATCAGCCGTGTTTCCTTTTTGGTACCATTCAGCGATGACGTTCCCTGCATCGCCAACGATGAATTCAGCATTCGTAATTTGATTCAATTCAGCGTTGCGCCTAGCATCTTCGATTGCTTCTTCCACCACTTCAACACCGATGACTTTTTTCGCCTTTTTAGCTAGGAATAACGAGATTGTACCAATGCCGCAATAGGCATCGATCACTGTCTCCTCACCTGTCAATCCCGCGTAATCAAGAGCTTTATCATAAAGGACCTTTGTTTGATCGGGATTTATTTGATAGAAGGATTTAGCGGATATGGCAAATTTCACATCGCCGATCATATCATGAATCACTTCGTCGCCCCATAACAAGGTCATGTCATCACCTAAAATGACGTTCGTTTTCTTGGAATTCACGTTTTGCACGATGGATTTCACTTTTGGCAGGCGATCGACGATTTCCTTCACGATCGTTTCAACGAATGGGATACTTTTCGTTCTTGTAACGAGTACGATCATCAATTCGCCTGTTTGCTTGCCGTAACGGGCCATGATGTGCCGTAATACACCTTTGTGTGACTCCTCATCGTAAGCAGGGATACCCAGCTTACTGAAGACCTCCTTCACAACTTGAACAGCCTCACTGATCACTTCATGTTGGATGATGCTTTCTTTCGTTTCAACAATCTCATGTGTCCGTGGTTTAAAGAATCCAGCGATTAACTCTCCATCCTTTTCGCCGACAGGCACTTGCGCCTTATTTCGATAATGGGTCGGATTTTCCATGCCAATGATCGGATGGACAACCGCGCCCTCCAATTTGCCAATCCGCGCCATCACTTCACGGACTTGTTTTTCCTTGAATTCCAACTGTCCTTCGTAGCTCATATGCTGCAGCTGACATCCGCCATATTTATGGAAGTCTTCCGCTTTAACCTCTACACGATATGGACTATTTTCTATAATCTCCATCAATCGACCGAAGCCATATCCTTTATTCGCCTTCATCACTTTAATTTTCGCTTTTTCACCAGGAAGGGCGTTCTGAACAAAGATTGGATAGCCATCGACTTTAGCCACTCCTGCTCCTTCATGTGTTAAATCCTCGAATAAAACCTCTATTATATCGTTTTTAGCAACAGGTGCTGTTTTTTTCATATCATCTTCTCTTTTCTTTTTTATGCTAGCCTGTATTTTACCACAATCCGAGCCCTGCCACAAAACGACTCACCAAATTACCCTTTTTTTCATAAAAATATAGTGGAAGGAATTATGGTTTTTCATAGTTCCATGCATAAAAGTACGATAAAAAAAGAAAAATAAGGAAAAATAGGTGAGGTGAGAAAAATGGGTTTATTTAACTCTATATCAGCCTGGAACGCAACACGGTTAGAAAAACATCGAGCAAGTATGGAGGAAAAAGGCCTCTGTCCGGATTGTTACGGACGTGGATACAGCTCCTTCGTGCCAACGGAATATCATTTTTCCGATATCCATGATTGTCCTGGTTGTAATGGCAGCGGAACTTATGCGGACTGGGCGGCCATGAATGGACAGCAAATGTAACCATAATAGCAGAAGCATATAAAAAGAACCGCCTGTCAAAAAACAGGAGGTTCTTCTATTTGTTTAATCAAATAGCCAAAATCATAGCCACTGATGGTAACCGTTTTAAGTTCTTTATAACCTAATTTATTATAGAGACGGCTCGCCCCTTCATTTACATTTTCAACGACTAAGGAAACCCTGGAATATCCCTTTTGTTTAGCATACTCCTCAACATATTGGATCAATGCGCTCCCAATCCCTTTTCCTTGGTAATTCGGGTCGACGGATATCGTATCCAAATAAAAGTCATCCGCTTCCGCTTCTTTATCAATCGTAATGTTTGGATCATTCAGCTTTTGCCTTAAGTGCTCGACGATCGGTGCATCCAATTCCTGCGCGTCCTTACCATGATAGGCAATGATCAATCCCGATACTTCCCCATCATGAACACTTACGAATGTATTTTCATAACTGATCCGGTTGCCGCTTTTCTTGAAAAAACCGGCAAGAATGATAAGGATCTTTTCTTCATCCGTTTCTCCAGTTAATGCCTCTGCAATTTCCTTAATCGCTAACCGGATCAATACAGCTGCCTTGCTCGCATCTTCCGGTGTCGCTTTCCTGATATACATATTTACACATTCTCCTTGCAACCATTTTACGGAAAAAGGCCGACGGATTTCCGTGACCTTTTTATGTCATTTATTTGTCGGATCGTCCGGCAATATTCCTTGTGGGATGAATACATCAAAATGGCGGTACTGATTTACGAACTCAGCCGGGGCCATCCCCCCAAATTCCCCATCCAAATTAAGCATCATGTCCTTTTTGGCCTGTACTTTAATCCGGTTCGCTTTTTCATAAATGACGTTTTTATCATGAATATGTTCTCCGCGCATCGCCAAAGTTGCAACACGGACGATATCTGCGAGATTGGCTTTTTTCAAAATGAGCAGCGTGAACATGCCATCATTCAACGATGCATCAGGAGCCAATTTCTCAAAGCCGCCGACCGAATTCGTGTTAGCGACCAAGAAAAGCATGATCTCTCCTTCAAAAAGCTTACCATCATATTCAATGGAAACCTCCGTCGGCTTAATCGAAGGAAGCATTTCAATTCCTTTTATATAATATGCCAACTGCCCAAGCATCGTTTTCAGCTTGATCGGCACGTCGTATGTCAATTCGGTCAATCGCCCTCCGCCAGCGATATTGATGAAATATTTATCGTTCATTTTACCAATATCGATCGGCATCGTATGCCCGCGGGCAATAATTTCGGCAGCACCTTCAATTGACTTCGGTAAATGCAGTGCCCTCGCAAAGTCATTCGTCGTTCCCGTTGGAATGATCCCTAGCTTCGGACGTTTTTCTGCAGTGGCCAGTCCATTAACAACCTCATAAATCGTACCGTCGCCCCCTGCTGCAATGACGATATCATAGCCCCGTTCAATTGCAATCTTAGCCGCATTCGTCGCATCACCAGCACCAGTCGTTGCATGTGCAGAAGCTTCATAACCAGCTTCCTCGAGTTTCGCTAGCACACTCGGCAGACTCTTCTTAATGGCTTCCCGGCCCGAAGTCGGGTTGTAAATCAACCTTGCTCTTTTCATTTCCCATCATCCTTACATATTGATTCCATAATTTACATCTTAATCCTTCATTACATGAAAAGCAATATTCGAAAAAAAAGAGGACCGAACTTTCGGTCCATATCTTTATATGCATTTTTCCAGAATTGTTATCAGGGAAATTATAATCCTTTTTATCATTTTATTCTAGTAAATGATTTCATTCACGGTTCATGGACAGTAACATGGTACGTATCTGTGACCGTTAAAATATGATTCCCTTTTCCCACCTTGAATATTCCGTTCTTTTTAACAGGCTCCTCTTCACTTGCGGCTTCCAGTTTGACATCATTGACCTTCCAGCCGTCTTTTGGGCCTTCAAGTTTGTCGGCCCCTCTTGCCTCTATCTTGATATCGCTATTGTCTTGAAGGTATACACGAAGGTTCCCGCCGTCCTTCACATTCCAATCATTCAAAAGCTTCCTTGGCTTCAAGACAAGATCGGTACTTCGTCCGTCTATCTCCAATGCCAGATCAGCAGGGATGATGAGTGTCGCCTCCATATTCATCCTGCCGCTGTCCAAAAGCCGGTTTGTGATCGGCATATCCTTGAAGCTGATATAAAGCGTATCACCCTTCCTTTTAACCATTAAATAATCATCCGTTCGTTTCAACAACGGTTCTGCATTCTCCATTCCCCGCTCTTCATATGTTCCGAAAATGGAAACCGACTCTTCCGCCCCACTTTCGACCGTCAAGGGATATGAACCTGAATCCAAGACGACTCTTTGTATTCCTTTGCCGGCCATTTCATTGAAGCCAGGTAAATTGACGGTTTTATCTTCGCTTTTCACCGCAGCTTTGACCTGCTCCATCAAACCGCTTGATGTTAGCAGCAGGCACACAATTCCCATCATCCCAAGCAAGCCCACGAAAAGAATACTAAGGATATCATATTTTACGAAGGAGCTCTCTTTTCTCGAGAAAAAGACAAAGAAAAGGATCTCCGCTCCCAAGATGATGAATACTAACGGCCACCATGATAACAAAATGGTCGTCAAATCCAGATGCAGGAATTGTGAAACAAGTAAAACCACACCCAAACCAACAAGGGCCGCGCCCATTGAAATCGTTCCGACTCTCCATGTTCTCATTTTGTCTCCTCCTTCACCCCTGCTTTTTTACTTCCCGCCATCAGCTTGATTCCCCCGCCTATAAGAAGGATGCACACCAATCCTTTTTGAAAGTAATCCCTAAACCAATATTCCAAGTTTCTTCCCATCCACTCATTTAAATGGGGAGCAATCGCCGGAATGATGATATTACTCGTCAAGAAATAGATTCCAAGTCCCATCAAGCCGAAACCTATCCATTTTTGTTGATCGACGACTCCCGAAATGATCGGCGTATCTTCAACAGGACCCTCTTCCATTTTCGAGGCTTTTTGCAAACCATCAAAAAAGCTATAAAACCAAATGATCGGAATAAGGAAAAAGAAGAAGCCCAACCGAAGTAAATCCAATATGTAAATCGCGAATAGAAAACCTGCCATCAATTGAATCCCGCGTTTTTGCAGGCCTAAATATAAGTGGCCGGCTCCAGGGAAGATGGAAAATAAAGTAGCGATCGATTTACTCTTCTTGCCGGATTCCCGCCTTTGCTCGAAATCCTCCAGCACGGTCCGGTCGATTAGCTCCTCTCCTCTTTGCTTTTTATTCAACTGTTGAACCGAATCAAAAAAACTGTATATCCAGATAACAGGCAATAGCGCCATGAATATTAACAGACCCTCCATCCGTGTCATCATGCTCAGGAATACGACCATAATTCCCAGTCCTAAAAAACCGATAAGAAAAATGAGTCCCCGATTCATGAGACCAAGCTGAAAATGCCCGACTCCCGGAACGAATGAAAGAATGATCACATAAAATCTTTCCGCTTCCGGCTGAGCGGCCATTTTCTCTCTATCTGCTGCACCTTGGGGATTTCTTAATGAGGTAACCACCAAGTCAAATATACTAATGAGATAAAGCACCAGGCCAATCACGGAAAAGGCCAGGAATGCATCCGTATGGCTGATCAAGGCTAGCATAAGCCCTCCAAGACCTAACCCGAACGCAGCAAGAAAATAAAATAACCCTTTATATGTCCTTCCAAGATAAAAATGCCCGAATCCCGGAAGAAACGATAATAAAAAAGCGATTACCGGACTTTTATTCATTTCTAAACCCCTCCTTATTTTTCTTTTCGATCGAGTCCATCCAATTAAACGTCTTATCTATAATCCCATCTGTCAGGGATTTGGTTTCCTTAACACTGCTCGATTCAACGGAATCCACGTATTCAGTCAATGATTGAAATACTCCGCCCGCCATCAATAAGACCGTAAATCCGGCCGCTATCAAATAATGTCTCGCAATCGTCCGAAGAGATTTCTCTTTCCGGATTTGTGCTGCCTCTTCCAAAGGTGCGCTTTTTTGCCGCATGATCGAGTCCATGACAGAACCTGCAATATCGGTACTAATGAAAAGGCTGTCTGCTTCCATTTCCATCGCTTCCAGATAAACGGACAAACACTCGTCACAGGAGTATAAATGATTTTCATATTCTATTTTTAAATCCTCAGGTATTTCATCAGCCAAATAGGTAACCCATCCCGCCTTAGGAACATGATTCATGAAAAATCCTCCTCTTTCCAATGTTTTCTCATCCAATTTCTTGCACGATATAGCTTAACCTCGACAGACTTCACTTGGATTTGCTGTTCCTCTGCAATTTGCTTAAATGTCTTTTCGCTTATGTAATAATCATACACCACGTCACGATACCCCTCCGGGAGGTCTTTAAGCTTCCTTAATATCTGCTTTCGTCTTTCATTCTGAAAAAATACGGCCTCTGCATCGTCAGATACGCCCAAATCCACTTCCGTTGATCGTTCATCATGCGGTTCTTCCTTTTGGCGTTGCCTTTTTCTTTTAAGATCGATTGCATGATTAACAGCTATCCGGGTAATCCACGTTTTGAAGCCTTGATTTTTGTATTGAGGAAGAGAAGTATAGATTTTGATAAAGACTTCCTGGGTAACATCTTCTGCATCCTTTTGATTGCGCAAAACGGAATAGACGGTTCGATATATCGTCTGTTTATACGTTTCAATCAATATCCGAAATGCATGATCATTCCCAGCCCTGACCTTCTCCACTAGCTCATCCGTCACTTCTCTTCCTCCTTTCCGTTAAACATTCATGTAATAGACGACACAAAAAGGAGTTACCCCTACAGATAACTCCAATTTTTTTTCGTTGAAGGCTTCCTTTTCATTATTCTCGTTAAGTCCTATTCCAAATCAAGCGAAAACCGTACCACCTTAAAAGTGGTACGGTCATAATTAACGCTTATTGATTTGCTCGACCAAAATTTTATTAACAAGCTGTGGATTAGCTTGTCCTTTCGTCGCCTTCATGATCTGCCCGACAAGGAAGCCGATCGCCTTTTGCTTTCCGGCTTTAAAGTCTTCAATTGATTGAGGATTATTATTCAGCGCTTCTTCAACCGCTGTCAACAATGCTCCTTCATCGGAGATTTGGACAAGCCCCTTCTCCTTGACGATCGTTTCTGCATCCCCACCGTTTTCAATCAATTCTTTGAAAACTTTTTTCGCAATCTTAGAAGAAATCGTCCCATCTTCAATCAGCTTGATCATGCCTGCCAATGATTCGGCAGTCAATTGGACATCATGCAGTTCTTTTCCTTCGGCATTCAAGAATGCCGAAACCTCGCCCATGATCCAGTTGGATGCAAGTTTTGCATCCGCTCCGGATGCTACTGTCGCTTCAAAGAAATCAGCCGTTTCTTTCGTTACCGTTAAGACTGCAGCATCATATTCTGGTAAGCCAAATTCTTCGATATACCGTTTTTTCCGGGCATCTGGAAGCTCTGGTATTTGTGCAGCGATCCGAGCTTTCCATTCTTCATCGATATGGATCGTCAATAAATCCGGCTCAGGGAAGTAGCGGTAATCGTCGGAACCTTCTTTGATCCTCATTAGGACGGTTCTGCCTGTGGCTTCGTCGAATCTGCGTGTTTCCTGTTCGATTATGCCACCCTCATTCAAAATCTCCGCTTGGCGGATTTCTTCATGTTCCAGCCCTTTGCGAACGAAGTTGAAGGAATTTAAATTTTTCAGTTCAGTCTTCGTGCCGAATTCCTTTTGCCCGACAGGTTTCAAGGAAATGTTGGCATCACAGCGAAGTGAGCCTTCTTCCATTTTACAATCGGAAACGCCTGTATATTGAATGATCGATTTTAATTTTTCCAGATAAGCATATGCCTCTTCAGGGGAAGTGATATCCGGTTCTGAAACGATTTCGACAAGAGGAGTTCCCTGACGGTTATAGTCACATAGTGAGTAGTTCCCTTTATGGGTCAGCTTCCCTGCATCCTCTTCCATATGAATCCGCGTGATGCCGATTTTCTTTTTCTTGCCGTCGACTTCAATTTCTATCCAGCCATGTTCACCGATTGGTTGATCGAACTGGGAAATTTGGTACGCTTTAGGATTGTCCGGATAAAAATAGTTTTTCCGGTCGAATTTCGTAATTTCCGCTACTTCACAATTCAATGCAATGGCTGCCTTCATTGCGAAATCAACAGCCTTTTTATTGACGACAGGCAATACCCCTGGGTAGCCTAGGTCAATTACGGTCGTGTTACTATTCGGAGCGGCACCGAAATGATTAGGGCTCGCTGAGAATATTTTTGAATCCGTTTTTAATTCTACGTGTACTTCTAAACCAATTACCGTTTCAAAGTCCATTTTTTTCACCCCTTACAGCTTAGGAAATTGTTTATGAAAATCTGTTGCTTGCTCGAAAGCGTGTGCAGCGCGATAAATCGTGCTTTCATCAAAATGCTTTCCAATCATTTGAAGTCCAAGCGGAAGTCCGTTCGCACCGAATCCACACGGCACGGATATCCCTGGTACACCAGCAAGGTTCACTGGAATCGTTAAAATATCATTCGCATACATCGTTAATGGATCGTCAACTTTTTCCCCAATTTTAAATGCTGGAGTTGGCGTGGTCGGGCCAACGATTAGATCATACTTCTCAAAAACATCTTCAAAGTCCCGCTTGATTAGGGTACGTACTTTTTGAGCCTTTTTATAATAAGCATCATAATAGCCTGAGCTTAAGGAGAACGTTCCAAGCATGATACGGCGTTTCACTTCGTCACCGAATCCTTCGGCACGCGTTTGTTTATACATCTCTATAAGCGTTTCTGCATTATCCGTACGGTGTCCGAACCGAACTCCATCGAAGCGGGAAAGGTTAGCCGAGGCTTCCGATGAGGAAAGCAGATAATAGGCAGCTAAGGCATATTTGCTATGCGGCAAGGATACTTCTTCCCATTCAGCTCCAAGTCCTTCCAATACTTTTAACGCTTCTAAAACGGAATTACGCGCTTCTTCACCAACACCTTCACCTAAATATTCTTTAGGTATGGCAATTTTCAAACCACGAACATCGCCTGTTAATGAATTCACAAAATTCGGCACGTCCAAGTTGGCGGAAGTGGAATCCATTGGATCTACACCTGAAATAGCCTCAAGCAAATAGGCATTATCTTCTACAGTTCTTGTAATCGGTCCGATTTGGTCCAATGAAGACGCGAATGCCACAAGCCCATAGCGTGATACCCGTCCATATGTAGGCTTCAGGCCGACTACACCGCAATATGCCGCAGGTTGGCGGATAGATCCACCAGTATCTGAGCCTAAAGAGAATAGGACTTCACCTGAAGCGACCGATGCAGCAGAGCCGCCAGAAGAGCCGCCAGGTACATAATCCGTGTTCCATGGATTGCGTGTGGCCTGATAGGCTGAATTTTCATTTGAAGACCCCATCGCAAATTCATCCATATTCAATTTACCGATGGTCACCGTTTCGGCTTTTTGTAACTTTTGCACGACGGTTGCATCATAAATCGGATCAAAGTTCTCCAAAATTTTACTCGCACAAGTCGTCCTTAAATTTTTCGTGACAATATTATCTTTAACTCCGATTGGCATACCAAATAAAGCGCCTTCGTTCTCGCCTTTTACCAATTGGTCATCCAATTGTTTTGCCTGAGTGCGGGCGTTTTCCTCATCAAGAGTCAAAAATGCATTCACCTTGTCTTCTACCTCGCCAATTCGCTTATACGATTCGTTAACGAGATCGGTAACACTGATCTCCTTCTTATGTAAGCGCTCATGCAGCTCAGAAACCTTTTGTTCGAACAACGACATCATTGTCCCTCCTTATTCAATTATGGATGGTACACGGATATATCCTTCTTTGCTATCCGGTGCATTTTTCACTACTTCTTCCACTGGCAATCCAGGCTTTGCAACATCTTCCCGCATTACATTCTTCATATCCAAAACGTGAGAAGTCGGGTTCACTTGATCTGTATCAAGCTCATTCAACTGCTCCGCAAATGAAATCATTTGATCAAGCTGATGCTGAAATTGCTTCGCTTCTTCTTCCGTAATGGCCAAACGTGCCAAATGGGCAACGTGTTTAACTTGTTCCATTGAAATACGTGACATTCTCTTCACCTCCGAAAAAATATCCAAATCGACTGAAATTCGCCGCTTTTCTCCATAAAATCATCGTTTAAATCATATCAAACTATTACACAGTAAAGCAACAGGAGATACAATGTCGAAAATCAAATATTCGATAACGAAAATATGATATTTTCCGGGAAATATGAGAAAGTTGACGGAATTTCCGGGGAAATGGCATTAAGTACGTAAAATTCGACAAACCTTTTCCTATTTTTGCGACATCACTTCCTGATATGGAAGGTTTCACCGCTTATTTTGCTTCCTAAAAAAAAAGACGAAGCCGTTAAGCTTCATCTTTGATCATTCATATATATGCACGGTTGGTTCGTCCTGATTCGCCTCACGGACAATGAGCGCTTCAGGCCCATTGACAGAAGTAATCGATACCTGTACGGAAATGTATTTAGGGAAACGTTCCATTACAAGTCCAGCTACATATTGGGTAAAGCCAATTGCTTCCGAGTTCCCATAAAATTGAATGGGGATATCGATGTTCAAGCTCTGTAATTGATCATCCATATAAAACGCCCTGCCGATGACTCCGTTAAAGTTAGGGAAATATTCTTCGACATCTTCTTTGAAGCTCGTGAAGGTATTGACGTCATCCCGGTTTTTCTTTTCAGCACCCGCTGAAGGGAATAGGAAATACTCTTCTTTCAGGTCATTCCACTTTCCAATACTATTGGAGTTTTGGCCGACATTGGTATAAGAAACGAAATTCCCTGGCACTACTGAGGATTTTTCATTCTGTTCGAATAAGGCAATCGTAATCGGGACATTTTTCAACTTGTCCATCTTACGCAGCCTTTTTAAAACCTCTGCAGCAATTTTCTCCCCTTCTTGCTTTAGCTCTTTACTATCAATTTTTTTCTCATAGGTGGCACCGTATGCCTCTTTTTGATAGTAATGCACTGAATTCAATGCAAGACCTATTACGACTCCGCCAAGCTTTACCGAGTTATCCTTTGTTTTGACCAAGTAATTATGTTCTAAAATATGAGCAAGATAAATCGGATTTTCTTCATTCCGCTTATCGATGTCACCTTTACCTGGATCAACTGGATTCAAACCTTCATTCTGTGCGGGTTTCATATCCTTTTCTTTCAACTGACTATCTGTATATTTTCTATTCAGCCAGGAAGATATCGTGGAACTATCCAGCATTTGCCCCTCTTGAAACAGGTAATCTTCCGGATCGAATTGGGTTTGGGCCAACCGCATCAGTCCATTTTCGAACTCTTCAATATCGTAGCGCGTATTTAAGTTCGATACGACTAAACCGCGGGCCTTTGATGGTTCAAATGGAAGGATTGTTTGATAATATTCTTCCGAAATTTTATACTTCGGAATGATTGCCGTTTCTTTTTTGTCTTTGGAATCTTGGACTACCTCTTGCTTTTCCTCGAAACTAGGCGCACACCCAGCAAGAAGCAGTATAAGAACCATCCCCAAAATAGAGTGTTTCCTCATAGCTACACCTCTTATTTTTTTAGTTCCTCAATCAGTCTCTCTTCATCCCAAACCAGGACGCCTAAACTCTCGGCTTTATCCAGTTTTGATCCTGCATCTTCCCCAGCTACGACCAAATCGGTTTTCTTGCTGACGCTTCCAGCAACATTAGCTCCAAGCGCCTCTAATTTTTCTTTTGCTTCATTTCGTGTTAGCTGATGTAATTTACCAGTTAACACAACCGTTTTCCCGGCAAAAAATGAATCGATTTCCTCAACGGGTACAGCTCTTGCCCCTTTGTAAGCAAGATTCACGCCTGCAGCTTCCAGCTCATTCAATAGCGCATGGACTTCTTCCAATTCAAAATATGCAACGATGGAGTCCGCCATCTTATCACCTATTTCATTAATGGACGTTAATTCTTCACGGGTTGCTTTACTTAAGGCTTCCATCGTGCCAAATTCCCGAGCCAATGTTTTGGCCGCTTTCGACCCAACATGCCGAATCCCCAAGCCGAAAAGCAATTTTTCCAATGAATTCGTTTTTGAAGCCTCGATCGCTTGAAGGAGTTTATTGACCGATTTTTCCCCCATCCGTTCCAAGGCAATCAGTTGGTCGTATGTAAGCTTATAAATATCAGCCACATCTTGTATCAGCGCTTCTTTAAACAGCAAGCTGATCACTTTCTCACCTAGGCTGTCTATATTCATTGCCGTCCGGGATACAAAGTGAATCAGCCCTTCCCGTATCTGTGCTGGACACTTTGGATTGATGCAGCGTAAAGCAACCTCCCCATCGAGACGGACGAGCTCACTGCTGCATTCCGGGCATTCAGTCGGCATATGGAACTCCACCTCATCCCCAGTGCGGCGCTCTGCCAGTACATTGACCACCTCTGGGATGATATCGCCAGCTTTTTTCACTACCACTTGGTCTCCGATTCTGATGTCCTTTTCACGAATCAAGTCTTCATTATGCAGCGATGCCCGTTGGACAGTCGTGCCCGCCACCCGAACTGGATCCAAAATGGCAGTTGGCGTCAAGACACCGGTACGGCCAACATTCAGCTCGATATCCCTTAGTGTCGTAATGACTTCTTCCGCTGGGAATTTATATGCAATGGCCCAGCGCGGACTTTTGGCAGTATAACCCAATTCACCTTGTTGTTCAAGGGAATTTACTTTTACGACGATTCCATCAATATCATAAGCTAAGTTTGGCCGCTGCTCCGTCCATTCTACTATATAGGCTAGCACTTCCTCTATATTGGAGCATGTTTTTCTTTCCCGATTCGTCTTGAACCCCAGGCGATCCAATAGATCCATGCCCTCACTTTGGGTTAGGACGCCCGTTTCACCCAAATCCGCAATCGCATAAAGGAAAATATCGAGGTTCCTTTTCGCAGCAAGCTTTGGATCAAGCTGCCTTAATGAACCAGCCGCCGCATTCCGCGGGTTTGCGAACGGTTCTTCACCACGTTCCTCTTTAACCATATTCAGAGACTCGAATGATTTCTTTGGCATGAATGCCTCGCCGCGCACTTCTATTGTAATGGGCTCCCGCAGCTTCAATGGAATTGATTTGATCGTTTTCAGATTGGCCGTAATATCCTCGCCGATCGTTCCATCTCCCCTGGTTGCCCCCCTTACGAAATATCCATTCTCATACTGCAGCGTGACGGCAAGTCCATCAATTTTCAGTTCACACACATAGGAAAAATCATCACCAACAGCTTGGCGGACCTTCCTATCGAAATCGCGCAGGTCACTTTCATTGAAAGCATTTCCCAAGCTAAGCATCGGTGTCGTATGCTCCACCTTTTCAAACATATCCAAAATCGCTCCTCCGACCCGTTGTGTCGGAGAGTCTTGCGTTTGCAGCTCAGGAAATTTTTCCTCATACTCAATAAGATCACGGAGCAGTCGGTCATATTCAGCATCAGGCACTGATGGTTGGTCCATCACATAATATTCATAGCTGTATTGGTTCAATAACGTTTGCAGTTCGAGCACTTTCTTCTTTGCAGCATTAATGTCCATACGTTCAATCCTTTCTAAAGAAGACTCCACCGCACTTCTATTTAGAAGAGCGGTGTCTAAAGTCAGATATCCCTATTCTTTACCAGCAGAAGCATAATAATAGCTTAAGCTTTTTCAACTGGTGCAAATTTCGCCAATAGGCGCTTGATGCCTATTGGACTTGGAAAGGCAATATCCAGTTCCTTTCCTTCACCTTCCCCTTTAACGCTCACAACGGTACCTACTCCCCACTTCTTATGCGATGCACGGTCACCGACAGCCCAGCCAATCTCTTCACCGCCCGTTGCAGATGGTGCAGACACAGCCCTTCCGAATGAAGGGATTTTTCTTGTCGAGACTGCTGAAGAAGTCCCCGTTCTCGCCGAACTGAAAGGTGTTTGCCTTGCTCTTGGAGCAGGTTTCGGTTTGAGGTCTTCAAGAAGCTCCGCAGGTATTTCACCAATGAAACGTGAAACGGGATTCATGCTCGTACGCCCATACAATGTCCGCATTTGGGCATTGCTTATGAATAGCTCATTTTCAGCCCTTGTAATTCCTACATAAGCAAGGCGGCGTTCTTCTTCCATTTCCTCTTCATCCATGAGCGATCGGCTATGAGGGAAAACTCCTTCCTCGAGCCCAAGTAAAAAGACTACCGGATATTCCAATCCCTTCGCTGAATGCAGCGTCATCAACGTTACCGTATTTGTAGCCTCTTCGGAATTCTCATCAAGCTGGTCAATATCGGCCACTAACGCCAGATCTGTCAAGAAACCGACCAATGACTTGTCGTCGCTGTTACTTTCAAAAGCTTTCGTAACGGATAAAAACTCATCTATATTTTCAAGCCGGCTTTGTGACTCAATCGTTTTTTCTGCCTGCAGCATTTCTCGGTAACCGGTTTTCTTGATCACTTCTTCCACCAGTTCCGTCACCGATAAGTACTCTTGCTGGTTCGTATAGTTCGTAATTAACGTATGGAATTCCCTTGCAGCCTTGGTGGCCTTCCCGCTTATTCCGACCATTTCCACAGATTCGAGTGCTTTATAAATGGAAACATCATATTGATTCGCATAATCTGCGACTTTATCCATGGAAGTTGCACCAATACCGCGTTTTGGAACATTGATCACACGGCGAAGGCTGATGTCATCATCAGGATTGGCAATCAGGCGGAGGTAAGCAAGTAAGTCCTTAATCTCTTTCCGGTCATAGAACTTGGTGCCGCCGACGATTGCATAGTTAATATTGGATTTAAGCAGCACTTCCTCCATCACACGGGATTGCGCATTTGTTCTGTAAAGAATCGCTATATCGGAATATTTTCTGCTGCCGTCCTGAACTAGCTCATTGATCTTCCCGGCTACAAACTGCGCTTCGCCTTGTTCATTATCCGCTCGGTAATAAAATAGTTTATTGCCATCTGCATTCTCGGTCCAAAGGTTTTTAGGCTTTCGGTTTTGATTGTTATCGATGACCTTATTCGCCGCTTCCAAAATCTTTTTCGTCGAGCGATAATTCTGTTCAAGAAAAATCATGTTGGCATTCGGATAATCCTTTTCAAATGAAAGGATATTCGCAATATCCGCACCGCGCCAACGGTAGATCGATTGATCTGAATCCCCGACGACACAAAGGTTACGGAAACGTGAAGCCATTAGTTTAACAAGCATATATTGTGCCCTATTCGTATCTTGGTACTCATCGACATGAATGTATTGGAACTTGCGCTGATAATACTCAAGCACTTCCGGTACAAGTTGGAAAAGCTGGATCGTCATCATGATTAAATCATCGAAATCGAGTGCTGAATTTTTCCGCAGACGTTTTTGGTACTCCGTATAAACATCGGCCGTTATTTTAGTGAAGAAATCCGATGCCGTCTTCATATATTCTTCAGGACCGACCAACTCATTTTTCGCTGAACTGATACTGCCCAGTATGGCACGGTAATCATATTTCTTCGTATCCATATTCCGTTCCTTCATGATCTGCTTGATGACCGACTGCTGATCAGTCGTATCCAAGATCGAGAAGTTCCTATTAAATCCGATTCGATCAATATCCCTACGCAAAATGCGGACACACATCGAGTGGAACGTTGAAATCCAGATATCCTCCGAGGCCCCACCCAATATGGCGCGAATCCTCTCTTTCATCTCACGTGCCGCTTTATTGGTAAACGTGATTGCAAGAATATTCCAAGGTGCTATTTCCTTCTCGACCATCAAGTAAGCTATTCGGTGAGTCAGCACACGCGTCTTTCCACTACCAGCCCCAGCCATGATCAATAGTGGGCCATCTGTCGATTTTACTGCTTTTTGTTGCTGTTCGTTCAAACCCGTCAA
This sequence comes from Peribacillus muralis, assembly GCF_001645685.2. Taxonomy (NCBI): domain Bacteria; kingdom Bacillati; phylum Bacillota; class Bacilli; order Caryophanales; family Bacillaceae; genus Peribacillus; species Peribacillus muralis. The sequence goes on along the minus strand of NZ_CP017080.1, from coordinate 411,465 downwards.
TAATTTTTCCGCTAAATATTGCATTATCACACCACCTATACGAACATTCGTTTTCGTTTTAGTATACTACATTTGTTCCGTTTTTTCATTTCACTGCCGCAACTGTGGCAAGTGCTACCTTCAAATCCTCATAAATCACATTTCCGACAACGATGACATCCGCAAACTCCGCCATCTCTTTTGCCTGTTGAACCGACTTTATCCCACCGCCATAAAATAAAACGGTAGTCTCCAAGCTTTCTTTGGCCGCTTCCACCATCCGGACATCGCCATACTCACCGCTGTATTCCAAGTAAAAAATCGGCAGGTTGAACATCTTTTCAGCCATCATTGCGTAGGCTCCGACATCATCCATATCCAGATCGGCATTGGCTTCCGTCAGTTGCGCCGCTTTACACTCGGGATTCAGGATACAATAGCCTTCTACGAAAATCTCATCCCAATTCAACAAATATCCATATTCTTTGACTGCCTGCTGATGCAGTTTCATCATCCAATCCGGATTGGTGCTATTGAGGACACTTGGGATGAAATATAAATCGAATCCAGGCGTCACCGTTTCAACTGAAGAGATCTCCATTACGCAAGGGACCGTATACCGTCTGATCCGTGCCATCAGATGAAGCACATTTTCAAGCGTGACTCCATCCGTTCCTCCGACCATGATTGCATCAGTACCGGATTCACAGACTTTTTCCAACGCCTCATCACTTATTTCTTTATTTGGATCGAGCTTGAAAACATGTTTCCACTCGCGAAAATCGTACATTATTATCCTCCATTCACACTTTCCATTACACCATTATAGCATTAAGATTTTTCATTAAAAAAGAGAAGTATCGATAAATTCTTCACCAAAAAAAATTTGCCAATTTTAAAAAACCTCAACATGAACGAAACAGTCTAAAAACAAAACCTGGCATGTGCTGAACTCAAAAGAAAAAGCCGGGGATGGATTCCTCGGCTTTTTCTAATTCACCATATAAAAAATCGATAGCATTAAGATTCAGTTGTTTCCTCAACGTTTTCCTTAATGCGGTTAAGAGCCATTGTATATGCGTCATTTCCGTAGTTCAAACAGCGTTTCACCCTGGAAATCGTAGCAGTGCTTGCACCTGTTTCCGTTTCAATCTTATGGTAGGTTTTACCTTCCTCAAGCATCCGTGCCACTTCTAGACGCTGCGCTAAAGATGATATCTCGTTAACTGTACATAAATCATCAAAAAATCGATAGCATTCGTCCAAATCACGCAAGGAAAGGATCGACTTGAACAGCTGATCCGTTTCTTTTCCTCTTAACTTATCAATTTGCATGTTACTCCCCCTCAATTTCACGGGTATCAGAATGAGACATCCTTTCCTAAACCAGGTTGATCAGGAATGATATTGATCCAAGTTTTCCCTGGGACCAAACCTGCTTCCTCATCGTTTTTCACTGGAATGATCCGCCCATCCTTATTAACCCATTCTACCTCATTCACTTTCCCTTGTTGAAGTAAATAACCTTTTCCGCCGCTTTTCAAATCGATTTTGCGACGTCCCTTTTCGTCAATCACTTGATGAGTGGCTTCAATGATCAATATATTATCCAGTAAAATCGGTTTGTTCGATTTATATTCGACTGTTTGCTCCCCATTCGAATAACGTTTATATTTCTTATCCGTGGCATCGTATTCATACTCAACATCATACTCTTGTAAACCATAGGATATCTCGGCTCTGAGTGCCGGTTCTCCTTGAAGTCCAGCTGCCTCTTTCTCTGAAAGGAAAGTGAATGGCTCTGGTGCACCCTTCATTTCATATCCCTTTTCTTTAGCGCCTTTTAAAATGTCAGAAAAGGAGATATAGGAATTATGGGGCGCCTTTCGATCGTCCGAGCGTTGAAACAAAGTACCATCATAATATAATCCGTTCAAGTTATCAATATACCCTTTGTCGAGCATGGTTTTCGCATCGGGGCTGTTCCCATGACACACATAGATGCAATCGAGGCCTTTAGCCGTTTCGATATAGTAGTCCCTTGCGCTCCGTATCGGTCCGATCTGGCTAGGCTTTTCACTTTGGAAGATGGCTAAAAATCTGGTTATATCACCTTCTGCGAGCATTTCGTATACCAAATCGGCTTCAGAGAGGCCGGATTGCGGCCTTGCCTTTGGATGATTGTTAATCATCACGGCTACAGCCCGTTGCTCCATACTTTCACCGGTCGATACACCAGTAAGTGGAAACTTATTGCGAGATTCATCGTTCACATCCGTGTTTTCTTTGACAGCCTGGTCTTTCGTCTTACTGTCATCCAATGCAGGTTCTTCTTTTGCCGAACAGCCTGACAACAGTAAAATAGTCAAAACGATGAAAAGAACTCCCTTAAGATTCATCTTTCCACTCCCCTGATTTACTAGCATCTTCTTCTCTTATATTTTAACGCATTATAGTAGGAAAGAGTATAGTTTTATTCATAACATCATACACGCCTCGCTGGGTCAACCTTATATAAGGAAGATGGGTCGTCGAAAAGAATGAAAGTGTGTACACGGGGTCGTCGAAGCGATATCCCCTCTCGCATAGCAAGCTTTTCAGCTCATTTTCTTCTTCGATCAGTTCAGGAACCTCCTTGGTAGACATGATTCCCTGTAATTTTAGAGGCAGTTCATGGATCACCTCGCCGTGCTCCGTTAAAATGATGCCACCGCCAATTTCCTTCAAACGTTTAAATGCCAAATGCATATCCCGTTTCCGCTTGCCGATCAGCATGATGTCGCCCGTATTTGTATACGATCCAGCAAAGCCACAAAGCTTATTGGCAAAACCTTTCAAGATCGTATTTATGCGCCATTTCCCTTCCCGATCAATAAGCATGAAAAAACATTCGTCATCATCAAAGGTCAGCTCTTCATGCCCCACATCATTGGAAAGGGAGTAAGGCTTCGTAATTACGTTATTGACCAGTTCGATCCCAAAAGGCATTGAAAACTCAAAATCCTCCTTTAAGCTAAGATCCCAATCAAGATCAAGTGGCTTAAAATCGAAATCGCTCCATTCGATTTCCTGTTCATCTGGAATGACTTCACCATCCTTCTTCACCCATTTCCCCTTCGCCATTACCGAAACTGGCGCAGGCTCCATCATATCGGTAAGGAAGTTGATATTCGCCACCCTTCCAGTAGCAATATTTCCATGCAGGTACTCAATATTATAATAACGAGCAATGTTGATCGTTGCCATATTATAAGCATCGATGACAGGTACGCCGTGCTCTATCGCTATTTTGATCAAGCAGTCTATGAAACCACCCTCATAAAAAGATGGCGGCGATCCATCTGTCGTATAAAAGAATTTATCGTATTGATCGATGCCAAGTTCATGGATTTCGGAAATCAGCTTCGGCAAATCCGGACGTATCGAAGAATGCCTCAGCGATACATAAAAGCCCTGCAACAGGCGGGACATGACTTCATCACCCGTCATTGCTTCATGATCACAGTCAGCACCGAATAAGGTCATTTTTGCTAACGTCTTCTCGGATGCTCCTGGAAAGTGCCCTTCAATTTTCTTTCTCATTCGCTTCGCTTCCTGAATCCAATGCAGCATCATGTCGTCCCCGTCAAGAAGCTTCGGCCATCCCGTCAGTTCCCCGCCCTGTAATACGGCATCATGCTCCAGCCAGGATTTGACCGCACCATGGGAGAATACCGTATCTTCATCAATCAATTCAGTCTGACCGTCAAAACGGCTCCACCAATACATCGTGACAGGAATGTTACGTAATTCTTTCAAAAGAGAAAACGCTTTCTTTTTTTCTAATTGCAATAGAAATGGCAGGTTATCATTGATTAGTGTCGTTGTGCCAAAATGAGATGCATAACGTGAAAAAGAAAGGGGATTATATAGTTGAGAAGGATGTGAGTGCGGCTCAATATATCCCGGTACCAAATACTGGTTTGTGCAATCGACCATTTCACAATTATCTATATTATCAGGAAGCTTTTCGCCAACATAGATGATGCGATCCTCATATATCCATATATTCGCCTTCATCCATTTTCGTAAAGCTTGATTTAAATAAGTCGTATTTTTAAGCAGAATGTGTGGTGCCCTATTGCCATCCAGCACATCTATATGTTCTCTAAGATGTTTATTTTTCCATCTATAGCGCTGTTCAAGCATAAAACATTCCCCCATAATTTTTAGAAACAAATGTATAAAAAAAACCATTTTCAATCCAATTTTATTTCATAGTAACATACTTGTCTCATTAGAACAGTAATGTTAACCGGAATATTGTTAAATTTTTGTGAAGGGATGGACATAATCATGAAATTCAAACAAAATATCAGTATAATTAATGCATTAATGCGCATTACCTGCGGTTTAACCTTGCTCACATGGGCAGCGGCAAAAATGGTGAAAAAACCATGGAAAAAACAATCCTACCTAGTAGTCGTCATGCTGTCTGCCATGAAAATAGGCGAAGGTATCCTCCGCTATTGCCCAATCGTAGATGTTATGGAAAATGGGCAAGCTACAATGAAGAAGGAACGCATTCAGGAAAAAGTCACGCATCCATCAGAGAGCAATTAATTTTCGCTCCTATAGAAGAAGCTGACTCCGATGAGAGTCAGCTTCTTTCATTTTTCAAGAAAAATTGTATTGGATTGCACGATAACCGATATCGGTACGCCAAAACAACCCTGATTTTCCCAAGCAACCTAACTCTTTATATACGTGAGCTTGGGCTGAGGCCAAATCTTTCCCTTTTGCTGCAACCAGAAGAACACGCCCCCCGTTGGAGATGAACTCCCCCTCGCTATTGAGAGCTGTTCCAGCATGATAAATATGGGCTCCATCATCAATCTTTTCCAAGCCTTTAATAATGGATTGTTTTGTATAATCACCAGGATATCCCTCGGCTGCCACGACCACACCAAGAACGGATTCTTCATGCCATTCAAGTTGTAAATCAGCTCCAGAAAGGACCGCTTCGAGCGTTTCAATGAAATCCGTCTTCAAGCGCGGTAAGACCACTTGCGTTTCCGGATCGCCAAAACGGGCATTGAACTCTATGACTTTCGTTCCTTTTTCAGTAGCGATCAACCCCGCATATAATATGCCTGTAAAACGTCGATCTTCGGAAATCATCGCATTTACGGTCGGCTTGAGAATCATTTCGACTGCAGATTGAACCATTTCATCAGTAATTTGCGGTACCGGTGAGTAAGCGCCCATTCCACCTGTGTTCGGTCCCTGATCTCCATCAAAAACCCGCTTATGATCTTGCGCAATGACCATCGGATACACCTTATCCCCATTGACGAATGCCATTAGCGAAAATTCCTCGCCGTCAAGGAATTCTTCTATCACGACCTTGGCAGAGGCTTCTCCAAACTTAGAGCCGACAAGCATATCGTGAATGGCGTCCAACGCCTCTTCCATCGTCATTGCGACAACGACGCCTTTCCCAGCAGCAAGTCCATCCGCCTTGATTACGATGGGCACCCCGATTTTTTCGATATGATCCTTTGCAAGATCATAGTCGGTAAATGTTTCATATTCGGCTGTTGGAATGTTATAGTTCTTCATTAAATCTTTAGCAAATGATTTGCTTCCTTCAATGACCGCAGCACGGCTATTAGGACCGAAAGCCTTTAAGCCCGCTTCCGTAAAATCATCAACGATCCCGTTCAGTAATGGTGTTTCTGGTCCAACCACAGTCAATGAAATGTCATTTGCCTTGGCAAAAGCAATCAATTCCCCATGATTGCTTTCACAAATTGGCACAAGCGTCGCCACATCCATCATGCCTGGATTTCCAGGAGCCGCAAAAACCGTCCCGACTCGCTCGCTTTCAAATAGTTTACGAGCTATAGCGTGCTCCCTGCCACCCCGGCCAATCACTAGTACATTCATTATCGCACCTCATCCTTTGATTAATGTTTAAAGTGACGAATCCCTGTGAATACCATTGCGATTCCGTATTCATCAGCTTTCCTGATCGAATCTTGATCTTTTACAGAGCCACCAGGCTGAATGATTGCCGTAACTCCCGCTTTCGCTGCGGCTTCAACGGTATCGTCCATCGGGAAGAAGGCATCCGAGGCCAATGCGCTTCCATTCGCTCTTTCTCCAGCTTGCTCAAGTGCGATTTTCGCCGCTCCGACGCGATTCATTTGACCTGCGCCAACTCCTAAGGTCATTTGTTCATCACAGACGACAATGGCATTCGACTTCACATGCTTCACGATCTTCCAACCAAGCTCTAAAGCCTTCCATTCTGCAGGTGTTGGCTCACGCTTCGTTGCTACCTTCACTTCTGCATCCTTTAAGCAATATGAATCACGGTCTTGAATAAGTAAGCCGCCTTCTATCGAAGTCAATTTACGTTCCGTTTTATTGGCGATATCGAATTCAATCGTTAATAAACGAAGGTTTTTCTTGCTCGTCAAGATTTCCACTGCCTCACCCGTAAATCCAGGAGCAATGATGATTTCAAGGAAAATTTCATGAAGCCTCTCTGCGGTCGCCTTATCAACTTCACGGTTCAAGGCGATGATGCCGCCGAAAATGGAGGTGGAATCCGCTTCATAAGCCTTTTCATAAGCTTCTAAAATCGTTCTCCCTACCCCCACGCCGCAAGGATTCATATGCTTGACGGCAACTGCAGCAGGCTCATCGAATTCCTTAACGATTTGAAGGGCTGCATCTGCATCATTGATGTTGTTGTATGAAAGCTCTTTCCCGTGTAATTGCTTCGCATTGGCAATTGAAAAAACGGAACCAAGCGGTTTTTTATAGAATGAAGCTTTTTGATGTGGATTTTCCCCATAACGAAGTGACTGCTTCAATTCATAGGTAACAGTCAATGATTCAGGATTTTCTTCGTCGGCAAGCTCTGTCATATACTCTGAAATGACAGCATCATAGGCTGCAGTATGACGGAATACTTTTGCTGCCAGACGGCGATTCGTGGTTTTTGATACGCCACCGTTTTGCTTCAGCTCGGTCAATACGGTAGGGTAGTCATTGGAATCGACGATAACGGTCACATATTCGTGGTTTTTAGCAGAAGAACGAAGCATTGTCGGTCCGCCGATATCGATGTTTTCAATCGCATCTTCCACAGTGACTTCCGGCTTGGAGATAGTCGCTTGGAATGGGTATAAATTTACACAGACTAATTGAATCGGTTCGATATTATGCTCTGCAAGCTGCGCCGCATGATTCTTGTCATCATGTTTGGCCAACACCGCACCATGGACATTCGGATGAAGTGTTTTGACACGACCATCAAGGATTTCTGGAAATCCAGTGACATCACTAATACCAATCACATCAACACCATGATCCTGCAGCGTTTTTTTCGTACCGCCTGTTGAAATGATTTCAAATCCTGCCTCAATCAATCCTTGAGCAAATTCAATGATACCTGTTTTATCCGATACACTTATTAAAGCACGTTTTTTCATGTTATGTTGGTCCCTCCATTAAGTAAGTTGCTGTTGGCAAAGCTGCTGCAAAACGGACGGATACAAATCATGCTCCGTTTCCTGAATCCTTTTCTGAAGAATGTCAATCGTATCTCCTTCGAGAATCGGCACCGTTTTTTGGACAATGATCGGTCCTGTATCCATTCCTTCATCGACGTAATGTATTGTGACCCCAGTTTCCTTCACTCCAGCTGCAAAAGCCTGACCGACTGCATCCTTGCCTGGAAAAGCAGGAAGGAGAGATGGATGGATGTTCACGATGCTTTGTGGATACTCTTGTAATAATGTAGGACCTATCAAACGCATATAGCCGGCCAGAATGATCAAGTCCACATCACGTTGCTGAAGTTCAGTGAGGATTTCCTCTTCAAACTCAGCCTTGTTCGAGTAATTCTTCGCTGAAAAGGAGAAAGATTGGATATTTTCGAGTCTCGCCCTCTCTAGCACATATGCGTCTTTTCGATCACAAACGACCAGACAGATTTCCGCCTTCACCTTTCCGCTTTTTATCGCATTTGTAATTGAATGAAAATTACTACCGTTACCTGATGCAAAGACAGCAAGACGCTTCATTATTTGAAAGACACTCCATTTCCAGCCACAATCGTCCCGATGACCGATGCCTCTTCACCACAGTCTTTAAGGTACGCCAGCACATCAGCTGCTTCTTCTTTTTTTACGATGGCCGTCATTCCGATTCCCATATTGAATATATTAAACATTTCCTCTTTCACAAGGCTTCCTTTTTCCTCAAGGAAGGAGAATATAGGTGGAATGACCCAGCTGCCATGCTCGATTTCCACACCGCATCCTTCAGGCAGTATGCGTGGTATATTTTCGATGAATCCGCCCCCCGTAATATGGGCAAGACCCTTGATTTCAAATTTTTCCAAGGTCGATAAAATCGACTTGACATAAATTTTGGTCGGTTTCAGCAGCTCCTCGCCTAGCTTGCAATCAAGCTGTGGCACGAAATCTTGAAGATTCATCCCTGCTTCTTCAAGAAGGATTTTACGAACAAGGGAATAGCCATTGCTATGGATGCCGCTCGAAGAGAGTCCAATCACGACATCGCCCGCAAGAATGGACTCACCCGTAATCAGACGTGATTTTTCGACTGCACCGACAGTGAAACCTGCCACATCGTATTCTTCGGTTTCGTACATCCCCGGCATTTCCGCCGTTTCCCCGCCGATTAGAGCACAGCCCGCTTGTTCACAGCCATCTGCAATCCCTTTGACGATCATTTCAATTCGTGCCGGGTCGGCCTTTCCGCAGGCAATGTAATCTAAAAAGTATAAAGGTGCAGCACCCTGAACGACAACATCGTTGACGCACATCGCTACACAATCCACTCCAATTGTATCGTGTTTATCCATCATGAAAGCCAATAAAAGTTTCGTACCCACTCCATCCGTACCTGAAATGAGCACCGGTTCTTTAAGGTTCAAGGACGACAAATCAAACATGCCCCCGAAACCGCCCAACCCGTTCATCACTTCTGGACGGAGTGTGCGCTTCACATGTTTTTTCATTCGATTTACCGCTTCATAACCAGCCTCAATATCCACGCCGGCCTGTTTATACGCATTAGCCATTTTGAATCCCCCTCAGAAAATCATTCTGCATTTCCGACATGCTCAACATTTTGTTTTTTCCCGTTCGTATTCAAAAATTTCAGTCGGATAATTTCCGGTGAAACAAGCTAGGCATGAACCGCGCGTTTCTCCTGGAAAAGGACGGCCAATAGCTTCGACCATGCCTTCGACACTTAAGAAAGTCAAGGAATCCGCACCAATTATTTCCCTGATTTCCTCCACAGATTTAGAGTTCGCTATCAGTTCTTCTTTTTTAGACGTATCTATTCCGTAAAAGCAAGGATTCTTGATTGGGGGCGAGCTGATGACAACATGCACTTCCTTCGCTCCTGCGTCTTTTAACATGCCGACGATCCTTCTGCTCGTTGTCCCACGGACAATGGAATCATCAACCATTATCACCCGTTTGCCTTCTACTACCCCTCTTACAGGTGAAAGCTTCATCTTCACGCCTTGTTCACGCAAGCTCTGCGATGGCTGAATGAATGTCCTGCCCACATATCGATTTTTGATTAAGCCCATTTCATATGGAATGCCTGCTGCCTCCGCATAACCAATCGCTGCCGATATGCTGGAATCGGGTACACCCGTGACGACATCTGCTTCAATCCTCGCTTCAAGTGCCATTTGCTTACCAAGGTTTTTGCGGGCCGTATGGACATTGATTCCATCGATATTGCTATCGGGACGGGAAAAATACACATATTCCATCGTGCACATAGCCTGTTGACTGGAAAGTGAAAAGTACTCGGATGAGATTCCCTCATCATTGATGACAACGAGTTCTCCGGGCTCAATATCGCGGATGAATTCTGCACCTACGATATCAAGGGCGCAGGTTTCGGATGCAGCAAAATACGCATCGCCCAATTTCCCTAATGAAAGGGGGCGGAAACCGTGCGGATCTCTTGCCATGATCATTTGGTTTTCCGTCATGATGACGAAAGCATACGCACCCTTCAGCATGCTTAAACTGTTTTTCACGGAATCCCTGACATCCGAGTAGCCGGACCTTTTAATCAAATGGGCAAGCACTTCCGTATCCGATGTCGTTTGAAAGATGCTTCCCTGTCCCTCAAGCTGTGCTTTTAGCTGATTTGCGTTGACGATATTCCCATTATGGGCAAGTGCCAGGCCGCCTGTATGTGAATTGAACAAGAAAGGCTGGACGTTTTGATAGCCGCCGCCGCCTGCCGTTGTATAGCGGACATGGCCGATTGCCGCTTTTCCTGTACCGGATAGTGCTTGCATTTTTTCAGCAGTGAAGATCTCAGTGACGAGTCCTTCCCCCTTAGAGATGGACATCTGCTCACCGTCCGTGACGACGATGCCCGCACCCTCTTGTCCACGATGCTGCAGGCTATGCAACCCGTAATACGCAAGCTGAGCCGCATCAGGATGTCCCCAGACTCCGACTACGCCGCACTCTTCGTTAAGGCTTCTTATTTCAGCAAGCATGGTATGGCCCCTTTCCAAGCTGTTTGCAATTCATCAACGTCCGCTTCCAATACAAGGTCATCACTGCCTGCCGTCACGATTAGCTTACGATCCTCCGTTACAGAGCCTATGCAAATCGCATCTTCCACAAGGGCTTCAAAGGCCTCTTTGTTTTCAGGTTTGATGGAAAGCAAGAACCGTGATTGCGTTTCGCTGAATAGTTCGGATACCGCTTCACCGGAAATATTAACTTTTGCCCCAAGCTGGCCTGATCCGAATAAAGATTCAGCTAAGGCAACGGACAAACCGCCTTCCGAAAGATCATGTGCAGATGCAACAAGACTAGATTGGATCGCCGCAAGGATTTGCTGCTGACGTTTTTGTTCAACCGTCAAATCAAGTTCCGGTGCGCGTCCAAAGATTTTTCCTTCAAGCATTTTTTGCAATTCACTGCCGCCAAATTCAACTTTTGCTTCACCGACTACATAAATCAAGTCAGATTCATTTTTAAACGTTTGCGTCGTGATATGCTGCAGGTCACTGATAAGACCGACCATTCCGACTACAGGTGTCGGATAAACCGCTTCACCATTCGTTTCATTGTAAAGCGAGACATTTCCGCCAATGACCGGTGTGCTTAAGCTTCTGCAAGCCTCACTCATGCCATCAGCCGCTTTTTCCAGCTGCCAAAAGATTTCAGGTTTTTCCGGGTTCCCGAAATTCAAGCAATCCGTTATTGCCAATGGCTCGGCTCCTGAGCAAATGATATTGCGGGCTGCTTCAGCGACTGCGATTTTCCCGCCTGTTTCAGGATCAAGATAGATATAGCGCGAGTTGCAATCCGTCGTCATCGCAAGAGCCTTATTCGTTCCCCTGACTCGAACTACAGCTGCATCCGAACCAGGTGATACTACCGTATTCGTGCGGACCATGTAATCATATTGATCGTAGACCCATTCCTTGCTTGAAATCGTCGGTTGCTTCAATAATGCCAATAGTGTTTCTTTATGATCTTCGATGACTGGCATTTCAGCCTTCATGCTTTGGAAGTCACGGAAATATTGCGGTTCCGCGGATGGCTTATGATAGATCGGGGCTTCTTCCGCCAAGGCGTCGACCGGAACCTCTGCAACGGTTTCACCTTGATGTGTCAAGGTCAAGTTTTTATCGTCCGTCACTACGCCGACTGCCACTGCCTCTAAATCATACTTCGTGAACAAATCAACGATTTCCTGTTCACGGCCTTTCGTGACTACGATGAGCATCCGCTCTTGTGATTCCGAAAGCATCATTTCATAAGCCGTCATTCCCGTTTCACGCTGCGGCACCAAATCCAGGTTCATTATAATGCCCGATCCCGCCTTGCTCGCCATCTCTGCAGATGAACTGGTGAGTCCAGCCGCACCCATATCCTGAATGCCAACAAGCGCATCGTTTTGAATTAATTCAAGGCATGCCTCTAGAAGCAGCTTCTCCATGAAAGGATCTCCCACTTGAACGGCTGGGCGCTTCTCTTCGGAAGACTCTGACAGCTCTTCAGATGCAAACGTTGCCCCATGAATGCCATCGCGTCCAGTTTTGGCACCCACATACATGACTGTGTTGCCTACTCCATGCGCTTGGCCTTTTTTTATGTCCTTATGATCGATCAACCCGACACACATGGCGTTGACTAACGGATTTCCTTCATAAGACGGATCGAATTGAATTTCACCGCCGACAGTCGGTATCCCGATACAATTTCCATATCCGGCAATCCCTGCTACGACCTCTTTGAATAAGTATTTCACGCGATCATTATCCAGTTCTCCAAAGCGAAGTGAATTCAGCATCGCAATCGGACGTGCACCCATGGAGAATACATCACGGATGATGCCGCCTACACCAGTGGCTGCACCTTGGTAAGGTTCGATTGCCGACGGGTGGTTATGACTTTCGATTTTAAAAACGACGGCCTGGTCGTCACCGATATCAACGATTCCCGCTCCTTCACCAGGACCTTGAAGCACTTTTTCACCCGTAATCGGGAATTTCCTTAAGATGGGTTTTGAGTTTTTGTAGGAACAATGCTCTGACCACATAACGGAGAACAATCCTGTTTCCGTATAATTCGGCAGTCTGCCTAAGATTTTCTCCACCATGGCAAATTCTTCATCGGAAAGCCCCATACTTGCGTACAATCGCTCCGATTTAATTTTATCCGGACTTGGTTCAAGCTGTAATAACATGTGATTCCCTCCAGTTTTTTACGATGGATTGAAAAATCTTTAAGCCGTCTTTACTGCCAAGCAGTGAGTCAACAGCACGTTCGGGATGAGGCATCATTCCGAGGACATTTCCTTGTTCATTCGTAATACCCGCTATCCGTTCCAAGCTTCCGTTTGGATTGTCGCCGTCGTAAGTGAACAAGATGCGGTTATCCCGTTTTAATACAGCCAATGTTTCATCATCGCAGTAATAATTCCCTTCACCGTGCGCAACCGGGATCGTAATCGATTCCTGCAACTCGTAGCCTGACGTAAACATCGATTGATTATTTTCAACCTTTAATCCAACATTGCGGCAAATGAATTTCAAGCCTTCATTACGACGCATCGCGCCAGGTAAAAGTCCTGCTTCAAGCAAAATCTGAAAACCATTGCAGACACCAAGAACGGGTTTCCCTGCTTGAGCCGCTTTTACGACTTCGACCATCACATTGGAAAAACGGGCAATCGCTCCTGAGCGTAAATAGTCTCCATAAGAGAAGCCCCCAGGAAGGAGAATCCCATCATACTGATCTAGGTTGTCTGTGGAATGCCATACATACTCCACTTCTTCCCCCAGTGCATCCTTTATCGCATGATACATATCGACATCACAATTGGAGCCAGGGAAAACTATGACAGCAAATTTCATTGGGTGATAACCTCCTCAACATCATAACGGTAAGCCTCAATAACCGTATTGGCCAATAGTTTTTCACACATTTCCTTTACAAGTTGATCTAAATCACGATCCGTATCCTCAATTGTAAGTTCAATGTATTTCCCCACCCGAACGTCACTTACTTCGTTATAAGTCAAACTATGAAGCGATTGTTGGACTGCCGCTCCCTGTGGATCCAGTACACTTTCCCTTAGTGTGATATATACCTTAACCTTATGCATGTTGAATGCCCTCCAATTTTGCTAGAATTTTTTCGTAGGCATCTGTTAAACTGCCTAAATCACGACGGAATACATCTTTGTCTAACTTTTCGTTCGTTGTTACATCCCATAACCGGCACGTATCAGGTGATATCTCGTCAGCCAGCAGAATGTTTCCATTCGATGTTTTTCCGAATTCTAATTTAAAATCTATCAATCTAATATCCAGCTCTTTGAAAAATGAGGTTAGGACTGTATTTATTTCCTGTGCCTTTTCTTTTAAAATGGCTACATCTTCCTTGCTGGCTAGTTCCAATTCTTCAATATGGTCTTCCGTTAACAGTGGATCGCCGAGCTCGTCATCTTTATAGTAAAACTCAGTCAGTGCCTTCTTTAGGGGTTGGCCTTCCTTTATGCCGGTTCTTTTAGAGAAGCTTCCCGCAGCAGTATTCCTGACGACGACTTCAAGGGGGATGATGGAGACTTTTTTGACCAACTGCTCCCGTTCGGAAAGCATTTCAATAAAATGGGACGGAATATTTTCTTTGGCAAGCTTTGAAAATAGTAAGCTGGTAATTTGGTTGTTCAACTTGCCTTTTCCGGCAATCTCTGACTTCTTCTCACCATTGAACGCTGTTGCCGAATCCTTATATTCCACCCATACTATTTCATTGTTGTCCGTTGCATAAATCTGCTTCGCTTTTCCTTCATACAACAATTCTCGTTTTTCCATCTGTCAAGACCCCCACATTGTGAATATTATGAATTTTCCTGTCATTTGTCAGGCTTGGCAAACATGGGACAGGCTACATGCCCATGTTTGCCGCCTGCTTTTTTATAAACCTAAACGATCAAAGATCACATCAACATTTTTCAAGTGATGGGTAGGATCGAAGCAATCATCAAGCTCTTCTTTTGTAAGCAGGCTTGTAATCTTATCATCCTTTTCGATCAGGCTTCTGAATGGCACCTGCTGTTCCCATGCTTCCATCGCTTTTGGCTGAACCGTATCATAAGCTTCTTCACGGACAAGCCCTTTATCGATAAGGGAAAGCAACACACGTTGCGAGAAAATCAACCCTAGAGTACGGTCCATATTGCGTTTCATGTTTTCTGGATACACGGTTAAGTTCTTAACGATGTTGCTGAAGCGGTTAAGCATATAGTTCAATGCAATCGTTGCATCCGGCAAGATGATGCGTTCTGCTGAAGAATGGGAAATGTCACGCTCATGCCATAATGCCACATTCTCATAAGCTGTCATCATATAACCGCGGATGACACGGGCCATCCCTGTCATATTCTCAGAGCCGATCGGATTCCGTTTATGAGGCATTGCCGACGAACCTTTTTGTCCTTTTGCAAAGAACTCTTCCACTTCACGTGTTTCGCTTTTTTGCAAGCCGCGGATTTCGACTGCGAACTTTTCAATTGATGTCGCAATCAACGCCAAGGTGCTCATATAATGTGCATGGCGATCGCGCTGCAATGTTTGGGTCGAAATGGGTGCTGCTTCAAGTCCAAGCTTTTCACAAACGAATTTTTCAACGAACGGGTCGATGTTTGCATAAGTTCCAACAGCACCGGAGATCTTCCCGACCTCGATGGTCTTTCTCGCTTCATCAAAGCGTTCGACATTGCGCTTCATTTCTTGATACCATAGAGCCAGCTTCAAACCAAAGGTAGTCGGTTCTGCATGAACTCCATGCGTACGTCCCATCTGAACCGTGTATTTATGTTCTTTTGCTTTATTTCTCAGGATCTCGACGAAGTTATTCAAATCCTTTGAAAGGATTTCATTCGCTTGCTTGATCACATATGAAAGGGCTGTATCCACTACATCAGTCGAAGTCAAGCCGTAATGTACCCACTTCCGTTCCTCCCCTAACGTTTCAGAAACTGCACGTGTAAAGGCTACGACATCGTGTCGGGTATCCTTTTCGATTTCATTGATGCGCTCCACATCGAACGTAGCATTTTCACGAAGAAGCTTCACATCTTCTTTCGGAATGACACCAAGTTCAGACCACGCTTCACAAGCCAATATCTCGACTTCCAGCCATGCATTAAAGCGGTTCGTCTCTGTCCAAATGTTTCCCATCTCTGGGCGGGTATAACGTTCAATCATTTTACTTCCTCCGTTTCAACCTGTTGTTTCCAAATTTTGCTTCGATCACTTTCCAAAAGAGCTTCCTCAATCGTTGGACGTAAAATATTCACATGCCCCATTTTCCGCTTAAGCTTGGCTTCTTTCTTACCATAAAGGTGAACCTTCCAATCCGAAAGCGTAGGAATTCCATCCATCAAAGGCCCAATATGCTCTCCTAGGATGTTGACCATTACAACCGGCTTCAATAGCGCCGTATTTCCTAGCTCCCAATTGCAGACAGCCCTTATATGCTGTTCAAACTGTGAAGTCTCACAAGCTTCCATTGTATAATGGCCCGAGTTATGAGGTCTTGGCGCCAATTCATTAATGATGATTTCATCCTGATCGGTTAAAAACATTTCGACTGCCAATGTCCCGATCAAATCAAGGTTCTCAGCAAGCTGTAAAGCCTTATCGATAGCTTTCCTTTGAGCTTGTTGACTAATACGGGCGGGAACTATGCTTTTATGAAGAATGTTATCAATATGAATGTTTTCCGCTATCGGGAAATGAGTTGCCTCCCCATTTGCTTTACGCGTCACGATAATGGAGATTTCTTTTACGAAAGGAATCCAGGCTTCCAGCACACATACACCTGTTTCGAGCAGGGATTCAGCCTTTTTGATATCTGCTTTTTCCTTAATGACCAACTGCCCTTTTCCATCATAACCGCCCCGGGTCGTTTTTAACACACTAGGGTACCCTATTTTTTCTATATGAAGGTATATTTCCGAAATATCCTGTATTTCCTGATAGGGAGCAACCGATGCCCCTGCATCAGAAATGGCCTTTTTTTCAGTAAGGCGATCCTGTGTCAGCTTTAATAATTCGGAGCCCTGCGGAAGATATGCATGCTGCTTTAACCAATCCAGCGCCTCCGAACTGATATTTTCAAACTCATAAGTTATGACGTCACTTACCTCTGCCAACCTTTTCAATGCAGCTATATCGTCATAAGCACCAATTATTTCAATATCTGCAACTTGTGCACACGGACCATCTGCAGTTGGCTCAAGGACGGCTATCCTAAATCCTGATGCCTTTGCCGACAAAGCCATCATCCTGCCTAATTGCCCTCCGCCGATTATTCCAATGGTCTGTCCCGGTAAAATGGTTTTATTATTTAAGTTGTTCACTGCTTCTTAACACCTTTTCCCTGGTTTCGTCTCTTAAAGCTTCCAATCTCCCGGCAATTTCAGGATCGAAAGCCGCTAACATTTGAGCCGCAAACAAACCGGCATTGACTGCTCCGGCTTTTCCGATCGCCACCGTCGCAACCGGTATACCGCCAGGCATTTGAACAATTGATAATAATGAATCCATCCCATTCAATGCCTTTGATTGTATCGGTACACCAATCACGGGGACAATCGTTTTGGCGGCTGTCATACCTGGAAGATGCGCTGCCCCGCCTGCACCGGCGATGATCACTTTAATGCCTCGATCTTTTGCACTTCCTGCATATTCAAATAGTAAATCCGGCGTCCTGTGGGCGGAAACGACTCTTTTCTCATAGGAAATCTCAAGCTGTTCCAATGATTCACAAGCATATTTCATCGTTTCCCAATCCGAGGCACTTCCCATAATAACCCCAACCTGCGGCTTCATATCATCTATCCCTCCAACACTCAAATTGTGGCGTCCAGAGTATGCAGATGGACGCTTCTCATTATCTATAACATATAAATTAAAAAACCGGACAGATCCCTTCCTCATCGAGGAAGCGATCTGTCCGGAAAAGAAAGCCTTCGTAAAAAAACACAAAAAGACTTGGCTAAATTCCGAATTAGTCAGATGCTTCTCTCATAGTCCGATGATTTACGGTCATCAGGTAGAAACTTTTGGGCCATATCCCCATGATTATATGAGATGTATTAATGTACCTTCATATTACCTTTCGGCTATTTTAATGTCAAGTTAAAATCGAATATTTTACTAAAACACTAATTGATTGTTCGTGTTTTACTCGATTAATTTTGCTTCGAATACGATTTTTCGACCAATTGGCTCATAATGGACTTTGCCATTCTCCCTTCTCTCTGCAAATATCGGTTCTTCCGTCCTTCTTACAGGAAAGTACCCCGCGGCCTTCATACGGTCCAGGCAAGCATCAATTGTCTCTCCCTCATTAACTTCAAATTTCACCTTACTCTTTTTACTCACACTATCGTTTCCTTTCTTTTTTATTATTTATTGTTGCCTTTCCGTTCAATGAAATTCTTCCTAGTATAAGGAATAGAACAAGGAAAGGCAAGACATTAAAACCAAACGGATTAAATTTGTTGAGGATCGATTCCTTTTGTCCGGATTTCAGCCTCTTTACATGCAAAAAAAGACCAGCCGGATGGCTGATCTTTTTATTGTGCTTGGCGGCGTCCTACTCTCACAGGGGGAGACCCCCAACTACCATCGGCGCTGAAGAGCTTAACTGCCGTGTTCGGAATGGGAACGGGTGTGACCTCTTCGCTATCGCCACCAAACATATGAGGAACGTTGTTCCTTCAAAACTAGATAATGAGAAGGTATTTCATTTTTTAAAAGCGTTGGTTAAGTCCTCGATCTATTAGTATCAGTCAGCTCCACATGTCGCCACGCTTCCACCTCTGACCTATCAACCTGATCATCTTTCAGGGATCTTACTAGCTTGCGCCATGGGAAATCTCATCTTGAGGGGGGCTTCATGCTTAGATGCTTTCAGCACTTATCCCGTCCGCACGTAGCTACCCAGCTATGCCTTTGGCAAGACAACTGGTACACCAGCGGTGCGTCCATCCCGGTCCTCTCGTACTAAGGACAGCTCCTCTCAAATTTCCTGCGCCCGCGACGGATAGGGACCGAACTGTCTCACGACGTTCTGAACCCAGCTCGCGTACCGCTTTAATGGGCGAACAGCCCAACCCTTGGGACCGACTACAGCCCCAGGATGCGATGAGCCGACATCGAGGTGCCAAACCTCCCCGTCGATGTGGACTCTTGGGGGAGATAAGCCTGTTATCCCCGGGGTAGCTTTTATCCGTTGAGCGATGGCCCTTCCATGCGGAACCACCGGATCACTAAGCCCGACTTTCGTCCCTGCTCGACTTGTAGGTCTCGCAGTCAAGCTCCCTTGTGCCTTTACACTCTACGAATGATTTCCAACCATTCTGAGGGAACCTTTGGGCGCCTCCGTTACTCTTTAGGAGGCGACCGCCCCAGTCAAACTGCCCACCTGACACTGTCTCCCACCCCGATAAGGGGCGCGGGTTAGAATTTCAATACAGCCAGGGTAGTATCCCACCAACGCCTCCACCGAAGCTAGCGCTCCGGCTTCTCAGGCTCCTACCTATCCTGTACAAGCTGTACCAAAATTCAATATCAGGCTGCAGTAAAGCTCCACGGGGTCTTTCCGTCCTGTCGCGGGTAACCTGCATCTTCACAGGTACTATAATTTCACCGAGTCTCTCGTTGAGACAGTGCCCAGATCGTTACACCTTTCGTGCGGGTCGGAACTTACCCGACAAGGAATTTCGCTACCTTAGGACCGTTATAGTTACGGCCGCCGTTTACTGGGGCTTCGGTTCAAAGCTTCGCTTGCGCTAACCTCTCCCCTTAACCTTCCAGCACCGGGCAGGTGTCAGCCCCTATACTTCGCCTTGCGGCTTCGCAGAGACCTGTGTTTTTGCTAAACAGTCGCCTGGGCCTATTCACTGCGGCTTTTCTGGGCTATTCACCCTAAAAAGCACCCCTTCTCCCGAAGTTACGGGGTCATTTTGCCGAGTTCCTTAACGAGAGTTCTCTCGCACACCTTAGGATTCTCTCCTCGCCTACCTGTGTCGGTTTGCGGTACGGGCACCTTACATCTCACTAGAGGCTTTTCTTGGCAGCGTGGAATCAGGAACTTCGGTACTATATTTCCCTCGCCATCACAGCTCCGCCTTGGTGGAAACGGGATTTGCCTCGTTTCCGGCCTAACTGCTTGGACGCGCATATCCAACAGCGCGCTTACCCTATCCTTCTGCGTCCCCCCATCGTTCAAACGATGTATAGGTGGTACAGGAATATCAACCTGTTGTCCATCGCCTACGCCTTTCGGCCTCGGCTTAGGTCCCGACTAACCCTGAGCGGACGAGCCTTCCTCAGGAAACCTTAGGCATTCGGTGGAAGGGATTCTCACCCTTCTTTCGCTACTCATACCGGCATTCTCACTTCTAAGCGCTCCACCAGTCCTTCCGGTCTGACTTCAACGCCCTTAGAACGCTCTCCTACCATCGACACCTAATGGTGTCAATCCACAGCTTCGGTGATACGTTTAGCCCCGGTACATTTTCGGCGCGGAGTCACTCGACCAGTGAGCTATTACGCACTCTTTAAATGGTGGCTGCTTCTAAGCCAACATCCTGGTTGTCTAAGCAACTCCACATCCTTTTCCACTTAACGTATACTTTGGGACCTTAGCTGGTGGTCTGGGCTGTTTCCCTTTCGACTACGGATCTTATCACTCGCAGTCTGACTCCCAAGAATAAGTATTTGGCATTCGGAGTTTGACTGAATTCGGTAACCCGTTGGGGGCCCCTAGTCCAATCAGTGCTCTACCTCCAATACTCTCATCTTGAGGCTAGCCCTAAAGCTATTTCGGAGAGAACCAGCTATCTCCAGGTTCGATTGGAATTTCTCCGCTACCCACACCTCATCCCCGCACTTTTCAACGTGCGTGGGTTCGGGCCTCCATTCAGTGTTACCTGAACTTCACCCTGGACATGGGTAGATCACCTGGTTTCGGGTCTACGACCTCATACTCATTCGCCCTATTCAGACTCGCTTTCGCTGCGGCTCCGTCTCATCAACTTAACCTCGCATGAAATCGTAACTCGCCGGTTCATTCTACAAAAGGCACGCCATTACCCATTAACGGGCTCTGACTACTTGTAGGCACACGGTTTCAGGATCTATTTCACTCCCCTTCCGGGGTGCTTTTCACCTTTCCCTCACGGTACTGGTTCACTATCGGTCACTAGGGAGTATTTAGCCTTGGGAGATGGTCCTCCCTGCTTCCGACGGGATTTCTCGTGTCCCGCCGTACTCAGGATCCACTCAGGAGGGAACGAAGTTTCAACTACAGGGTTTTTACCTTCTTTGACGGACCTTTCCAGATCGCTTCATTTACCCCGTTCCTTTGTAACTCCATGTTGAGTGTCCTACAACCCCAAGAGGCAAGCCTCTTGGTTTGGGCTAATTCCGTTTCGCTCGCCGCTACTCAGGAAATCGCATTTGCTTTCTCTTCCTCCGGGTACTTAGATGTTTCAGTTCCCCGGGTCTGCCTTCAGTACCCTATGTATTCAGGTAAAGATACTGTTCCATTACGAACAGTGGGTTTCCCCATTCGGAAATCTCCGGATCAAAGCTTACTTACAGCTCCCCGAAGCATATCGGTGTTAGTCCCGTCCTTCATCGGCTCCTAGTGCCAAGGCATCCACCGTGCGCCCTTTCTAACTTAACCGTTAAAAAAGTCTTACAGATGCTTTGAAAAAAATTAATTGCCTTCTATCTATTATCTAGTTTTCAAGGAACAAAGTGGAGAGAACCCATCACAACGTGATGCTTCTTCCGTGATTGAATGAATTACTCATTCAAAACTGAACAAAACAAAAGCGCACTCGTATTATCCTTAGAAAGGAGGTGATCCAGCCGCACCTTCCGATACGGCTACCTTGTTACGACTTCACCCCAATCATCTGTCCCACCTTAGGCGGCTGGCTCCATGAAGGTTACCTCACCGACTTCGGGTGTTACAAACTCTCGTGGTGTGACGGGCGGTGTGTACAAGGCCCGGGAACGTATTCACCGCGGCATGCTGATCCGCGATTACTAGCGATTCCGGCTTCATGCAGGCGAGTTGCAGCCTGCAATCCGAACTGAGAATGGCTTTATGGGATTCGCTTACCTTCGCAGGTTCGCAGCCCTTTGTACCATCCATTGTAGCACGTGTGTAGCCCAGGTCATAAGGGGCATGATGATTTGACGTCATCCCCACCTTCCTCCGGTTTGTCACCGGCAGTCACCTTAGAGTGCCCAACTGAATGCTGGCAACTAAGATCAAGGGTTGCGCTCGTTGCGGGACTTAACCCAACATCTCACGACACGAGCTGACGACAACCATGCACCACCTGTCACTCTGTCCCCCGAAGGGGAACGCCCTATCTCTAGGGTTGTCAGAGGATGTCAAGACCTGGTAAGGTTCTTCGCGTTGCTTCGAATTAAACCACATGCTCCACCGCTTGTGCGGGCCCCCGTCAATTCCTTTGAGTTTCAGCCTTGCGGCCGTACTCCCCAGGCGGAGTGCTTAATGCGTTAGCTGCAGCACTAAAGGGCGGAAACCCTCTAACACTTAGCACTCATCGTTTACGGCGTGGACTACCAGGGTATCTAATCCTGTTTGCTCCCCACGCTTTCGCGCCTCAGTGTCAGTTACAGACCAGAAAGTCGCCTTCGCCACTGGTGTTCCTCCAAATCTCTACGCATTTCACCGCTACACTTGGAATTCCACTTTCCTCTTCTGCACTCAAGTCCCCCAGTTTCCAATGACCCTCCACGGTTGAGCCGTGGGCTTTCACATCAGACTTAAGGAACCACCTGCGCGCGCTTTACGCCCAATAATTCCGGACAACGCTTGCCACCTACGTATTACCGCGGCTGCTGGCACGTAGTTAGCCGTGGCTTTCTGGTTAGGTACCGTCAAGGTGCCAGCAGTTACTCTGGCACTTGTTCTTCCCTAACAACAGAACTTTACGACCCGAAGGCCTTCTTCGTTCACGCGGCGTTGCTCCGTCAGACTTTCGTCCATTGCGGAAGATTCCCTACTGCTGCCTCCCGTAGGAGTCTGGGCCGTGTCTCAGTCCCAGTGTGGCCGATCACCCTCTCAGGTCGGCTACGCATCGTCGCCTTGGTGAGCCATTACCTCACCAACTAGCTAATGCGCCGCGGGCCCATCTATAAGTGACAGCGTAAACCGTCTTTCCATCTTCTCTCATGCGAGAAAAGAACGTATCCGGTATTAGCTCCGGTTTCCCGAAGTTATCCCAGTCTTATAGGCAGGTTGCCCACGTGTTACTCACCCGTCCGCCGCTAACTTCAGGGAGCAAGCTCCCATCCATTCGCTCGACTTGCATGTATTAGGCACGCCGCCAGCGTTCGTCCTGAGCCAGGATCAAACTCTCCGAAGAAATGTTTGACTTGCTCATTTGCTTTTTTGATAGTGTGTGCTCACTTAAAATTTAACGTTGGCGCTTTGTTTTGTTCAGTTTTCAAAGAGCAATTTCGTAATCGCCTCACTTGGCGGCTTACTGATTCATCATAACACGCTATTGATTAGTTGTCAACTTCTGCGAAGTTTTTAACTTATTTTAAATCGCTGTGTTTCTCAGCGACCATTTCATCTTATCATTTTCATAGTAAGAAGTCAACAGTTTTTATTTCTTTCAGTAGTCTACCAAAAGGGATGAAGTTGTAGTGCTTTTTTATATTAATCCTTTTCCCCATTAAAGTCAACTAGTTTTCAAGCGATTTCTTAGTCATTTATTTATTCAATATATAGCAGCTATAAAGGTAATCCTTCAAGCCCTTTAGCTCCATCGCAAAAAGCCAACGTTAATCTTTTCATTTTATCCACCGAACACTTCAAGGATTAAAACCTCAGGAGCATCCCTCTCTTTGTCCAAATATTAAAAAATATTTTTTACAATTTTACTTTCTTGTACTATAATAAATTTATTTTAAAAATTTCAGGATAGGCTTTTAATCATTATAAAAATAGTTGGGAGAGGGATTTATAAATGATTAATAAAAACACATCTTTGAGGATGCAAAGTATCGTTTTTATTGGTTTTATGGGGGTTGGAAAAACGACAATCGGTCAAAAGGTGGCGCAGAAGCTATATAGGGATTTTGTGGATATAGATCGGGAGATTGAAAAGGAATTCAATATGCCCACTACAGAAATCTTTAAAACGTTTGGTGAAAAAGTTTTTCGAGAAAAAGAAAAAAGCATGATAGATAGCTTTAGTAAACAACAATTGAAAATAATTTCCGTAGGCGGCGGGGCATTTTTACAGGAGGATATACGGAATATCTGTTTATCCAACTGCATTGTTTTCTACCTCGATTTATCTTGGGACTATTGGAAAGAGAGAATAGGCTTGCTTATTGATAGCAGACCGGTTTTACAAAGCCGTACGCTTGAAGAAATCGAAGAGCTTTTTTACACCAGGCAGGAAATTTACTCCTATCATCATTCAAAAGTGAATACGAATGACCTTGATGTGGACGAAGTGGCAGACTTCATTGTTGATTCGCTAAAGGTCGCTTGGGATATTTATGAACCGCTGAAATAATTACATCTTGACGTTATGAAAATCCCGCATAAGAGAGTGCTAAAAAGATGAAAAGGATACAGCGGCTGTTTACCACCCCCGTATCTTTTCATTATTCGGTATTAGGAAGACTCCCTGACAATCAATTCCGGAGTTAATATGATGCGCTGCTGCTCACGTTTGATTTTTTCCATTTGCTGGTACAAAAGATTTGCTGCCTCTTTTCCCGTACGTCTAGGAAATGAAGAAATGGTCGTTAAAGGAGGATGATAGATCTCTGCTACTGGAACATTATCGAACCCTACGATATCCATATCCTTTCCAGGAGTAAATCCTTTCATCCTTAATCCTTGCATGACGCCAAAAGCAATTAAGTCGCTAAAGCAAAAGATGGCAGTTGGAGGTTCAGGATTTTCAAGTACTTTCAATACAGCCTCCAAGCCACCCTCACGTGTCGGTGCACTATCTATCATTAACGATTCATCCACTTCCAGACCCGCACTTGAAAGTGCTTTACGATACCCCTCCATTCTTTCGATCCATGTTGAAGATTCCCTGATGCCCCCAAGCAGTGCAATTCTTTTATGCCCCTTCTCTATAAGATGATCAACGGCAATTCGGGCACCTTCTGGATAATTGATTCCAACATAGTCGCTATTCACTCCAGGCAATTCTCTAACCGCAAGAACCATCGGCGTGTCAATTTCATTTAATCGATCCACCGTCTCCTGTGTACTCTCAGAGACAGGACACAGAATTAACCCTCCAACCCTATGTTCCAGCATCGTTGAAAGGAGATGGTCTTGCTTGGTAACCGAATCGAATGTTGTCCCAAGTAACACCGTGTAACCGACTTCATCCAATGCGTCATGAACACCAATCAGAAATTCAGAGAAAAAGGTATTCGAAATGTCGGTAATAATGATTCCCACCGTATCAGAACTTTGTGACCTTAAATTCGCGGCAACTCTGTCGTACACATAGCCAAGTTCCTGCATCGATTTCAAGACCTTTTTTCGTGTCGCATCCGAGATCCGCGGATTATTGCGAACAATAAGGGATGCCGTGGAAGTGGACACACCAGCATGTTTAGCCACCTGTTGCAATGTGACCCGCCCTTTTTTTGATTGCTTCATAGTTCCATCACCATCTTGAATGTATTTTTAATGTATATATTCATATCATGTTCTTACTATAATAATAATATAGTTACTGGCATTAGCATACCCTTGGAACATAAGGTTTTCAGTCCCCCATCATTACACATGGTTCCTGGTCATCTCATGCCGTGTCAATTTTCTATATCGATAATTAACAAATGCTGCAGCCAGAATGCCCAGAGTTGCAATAAAGCAATCGAAGAAAAATATATGCGATATATCCCCGCCCTTGGCAATTAGCCCTGTTGCAATTGGCAAAATGACACTTGCCAAACTGGAGGCCGTCGCAACGATCCCTGTTACGGTTCCTTTTCTCCTCCAGAAAAGTTCAGTCATGATGGCAATGCTTAATTGAAATATCCCAGCTGTTGAGGCGCCCAGGAAAAAGGAAGTGATTATTAGGACGATGGGTGTATGGACTTTTAAGATAATGATGACTGTAAGTAACGTAATCATTGGGTAAAGTAAGATCACCCACACTGGTTTGACCCATTTGTTTAATAAAATGGACAATAACAAGACTGAAATGAGTGACCCGACACTATAATAGCTCAATAATTTAATCGACCCTGCATGGGACATCCCTGCGACTTCGTAACCGTAGCTCGGTAACCAGATTTGTGAAACCGTAAATAGTGCAGTCGATGTAAATCCAATTATGATCAGCGCCAGCCCTTCACCCCAAAATTCAGGCTCGGAGATGAAGCGGCTCATTTGAAAATCTCCTTCACTGCTAGCAGTATCGGATTTGCTTTTCGGAAATGAAGCGGAAATTATAACAAACATATTAATGAAATAGATGGCAGCAGGAATTAAAAAGGCAAAGCCATAAAATAAGTTATTGTTGGAAAGAAATAAGATGATGAACGGTAGGATGGTTGCACCAAGTGAGCCAAATGCCTTTACCATGACACTGGCTGAACCAGCCGATTTAGGAAACATTTCCGTTAATGCCGGATAAGTGCCTGCATCCATGGCTGAGTTGGAGACACCCGCTAGTAACGCAAATGCAAACGCCATTTCATATGTGGATGAAAATGGAATACCAAGCAAAAAAACTCCCATTAAGATTGAAGAGACAATGATTAATGGCTTCCTGCCGAATTTGTCTGACAGCACTCCCGAGAGCCCATACGTAAGTAATCTCCCAATACCTATTGCAGCAATGAGATAACTGATGCCAGTAGAATCCGTATTCCATTGTTCGGTCAATGAGGACATGTTCGAGGCTAGGATTATATTGACCATCCCAAGTAGAAAGTAGTTAATATATAAGCCTGATGCCGCTTTATAATACTGATTTTTCATTATTACACCCCTATAAATCACAATGATATTACTCCCCTATAATGCTTACACCCAAAAATACAGGTATATAAGTCTCCCCTATATGGTATCCATTTAATTGAAAAACCACTTTCAAAAAAAAATGCTAAGAAAAACAAGGCATTTCAATCCCTTGTTTTTCTTAGCTCCGAGGTTTACCCTAATCGTTTACTGCACCGCAAGTATCAAAAACCCCAATTACGATAAAATGGAGGACGATCCGGAATTGAAGTCTCCTTATTCTGCAAACAGTTGCTCTTTAATATAATCGACGGGCATCTGTTGGCCAGTCCATAATTCAAAGGCCAATGCACCCTGCCAAAGCATCATTCCAAGACCATTAATGGCAGTAGCGCCAGCAGCTTCGGCTTGTTCCATCAGTTTGGACTTGCGCGGAATGTAAACAACGTCGGTTACGATTAAATCAGGGCGTAACATTGACTCGTCTTGAATGACGCTTAACCCTTCAAGCGGCTTCATTCCAACGCCTGTACCATTTGCCAAAATATCACTAGTTAATATTTCAGCTCTTAATCGTTCAACATTTTCTAGAGGGTATACGTTAGCTTTCACGTTTAAATGCTTCATATCTTCATTGATGATTCGTACATTCTCCTCCGCTTGCGGGAAGAAAGCATCATCACGTGCAAAAATACTGATTTCAGCAATTCCTTCCAATGCTGATTGAATAGCGATAGGTGTGGCTGCCCCGCCAGAACCAATAAGCGTCATTTTCTTTCCTTTAATATCAATACCATGTTCTTTCAGGTTCCGTGTATAGCCCATTCCATCCGTACTGTGACCGACGAATTTCCCATCGATATTGACAACCGTATTAACGGCTCCTGAGAATTTGGCGCTATCTGCCAATTCATCGAGGTAAGGAAGGATTTTCATTTTATTCGGCATGGATACGTTAAACCCTTTTACATTTAATGCGCGCATTCCTTTCACAGCATCTTCAAGTTTTTCATTTCCTACTTCAAAAGCTAAATAGGCGCAATTCAATCCCAATTTATCGAAAGCCATATTATGCATGGCGGGTGATAAAGAATGTCCGATAGGTGTTGCCAGTAAACCGACTAATTCCGTTTTCCCATTGATGCGTGCTAAATTTTCCATGTTTGATTCCCCCTGATGTTTTTATTGAATTTATATATAAATTCCTTCTTGGAAGAAATTTTAATGAATTAAATATTTTGATCGATGATTTCCAATACACTTCTTAATTGACTCACTGGAATTTGTCCAGGTGCAGACGCTTCTTTTCCAGCACCAAATGTACATGCAGAACCAAACACCGCACCAGCCAATCGACTGACAAGACCTGTACCTGACATAGACATCGTAATGAACGGCCTGTCCGCATATTTTGTTCTCATCGTATGGGTTGCATCCAATAAAACGAGTAAATCTTCAACGCCTTGAGGCATTACTGCAATTTTTGGAATATGAGCTCCAAGTTCCTGCATTTTACGCAAGCGGTAAATGATTTCTTCCTTATCCGGTGTTTTATCGAAGTCATGGTTACACATAATTACGTAGACTCCATTTTCTTCTGCTATCTTCACTGTCTCTTTTACTGCAGATTCCTCAAAAAATAACTCTACGTCAACGAGGTCGATAGCCTTTGTTATGATGGCTGTATGAAGCAGGCTAAAATAAAGATCATCAGTGATTTCCTTGTTTCCGCCTTCTTTATGGCTTCTGAAAGTGAAAAGAAGCAGGGTACTTGGCAAAGCACGCTTAAGTTCAGTAATCATTTCGGAAACGTCCTCTAAGTTTTCAACCTGATCATAAACATCCGCTCGCCATTCTATGATATCCGGCGCTAATGCATTTACCGTTTCTACTTCTATAAGCAGCTCTTCCCTCGTTGTCCCCATTAGTGGAACGATGATCTTAGGTGCCCCTTCGCCAATCGTTACGTCCTTGATGGTGATGTTTTGCATCGTTATTTCCCCCTTATATCATTAACAACTGTTATGTGATTGATGGCTCGACTTCTTAATTGGACGAAACCTTAATTACTTTTTTATATCGATAAGCTACAAATACGGCCAATAGAAAGCTAATTACCGCAATCGCAACGTCGAATAAGAAGACTGCAGTTAAACCCGCGCTCTTGGAAATGATCCCTGTAACGAAAGGAATGATAATAAAAGCAGAACTTGCCGCGATGTTTACATATGAAGTAATCGTCCCCTTTTTTGCTGGGAAGAATTCAGTAATTATTGTCATGGCTAGCTGGAACACTCCTGCAGTTGAAAGTCCGATGAAGAAAGTGCTCAAAACAGTCATCAATGGCTGCTCGATGTAAATGAGAGATAATAAAGATAATGCAGCTATGATTGGATAAATGATCATGACGGTAATTGGTTTTATTACCTTATTTAATAGTACTGCCAGTAAAATGACGGAAACAAGGGAGCCAATGCTATAGTAACTGAGCAATTGAACAGCCTTGGCCTGGGTTAGCCCCAATACCTCTTGTCCAAAATTCGGCAGCCAAACTTGAACAAGCATGAATAAAGCTGTTGAAGTGAATCCTAAAAGGACGACCGCCACCCCTTCCTGAGCGAACTTAGGTTTTGAAAGGAACTGGTATTGAACCGTTGCAACTTGCTCATCATTTT
The DNA here is from genome assembly GCF_001645685.2 of Peribacillus muralis. Taxonomy (NCBI): domain Bacteria; kingdom Bacillati; phylum Bacillota; class Bacilli; order Caryophanales; family Bacillaceae; genus Peribacillus; species Peribacillus muralis. Next base: position 382,202 of record NZ_CP017080.1, on the reverse strand, counting down.
TGTTATTAATCGGTGCTTTATGGTTCGGGAATGAAACCTTAAGCAAGAAAAATCCATTAACGAGATATACAGCAGCCATTAAGAAAAATGTATATCCATAAAACATATCTCTGGCGATGAAGAATGCCATGATGAATGGAAGCAAGGCCGCCCCGACGGAAACGAACGCTTTTATTAAAACAGTAGCGGATCCCGCTTTCTTTTGAAACGCTTCGATAAGTGCAGGATACGTACCTGCATCTAAAAATGAGTTTGCCATACCAGCACATATGGCGAATATGAATGCCAACGTATAGTTAGGAGCCAAAGGAATGCCCACGAGGAAGATTAGGTAGATAAAAGATGCTGCAACGACAAATGGCTTCCTTCCTAATTTATCCGACAGTCTACCAGCAAAAAATAATGAAACCAACTTACCGATTCCTATAGCAGAGACCAAGTAACTAATACTTGAAGCACTTGTATTCAATTGCTCCGATAAGTTCTCCATATTCGATCCGATGATGACATTGATCATCCCCAAAATAAAATAGCTAATATATAAACCTGTTGCCATTTTTATAAATGGATTTTTCATGAAACACACACCCCTATGATAGTTATTCAAATGTAATTTGATTCTTAAATCGTTCAGAAGTTTCCCCTTGCCCCATATAATGAATTCAGGAAACAAATTACGTGCGACTAAAACGATAAACTGTATTTAGTTAACGATTTCTTGGTTGTTAGTAGTTGGTTGTTAGTAATTAGTATATCGTTCTACTAAATATTCATTTTTATTAGTATATCGTTCTACTAACGAAGTTTCCATTTGGTATATCGTTCTACTAACCTTATTTCAAAATCCATTGGATAAAGGGTACCAAAAAAGGATCTGTTAACTTTATTAAGTATATCGTTCTACCTGAGTTATTATACTGCTCTAATTTAATTGTGTCAAACCTATGAAAAAGTCCTTGGTCTCGCCTTAAACGCTATACTTGCACCATCCTTTACTATTTGAGGGTAGCTCCATGCTCCTCTTTGTCTTCAGAATCATGATAATTCTCGCCTTCTATACTATTTTGGTGTTTCCATAAGCAATTTTCTTTTCCAAATACTGAATAAATTACTTTTTAACTAAAATAAATGAAAGGCAGTTAACTTATATCCAATTTTGCATCGATTTGGTTGCGGTAGGTCCAAATCGCTGGTAGGTCGGATTAATTGCTGATCGGGACGAATTATTGCATATTAGGTCGGATTAATTGCTGCTTGGGACGAATTATTGTTGATTGGGGTCGAATTAATTGCTGACTGAGTCGATTATTGCTTCTAGGCCGAATTAAACTACTGATTTTCCTCCAATTTCACAAATCATCCTATCATAACGAAAAAAAGACCAGCCGGATGGCTGATCTTTTTGAATGGGCTTGGCGGCGTCCTACTCTCACAGGGGGAGACCCCCAACTACCATCGGCGCTGAAGAGCTTAACTGCCGTGTTCGGAATGGGAACGGGTGTGACCTCTTCGCTATCGCCACCAAACATATCAGGAACGTTGTTCCTTCAAAACTAGATAATAAGAAGGTATTTCATTTTTTGAAAAGCGTTGGTTAAGTCCTCGATCTATTAGTATCAGTCAGCTCCACATGTCGCCACGCTTCCACCTCTGACCTATCAACCTGATCATCTTTCAGGGATCTTACTAGCTTGCGCCATGGGAAATCTCATCTTGAGGGGGGCTTCATGCTTAGATGCTTTCAGCACTTATCCCGTCCGCACGTAGCTACCCAGCTATGCCTTTGGCAAGACAACTGGTACACCAGCGGTGCGTCCATCCCGGTCCTCTCGTACTAAGGACAGCTCCTCTCAAATTTCCTGCGCCCGCGACGGATAGGGACCGAACTGTCTCACGACGTTCTGAACCCAGCTCGCGTACCGCTTTAATGGGCGAACAGCCCAACCCTTGGGACCGACTACAGCCCCAGGATGCGATGAGCCGACATCGAGGTGCCAAACCTCCCCGTCGATGTGGACTCTTGGGGGAGATAAGCCTGTTATCCCCGGGGTAGCTTTTATCCGTTGAGCGATGGCCCTTCCATGCGGAACCACCGGATCACTAAGCCCGACTTTCGTCCCTGCTCGACTTGTAGGTCTCGCAGTCAAGCTCCCTTGTGCCTTTACACTCTACGAATGATTTCCAACCATTCTGAGGGAACCTTTGGGCGCCTCCGTTACTCTTTAGGAGGCGACCGCCCCAGTCAAACTGCCCACCTGACACTGTCTCCCACCCCGATAAGGGGCGCGGGTTAGAATTTCAATACAGCCAGGGTAGTATCCCACCAACGCCTCCACCGAAGCTAGCGCTCCGGCTTCTCAGGCTCCTACCTATCCTGTACAAGCTGTACCAAAATTCAATATCAGGCTGCAGTAAAGCTCCACGGGGTCTTTCCGTCCTGTCGCGGGTAACCTGCATCTTCACAGGTACTATAATTTCACCGAGTCTCTCGTTGAGACAGTGCCCAGATCGTTACACCTTTCGTGCGGGTCGGAACTTACCCGACAAGGAATTTCGCTACCTTAGGACCGTTATAGTTACGGCCGCCGTTTACTGGGGCTTCGGTTCAAAGCTTCGCTTGCGCTAACCTCTCCCCTTAACCTTCCAGCACCGGGCAGGTGTCAGCCCCTATACTTCGCCTTGCGGCTTCGCAGAGACCTGTGTTTTTGCTAAACAGTCGCCTGGGCCTATTCACTGCGGCTTTTCTGGGCTATTCACCCTAAAAAGCACCCCTTCTCCCGAAGTTACGGGGTCATTTTGCCGAGTTCCTTAACGAGAGTTCTCTCGCACACCTTAGGATTCTCTCCTCGCCTACCTGTGTCGGTTTGCGGTACGGGCACCTTACATCTCACTAGAGGCTTTTCTTGGCAGCGTGGAATCAGGAACTTCGGTACTATATTTCCCTCGCCATCACAGCTCCGCCTTGATGGAAACGGGATTTGCCTCGTTTCCGGCCTAACTGCTTGGACGCGCATATCCAACAGCGCGCTTACCCTATCCTTCTGCGTCCCCCCATCGTTCAAACGATGTATAGGTGGTACAGGAATATCAACCTGTTGTCCATCGCCTACGCCTTTCGGCCTCGGCTTAGGTCCCGACTAACCCTGAGCGGACGAGCCTTCCTCAGGAAACCTTAGGCATTCGGTGGAAGGGATTCTCACCCTTCTTTCGCTACTCATACCGGCATTCGCACTTCTAAGCGCTCCACCAGTCCTTCCGGTCTGACTTCAACGCCCTTAGAACGCTCTCCTACCATCGACACCTAATGGTGTCAATCCACAGCTTCGGTGATACGTTTAGCCCCGGTACATTTTCGGCGCGGAGTCACTCGACCAGTGAGCTATTACGCACTCTTTAAATGGTGGCTGCTTCTAAGCCAACATCCTGGTTGTCTAAGCAACTCCACATCCTTTTCCACTTAACGTATACTTTGGGACCTTAGCTGGTGGTCTGGGCTGTTTCCCTTTCGACTACGGATCTTATCACTCGCAGTCTGACTCCCAAGAATAAGTATTTGGCATTCGGAGTTTGACTGAATTCGGTAACCCGTTGGGGGCCCCTAGTCCAATCAGTGCTCTACCTCCAATACTCTCATCTTGAGGCTAGCCCTAAAGCTATTTCGGAGAGAACCAGCTATCTCCAGGTTCGATTGGAATTTCTCCGCTACCCACACCTCATCCCCGCACTTTTCAACGTGCGTGGGTTCGGGCCTCCATTCAGTGTTACCTGAACTTCACCCTGGACATGGGTAGATCACCTGGTTTCGGGTCTACGACCTCATACTCATTCGCCCTATTCAGACTCGCTTTCGCTGCGGCTCCGTCTCATCAACTTAACCTCGCATGAAATCGTAACTCGCCGGTTCATTCTACAAAAGGCACGCCATTACCCATTAACGGGCTCTGACTACTTGTAGGCACACGGTTTCAGGATCTATTTCACTCCCCTTCCGGGGTGCTTTTCACCTTTCCCTCACGGTACTGGTTCACTATCGGTCACTAGGGAGTATTTAGCCTTGGGAGATGGTCCTCCCTGCTTCCGACGGGATTTCTCGTGTCCCGCCGTACTCAGGATCCACTCAGGAGGGAACGAAGTTTCAACTACAGGGTTTTTACCTTCTTTGACGGACCTTTCCAGATCACTTCATTTACCCCGTTCCTTTGTAACTCCATGTTGAGTGTCCTACAACCCCAAGAGGCAAGCCTCTTGGTTTGGGCTAATTCCGTTTCGCTCGCCGCTACTCAGGAAATCGCATTTGCTTTCTCTTCCTCCGGGTACTTAGATGTTTCAGTTCCCCGGGTCTGCCTTCAGTACCCTATGTATTCAGGTAAAGATACTGTTCCATTACGAACAGTGGGTTTCCCCATTCGGAAATCTCCGGATCAAAGCTTACTTACAGCTCCCCGAAGCATATCGGTGTTAGTCCCGTCCTTCATCGGCTCCTAGTGCCAAGGCATTCACCGTGCGCCCTTTCTAACTTAACCGTTAAAAAAGTCTTACAGATGCTTTTTAAAAAAATTAATTGCCTTCTATCTATTATCTAGTTTTCAAGGAACAAAGTGGAAAGAACCCATCACAACGTGATGCTTCTTCCGTGATTGAATGAATTACTCATTCAAAACTGAACAAAACAAAAGCGCACTCGTATTATCCTTAGAAAGGAGGTGATCCAGCCGCACCTTCCGATACGGCTACCTTGTTACGACTTCACCCCAATCATCTGTCCCACCTTAGGCGGCTGGCTCCATGAAGGTTACCTCACCGACTTCGGGTGTTACAAACTCTCGTGGTGTGACGGGCGGTGTGTACAAGGCCCGGGAACGTATTCACCGCGGCATGCTGATCCGCGATTACTAGCGATTCCGGCTTCATGCAGGCGAGTTGCAGCCTGCAATCCGAACTGAGAATGGCTTTATGGGATTCGCTTACCTTCGCAGGTTCGCAGCCCTTTGTACCATCCATTGTAGCACGTGTGTAGCCCAGGTCATAAGGGGCATGATGATTTGACGTCATCCCCACCTTCCTCCGGTTTGTCACCGGCAGTCACCTTAGAGTGCCCAACTGAATGCTGGCAACTAAGATCAAGGGTTGCGCTCGTTGCGGGACTTAACCCAACATCTCACGACACGAGCTGACGACAACCATGCACCACCTGTCACTCTGTCCCCCGAAGGGGAACGCCCTATCTCTAGGGTTGTCAGAGGATGTCAAGACCTGGTAAGGTTCTTCGCGTTGCTTCGAATTAAACCACATGCTCCACCGCTTGTGCGGGCCCCCGTCAATTCCTTTGAGTTTCAGCCTTGCGGCCGTACTCCCCAGGCGGAGTGCTTAATGCGTTAGCTGCAGCACTAAAGGGCGGAAACCCTCTAACACTTAGCACTCATCGTTTACGGCGTGGACTACCAGGGTATCTAATCCTGTTTGCTCCCCACGCTTTCGCGCCTCAGTGTCAGTTACAGACCAGAAAGTCGCCTTCGCCACTGGTGTTCCTCCAAATCTCTACGCATTTCACCGCTACACTTGGAATTCCACTTTCCTCTTCTGCACTCAAGTCCCCCAGTTTCCAATGACCCTCCACGGTTGAGCCGTGGGCTTTCACATCAGACTTAAGGAACCACCTGCGCGCGCTTTACGCCCAATAATTCCGGACAACGCTTGCCACCTACGTATTACCGCGGCTGCTGGCACGTAGTTAGCCGTGGCTTTCTGGTTAGGTACCGTCAAGGTACCAGCAGTTACTCTGGTACTTGTTCTTCCCTAACAACAGAACTTTACGACCCGAAGGCCTTCTTCGTTCACGCGGCGTTGCTCCGTCAGACTTTCGTCCATTGCGGAAGATTCCCTACTGCTGCCTCCCGTAGGAGTCTGGGCCGTGTCTCAGTCCCAGTGTGGCCGATCACCCTCTCAGGTCGGCTACGCATCGTCGCCTTGGTGAGCCATTACCTCACCAACTAGCTAATGCGCCGCGGGCCCATCTATAAGTGACAGCGTAAACCGTCTTTCCATCTTCCCTCATGCGAGAAAAGAACGTATCCGGTATTAGCTCCGGTTTCCCGAAGTTATCCCAGTCTTATAGGCAGGTTGCCCACGTGTTACTCACCCGTCCGCCGCTAACTTCAGGGAGCAAGCTCCCATCCATTCGCTCGACTTGCATGTATTAGGCACGCCGCCAGCGTTCGTCCTGAGCCAGGATCAAACTCTCCGAAGAAATGTTTGACTTGCTCATTTGCTTTTTTTATAGTGTGTGCTCACTTAAAATTTAACGTTGGCGCTTTGTTTTGTTCAGTTTTCAAAGAGCAATCAATCACATCGTCGCTTTAGCAACTTTATGATTATAACACCCTCTCAATAACATGTCAACAAAAAGTTTCGTTTATTAAAACATGATATTAATGTCTCAAGCGGTGTATTTAATATATTATCATTGGAACTAAGACAAGTCAATTAAATATTTCATTTTTTATGAAGTTGCAATCTTCTTCTATTATAAGTTATCCTTCCTGCTTAATCGTTACCAAAAATAAAATGAAATGAAATGAAACAGGAGGGTAGCCATGACGGCCGCCCTCCTGTTTCATCATTATTCAATGGAAATAACGTTCGCTTCTTCCCTATCTACTTTACCCGCCTTTTCAATCTTCACGCTTTCCCCCTCGGAAAGATTCGTAAAGACGATTGGCGTGATGATGGAAGCAGCATTATTTTTAACATACTCCAAATCAACTTTAAGCAACGGCTGCCCGCTTTTCACCTTATCACCTTGGGAGACAAGCGCCTCAAAGCCTTTGCCTTCCAACTTAACCGTATCGATTCCGACATGAATCAAGATTTCACGTCCCGCATCGGAGACGATGCCTATTGCATGCTTGGTCGGGAACAGATTAACGATCGTGCCATCCACGGGGGAAACAACCAGCCCTTCAAGTGGCAGGATGGCAAATCCATCCCCCATCATTTTCTCTGCAAAAACTGCATCAGGCACTTCCGTAATCGGCTTCAATTCCCCTTTTATAGGTGAAACGAAGTGATCAGTTACCCCTTCAGTCCGTAACGGCTTCGGAATGATATCCTCGATTTGGTTTTCGACGCCTTTTTCTTGAGAGGCCTCAACCTTACGAGGTCTTTTTCCATCCATGATATCTTTCATTTGTCCCTTGATCGTTTCCGAACGCGGTCCGAAGATAGCTTGGATATTATTGCCCACTTCCAAAACCCCAGCAGCTCCGAGTTTCTTTAACCTGTTTTTATCGACGCTGCCGATATCATTCACAGATACACGAAGACGAGTGATACACGCGTCTAAATGAGAGATATTTTCTTTTCCGCCCATGGCATCAAGGATATCACCAGGCAGACTTCCAGCTGTACTTGCAGATCCTGAAGTTTCAGCGTCCTCTTCTTCTTCCACTTCACGTCCCGGAGTTTTCAAGTTGAATTTCCGGATGGCAAACCTGAATCCGAAGTAGTAGATAAGCGCAAAAACTAAACCGACTGGAATGACAATCCATGCATTCGTTTGCGGATTGATCAAACCGAACAAGACATAGTCAATCAATCCACCCGAGAATGTCATCCCGATTTTTACATCAAGTAAATGCATCGTCATGAAAGAAAGACCCGCAAATACACAGTGGATACCGAAAAGTACCGGCGCAACAAATAAGAATGCAAATTCAAGTGGTTCCGTAATCCCCGTCAAGAACGACGTAAGTGCTGCAGAGGCCATCAATCCGCCGACGATTTTCTTACGTTCCGGTCTGGCCTCGTGATAAATGGCTAAAGCCGCAGCTGGTAAACCGAACATCATGAATGGATATTTACCAGTCATGAAGGTACCTGCCGTTAGATTTTGTACACCATCTTTGATTTGTTCCATGAAAATACGTTGGTCACCTTTAACCTCAACACCAGCTGAATTGACATAGCTTCCAAATTCATACCAAAACGGAGAATAGAAGATATGATGCAAACCAAACGGGATTAAAGCACGTTCCACTACCCCGAATATAAATGCTCCAAGCGTTAGGTTGGCACCTAACATATTTTCAGAGAAGGCATTTAAACCGGACTGTATAGTCGGCCAAACCAATATCATCAACAGCCCAAGAACAACTGCACTTACAGCTGTTGCAATCGGTACAAACCGTTTACCCGCAAAGAATCCTAAATATGGAGGCAGTTCAATTTCATAAAATTTATTATACATAAAAGCAGCCATGACACCGACAATGATACCGCCAAAGACACCTGTTCCCAATGTTGGGATTCCAAGAACATTCGTATACATCGCACCATTGTTCTTAATGTCGACAGCATCAATTCCAAGCACTGTCCCCATCGTTACATTCATGATCAAAAATCCTATAATAGCAGCAAGTCCGGCAACTCCATCTCCGCCAGCTAACCCAATCGCGACCCCAACAGCAAACAGCAAGGGAAGATTGCCAAAAATAATATTCCCGGCATTCTCCATGACGGATGCAACCATTTCAACTCCGCCACTCGCTAAGAACGGGGCGATATCCAACAAAGTCTCGTTTTGCAGCGCATTACCAAACGCAAGCAAGATTCCGGCCGCTGGTAGAATGGCTACAGGTAGCATCAAAGCTTTACCAATCTTTTGCAACACACCAAACAACTTCTTAAACATATATTTTCCTCCTCTTTAAAAATTCCCACGCTAATAAAAACGGTTACATTTGGCGATAGAATGCATCTTCCCACGCAGCATTTCATCAATACAAAAAAGGCATAAGCAAAGATAGGATTGAAATGAAATCAGGTATATAATACCCTTTTTCACAACAATCATTCTCCCCACTTATGCCTGATCGAATCAGTAACACGTAAGATAATGTATTTTTATTTTATTTTCTTTTGTAATCGTTGAATATGCATCGTTAAATAGACAGCTTCCGCATCACAAACCGGCTTACCTAATTTCTTTTGCATAATTTTTATTAGCTTCCATGAGATATTGTAGCACAAAGGATATTCTTCTTTCAATAGCAAAGCGATTTTTTCTGGTTCATCTACTTTTTCCCCGGCCAGGACCCTTTCTATCATGAATCTTAAGTGACGGACCAAGCGGGAATAATCGATGCTTTCCTTATTTATTTGTACGTCCAACTGTTCTTCAACAACTTTTATGAGATGGTAGATCAATTGCGAATGCTGATTGACTTCCGATAAGTCCTTGTTGGCTATTGCACTATGAATGTGAAGCGTTATGAAACCGATTTCCCCTTGCGGCAGGCCAATCCCTGTCTTGTCTTGAATTAAATCGATGACATCGACGGCGATATCATGTTCAAAAGGATAGAGGGTAATCGTTTCTTTCAGAAATGGGTTTTTGATAGTCATTCCTTGCGAAACACGCTGAAGGGCGAACAACAAATGATCGGTTAATCCGACATGTATATGTTCATTGAGTTTCCCTGACACTCGATCATCAATAAGATGAATGGATTCTATTATGGCAGCTTGTAGATTTTGGTCGATCTGCGGCAAAAGTTTTTTGTAACTTTCCTGCTCCTTGACATCTTTTAGAACAAACGTTTTATCAAAAAGTTGCGGACTTAACTCCTCGCCTTTCTTTCGGTTGAAGCCTATGCCCTTTCCAATGGAGACCACTTCACCGTACGACGGGTGCGTGGCAATCACCACGTTATTGTTCAATACCTTTTCAACGATAAAACCGCTCATTTTTCTCCCTCATTTTTTCACAAAGTCAGCCTTATGCCCACAGGATAAAGTACTTAGTGCTTAGTCCCTTTACTATACACGATATATCCTTTCTCTTACAACAGAAAGAAGAGCCCTTAAAACAAGGCTCTTCTCAACAATGCATATCATTACTTCAAAAATATAAAATATAGAAGGAAGACGACCCCAAGGCCCCACATGATTGGGTGAACTTCTTTTGCTCTTCCCTTCATCGACATCGTGATCGGATAGAAGATGAATCCGCAAGCTATCCCCGTGGCAATGGAATAGGTCATCGGCATCATGATAACGGTAAAGAAGGCTGGTACGGCAACTTCGAACTTGTGCCAGTCAATATTTTTAAGTGATGATGCCATCAGCACACCGACTATGACCAATGCCGGAGCGGTCACCGCAGATGTAACGACCGAAAGAAGCGGGAAGAAGAAAAGCGATAGGATGAACAGCAAACCTGTTACCACAGCCGCAAATCCACTTCGAGCACCAGCCGCTACACCGGATGTTGACTCAACATATGATGTAGTTGTAGATGTACCAAGGATGGCTCCTGAAACGATGGACAATGAATCAGCCAGCAGTCCTTTTCCCACTCTCGGAAGAACATTATCTTTCATAAGACCTGCTTGTTGCGCTACAGCCACTAACGTACCAGCCGTGTCGAAGAAAGCAACGAACAAGAAGGTCAAAATCACGATTAACATTTGTCCAGTGAAGAGGTCACCAGGATTTCCGAAGGCATCAAATGCAACTCCGAATGTTGGTGCTATACTTGGGACAGCCCCGATGATTTTCTCCGGAACTGGCACTTGACCAAAGATCATTCCTGCAATGGCTGTTATGACCATTCCGATGAACACACCGCTTTTGACGCCTCTCGTCATTAAAATGACGGTTACGACAATCCCAAACACAGCCAATAAAGTGTTTCCTGATGTCAAGTCGCCCAGTCCGACAAGAACGCTGTCATCATTCGTGATGATTCCAGCATTTTGAAATCCTACAAAAGTAATGAATAAACCGATACCGGCACCAACTGCGTATTTCAACTCGACTGGAATTGCATTAATGATTTTCTCACGTATTCCCGATAGGGAAAGCAAAACGAAGATAATACCTGAAATCAATACTCCCGATAAAGCTGTCTGCCAAGGAATTCCAAAACCAAGCACAACGGTAAAAGCAAAGAAAGCATTCAATCCCATCCCTGGTGCAAGCGAGATTGGATACCTGGCTATGAGTCCCATCAATATCGAGCCGATTGCGGCTGCCAAGGCGGTCGCTGCAAAAACGGCTCCGTAATCCATTCTCAATTCATCTGGATAGTCCTCGATGCTTTGCAAAGTCAGCATCACAGGGTTAACGACCAGGATATATGCCATAGAAAGGAACGTCGTTAGACCGCCAAGTATTTCACGGCGATAATTCGTTCCCAGTTCATTAAAGCGGAAATAATTCTTCATTATGAGTCTCCCCTATCATAAGGTCGTATGCCAACGATAAAAAGCCCGATTCGCTTCCGAACGGGACTTGACTACTATTTATGTAAAGAAATGACCCTTAGGCCAATCCATTCACATCGTAGTCAAGCCGTTAACGGCAGCTTGGTAGAAACTTTTGGGCCATATCCCCAACATTATACGACGATTATGTTTTTATTATTATAGGTATAGTGTACACGCCCCAAAAATAATCGTCAATATATCTCACGAATATTTTTTATGTAAAAATAGGCAACGTTCGCGTTTCACCTTATATTACTGACTAATTTTGGTTATACGTTCACCATCATACGTGAAATATAACCACTTCACGCAATTTCCCCTTTCATTGAACGAAAAAAACCAGTGAAGGTCACCCTTCACTGGTTACTTGCTTTCATGCTTCTATTCCCACTCGATCGTTGCAGGTGGCTTGGATGTAATGTCATACACGACGCGGTTTACGTGGTTCACTTCATTCACGATTCTCGTTGAGATGATTTCAAGTACATCCCATGGAATACGTGCCCAATCCGAAGTCATCCCGTCAATCGATGTAACCGCACGGATGCCAATGGTGTAGTCGTACGTACGGGCATCTCCCATGACCCCGACACTGCGGATGTTAGGCAGCACCGTGAAATATTGCCAAATTTCTCGTTCCAAACCATTCTTCTTAATTTCTTCGCGCAAGATATGGTCAGATTCACGAACGATTTCAAGTTTTTCATCAGAGATTTCACCCAATACACGAATACCTAAACCTGGACCTGGGAATGGTTGACGCCATACGATTTCATCCGGAATGCCCATTTCACTTCCAAGTGCACGCACTTCATCCTTGAATAGCGTATTCAAAGGCTCAATCAATTTAAATTGCATATCTTCCGGCAGGCCGCCAACATTGTGATGCGATTTAATTGTTTGCGCAGTGGCCGTACCACTTTCAATAATGTCCGTGTATAGCGTTCCTTGTGCAAGGAAATCGATGCCTTCAAGCTTCGTTGCTTCGTCATCGAATACGTAGATGAACTCGTTACCGATGATTTTCCGTTTTTGCTCCGGATCGGATACGCCAGCTAGTTTCGATAGGAAACGCTCAGATGCATCGACCTTGATCACGTTCATGTTGAAGCCTTCACTGAATGTTTCCATTACGCCTTCAGCTTCACCTTTACGAAGCAGTCCATGATCAACGAATATACATGTCAGCTGATCGCCAATCGCTTTATGGATCAATACGGCAACAACGGAAGAATCGACACCGCCGCTTAAAGCGCATAATACCTTTTTATCTCCGACCGTTTGACGGATTTTCTCCATCTCTATTTCTATAAAGTTCTCCATGGACCAGTCGCCTTTACAGCCGCAAACGCCAAATACGAAATTTTTCAAAATATCGTTTCCGTATACCGAATGGCGGACTTCCGGATGGAATTGCACCGCGTATAATTTACGTGACTCGTCACTCATAGCAGAAATCGGGCATGATGGGTTGGTTCCATCGACGGTGAAGCCTTCAGGTGTCTCCACCACTAAGTCGCCATGGCTCATCCAGACGATTTGCTCTTGCGGCAGGTCACTGAATAGCTTAGATTCATTTTGGATGGCAAGTGTAGCTTTTCCGTATTCACGGTTTTTCGCCGGCTCGACTTTTCCGCCAAAATGTTTGGTCATAAGCTGCATGCCATAACAAATACCGAAAATCGGCAGACCCATTTCGAAAATGCGCTCATCACAGCCAAACGCGGCAGCATCATAAACACTGTTCGGGCCTCCTGAGAATATGATTCCGGTAGGATTCATTTTCTCGATTTCCTCTACCGTGATTGTATGAGGATGAAGCTCACTGTACACACCGAATTCACGGATACGTCGAGTGATCAATTGATTATATTGGCTTCCAAAATCTAGTACTACGATCATTTCCTGGTTTTTTTGCAATTCTGTTTTCCCCGGCACAAACGTCACCTCTATTAATGTAATTCACCCGTAAAACCGAGTGATACTTTCTTAAGAAAAATATTATCATAAAAAAAGAAAAACTAAAAATCCACCCTCAAAAATACACAAAAAGTACAGACGAAGGCAGATTTTCAGCTTTCCTGTTAAAATCCGCCTTCATAGTCAAATCATTTACGGTGATTCGGTAGAAACTTTCGATCCATATTATCGAGGATATATGAAGGATATATTGGTTTAAGTTAGTTTTTGTTATTGTATCAATATAATAAAAACCTGGTCAAGAGCTAGTTTTTTTCATCAGCCTTTCCCAGGCGCTTTGTAAGTGCTCCCATTCGCCATCTTCCACGTCTCCGCGATATATCATTAATTCGTATCCAGCCGTCAATTCGCTCATATCACTTGTACCATACACTGCATCGACATAAGCTGCGTACTCCCTTAAAGTTTGCCCAGTTGGACGAATTAACCCAGCCCGTTTTAATTGTTTCAATAATATGGAATAGGCAGCTGTGAAATGCGGGCCGGATTTCCGCCTAAACATTAGGATGTGCAGACGCGGCACCCATTTTCTTCTGAAGAAATAGCCGATTGCCGTGATAATCAATACATTCGCAAGTACGATTGCGATCCATTTCAATGGCCCTTTCAGTCCGTGTTCACCAGTTGCCCCTGCGGATTTGTCTTCCTGATCGGGTGTATCCCGGCGTTCCTTTGCCTCTTCCTTTGGTTGCTCTGCGTTAGCGGGAGCCTCCTCTGGATCCTTGATATCTTCCTGTTTCAATTCCGAGTCAAAAAATTCCACTTCGCCGTTGAATCCCTTTGTTGGCTCAAAAGGCACCCAGCCTATCCCCGAGAAATAAACCTCGACCCAGGAATGTGCATTATTATTGGTGACTTTATAAACGGATTCGCCTCGATAAACGGTTTTATCCCCTTCGGTATAGCCCTTCACCCACCTGGCAGGTATATTGGCGGCACGTAGTAATACGACCATGGCTGTCGAATAATTATCGCAATACCCTATCTTTGACTCGAATAAAAATTGATCGACATAATCCTGACTGGTGTCTGGATAGGGAATATCATCTTTTGAATAAATGAATTCAGGTCGATCGAAATAATTCTCGATGACCTTTGCCTTATCGTACCAATTCGTTTCATCTCTCGTAAGCCGTGATGCCAATTCATAGACCCGGTTAGGCAATCCCTCTGGAAGCTGCGTGTTTTTTTCCATTACCAAATCCATTGATTCATCGGGTTCCGTGACGTTTCTTAGCTCTGCTATGTCGAAACTAGGCATATCATAGGTCAACTCATATTGTTTCATTAATTGAGGTTCGCCATTTTGCCACTCGGTAATGATTTTGTCCATACCTAGATAATATATAAAATTCATTTCGGCATTGCTGTTACCCTCAATTTTCTTTAAATACCCGGATTGAGGATGCAGGATATGTGGATACATTTCTTCCATGGATACTTTCGCTGTCATTTCCTTCGTTTTCATCACTTCAGGAACTTCATAAATATCCAGTGGGCCTATATCCTGACCAATGGAAAAGGAGGCAACGTCCGGTTCCTCAATGGAAACCCAACCCTTCCCTGTATAAACATCTTTGTTTTCCACTTTCCAATAATGCCCCTCAGTTGCATTGTTATAAAAAACGACGGAGCTATCAGGCTCTATCGAACCGCCAAGACTAGAATCATCTTCATCGTAACCGACGCTTTTGTCCTTGGAACCATCGCCTTCCTTCAACGCTTTATTTGAATAAGAAGTGATATAAGGAACTGGGTCGGGCCATTGGGGAGAAAGCTTGGGGCCACCGAAGCCAGCGAGGACACTTAACAAAATCACGCCAATCAGCACCATGCCCCACTTTTTGATGGACGTCGCCGTACATGCAAGTTGCTCCTGTATCATCAGACGAAGCAGGGACTGCAGACCGAGCATTAAAAATCCAATGATGATGATTCTTATCATTGCCATGTCCCCCGCGTAGGGAGTGAATGTATCAAGTACAGATACAAAAATCACCGTTAAAATAAAAAAGAAAAAAATGCTTTGCCTCACCATAACCCAGTAATGGATCAAATACGTAACAAGCCAAAGAAGCACAAAAAATAGCAACGTTCGAAATGGGTTGGTGATAAGCTCCCAATTTCCATTGTATACATACCCAGCATTAGCCGTAACATCCACTAGAAGTCCTTTCATCCATGGTAATGCAATTTCTGAATAAAGGAGCTGTAATGAAAGCAGGATATAAGCGGAATTGAGAATAAGGCGGATTGACCAATGAATCCGAAAATAGTGCAGCAGCAGGGAAAAGATTAAAAACAGCACAAAAATGAAAACATTACCTGTATCCGTGAGTTTATCGACAGGTCTTAGCCACTCAGTGATCAAGATCAGGCCAAAAATATACAGGATGACATGCATGAACCTTTCCAGCTTGTTTGGAGTGACGGTCATTTTGCCATCGCCTCCGTTCTGTCGAACAGCAGCTGCTCATGTTCAATGAAACTTACCTTGATTCCTTTTGTTATAGCTGCAGTCATTGCCTGTTTTCCCTCATCGGATAGAATTGCCGGATTCTTCATGGATAACATCGTTAACCCTTGATTAGTGCGGAAAGCATTCAATATATCCACCTTTTCCCGGGTTATTTCGGAAACGATGAAAATAACGGCAGCGTTTGCCGGCAAATCCCCCTTCCTACCTTTCTCGGCCAATTCATTCGTTGCACCCGGTCCTTCTTTAGCAAGACGTGTAAAAATCTTCCGCCTCTGGTGCCTGCCTCCCCCTGCAGGCAGGATTAGACTCGAACCCGTACTCGCATACCCAACCCTCATGCCTTTTTTTAACATGCTGTGCACAAAGGAAGCGACCACTTCAATGGTCTCCTCAAATAAAATCGATGGCTGATCATCATGGATGATCCATACATCCTGATTCTTCTGCACTTCGAATTCCTTCGTCATGATTTCACTCGTTCTAGCCGTCGCCTTCCAGTTAATCCATGACAGCTGATCACCTGGCTGATATTCCCTTACTCCAGATACCACTGAATGTTCCCGCTGTATTTTCTTTGTCGACCCTGCTTGTCCCTGATTGAACAATCGATCAAGATATAAGGAATCAAGCTCATGATATGGGGGGAAAACAGTAATATTCAATGGAGAATCGAATATCGCTTCCTTTTCAATCATCCCAAAGAAATCGCCTATCCAAAAGCGAATCGATTGAAAACTATGGTCACCACGCGGCAGGCTTTCCAAAACATACGACATACTGATGGTACGCTTGAATCCAGGGAAGGTCAGTAACCTCCTATGAATTCCCCTATCTTCCAATTCGTCTGGCATTTCCTCCTCTATCACCATAAATAAGAGAGGCAGCCGATTTTTCCGGGTGAACGTCAGGACGATTTCAACGGATTCACCTGCCTGACATTCCCTTTTGCTGGCCTTTCTTTCAACCGTAATGGCATGTAGGGGATAAAAAAGCAAAATCGCGGCGTACGCAGCGAACGGCAAAAATGAATAAAATATGAACCAACTGACAAAACCGCCTTGAAACATCGCAAAGCAAAAAGAAATGGCCATAAGGAATACCAGCCCGAACGCATTCATGTTTTTCTTTAGAAGATTAAAAAAGCGTCGCATTATGTCAGAGCCCGCTTCACAGGTATATGAGTTTTCGCGAGAATTTCATGGATTACCATTTCCGCATCGAAGCCATCATAATTCGCTTCAGGTTTTAAAATCAGGCGGTGTGAAAACACGTACGGAGCTAAATATTGAACATCGTCAGGCAGAACATAGTCCCTCCCTTGGACCAGTGCATACGCTTGGGCTGCCTTCATCAAGGCAATCGATCCACGCGGGCTTACGCCTAGATAGACCGATAGATGGCTTCTCGTTCGATTGGAGAGTTCAACAATATAGCCTTTTATCGTGTCATCCACTATCACCGTTCTAGCCTCTGCCTGCAAAGCTCTCAATTCGTCCAAAGTGATGACCGATTCCAACTCTTCAAGCGGAGCCATGTATTGAGCCCTTTGCAGGACCTCAATTTCTTCCGCAGCACTCGGATAGCCCATTTTCATTTTTAGCAGGAATCGATCCAATTGTGCCTCCGGAAGCGGATATGTTCCCTCATACTCAATGGGATTCTGCGTCGCCATGACAAAAAAGGGCTTCTCCAATCCTCTTGTGACGCCATCGATCGTCACGCTTGCCTCTTCCATCGCTTCAAGCAAGGCAGACTGCGTTTTTGGCGAGGTCCGGTTAATTTCATCCGCTAAAATGATATGGCCCATTATCGGTCCTGGCCGAAAAATGAAAGCTTGTTCCTTTGGGTTGAAGATCGAAACACCCGTTACATCAGACGGCAGTAAGTCAGGTGTGAATTGTATACGTTTAAAGCTTGCCCCTATCGATTTTGCAAGTGCCCGGACCATGATCGTCTTGCCTACTCCCGGAACATCCTCCAATAAAACATGACCACCTGAAAGCAGTGCCACAATGCTCAGTTCTGCAATATCCCGCTTACCGATAATCACTTTTTCAATATTCCCTAGAACCTTCTCAAGTTTTTGATTTGCCTGCTTAAAGATCATTCTCTACCTCCTGGGAAATCTATTACTTATTTCATTTCCAATCTATATCCCGCTTACCTTTACAGTAACAACCAATTAATCCTTACATTGTAAGTTTACTAGATATTCGGGAAACCATAAACGAAATTCTCCAAAAATATTAATGCAGCTTAAGGAAAAAGGTATGGTAAACTATTCCTAAGTGAATATGAACCTTGCAGAAAAGGGTGCTGCCTTGTCAGCTTAAAAGGGAATTCGGTTCTAATCCGAAGCTGTTTCCGCAACTGTAAGTGCTAATGAAATAAGATGCATACCACTATTTGATGATGGATCGTACTTTAAGTGCCATTCAATGATTCAAATGGGAAGGTTCTTAGAGTAAAATGACGCACAAGCCAGGAGACCTGCCTTTTTTTATCGTATCATGCTCTTCGGAAGATAGGAGATTGTACGGCAGTCTTCCATCTTTTTTTCTACTGGGAATACATGGATGCTCGATGCCGACCAAAACTCTTGGTCGGCTTTTTGTTTTGATGCGAAAAGCGATACGGGAGCTCATTCACCAAACCACGTAAAGGAGGAAAAGTTTTGGCAAAGAAAGATCTTCGTTTTTTATGCTATCCATACATGCGCGAATCCGCCTCCACAGTCGATTTTGAGATACGAACAGACTCATTGACGACGCAAATCGGCTTGGCCGCATCGCTGATGAAGGATGCTCCTGACGTTTACCGGGATTTAATGGATCTGCTGCCCATGGCCTACCATCTAAATGGTTCAGTCCGTGGAAAACTAGCCATCACCGAAGATGATTTGGATCATTTAAGTTCGATTTATGACCGGTATGTCGCAGAAGTTAAAGAACAGATCGAGACATTTGTGCTACCCCAAGGGTCAACAGCGGCCTGTGCCCTGCATGCCTGTCGCAGCGAAGCCAAAAAGTCCGTTCGCGCTTTGCACAAAGTCAGTCTGGAAAGGGAAGTTCCAGGAATCCTTTTCGATTACACCCACTTGCTTGCAAACGTTTTATTCGTAATGGCAGTCTATATCAACAAGCGACAAGGCATTGAAGAAATACCTTTTGTTAGCAAATCTTATCCTACTAAACCAATGAAAAAATAGACGGAGGAATGAATAATGAAATTCACTAAAAGATTCAGCTGGATTTCCGTGCTTATGCTTGCCCTTTTCCTTACAGGATGTGGCGTAACGGATCAATCTGCAAAAGATGATAAAAATTCGGACAAAGCGAAAGAGACTCAGACCTATACAGTTACGGATGATACTGGAAAGAAAATAACATTCGATAAAGCACCAGAGAAAGTCGTTTCACTACAGCCAAGCAATACGGAAATTCTATTCGCCCTAGGACAAGGGAAGAAAGTGGTTGGCGTGACGGACTTCGATAATTATCCCGAGGAAGCCAAAAAAATAGAACATGTTTCCGATTCAGTCAATATCAATGCAGAAAAGATCATTGCCCTGAAGCCTGATGCCATCATCGCTTATACCGTTGGCGATGAAGAGACGCTGAAACCACTCGAAGATGCTGGCATTCCTATATTCATCATTAAATCGGCTGCCAACTTCGAGGACGTATACGGCGATATCGAACAAATTGCCAAAGTGATGGGAGTTAGTAAAAAAGGCGATGCATTGGTGAAGGATATCAAATCCCAAATTGCAAGTGTCGAAGAAAAAGTGGGAACGCTGGATGAACAAGAGCAAACATACTTTGAAATCAGTCCTGCCCCAGAAATCTATACAACAGGTGATGAAACCTTCCAACAAGAAATCCTGAAAACCGCTGGCATTAAAAATGTCTTTGACGACCAAAAGGGCTGGGTAAAAATATCTGGTGAAGAAGTCGTCAAGCGCAACCCTGAAACGATCCTTACGACTGCCACCTATGTTAAAGATGCCGTCGGTGAAATTAAGTCACGTAAAGGTTGGGAAGATATCGATGCCGTGAAAAACGATGATGTCCATCTGCTTGATGAAAGTGTCATGTCCCGTCCCGGACCAAGGATCGGTGAAGCAGTAGAGCTTGCTGCTAAAACCGTTTACCCGGATTTATTTAAATAATATGGAACAAGGATGCTCCAATATATTGAAGCATCCTTCCATACATTAAGGGATGGCAATGGCCTCTGCCTTTCTTCCTTTATTTATGCTAAAATGAAGGCATTTCAAACACAAAGAATAGCCGAGGTATCGACATGTTTAAAAGATTCTTCATTTGGGTCCTGGCAATCGCCCTTCTCTTAGGGCTTCTTAGAACCATTATGGACTTATAGCAAAAAAACTAATAGGAGATGCTGTCTGCAATATACAGACGGCATCTTCTTTTAGTTCCACTTTCTCCTTATACCGAAGATTGATTTTTGTAAATAAGAGAGCCTGTAAGGTGACCTTATCGACTACTTCATAGGCTGAAATTGATCTAATTATCTTTAAGTACCCATGAAGAGTGCAGTATAGTGAAACGCTCAATGTGAGGTGGGTTCTCATCAAAATTGCGCTTTTCACACGCAATTGGGGCCGTTTCTCGTTAAATTCTTGCGTTACTCCCGAATTCGGTCTGGATTCTCTTATAAATTACTGCTTTCTTTCACCATTTCGGAGCGTTACTCGCCAATTTGTCACTTTTACTCGCCAATTTAACGACTTTACTCGCGAGTTTACGTTTTGGATCGTATAATCGCAATTTTTGTATCGTTCCCCGCCAGCTATATGTCGCTAATCAGATTCCATCTGCATTTTCACCTAAAGTCGAGTCAAGCCCTTATTATTGTGTAAATTCACTAACACAATGTTTTCAACCATATAATTTGATGTTTCCTCAGATTAAAAAGCTGTTTTAGAGGTACGCAAAACTCTATCCTGACACATTTTTTTGCGAAACTTTCATGATCATCTTCTCTCACATTCGGGCAGGGCTGTCAAAGGCTTTTCACTTTGACGGTCCTGTTCGAATGTGAAATTATTCATGATGAAAGTTTCACAAAATAGGTACTTGGACTATCCTTTTTTCTTAGCGTAAACCGTGTCTTGATACTGCATTAATACGGCACCTATTAATCGGAAGGCTGATTGGGTATTAGGAAAGATTCGGATGACTCTTTCTCTTCTACGAACTTCTTGGTTTAAACGTTCCAGCGAGTTGGTACTGCGGATGTGCTGCCTGATTTTTTCTGGATGATTCATGTATTGAACGGTGTCTTCGAACCCTTCATCTAAAATTTGAAGGGCTTTTTCATATTTTAATTCCTCCCCGAATTTATCGATTAACTCCGCTTTGAATAGACGACAATCCTCAATCGTGACAGCCTCAAATACCCGTTTAATCATTAAACGAATGTCGGATGATCCCTTTTTGGGCAGTTTCTCTAAAATGTTCCGCTTAAAATGGACATTGCATCTTTGCCAGGAGGTTCCAATGAAATCGCGTTGGATCGCTTTTTGTAATCCTTGATGGGCATCAGAAATCACCAGCTTAGGGGATTGAAGGCCACGAGATTTTAGTTGTTTAAAGAACTGGGACCAGCATTCAAAACTTTCAACATGATCGATATGTACCCCTATAATCTCCCGCTTATTTTGTTTGGTAAGAGCTGTGGCGATATATACGGCTTTTGAAACAACCTGTTGGTGCTCACGCACCTTGATATACATGGCATCCACGAAAATAAAGGGATAGTATGTGATATTTAGGGGCCTAGTTGCCCAGCCATTAACAATGGGATCCAGCTTTTGGGTAAGCGAGGAAACAAAAGACTTTGAAACACTTTCTCCGCAAAGCTGTTCGACAACATGGGTGACTTTCCGTGTAGAGACCCCATTGATCACCATCTCCAACATGGAAAGGATAAGCGCCTGATCACACCGGGCATATTTTTCAAAAACAGAAGGGGAAAAGTCACCAGTACGCGTCCTGGGTACCTTCAATTTAATCTTCCCAATACTCATCGTAAAGTCACGTTCATAATAGCCATTCCGATAATCCTGACGTTCGGAGGAACGCTCATAAGATGAAACTTGTAGATAGGCGTCTCTCTCCTTCTCCATAAACTCATTTAAGATTAATACAACCGCTGATTTAATCACGTCATCCATTGTAGAATTCATAATGGATACTTTTAAAAGATCGAGATCAAGGTTAAACTGTAACTGAGTCATTTTATTCCTCTTTTCAATGTGATTTCTGTGGTAGAAAACATTGTTTCCAAGAGTGAACGAAATGACTCTCTTTTTTTACACAATTATACGGACTTAATCTAAAGTCGCATGCAACGCTACATATTACAAACAAAAGTACCCTACAAGATAGACTTTTTTCAAAGCATCTACCTGCAGGGTACATTTTAGCTAAAACTTTTTTTCATTTTCGCTTAGCGTCTCCATTGAGCTTGCCCATTTTCGGGATGATAATAAAAAACAGACATACGACCGCAAGCACTAAAATGATACCGAGCAAAATCGTCAGGTCAAAATGAAGCGGAAGCTCCGCTTCTTCTTCGCTTGTCATTCTCTTGCCTACCTCTTCGAATAATCCAAGCTGTTCCGCCTTTGAAGCGATGGTATTATTATTCTCCGTAACCGGGGAAAGAAACAGTGAGTCCGTCACCGAATCGATGACATCATATTTCCCCCTTTCAAAGGTTAGTGCCTTTTGCTCTTCCGGCAGTGTCTTCTTTTGCTCCAGCAAGCCTTCCTCATGGAAGTACTCCGTTTGAATATCAATATCCTTTTCTTGATATTCATTAGGCTCCACCATCGGATCCTCGGCGTGAACATGAGGGTTAAGGCTTAAAAACAAGATGAACAAAATGGCAAAAACGTATTTATTCCGCTTCATGGGCCATTTCTCTTCTTTCGGAAAAACGCTTCACTATATAGGGAAGGATTGATCCGATGAGCGTCAGTATCAACAAGATGATCATGGCCGGAGTGAAAGCCGACTGATCACCGAATTGGATGGACATGTAAACGTCTGCCACCGGGTGATCGATGTTGAAATTAGGCATGATCAAATCCAATAATGGAAGGGTGAAGAAACTGATCAAACCAATCACAAGGATTGCTCCGACAAACGGCCCGATGGAGAAGGCGAGCCGTGTACAGGCAGAACAGAAGAATAAGAGCAGGACGGTGAAAGCGGTCCATTTAATCTCCTGCATATCCCCCAGGGGATATATTTTCAAGCCATAGATGCTGATGATCAAACCAACAATTAAATTCAATAAAGCGTTCAGTGCCGCATGGACCATCATTGGTAAGGTTCCATAATGATGCAGGAAGAAACCGATCAATAATCCGGAAATGAGTATGATCACCAACATGACGATCGGTGGAATATTAACCTTTTCCTGATGAAGGACCTCACCGCTGATTTGAACGGGGTTGGCTAAATATTCATACACATATCCATTCTGCTGATCATCGACTAGTGTGTTATTCAAGACGCTGTATACGTCCGTCTTGATTTGAACGGTCGAATCTACATTTTTTGACCAATTATCATTAAGCTGATCGGCCCTTTCCTGTACGGAGCCCACTTTCACTTGCAGGTCGGCGGTATCCTTCGTAACCGTATCTTGACGCTCTGCCACCGAATTGACTAGGTCGGAAATGAAGCCCATGTTTGTCGCTGTTTTATCTTGAAGCGATACAAACATTTCACCATCAAGGCTCACCGGTGGTTCTGGTTCCATTTCAGGTCTCTCCATATTTTCCGACATATCGGCAGATACTTCTTGGGCTTGCGCGGTAATTGACGCCAATTCGGCTAACGTGGCTTCCTGCCCCGCTTTCACGTTTGCATCATATTCATTCATATAACCGATAATGGAGTTGGAGAATGCGCCGAGATTATCATCGACTCCTGCTAAACTTGCTTTGACAAGGTTCGCTCCCTGATCAACGTTTGGAGAAACCCCATTTTTCAAGTTTTCCAATTCCTTTATATTAGCGGCAAATATCTTATCCACTTTCGCTGCCGTGACTCGTTCAGCCAATTCACTATAAGAGGAAAGCGAGCCATAATAGGAAAGAAGCTCATTTGCATTACGGTTATTAATGGAATCATTAAAAACCGACACTAGCGCCGCTCGCCTTTCTCCCCCCACTTTTTCAAGGAGGTTCTGCTCCGAACTCTTGATTTCCGCAATGGCCTCGTCAATGGTCATATTTTGGAGGTTCTTCAGTTCTTCTATATCCTCCTGTGATTTTTTCCATTGATCACCAAGATCCTTATAATCGGCACCAAGTTCATTATAATCAGCTTGTAGCTGTGTATGCTGTGCCAGCAGTTCATTGTATGAATCTACAAGTGTATTGAACTCCACTATCACTTGATTATAATTTTCGGTTCTGCCGTTCACCGTTCCGCTGAGACTATTGATTTCTGCTTGAAGTTCTGCTGTAAGAATATTGATTTGCTCAGCAGCTCCTTCACTCCCCTCAGCCGGCACCAAACCTTCCAGCGCCGTGTGGATGCCCGTTATTTGGTCGAGCAATGCCTGAAGCGAGAGCTCATCGATTGGATCCTTCCTTGAAGGGGCACCGGCCGATTCACCCTTTCCGGTTTCGGTTTCGATATCCTCTATCTGTGTCCCACTCCCTCCAGTGACATCCGTCCCATCACCAGAATCGCTTGCGAGGTTTTTTCTTTGCGCAAGCATGGACGCCTGAAGCTTATCAAGATCAAATTCTTCCGTTTGTTTGAATTGCTCAATCGAGCTTTGTTGATCTTGTGAGATTTTCGAAATTTGATCCACTTGTTTCCCTTTCATGCTTGTTGCGAAGTTTTCCAATTCAGCATTGCTAGTTTCCAGCCCTTCCTTCACGACCCCGACATTTTCATTAAAGCCTTGGTCATTTAGGCTGTACTTCGTATACATCCCTTGCTGAATCTCCGGAACCTGTTGGTTCCCTTCACTCAACACTTTGTCATATGATTGAACGCTCTCCTTGACAAGCTGCTGATTTTGGTTCGAAGCATCCAGCAATAGTTTGCTTTGATTTTTTTGATACTCCTCGAAAGATACGACGTCTTTTACGAAGGAAGCCATTTGGGCTTTTGTATGACCTATTTCATCCATGGTCTCATTACTCGCCTTTCCAGCATCCTTCGTTTGGGCAAACACGCCTTCAAGCATGTCCTTATGCTGCTTTATACTCCCCGCAAGACTTTCCGAGCTAGGAGTATAAAATTCGTACATCGTATTTTGAAACGCGATTTCCTTTGCAAGGACGTTATCGAACTTCTTGCGGATGTCATCGACTGACTGGGAAACATAACTCCAATACTGTGTTGAAATATGCTTGTTCATTTTGCTTTTTGTTTTCTCTAATTCCTTTTGTACCTTTTCCATATTCTCTGCATTTAAACTAGTTTGTACCTTGTACTTAATTCCCGCCTTGATGGGCCGTTCGTCATTGAACGTATAAACATTCTCTGAGAAATCGGATGGCAAATAGATTACGGCATCGTACTTTTCATTGGCTAGCCCGCTTTCGGCCGTACTTCTGTTAACTACGACCCACTCATATTCAGAATTGTTGTCCAACGTCGTGACAAGTTCAGAACCGACGTAAATCGGCTTGTTATTGAATTCAGTCCCATTATCTTCGTTGACGATCGCGATTTCACGGGATGCCGTTTCCTGCTTTTTCATTGGGTTTTGACCTATATAAGAAAAAAACAAGATGGGCAATGCCAAAATCACAAGTATTTTAGCGATTAACAGCACCGGTTTTATTTTTTCAGACACTCTCGTGCACTCTCCTTCTTTCTTCACTTAATGGAATTTGGATTTTGCATTCCCGGCCATTATGGACAAAGTATCCGTAGCCAGGCTGAATTTCTTCTTCTTTTCTTGAATAAGAGAGTGTATACAAGCTTTGGTCCGATTTTTTCAGGAGCAGGACAGCCTGCCTGACTTGCTTCAATTCCGTTGTCAATGAATCATACCCTTTGGTGAAGTCACCGGCATTTCCAGCGACGATCAGCCTGAAACCAAGATGACCGTATTGCTTCATCATCCCACTGATTCGATCCTGTATCCTGCCGTCGATCGTCTGCTGAAACCGGGAAATGCTATCAATGACAAAAATGATTGCTTTGGATTCCTGTTGCTTCATCGGTTTCATTCCCAATCCATCTAGATAAAGCTTCTCACGCTCTTCAAAAATTCCCGTAATATGATCCAGCCAATCCGATATCTGATCCTTCGTTTCCACATAACGTACCTTTTCAATCGATGCATATGAGGACAATCCACGGTCAATTCCGTCAAATAAGCCTATCTCGCCAATCGGTTGTGTGAGCAAAGATTCCAATAGCACTCTCAGGACATTCGTTTTTCCTTTCCTTGACTGACCGAGGACAAGCAAGAAAGGATCGGAATTCAGCTCCACACAAACAGGTGTTACGCTTTCCTCCGAAAGACCGATTGGTATGTCATCCTTCTTGATGGATTGTGACCAGTATTCCTTGAAAGAGCTGGCATCAAGGTGCGGCGGCAACATCGGTATGGCCGGAGGCTTAGCTGCTTCCCGGTACTTGCCTTTATGCTCGGCGACAGCTTGTTTCATTTCATCCAACACGGCTATATCATCCGCTCCATCGGCTGGTAAATACACCTGAACGAGAAAGGTTTGATCTTTTTTCACTAAAGCTCTTCCCGGGACCGGCTCATTTTGATAAGGGGTTCTGCCCAGGACTGAATATTGCTCCGAGCTGTCCATTAAATAATGAACCACCTTCGTCTTAAGGCTATTCATCAATGGCTGGCGAATGGCATTGATTCTAGTCGCCGTCAAAATCATGAAAATCCCCAGTGATTGTCCATCACGTGCAAACTGGATCAGTTGCGCCTCCTGATCAGGCATCTCATCCTTCACTAAATCAAAATTGTCGACCGTGATATAAATAATCGGCAATTTCTCTTCCGCTAACGCGTTATAAAGCTTGATGTTACTAAGCTCCTTTTGCGAAAAAAGCTGCTTGCGCCTTTCCATTTCCGCTTTCATGAATAACATGAATTTTTCAATTTTCCTTAGCTCATCGAATCGGAAGTAATCCCCTGTATGAGGCAGCTGGCGCAACGGCAGTAACGCGCTATTGCCAAAGTCGAACAAGTAATAATGCAGTTCCTCAGGTGAGAATTGATCTGCAAAGCTAAAGAGCAGGGTCAATGCCGTAGTTGATTTACCATATCCGGAAGAACCGAATATCCCGATGTTCCCATCCTCAATCCAATTATATATATAGTTTGTCTGGCTCTGTAACTCAGGCTCATCCTTCATTCCGAGATGAAATTGATTGCTAGCAAGGCTTCTTTCACTGTTTCTTGAAAGGCGAGCTTGAAGGGGCGGAAGCCAAGGACTCGCAAGCTTTTTGATTTTCATTTCCGCCTGTGTCATCACGATATGATCGGCAACGGCTTCGATTTCACTGATTTTTTCCTTCCTTTGATTAGCGACCTGTTCCGAAACACTCGAGATTTGAACAAGGCCAAGGTCTGTTACCAGAGCCACCTCATCCTCCGATCCTGCCGTATCCTCTAAATAAGGGGCACCGCTCCATGCTGACTGAAACAGTTCGTAAACCTCGTTATTGCCCACCTGCAAATATCCCCGGCCTGTGACAGTGATGTTTGCTGCATCGCTATTTTTAAGGATTTCCTTACTATCATTGGCATCCTGCACCTTTAATGAAATCTTGAATCGGGCATTACTCCATATCTGGTTATCTATGACCCCGCCTGGCTTTTGCGTGGCAAGAATCAAATGAACACCTAAACTCCGGCCAATTCTGGCAGTACTGACTAATTCACGGATGAAATCGGGCTCCTCATTCTTGAGCTCGGCAAACTCATCTGATATTAAAAATAAATGCGGCAACGGTTCTTCCGCTTTTCCTTCTTTGTATAAATCCGTGTAATCGTTGATATGATTGACTTCATATCGATCGAACAGGCGCTGGCGTTTTTTCAATTCGCTATTGATGGAAGCAAGTGCCCTGGCACTGAAGTTCTTGCTTCCCTCGATATTCGTGATCACTCCGAGCAGATGCGGTATCTGCCTGAAGGGCTGTGCCATTCCCCCGCCTTTATAATCGATGAGCAAAAAGGCCACTTCATGTGGATGATAATGAACGGCTAATGATAGGATGTAGGTTTGCAGCAGTTCACTTTTCCCCGACCCCGTCGTCCCAGCGACCAATCCATGAGGTCCATGTGCCTTTTCGTGTAAGTTCAATTCAACTCTATCACTTCTCCCTTTCAATCCAATCGGCACCGCCAGCGACTTGGAGGATTGATTGGTTAGCCAATTATCGCCAACAGGCAGTTCCTTCACTTCTCTTACCTTCAATAACTCCAAAAAGGATACCGTTTCTGGGATTGAGTTGTTCATGCCTTTTTGATGATCCAGGGAGCGCAGCTTACGTGCATAACGCTCATTTCCTTCTCTAGCATGGACATCAAGTGTAAAAGGAGTATGGACAGCCTTCGATTGCTGGATGATAATCTCACCTTGGCGATCGTTTATATACTTCACGAGTGTATGGACATTCTCCGTCAAGCTTTCTTTTGCATCGGCAGCAAAAATCGTCGAGATGCCCAAATCATCTTCTCTGCCTTCCAAATATTCCAATATGACATGCTCAGCAATTAATTGGCGATCCGTGACGATGAAGACAAAATGAGGAGTGAATCGCACCTTCCCTTTGTTCTCATCCAAATCCCTTTCCCTCAAAAGCTGATAAATCGATGTCAATAGCTGGTCGCGTGACTGTTCATTGTATATGAATCCTTTTGCATAGGCATGTGGCAGTTGAAAATGGGGAAGCCATTTCATCCATTCCCATTCCTGATAGTCCGTTTCCGGAAAAATGGCTACAAATCGGACATCATGATAACTATGAAAAAAGGCAAGCTGCCCAATCAATTGTTGCAGCTCCCTTTTCACGATTGAATCCTTTCCGACAAGCCCCATCGATCCACGTGATAAGTCGATGGCTAACGGAAGCTTCTCCAGGTTTTTATAAACATTGACCAATTCCTGTGACCTCTCGAGTAAATCATCCATGTCACGATTGGACATATCGTTACTGTTAACCGCAACCTCATAGCTTGACGGTATCGTAGCCGTCCCTATCTTCAGGTGGAGCGAGTCTTCACCTTCCAATGTTCTCTCCCATATACGGTCGCTGATGCTTTCGGTTAGCTGCTTCATCCTTTCGAAGGATGGGTAATGATAGAACAGCACATTCCTTTGCTTTTCAGAAAGCTCTTGCAGTTCCCCCCGCTTTTGCTCTAGATATCGTGTGTACACACGTTGGCGTTTTTCATCCCTGAATTTTTGTTTCTTTTTGTCTTTGAAGTATTGTGCCGTCGAAGTTACTAAGGTCGTGGTGAACATCACTATCGATATGATGATGAATATCCCCCGCGGCTGAACGATCGTGATGACACCCATGACCATCAACATCATTAATGGCGGCATCAGGATTAACCATAACCCTCTATTATTATCCTCCGATTCCTGGCTCGGAAAGGATATCGTCACTTTCTCGTCCGGCAATTCATAGATCATCCTTGGAGTCCGGCGAAATTGCGGGTAGCTTTTCTTCATTTCCGAAATCGGCTTCTTCATTTCAGGTAACGATGTAGCATAGGTTTCGGCACTATGAATCATCAATAAGTCGCCTTCAATCAACCTCAGTGTCATATTCGGCAAGAAAATGAGATCGCCATTCTGGAAGGGTGTTTTTCCTGCCACCCTTTCACCGTTCAGGAAAACCCTGCTTTTTTCTTCGGGCAAGAGAAACCATTGCCCTTGCAGAAAAAGCATCGATAAGCCATTGCACGAAGGGGGCCCTTCCTTACGGAAAGTGGCTTCATCCTTATGTGATATAGTGATCTCCTTCAAGTTGCCAATATAGTAGAGACTTTCTTCCGATTTCCCTGCCATGTAAAAAATTTCGACCGTGTCTTCTCCTTTACGGAGAGTGAAGCTCTGTAGCGGCTTTACATCACCAAGCTTCTTTTCTCCTCCATATACCTCATACTCGTCGATCGCATCCCGTTTTCTCAGCTCGATAGATTCCTGTTCAAAAGGCGACGAAAAGATGGTGATTGTATCCTTTTTTGATGGTCCTATCGTAATTGGACCATCACGCTCATCCTTGATCGTAAAGGATTGAAAGGTTCCCTTGGAATAAATCCATAATATACTCATATAATCTCACCTCCGCAAAAGGCAATTTGCTTACTCTTTGCTTTTCTCTTTTTCTTCAGATGTTTTTTTGATGGAATCCTTGCTTTGTTCCTTTTCCCCTTCTTCCTTTGCTGCTGGTTTAGCTTCTGCTTCCACATTGGAATTCTCTAAATTCCGTTCTTTCTGTTCATCCAATTGCTTTTCCAATTCCTTTCGTTCCTTTTCATATTGGGTCAGCTCTGTATCGACTTCCTTAAGTCGCGTTTCCTTTTCTTCTCCTGATAGCTTATCATCCAACTTTATCTGTTCCTTCTCGTTGATCAGCCCGTACATGATCAGCTCGCGGTCCTCCATGATTCTTGCCATATCGATCGCGTCCTCGTTCTCCCCCCTGCCTATATAAATCCAATAGAGGAGATACTGACTATCGGTCTGCAAGGTGATGGCATTTTCGACATTCTTCCTCCCGACACCCTTTAGCGGTTCATAACGGACATATGACTTTGCCAGTTCGTATTGTACGACATATGGCATTTTCTTTGGATCATGGTTTTCCAGACGATCAATGACTTCACTATATTTTTGCTTGAGGAAGCTTTCACCGCTTCCAACGTATGCAGCTTGCCTTGGCTGGGAGATGAATAAGGTATAAATCGTAAAGAACAGCAATGGCACAAGGGCGATCATCGTTCCTATAAGCGTATATCGCGCCGTCTTCCACTTCTTTTCAGGGATATGCACAAATGCTTTTTCTTCCTTTTCCAACGCGTCTATCCGAGATTGAATGACCGTGGAAAGTTCATCCCAAGTCCCGGCGGCCAATATGCTTTGTGCTTCGTTCGATAGCTTTAACGTTTGATGGTAAAGCAGGTAATCTTCGAATGAATGCTGCCCATCCACAAGTGCCAAAATCAAAGCCTTCGTTTCGCGAAATAACGTATCCTGATCCTGCTCATATGGTGGCAAACTGTCTCTTACACCGTAATGGAGGAAATACGGGGACATACTTGGATCAAAAACGATATTCTCCGGACAGACGGCAAGCATCAGCCGAGTCAATTGATGATTTCTGATCTTCTTCACGACTTGATAAGCAGATAACCAACGGCCTATCACATTTTTCTCTCTTGCTCTCGAAAAAACAAAAAAAGAGGCTGGCGGATTTACTCTGATATGTACCTCATCCTCTGTCATTTCTATATGTTTTCGGAGAGCATCATCAGCTTCATGGATTAGCTGCAATTCCATTGGATCCTGCATCGACAGTTTCGCTCGTTGGAATACGAACAAATATCCACCATCATCCTTCACCATGTGTGCTTCAATCTTTTTCTCCAGATAGGAGGATTTTAACTCATCCATTCTATGTACTCCTTTTTCCCTGCTTATGGGCTTTAGACTTTTTTCCTATGATGCAAGCCGCACTTAACCATTAGAGGATCTCAAGGCGGTCCCCAGTCGTAATCCCGCTATCAAGCAAGGTATCATAGCCTGAACATACGAACTCTTTATTCTGGACCCGTACCCAATAGCCCTCTTTAGGTGTACTGGCAATCTGCTTTAGCTGCCATACTATTTCCACTACCATCTTGATGGATCGGTAATCCGACACTTGCAAATCGAAAACTTCCCCCGTATACCTCTTTAAATCGATCGTTAATTGAATATATATAGAGCCCACCTCATTTCAAGCAAAAAAAAGCACCACGATCTTCATAAAAGAGTCGCGGCGCTTTTTCTAGACAATTCTTTATCTCTTTTGTTCCGACGATTATCCGCGAATTTGACTAGCAATCTGGT
The DNA here is from genome assembly GCF_001645685.2 of Peribacillus muralis. Classification (NCBI taxonomy): domain Bacteria; kingdom Bacillati; phylum Bacillota; class Bacilli; order Caryophanales; family Bacillaceae; genus Peribacillus; species Peribacillus muralis. The sequence goes on along the minus strand of NZ_CP017080.1, from coordinate 350,362 downwards.
TATCTGTGTCCTCAAGGATTTGCGCTGATTTGTGCAATTGTTGAGAAACTTCATTCAACAATCGGGCCATATCCAAGAATGAAGGTTTCAATTCCTCATATTGCCCGACGAAAGCCTCACTGGAAGAACCTTCCCAAATACCCGTTAAATGATCTCTCATTTTATCTAAACGACCAATGATATCCGTTACCTGTTGGCTCTCATTATCATATTGTCTTGCTACATCTTTCAGCTCTGAAGGTGTTACGCGAATTTGTGACATAGTAAAAATCCTCCTTTTATCTTATAGATACATTTTAATTGAACCATACAAATTCTGCCATATAAATACGAACGAAGTCGAAAAATGGTAACTTATAATTATAATATTCAACCTAAATATGGAAGCATTAAAGTCTATGTACCTGTTTTTCATAATCACTAAACTTTTTTTCATAATAATTTCAAGAGTTTTACATTTTTTCGAAAAAAAAGTCCCATATACCCAATATTTCAGAAGCATTACTCAAATATATAACTTTAGTCCAAACCATAAAGTGACTTTAGACGGAAATTAATCAACCGTTTGATTAATGTTTGAAAACCCCCCTGTGTTTTAAGCTGATTAGATTTAAAAAAGGACATCCGACAAAACGGAAGTCCTTTTTTTGAAATATTTGGCCTTGATTCAGCTTTTTTCGTCCTTGCGTTGGATTTATTGGGCCGTAATTGGATTAATTCGGCCTTATTCCAGATTTATTCGACCTTACTCCGATTTATTTGACCTTACTCTGAATTATTCGGTCTTACTCTAGATTTATTCGACCATACTCTAGATTATTCGGCCTTACTCCGATTTATCCGGCCTTACTCTGATTTATTCGGTCTTACTCCGATTAATCCGGCCTTACTCTAATTTATTCGACCTTATTCCAGATTAATTCGACCTAACTCTGATTTATTCGGCCTTACTCCGATTTATCCGTCCTTATTCCAGATTTATTCGACCTTACTCTGAATTATTCGACCTAACTCTGATTTATTCGACCTTACTCTAGATTTATTCGGTCTAGCTTCGAATTACCCGTTCCAAAAAGTGTTTCACGAACCGAGCTGCATCCACGTCCGTGCAAACGCGGATACGAGATTCGCTATCAGGCTGACCGATCGTTCGGCCCGTCTCTTCGCCTTCGGTCACCACCTTGATGTTCATCGATTCTGTACTCACAAAATCAGAATCGATGGCAACCCCGACTGCAAGCGGATCATGAAGAGCGCAACCTCCTAATCCTGGGTGGGAGGAATCGTACGCCTTCATATAATAGTTGGTCATTTCCGCAAGAAATTGGGCAGATTCCTTACCGGTTGCACTCCATTCATCAAGCTTCGATTTCGGCAGACACGTTTGCATCGTCACATCAAGCCCCACCAAGGTAACTGGCACACCTGATGATAATACAAGGTCGGCTGCATCGGGATCGGATATGATGTTCGCTTCTGCGTAAGGGTTTACATTCCCCGGCACTTTTACGGCACCGCCCATTATGATCACCTCTTTAACGAGGGACATGATTTCCGGATCTTTTTTAATCGCCAAAGCGATATTGGTCAGAGGCCCGACTGCAATGATTGTAATCTCATCGGGACGGCTTTTCACTTGTTCGATGATGAAATCCACCGCATGTCCTTGTGATGCTTGGAGGGTTGGTGCCCACTCAAAATCAAGTGTATTTCCAAGCCCATCTTCGCCATGAACATGTTTTGGGTATTTCTTCTTTTCCCCGCGGTTCAATGTTTGTCCGGCTCCGCTGAATACCGGTATATGGCGATCTAACTTTTCCAAAACAGCTAGCGTATTGCGAGTCGCATCTTCAACGGCCACATTACCGAAGCAGGTCGTAAAACCGAGTATCTCCAATTCTGGGGAATGTAGTGCATATGCCATCGCCAGGGCATCATCAATTCCTGTATCGACATCGAATATGATTGATTTCATTTTTTCCCACACCTTCCTGAACACGCTTATTCTCAACTGAATTTTATCATTCAATCATAACCAATTCCAGATAAAAATGGACATGCCCTCCATGGTGAAAATGGTTGACAAATTAGCTAGTGATGTTATAAAAAGGGAACAGAAAAAGTTAAATATGCTGGCTGCATTTATGCAAAAGAGATGAACAGTCAAGGTGGAAAAAGGATGAAAATGTATAAATTAGTCAAAGATGAATCTTTTGCGTACAAAAAAGGAACAAAATTCTTTTTAATCTCGCATTCTGAATTCATCGGTGTCAAAAGCTATGTGCTACTGGCTGAAGATTTACAAGGGAAGATTGAAGTAACGGAAGAACAATTGACAGGTAAGTTCGTTTCCATCCATTAAGCAGCCCCACCATTCACTAAGTGATAAGCTAAAAAACGAGGGGACCTCTCATGAGATCCCCTCGTTTTGCATTCATTTTAAGTCTTCAATCGAATCGATTTCTACATAATCAGGTACGACCAGACCATTTTTCGTTCCAGTTAAGTTTGGTCCAAGGTCGACCAAATCGGCTTTGTACTTATCATAGTATTCCTTATGTGTACTAGGGAGCCACGCAGCCACCATGGCATCGGCACTTCCGTTTGCCACGCCTGCGAACATTGGTCCCACCTCAACTTGGCTTAATGTTACGTCATACCCGTTTTTCTCCAATACCTTGCCGATTACGTTCGTGCTGGCAATTTCAGTATCCCAGGCAACATAAACCAATTTGATTTTTTTACCATTTCCTGGCACAGCATCCTTGGTCCATTTGGATACCTTGTCCTGATGCTCTTTTATCCATTTATCTGCTGCCTCTGAGGGAGTCATTCCTTCTGCAACATTAACCATTACATTTTCCATATCTTTCGTTTCCCAGGAGAATTGATCAAGAATTTTATAGGCCCCTGGCGCATCCTGTTCAAGACCTTTCCTGGCGATCGAATTGATATTTTCAGCTCCGCCGTATGCTTCCTTCGGATCTTCGAGATATTTCAAGTCATATTTCGAGAACATCCAATGCGGTGTCCAGCCTGTAACGACGATTGGTTCTTTTTTATCGATTGCCTTTTTCAATTCAGCTACCATTGCAGCTGAAGATCCTTCCACAAGCTTCCAATCATCCAGCTTATAATCGGAAATAGCGGTTTTTGTTTGCTTCATGATTCCTGCTCCAGGTTCGATTCCGATGATTTCATAGTTGGCTTTGGCAGCAAAACTGTTCTCATCGCCTTTCACACCCGTGTCTTTTGCAAACGTACTGAATAGTGCAGTAGCAACCACGAGGATCGCAAGAACGATTACAATGATTTTTCTGCTAACGATGTGCTCGTAAGCCGGCTTACGAAGATTTTGCGTAATACGATCAAGAATGATTGCTATGATGACGATGGATAGTCCTGCTTCGAATCCTTGTCCTACATTTATTTGGCTGACAGCGCGGTAAACATCTGCCCCAAGTCCTGGTGCACCAACCAATGAAGCTGTAACAACCATGGATAATGCAAGCATGATGCTTTGGTTGACCCCTGCCATGATCGTCGGAGTGGCCAAAGGTATTTGTACCTTGATTAGCTTCTGGCCGCTAGTCGAGCCAAATGCATCCGATGCTTCGATTAAATCATTGGGCACTTCCTGGATCCCTAGATTGGTCATCCGGATGGTCGGTGCGATTGCGAAAATGAATGACGCAATGATCCCCGGCACTACCCCTATCCCAAAGAATAATATCGAAGGGATCAAGTAAACGAATGCAGGCATCGTTTGCATGAAGTCCAAAATCGGGGTAACGATTTTGCGCACCGTATTATTTTGGGCGCACCATATTCCAATCGGTATCCCGATCAGTATCGTTAGGAAACCTGACAATAGGACGATAGCCAGTGTTTGGATGCTTGATTCCCAATAACCAAGGTTATCAATCAATAGTAAGCTGATAAGTGTAAAGATTCCTAATGGCCATCTGCTTGTATAAGTAACCAGAAGGGTCAGCACTAAAATCAACACGATGGATGGTCCTGCACTCATTACGTCGACAAGTATATTCAATAGTCCTTCAATCACATTCGTAATCAGTGTAAATAATCCAGCAAATACAATAGTTATCCAATCCACTAAAGAATCGACCCAAGCTCCTAATGGGATTTTCGGCATATTCATTGAATTATTCACTCTCCATTTCATTCAAGGAATCTTTATTTCCTGCCAAGGCACCGATTACGGCACCGCGGAGCAGAATCCCTTTAATTCTTTTCTCATCGTCAATGACTGAGATGGGCAAGCTTGACGTTGCCATCACGTCCATTAGGTTTCCAAGTAATTCATCCTCTTTTACGGTTGGGATATCCGTTGTCATCACTTCAGAAATCGATTGATTATTGCTCATTGCCTGACGAGCCTGTTCAGCAGTCACCGCTCCCAATAATTTCTGCTTCCTATCCACAACGAAAATGCTGGAATACCCCTGTTTACGCATGATTTCCAAGGCAACCCTCGGACCTCTGTCAACTGAGATTTTTTCTGGACGGATCATCACATGAGAAGCTGTCAATACTTTTGATAAATCAACATCTTCAACGAACTTCTCGACAAATTCATTGGCTGGATTCATCATGATTTGTTCTGGTGTTCCCAGCTGAATCACGCTTCCATCCTTCATAAGAGCGATCCTATCGCCGATTCGCAACGCTTCATCAAGATCATGGGTAATGAAAATGATCGTTTTTTTATACTGATCCTGAATTTCAACCAGCTCATCCTGCATATCCTTACGTATCAATGGATCAAGGGCGCTAAAGGCTTCATCCATCAATAATACGTCCGTGTCACTTGCTAGCGCACGAGCTAATCCGACCCTTTGCTGCATTCCGCCGCTAAGCTGGGAAGGAAGCTGATTTTCATAGCCCTTCAATCCAACCGCCTCAAGTGCCTTCATCGCTTTATCATGACGTTTTGCCGGATCGACCTTTTGGATTTCGAGCCCGAATTCCGCGTTTTCCAATATCGTTTTATGCGGGAATAAAGCAAAGTTTTGAAACACCATGCTTATTTTCTTTTGCCTGACTTCCCTTAAGCGGGCGGCGTTCATCTTTACGATATCTTCTCCCCCAATCAATATTTCACCAAGGGTAGGATCGATTAAACGATTGAACATACGAATCAACGTCGATTTACCACTACCGGATAAACCCATGATGACAAAAATTTCGCCAGGATAAATCTCGAAATTCACGTTATTAACGCCGACAGTCTGTCCCGTTTCTTTCAGGATTTCTTTTTTGGATTTGCCTTTAATCAATAAATCTGTTGCTGCTTTTGGAGATTTCCCAAAAATTTTCGAGACATTTCTGACTTCTACATATGGCTTCATCAAGTCACCTCATTCTAATAGTTGCCCATATGTTTCAGTTTTGCTGAATTTCCCCGTTTTATGCGAGTGATGATGATTTATACACAAGTCCCTTGAAATAACCGGAATGTAAAAAACGGTTCTACCTCTACACTTTTTCTTTTGTTCGGTCAAAAAAAAGCGGAATGGACACATATATGGGGGTACCCTCGTGTAAAGAAATAATTACTATTTATCCTTCCCAAGAAGGAATTCTTTACTTGGATTATATATGTGTGATTAATTGAGCATTTCAAGTAGGATAAAGAGGTGCAATCACAACTGAGGAAATTAGCAGGTACAACCTATACCAACTGTAATCTAAACGATTTTTCCACTTAGAGATTTTGCCCAAGTTTTGGACAAAGATTTCCCTCTATAGTATTTCATTTTCCTAAATCAGATGGAATGATGCCTGCGGTATGTGGCACCAAAACGCATTTGTAAAATGATTATTAAAATTCCCATGTGTCTAATTTGAGCATGGAAACGAGGTGCATACAAATGAGGAAAAGAAATGGCACAGCAAATACCAACTGAAATATAATGGTTTTTATTTTAATGTTTTGGTCAGTCACAGCATAGGGACTGAACCTTTATCCCTAAAGCACTTCATTACCTTAACAAACAATGAATATAAATTCAAATGATGTACTGCCGCATTCCTGCCTAAAATGCCCAAAATGACATTCCACTCCATGGGTTCCGAAATCCCGAAAAACCGTTGATATATCAACGTCCTCGTAAGCCTCAAAACGAAGGGCAAACTTACGGCAATGAATTTTTTTCAGTTTTTTTAAAGAAGTGTTTTTCCAATAAAACCCAAAATTAAATGATGCGTGAATTTTATAATCGGATAATCTCATATTTTATTACCCCGAATTCCAAATAAAAAACCTTGAAAATAGTTCCATTTCAAGGTTTCCTTCTTATCGTACATTACATATTCCTGTGTTCATTAAAATCAATCTGGCACTTTTCCAGCGGGATCACTTTCGTTTTCTTAATGAACTTATAGCCAAGCCACATCACCAGAAAAAACGGGATGCCAAGATAAGCAGCCATCACACCGGCCCAATTGATATGGTCTCCCAGGAAAGCTTGATAGTTTTGCGCCAATAAAACGAAGAAACAAAGGACAAACGAAAATATCGGACCGAAGGGAAACCATTTTGACAGATAGGGAAGGTCAGCCAATGAGTGCCCTTGAGCGATGTATGCCTTGCGAAAGCGGTAATGACTCGCCGCTATGCCAAGCCAAAAAATAAAACCCGTGACTCCGACAGCATTCATCAGCCAAACATATATCACTCCGTCACCGAAAACGGAAGCGAAAAATGCGAGCATGCCTACAAGTGAAGTGACGATAAGTCCCCAGATCGGAACGCCGCGTTTATTGAGCTTTCCGAAGATCTTTGGTGCCAGCCCTTCATTTGCCATGGAGTACAGCATACGGCTTGTCACATAGAGACTTGAATTACCTGCGGATAATACGGCGGTTAAGATGATGGCATTCATCACCGAAGCTGCAAATGCCAGTCCCACTTTTTCGAATACCATCGTGAACGGGCTGACCATGATCGTATGTCCCTGAAGACTCCCATTCGTATAAGGAACAATCAAGCCGATGATCAATATCGCTAAAATATAAAAGAGGAATATTCGCCAAAAGATGCTGCGAACGGCCTTGGGAACATTTTTGGCAGGGTCCTCGCTCTCACCCGCTGCCACACCGACGATTTCCGTTCCTTGAAAAGAAAAGCCAGCAGCTATGAAAATTCCCAATGTCGCCAAGAACCCGCCAGCAAACGGCGCGTCACCTACCGTGAAATTTTTAAAACCGATCGCCTCTCCGTTCATGATTCCGAATATCATCAATATACCGACAACGATAAAAATGACAATTGTCGCGACCTTGATGAGTGAAAACCAATATTCCCCTTCGCCATACCCTTTAACGGATATGTAATTCAATAGGAATATCAAAACTAAAAACATGGAACTCCATAAAAATGATGGACTGTGGGGAAACCAGAATTTCATGACCATCGTTGCGGCAGAGAGTTCCGCGGCAAGCGTCATCGCCCATGTGAACCAATAGTTCCAGCCAAGCGCAAATCCGATTGCGGGATCGATGAATCTTGTGGCATAGGTACTGAAAGCGCCGCTGACTGGCATGAATGAAGCCAATTCCCCTAGACTTGTCATAATGAAATAAACCATGATGCCAATGACGGCATATGCAACCAATGCCCCGCCCGGCCCTGCAGAATGGATGGCCGGGCCGCTTCCAAGAAAAAGTCCCGTTCCAATTGCGCCGCCTAATGAAATCATCGTCAGGTGACGTGCTTTTAATTTCCTTTGCAAAGTATGGGGCGGTTCGTTTTGCTCCGTTTTAACGGGCAGTTGCAATTGGCGATTTTCCAAATTAATTCCCCTCCAAGCATGCATTTTTAATCCTTAAATCAAATTCGACCATATAATCGTTTGCAGCTTTCGATTTTTCCTGTGTCCAAGTCTCTTTTCAGCAGAACTGCTTGGGATTGGGAACCATGTACTTTATGTAGCATTGTCAGGCTTAAAAACCCGTAAAGAGCTTATAAGCCTAACGTTTAGAAGAGAATCGCTTCCATCTTACATTCTGTCATTCCACATCATGTCGTGGGCAAGTTCCCATGAATGAAGGAATTCCAATCGATTTCAAGTAACCAGCTGGCGGCTGCTTCAATATCCTTTGCAAAGATTCGATCTTGCGTAATGCTAGGAATGATTTTTCTTGCTTCCGTGTAAAAATCCTTCGTGAACGGAGCCATTTTTTCCGTCCCTCGGTATTCCACCGCTTGCAGGGCACAAATGAGCTCAATCGCCAATACGCGGCGGACGTTTTGAATGATTTGATGGGCGTGTCGCGATCCAATCGTCCCCATGCTCACATGATCCTCCTGATTCGCTGAAGATGGAATGGAATCCACACTTGCCGGATGTGCCAATGTTTTATTTTCAGAAACGAGAGAAGCAGCACAATATTGCATGATCATCGCCCCCGATTGCAAGCCAGGTGACGGACTGAGGAATGGCGGTAAATCATTCAACTGGGGATTGACGAGTCGCTCTATGCGGCGCTCGGAAATGTTAGCAAGCTCGGCAACGGCGATTTTCATGAAGTCCATCGCAAACGCTATCGGCTGGCCATGGAAGTTGCCCCCGGAAATAACCTTTTCACCATCATCGAAAATAAGCGGATTATCCGTCGCAGCATTCATTTCGATTTCCAGTTTTTCTTTTACATAATCGAGCGTTTGCCAGGATGCCCCGTGCACCTGCGGGATGCAGCGAAGCGAATAAGCATCCTGTACCCGGAGCTCCCCTTGCTTGGTGATGAGCTGACTCCCGTTGATCATGCGGCGAATCCTTTCAGCAACTTCCGTTTGCTGGCGATAACCGCGGGCAAGATGCACATCCGCATCAAAGGCGTCTTCGATGCCGCGCAACCCTTCCAGCGTCATGGAAGCAATCGCCTCTGTTTGATGGGCAAGCTGCTCCGCTTCAATGTAATTGACCAGACCCATCCCCGTCATCGCCTGCGTGCCATTGATCAAAGCCAGCCCTTCTTTCGCTTTCAGTGTCAGCGGCAGTATGCCTTCTTTCGATAATGCCGTGATCGCCTCCATTCGTTCTCCTTTGTAGAACACTTCCCCTTCTCCCATCAATACCAAAGCCAAATGGGAAAGCGGCGCCAAGTCGCCACTCGCCCCAAGTGAGCCTTGCTGGGGGATGACCGGATGGACCCCGGCATTCAAAAGCTCAATCAAACGTTCGATGACCACAGGGCGCACACCGGAGAACCCTTTTAATAGCGCATTGGCACGGAGAAGGACCATCGCTCTTGAAACCACCTCAGGAAACGGTTCGCCTACACCGCATGCATGGGAATGGATCAAATTCCACTGCAGCTGCTCTGCATCACCTGCATCAATCAAGACATCGCTAAATTTTCCGAAACCTGTTGTTATCCCATAGACGACTTTCTTTTGTTTTACGATATTCTCAACCGCTTCCCTGCTTTTTTCGACCTTTTGGACACTCTCGGCAGATGCCGTGACAAATGCCCCTCCATACAATACCTGCTTCGCATCTTCAATCGTTAAAGTTTGGCCTGTTAATGTAATCATTTCCTGCACCCCTAATTCACTAATTAACTATAGGCTTTAAATTATTTAAATGTGGTTAATTCCCAAGCCAACCGCTTCATGTTCAAATCCCCGAACCGGCGCTCCAATCGTTCCATACACGGCGACCGCTATCCATTCGCCCTCGTCACTGTTCTTGAACGGCCTGCCACGGACGATTGCAAACCGAAGTCCTGCCGTCCTCAAAAGACCGCCAAGCTCGACTTGGCCCCGAGTCACCCCATGCAAGGCCTCGATGATTGCATGATATAGCGCATGCATTTCCCGATATATATCAGGATTGACTAATCCCAGCCTTTTCGCTGATGTCTCAATGGCTGCGACTATTTTCTGCAGCTCCATCGATCCGACCTTCCCTTTACCGTAAAGCCAATTCATTCGCTTTAGATCATTTGTTAATGAGATTTCTTCCTCTTCTTCCGCAAACGCGTACATGATTGCATGGCGCCCGATTCTTCTGTCGAATTCCTTACTCATGCAGAACCTCTTTTTCAATTTTCTAAATTGACTAATAACTAACTATTATTGTAAGCGGGTACAAGCCGTTCGGTCAACATATTTTTTAGATATCTTTTTGACGCAAGCCTTACATCACACAGATTGCATATCCAAAAAATGGCCCATCGCCTACATTATCAAGAAAAACACAGCATAGTGGAGGATTTGGAAGTCAATCGTTTCTTTCCGCTGCAGGCACTTGCTTTTTTGGGGCGGTAGTGAAGACTCCGGCGGGGTGTGCCTTGGGCTCGCTCCTTCCACTTCGCTTCACTCTTGCATCGGAACCTAAAAAAGATGCCGCCTGCAAAAATACAGACTGCATCTCCTTCAAGTTGCTCAATTTTAAATGTTTTTCACAAGCAAGTAAATAAAGTACGGAGCTCCTAGGATCGAGACGATGATGCCTACCGGAAGTTCCACCGGGGCCATGATGACCCGTCCCAATGTATCGGCGGATAACAGTAATAACGCACCCAGCATAGCAGTCAATGGCAATACTCTTGCATGTCTAGCCCCTACTAACCTTCTTGCCATATGCGGGGCAATCAAGCCTAAAAAGGTAATGCCTCCACCCACGGAAACACACACACCCGCCAATGCCACGGAAATCATCAATAATAGCCTGCGTTCCCTTTCTATCCTGACACCGACGCCTGTGGCAATCGAGTCACCTAGGCGCAGGACGTCCAATACCTTTGATTTATAAATGGCGAAAGGAATCAATACAACCAGCCACGGTAATAACGCCCAGACAAACGTCCAATTCGTTCCCCATATCGTTCCTGATAACCAGATTAATGCTTTCATGAAGTTGTTCGGTTCCATTTTCATTTGGAAAATGACCAAGCCAGCGCCGAACGCAGCATTGATGCCTATCCCAACCAGCAAGAGCCTCGCAGGCGTCACATGCCCCTTTTTCCAAGAAAGCACATAAATTAAAAATGCGGCAAGGAAGGAACCAAGCAATGCAGTTAGCGGCATGATGAACACGGAAGACCATCCACTGAAGAAAGCAGTTCCTTGGAAAAAGAACATATAAAGTACGACCGTGAATCCTGCTCCTGAGTTAATGCCCAATATGCCAGGGTCTGCTAATGGATTTTGGGAAATCCCCTGTAATATTGCGCCCGAAACGGCGATTCCCATGCCTACAAGTATTGCCAGAACGATCCTCGGCAAACGGAAATCGAAAATGGTCAATTCATTTTCTGCAGTGCCATTTCCCAATAATGTCGAGATAACATCCATCAGTGGAATCTTGAGGTACCCTGCATTTATGCTAATGAAAAATACAAGCACGGTTAACATGCCAGTTAAGGCAAGCAGCATCTTAAACCGTCCATCTTTTGGTCCAGATTGCTTCGGCATCATAATCCCCTCCCTTCCTTACGCGCTAAATAAAGGAAAAAGGGAACGCCAATGATGGCCGTGATCGCCCCAACAGGCGTTTCGAACGGTGCATTCACCATCCGTCCGACGATATCGGCAACCAGCAAGAGCACGCCACCGAGAATGGCCGAACAAGGGATGATCAGCCTATAATCATTTCCGACCAAAAACCTGATGATATGAGGAATGACCAAGCCTACGAACCCAATCATGCCGGCAATCGATACTGCAGCGCCAGTCAGCAGCAGCACCGCGATCATCCCTATAAGCTTCACGATGCCGGTATTTTGCCCAAGTCCCTTTGCCACCTCTTCCCCTAAGCTAAGAATGGAAATGGAGCGGGAAAGAACCAAGGCTACCAATAGACCCGCCACGATAAATGGAAGCGTAAATAAAACATGCTGCGGCTGCACACTTGAAACCCCTCCGGCAAACCAATAGCTAATATCTTTTGAGATATTGAACTTGATTCCGACCGCAGTTGACAGCGAGCTAAGCAAGGATGCTATGGCCGAACCTGCCAGTGCAAGCTTGACAGGCGTTATGCCCCCCCTTGAAAACGATGTGATTCCGAACACTAATGCTGCGCCCAACCCTGCCCCGGCAAAAGAGAACATCATTAAACCCAAATACGTTATACCCGGCATGACCACAAGTGCTATCGCAATGAAAAACGATGACCCGGCGGTTACGCCCATTATAGAAGGATCTGCCAATGGATTCCTCGTCATTCCCTGCATGATTGCGCCCGAGACGGCTAACGCAGCTCCTACACATACCGCTGCAATCGCCCGCGGAAATCTTAATTGCCGAATGATCGTATGAGCGGGATTACCTTCATCGAATTGAAATAATGCGTTATATACATCCCGATAGCTCAAATCGGCGGCACCGAGATTGATTGAAGCAACAATCGAAACGAGTAAGCATGCAAGGCCTGCTATCATGATGACCAAGCTGGTTACTCTATTTTTATATGTATTTAGCAGTGCCTTGTCGATTTTTATTTTTGCATTCATCTGTACAACTACTCTCCAAAGGGAAAACCCCTAAAAAATAACGATTGACAATGAGTGATTTCTATATTTAAATTAATTGAAATCGAGAATCATTATCATGCATAGATTATTTTATCATATCTTTAGGGGGATTTAAATGTATAACGTAATAAGCAAGAAAAAAATGCTGCAACTTTTGGGCGCTGGACTGTTAGCCATTTCATTGGCTGCTTGTGGTGATGAAGGAGCGAAGGATAATCAATCTTCGACAAATAAAACAGATCAAACTTCCAATAAAGAAAGCAAAGAAGAAGTGAAAACAAGAACGTTAACGGATGCAATGGGTCATAAGGTGGTTATTCCCGCCAAGCCGAAGCGTGTCATCGCTTCATACCTTGAAGATAACCTTGTCACATTGGGCGTTAAACCTGTCGCGCAATGGAGTGTAAAAGATGGAGCAAGCATTCAAGGATATTTACAGGACGACCTTGAAGGGATTCCTACCATTCCACACGACCTTCCATTCGAAGCTGTTCAAAAAATGAAACCGGACTTGATCATCATGGACTCTGCAAGCATGGTCGAAGGCGGAAAGTATGAGCAATATAATAAAATCGCTCCTACATATGTTATCGGTACCGAAGTGAACAATGACTGGCGTGATGAGCTTAAACGCGTTGGAGAAGTATTCGGCAAAGAAGATGCAGCCAAAAAGGCTTTAGAAAAGTATGAGGCAAAAGCTGCAGACGCTAAAAAAACGCTTGAAAAAGAAACGGACAATCCTTCCGTTGCAGCCGTTTGGCTAGTCGGCGGCAAGTTCTTCGTCGTTAGCGACAACCTATCGAGCGGAGCAGTCATGTACGATGACTTAGGCTTGAAGGAACCGGGCGTCGTCAAGGAAATCTCCGCTAGTGCAACAGGAAACTGGAGTGCGATTTCATTAGAGAAGTTAGTGGAAATGGACGCCGATCACCTATTCTTGATCAATAGTGATACATCCACTGGCTCAAAAGCGCTTAATGAAGCACTATGGAAAAGCATCCCGGCTGTAAAAGCAGGAAATGTTCATGAATTTTCCGCTGACGAAAGCTGGTTATATACGGGTGCAATCGCCAATGAACAAATCATTGATAATGTGTTAAAAAGTATAGTGAAATAATGAAAAAGGCTATCACATCAGGTGATAGCCTTCTTTTTTTGAATAGTCCAAACTCATATTTTGTCGTTTCGTCGATATATCTCGACTATTCGTTGATATATTTCTATTTTCGTCGATATATGTGCACTGCCTCTATTTTTTATCACTTTCCAACGCTTCATAGATTGCCGTCACGACACTCCCGTAACTTCCTGTTTTAAAGAGGTCGCCGAAAAACTGATTGCTATTCGCTACAGGATTGACGAGCGGAGAATGCTTTTTATTCGTAAGCAAAACAATGCCTAAATCTTTTTCAGGATCAATGATCGTGACCGTCCCCGTCCACCCTGTATGACCATAGGCACTCTCACTCGCATGTCGGCTGAACATCCACTCCATGCTTGCATCTCCATTTCGTCTCCAGCCAAGGCCATAAGTCGGATTCATTTCCGAAGGGGCAACGAACTCATCGATCGTTTCTTGATCAAAAAACGCCTGCTTGCCGTATCCCCCGCCATTCAACATCACCTGCAGCAGGACAGCGAGATCTGCCGTATTGGAGAAAAGACCTGCATGACCTGAAACGCCTCCCATCGAGTAGAAGGCCTTTTCATCATGGACCTCCCCTTGAAGGGTATATGTGCGAATGTAAGGGAAAGTTATCACGCCATCCCGTGTGTTGCCAAGCAATTCAGTTGCGGCAAAGTCCTTTGGCTTGAATCCCTTTTGAAGCGGATTGAACTTTGTATGTTTCAAGTTAAGCGGCTTGTACAATTCATTTTCAACATACGTATCAAGCGGCTGACCCGTTATTTTTTCAACAATCGCACAGAGCAGCATATAGTCGACATCACTGTATACGTTCTGCGTTCCCGGCACATATGTCAGCGGTGTTTTCGATATGAAAGAAATTGTTTTATCCCGCTCCTGTGAGTAGAGTTCCTTTGAAACAGCTGGATTGTGGTATTGCGGATCCGGCTTAAAACCGGCTGTATGATGGAGAACATCGACGATTCTCAAGGTATCCTTGCCCTTGATAACATCCGCTTCCATGTCTTTGAATTCAGGAATATATTGCTGAACTTTTGCCTGGATATCAATCTTGCCTTCACTGACTAATTTTTGAAGCGCAAAATTGGTTGCATACATCTTCGTGTTTGAAGCAAGATCAAACATTGTATCATTTTTCATCTTTTCAAAGCGTTTAAGGGGCGTATGCTCATTGAACTTCCGCTTGTACCCGTAGCTATCATTTTTAACGATCTTTCCGTCCTTGACGACAATCAGTGCAGCCCCAGGGAACCCGGAAGCCACTTCCATTTCAATCAGCCGATCGACCTTCTCCAGCCTTTCCGATGAAAAACCCGCGTCTTCCGGTTTTTTTGCTTTTTTCAACACCGGATACGAGCTGCCTTCTTCCTTTCTCACCACAGTCTCTTCGTTTGGATATACTTGTGCATAGGATGTGAAAGGTAAAAATAAAGAAAAAGCCAATATTGAACTCAGTGTACAGCTTGTCCATTTTTTCATCATATTCCCCCTATGATATTCCATTCGAAATCCACCGTAAATTCCCAGGGTATCCATACCCGTATTCAGCAGCAAGCTCGCAGTAGCAACCGTTTTCATTTTTTTATTTTATATCATTTATCCATAAATCTCCTAGTTAATACCAACAATTTTCAAAAGATGGCTCAAAAGTCATACATATATGAGGGTGTAAAATTATACATTTATCCCCACTCGAAAAGCTCGCTTTCTACTCAGGATTCTCGCACCTTACTCTCCAATCAACCTGGTTTTCACTTTCAGATACAGTCATTTTCCTAAAGTCTTTATAAATCCTGACTGATAGATTCAATTAGAAGAAACGCATCCATTTATTCTACTAAATTTAAGTTCAGTAACCTTGCAATATTGAATAGTGACATTGATTTTAACTATAAGAACTTAAAGGACCTATAGCTTTTCAAATAATGGTTTTTTAGAAAGACGCTTAAAAAAGCTATGATAGACGAATTACCATTGTTACTGCTATTGGAAATATAATGGTGGTAAAGGAAAAGGTTCAGCCTATTAAACTGTTGATAAAGCTGGACACGACGGAGGCGTTTGAAAAGGCGCTTCGGTCAAAAATTCAGGTAGTAATAAGCTAGATCTAGTACTTATGATGCGGAATTAAAAAGACTAGGAGATTAAATAAATGGTTAAATTAAGTAAGATTAACATTGATTTCGATTGCAATAAAGCAACCCCTTATTTCCAAGTAGGTTCAGAACAAAGAATTAGATTTGGTATGGATAACTTAAATATTACTTTAATTACCAAAATTGTTGGAGATGTATTTAAAGAAGACGATAATATAAGTGTTATATTCCTATCAGAAAATATTTTTAAGGATAAGCGTTATTCTTCGAAAGCAAACATCGGTAATATTATCAAGATAAAAAATTGGCATGAAATAGTTGTTAAAGATGAATCTAGTCGCGAGGGTGTAGTATACGCAAATATAAATGATTTAATTCGTAATGATATTATCAAATATTGCACGAAGATTTACCAAGGTCATAATGAAGCTTATATTTCTTTTTATAATGATAAATCACTGTTATATGTAAATAGCGATGTTATCGATATTATTTTAAAGGATGTTGGGAAAATTGCGGATTTAAAACAAAAGTACTCTATACAATTCGATGAATATTATGATAATGGAGACCCTTTCTGATTTCGGCCAAAATCTACTCCAAAATGGCTTTGATGGCCTCGTTGTATACCTTTCAGGTACGGCATACGCATTAATCGGTCAAATTTTTACCGGTAACTTCATTTAAACCAAATGAATTATCTACAGGAATAACCGCAAACCATTTGTATCAAAAGTTGCATTTTCTTTTAATTAATCCCTCCTTTTGGGTTAATCAAAACGATCCTACCCTAACCTTGTGTAAATCAAAGCCCTTATATCTAAAATGTGAAGGAAAGAACAATCAATAAGTAATTGGTAAATTTGGTAAGCGGCAGGTGCTGAACATACAATCAAATGAACACCGGAGATAACAACTACTTTTCTAACAAAGAAGTCATGCCGGCATTTCTCTATGCACATACTTGAAAAAAGAGGGATTATTTCGCAAACAGGACTATCAGTACAACGAACAATTCGATAACGTAAGACGAAAATTCAGTTGCATTTTCAAGAGGGTTAGAAATCTGCAAACTAAAAAGACCACTTTCAAAGTGGTCTTTTTAAATCCATATCTTCAAGGGCTAAAGATATTACTGCCAGTCTGTGTGAAAGACTCCTGCCATATCGCGGCGTTCATAGGTATGTGCACCGAAGTAATCACGTTGCGCCTGTAAGATGTTTGCATTTGAGATGCCTTTTCGGTAACTATCGTAAAAGTTGAGTGAGGAGCTTAAACAAGGTAACGAGATACCGGATGTTATCCCCTCACAGATAACCTTTCGCAATCCTGCCTGATAGTCGGTAACCTTTTCGGCAAAATATGGTGAGATTAATAAATTTGCCAGGTTCGGCTGCTCTTGATAGGCTTCGCTGATGACGTTCAAAAATTCGGCACGGATGATGCAGCCGCCGCGGAAAATCAGCGCAATATCCTTCAAAGGCAAATCCCAGCCGTAAAGTTCAGAAGACATTTTATATTGCGTGAAGCCCTGCGAGTATGCACAAACCTTCCCCATATATAATGCTTGCCTAATATAATCAATCCACTCATTTTTATCTAGCTTATGCTCAACGTTTTCAGGACCTGTCAGAATATTTTCAGCCTTCACCCGTTCCTCTTTTAGAGCGGATATGTAACGCGCAAACAAGGCTTCTGTAATGATCGAAGCAGGTATGCCGTTATCAATCGCTTGCATGCTAGTCCATTTACCTGTGCCTTTTTGGCCTGCTTTATCTAGGATCACATCGATTAACGGCAAGCCCGTTGCTTCATCTTTTTTCCTTAATATTTCGGCTGTTATTTCGATTAAATAACTTTTCAGTTCACCTTGGTTCCATGTTTCAAAGATGTCAGCTATTTCATTCACTTCCAAATGGAGCTTTTCTCTTAAGAACGTGTATGCTTCGGCGATTAATTGCATGTCTGCATACTCGATCCCGTTATGCACCATTTTCACAAAATGACCTGATCCCTTTGGGCCGATATAGGTACAGCAAGGCTCTTCATTCACTTTGGCCGCGATTTTCGTCAGGATCGGCGCGACTTTTTCATAGGCGTCTTTATCTCCGCCTGGCATGATTGAAGGCCCTTTTAATGCACCGACTTCCCCGCCAGATACACCAATGCCTAAATAACTGATCCCTTTAGGTTTCAATCCATCATATCTGCGTTCCGTATCAACATAATGGGAGTTACCGCCGTCCATGATGATATCGCCCGTTTCAAGATGAGGAAGCAAGGAATCGATCACCGAGTCGATCGCCTTGCCCGCCGTCACCATCAGGAAAATCTTTCTTGGGGCTTCCAGTGATTGAACAAAGTCCTTGATTTCGTAATACGGATGGAGCGATTGACCGTCCAGCTTCGCCATAAGCTGATCCGTTAAATCTCTTGTATAGTTATAGACGGCTACTTGTTCCCCTTTACTAGCCATATTTAAGGCGATATTACTGCCCATTACCCCTAAACCAATGACACCAATTGAATTGAACATGTTTTTTTCTCCTTTTATGTAAGAATAATAGGCAGTAAACCCTCCTATAAATGGAGGACTCACTGCCGGGAAGGACCTATACGAATAAGCTGATCAATAGAATGAAGCCTAATCCAGCTACTGAAATGATCGTCTCAAGTAAGGTCCATGTTGCAAACGTTTCTTTCATGCTTAAACCAAAATACTCTTTGAACATCCAGAATCCGGCATCGTTAACGTGTGAAGCGATTAAGCTTCCCGCTCCTGTCGCAAGAACGACTAAAGCGAGGTTAACGTCCGTCTGACCTAACATAGGAATGACCAAGCCAGCTGTCGTTAAGGCCGCAACGGTGGCAGACCCCAAGGAAATACGCAGAATTGCCGCGATGATCCAGGCAAGCAGGATCGGTGATAGCGATGTCCCTTTGAATAATTCAGCCACATAGTCACCTACACCGCCGTCGATCAATACTTGTTTGAAGGCTCCGCCGCCTCCAATGATCAAGAGCATCATCCCGATATGCAAGATAGCATTTGTACAGGAATCCATGATATCCTTCATTGGAATTTTCCTTGCCAATCCCATTGAATAGACCGCAAATAATAAGGAAAGCAACATGGATGTACCAGCTTCGCCAATAAAACGGATCGCTGCCAGCATACCATTATCTTCAAAGCCCATCGTTTTTTGCAGCAAAGTGATAATTGTAGCAATGGACATTAAAATGACCGGAAGTAAGGCGGTGAATACACTGATCCCGAATCCAGGTGTGTCTTCCAGTTTAAATGTTTTTTGTTCTCCTAAAGATGCGATGCTGCCTGTTTTCGTAAAGGATGCAGGTACTAATCTTTTAGCAATCTTCGTAAATACCGGCCCAGCTAAAAAAACGGTTGGAACCGCAATAATGAAGCCATAAAGCAATACTTGACCAAGGTCTGCACCATATTCACCGGCAATGACCGTTGGTCCTGGGTGCGGCGGCAAAAAACCGTGTGTTACGGATAATGCTGCCACCATCGGAATGCCAAGATACAAAATCGAAACTTTTAGTTCTCTTGAAATCGCAAATACGATCGGTATCAATAATACTAATCCTACTTCAAAAAATAAAGCAATACCGATTATAAAGGAAGCCGCCACGACTGCCCACTGAATATTCTTTTCACCGAATTTGTTAACAAGGGTCATGGCAATGCGTTGCGCGCCGCCCGAATCTGCGATTAACTTACCTAACATCGCTCCAAGTCCAAAGATTAACGCTAAATGACCAAGTGTTCCTCCTAGCCCCGCTTCAATAGTCTTTACAATTTGTTCAAGTGGCATTCCTAGTGCCAAAGCTACTC
Source organism: Peribacillus muralis (assembly GCF_001645685.2). Classification (NCBI taxonomy): domain Bacteria; kingdom Bacillati; phylum Bacillota; class Bacilli; order Caryophanales; family Bacillaceae; genus Peribacillus; species Peribacillus muralis. The sequence goes on along the minus strand of NZ_CP017080.1, from coordinate 330,753 downwards.
CAAACGATACAACGATCAAGGAAATGAATGTGTTTAATTTCAAGCCCATTATTAAAATTAATAACGCGACAATTCCTGCAGCAACAATAACTAATGGCATTGTAACTCCCCCATGTGTTTACTTGGTAGCATGTATCAAGTTTCTTTGATAGTTCGCAATCTGCGTATATTCGTTTTCCAATACTCTGGATAGGTTAATGAATATCGGCAGTATTTGCCTATATTCTTTTACTGAATCATCATTCGGTGCATGCTTATGGGTATGACCAATCATTTCGGAAACGACCTCGAAGGAATCGATTTCCCCTGTGGCGTATAAACCCAAGATACATGCCCCCAGGCATGAGCTTTCGTAGCTTTCTGGCACGACGACATCCGATTCGAAGATATCCGACATCATTTGCCGCCAAACAGCCGATCTGGCAAAGCCTCCCGTAGCTTGTATTCGATTCACGGGACCCTCCATGCATTCGGTTAAGGCTAAAAATACTGTGTATAAATTGTAAATGACTCCTTCAAGAGCTGCTCGAATCATATGTTCCTTCTTATGAGAAAGGGTCAATCCGAAAAATGAGCCCCGTACATCCGGATTCCATAATGGAGCGCGCTCACCGGCAAGATATGGATGAAATAACAACCCATCGGCGCCTGGTCTTACACGTTCAGCAATTTTAGTTAACACCTCATAGGCGTCGATTCCGAGTCTTTTGGCTGTTTCCACCTCGGAAGAAGCAAATTCATCACGAATCCAGCGAAGGACCATCCCCCCATTGTTTACCGGACCGCCAATCACCCAATGCTTTTCCGTTAAGGCATAGCAAAAGATTCTTCCTTTTTCGTCCGTTTTCGGCTCGTCAATGATTGTCCGAATGGCACCGCTTGTCCCGATCGTGACAGCGATTTCCCCTTTTCGGATAGCGTTTACACCTAGATTAGAAAGAACACCATCACTAGCTCCGATCACAAAGGCAGTTTCCGGATCAATCCCAAGCTGTTTCGCTATATCCGGAGCGCAGTTGCTGAAGATCTTTGTTGTTGGTACAAGCTTGGATAATTGACTGCGCGTTATTCCCGCAATTTTTAACGCTTCGCCATCCCAATCCAAGCTTTTGAGATTCATCATTCCCATCGATGAAGCAAGGGAAATATCGACGACATATTGATCAAACAGCTTTTTAAAAATATATTCCTTGATCCCGATATACTTTTTAGCTTTGGCTGCGATCTCTTTGCGATCATTCACGAGCCAGGTGATCTTGGATAATGGTGACATCGGATGAATCGGTGTCCCGGTCCGTTTGTAGACTACATGCCCATCCCATTCCGCTTTTATTTTATGTGCCCAAGCTTCACTGCGGTTATCTGCCCAGGTGATGCAAGGGGTTAACGGCTGGTCATTTTCATCCATCGCTATCACACTATGCATCGCACTGCTGAATGATATGAATGAAGGTTTTTTATCGGCATGCTCTTTCGTTATCGTTGAAACGGCTTTCAAGACAGCCTGGAAAATTTCCTCTGGGTCTTGTTCCGCTGTTGTCATATCCGGTGTGTAAAGCGGATAGCCAATATTCGCTTGTCCAATGACATCGCCTTTTTTCGTAAATAATACAGCTTTTGTACTGGTTGTCCCGATATCTACACCTAACATATAGCTAGTCATTTTCTTGTCCGACTCCTTTTGAAAGCATCTGTTGGGCCATCCATAAATCTTCAACCTTCTCTTGTACATCATCAAAATTCACATGCAGCGACTTGATCATGAGGTCTCGATCTTTTGATTTGATTGCATCGATATAAAGCTGATGATTATTTATGACCCGAGTAAAATCTTCATATTTTTCTTTAAAACGATGACGCATGGATAGAAGAATCAAACTTTCCATCACAGGTTTCAAATTATCCCAGATCATCAGGATGTAGGAATGATCAATGGACCGAATGATCGTTTCATGAAACAGGACGTCCTGATAGGAAAATTCATCAGCATCTTGGTATTTGATGGATATTTTCATCATTTCTAGAATTTTACTAAGCTCCCTCACCAATACATCCGTGTCCGCCCTCACCAAGCGCTCGAATACAAACGTCTCGATCAGTATCCGTACATCATAAATTTCCGCATATTTTTTTTCTGTCAGCCCAATGACGACCGCACCCATTCTTTCCAAGCGAATGATATTTTCAGAGGCCAGTATTTTTAACGCTTCACGAACCGGTGAGCGGCTGACACCGAAATCCGCAGCTATCTTATTTTCAGATAAGATGGTACCGCTTTCAATCATGCCCGAAATAATGCGCATCCTAAGCTCCGACGTTACCCGATCACCCGCTGAAGCTTTTGAAAGCCATTTTACTGGATAAAAAAATTCCTTAGATTCTGCCATACATTCACCTTCTCATAGAGTTCAAGTACACTTGTATACAAGTATTATAATCAATATTTCGAATAATGCAAGCGCTCTTTTTCTGGCGAACACTGGACACTGCCCCGCTCAATTGTGGGAATGGTACGTGGCGGGGCCGCTCCCCTTCTGGTGTATCTATCCCGTCGGAACAGTTTTATAGTGATGGGAACATCCATTGCAAATATAGAATTATGCCCTCTAGTAGGTTCATATTTAACCATAATTTAGCTTACATCGGCATTTTTTCTACGAATCGGGACCTTTTATCTGCGAATTCGGCTTTTTATCTACGATTCTAGGCCATTTATCTACGAATTCAGTGATTTATCGATTTTTCGACAAAAAAGGACCAGTATAGAATCATTTAATTCATTTTTTCTTTTTTTAAAACAACATTTACCATTCAATATAAACCTTAAATGTTAATTACGAACAATAATTAGATGAAATTATTGACATTATTGTTCCAAACTAACATAATATGTTTATAACTAACAAAGGTGGTTTATATGTTACCAAATGACCGAAGAAAATTTATTTTAGAGCAATTAAGCATGAACGAAAAAATGGATATTGAACAGTTGGTTGATTCTTTAAATGTCTCAGCTATGACCATTCGCAGAGATTTAAATCATTTAGAAGCTCAGGAAAAGCTCATCCGGACTCACGGAGGGGCGGTTCTGAATAAGCCATTGGTTATTGAAACATCATTCCAAGTAAAAGAAGGAAAATACAGTTACCAAAAAAGGCAAATTGCTCAGAAAGCGCTAAACCACATTCAAAGCCATTCCACAATTTTATTAGATTCAGGAACGACGACACTTGAAATAGCAAAGTTGCTGAAAGAAAAAAAGGACTTAACAGTTGTCACAAATGATATAAAAATTGCAGCTGAACTCATGGATAGTGAAGTAAAAGTAATTGTAGCAGGTGGGGAACTTCAAAATAATATTGGGGCCTTATTCGGTCCATTAACGGAACAAGTTTTGAGAAATTTGCATGTTGATTTACTTTTCTTAGGAGCACATGCTGTCCATCTAGAAGAAGGTATAACAGCACCTACATTTGAAAAAGCCTCCATAAAAAAATTAATGATAAAATCGGCAGAAACGACATGGTTAGTGGCTGATTCGAGCAAGTTTGGTCAAAAATCTCTCACAAAGGTTTGCCACCTTTCAAGTATTGACGGAGTGATTACGGATGATGGCATAACTGATGTCTGCGAGGAGATATTAAAAGAACATCTGCATGTTGTTACTGTTGAAGGAAGTGAAGCCAAATGAAAATAGGAGTCATTGCAGATGATTTGACAGGTGGAAACGGGACTGGTGTAAGGCTCACTAAATTAGGTTTTGATGTAGCAACAATGGTTCAATATGACAACCTTCCTTCTTCTGATTCTATCAATGCTATTATCGTAGATACAGATAGCAGATATGCAAGAGAAGATATTGCTCAAATGAGAGTGAAAAAAGTTATTGAGAATCTTACAAAATGGGGCGTAAATGTAATTTGCAAACGGATTGATAGTACAGGGAGAGGTAATATTGGAATTGAAATTGATACATTGTTGACAGAGCTTGGTGAAAAAGCTATTGCGGTTGTCGTCCCCTCTTTCCCTGATTCAGGGAGAGTTACAGCAGGAGGCTATTTATTAGTACATGGTGTGCCAGTACAGTTGACAGATGTAGCAAAGGATCCTGTTATTCCAGTTACTCAATCATTTGTACCAGAAATTGTTCAAAAGCAAAGCAAATACCCTGTTTCACATATTGATCTTGAAACTGTGCTGGCCGGAAAAGATGAAATTGAAAAAGCAATCAGAGAAAAAATCGAACTGGGAGATCGCATTCTTGTTTTAGATGCCATTACAAATGAAGATATAGAGGCTCTTGCTGGTGCAATGGCAAATATTAAAGAATATCAGATGATTCCGGCAGATCCAGGACCATTAACAGCTGCATATTCTAAAGCGTTCAGCCGCCAGCATATTAAAGATAAAAAAATTATTGTTACAGTCGGCAGTGTTACATCTAATAGCACCATGCAATTGAATTATTTAATGGAAAAAACAAATTCTCGTTCAATCTATGTAGATCCGGAAAAATTGGCTACTTTAGATAGCAGATGGGATGAAGAGGTGACAAGAGTCATTAATAAGACTTTGGAGGAAATGGATAAACAAGATATTTTAATTATCACAACAGATTCCCCAACGGCTAAAGTACTTAATCTTAATGAATTATCAAAAGAACTAGGGTTTAGCCAGGATTCACTAGCAAAAAGAATAGCTGATGGGTTAGGTAAAATCACTAGAGTAGTTGTTCAAAATAGCAAATATGAGATTGGCGGATGTTTTTCCAGCGGTGGAGATGTAACTGCCTCCTTATGTTCGATAGTGAGGGCGGAAGGAATTAAATTGATAGATGAAATTTCACCTCTTGTGGCGTACGGCCAGTTTATTGGCGGGTATTTTGATGGTATTCCGCTTGTCACTAAAGGTGGCACGGCTGGTGATAAAAAAGCAATTTATACAAGTGTTAAATATTTGGAAGCAAAATTTTAAGGAGGAGTAATAAATGAGTATTGAAAGAGCAATTATTGCAATCCCAATGGGTGACGCAGCAGGTATAGGCCCAGAAATTTCAATGAAATCTTTAGCTAAACAAGAGATTTATGATGTGTGTAAACCGTTAGTCATTGGTGATTCAGCTGTACTTAAAAAAGCGATTTCCATTGTTGAAGCGAAGTTAAAAATCAATGAAGTGAATTCTCCAGCAGAAGGAAAGTATGAGTTTGGTACTGTTGATGTCATGAACTTAAATAATATCGACATGGATAAGCTTGAATACGGTCAAGTATCTGCACAATGCGGCCAAGGAGCTTTTGAATATATTAAAAAATCGGTGGAATTGGCTTTGGCAGGAGAAGTCAAAGCACTTGCTACAACACCAATCAACAAAGAATCTTTAAAAGCAGCGAACGTTCCTTATATTGGACACACTGAAATGCTTGAAGATTTAGCAGGTTCAGACGACCCATTAACAATGTTTGAAGTAAACGGAATGAGGATCTTCTTCTTAACTCGTCACTTATCTTTAAAAGATGCTATTGGACAAATGACGAAGGAAAGAGTCCATGATTATCTTATTCGATGTGACAGGGCTCTTCAAAGATTAGGTGTAGAAAATAGAAAATTCGCAGTTGCTGGGTTAAATCCGCATAGTGGTGAAGGCGGTTTATTTGGTTGGGAAGAAGTAGAACAAATTAAACCCGGTATTGAAGCAGCTGTAAAGGATGGTATTAATGCTGTAGGGCCAGTTCCAGCTGATTCCGTATTTTTCCAAGCTTTAAATGGAAAATATGATGCTGTTCTATCTTTGTACCATGACCAAGGACATATCGCTGCAAAAATGACGGACTTCCACAAAACAATATCTATAACAAATGGTCTACCGTTCTTAAGAACTTCTGTCGATCACGGTACAGCATTTGATATTGCAGGTAAAAACATCGCAGCAAGCGTAAGCATGGAAGAGTGCATTAAGCTTGCTGCACAATATGCCCCCAATTTCACAAAAAGTAATTTGTAGAAAATAAAAAACCTATAATACTTGATTCGTTAATAATTGAAATGGAGGATGTTTGTCCTTCATTTCAACCCTAAAAAATGTAAGCACTTACAAAAAGATTGATTTGGGGGAACAAAAATGCCTTTAATAATTATTACCATTGGAGTTATATTGTTACTAATTTTAATTATGGGCTTCAAATTAAACACATTTGTTTCATTAATCATTGTTTCATTCATCGTAGCATTAGCATTGGGAATGCCCATGGCAGATGTTGTTGGTTCAATTGAAAACGGTTTAGGCGGAACGCTTGGTCATATTGCTTTAATATTTGGAATGGGCGCAATGCTTGGCAGGTTAATTGCAGATGCAGGTGGAGCTAATCGTATTGCCACAACCCTAATTGACAAATTTGGAGAAAAAAGAATCCAATGGGCTGTGTTATTTGCTTCATTTATTGTAGGCATTGCATTATTTCTTGAAGTAACAATTGTATTATTAGTGCCAATTATATTCTCAATAGCAAAAGAATTAAAAGTTTCCATTGTACACTTAGGTCTTCCTATGGTTACAGCGGCCTTAGCGACACACGCTTTCTTACCTCCACACCCTGGTCCAACAGCAGTCGCATCAGAATATGGTGCAAATATTGGCTTAGTTTTAATTTACGGAATTATTGTCGCAATACCAACCGTTATTTTAGCAGGTATTTTATATCCTAAGCTTGCTAAAAAAATTGTGCCGACTGCATGGACTAGAGAAGGCAGTGAGTCCTTTGGTGTACAAAAAACATTTATATTACAAGAAACACCGGGTTTTGGTATCAGTGTATTTACAGCATTGTTTCCTGTTATTTTAATGGCTTTAGGTGCCGCTGTAGATATGATTCAACCAGCTATGGGATTTGAAGATAATATGCTAGTAAAAATTATTCGTTTTATTGGTAACTCTACGACTGCTATGTTGCTTTCTTTATTGCTGGCAATCTACACAATGGGGTTGAGAAGAAATGTTCCGATAAAAATTTTGATGAATTCTTGTTCTTCAGCAATCAATTCCTTAGGTATGCTGCTATTAATTATTGGCGGCGGCGGTGCTTTAAAACAAGTACTTATTGATGGCGGTGTTGGTGATTATGTCGCTAAAATATTTGAAGGATCTGCTATGTCACCAGTATTCTTTGCCTGGAGTGTCGCAGCAATATTACGCATTTGCTTAGGCTCAGGAACTGTTGCGACTCTAACGACTGCGGGGTTAGTTCTCCCATTACTCGCGACAATGCCCAAAGTTAACTTAGAACTAGTTGCACTTGCAACTGGAGCTGGCAGTGCAATCGCATCACATGTTAATGATGCTGGATTTTGGATGGTTAAGGAGTCTCTGGGAATGACCTTGAAAGAAGCATTTGGAACTTATACCGTACTTTCGACCATCGTTGCTGTATCAGGATTGGTATTTACGCTATTATTAGATCAAATTATTTAAAGGAAAAGATTGTTAATATACACGTGGTTTACGTCGGGCGGACAGTTTAGTTCACGGTATTAAGTCTTAATTCCACCTTGCCATCCTTTTATACAGGGAATTCCTTCATTCACCAGTTCAATGCCGATAAATCGATAAGCTCCGGTCATATGATTGTAATAGTTCTGGAGAAAATGGAATACTTTCCGGACAAACATCATGTTCATACCCCCATGGTTGATGATCCAGTAGGAAATTATGCAAAAGCAGAAGGATATAGTTCAACAAGCTCGAATTCTTCTGAAGCTTATGGTTTTACTGGTTACTATTGATCAGGTACTGCCGACGTAACGCAAATACTCTAAGATGATTTTTGGAATTAATAGCCCTGAATTGCTATGTAGAAGATTCAGTTTTTTTGAAATGGCTAATAGTTGTTTAGACAATTAAAAATCATTTTTCTCTCTTGCCGCTCGTATTTGGCCACTCTTTGCGTTTATCTAAATCCACCTTACGATCCCACACCTTATCAACGATTTGCCTTTTTACTTTTGTTCAGCCCTCGGGCCATTTGGAACAGTTATCCTTCAAGTGGAATAGTCCAGTTTCCTCAAGCCTAATTTTGATGTATCATGAATAAGACGACTAAATTATTCCAAAGGAGTTGTTGTGTGATGTCATTAAGTTTGAACCCGTACTTGTTTTTTGACGGTAACACGAGAGAAGCGGTCCATTTTTACGAGAAAGCTCTTGGCGGGAAAGTGATGGGTATAATGACTTACGGAGATGTGCCGGCTGATCCGGATCATCCGTTGACGGATGACATGAAGGATCGCGTTATGCATGCACACTTGAAAGTCGGTGAAGCCGATCTCATGTTCTCAGATACGTATGCAGGCATGCCTTATCTGTCAGGCAATTCGATCCAGATTGCCATCCATCCTAAAGAAGAGGGAATGGCGAGAGAAATATTCGCCGCTTTGGAAGACGGCGGACAAGTCATTATTCCCCTTCATAAGACGGATTTTAGCCCCTTGTACGGGATGGTAAAGGACAAGTTCGGGGTTCATTTCAACTTGAATGTCCCAGGGGAGCAGCCGCAGTAATACTAAACACACTTCCACTTCACCAACAAACAAAGCCTCCTGTCGCGGAATGGACAGGAGGCTTGCTCTTATATTATTTTATCATTTGTATGTCCCTGATGGGTCATTGTGCTTTTCATCCTGCGTCTATAGTTCATGGACTTGATTTTGCAAACCTACTGTTAATCACCTATTTTGTCAACCAAACATGCATCACCGAAAACAGCTGTTCCAATTTCAATGGTTTGCTAATATAGTCTGAAGCACCTGATTCCAGGCATTTTTTCCGGTCATCTTTCATCGCTTTTGCAGTCAGGGAGATAATTGGAATGTCCGCTAACTCTTTTATGTCACGAATCCGCTTCATCGTTTCATAGCCATCCATCTCAGGCATCATGATATCCATCAGGATGAGGTCGATACCTTTGTTATCCTCTAGAACATCCAGGCATTCCAGACCATTATTCGCAATGAGGATGTTCATCCCTTTACTTTCAAGAGCTCTTCTTAATGCAAAAATATTACGGTTATCGTCATCGGTGATCAGAACCGTCTTACCATAAAAAACATTATTTACATCGGCCAATTGTTCAAATGGCTTGGTATGTTCCACTATCGGATTTGCCGCTATTGCTGGATTAGACTGTTCAAGAGTTGCTGCTACTTCTGCCGATGCTTCTAAAAATGTTTCACGAGAGATACTTTCTTCGGTAATACTCGGAATGAGAAGAGCGAACGTACTCCCTTTCCCTTCTTCACTATCAAGCTGGATTCTGCCTCCTAAAAGTTTGGAAAATTCATTGCTGATGGACAACCCTAGACCTGTACCACCATATTTTCTACTCGTATCTCCTTCTCCTTGTTGGAATGCTTCAAAGATCAGGGCATGTGTTTCTTTTGGAATACCAATTCCCGTATCCGTAACCGAAATCTCTAGCCAATAATCGACACCCGTGTAGTTTACGTTCGTCAGCACTTTCTTGATTTGGACGGATACAGAGCCCTTCTCTGTGAATTTGAAGGCATTCGAGAGCAGGTTTTTAATGATTTGCTGGAAACGCTTCTCATCGGTTTGGAAAATGGTCGGTACGTCCGGGCTCATATTTATATTAAATTCAAGGCCCTTCTTGTTCGCAATATGTGAAAAATTCCTTTCTAAGCTGGAAGGAAGTTCACTTAAATTCACTTCACTTAGCGTAAGCTCAAGCTTTCCAGCTTCAACTTTTGAAAGATCTAGAATATCATTGATCAAGTTTAACAAGTCTTGCCCAGAAGAATGTATGACTCCGGCAAACTCTAATTCTTCTTCTGATAGAGAACGATTGTTATTTTCAGTAAGCATCTCAGATAAGATCAGAATACTATTTAACGGAGTGCGTAGTTCATGAGACATGTTCGCCAGAAATTCCGATTTATATTTAGAACTAATCGTAAGCTGTTTCGCCTTCTCTTCAAGATCTATCTTTGCGCTTTCAAGATCTTTTGACTTTTCTTCCGCTTCTTGTGAACGATTTTTCAGCTGCTCATTGATCATCTGTAATTCTTCTGACTGCATCTGCAGTTCCTCAGACTGACTCTGCAATTCTTCGGATTGTGCCTGAAGTTCTTCGGTCATCGCCTGAGATTCAGTTAATAATCGTGCAATCTCCATTCGGTCAATGACACTATTGATTGTTAACCCGAATGTTTCAAGTACAGTATCTATAAAAGCGATATGCTGTCCCGTAAAATCATTAAGGCTCGCAAGTTCAAATACGGCGAGAACTTCCTCTTCATGAATGATTGGAGCGATCAGAATGCTTCTTGGCTTCGTTTCTCCCAATCCAGATGAAATCAACTGATAGTCTGCTTCCATTCCATTGATCACTTGTATCCGTTTTTCAAGTGCACATTGTCCGATCAAACCTTGTCCGAGATTGAAACTCTCTCTTCCTGCATCATCCGCGTATTCTGCAATGGAAGCCTTTTTTACGAACTTAGTCCCTTTCTCTTTTCCTTCTTTACTATAAAAAGCTCCAAATGATGATCCCGTTATTTGAGCGGCACCTGATAGAAATGTCTCCGCAAGGTTCTCCAATGAAGATATACCTTGGTTCTCACTTACAACTTTTGTAACACTCGTTTGCAGCCAATCCCGTTCTTCGAATGAATTCAGAAGTTCGTTCGTCGCTTCTCCAAGATCCCGAATCTCATCGTTGGTCTTAACGTGAATCCGCCCGCTCAAGTCACTGCCGTTGGCCATTGCACGAATGCTTGCCACAACCGCTTTTAACGTTTTGAGGATGGATCCAGAAATAATCATCGCCAGGACAACAGAGGCAATGATGACGAAGGCCAACATGCTAAAGAGACCAATTTTCAGATACTGGTTCTGATCGTTCAAACTCTCCGCACGTTGTTCCGTGAGCGCTTTTTCCTTGTTTCGGAATATTTCAAATTGGATCAAGACGTTTTCGATCTCTTCTTTTCCCCGTTCTTCTTTAAAAAATTCGCGAATACCCGCTGTATCGTTCTGCTCCTTAAGCTTAATGAACGGGTCACCTGCGACCGCCACCCATCGCTTGATGTTTTCATTAATCGAATCAAGCTTTTTTTGCTGTTTCGGATTGTCGGATAGAAGCTCCCTAAGTGCATTATAGTCTCCTGTCAATTGGGAACGCATTTCATTATACGGCTCTAAATAGCTCTGCTCTCCCGTAATGATATACGCTCTCTGGTCCGACTCCAGCTTTAAAAGATCTTTTTCAATTCGGTTTGTGATATCCCTAACCGCGAAATCATGCTCGACGATAAAGTTTCTTTCCGTATTCATCGTATCTAACTGTTTCGTTACAGCCCAAATAGACGCAATTAAACAAATAATCACGACTATATAGCCAGTAATAATCTTCTGGCGTATCCCAAATCTAAAATTATTCATCGATGCTTGCCTGCCTTTTTTTTACAACATTATTTCCTTTAATTATAATCTGTTTCCCCAGATATAGATAGCTCTTAGTTTCATAGTCTGACTAGCACTGCACTTATTCGAGGGATTATTAGAACACTCCAATTAGGCTTGGTGTCAGGATTCTAGGTGTAGCAAGGACTTTGTATACCCCTGTGATTACTTTACCCGTTTGTTAGATTATGCTGAATTGTATTCGATGGATGAGGTACGCAATCAAGCTTTAGAAGCTATAAGAATATTTATTCGTACTGAAAAATCGGTGATCATTTGGATTTGGAAACTCATTTTCTTATGGAACTAAAGATGCCTTAAAAACCGCTCCGATCTTCAGCTAACCCACTCGTTAGCTCAATAACTTATTTGGTTCATACCATGTAGGTTTTAGTAATTCAAAGTTTTTGTGGTCTTCCAGCACAACGTATAATCGTGTTATCATTGCATCTAAATTATCTGTTGCAAATCGTAAAGACCATACAATTGATGAAAAGATAACCATTCCTGTATAGATAGAATAAAGCATCCAAAAATCTTCAGGAACACTACCACCAAAATATCCTTCAATTTGTCCAATTGAAAATGGAACGCTTGATTCCCTTTGAAATAATGCTACTTTTACAAAGTCATGAAAGGGGTCTCCCCAATCAAAATTATTAAAATCAATTACACCAGCATACTGCTTATCCTTCACAATGATATTCTCCAGATGAAAATCATCATGCTGAAAGTGATTGGAACGATTTTTCATATGATGTTTATTCTTTTCAATAAAATCAATAATCTTTTCATCATTTTTAATCTTTATACCACAAGATTTGTAAGCATTTAGATATCTATAATGCTTATCCATCGCCCGATCATACCAAGGTTTAACTGTTGAAGGTGCTTCATATAAATGCATTCTCGATAATTGTATACCTGCTTCCATTCCCATTTTATATTGTTCTTCTTCTTTAAGTGTATGAATTGCCTCTTTTGCATCTATTCCATCGATATAAGAGTAAATATTATAACCGGTGTTTAATGCTTCAATAATACCAATATCAATCGGTTGTGATGATTGAACATTAAACTGTTTCATTTCTAGTAATATTTGAAACTCTTTCTTCTTCTTTTCATAGCCCTCCATATCATATACCCTTAACAAAAATTTGTTATCGTCAACATAAACCACATATTTTTTATCGGGAGAGTACCCTTTTGATAGTTTTTTAATTTTAGTAGCGTTTTGCAGAAACTTTACTCTGTCTTGAAGATTTTTTATAATGTCATCCATATATTTGACACCTCAGCTTTTATCTTTTCAGTTATTCCACTAACCTGCCCGATAGTGCCATAAGAAAAATCCGCCTTAATAAAGGCAGCTCCGATCTTTTGCTATCGAACCCACTAGTTTAAGTGTAATTTATCCACAATCTCTATTAACTTCCTAAAATTTTAAGTTATATACAAAAACCATGCTTTGACATCGTCTAAAGCATGGTTTTTATTTCAACAAATATAAAACTGCTAAGTTGATTTTTTAAACTCATTTATTTATTGAGTTCATTAATTGGAAGAAGTATTCAGGTTTGTGAGTCTTATTTAGGTTATACCATGAATGTAATGTATCTGGTGCAAATACATCTAATTTTTTCAGTACTTCCATCGCAAATTCCAAAGGAGCTAATCCTGATGCAGTAACCAAATTTTCACTAGCTACCACAGATTCCATCTCATAAAAATTTTCTCCTTTATAATTAGGACAGACCATTTTAATATAATCTAAGCTATTGCTTGTATGCTTTCTAGTATCTAGGTATCCCATATTCGCTAGTCCTTCAGTTGCACCACAAATTGCAGCAACGATAGTGCCAAGCTTTAAAGCCTCGCCAATTTTTCTCAAGATAGGTTGATGAATAGCTTCTCCCCAAGTATTCCCTCCAGGTAGAATTACAAGATCTTTACTGTCAAGAGTACATTCTTCAAGAATAATATCTGGTTTTATACTCAGTCCTCCCATTGTAGTGATAATTTCTTTATTAGCTCCTACTGTAATTACTTTTAAAGGTGCTAAATCCTTTTTGAAATATCTTCCTGAGTTTAGTTCAGCAATTAAATATCCATATTCCCAGTCTGACATTGTATTAAATACATAAAGATAAACTTTTTTTATTTTCATCCAATAACACTCCAATCACAATTTTCTTAGTTATTAGCAGTTTCAAGGTCTTCATTATAAATTGCATGACATTCTATTCTTTTCCAAATCAAAAGCTATCTCCTCAAAATAAAGAACGTATGTTCCTAACGATAAAAGTATATACCACAATTAACCAATAGTCCAGATAATTATTTACTTATATCTTAAAAACCTGCAATAGAGCAGGTCCCTCTTCTATTGACAGTTACTTATTTTATTTCACTTCACCGGATCGAGGTATCCTTTCGAACAGTAAGATAACGAACGAACTATTTGAAAGTCTTGTTTTTTTCGAAAGGAATTAATTATATTTTAGTAACAGGAGGTCCTTGATTTTTGATGCAATTCCTTAAAAAAACTTATATTTGTATTTATTTCTAGAGGGTTGACCTAGGTTTTCTTGTCCTTATCGTGGCAAACCAAAATTCTCACATAAACAGAAGGCCTCCCACAGGAAGCTGTGGGAAGCCAAAATTTGCTTTATTTAAATATTTTTCGAGTTAAATTCTGACCTCCAACTTGGTAATTCGCATAGCGACTACTTTTCTCTCCCCTCTCTATATTTAACCAAGTTAAACCAGCTTACTCCACCATGTTTTGATTCAGACAGGCCGTGACTATCGAATCCCAATTTCTCATAAAAAGGTACTAATTCCTGTTTACAAGTTAAAGTGATTCCCTTTCTGTCATTTTCATCTACAAGTGATTCCATTTTCTCCAATAAAGTCTTCGCAATCCCCAGATTTCTAGCCTTCTTGACACAGCTAACCCTAGGATGCTCTGATAACCTCCTGTTTTTGGATTCTCTTTGATATCCTCAAAAAGATCATCCGTTATATAAGGCTGGTCAATGATGGGACCATTAATATAACCAAGGATTTTCCCTTCCTTTTCTGCCACGATAAAGGTGTCGGATATTAGCTTGATCCTGTCCACAAACGCTTCCTTTGTGGCAAGCTTCTTCTATTGAAAAGCCTTCATTCTCAATGGATAAAAGCTGTTCTAAATCCGTAGCTTGAACATTTCTTAAAGAAAGCCTCCCTAAAAATATTAATAGCACCTGTCTTAAACAGGTGCTACACCATAAAATATCAATCTACTTGTTATCTTCAGCGGCACACGCACTCTTTATATTTTCGGGTAATACTTTCTCTACAGCCTTTGAGGGAGATTCACCGTCAATTTCCTTACTTTTCAAATTTCTTATTAAGGCAAATACCTTCTTGCACCTGATAATTCCTCTATATACCCTTTAGTATCAACAGGAATGATTTCAACATTTTTCTTTGAGTTTGGCGAGTGAATCATCATACCATTTCCCGCGTACATGGCTACATGGTGTACACTTCCTTTTCCATTATCATGAGCAAAGAAAAGTAAGTCCCCAGACTGGAGATCATCAAGTTCAACTGATACACCATTTTTTGCTTGGACACTGGAATCTCTTGGTATGGTAATTCCGTATGATTGATACATCGTAAAGGTAAATCCTGAACAATCAAAACCAAAGCCGCTCATGCCGGCCCATAAATAATGCAATCCAAGAAATTTTTTTCCTGTTTCTACTAACTTTTCCCCTGTTGGCGCAGGAATTTCAGCTATTGAGCTAAACAATTTGGCGTGTTCCTTTTTTACAAAAGCCTTTTTGCCATTTGGTTTGAGTACTTTATAAGCATTTTTGGTTTCGCCTTCATAGGGAAGGAGAGTATTGTAGCTAATTTCTAAATTTTTTTCTTTAAAAGATGGTGATGGATAAAGAAAGGTTGTAGGTTCGGTAATCATAATGAAAGGTTGATTTTCTGCCTTTGCAAACTTTTTGCTATAGGTTAATTGGGATGCTGGCATCCAACCAGGGTATCCTAAATCATTTCTTGGGGTTGGTTGACCCGCAACAGCTACTTTCACCCACTCACCTTGTCTTTCAAGAATGGTCACTTTATTTCCGTAAAGAGCTTGAGTTTCCAGCATTCCGTCAGCGGATAATTGCAATTGCTGCTCAAGTGTCATAGCACTCGTCCACTTTCTCATATTCACTGGGTTGGCAGCAGATGGTTCATCAACGGGACGTAAAATATTTGGAGCTGTCCAAAGTGTGGCTACTGAGACATCAACATAAGCGGTTTCATCCAATTTTTTCTCTTTCGCGTCTGCTTGTACATTCGTACCAAATCCTACTAGGATAATGGAAATAATCGTTAAAATGAAACGTTTCATAATCCAAGTCCTCCCTACTTTAATTTTAAGATTGTATCCTTGTAACTATTAATTTACTAATACATCGTTTCCACTACTCAAATTAGACCCCACCAATCCCAGGCAAATCCGATAATTGAATTTCTTCCCCGTGATAGATAAGTACATCCGGTTTTTCCGAAAGCCAAAGCGGTGCATCCAGATCAAAGTATTTCACATTAGGATGTGAGGCCGCAAAATGGGCTGCAGCTCCAACAGAAAGGGCTGGTTCCATCATGCTTCCAATCATGCAAGCGACTCCATTTGCTTCGGCGATACTCGCAATATTCCATGCTTGTGAGATTCCCCCACATTTCATCAATTTAATATTTAATAGATCAATATATCGACCAGCGACAAGTTTCAACGTATCTTTGGTCGAAAAGAGACTTTCATCCGCCATAATTGGAAGCCCCACTCGTTCCGTGACGAATTTAAGTCCCTCCAGATCATAGCTTGCTACAGGCTGTTCGATGAATTCAATGTTAAACTTTTTTCGTTCCATCTCGTTAATCAGCTGTACGGCTTGTTTGGGTCTCCAGCCTTGGTTGGCATCGAGACGAAGCTTAATCGTTTTTGGTATACCATCACGGATGGCTTCGATACGTGCAATATCAAGCTCTGGATTTGCTCCAACCTTCACTTTTAAGGTTTGAAAGCCATCATCAACACTTTTGCTGGCATCTGATGCCATTTTTTCTGGTGTATCTACCCCAACTGTCATACATGTTTTCAAGTTCTTTTTATCGCCAAGAAAAGCATACAAAGGGATATTTAATAGCTTGCAATAAGCATCGTGTACAGCAATGTCAGCAGCTGCTTTGGCACTTGTATTCCCGACACAGCAGGTTTGGATTCTTTGAAGGAGCGTTTGAAAATGAGTAATATCAGAGCCGACAAGTTCATTTTTTATTGGCCCAATTAGAGCCGCTTCAATGCCCTCTGATGAGTCTCCCGTAATGATGAAGGTTGGTGCTGCTGCCCCCTTGCCAATCATGCCATTTTCAAGTGTTAATGAAACTTCGATATTTTCAATTTCCGTTGCTGTTCTTAATGCGGTTTTAAAGGGTACACGCAAGGAAACCTTACGACGATTGACTTGTAAGTCTCGTATGATCACAATACTCATTTCCTTTCCACTTTTTTATAACCCTTTTAGAAAATACTTAATATTTTAGCAACAATCATACCAAAATAGGTTCCAAGGAATGATCCGATTAATGCCATGATCACACCAACTGGAATGAGTGCGCGGCTATATGATGCAGCTAACATTGGCGCTGATGCCATCCCGCCGATGTTAGCAAGGCTTGCCACGCCAAGTGTAAATAAATCATATTTAAAGAGTTTCCCTAACAATAGCATGATGATTAAATGGATCAACATGATCAAGAATCCAGAGACAAGATAAATCGGTGCTTGCGCAATATTTGAAAAATCCGATTGCGAGGCAATGAGTGCAACAATAACATATAGCATCACATTGGAAACATCCAATGCACCCGGAATCTTGGCAACTGGTGTTTGTCCTAAAATTAAACCGATAATTGAAGCAAGCATGATTGTCCAGCTTGTCCCATTAATTACCGCACCTATTTCAGGAAGATGTTGACCTGCAAAGGTAGATAGAGCTGAAATGAATAAACCAATACCCAGTAAATACAACATATGCTGGAATTGTACTCCCGTCTTTTCTTCGGAACTTGCTGCAGCCGCTTCCTCAAATCCTTTTTGAATAAAGCTTGTATCCGCCTTCGTCCAGCTATTAAACTTGCTCGCAAATGGAACAAGCCAAAACATGAACATGACCCAAACTGCGTAATTAATTGTATCCATCATTAAGGCATAACCAAAGATATTCTCCGGCACTTTCAATATGCCTTGAAGGGCTACCATGTTTGCTGACCCACCTGTCCAGCTTCCTGCAAGTGCCCCAAATGCCTTCCACGTATCTTTAATATAAAAGTGTTGAAAAGAGATATAGACTATGATAAAGCCAATCATAATACTGACAACAGCTACTAAAAACCCGCCAAGCATCCGCGGTCCTAGTTTGATAATACTGCGTATGTCACACTTCAATAACATGATGGCCAGCATAGCGGGAAGCAAGGCTCCTTTTACACTGGAATAAACAGTCGCTGTGGACTCATTATCTGCAAAGAGACCACAAGTTTGCATGATCGCAGAACCGATGTAAATAAGAACAATACCCGGTATAAATTTTAAAAAGCGATTGGTATTGAATTTCTTCTCAAACGCAACCATTAAAGCTGCAAAAGCAACTAATACACTGAAATACATGAATCCATCTTGAATCATTGATATATCCTCCTTAAAAAGACAAAAAAATCCAGCCTAACAAAAAATCGTTAGACTGGATTTTGTCTAGGTTTATTTAGACAAAGCAGTTATAGCTTGATATTTCTTTAGAGCATCCTGAAAAGCGACAACCATCGCCTTTTGGGAAGAACCAAAATAACGGTTGGTAATATCTTCTACAATGGACGAATCATCCACATGACGTCCAATAAAAATTGATTTCACAAAGCGAATGGTTAAATCCACTGTCGCCGAGCAATCCACATCAATAATTTTGCCATCTCTTCGATCGACTACCAATGCCAAAAAATATTGACTGAATTTCATGGTAATCGGGTTATTTTGTGACGACTTCGCATCACCAGTTATAAAAATCGTTTCTTTTTCATACATACCATTGAATTCCTTTCAATCATAATAACAGACGATATAAGGGACCAACAAGGAGCACTTGCAGAAGCTTATATCATGAAATCGTTTCCAAAGGAATATTAATAATATACCACCCCTTTTATTTTCAGACAATAGGGAATTATTAATTATCAGCTTTGTAGAGTGAATTTTATCAAAAATTTCACGAAAAGGAAAAACTTTTATTAATGAAGCGGCTTTTTATCGAGTGTTTTCACCTTGCGCCCCACTGGCTAATCTTTAATACGGACGCACCTGTACGAATCAATTCTTATCCTCTCTAAATTTGACCAAGTTGAACCAGCTGGCTCCCCCATGTTGCGATTCAGACAGGCCATGGCTAACAAATCCCAATTTTTCATAGAAAGGAACTAATTCCTGTTTACAAGTTAAAGTGATTCCCTTTCTGTCATTTTCATCTACAAGTGATTCCATTTTCTCCAATAAAGTCTTCGCAATCCCCAGATTTCTAGCCTTCTTGGACACAGCTAACCCTAGGATGCTCTGATATCCTCCTGTTTTTGGATTCTCTTTGATTTCCTCAAAAAGATCATCCGTTATATAAGGCAGATCAATGATGGGACCATTAATATAACCAAGGATTTTCCCTTCCTTTTCTGCCACGATAAAGGTGTCGGATATCAGCTTGATCCTGTCCACAAACGCTTTCTTTGTGGCAGCTTCTTCCATTGAAAAGCCTTCATTCTCAATGGATAAAAGCTGTTCTAAATCCGTAGCTTGAACATTTCTTAAAGAAAGCATTCTGAATAAACTCCTTTCCTCCCTAAAAATATTAGTTGCACTGATTTTATATGTTTTGATACTAGCATTTCAAAATTCATTTAAAATTAAATATTGATTATTCCTAGTATTTAACATACCGTTAACAATGAAGTGACATCCAAAAATAGATATATTCGGTTATATAAGTTTATCAAATGTAATCACAGCAACCGGTAAAATCCCTTATTCAACATAAGGCGAATATTTTCGGGATTTTTCCTTGATGTCTTTATTTATCACTAATATAAAGAGGTGGTAAAATATGCTCCCAAAGTATACTTGTCCTTTTATCATTTGTCTGTTCCTTCTAATGGGGTGCAGTACTGCAGATAAGACAAGTGAAAAATCTGTCGACAATCCAATCGAGACTAAACAGAATAAATCATCGAATCAAAAAAACAAATCATTAGAAAACAAGCTGCTTCCCCCTAAGTTTAGCATCACAAAGTTTGAAATGAATTATATTCCTGAGAATAAGGAATTAACATTACTTATGAATTACGAAATAAATCTGGAAATATACGAAATCTTACAGGAAAACACCCAAAAGCTGTACTTTTCACTGGAGTACCCTGAAGCAGTATACGATATTTTTCATAAGACAACCAGTGAATCAGTGTTGGCAGAGCAACCTAAAGATCACAAAACTACATATCAAACTCCATTCAAAATAAACATCGATTTAACGACAAAAGAATTGGAGAAAATAAAAAACAACTTATCTGGCTTTAACCTCATTATTGCTGACAAAGATAAGGATGTAATTGCTCATTTTATTGATTTGAATGGGTTTAATACTTTCGATTCTGATGCTTCAAATTCTACTCATATAGATGAGACAACGAAATAGATTGCAAAGAAGAGTTCCGATTCAGATAATGCTTCTATTAACCCTCAAAATTCCGAAGGAAAGGCCCCCCACAGTAAACTGTGGGAGGCCTCAACTTTAAAGATATTCACGTGTTTGGTGAGCATTCATTCTGAATCTCGTTAAATCCTTTATTAGAGGATTTAAGCGTTGATTACATCATGCCGCCCATTCCACCCATGCCGCCCATGTCAGGCATGCCCATGCCGCCAGCGCCTGCTGGTTCTGGTTTGTCCGCAACGACAGCTTCTGTTGTTAGGAACATGGCTGCAACTGATCCAGCGTTTTGTAGAGCTGAACGAGTTACTTTAGTTGGATCGACGATACCGGATGCGATCATGTTGACCCATTCGCCAGTAGCTGCGTTGAAGCCAGTGCCTACCGCTTCGCCTTTTAGGCGTTCAACGATTACAGAGCCTTCAAGTCCAGCGTTGTGAGCGATTTGGCGTACAGGCTCTTCGATTGCACGAAGGACGATTTTCACGCCTGTTGCTACGTCGCCTTCCGCTTGGATTTCAGCGATTTTATTGTATACGTTAAGAAGTGCTGTACCACCACCGGCTACGATACCTTCTTCAACAGCGGCACGAGTGGAGTTCAATGCATCTTCAATACGAAGTTTACGTTCTTTTAATTCTGTTTCTGTAGCTGCACCGACTTTGATTACCGCTACACCGCCAGCTAATTTAGCAAGGCGTTCTTGTAATTTTTCACGGTCGAATTCAGAAGTCGTTTCTTCCAATTGAACACGGATTTGGTTTACACGAGCTTGAATTTGCGCTGTATCCCCAGATCCTTCAACGATCGTTGTGTTTTCTTTTGTAACAACCACTTTAGACGCACGGCCTAGAGAATCGATTGTTGCAGTTTTAAGGTCGAGTCCGATTTCTTCAGTGATCACTTCGCCGCCTGTAAGAGCTGCGATGTCTTCCAGCATTGCTTTACGACGGTCACCGAAACCAGGTGCTTTAACCGCAACTGCATTGAATGTTCCACGAAGTTTGTTCACTACAAGAGTTGCAAGTGCTTCGCCTTCTACATCTTCAGCAATCAATAATAGCGGTTTTCCTTGTTGTACCACTTGCTCAAGTACAGGAAGGATTTCTTGGATATTCGTAATTTTTTTGTCAGTGATCAAGATATATGGATTTTCAAGGACCGCTTCCATTTTATCTGAATCAGTAACCATGTAAGGAGAGGCATATCCGCGATCGAACTGCATACCTTCTACTACGTCCAATTCTGTCGTGAAACCTTTGGACTCCTCGATCGTGATGACGCCGTCGTTACCAACGCGCTCCATCGCTTCGGCAATCAGTTGGCCCACTTCTTCATCAGCTGAAGAGATGGCAGCAACTTGTGCAATCGATTCCTTGTTTTCGACAGGTTGGGAAATGGCTTTCAATTCTGCGATGGCAGAGTTGACCGCTTTTTCGATCCCTTTGCGGATACCCATTGGGTTCGCACCAGCTGTAACGTTTTTCAACCCTTCACGGATCATCGCTTGCGCTAGAACCGTTGCAGTCGTTGTACCGTCACCAGCTACGTCGTTTGTTTTGCTTGCTACTTCAGCAACCAGTTTCGCACCCATGTTTTCGAATGCATCTTCCAGTTCGATTTCTTTAGCGATCGTCACACCGTCATTCGTGATAAGCGGCGAACCGAATTTTTTCTCAAGAACCACGTTACGGCCTTTTGGTCCAAGCGTTACTTTCACTGCATCTGCAAGTGCATCCACACCACGAAGCATGGAGCGGCGTGCTTCTTCACTAAATTTGATTTCTTTAGCCATTTTTAAGTACCTCCC
Organism: Peribacillus muralis; assembly: GCF_001645685.2. NCBI lineage: Bacteria > Bacillati > Bacillota > Bacilli > Caryophanales > Bacillaceae > Peribacillus > Peribacillus muralis. Next base: position 308,672 of record NZ_CP017080.1, on the reverse strand, counting down.
TAAAATTTTAAGAAAATTTTCGTTCAGTTAAGTATGATGTATAATTAGCCGATAACAGCCAAAATGTCGCTTTCACGTAAAATTAAGTATTCGGTATTTTCGTATTTAACTTCAGTACCTGCATATTTTGAGAAGATAATTAGATCGCCTTGGGCAACCTCTAAAGCAACACGTTCGCCATTTTCAAGGACACGGCCAGTACCGACTGCTACTACCTTACCTTCTTGTGGCTTTTCTTGTGCAGTATCAGGAAGAACAATACCGCTTGCCGTTTTTTCTTCAGATTGAACTAGTTCAATAATAACGCGATCACCTAATGGTTTTAACAAGTGAAACACCCTCCTCATATTCTCTTGATATTTGCTTCATGATTATTAGCACTCTTCATCATCGAGTGCTAACACATTTATAATATTAAATAAACCGAGCCTTTTTTGCAAGTATCTTATCGAAAATTTTTTATTAATTTCTGATAAATTCCGGGTATACTACATTAACATAATGATTAGATACGGAAATGTTTTTACGGGGGTACCTTTGAGTGGTGTTCTGCCTCAATATTTGATACCATTTTGGAGTATGCGTTTATAGATTGTCCCCCTGTCAGGAACATTTTCAGGCGAAATGGGCGACTAAATTAAAGGAGTTTTCATTTTTGAAAAAAGAATATTGGTTCGTCATCATCACTTACATTGCCATGCAATTATCCAGTATTGTCGGGATACCCATTTTCATGCTGATAGGGGCTTCAAGCGGTATGAATGCTGATGAGCTTGAGCAAAAGTCTGCAGCATACTGGATCGTATTCAGCTTTTTCGTCGCATTAGCCTTGATTCTTTTTTTAATGAGAAAAGATATGAAGGAAAAAATGGACACAAGCAACCAAGCCTCCGTTCGCACATCCATCTTATGGGCGATAGCAGGAGTCTTCCTGGCATTAACTGCTCAAGCGGTTGCTGGAATCATTGAGCAAAGTCTTGGCGTACAGCGTGAATCCGAAAATACGCAGCAGCTCATTGCAATCATTTACAAAGTCCCCATGGTCATTTTCGTCACTTCAGTAATTGCACCAATCTTGGAAGAAATCATTTTCCGGAAGATCATTTTCGGATCACTTCATAAACGGTTTAACTTCTTCATTTCCGCTGTACTCAGCTCGGTTATTTTCGGCTTGGCGCATGGTGAATTGGAGCATCTTCTTTTATATACGGCAATGGGGTTGACCTTTGCTTATCTTTATGCGAAAACAGGCCGCATCCTCGTGTCCATGAGCGCACATATTGCGATGAATACGCTTGTTATCATCATACAAGTCGTGAATCGCGAGCAAATTGAGAAGATGCTGGATACTGCACAAGCCTTCATCGGAGGTTTATTATGAAACGACAATCACCATTATTCATCGGAATCATTTATGCTGGCTTAGGTGTCCTTTTTACGGGAATTGCGGTTCAAACCGTCAATTCCTCTGGATGGGGAATCTTCGCCTACATACTTGTCCTTATTGCGACGCTTGATTTCGGATCGGGCCTAAGGATGATCATGGTCCATTTTAAGATCAAGGCCGCGCAAAAAAATAAGAAAAAATAAAAAAACGCTGCGAAGGTGCAGCGTTTTTTTTCATTTCATTCTTCCACTGCAGCTTCTTCCACTACCGGATAATGCTTCAAAAAGTAGATGAGCGATTGGAGCTCCACTGCAAGGTCAATATGGTGCACCCTTATGGATGGGGGTACCGTCAGCCTTGCAGGCGTGAAATTCAATATCCCTTTAATGTCGGCTTTGACCAGGCGATCGGTGATCGTTTGCGCCACTTGTGCAGGGACTGTCAATATGGCAGCCGTTATATTATTTTCCTGCAATAGTGTATCGATTTGATCCATATGATAGATCGGCACATCGGCTATTTGCTTTCCAACCTTGTCTTCCGAAACTTCAAATGCCATTTCAATCTTTGTATTATTATTTTTTATGAAATTGTAATTCAGGAACGCGGTCCCTAAATTCCCTACCCCGATTAAAGCGACTTTCGTCAGTTCATCTTGGTCCAGTGTTTTTCTAAAGAAGGATAATAAATAATTTACATTGTAGCCGTAGCCTTTTTTCCCAAGCGCGCCAAAGTAGGAAAAGTCGCGACGAATGGTAGCAGAATCCACTTTTACAGCTTCGCTTAGCTCTGCCGAGGAAACTCTTTGTTTTCCCGAGGAGTGTAAGTTTTTTAAAAATCGATAGTACAGTGGCAGCCTTTTGGCAGTTGCCTGCGGTATCTTTGGGTCATGGTTCATCATTCTTCCCCGCCTTCACACATGCTTTTCAATCTCTATTTGTTTGATTTACTTGTCTTCTATAATCGCTGCTGGATACTCCACCTGTTTTCTCAACTAAGAATGTAGGCCCGATCACCATGCCCTTATCCAAGGCCTTACACATGTCATATACAGTTAGGGCAGTGACGGATGCAGCTGTTAACGCTTCCATTTCCACACCTGTACTCCCTTTGGTCTTAGCTTCCGTTTCAATCCCAAGGCGATATCCCTGTTGTTCCTTTTCCCAATCAAAGGCTATATTGACGCCCAGCAGTGCAATGGGATGGCACATCGGGATGATATTGGACGTATTCTTGCTGGCCATGATGCCCGCAACTTGCGCGACAGCCAATACATCACCCTTTTTCATATTCTGGTTGATGATCGCTTCATATATTTCAGCGTTCACTAAAATGCTCGAACGAGCCGTTGCCGTCCGGGTCGTTTCCGGCTTGGCACTCACGTCGACCATTTTGGCCCTGCCTTGTTCATTGAAATGCGTCAAGTCTGCCATTGAATAACCCCTCCTAAATAATACACTATTATTCCACTTTATGTAACAGCTTGTTTTGGCCCGGAACCAAGCTATTGCCGATAATAACTATAATACGTTACACTTAAAATAATCAATTGAGGTGAAACTATGATTTTATTACAAATCAATCAACTATCAAAATATTACGGAGCTGAACTTATTTTATCAAACATGAAGCTCGAAGTTCAAAATAAAGATCGAATTGCCCTTGTCGGGCGGAACGGCGCGGGTAAATCGACGCTGCTGAAAATCATAGCCGGGCAACTATCGCATGATGGCGGTGAAATCATCAAGCCAAAAGGTGTCACCATCGGTTACATGGCACAAGATACTGGCCTCGAATCCGAGTTAACCATCTGGGATGAAATGCTGACCGTATTCAAGGATCTTATCGATCAAGAGAAGGAACTGCGCCGCCTTGAGGCTGATATGGCCAGGCCAGATGTATTCGAGGATGAAGTCGTTTACCAAAAAGTGCTCAATGAATATGACGCGTTGATGGTCGCCTTCAAGGAAAAAGGCGGCTACCAGTATGAAGCGGATATCCGTTCCGTACTGCATGGCCTTCAGTTTGCTGATTTTGACTACTCCACCCTGATTTCCACATTAAGCGGAGGGCAAAAAACGAGGCTTGCGTTAGGGAAGCTGTTGTTAAGGAAACCTGATATATTGATCCTGGATGAACCGACGAACCATTTGGATATCGAAACACTCTCCTGGCTGGAACAATATTTACAGAGCTATCAAGGAGCTGTCCTTATCGTTTCCCATGACCGGTATTTTCTCGATAAAGTGGTCAATCAGGTCTATGAAATTTCCCGGAATAATATGAAAAAGTACTATGGCAATTATAGTTCTTATCTGGAGGGAAAAGCCGAGGATTATGAGCGGGACATGAAGCTGTTCGAGAAACAACAGGGGGAAATCGAAAAGCTCCGCGACTTTGTCCAACGGAACATCACAAGGGCCTCAACCACGAAAAGGGCCCAAAGCAGGCGCAAACAGCTTGAAAAGATGGATGTGCTGGACAAGCCGCAAGGTGATGAGAAATCTGCCAATTTTTCATTTCAGATTGAGAAACAAAGCGGGAACGAAGTGCTCCACCTCCAGGACTTGGCGATCGGTTACGAGGATGAAACGGTCTCAAAAAACATAAACTCTCGGATGACGAAAGGGGAAAGTATTGCGCTAGTCGGCCCGAACGGCGTTGGAAAATCGACACTGCTGAAGACAATCATCTCTAAGTTGCCTGCACGTGCCGGTTCTTTCCGCTTCGGAACGAACGTCGAGGTCAGCTACTACGATCAGGAACAGGCCAACCTGATTTCCAATAAACGCGTACTCAATGAATTATGGGATGACTATCCCCTTAAACCGGAAAAGGATATCCGCACGGTTCTCGGGAATTTCCTTTTTAGCGGTGACGATGTTTTGAAAACCGTGTCCACTTTAAGCGGCGGGGAGAAAGCCCGGCTGGCGCTCGCCAAGATGATGATGGAAAAAGGGAATTTCTTGATACTGGATGAGCCAACGAACCATCTGGATCTCGACAGTAAATTGGTGCTTGAAAATGCACTGATCGATTATCCGGGTACGATTCTCTTCGTCTCACATGATCGATATTTCATAAATCGCATAGCCACGAAGGTCATCGAACTCTCCAAGGATGGCAACGAGGAATTCCTCGGTGATTATGATTACTATGTAGAGAAAAAACAGGAGCAAGCGGAGATCAAGGCGCTTGAACAGGAAAATCAAGCGAAAACAGTAAATGTGGCTGTCGAAAAAACGAATTACAAGATCGATAAGGAAGCAAAAAAGGCTGAACGCCAAAGAAAGCGGCGGATAGAGGAAATCGAGGCGGCCATGGAGCAGCTTGAAGCCGAAATAAACGAATGCAATGAACTTCTTTGCGATCCAAATGTTTTCCAGGACCATGAAAAAGTGATGGAGGTCCAAACAAAGCTCGATCAAGCACAAGAAACTTTGGATCAGCTTCTTGAAGAATGGGCAGAATTGGAAGAATGACAAAAGACCAGAGTCTAATGACTCGGTCTTTTCTTTTTGAATGGAATGCACGATTAAAGTTATCCACAAACTTGTTAACAAAACAATTACCATGCACAAGCGAATAATTAGAGTTATACACATTATCCACAGAAACATATCCACTTATCCACATAATCACCTGTTTATACACATGCCATTTAATTTTCAAAAAAACTTTATCCACAGAATATTCTATTTTTAATGATACAGGGCAAAAACAGGATCCCGATTGAGGGATCCTGTCTACTCATTCTTTACTACACTTCTATATCCAATCCAGGGTTTCCGTTCAAATCCATTCCGGAGCGCTTCCCCTTTTCGAACATTACACTGCCAGCAGCTCCAATCATGGCCGCATTGTCCGTGCAAAGATAGAGGGGAGGGATGGATAGGTCGATAGGCAACTCCAAGAAAGCATCCGTTAGCGCTTCCCTCAGGCCTTTATTCGCCGCCACTCCCCCTGCAAGCAACACCTGTTTAACCTTATATTCTTTAGCAGCCTTCACAGCCTTCACGACGAGCACTTCTATAACGCTTGCCTGGAAGCTGGCAGCCAAATCTTCAGGTTCAATCTTTTCCCCTCGCTGTTCTGCATTATGCAAAGTGTTGATCACGGCGGATTTCAATCCGCTGAAGGAAAAGTCATAGCTGCCTTCCAGCCACGCCCGTGGAAGCTTCAATGAAGGTGAGCCCATTTGGGCGAGCCTATCGATATGCGGCCCTCCTGGATAAGGAAGCCCCAAAGTCCGGGCCACTTTGTCATAAGCTTCTCCTGCTGCATCATCACGCGTCTCCCCTATCACCTTGAAGGAGCCTGGTTCTTCCAAAAGGACCAATTCGGTATGACCCCCTGAAACGACCAAAGATAGTGCAGGGTATTCAATTTCCTGAATAAGTCGATTCGCATAAATATGACCGGCAATATGGTGTATCCCGACAATCGGTATTCCATGTGCGAAAGCCACAGCTTTAGCCGCATTCACACCTATCAGGAGCGCCCCCACTAAACCAGGTCCCTCCGTGACAGCAATGGCATCCAAATCCTCATAGCTTACACCTGCCCGAAGCAGGGCTTCTTCAAGTACGATCGTTATCTGCTCTACATGATGACGCGAGGCTATTTCAGGGACGACCCCGCCAAAACGTTTATGGCTTTCTATTTGTGAAGCCACGACATTGCTTAATATCTCTGTTCCATTTTTGATGACCGCAGCCGCGGTTTCATCGCAGCTCGTTTCAATTCCTAATATAAGTTGATCTGTTTTCATGCAAAATTCACCCACATAACATAAGCATCTTCTAAATTATCTGTATAATAATTTTTCCGTATTCCACCCTTTTGAAAACCTAGCTTTTCATAAAGGGAAATGGCCACTCCATTACTGACACGAACTTCAAGCGTCATCCTCACCACACCCATGGCAATGGAGATTTCAATCATCTTCCTGAGCAAGGCTTCCCCAAGCTTTTGCCCGCGATATTCAGGCAGAATGGCAATATTGGTAATGTGCGATTCATCGATGACGATCCATGCGCCGCAATAACCGGCAATTTTCCCCTCGTCCTCGATCACCATGTATACGGCATATTGATTATGATTCAATTCATTATAAAAAGCTTCCCGGCTCCAAGGCAAAGTAAAGGACTGGGTTTCCACGTGCAGCACTTGATCGATATCTTCCGTTTTCATCTTTCGGAACGTCATTGTTTTACTCATAATAATCGGTCACTTTCCTTTTTTATTTCCCCTGCTGTTCAAGCCACTTAGCTTCTGCTTCAGCCATGCGTATATAGTTCGGTACAAACTGGTGAATATCCTCCTCGGTCTTATCAAGGCCAAGGAAGGCCAGCTCACTAGGTCTTGAGTTGAAAGACTGTATCGGGGCAAATACCGCTAAATCACCCAATGCTTCCTCGATTGCCTCTCGATGGATATCCGTGTCTTGACCGACAAATAAAATGGGGCGATTCAAATCCTTCAATCGTTTCGCCCATTCAGAGGATAAGATATTACAATCTTCGATCACCGTTTTCAACAGATTATTTTCCATATCGTATAACCCGGTATAAACCTGGCCTCTTCTTGCATCGAACAAGGGAGAAATAAGCCCGTTAAAATAGCGTCCATTAGCTGCTAACACTTCCAGGCTCGATACGCCTGATAAAGGAATTTGGAGCGTCCAAGCCAAGGTCTTGGCAATCGTCACACCAATCCTTACACCTGTATATGAACCTGGCCCCTTCGCGACCACAATTTTGGTCAAATCCTTTGGAGCAGTATCACAATCCTTGAGCAGGGTCTGGATAGCCGGCATGACCCGAACCGAATGATTTTTCTTTAAATTTGTCGTGTACTCGCCAATTACCTGACTCTCGTCCACAAGAGCAATCCCTAATGTGAAGTTCGATGTATCTATCGCTAAAACTCTCATCAAATAATCTCCTTACATATCGTTACATATCGTTCGCCTTTAGGTTCAAGTACAATCCGCCTGCTGGAATCACCGAGACGATAAATATAGATGGTCAAGATTTCATCAGGAAGCTGATCCTTTATCAGGTGGGCCCATTCAACGACAGTCACGCCATCACCTTCAAAATATTCATCAAAGCCTAAATCTTCTTCGGATTCACTTACCCGGTATACATCCATATGATATAAAGGCAATCGCCCCATGTATTCCTTTATTATCGTAAAAGTCGGGCTGTTTACCATTCTGGAAACGCCTAACCCTTTAGCCAGCCCTTTCGTGAATGCCGTTTTACCTGCACCCAAGTCACCTTCCAAAGCCAATACATCACTGCTTGATAGCCTTATGGCCAGCTTCTGTGCAAAAAGAGCCGTTTCTTCTTCATTTTGAGAAATCCATTCAACATGCTGCATATATCAATCACCTTTATCATTATTAGCAAAATCGTTCCTTACTGATTTTGATGTCCACCAGAAACGAAATATTTATCACCGTAGTCAAAGAGCTCTATATGTAGTTTACCTTGTTTCAAAAGAAGAAACAAATAAGTTAAAGTCATTATTATTTGATTTCGGATAAAACAAAAAAACGAAACATAAGTTTCGTTTTTTTCATGATTGCGGGGACAGGATTTGAACCTGCGACCTTCGGGTTATGAGCCCGACGAGCTACCGGACTGCTCCACCCCGCGACGGTATAAATGATGCATTATTAATTTAATTAATTATCGCTTGGCGGCGTCCTACTCTCACAGGGGGAGACCCCCAACTACCATTGGCGCTGAAGAGCTTAACTGCCGTGTTCGGAATGGGAACGGGTGTGACCTCTTCGCTATCGCCACCAAACATATAATCTTTTTCAGTACATTTCTTATCATAACACATATGATTTTGAAATGCAAGAAGAAATCTTCATTCCTTCAAAACTAGATAATAAGAAGGTATTTCATTTTTTTAAAGCGTTGGTTAAGTCCTCGATCTATTAGTATCAGTCAGCTCCACATGTCGCCACGCTTCCACCTCTGACCTATCAACCTGATCATCTTTCAGGGATCTTACTAGCTTGCGCCATGGGAAATCTCATCTTGAGGGGGGCTTCATGCTTAGATGCTTTCAGCACTTATCCCGTCCGCACGTAGCTACCCAGCTATGCCTTTGGCAAGACAACTGGTACACCAGCGGTGCGTCCATCCCGGTCCTCTCGTACTAAGGACAGCTCCTCTCAAATTTCCTGCGCCCGCGACGGATAGGGACCGAACTGTCTCACGACGTTCTGAACCCAGCTCGCGTACCGCTTTAATGGGCGAACAGC